>JBMDXQ010000125.1:0-81443 GCA_048594975.1 Vicinamibacterales bacterium | reverse complement strand
GGATGAGCTCGCAGGCCCGACCTTCGGCACGCTCAGGGTCGTCCCGAGCGGAGTCGAGGGACGAAGGGGCGTCCGCGCGCGCAGCGCGTGGAAAGCGGCGCTTCACGCGCAGTGAGGAAGTGCCGGCCGAGGTGCCGCGTTAGACTGGGCGCGGACCTACGGCCTCGCGGAGGACGTTCATGAGACGACTTGCCTGTCTTGCCGGTGCAACGCTTGCGGCCGCTGCTGTTCACGCGCAGCAATCGCTCCCAGAGCCACCGAATCCCGACGCCTTCTATCAGCTCGGTCCCGACTCCCTGCCGCGCGAGGGTGTTCCGAAGGGCGAGATGAAGGGGCCGTTCACGCTGCCCAGCCAGGCCTATCCGGGCACGCAGCACACCTACTGGATCTACGTGCCGGCCCAGTATTCGCCGGCTGCGCCGGCGAGCCTGATGGTCTTCAACGACGGACAGGCCTTCAGGAACATGGAGGGCGACCTGCGCGTCCCGAACGTCCTCGACAACCTGATCTGGCGTCGCGAGCTGCCGGTGATGCTCGCCGTGTTCATCAACCCGGGACGCACCCCGGAACAGCCGGAGCCGACGCCGCAGGACTGGGGCGATCGCAGCACGAACCGGCCGACCGAGTACAACTCGCTGGACGATCGCTACGCGCGCGTGATCGTCGAGGAGCTGCTGCCCGCAGTGGCGAAGGACTACAACATCTCGACGGACCCGGAACATCACGGCATCGGCGGCGCGAGCTCCGGCGCGATTGCCGCCTTCACCGTGGCGTGGGAACGGCCGCAGCACTTTCGCAAGGTGCTCAGCCTGATTGGCAGCTTCGTGGACATCCGCGGCGGCCACGCCTACGCGGACGTCGTGCGCAAGGGCCCGAAGAAGCCAATTCGCATCTACATGCAGGACGGCCGCAACGACCACCGGGAACGCGGGCGCAGCGGCACCTACGACGAAACGCGCGACTGGTTCCTGCAGAACGTGCGCCTCGCGCGGGCGCTGACCGAGAGAGGGTACGACCTGAATTACCTGTGGGGGATCGGCCGACACAGCCAGAAGCACGGCGGCGCGATCCTGCCCGACATGATGCGCTGGCTCTGGCGCGATCATCCGGTTTCGACCGATCCGGCCGACGCGGTGGAGCGCGGGTTCCACAAGCCGCCGACGAAAACGCCGTAGGAAGATTCCGGATTCATGCGACCGCGACGCCCCTGGGTGTAGGCGGGCAGCGAAACCTGCAGCGGGTGGGGTGCGCTCGGCGAGCCGTTCCCGGTCGAGTTCGATCTCAACGCCGCAGGCGGACCGGAGCCGGCGCTGCTGACGTCCGACCTGGCGCTTCGCGGCCGGATCCGCGGCGAGCGCGACGCGCGGCCCTTCGGCTCCTACCAGGATTTCGAGACACGCGCGGGTGTCTTGCTGACCGCGCTCAAGGCAGCGCCGGTGAGATGTCGGGGCCGCTTCGCGGGAGTCGAACCGCGCCGGCTTCGGCAACGCCGCCGTGGCGGATTACCATAGCCGCATGGCGCGGCTAATATCCGGTGTTGGTCTTTCCGTCCTCCTCGCGTTCACGCTCGTGTCGTCGGCCGGGCAGGCCGGCACGACGCCGGCGCCTCAGCCCGCGTCCTTCCCGGCCACCGCGGCAGGCGCGCGCGCGTTTCTCGAGCACGTCAACGCCGAGCTGCTCGAGCTGGTAAACGCTGCCAGCCGGGCCGGCTGGACGCAGGCGACCTACATCACACCCGACACGGAGATCATCGCGGCGCAGGCGAACGAGGCGCTGGTGAATGCGACGACCGCCTTCGCCAAAGAGGCCTTCCGCTTCGACAAGGTGGAGGTCTCGCCCGGCGATCGCCGGCAACTGTACGTCCTGAAGAACTCGCTGACGATCTCGGCGCCGCCGGATCCGAAGGAGGCCGAGGAGCTGACGCGGCTGCTCGCATCGATGGAGAGCGCTTACGGCAGCGGCAAGTACTGCCCGCCGGCTGCGCCGAGGCCGTCCGCCGGCCCGTCGCCGCCGGAGGAGGACTGCCTCGACGTCGAGAAGATCACCGAGATCCTCGCGGAGAGCCGCGACCCGGCGCGCCTGCGCGAGGTGTGGGAGGGCTGGCACACGATTTCGCCGCCGTTCCGAAAGGACTACACGCGCTTCATCGAGCTCTCGAACCGGGGCGCGAAAGTGATCGGCGTTGCGGACACCGGCGCGATGTGGCGGAGCAAGTACGACATGCCGTCCGACACGTTCGCCTGGGAGCTCGACCGCCTCTGGGAGCAGCTCCGGCCGCTGTACCTCTCCTTGCACGCCTACGCCCGAGCCCGCCTGCGGGCGAAGTACGGCGAGGCCGTCCCGGAAGGCGGGCCCATCCCGGCACACCTGCTCGGGAATCTGTGGCAGCAGGACTGGTCGAACATCTACGATCTGCTCGCGCCGGAGGGAGACCGGCAGACCTACTCGCTGACCGATCGGTTGAAGGCGAAGAAGATCGATCCGCGGGAGATGGTCCGGATCGGCGAGCGCTTCTTCTCGTCGCTGGGCTTTGCGCCGCTGCCCGGGACCTTCTGGGAGCGGTCGTTGTTCGTGAAGCCGCGCGACCGCGAGGTCGTGTGCCACGCGAGCGCCTGGAACGTGGACAGCGTCGAGGACCTGCGCATCAAGATGTGCATCGACGTGACCGCCGAGGACTTCTCGACGATTCACCACGAGCTCGGGCACAACTACTACCAGCGCGCCTACAACACGCTGCCGATGGTGTTCCGCGACAGCGCCCACGACGGCTTCCACGAGGCGCTGGGCGACACGATCGCGCTATCGGTCACGCCTGAGTACCTGGTCAAGATCGGGCTGCTCGACCGGGCGCCGGACGCGTCCGCCGACACGGGGCTGCTGCTGAAGGCCGCGCTCGATCGGCTGGCGTTCCTGCCGTTCGGCCTGCTCGTGGACCAGTGGCGGTGGCAGGTGTTCTCCGGCGCGATCCCGCCTGCCGGCTACAACGCGGCCTGGTGGCAGCTCAAGTTGAAGAACCAGGGGGTGGCGCCGCCCTCGCCGCGCGGCGAGGAGTTCTTCGATCCCGGCGCGAAGTTCCACGTGCCGTCGAACACGCCGTACGCGCGCTATTTCCTCGCGCAGGTCCTGCAGTTCCAGTTCCACCGCGCGCTGGCGAAGGCGACGGGCTGCACGGCGCCCGTGCACCGCTGCTCGATCTACGGCAACGCCGAGGCGGGCCGGCGGCTGCAGGCGATGATGGCGCTCGGCGCGTCGAAGCCGTGGCCGGACGCGCTCGAGGCGCTGACCGGCCAGCGCGAGATGGACGCCTCGGCGATGCTCGAGTACTTCGCGCCGCTCAAGACGTGGCTCGACGAGCAGAACCGCGGCCGGAAGATGGGGTGGTGAGATGTTCACCGAGTCGGCAGATCTCTACGACATGCTCTACTCGACCCTCAAGGACTACGAGGGCGAGGCGCAGGCACTCGGGCGGGTGCTCCGTCGCGCGAATCCGGCGTGCCGGACGATTCTCGACGTGGGCTGCGGGACGGGCGAGCACGCGCGCCTCCTCGCGGCGGACGGGTTCGCGGTCGACGGGCTCGACCTGGATCCGGCGTTCGTGCGCATCGCCAGCGCGAAGCACCCCGAGGGCCGGTTCTTCGAGGCGGACATGGCCGACTTCGACCTCGAGCCGCGCTACGACGCCGTCACGTGCCTGTTCAGCTCGATTGCCTATCTGAAGACGCTCGATCGCGTCCGCTCGGCGCTCAGGTGCTTCCGCGAGCACCTCGCCCCCGGCGGCGTCGTCGTCGTCGAGCCGTGGCTGCCGCCGGGCAAGCTCGATCTGGGGCGGGTGGTGCGGAATACCGTCGAGGGCGAGGGCGTGCAGGTCACGCGCGTCAGCCGCGTGGAGGTCGACGGCCCGCTCTGCCGCCTCCGCTTCGACTACGAAATCACGGACGGCACCTCGACGCGGCGCGCGTCGGAGGTCCACGAGCTCGGGCTGTTCACGCCGGCGGAGATGCTTGACGCGTTCCGGAGCGCCGGGCTCGACGCCGAGCACGACCCGATTGGCCTGACCGATCGCGGCCTGTTCGTGGCGCGGACAGCGGCAGCGGGGGTCGGGGTTCCTTGAAGGTTCCGTAGGTTCCCGCAAAGGTTCCGTTGGTTCCGTCGTTCCGGTTCCGAGGGTTCCTGGAACTCCCGGAACCCCCGGAACCCAATCTATGTCGTCGCCCTGATCCCCGCCAGCACCCCGCGCATGTAGGCGACCGACTGCAGCATCCCGGGCAGCGGGTCGTTCTCGTGAATCTCGTACTCGAGCGCCACGTGGCCCGTGAAGTTGATCGCGATCAGCGCTCGGAACAGCGCCGGGAAGTCGATCGCGCCCTTCCCCACAATCACCTGGCTGTCGCGGTCCTTCAAGTCGGCAAGGTCCTTCACGTGCATGTCGTAGACGCGATCGCGCAGTTCCAGCACCGCCTTCGCCGGATCGACGCCCGTCCTGACCGTATGCCCGATATCCACGCACAGGCCCATGATCGGATCGCGACCCTTGATCGCCTTGTAGGCGTCGTAGGGTGACGGGAAGACTTTGTCCTCCGGCCCGTGATTGTGGATGGCGACGCGGATCTTGTGTTCCTTCGCGACCTTCTCCACCGTGTCCAGCGAGTCGAGGCTCGGGCCGGCGACGATGAGCGGCATGCCGGCGAGGCGGGCGTATTCGAAGTCCTTTCGGATCGCCGCTTCATCGTTCTTCATGTAGATCGTGCCGCCGCCCATGATCGTCAGCCCGGCCGCCTCCACCTTCGCGCGCGCCGCCCTGATCGCCGCCGGCGGGTCGGTGCGAGGAATGTGGACATCCTTGAAGTTGATGTACTTGACGTCCATCGCCTTCGCCATCTCGAGGCACTTCTCGAGCGGGAACTTGCGCGCCGAGTAGGACGCGAGGCCCAGCTTCAGCGGCGGCGTCGCCGCCGGAGCCGCGTCGGCTCCCTGTGCCGTCACGTGCGGCAGTGCGGCAGCCGCAGCCATCGTCGTCAAGAAATCACGTCGTCGCATCACGCCCTCCGGGACAGTGAACGAATGCGCACAGACAGGATGTGTACGAGGAATCCTGCACGGCAGATGGTAATTGGAAACGGCCGGTGAAAGGTAGCAGTCTGCCCGTGGCCGGGCCCCTTACCACTTAATCAACCCCTGACCACTTCACTGGGCTCACAGTCCAGCCTGTGACACCGTGATTGTCTGTCCGCCGACGCGTATCGTGCCCGACCGTGCGACGCCGCTGTTGTTCGCGCCGACCTCGACGCGGAACCGGTCGTCGCCGCTGCCGGGGCTGCCCGAGGCGATGCGTATCCACGACGCCGCGGGTTCTGCCGTCCATGGACACCCGAGGTTGCAGTTGACCGTGACCGGTTGCGTGACGACGTACACGTGTTCGCTGCCGCCCCCGGCTGCGAAGGTCAGGCTGGTCGGGTAGGCGCCGTAGCGGCAGCCTTCCTGCGTCACCCACACGTTCTGCCCCTCCGTCGCGGTCGGCCATCGGATCTCAACCGGCGCGCGCCGCGTGCCGTTCACCAGGTAAATACTCGTGACGAAAACCGCCGTGCCAGATCCGGTGTGTGATTCGGCGCCGGGCGTCGAGATCCAATCGGCCGAATCGGCGACCGTCCACGTGCAGTCCGAGTCGGTAGAGACGTGGATGTCGCCACCCTCGCCGTGCCAGTGCAGGACGAACTCGGTCGGTGTCACGACGTACCTGCAAGTACGCAGATCCCGCGACTGGCGGATCGTGGTCACGGCGGTCCCGACGCGAATCGTCCCGGCGCGTTCGTCGTCGCCCGACCACCCGGCGACGGTGTAGTTCACGGCGCCGCTGCCCGTTCCCGACGCGACGGTGAGCGAGATCCACCCATCGCTCGTCGTCGCCGTCCACGCGCAGTGCGCCGCGGTCGTCAGCGCCAGCGACCCCGAGCCGCCGTCCGCGTCGAAGCGCGCGCCGTCGGGAGCGAGGGAGTAGTCGCAGGGCGCGCGCCCCTGTTGCGTGAGCCTCATCGACTGGCCGGCCACGAGGACCGTGCCTTCGCGTGCCGAGGCCTCCGCGTTGGCGGCAACGGCCAGGGCGACCGTTCCGGGTCCGGTCCCCGAGGCGCCGGACTGGATCGTCACCCACGGCGACTCCGAGCGCGCCGACCAGGTGCATGCGGCCGCGGTGGATACGGTGATCGACGCCGTCCCGCCCTCGAAGCCGAAGCTGCTGGTGGACGCGGAGAGCTGGAACGAGCACGACGGCGAGGGCGGCGGCGTCGGTTCGGCCGGGGACTTCTCGCACCCGGCAACCGCAAGCAGCGCGGCCGCCCCGGAAACGGCAAGCAGATGGCAAGGGCGCATCGCCTTCACTCCGGCCGGGCCCAGTCTAATCAAGCAATTCACCCGCCATCTCCAGCGGCCCGGTGGCGGGAGGCGTGACCGCCTACCGACGGCAGACCGCCGCCGTGCCGGCGGAATCCCGGCGGCGGGATCGCTGCGGAGCGGCCGCCCCGGAGTCTCAATGACACGACGCAAGGCGGTTCCATGCGCAAGCTCCACGAAGCGGGTCTCACCGATACCCCGATCGAGTCAAGCCCGGAGAGGACGTCACGTGCCTGGAGTTCCTGTTGACCCAGCGAGTCGGCTCGGTAACCGGGACGGTGCGTGGCGCGAACGGCCAGGCGCCGACCGACTACGTCGTGGTAGCCTTCGCCTCCGACAGCCGCAAGCGTGGCGCGTACACCCGGTTCGTCCGCACCGCGCGGCCGGATCAGAGCGGCAGTTTCAAACTGACCGGCCTGCCGCCCGAGCAGTACCTCCTGGTCGCGCTGGAGTACCTGGAGTCGGGCGATCCGGAACTGCTCGAGGGGCTGCGTGCCGGAACGACGGGTGTCTCCCTCGCGGCGGGCGAGACCAGGACGATCGACCTTAAACTGTCCCGATGAACGATCTGCGCTACGCGCTGCGAACGCTGGCCGCGAGTCCCGGCTTCACGATCGTCGCGGTCGTCACGCTCGCGCTCGGGATCGGCGCCAACACCGCCATCTTCAGCGTCGTGAACGGCGTGCTGCTGCGGCCGCTGCCCTTCGGCGAGCCCGACCGCATCGTGCGCGTCTACACGACATCGGCTAACGACACGCGCGGCGGGCACTCGGCGGCCGACTTCCGGGACCTGCAGCGCGCCAACCAGTCGCTCGCCGCGCTGGCCGGCTACCGCAGCATCCTCGTCACCGTCGCGCCGCGGCCGGGCGAGCCGGTGCAACTCGAGGGGGCGTTCGTGACCGTCGAGTTCTTCGACGCCCTCGGCGTGGCTGCCGCACACGGCCGCGTGTTCGCGCGCGCAACCGACGGGACGCCGGGCGAGCGGCTGGTCGTGTTGAGCCACGACGCGGCGGCGAGGCTGTACGGGGGCGCGGCGCAGGCGGTCGGGCAGCGGCCGCGCGTCGACGGCGAGCCCCATACCATCGCCGGCGTGACGCCGCCGCAGGTCGCGTGGCCGGAAGGAGCGCGGATCTGGGTGCTGTCCACGAGAGAGGTGCCGCGGTCGCCCGTCGAGACGCCCGCCGGCGAGAACGAGCGCGGCGTCCGCTACTTCGAGGCGCTCGGACGGCTCCGCGCCGGCGTCACCGTGGAGCAGGCGCGCGAGGACCTGCGGCGCGTCGGCGCGCTGATCGAGAAGGAGCACGGCGAGTCGGCGGAGCGGCAGTCGTTCGACCTGGCGCCGCTCGGCGAGGAAATCGTCGGCGACGTGCGCTCGGGGCTGCTGCTGATGCAGGCAGCCGTGGGTCTGGTGCTGCTCATCGCCTGCGCGAACGTGTCCAGCCTGCTCATCGCGCGCGCGACCGGTCGGCAGCGGGAGCTCTCGATTCGCGCCGCGATCGGCGCCGGGCGGCGGCAGCTGGTCCGGCAACTGCTCGTCGAGAGCCTCGCACTCGGTGTCGCCGGCGGCGCCGCCGGCCTGCTGCTCGCTGCCTGGCTGACCGGCCTGCTGGTCAGCGTTCTCCCGGCAGGCATCCCCCGCGCCGATGCCATCTCCGTCGATTACGTCGTGAGCGCGGTGACGCTCGTCGCGGCGCTGGCGGCCGGCATTGTGTTCGGCACCATGCCGGCGCTGCAGGCGTCGCGTGCCGATGCCGCCGCCGCGCTGAAGCGTGCGGGCGAGCGCGGCAGCGGACGGGCGCGCGCGCGGGCGGCGCTCGTCGTCGCGGAGATCGCGCTGACGCTGGTGCTGCTCGCCTCGGCCGCGCTGCTGCTCAACAGCTTTGTGCGGTTGCTCCGTACCGACTCCGGCATGCGGCCGGACCACGTCTCGCTCGTCGGGCTCATGATCCCGCAGTCGCGATATCCCGCGGGCGACGCCCAGACCGAGCTGTACCGCCGGCTGGTGGACGCGATCGCCCCCCGGGCGGAGATCGAGGCGGCGGCGGTGGGCTTCCCGCGCCCGTTCGGCGGGATGCGCGCGTCCGGAACGTTCATCATCGAGGGCCGTCCGGCGCGCGGTCCCGACGATCGCGCCTCGGCCAACATCGGCTCGGTGTCGGGCGGCTACTTCGCGGCCATGGGGATCCCCCTGCTCGCGGGCCGCACGTTCGCGGACTCGGACGGCGCGAAGGCGCCGGAGGTTGCGATCGTGAACGTCGCGCTGGCGCGCAGGTACTGGCCGGGGGAGAACGCGGTCGGCAAGCGGCTGCGCTTCGACGACTCGGCGGAGGCTCCCTGGCGCACCGTGGTCGGCATCGCCGGCGACGTCCGACAGCTCTCGCTGAAGGAAGAGCCGCCGCCGATCCTCTACATCCCCTACGCGCAGTTTCCGCTGCCGTTCACCGACGTGATCGTCCGCAGTTCCGCGCCGCCGTCGACGATCGCGTCGCTCGTCCGCTCGACGCTGCGGGAGATCGATCCGGATCTGCCGCCGGGCGAGCTGACCACGCTCGATGCGGCGCTCGGGCGATCGCTTGCGCAGCCGCGGTTCCGGGCGATCCTGATCGGCACCTTCGCCGTGCTCGCGCTGGTGCTGGCCGCGGTCGGGCTGTTCGGCCTGATCAGCTATTCGGTGACGCAGCGCACGCGCGAGATCGGAATCCGCATGGCGCTTGGGGCACGGCCGCGGCAGGTACTGGGGGCGCTGATGCGCGAAGGCCTGGTCCTGGCGGCGATCGGCACGGCCATCGGCCTCGGCGCCGCGCTCGTCGCCGGCCGTCTGATTGCGGCGTTCCTGTATGGCGTGCGCGCGACCGATCCGCTGACCCTTGCCGTCGTCGCCGCCGTGCTGCTCGGCGTCGCCTTGCTGGCCACGTATCTGCCTGCACGCCGCGCCTTGCGCGTCGATCCCATCGCCGCGCTTCGGATCGAATGAGGACGCAGTCTCACGAATCGTCCACGCTGAATCAGGACCGCCAGCGGGCTGCGCGGGTGG
The DNA here is from genome assembly GCA_048594975.1 of Vicinamibacterales bacterium. Lineage (GTDB taxonomy): Bacteria > Acidobacteriota > Vicinamibacteria > Vicinamibacterales > 2-12-FULL-66-21 > JBMDXB01. The sequence goes on along the minus strand of JBMDXQ010000125.1, from coordinate 72,019 downwards.
CGTCCGGCTCCAGGTCGCTACGAATGCGGCGTGGGCTGGCGCACGCTACTCGTCTTGTTTGGGCTTCCCAGGTCCAAGGCGCGTCGACACGAAGATGTCCGACTGAACGCCTCCGAGCGCGCTGTTGGCCCGGGTCGAACCAAAGTACAGGCGGCTGCCGTCGCGCGACAGAGAGGGTCGGGACTGGGCCTCGTTCGGATCGTTGACACAGTCGACGGGACATGTGTCCAGGCGTTTCGGATCGGACCACGCCTCGAAGATGCTGGAGCGCGTCGCCGTGTAGATCTGGGACGGTCCGCCATCGCGTGTCGAGTCCCAGACGATTTCCAGGCCTACCTCCCGTGGCCGGCGATCGCACCACTGGCGGCAACCGCGACATCTGGCTCCTCGATCTGGTGCGCGATGGCCTCACGCGCCTGACGACGCATCCGGCTGTCGATGGGTTTCCGCTCTGGTCGCCGGATGGCTCCCGGCTGGCCTTCCACTCCGCCCGGAAGGGAACGATCGACCTCTGGATCATGCCGTCGAGCGGTGCCGGCGCCGAGGAGCTGCTGCTCGAACAGCCCGACAGCGAATGGCCGGTCCACTGGTCGAGGGATGGCCGGGTTCTGCTGTATCAGCGGTCCGACCTCGTCCGAGGCGGCTGGGACCTGTGGGCGCTGCCGATGACCGGATCCGACCGAACGCCGTTCCCGGTGGCCAACACGCCGTTCGTCGAACGCCTTGGCGAGTTCTCGCCCAACGGCCGCTGGATCGCCTACGACACGAATGAGTCGGGCCGATCCGAGATCGTCGTCCAGTCGTTTCCGGAGCCGCGCGGCCGGCTGGCGGTTTCCATCAGCGGCGGCGCCGCGCCCCGGTGGAGCGCTGACGGGACGGAGATCTACTTCCTCGCGCCCGACGGCAGGATGATGGCCGTGCCGGTCCACCCGAAGGCGTCGACACTCGAGTTCGGAACCCCGGCGGCGTTGTTCGCCACGCACATCTTCGCGCAGACTTTCAAGTTTCAGTACGCGGTGTCACGTGAGGGCCGATTCATGATCAACAACGTGCTGGAGGCGCCGGCTCCGCCAATCGTGATCATTCTCAACGCGAAGCCAGGCTGAAAGGCGTGCGTTCGGTCGAATCGCTCGACGCGGGGGATTCAGGTGTGCACTCACGGGCCTGCGTGGTGTCGCGCGTCGCTCGTCGTGCAGGCGTCAGGTCGGTCACGGCGCCGGCCGCCTGAAGGGTTGCTGCCACGGTCAACCCGGATGCGGGGGCGCATCCAGGGCCTGGATCAGGCGGAAGGCCGGTCAGCGCGCTGCAGTCAGCTCGATGTCGATGAGGGCGTCGAGATAGGGCGCCGGCGGCAGCCCCATATCCTTGCCCGCAATCATCCGCCGATTGAGGTAGACCGTCGGGGTAGCCTGCACCTTCAGCTGGTCGCCCAGCGCGACGTCGGCCCTCACTTCCTTCAGCGCCGCGGCATACTGCCCGTCAAAGTCGGCAATGCCGGCCACCTCCTTGGCCGCCTGCCGGACGACGGCGGGGGTGAGCCGCGGCTGGTTGGCGAACAGCCAGTCGTCGAGCCGCTGCTGCGAATCAGTCGCCCGCGCCATTACGTACGCCGCCGCCGCCTCGCAGGCCGCGTAATGGTTGCTGCCGGCCGCGGCCGGATTGCACTCCCCCTCGAGCGGGTAGTGCTTCAGCGTCACGTCGACGTCGGGACGCCGATGGCGTGCGACCACGCCGCGCAGCGCGTCGTGCGCCCCCCGGCAGGCCGGGCACTGGTAGTCGCTGAACATGACGATGTGCACCTTTACGCCGGATCCCGGGCTTACCGGCAGATCGACCTGCGGCTGCACCTTCCACCACGCCTCGAGGTTCGCCCGCTCTTCACCACCGAGTGCCTGGAATGTCGCCTGCGCCTGGACCGGGCGCGGCGTCTCGCTCGGGAAAAGCAGGACGAGCGCGGCTGACCCGGCCAGCAGGACCGCCGCGGCCCCAAGCCCCCGCGGCGACCTGACGAGTGCCCGGAGGTCGCGCAACAGCCCACTCGCCAGCGCCGGCAGCGACGACCGGCCGGCGCGGAGCGCCACCACGAAGATGCCGATAACCGCGACATACGTGATGGTGCAGAGGATGCAGAACACTCCGAGCAGAACCCACGACGCTCTCGCGAGATAGGCGGAGAAGGCCAGCCCGGCGAGCGACAGCACGAGGATGTAGCCGGCAGCGGTGTCGCGCGCGCCTGACCCCGGTGCTGCGGTGATCGTGGCGAGCAGCAGGATGACCGCGAAGAAGACGATGCCGGCGACTGCCACCGGCACCCCCATGACGCTTCCGTAGGGGCTCAGGTATGCCCCGGTGCAGCTGACCGCGGCCGAGACGTCGCAGAAGCTGGAGTAGGCCTGGTCGGTCAGCAGCCGGTAGTGCACGTAGCTCGATGCGGCTGACGCGCCGAGGCCCAGCAGCGCGAAGCCCGCGGCGAGGAGTCGGGCGATCCTGGTCATGCGCGTGAAAACCCCTGTGAAGTCTACGCGATCGCCGTTCCGCGCATGACCGTCATCTCCTTTCCGCATGCGTCCGCGCGCATCGCCGGCATCTGATTTCCGCATGAGTGACTCAGAAGCGGATTGCATGGCGCCCATGAAATATCTCTGCTTCGCTTCTCGAGCGCGATCGTTCATAAGAGCGCTGTGCAACCCGAAGGCCTCCCGCCACGCCAGGGACTCTACGATCCTCGGCACGAACACGACGCGTGCGGCGTGGGTTTCGTCGCCCACCTCAACGGACGACGCTCGAACGCGATCGTTCGCCAGGGTCTCCAGGTGCTGGTCAACCTGCTGCACCGCGGGGCGTGCGGCTCGGAAGCCAACACCGGGGACGGCGCCGGGATCCTGATCCAGACGCCCGACAGCTTCCTCCGCCGACAGGCGGCGCGCCTCGGGATCGACCTGCCCCCGGAGCGCCGTTACGCGGCCGGCCTCGTCTTCCTGCCGCGCGACGCGGCCACGCGCCGCCATATCGAGCAGCTGTTCGAGCAGATCATCCGCGAGGAAGGGCAGCGCGTGCTCGGCTGGCGCGACGTGCCGGTGGACGACCGCGACCTCGGGAAGTCGGCGGCCGCCGTCCAGCCGGTGTTCCGGCAGATCTTCGTCGGCTCGGCCGTCGCGGCGGACGCGCCTGGAGCCGCGCTCGCCGCCTTCGAGCGGAAGCTGTACGTGATCCGGCGGCGGATGGAGAAGGCGGTCGAGCGGCTCGAGCTCCCCGGCGCGAACGCCTTCTATGTCGTGAGCCTGTCGCCGCGCATCCTGACCTACAAGGGCATGCTCACCGCGCACCAGCTCGAGACGATGTTCCCCGACCTGGCGGACGCGGACGTCGAATCGGCGCTGGCGCTCGTGCACCAGCGGTTCAGCACCAACACCTTCCCCTCCTGGCCGCTCGCGCATCCCTACCGCTTCATCGCCCACAACGGCGAGATCAACACGCTGCGCGGCAACATCAACTGGATGAAGGCGCGCGAGGCGCTGTGCCGCTCGCGCGTGCTCGGCGACGACCTCGCCAAGGTCCTGCCGGTCATCCGCGAGGGGGGCAGCGACACCGCGATCTTCGACAACGTCCTCGAGCTGCTCGTCATGGCCGGCCGGTCGCTCCCGCACGCGCTGCTGATGATGATCCCGGAGCCGTGGCAGCGCGACGAGACCATGAGCCCGGCGCGGCGCGCATTCTACGAATACCACTCGTCGCTCATGGAGCCGTGGGACGGCCCGGCGTCGATCGCGTTCACCGACGGCACGATGATCGGCGCGATGCTCGACCGCAACGGCCTGCGGCCGTCGCGCTACTACGTGACCACCGACGATCTCGTAGTCATGGCGTCCGAGGTCGGCGTCCTCGACATCCCGCCGGAGCGCGTGCGCCTGAAGGAGCGGCTGCATCCCGGCCGGATGTTCCTGGTCGACACCGAGGCGGGCCGCATCGTCGCCGACGAGGAGATCAAGGAGCGCCTCGCGGCGGAGCGGCCGTACGTCGAGTGGCTGGCGGGTAACCTCGTCAGCATGGCGGAGCTGCCGCCCGCGCCGTACGTGATGCCGCCGAACCACGAGACTGTCCTGCGCCGGCAGGTCGCGTTCGGTTACACACTCGAGGACCTCAAGCTGGTGCTCGGCCCCATGGCGACGGCGGGGGAAGAGGCGATCGGCTCGATGGGCACCGACACGCCGCTGGCGGTGCTCTCGGAGCGGCCGCGGCTGCTGTTCGACTATTTCAAGCAGCTGTTCGCGCAGGTGACCAACCCGCCGCTCGACGCCATCCGCGAGGAGCTGGTCACGTCGATGGCCTCGACCATCGGCCCGGAGCGGAACCTGCTCGAGCCGGAGGCGGCCTCGTGCCGCCAGATCACGATCACCTACCCCGTGATCAACAACGACGAGCTGGCGAAGCTGCGTTACATCTCGGCGGGCGGCTTCCGCAGCACCACGCTGTCGATGCTGTTCCGGCCACAGGAGGGCGGTGCCGGGCTCGAGCGCGCGCTCAACGAGCTGAACGCCCGCGCCGTCGAGGCGATCGACTCGGGCCACACGATCCTCATCCTCTCGGACCGGGGCGTCAGCGAAAGGCACGCGCCGATCCCCAGCCTGCTGGCCACCGCGTCGGTGCACCAGCACCTGGTCCGCGAGGGACGCCGCACGCGGTGCGCGCTCGTGATCGAGGCGGGCGACGCACGCGAGGTGCACCACGTCGCGCTGCTGCTCGGCTACGGCGCCGGCGCGGTCAACCCCTACCTGGCGTTCGAGACCATCGACGACATGATCCGCCAGCGGTCGATCGAGGGCATGACCCACGACCGCGCGGTGGAGCACTACGTCCGCGCGCTCAACAAGGGCATCCTCAAGGTGATGTCCAAGATGGGCATCTCGACGCTCCAGAGCTACTGCGGGGCGCAGATCTTCGAAGCGGTCGGCCTCGAGCCGTCGTTCGTCGACCGCTACTTCACCTGGACCGCCTCGCGGATCGGCGGTATCGGCCTCGAGGTGATCGCGGAGGAGACGCGGCGGCGGCACGCGCGCGCCTGGCCGGATCGGCCGGCCGAGCCGCCGTCGCTCGAGCCGGGCGGCGAATACCAGTGGCGGCGCGACGGTGAGCACCACCTGTTCAACCCTGAGACGGTGCACAAGCTGCAGCACGCGACGCGCAGCGGCCAGTACAGGATCTACAAGGAATACACCGCGCTCGTCGACGACCAGAGCCGCCGCCTCGGCACGCTGCGCGGCCTCATCGACGTCAAGCCGGCGGCCGATCCCGTTCCCCTCGAAGAGGTCGAGCCGGTCGAGTCGATCGTGCGCCGCTTCGCCACCGGCGCGATGTCCTACGGGTCGATCAGCCAGGAGGCGCACGAGACGCTCGCCATCGCCATGAACCGGCTCGGCGCCAAGTCGAACACCGGCGAGGGCGGCGAGGATCCGGCGCGCAACGTCCGCGATGCCAACGGCGACTGGCGCCGCAGCGCCATCAAGCAGGTTGCCTCGGCGCGGTTCGGCGTGACCAGCGAGTACCTGGTCAACGCCGAGGACCTCCAGATCAAGATGGCGCAGGGCGCCAAGCCGGGCGAAGGCGGGCAGCTGCCCGGGCACAAGGTCTACCCGTGGATCGCGAAGGTGCGGCACGCGACGCCCGGCGTGACGCTCATCTCCCCTCCGCCGCACCACGACATCTACTCGATCGAGGACCTCGCCGAGCTGATCTACGACTTGAAGAACGCCAACCCGCAGGCGCGCATCCACGTGAAGCTGGTCGCCGAGGTGGGCGTCGGCACGGTGGCCGCCGGCGTCGCCAAGGCGCACGCCGACGTGGTGCTGATCTCCGGCCATGATGGCGGGACCGGCGCCTCGCCCCTGACCGCGATCAAGCACAGCGGGATCCCGTGGGAGATCGGCCTCGCCGAAACGCAGCAGGTGCTGCGCCTCAACGGCCTCCGCGACCGCATCGTCGTCCAGGTGGACGGGCAGATGAAGACCGGCCGCGACGTGGTCATCGCGGCGCTGCTCGGCGCCGAGGAGTTCGGCTTCGCGACCGCGCCGCTCGTCGTCTCGGGCTGCGTGATGATGCGCGTCTGCCACTTGAACACCTGTCCGGTCGGTATCGCCACGCAGGACCCCGAGCTGCGCAAGAACTTCACCGGCCGCCCCGAGTTCGTCGAGAACTTCTTCCGGTTCATCGCCGAGGACGTGCGCGAGTGGATGGCGCGGCTGGGCGTGCGCACGATGGACGAGATGATCGGTCGCGCGGACCTGCTGGACGTTCGCGAGGCCGTCAACCACTGGAAGGCGGCGGGCGTGGACCTCCGCCAGGTGCTGCAGGTGCCCGACGCCGGCAGTGCGGCCAGGCGGCGGGTACGGGCGCAGGAACACGGCCTGGAGGGGGCGCTCGACCACGAGCTGATCGAGAAGTGCGCGCCGGCGCTGGCGGGCGGCGCGCGCGTGTCGCTCGAGATGCCGATCCGCAATCGCCACCGCGCCGTCGGGACGATGCTCGGCTACGAGGTGACGCGCCGGCACGGGGGCGAGGGCCTGCCTGACGACAGCATCACGCTCCGCTTCACCGGCTCGGCCGGCCAGAGCTTCGGCGCGTTCGTGCCGCGCGGCATCAGCCTGTGGATCGAAGGCGACGCCAACGATCACTGGGGCAAGGGGCTGTCGGGCGGCCGGCTGATCGTCGTGCCGCCGCGCACGGCGACGTTCGCCGCCGAGGAGAACGTGATCATCGGAAACGTCGCGCTCTACGGCGCGACCAGCGGGGAAGCGTTCGTCCGGGGTATCGCCGGAGAACGCTTCGCCGTGCGCAACAGCGGCGCCACCGCCGTGGTCGAGGGTACCGGCGACCACGCCTGCGAGTACATGACCGGGGGGCGGGTCGTAGTCCTGGGGCGGACGGGGCGGAACGTCGCGGCCGGGATGACCGGCGGCGTCGCCTATGTCCTCGATGCCGACGGCACGTTCGACCTGCGCTGCAACCGCGGCACGGTGGAGCTGGAGCCGATCGCCGACGTCGAGGACGAGGAGGTGCTGCGGACGCTGGTCGAGCGGCACGCGCGGCTGACCGGCAGCGCCGTGGCGGCGCGGCTCCTGGACGATTGGGCGGCGTCGCGCACGCTGTTCGTGAAGCTGATGCCGCGCGACTACAAGCGCATCCTGCTGCAGGAGCGGCGCACGGCCGCCGCGGTCGACGTCGGCGAGGCCGCCGTCGAAGTCGCGAGGGCGGCCCTTGGGTAGCGTCACGGGGTTCATCGAGATCCAGCGGCGCAAGCCCCTGGCGCGCCCGGTGATCGAGCGGCTCGGCGACTGGCGCGAGATCCAGCTCGCGGTCCCGGTCGTGGAGCTCCACGACCAGGCGGCGCGCTGCATGGACTGCAGCGTGCCGTTCTGCCACCAGGGCTGCCCGCTCGGCAACCTCGTCCCCGACTGGAACGACCTGGTCTACCGCGACCGGTGGCGGGACGCGTACACCCGGCTCACCGCGACGAACAACTTCCCCGAGTTCACGGGCCGCCTCTGCCCGGCGCCGTGCGAGGGCTCCTGTGTGCTGGGGATCAACAACGATGCGGTCACGATCAAGTCGATCGAGATGGCGCTCGTGGACCGGGCGTTCGAGGAAGGCTGGGTTGTTGCGCGTCCACCGGCGCGCCGCACCGGGGCGCGGGTGGCGATCATCGGCTCCGGCCCGGCCGGCCTGGCCGCCGCCGACCAGCTGAATCGCGCCGGCCACCTCGTCACCGTGTTCGAGCGCGCCAACCGCGTCGGCGGCCTGCTGCGCTACGGGATCCCCGAGTTCAAGCTGGAGAAGCGTCTGCTCGACCGGCGGGTCGAGCTGCTGAAGCGGGAAGGCATCACCTTTCTGACCGGGCAGCATGTCGGCGTCAACGTGGCCGCGGGCGATCTGCGCCGTGAGTTCGACGCCGTCGTCCTTGCGGTTGGCGCGGGGCGCGCGCGTGATCTCCGAGTCCCCGGCCGCGATCTCGCCGGCATCCATTTCGCCGTCGAGTACCTGACGCAGCAGAACCATCGCTGCGCGGGCGAGGCGATCCCGGTCGGCGAGGCGATTTCGGCCGAGGGCAAGCAGGTCGTGATCATCGGTGGCGGCGACACCGGGTCGGACTGCCTGGGGACCGCGCTGCGGCAGGGCGCCCGCGCGGTGCGGCAGCTCGAGCTGCTGCCGCGCCCGCCCGACGAGCGCGCGGCGGACAACCCGTGGCCGCAGTGGCCGAACATCTTCCGGATCTCGTCGTCGCACGAGGAGGGCGGCGAGCGGCTGTTCTCGGTGTCGACCGAGCGGTTCAGCGGCGACGGCGAGGGCCGGGTGACGGCCCTGGAGGCCGTGAAGGTGCAGGCGCGGCGCGAGAACGGCAGCCTCCGCTTCGAGCGGGAGGAGGGCAGCGAGTTCGAGGTGCCGGCGGACCTCGTGCTGCTTGCGATGGGGTTTGCCGGCCCCGAGCCCGAGGGCCTGCTCGCCGAGTTCGGTGTACGGCTGACCGAGCGCGGCACCGTCTGGCGCGACGAGAGCTGGATGACGAGCGTGCCCGGCGTGTTCGCCGCGGGCGACGCCCAGCGTGGCCAGTCGCTGATCGTGTGGGCCATCGCCGACGGCCGCAGCGCGGCGCGCGGCGTCGACGCGTATCTGATGGGTGGTGCCTCCAGCCTGCCGGCGCCTGTATGATGCTCCCGCTCGCGGTCGACACGGGGGACGCCACGCCGCACCTCTCGGCACTGCTCGACATCAACCACGCACTCGTCGCGACGCCCAACCTGCGCGCGGCGCTCCGCCGCGTCTTCGAGGTCCTGGAACGCGAGCCGGGCATCGTCCGCGGCGCCGTCGCCACGGTGGGCGAGGACCGGCGGGAGCTGCATCTCGACGCGGCGCACGGCCTCGGCCCGCGGCGCCTGGCCGTGCCCGGGGAGGCGATCGTGCGCCGGGTGCTGGAGAGCGGCAGGGCGGTGGTGGTGCCGCAGGCGAGCCGCGAGCCGATGCTGGCCAACGACTGGTCGGCGGGCGATTCGGGTCGGCGGGAGATGACGTTCGCCTGCGTGCCCGTCCTGCTCAAGGGCGCGGCGGCAGGGGCGCTGGCCGTGGACGTGCCGTTCCGGCCGGAACGCGACTACCAGGCGCTGGTCGGCTTCCTGCGCGTCGTCGCGTCGATGATCGCCCAGGCGGTCAAGGTGGATCGCCTGGTGGACGCCGAGCGCCAGCGGCTGCTCGAGGAGAACATCCACCTGCGCGAGGAGCTGCGCGAGCGCTACGACTTCTCGCACATCATCGGCAACAGCGGCCCGATGCGGCAGGTCTACGAGCAGGTCACGCAGGTGGCCGGGACGAACACGACCGTGCTGATCCGCGGCGAATCGGGCACCGGCAAGGAGCTCATCGCGCACGCGCTCCACTACAACTCGCCGCGCGCCGACAAGCCGTTCGTGAAGGTGAGCTGCGCGGCGCTGCCCGACTCGCTGATCGAGTCGGAGCTGTTCGGCTACGAGAAGGGGGCCTTCACCGGCGCCCAGGCGCGCAAAAAGGGCCGCTTCGAGCTGGCGGAGGGCGGCACGCTCTTCCTCGACGAGGTCGGCGACCTGCCGCTGACGACGCAGGTGAAGCTGCTGCGCGCCGTCCAGGAGCGCGAGTTCGAGCGGCTCGGCGGCGTCGAGCCGGTCAAGGTCGACGTGCGGCTGATTGCCGCGACCAACAAGGATCTCGAGAAGGCGATTGCGGCCGGGGCGTTCCGCGAGGACCTGCACTACCGGCTGAACGTCTTCACGATCTTCGTGCCGCCGCTGCGGCTGCGCAAGCCGGACGTCCTGCTGCTCGCCGAGCACTTTCTCGAAAAGTACTCGACCGAGCACCGCAAGCCGATCAAGCGCATCTCGACGCCGGCGATCGACATGCTGATGGCGTACCACTGGCCGGGCAACGTGCGCGAGCTGCAGAACATCATCGAGCGCGCCGTGCTCGTCTGCGAGGCGAACGTCATCCACGGCCACCACCTGCCGCCGACGCTGCAGACGGCGGAGGCGTCCGGCACGGTCACCGACCGGTCGCTGCAGGAGGCGATGGACGCCTACGAGAAGGACCTGATCCTCGACGCGCTGAAGACCAGCCGCGGCAACCGCACCAAGGCCGCCCGGCTCCTGCACTCGACCGAGCGCATCATCAGCTACAAAGTGCGCAAGTACCGAATCGACTGCCGCCGCTTCCGTTCCTGATTCCGACATATTTGTCGGTACGAGCTCACCCTCCTACAGGTCCGTCGGACCGGTCAGGACTTCGGGGATTCCATTCCGACAAAAATGTCGGATCACTCTGAGGCCTCGACACGTTTGTGGAACGGGGGCACTTGCCCTCGCGCCGCGGCGCGGGCCGAACCGGTGATTCTCCAGGAAATCCGCGACGTCGCCGATCCGCGGCGGCCGCCGACGTGGCCGTCGTCTTGCTCATTGCCGCTGCGAAACGCGCAACAGGGCGTGGAGGAGGCATATGCGCAACACGGTGTGGAGGGTCCTGGTGTGTCTGGCGATCGCAATCCCGGCATACGCGCAGGACACGAACGGCGCGGCGCCGCAGGTCCCGGCACCCCCGGAGGCGCCGGCCGCCGAGATCGCCAAGCGCTACACGGTGACGGTCGGCGTGGATTTCCCGACCGCTTACATGTTCCGCGGCATCCACCAGGAGAGCCAGGGCGTGATCGTCCAGCCGCCGATCGACCTCGGCGTCGACGTCGGCCGCGGCGTCAGCCTGAACGTCGGCCACTGGTACAGCGTGCACTCGGGGCCGACCGGCAATTTCTACGAAGCCGACTACTACGGGTCTGTCACCTTCACCGCCGGCCGGCTGAAGCCGGGCCTCCTGTACACGTCCTACACCAGCCCCAACGAAAAGTTCGGCACCGTGCACGAGCTCGCCGCGTTCGTCGGCATCGACGATAGCGCGAGCCGTTTCCCCCTCTCGCCGAAGGTGACGCTCGCCTACGAGTTCGACGGGCAGGCCGATGCCGGCACGGCGCAGGGCACGTACCTCGAGCTGGCCATCCGGCCGGGAATCAAGCTCGTGGACGGCAGCCGGCCGCTGACGCTCTCGATCCCGGCGCGGCTCGGCCTGAGCCTGAAGGACTACTACGAGGGCCCGAACGGCGACGACACCTTCGGGTTCTTCTCGAGCGGCCTCATCGCCGGCGTGCCGCTGACCACCGGCAAGGTGACCTTCGAGGTCCACGGCGGCGTCGACGTGTGCTGGCTCGGGACGAACATGAAGTTCCTGAACGGAAACGACTCGGTCAAGCCGATCGGCATCTTCGGCGTGACGGTCACTTATTAGCGCGCGACGCGCACGACAGGCGGAGGGAGAACATCGATGAATCAAGCTGACACCGCATGGATGTTGATCGCGACGGCGCTGGTGCTGCTGATGACGCCGGCGCTGGCGTTCTTCTACGGCGGGCTGGTGCGCTCGAAGAACACGCTGAACACGATGATGATGAGCTTCATCTCGCTCGGCTTCGTCGGCGTGCTCTGGGCGATTGCCGGCTATTCGCTGGCGTTTGCCCCGGGCAACAACTGGCTCGGCGATTTCTCGCGCGTCTTCCTGCGCGGCGTCGGGCTCGAGCCGCAGGGGACGATCCCGCATTACCTGTTCATGTGCTTCCAGGGCACGTTCGCGATCATCACCGCGGCGCTGATCTCCGGCGCGGTGGTGGAGCGCATGCGCTTCTCCGCCTACGTGCTGTTCATCTCGCTGTGGGCGCTCGTGGTCTACAGCCCGATCGCGCACTGGGTATGGGGCGGCGGCTGGCTTGCCGACCTCGGCGCGCTGGACTTCGCGGGCGGCACGGTCGTGCACGTGAACGCCGGCGTGGCGGCGCTGGTCGCCGCCAAGGTGGTCGGGCCGCGACGCGACTACAAGATCGCCGCGACCCAGCCGCACAACGTGCCGTTCACGCTGCTCGGCGCCGGGCTGCTGTGGTTCGGCTGGTTCGGCTTCAACGCCGGCAGCGCGGTCGCCGCCAACGGCACTGCGGCCCTCGCCTTCACGACCACCATGCTCGCGCCGGCGGGCACGCTGGTGGTGTGGACGCTGCTCGACGCCGCGCGCCACCAGAAGTCGACCGCCGTCGGCGCCGCCACCGCGATCGTCGTCGGCCTCGTCGCCGTGACCCCGGCCGCCGGATTCATCGGGCCGATGAGCGCGATCGCGCTCGGCGCGATCGCCGCCGTCCCCAGCTACTTCGGCCTGCTGTGGCGCTCGCGATCCAACCTGGACGACTCGCTCGACGTGGTGGGGGCGCACGGCGTCGGCGGCACGGTCGGGGCGCTGCTCACCGGCGTCTTCGCCCAGAAGGCGCTCAACGGGGTCGCCGACGGTCTGCTCTTCGGCAATCCGCAGCAGCTCGTGATCCAGGCGATCGCGGTCGGCGCGGCTATCGCCTACAGCGGCGCCGCCAGCTTCCTGTTGCTGAAGCTGATCAGCCTCGTGGTGCCGCTGCGCGCCGACGACACGCACGAGACGGCCGGGCTCGACGTCACGCAGCACGGCGAGGCCGCCTACATCCACGAGGGCAGCGTCCGCGGCGTCCTGCCGGTCATGCCCGCCGACGACGGCACGGACGCGTTCGGCAGCAGCGAACCGGCCACGGCTTCGTAGCACCCGGCGAGTGCGCCGCCCGGCCCATCCCCCCGGGCCCGGGCGGCGCAGCATTTTCGAAGACGTCCTTCGCGATTGCGGGCCCCACCTCCCGCCGGCTCGCTTTAGACTGGTTCTATGGCCGATCTCGACGACGTCCGGTTCGAGCGGACGGGACCGTACGACCAGTTGCCACCGACGCGAGGCCGTCGCTGGATCGCCGTCGCGGTGATCCTCGTGCTGGCGGCGCTGGCCGGGGGCTACTACTACTACTACTACTACTACTACTACTGGCGGCGGCCGGCGCCGCAGAACGAGGCCGCGCCGGCGTCGCAGGTGAAGAGCGCGGCTCCTTCGCGGCTCGCTGCGGAGCCCGGTGAGAACATCCCGCTGCCGCCGCTCCAGGAGACCGATCCGCTCGTCCGGGAACTCCTCTCGCGGCTGTCGTCGCATCCGCGCATCGCTGCCTGGCTCACGACCGATCAGCTCGTGCGCAACTTCACCGTGGTCGTCCTGGCCATTGCGGAGGGACGCGCGCCCGGCGGGCGGCTGAAGCCGCTGGCACCCGAGGGCTCCTTCCGCGTGCTCGAGTCCCGCTCCACGATCCAGGTCGACCCGCGCAGCTACGCGCGCTACGACAGTCACGCCGCCGCGGTGGCCAGCATCGACGCGCGCGGCGCTGCACGGCTGTACTCGACGCTCAAGCCGCGAATCGAGGACGCCAGCAAGGAGCTCGGGTCGCCGCACGGCGACTTCGACCGGACGCTCGAGCGGGCCATCAAGCACCTGTTGGACACGCCGGTGGTGGACCGTCCGGTGGTCCTGGAGAAGGCGCCCGCCTCGTTCCGGTACTCCGATCCGGCGCTCGAATCCCTCTCCCCGGCGCAGAAGCAGCTGCTTCGGATGGGGCCGGCCAACGCCCGGATCGTCCAGGAGAAGCTTCGGGAGATTGCGACGTATCTTGGGTTCTCCTGACACGGGCGCGTGCCGCCCCGGCCGTCCTGCCCTGGTCGGCCTGGCGCTCGTCCTGGTCGCCGGCGTTTCTCCGGCGAGCGCGCAGGGGCAGCGCGCCCACCTCGTCGTCAACGCGCCGGCGGGGCAGTCGGCCGTCGCGCGCCGTATCCGCGAGGTCGATCAGGTCCCGCTCGCGCACGCCCTGGATCAGGCCGGCCTGCCGATGCCGTCACTGGTGCACATCCTCGTCGTTCCGGACGGCGATCCCCGCGCGGCCCGCGTCCCGACGTGGGTTGTTGGCCTGGCGGCGGGCACCGACGAGATCGCGATTTTTCCGGACCGCATCGGCTCTTATCCTTACGGGTCGCTCGAATCGGTCGTCCGCCACGAGATCGTCCACCTTGCGCTCAACGCGCGCGCCGCGGGGCGGCCGCTGCCGCGCTGGTTCCACGAGGGGGTCGCGGTCACGGTGGAGAGCGGATGGGGTGCGCGCGATCAGCTCCGGCTGCTGCTCGCTGCCTTCGACCGGCCGGCGATCGCCGACCTGCACCGGCTGTTCGCGTCGGACGCCTATCCCGAGACGTCGCAGGCGTACCTGCTCTCCGCGGCGCTCGTGCACGACGTCCGGGCCCGGTACGGCGGCGCCTCACCCGGCGCTATCGCCGGGCACGTGGCGTCCGGCCTGCCGTTCGAGGCAGCCTTTACGCGGGTCACAGGCGAGCGGGTCGATGACGTGGCCGCAAGGGCGTGGGCGGGCTACCGGCGAATGTCACAGTGGATCCCGGTCGCCACGAGCCCGTCGGCCATATGGCTCCTGATCCTCGGCGTGGCCACTATCGCCTTCGCCCTCACCGTCCGCCGCCGACGAATCCTGCGGCGGCGGTGGGAGGAGGAGAGCGACATCCCTGAACCCTGATAATCCCTGATCGCTGACCTGAACCCCTGGTCCTGAATCCTTCGTCCGGAAACCGCTCGCGGGATCGAGCGGCGACTGGAGATGTACCATTGGAGGATTCACGATGAGCGATTCAGGACGAGCAATCAGCGATCAGGGATGGCCCGCTCGCGCCTGCGCTTCGTCCCGCGCAGCAGCCACCAGGCGGGCAGGAGGAGGGCGATCCAGACCAGGATCGCGGGTCCGGCGCGCAGCAGCAGGAGCGCAGCATTCACTGCGGTCGACGCCGCCGAGCCGAGGCCGTCGACAGCCGCGAGCCGCAGGCGGGCGCGGAGCGGGATTGGTCCAAGATCGACCTTCGCCCGGCGTTCTTCTTCCGCCTCGAGGATCAGCATCGCGTAGGCGACGCGGCCCTGCAGCTTTTCCCGCTGCGCCTCGAGGCGCTCGATCTCCGTCCGCACGCGCGCCATCTCGCGCTCGACCTCGAGCACGTCGGCAACGCGCCCGGTCCGGTTCCGGAGAAGCTCGGCGAGCCGCTTCTCGGTGATCCGGCCGTTGGCGATCCTGGCGTCCAGATCGACCGCCTGTTCGGTCGCGTCGTCGGCCTGCTGCGACTCGTGCGTGACGCGACCCAGCTGCCGGAGGGAGGCGAGCGCTTCCTCGAGCCGTGCGGCGGGCACACGCAGCGTCGCCCGAATGAACCGCGGTGCGCCCGGTGCGGAGGATGCGTCGACGTGGCCCACGAGTCCGCCGACGTCTCGGATGACGCGGTCGATGAGCGGCCTGGCGGCATCGAGGTCCGTCGCGACGATACGCAGCCTGATCGTGCGCGCGACCAGGGAGCCGGCCGGCGGCGTCGCCTGACCCTCGGCCGGAGCCTGGGCGGATGCGTCTGCGTGCCCGCCGGCCCCACCGGTAAGCGGTGCAGGCCGCGACGAGCCGTGGTCAGAAGCAGTCGGTGCGGCTGCGGGCCGAACCGGCATGGGCGGCGGCTGCTTCAGCGCCGGTTGAAGAAGGGCCGCTGCCACCAGAACGACGACGGCTGCGGCGGCCGACAGCGCGTATGGGCGGGCTCGAACCACACGCCAGACGGTGGAGGACAGGCGAACGAGCACTGCCGGCGCGGCCATCGCGCCGCCCGCGGCGGCTGGCGCGGCGTCGGTCCGCAATTGAGGGACGCGCAGGGCGTCCGGCGGCTCTTCGACGTGCCACGCGCGCAGGCCGTTCGAGACCAGGCGGAGGTCCTGGGCCACCAGCTGGCAGCGCTCGCAGGTCGCCAGGTGTCCCTGGAAGTACCGCGCCGCCTCAGGCGGCTGTTCGCCGTCGAGGTACGCCATCAGCTCTTCGGGCGCCGGTGAGTGATTGGCGGTCATGATCTGGACCTCGCCGTGGCGCCGCCGGGCACGAGCGCCGCCTTCAGCGCCAGCCGCGCGCGAAACAGCCGCGAGCGGACCGTGTTGAGCGGCAGCCGCCGCAGGTCGGCGATCTCCTGGTAGCTCAGTTCCTCGTACTCGCGGAGCATCAGGATTTCCCGATCGTCCTCCGCGAGCTGCGCGAGCGCCTGCCGGACCCACAACGCCGTGTCGGGGCGGCCGGTGGATGCCTGCGGGGGATCGATGTCGAGCGGCTCGACGCGGCGCAGCCGCGTCTTTCGCCGATCCGCCTGCAGGATCTTGTAGGCGATGCCATACAAGTACGACCGGAACGCCGCGCGTGGCTCGTAGCGTGCGCTGGCTTCGAGGAGGGCGACGAAGGTGTCCTGCACGAGCTCCTCGGCGCGGGCGGCGCCTGACGCACGCCGCCGGAAGAACTGCCAGATCGGCCGGCGGTAGCGCTCGAACAGCGCCTCGAACGCCTCGCGCGACCCGGCGCGCGCCTCGACGATCAGCTGTTCGTCGGTCACGGTGTGCCTGTCTTCATTAATGTCGCGATGCGGCAAATAGTTCCAATGAGGGGTGGGAACCCGGGATCCGCGATAAGGGATTCGCGATCCGGGATTATCCGGGATGAGGGATTCAGGATGAGCGATCAGCGATCGGGGATGGCATGTGTCATCATAGAGGCTGCCTGCCGACCTCGAGGTGCTCCCATGAAGGCCGTCATCGTCGCAGCCATGGCCGGGCTGCTTGCCACGACCCTTTTCGCCCAGCAGCCGACGTTCAAGAGCGGCACGCGCACGGTGGCCATCTACGCCACCGTGACGGACGCACAGGGCCGGCTCGTGCCCGACCTCTCGCGCGACGACTTCGAGGTACTCGAGGACAACAAGCCGCAGCCGCTCACGTTGTTCTCCGCCGACATTCAGCCCGTCAGCGTTGTCATGATGCTCGATCGCAGCGGCAGCCAGCGATCGAATTTCCGGCTCGTGGAGGCGGCGGCCGAACAGTTCGTCCGGCGGATGCTGCCGGACGACAAGGCGCGCATCGGCAGCTTCGCGGACCGGGTGCAGATCGATCCGCCCGAGTTCACCAGCGACCAGGAGGAGCTGATCCGGATCCTGCGCAACGACCTGCAGCGCCAGGGCCCGACACCGCTGTGGAATGCCGTCAGCGCCGCGATGACCGCGCTGTCGCACCAGGAGGGCCGGCGGGTCGTCCTGGTGTTCACCGACGGGCACGACAACCCCGCCAACTTGCGCTTCACCAACTCCAACGTGGTGGAAGTCATGAACCGCGGGCAGCGCGAGGACGTGATGGTCTACGCGGTGGGCCTCGAGAGCCGGATGCCGCCGCAGGCCGTCGGTGGCGGAGGCTTCGGCGGTTTCGGCGGGAACCCGCTCGGCGTCGAGCGGCCCGATCCCGGCCTGCCGATGATCTCCGCGGAGACCGGCGGCGGATATTTCGAGCTGAAGCGAGCCGACGATCTAACGTCAACGTTCACGCGCGTCGCCGAGGAGCTGCACAAGCAGTACGCCCTGGGGTTCGAACCGGGGAAGCTCGACGGCAAATCGCACAAGATCAAGGTGCGCGTGAAGCGGAACGGGATGACGGTGCGCGCGCGTAAGAGCTACGTCGCTTCCCGCTGAAGACGGGAACGCCCGTGTTCCGCCAGGCGGTGCAGTCGCTGGATTCCGGTCTCCCGATCGTTCGGTTGCGATCGATGGAGGAGGTCGTCGAGGCGGCAGTCGCGCACCCGAGGTTCCTGACCGTGCTGCTCGGCCTGTTCGCGGGCCTCGCGCTGCTCCTCGCGGCCGTCGGCACCTACGGCGTGCTCTCCTACCTCGTCGCCGAACGCCGGCGGGAGATCGGCATCCGCATGGCGCTCGGCGCGGACCAGCGCCGCATCCTCGGGCTCGTCCCGGTCCGCGGCGTGCTGTTGTGCGGAGCCGGGCTCGCCCTGGGCCTCGCCGCGGCGCTGGGCGCGTCATCGCCGCGCTGCCGTTCAACATCGCGCCGACCGATCCGGTGACGCTGGCCGGCGCGATTGCGGTCATCGCCGCCGTCGCGTGCATTGCCTGCCTCCCGGCGTGACGGGCGACGCGGGTCGCCCGCGGATCGTTCTTCGGGACACCTGACGGCGGTTACATCGCCGCTCGCGCGCCGGACCTGCCGCCGGAAAGGGCGCGCCTTTCTCTCTCTCTCTCTCTCTCTCTCTCTTCTCTCTCTGAGCACGACGGTGGGACGAGCGCGGCGGGCATTTCATCCGCCGGGGGTAGAATGCCGAGCGATGTCACATGAGGAGGACGTCGATGCACTGCTGCGCGTGACGCCGGTCTTCCGCCGGCTGTCCCGCGACGACCGCGCGACCATCGCGCGCGCGGCAGCCGTCCAGCGCTTCGCCAAGGGCGACACCATCTTCGAGCAGGACGCCCCTTCCGAGGCGTTCTACACCATCGCGGAAGGCCGCGTGAAGATCTTCAGGATGCTGCCAACCGGCAAGGATCTGATCCTGGAGGTGTTCGGCACCGGGGACCCGCTCGGCGCGGTCGCCACGTACGCCGGCCGGCCGTTTCCCGCCAGCGCGGTCGCGCTGGAGGACACGACCTGCGTGGTCATCCCGCGGCCGGTCTTCTTTCAACTGCTCGAACAGCATCCGTCGCTCGTGCGCGGGCTCCTGCTTGGGTTGACGGCGCGGCTGGTCGAGCTGACCAACCGGCTCGAGGAGTTGAGCGGCGGCCGCATCGAACCGCGGTTCGCCAGGCTGTTCCTCAAGCTGGCACGCGAGATGGGACGGGAGGAACGCGGCGGCGTCTTCATCCCGCTGTCGCTCTCGCGTCAGGATCTGGCGGACATGACCGGCACGACGATTGAAACCTGCATCCGGATCATGAGCCGCTGGGGGAAGCAGGACGTCGTCCGCACCGAGAAGGACGGCTTCGTCGTCAACGATCGCGCAGCGCTCGAAGCGATTGCCGAGTCGCCGCATTGAGCCCGAACTCCTGATTGCGCGCGACTGGCGGCAGCCCTGAAGGGCTGCGCTATGACTGCGCTACGACGACAATCGGGCCCGCGTCAGTCCTGCAGACAGGACGCCTCGAACAGCAGCGGGAAGAAACGGCCGCCGAGCGGCTGCCCGGCCGGGATCGCGGGCACACCCTGCAGCAGCAGATCACCGCTCGCGGAGCGCACGCCGTCCCGCACGACGTTGATCACCGTTCCGCGCCTCGGCCGCTGCGAGCGGTTCGCCGACGACCCGTGCAGCATCAACGGGTGATGGAACGCCGCGCATCCGCGCGGCAGTTCCACCGCGACCGGCGTGAAGGTCGCCAGCTGCTCCGGTGTCAGCACTTCCCGGATCGCGTCCATCGTGCCGGCGAGGGCTGGCTTCGGCAGCAGGTCCCACGTGTGGCTGCCCGGCACGTACTGCAGGCACCCGTTCTCGATCGTCGCCTCGTCCAGGGCGATCCAGCAGGTGAGGTGGGCCATCGGCTGCGTCCGCGTCCAGTACGAGTAGTCCTGGTGCCAGGCGACGACCCCGCCGTGGCGCGGTGGCTTGCAGAACAGCTGGTCGTGCCAGAAGCGCACCGCGCCGCCGAGCAGCTGTGACGCGGGGACGACGAACGCCGGGTTCCACAGCAGATCGTGGAATCCCGGCGCGACCCGCCAGGCGCCGAGAGCATGGAAGAGCACCGTGTCCGGCTCATCCGATTCGTTGGAGTGGAACTCGTAGAACAGCTCGTGGCCCGGCCTGGCAGGATCCATGAGCGCGGATAGCTCGTCGACCAACGTGTCGACCTGCGCGTCGGTCAGCACCCGCACGCCGGCAAGATAACCGTTCGCGTGGAAGAAGCGAACCTGCTCGTCTTTGAGCCGATACCGGTCCCACGCTGACGCCGACGACGGCACGGGAAAGAGGTTCGAAACAGGTCGATCGTCGAGCGAATAGTCCCTGGCAGGCTGATTCATGTCAATGACAAATGCCGAATGCCGAATGCCGATCATTCAGCATTCAGCATTCAGCATTGACACCTTACACCTTCTTCTGCTTCCAGCCGCCGCGCCGGAAGAGGATGGCGCTGACCACCGCGAGCGAGGAGTATGCCACGGTCAGCGCGATGAACACGCCGTGGGCGCCGAGCGGCGTCCGCGACAGCCACCACGCCAGCGGGATCTCCCACAGCCAGAAGACGAAGAGGTTGACCACGGTGGGCGTCCAGGTGTCGCCCGCCCCGTTGAACGCCTGCGTGAGCACCATGCCCGCGGCATAGAACACGAAGCCGAGGCTGACGATACGCAGACAGTCGATCGCAAACGGCAGCACCGCCGGGTCGGCCGTGAACAGGGCGGCGATCGGGCTCGCGGCGAGCTGGAACAGGATGCTCACACCGCCCAGGAACGCAATGTTGTACAGCGTCGCGGTCCACACCGCCTGTTCGGCCCGGTCCGGGCGCCTCGCCCCCAGGTTCTGGCCGACCATCGTCGCCGCCGCGTTGCTCAGGCCCCACGCCGGCAGCAGCGCGAAGACAATCACGAGGATGCCGATCGTGTAGCCGGCGAGTGCCGAGCTGCCGAACACGGACAGGATCCGCACCAGCCCGACGTAGCTCGCCGTGCCGATGAGGATCTGGAACGTGCCGGTGCCCGAGAGTCGCAGGACGGTGCGCATCACCGACAGGTCCACGCGCAGGTGGCGCGGCCGCAGCCGCACGCGCCCGTGCCCGCGCACGAGCACCGACAGCTGATAGACGACCGCGGTCCCGCGGCCGATGTTGGTCGCGACGGCGGCGCCGGTGACGCCGAGCTCCGGCAGCGGGCCGAGTCCGAAGATCAGGCACGGCCCGAGCACGATGTTGATGGCATTGCCCAGCCACAGGACGCGCATCGCAATCGCTGCGTCGCCCGATCCGCGGAACACCGCGTTCAGCATGAACAGCAGCACAATCGTGACGTTGCCGCCGAGCATCACGCGCGTGAAGCCGCTGCCAGTACGGACGACGCTCTCCGACGCGCCCATCAGGCGGAGCAGCCCATCGGCAGCCGGCGCGGCGGTGACCGCGATCAGTGCCGCCGCCGCGACGGCGAGCAGGATCGACTGTCCGGCCGCGCGCGCCGCGGCTTCGGCGTCGTGCGCCCCGGTGCGGCGGGCCACGAGCGCGGTGGCGCCGATCGACAGCCCCATCGCCGCCGTGTAGATCAACGTCAGCAGCGACTCGGTGAGGCCGACCGTGGCGACCGCGTCCGCGCCCAGGTGCGCCACCCAGAACACGTCGACAATGGCGAAGATCGATTCCATCGCCATCTCGAGGACCATAGGAATCGCGAGCATGATGACGGCACGCCCGACGGGCGCCGTCGTGTAGTCGATGCGCGATCCGCGTACCGCCTCCCGCAGCGTGCTCCACAATCCGGTCGGCGGGGCGGGGCCCGCCCGCGATGACTCGTCCAGCCGGTCGAGATAGGTCTCCATACAGGGCACCGTGGATCACGGGCGCGCCGGACATGGCGGCTCCGGATCCGAAAGAGGGGTGGTTGGGAAAGACGGGCGGCGCGAGGCGCGCCGCGGGGAACTAGTTGCGCGGCGTCGCCAGCGGGAACCCGTCGAGCGGAATGACCATTCGGGTGCGCATCGGCAGAATCTCTGACGGTAGCTTGCGACACGCCGTTCGGGAAGACAAGCGCGAAGCGGCGAACGGGCGGTGCCGGCGGGCGAGCGGTCGCCCTGGAAAGCGAGCGGGCGAAACCCAAAAGGAGGCTGGCACCTTTCCGGCAAGGTGCCAGCCCTCTTTTGTTGATGTCGATGCCGCTGGCACCCAGGGCTGAAGTAGAGCCGCCTCATGCAGTTACCTCGACCTGGCCGGCTGGCGACCGCGAGGCCGCGACCTGCTCCCGGCGGGCCCGCGACGCTATAATTGCGCTCGTTGGCTCCTCGACTGGCGATTCCGGCGCTCGCCCTCGCGCTCGTGTGCTCGGTCGTCGTGCGCGCCTTCGGCGCGTCCGGCGCCCTGCCAGAGGCAGCGCCTGATACCCTGCGACCCGCTCAGTCCGCCTCCGTCCTCGCCGCCTTTGAAACCGTCGTCAAGCCGTTCATGGCGCGGCACTGCTACGCGTGCCACGGCAACGAGAAGCAGAAACGGGATCTCAACCTCGAGTCGTTCACGACCGCTGCCTCGCTCGTCGAGCACGGTGAACGATGGGAGATGGTCGTCGAGCGGCTGCGGGGGCGCGAGATGCCGCCCGACGACGAGCCGCAGCCGGACGAACGGGAGCGGCAGGCGGTCGCGACGTGGATTGCCCGCGAGCTGTCGCGGATCGACCGCACCACGCCGCCCGATCCCGGACGCGTGACCGCGCGCCGGCTGAACCGCGCCGAGTACAACAACACCGTCCGGGACCTGCTGGGGGTCGATCTGCGGCCGGCCGACGACTTTCCTCAGGACGATTCGGGTTACGGGTTCGACAACATCGGCGACGTGCTGTCGCTGTCGCCGGCGCTGATGGAGAAGTACATGTCGGCGGCGGATCGGGTGGCGCGCACGGCGCTGTTCGGCCCGGCGCGGACGCCACCGACGCTGATCCGCCTGCGTTCCGAAGGCCGGCGCGTGCGCGAAGTGCGCGAGTTCCCCGGCGAGTACGATGTCACCGGCCTGTCGCTGCCCAACGCGTTCCACGCGATCCATCGCATCCCGCTCGACGGCGAGTACATCGTCCGCGTCTTCCTCGGCGGGCTGCGGCCGGCCGGCTCGGAGCCGATCTCGCTGGCGCTGTGGGTGGACGAGCGCGAGGTGCAGACGCTCGTCTACGATGCCGAGCAAACCGCGGCGTTCGAGATCGACCGACAGGACTTCAGCGGTAAGACCGCGGAGTTCCGCGTGAAGCTGGCGGCGGGGGACCGGTGGGTCTCCGTGGCGATCCCGCGCATCTACGAGGGACTGCCCGCGCGCTACGGCGGCCCGAACCCGTCGCCGCGGATCGTGCCGCCGCCGGAGTTCCGCCCGCCGCCCAACGCCTCGCCGGACCGCGTGGCGTTCCTGCGCACACGGTTCGAGGAGACACGGGCCGAGCTCGCAAAGATCCCGATGAGCGGGGTTCGCGTGAACGCGGTCGAGATCGGCGGCCCGTACGGGCACGAGCCCGGGCCGTCGCGCGCGAGCCTGCAGCGGGTCTATACCTGCGGGCACGTCGGGGCCGCCGTGCCGCACGCGCCCGCGTGTGCGGCGCGCATCATGCGCAGCTTCGTCCGGCGCGCGTTCCGCCGTCCCGTCACGACCGCCGAAGTCGCGAAGTACGTCCGGCTGGTGGAGGAGGCACAGCGCGAGGAACGATCGCTGGCCGAAGGGCTGGCGGTCGGCATCCAGGCGGTGCTCGTGTCGCCCGACTTTCTCTTCCGCATCGAGCGCGATCGCCCTGGCCGATCGACGGCGGTGCCGATCTCGCAGCACGAGCTGGCGACGCGGCTGTCTTACTTCCTGTGGTCGAGCATGCCGGACGCCGGGTTGCGGCGCGCCGCGAGCGCCGGCACGCTCCGCAATCCGGCGGTGCTCGCCGCGCAGGTGCGGCGGATGCTGCGCGACCGGAAATCGCGTGCGCTCGCCGAGAACTTCGGCGGCCAGTGGCTGCAGTTCCGGGCGCTCGAATCGACGACCCGGGATCGCGAGCGCTTCCCCGATTTCGAGGACTACCTGCGGTTTTCGATGCGGCGCGAGACCATGCTCTTCCTGGAACACCTGGTCCGCGAGGACCGCACCATCCTCGACTCCATCGACGGCCGGTACTCGTACCTGAACGAGCGGCTGGCGCGCCACTACGGCATCCCCGGCGTGAGCGGCCCGGCGTTCCGCAGGGTGGACCTGACCGGCTCGCCGCGGGCCGGTGTCCTCACGCACGCCAGCGTGCTGACGGTCTCGTCCTACGCGACGCGGACCTCGCCGGTGCTGCGCGGCAAGTGGATCCTGGAGAACCTGCTGAACGCGCCGCCGCCCGAGCCGCCGCCGGACGTCCCCAACCTCGACGAGAAGGCGATCGGGACCGAAGTGTCGCTGCGCGCGCAGCTCGAGGAGCACCGCCGCAACGCCATCTGCGCGTCCTGCCATCGCAAGATGGACCCGCTCGGCTTCGGGCTGGAGAACTTCGATGCGGTCGGCGCCTGGCGGACGATGGACGGGAACTTCCCGATCGATGCGTCGGGCTCGCTGCCCGACGGTGAGACGTTCGCCGGGCCGGAGGAACTGCGCCAGATCCTGCGCGAGCAGCGCGACGCGTTCGCACGCGGCGTAACGGCGAAGCTCCTGACCTACGCGCTCGGGCGTGGGCTCGAGCGCTACGACGCGAAGACGGTCAGGACCATCGCGGTCCGGTTGCCCGCGCAGGACTACCGTTTTACGGCGCTCGTGCTCGAGATCGTCAGGAGCCTGCCGTTCCAGCACCGCCGGCCGGCTGCGACCGCCTCCGCCCGCGCGTCAACGACACGAGGCGTGCGGCCTTCGGGTGCCGCGCCGCCCTCCCGGGCTGCCCGAGCAGTGCAGTCGTCGCAGCCCTTCAGGGCTGCCGGGGGACACCGATGATCATCACCCGCCGTCACCTGCCGCGTCGGACCTTCCTCAAGGGGATGGGCGCCGCGATCGCGCTGCCGATGCTCGATGCGATGACCCCGGCGTTCGCGTTGCCGCGTGCGAAGCAGGCGCCGCTGCGCCTGGCGTTCACCTACGTGCCGAACGGCATCACGATGGCGGACTGGACGCCCAAGACCGCCGGGCCGGGCTTCGAGCTGCCTCGCATCCTCACGCCGCTCGTGCCGTTCCGCCGCGACACGGTCATCATCTCCGGCCTGGCGCAGCGCAACGGAAATGCGCTCGGCGACGGGCCGGGCGACCACGCGCGCGCGGCCGCCTCGTACCTGACCGGGGTCCACCCGCGCAAGACCGCCGGCGCCGACATCCAGAGCGGGATCTCGGTCGATCAGATCGCGGCGCAGCACCTCGCGGCCGAGACGCGGTTCGCCTCGCTCGAGCTCGGGTGCGACGACTCCCGGACCGTCGGCAACTGCGACTCGGGCTACTCCTGTGCCTACACGAACAGCCTGGCCTGGCGCGGCCCGGCGACGCCGATGCCGCCCGAGACCAACCCGCGCCTCGTGTTCGAGCGTCTCTTCGGCGACATCGACACGAGCCTCACGCCCGAAGCGCGCGCCCGGCGCCAACGCTATCGCCGCAGCATCCTCGACCTGGTCGGCGACCGTACCAGACAGCTCTCGGCCGATCTCGGCGCCTCCGATCGGCAGAAGCTGGACGAATACCTCTCCTCGATCCGCGACATCGAGCAGCGCATCGAGAAGGCGGAGCAGGACCTTACCGGCCTGACCCCGCCGATCGACAAGCCGACCGGCATCCCCGTGCTCTACGCCGACTACGTCACCCTGATGTTCGACCTGCAGCTGGTCGCGTTCCAGACCGATTGCACGCGCGTCGTGACGATGATGATGGGTCGGGAGGGCAGCATGCGGACCTACCCGGAGATTGGCGTGCCCGACCCGCACCATCCGCTGACACACCACCGCGGCAACCAGGAGTGGATCGAGCGGGTGACGAAGGTCAACTCGCTGCACATGGAGCTCTTCGCCGGGTTCCTGACGAAGCTGAAAGCGACGCCCGACGGCGACGGGTCGCTGCTCGATCACTCGATGATTGTCTACGGCAGCGGCCTGAGCGACGGCAACCGCCATACCCACGAAGACCTGCCCGTCCTCATCGCCGGGCACGGCGGCGGGCTCACGGCCGGCACCCACGTCGTGTGCGCGAAGGACACGCCGATGACCAACCTCTATCTCACGCTGCTCGATCGGATGGGCCTGCGCGAGGACAGGCTCGGCGACAGTACCGGGCGGTTCGAGCCGGTCGCGGGGCTATAGAGAGGCGTGCACTCCTGGTGCCGTGCCACCGCCAGCGGGTCGGTCGATCGTCGTTGCGGTCAGGCAGCAGCTTGGATTGAGCCTCGGATCGCGGCCGTGCCCGTCATCGCCATCGACTCCGCGCAACGGCTCGACGCGCGGCGGTGACGTGTCGCTGCCGGCAGAGTAGACTGCAGACAGGATGCTGCGGTCGATCGGCCTCGGGTGCATGCGGCTCTCGACCGAGCCCGACCGCGACGAGGCACGCGCGACCGACGTCCTGCGCGCCGCGTTCGACGCCGGCATCACGCTCCTCGACGCCGCGGACGCCTACAGCCACGACGAGACCGAGCGGGGTCACAACGAGCGTCTTATCGCACGCGCGATCGCGACGTGGAGCGGCGATCGATCGGCGATCAGGATTGCGACCAAGGGTGGGATGGTCCGGCCCGGTGGCCGCTGGGAGCACGACGGCCGCGCGAAGCACCTCTCCGAGGCCTGCCAGGCGAGCCTGACCGCCCTCGCCGTCGATCGCATTCACCTCTATCACCTGCATGCCCCGGACCCGCGGGTGCCGTTCGCGACGAGCGTGCGCGCGCTCGCGGCGCTGAAACGGACCGGCCTCGTGGGCGCCATCGGGCTCTGCAATGTGACCGTCGGCCAGATCGAGGAGGCACGGCGGATCGTCGAGATCGATTCCGTACCCGAGATCGCCGCCGGTTCGCAGACGCATGAGGGTGCGCGCGCCGTCCTCGCGCGAATGAACGAGCTGCTGCAGATCGACGTCGAGGTCGAGTACTGTTCGCACGCGGCCGGGCCGCCGCGCTGCTGGTGCCGCAAGCCGCTGCCCGGCCTCGCCGTGCTGCTGGTGCAGCGCCACCGGCTCGCTCCCGCGCAGTGCCTCTATGTCGGCAGCGGGCCGCAGGATCCGGGGTTCGCGCGTCGCCTGGGGTTCGGATACGTGGAGGCCGAGGACTTCTTTTCCATCAGCCCTAAAATAAAGGGCTGCACGACGAAGCATGCCGCATGCCGTCAGGGGTCGTGCCGTCCTTCAGCACTGCTACAGCGGTCGTGCAGCCCTTCAGGACTGCCACAGTGAGAGTGCAGCCCTTCAGGGCTGCTTGGACAGCTGATCCCGCACCGTCTCGAGCTGCTTCCGCAGCTCGACGATCCCCTCCAGCTCCTTTCCCTCGGGGCCGTACTCGATGCCGCAGTGCCCGTGGTAGCCGGCATCGACGACGATCTTCATCATCTTCAACAGGTCGATGTCGCTGCTGTTGCCGTTGAAGTCCCAGACGCGCGGCTTCACGCTCACGCCCTTCGCGAGCGGCATCATCTCGCTGACGCCCTGGTACGAGTCGTAGCTTTCGACCTTCGCGTTCGGATTGGCCTTCGTCGGCCCGCCGATGCGGAAGTTGCCGAAGTCCGGCAGCGTGCCGGCGCGCGGGTGGTTCACCAGCCGGATCGTCTCTACCAGCCACTTCGCGTTGCTGGACAGCCCGCCATGGTTCTCGATGACGACGTTGATCCCGATGGGGTCGGCGAACTCGCAGAGCTTCCGCATGCCGTCGGCGACGAGCTTCATCTGCTCGTCTGGAGCCCCGGAGCTGTAGCCGTTCACGCGGATGGTGTGGCAGCCGAGGACCTTTGCCGCCTCGACCCACTTGTAGTGGTTCTCGACAGCGGCCTGCCGCTTCGCGGCGTCGGGATCGCCGAGGTTTCCCTCGTTGTCGCACATGATCAGCACCTGCGTGACGCCCTCGCCCTTCGCGCGCGCGTTCATCTCCCGCAGGTAGGCAGCGTCCGTCGCCTTGTCCTTGAAGAACTGGTTGACGTACTCGATCGCGTCGATGCCCGCGCTCCTGGCGGTCTTCGCGAAGTCGAGGTGCTGTATCCTGCCGCTGAACAGCTGCCGGTTGATCGACCACTCGGCGAGCGAGATCTTGTAGAGCGGATTCGCGGGCTTGCCCTGAGCGAGCCCGGAACGGGGCGAGGCGAAGGGAGCGAGGCCCGTCAGGGCCGAGTCGAAGGGCAATGCACGACTCATCACGCACGCTCCGGCAGTGACGGTCAGGAACTCGCGGCGGTTCAGTCTGCTGTCCATCAGTCGTACCTCATGGCGACCATCGGGTCGACGGTCGATGCACGGCGTGCGGGCAGGAATCCTGCCGGGGCCGACGCCAGAATCATGACGCCGACGGCGGCGGCAATGGTTGCAACGTCCGTTGCCGGCAGCCCGTAGAGCTGTGACGCGACGAACCGGCTCGTCCAGAGCGATACCGCGACGCCGATGACAACGCCGGCGGCGACGAGGATCATCGATTCCCGCATCATCAGCCGCAGCACGTCGCCGCGCTGCGCGCCGAGGGCCATGCGGATCCCGATCTCATTCGTGCGCCGCGACACATTGTAGGACATCAGCCCGAAGAGGCCGATCGCCGCGAGCAGCAGCGCCAGCACCCCGAACAGCGTGTACGCCTGGGCGAACATCTTCTCCTGGCGGAACCGGCGCTCGACCTGCTCGAGCTGTGTCGAGACGTCGATCAGCGGCAGGTTCGCATCGACCTGCCGGACCACGTCGCGCACGGCGTTGGTGAGCGTGACCGGGTCGACTGCCGCCCGCACCGCGATGAACGCGCTGCCTGCCGGCTGCTGGCGATACGACAGGTACATCGTCGGCGGCGCCGGCTCGCGGACGCTGTCGTACTTCGCGTCGCGGACGATGCCGACGATCTCCTGCTGACCGCTCGTCTCGACGCTCGACCCGAAGCGCTGCCCGATGGGATCCTCGCCGGGGAAGTATTGCCGCGCCGCCGCTTCGTTGATCAACACGACGCGCGGCGCACTCTCGTTGTCAGCCGGGGTAAACCCGCGGCCCCTGACGATCGGGACCTCTAGCGTCTCGAAGAACCCGGGCGAGACCACCAGCCGGTTGATCGTGTCGTGACGCTCGCGCAGGTCCGGGTACTCGCGGCCGCGCACGAAGATGCTGGTCGAGCTGACGCTTCCCGAGAGCAGCGCCGGGTTCGTCAATGCGACCGATCGCACCCCGGGCATCGCGCCGATCCGCTCGAAGAGCCGATCGTAGAGCGCGAGTGCGCGCTGCGGGTCGTACCCGCTCGTCTGCGGCTGCACGCGAAAGAGCAGCAAGTTGGTTGGATTGAAGCCGACGTCGACGTGACGGAGGTTGTAGAGCGTCCGCAGGAACAGCCCGGCGCCGACGAGCAGCACGAGCGAGAGGGCGATCTGCGCGACCAGCAGCGACTTGCCGAGCAGGCTGCGCGCGCCCGTCACGCTTCTGCCGGTCTGCTTCAGCGCGGCGCCGACCTCTCCGCCGGTGGCGCGAATCGCCGGAGCGATCCCGAAGACGACGCCGGTCAGCGCTGTGACGGCCAGCACGAAGAGCAGCACGCGCCAGTCCAGGTAGGACGGCTGGCCCGGCGGGCCGGGGAGCAGCTGCTTGCCCCAGTAGCCGACGACGAGCCCGAGCGCGCCGCCGATCGCGGCGAGCAGCAGGCTTTCGGTGAGCAGCTGCCGGATCAGCCGCCAGCGCGTCGCGCCGAGCGACAGCCGCACCGACAGCTCTTTCTGCCGCACCGTCGCGCGCGACAACAGGAGGTTCGCGACGTTCGCGCAGACGATCAGGAGGACCACTCCTACGACGGCTCCGAGGATCGTCGCGGCTCGCACCTCGGCCGTGTTCGCCTCGTAGACGCCGCGGCTGCCGGAATCGACGGCGAGATACGGGATGTTCGACCGCGTGCGGTTCCGCGAGAGCGACCGCTCGCCCTCCGGGAGCGCGTTCAGGAACGAGTCGAGATTGCCCCTGGCGGTCTGCTGGAACACGCCCGCGAGATTCCCGTGCACCTGCCCGACTGTCGCGCCAGGCGTCAGCCGGCCCATGACCTGGAGCCACCAGACCGTCGCATCGCCCGTGCGTCGCTCCGCCCCGCGCGGATTCAGCTGGGCATCGAGTGACAACGGAAACGACAGGTCGGGCGCCTCGCCGATGGGCCGCTGCACGCCCGTGAACTCCGGGTCGAGGACGCCGACGATCGTGACCGGGACGTTGTTCACGCGGATCGTGCGGCCGAGCACGCCCGGATCCGTCACGAAGCGCGAATGCCAGTACCGCGAGCTGATCACGGCGACGGGAGGCGCGCCCGGCCGATCGTCCTCCGGCAGCAGCGTCCGCCCGATGCGTGCCATCACGCCGAGCGCCTGGTAGTAGTTGCCCGTCGAGACGAAGGCCGACGCGATCTCCGCCTGGCCTTCCACGACGACGTTGACGCGTCCGATGGGCGCGCACGCGACCAGGTCGGTCATCGTCTTGTTGTCGGCTCGGAACTGTTGGTACATCGGGTAGGAAAACGTGGCGCGCACGCGCTGGCCGTCGGGCCCGAACCCCGAGTACCCGTAGTCACTCGAATCGGTGACGACGTCGTTGTGGCCGCCCCAGCGCAGCCGGACGAGGCTGTCGGGGTCGCGGACGGGCACCTGGCGGATCAGGAGCCCGTTGATCGCGCTGAAGATCGCCGTGTTGGCGCCGATGCCGAGTGCGAGCGAGATCAGGACGACGGCCGTCCATCCCTTGGCGTGCAGCAGCACGCGGCACGCATGACGAAGGTCCTTGAGCATCGACACTCCTCCGACCCGCCTGCTACGTGCCGGACGGCCCGCCGGTTATCAGCTGTTCCCACCCCGCGCGGTACTGCTCGCGGCGGACCAGCTTGGTCGCGTCCGGCGAGTTCGTGAACTCCAGCTTCTGCGCGTCCCAGATCAGCCGCTTGTAGGGCACGCGCAGCGCGATGTTGCCCAGCGTGAGCGCCTCGGCGAAGGCGGCAATCTCCTCGAAGCTGCCCTTCGACTTCGTCCCTTTCCTGATCGCGTTCACCCACTCGTCGTCCGGCGTGGTTTTGTCGTACTCGGGTACGGTGACGGAGCCCTCGAACGTCGCCTGGCGGCTCCTCGGGACGAGCCGCGGCCGGTTGCCGCGGAAATCGCAGAGGATCTTGCCTTTGTCACCGACGAACAGCATGCCCTCGTCGTCGAAGTCCTCACCGTCCGCGTAGAGTTCTTCGGGTGTCGCCGGCTTGATGCCGCCGTCGTACCAGAAGACGTCGATCGAGGGTCGCTCTGCCGTGGCCGGATGCCGCCAGCGGATCGTGCTCGCCTTCGGGAAACCGATCAGGGAGACGCGGCCGCCGCGGCTGACGTTGGTCGCGTCGACCCAGGCTTCGTTGTTCGGGCGTGCCTCGACCCATTCGGGGACGCCGAGCTTCAGGATGCGGTACGGTTGCCAGAGGCTGTAATGACCCATGTCGCCGCAGCAGCCTGTTCCGAATGCGTACCACCCACGATAGACCGCGTGCGTGTACAACGGGTGGTACGGACGATCCGGTTCGGGGCCCTGCCAGAGCGTCCAGTCGAAGCCCGACGGGATCCGTGATCCCTGCTTGTAGTACTCCTGCCACCCCTGCGGCCAGAACGGCCGGTTCGTCCAGTTGTGTACCTCTCTGACGGTGCCGATCGCCCCGGCGTTTATCCACGCGGCGAGCGTGTGGCGGTCGGGCGTGTTGCTGTAGGCGAGCAGGTGCGCCGGCGCAGTGCTCGCGCGCGCCGCGTCCAGCGTGCGGCGCACCTCGTAGAGCACGTGCGCGACCGGCTTGTGCGAGATGGCCGCCTTGTTCTTCCGGAGCGCCGCGATGTTGATCGGACCGTGCTGGTGATCGGGCGTGATGTTGATGACGCCCTGGATGTCGGTTTCCTTTTCGAGCATCTCGCGGAAGTCGGCATACGAGCGGATGCCCGCGCCGGCGCGATTCGTGCTCGCGTAGTAGCGCTCGAGGATCTCGACGGCGACGTTGCGCCCGCCGCGGATGCCCTTGTCGCCGTCACCCCACTTCGGGTCGTCGAGGAACTTGCGGATGCGGTCGCGGTTGCCGTTGCGGCTCCAGTCGACGTAGTCCTGCGTGTCGATGTTGGGGTCGACGACGGCGACGAAGAGGATGTCCGGCCGCGTCGCCAGGCCGGTGAACACCTGCCGTTGCGCCTGCAGGCCGCAACCGACCTGCGCCAGCACGATCATGTCGCTCGGCGGGCGGTACCCGGGCCCGCCGAGGACGTGGCGGGGGACGATAGTGGTCGTGGCCGTGCTGCACGCCGACGCGGCCGCTCCGGCCGCGAGACTGCCGAGAAACGCCCGTCGATCGATCTTGGTCATGGCGCTCACCTGCTTGGACGACACTGAAGCGGGTTTCACGACCGCAGGCGGGTCCTGGCTCCGAGCAGCCCCAGCTGGTGCTCGGGCCCAATGCACTGGTCACGGGAGACGGCCCTGCGCGCCGGCGCCCCGCTCGCAGGCCCCCGCGCGAGGTCGTGAAACCGCGCCCGATGCTAGCTTAGAGTGTGTCTGCGATGCCACTGCTGCTCGAGGTCATCGTCACGTCGCAGGATGACGCGCGTGCGGCGGCCGAGGGAGGCGCCGATCGGCTCGAAGTCGTGCGCAACCTGCAGGCCGGAGGGTTGACGCCGCCGATCGACCTCGTCCGGGCGATCGCGGCCGAGACGCGGCTGCCGCTGCGCATCATGGTCCGTGGGAACGATGGATACGACCTGCGGCCGGGCGAGTTCGAGCCGTTGCGGCGGGCGGCGGCGGAGTTCGCGGCGCTGGGCGTCGACGGCCTGGTCATCGGCTTCGCGTCGGCGGGGGAGTTGCGGCTGGACGATGTCGCGCGCCTGCTCGAGGCGGCGCCGGGCGGGCGCGCGACCTTTCACCGCGCGTTCGATCGGCTGCGCGATCCCCTCGGCGCGATCGACCGGCTCGCGGCCGTGCCGCAGATCGACAAGATCCTCACGAGCGGCAGGGAAGGCACGCCTCAAGCACGTGCGGCTCGCCTCGCGAAGTACACCGCGCGGGCGGCGGGACGACTCGACATCATCGCGGGCTACGCGGTGGACGAGGCGATGATCGCCGAGATCGTGCGAACCGGGTGCGTCCGCGAGGCGCACGTCGGGCGGGCGGCTCGCGAATCCGACCGGCAGGACCGGCCGGTTGTCATCGAGCGCGTGCGCCGGCTGGCGGCACTCTGCCGGGGCTGACGTCAGCGCGACGTCCCGCGCTATGATGCGCGCATGCGAAAACTCACCTTTCTCCTGACTCTCGCCTTCATCGCCATCCCGCTCGTCGCCCTGGCGCAGGCCGCTCCCCCCGCCGAGGCCATCGTTCCGACCAAGGTCGGGTCGCTCTTCAATGGCAAGGACCTGACCGGGTGGACGGCCGACGTCCCCGATAAGGACGCGAAGCCGGACGCGCCGCCGAGTTTCATCGTGCGCGACGGCATGCTCATCAGCCGTGGCACCCCGCGCGGGCATCTGCTGACGGACAACGTCTATCGGAACTACCGTCTGGAGGTCGAGTATCGGTTTCCCGGGAAACCGGGCAACAGCGGCGTGCTCGTGCACGCCTCGACGCTGCGCGCGCTGAACGGCATGTTCCCGCAGTCGATCGAAGTGCAGATGAACCACGAGCACGCCGGCGACTTCTGGTGCATCCACGAGAACATCGAGGTGCCCGACATGGAGACGCGGCGGCCGCGCAAGGAAGGGCAGAACTACGGCGGCAGGGCCGGTGACGCGCGCCGCATCCTGAACCTGACCGACGGCTCCGAGAAACCGCTTGGCGAGTGGAACACCATGGTGATCGAGGCGCGCGACCGCACCGTCGCGGTGTGGGTGAACGGCGACCTCGTGAACAACGGGTTCAACGCGACGGCCGACCGCGGCAAGATCGCGATCCAGGCCGAGGGGGCCGAAGTCGAGTTCCGCAAGCTGGAGATCGGACCGCTGCCGGCGGCGAAGAAGTAGCGGCGCTCAGGCGCGGCCGGCGAACTCGCGCGTCTCCGTGTGCACCTTCACCTTCTCGCCCTCCTTGATGAAGAGGGGCACGCGGACCTGCAGGCCGCTCTCGAGCGTTGCCAGCTTGGTGACGCCGCCGCTCGCCGTGTCCCCGCGCACGCCCGGCTCCGAGCTGGCGACCGTCAGCTCGACGATCGGCGGGAACTCGATCGCGATCGGCGTGCCGTTGTGTTGCTGGATGGCGACCAGGAGGTTGTCGACGAGCAGCAGTCGATCGTCGCCGACCAGGGTGGCGGGGAGCGTGATCGTCTCGTAGGTGTCCTGGTCCATGAAGTGGTAGCCGGTGGCGTCGGCGTAGAGGTAGGAGGCGGAGGCCGTCGACAGGTCCGGCTCGGTGAATTTCTCGCCCGCCTTGAACGTCTTGTCGAACACGGCGCGCGTAATCAGATTGCGCATCTTGACCCGCACGAGCGTCTGCCCGCCGCGCGCCGTCGGGCGCGAGAGGTCCACGTCGATGGCGACGTAGGGTGCTCCCTCGAATTCGAAGAACGTCCTGCGCTTGATTGCTATCGCCTCAATCAGGCTCGCCACTTCCAATCCTTCCCGATGGCCGTTGTCGATTACAGCCTGTACGGCCGCCGATACTTCCTCTTGAGATACCGATTCGCCTCCCCGTCGTCCCTGAACCGCTCCCGAGCGTCGTCCCAGTAGAGACGACGCCCGGTCCGGAACGCGATGTTGGCGAGCAGCCCCGGCTTGGTCACGCGGTGGCCGTAGCGCACGTTGCAGGTCGTCTCCAGGTTGCGCGACTTGATCGCGTCCAGGAACTCGCGCAGGTGGCCGGGCGAGTCGGCGATGGACGGGTCGGGGCGCGGGAAGTCCGGTACCGCCTTGCCCTTGACGAGCACGTCGTGCCGCTCGTAGTTGGTGACGAGCGACGCCTCCGTCCCCTCGAAGATGCAGCCGATGTGGCCCATGTGATCGAGGCCCGGCGGCGGCACCGGCTGGAAGCTGAATGTGAACAGCAGCCCCGGATATTCTAGGACCGCCTCGATCATGTCGGGCGTTTCGGTTTCGTCGGCCAGGAAGAACCGCCCGCCCGCCGCCGCGACGCTCGTCGGCGCCCTGAGATCGAGCGCCCACACCGCGACGTCGACGATGTGGCACCAGAAGTCGATGAACGTTCCGCCGGAGTAGTCCCAGAAATGGCGGAAGGTCCCGTGGCTGCGCAGCGGGTGATACGGCCGTTTCGGCGCCGGCCCGAGCCAGAAGTCGTAGTCGAGTTCCGCCGGCACCTGCGCCGGCTCGCTGTTCGTGTACGGCTGCGTCGGCGATGTCTTCCAGCAGTGGATGCGCGTGATGCGACCGAGCTTCCCCGACTGCACCAGCTCCACGACCCGGCGGTAGTTCGGCAGGTCGTTGTGAATGTGGTTGCCCATCTGGCTGACCCGCTTGTGCTTCAGCGACCCGTCGGCCATCGCGCGTCCTTCGGCGACGCTGTAGCTCAGGGGTTTCTCGACGAACACGTCCTTGCCGGCGTCGAAAGCGTGAACGGTGGGAATCGCATGCCAGTGATCCGGCGTGACGACGGCGACGGCGTCGATCTCGCGGTTGTCGAGCACGCGCCGGTAGTCAGCGACCGCCGGAGGGCGATACCCGCGGGCGCTGTCGACCAGGGCGGCCGCGCGTTCGCGGTGCCGGCCGTCGACGTCACAGATGGCGCCGATCCTCACGTCGGCATGCTGCAGGAACCCTTTGAGGCGCCCGCTGCCCATGCCGCCGACGCCGACCATGCCGAGGACGATCTGATCGCTCGGCGCCGCGGCGGTCGGTTGCTGTCCCGGCGCCCGCCGCAACGGCGCGTATCCGCCTGCTGCCGGCACCGTCGCGGCACGGAGCCGGGCGGAGGCAAGACCCGCGGCGGCCGTGTAAAGGAACGTACGCCGCGACAGGCCAGTGTTCCGAGTAGTCATGGCAGCGCGATCATAGGTCAATTCGCCGGGGGCGGCGTGTCGCGTCGATCCATGCGCCTTGCGCCCGCGCTGCGCGCGGTGGATGGACGTGAGAGTCAGCCGTCGCGCCGTCGTGATCAACAATCGTGGCACACCGCAACCACGTAACCATCAACGACAGGAACAATGCCCAGCATCGTCATCGTCGGCGCCGGCGTCTTCGGCCTCACCGCCGCGTGGGAGCTGAGCACGCGCGGGTGGACGGTCGACGTGCTGGACGCGGGATCGGTGCCGCAGCCGCTGGCCGCTTCCACCGACATCAGCAAGGTCGTGCGCATGGACTACGGCGCCGACGAGTTCTACACGGCGCTTGCCGAGGCCGCGCTCGCCGGGTGGGACGCCTGGAACACGCGGTGGAGCCCGCCGCTCTTCCACGACGTCGGCTTCCTCCTGCTCGCCGGCGCGCCGATGCGGTCCGGCGGCTTCGAGCACGACAGCATGAGGGTCCTCGCCGGGCGCGGATATGCCGTCGAGCGGCTGCGCGACGACGACATCGCCCGCCGATTCGCGGGATGGTCGCGCGGGAAGTACCCCGAGGGCTACTTCAATCCGCGCGCCGGCTGGGTGGAGAGCGGCAACGTGACTGTGCGGCTGGCCGCAGAGGCGCAAGCCTCGGGCGCACGGCTGCACACGCGGACCGCGTGTTCCCGTCTGCTGGAGGATCGTGGACGCGTCATCGGCGTCGCAACCCGCACCGGCGAGGTGCTGCGCGGCGACCTCGTCGTCGTCGCCGCGGGCGCCTGGACGCCGCACCTGCTTCCGGAGCTCGCCGACGTGATGTGGACGACCGGGCAGCCGGTGATCCACCTGGATGCGGGACCCTCACCTGAGTGGCGTCCCCCCCGATTCCCTGTCTGGGCCGCCGACATCGCGAACACCGGCTGGTACGGATTCCCGGCGTCAGCAGACAACACCCTCAAGATCGGTCACCACGGCGCCGGCCGTCGCGTGCACCCGGACGACGAGAGGACGGTCCTGCCGTCGGAGGTGGAGCGGTGCCGCGCGTTCCTCCGCGGCAGCCTGGCGGCGCTCGCCGAGGCGGCGATCAAGGCGACCAGGCTGTGCCTCTACTGCGACACCTTCGACGGTGATTTCTGGATCGACCATCACCCCGGCCGGCCCGGCCTGGTCGTCGCCGCCGGCGACAGCGGCCATGCCTTCAAGTTCGCGCCCATCCTCGGGCGTCTCATCGCCGACGTCGTCGAACGCCGGCCGAACCCCTGGGCGCATCGGTTCGGCTGGCGCTCGCGCACGCGCGATGCGACCGAGGCGGCGCGGGCGGCATCGGCGGCGCTGTAATGCGGTGCGTC
Organism: Vicinamibacterales bacterium; assembly: GCA_048594975.1. Classification (GTDB taxonomy): domain Bacteria; phylum Acidobacteriota; class Vicinamibacteria; order Vicinamibacterales; family 2-12-FULL-66-21; genus JBMDXB01. Next base: position 35,084 of record JBMDXQ010000125.1, on the reverse strand, counting down.
ACGGATTCGAGCCGGAGATCGTGAAGTACGTCAAGCCGCTGTGACGTGATATGGAAAGGGTGTGCTCAAGGTCGAGCTCCACGCGCACACCGACCAGGACCCGCTGGACGCCATCCCGCACTCCACCCGCCAGCTGATCGATCACGCGGCCGCCCTCGGCTACGGCGCGATCGCGGTTACGCTGCACAACCGCTACTTCGATCCCTCTGCCGATGCCGGTTACGCGCGCGAGCGCGGCGTGGTGCTCATTCCCGGAATCGAGCGCAGCATCAATCACCAGCACGTACTGCTCCTGAACTTCCCCGCGGCCTGCGCGGCGGTGCGGACCTTTGCGGACATCGCGGCGCTGAGGTCGGCGGCCAACGGGCTGGTGGTTGCGCCGCACGCGTTCTATCCCATTCACTCGGCGCTCGGCCCGCGCCTCGATCAGCACGCGGATCTGTTCGACGCGGTGGAAGTCAACTCGATGTACACCCGGCTGGTGAATTTCAACGAGCGTGCCATCCGCTGGGCTCGCGGCACAGGCAAGCCGCTGGTGGGCAGCACCGACTTGCACCTGCTCGACCAGCTCGGAACGACGTTCACGCTGGTGGATGCGGAGCCGGATGCCACCGCGATCTGCGAGGCGATTCGTGCCGGGCGAACGGAAGTCAGGACCGAGCCGCTGTCGACGTTCCGGGCCGGCTGGATCTTTGCCCGGATGCTCGCGCTCGGGGTGGTGGGGCGGCTGGGCAAGGCGTTACGCCGCGACGCGCCGCCGGCCGGCAGTCAGGCGTGACCGCCGGGATGGTCGCACCCCGGAAACGCGGGGTGTACCACGTTGCCCGTCCACCCGAGCTCCTTCATGCCGATCTCCGACGAGTAGTAGGCGCCGGCAATCCAGCGCTTGAGCAGGTCGAAGTGATCGCGGAGCGTCAACGGCGCGGGCGGCTCCGGCACGCGGCCGTAGGAGACCGGCTCGCCCCTGGTCCACGGCTTCGGCGGCGCTTCTGACGGCGCCATGGTCGACGCGTCGGTGAGGATGGCGATCTGTTCGGCGTCGGTGAGCTTGATCCACGGCCGGCGGCCGCGCGCCAGCGCCTGACCCTCGACCGCACCGAGCGCCACGAGGAACGCACGCTGATCGTCGTGCGAATCGGCGGCGAGCAGCTGGTCGATGAACTCGGCCGTATTCGCGCGCGAAGCGCCGGGCACGAGGCGCTCGGCGAGCGACGCGACGGTCGCGAGCTGATGCGCGTCGAGGAACGCCGGCTTGTAGGCTGCGGCTTTCGACTTCACGTCCGCCTGCTCGACCGCGCCGGGCACGGCGAGGTGACGGTGGAGATGATCGGCGGCGAGTCCCGGTACGATGGCGCCGGCGCCGAGCGAAGCGGCGAGCGCCTGCAGCATTTCACGGCGTGTGGCCATAGGAGCGACCTCGGCGGTGCAGAACGCGCCGGCGGCATAGGTGCTTTCAACCGACCAACGCGTCAGTTTACCATTGGGCACGTCGAGTCCCGAGGCAGGTGCCCGTGCAGACCACCAGACAGGATCAGGCAGGACAGACGTTCGACGTGCTCGTGATCGGCTCCGGCGCGTCCGGTGGGTGGGTCGCGAAGCGGCTCGCCGAGGCGGGGGTGCGGATCGCCCTGCTCGATGCCGGTCGCGCGCACACGCCGGCCGACTACCGCGAGCACACGCGCCCGTTCGAGCCGAAATACCGCAACAGCATGCCGGACGTGATCCGGCGCACGCGCCCGGTGCAGAAGGACTGCTACGCCTGCCGCGAGGAGAACTACGACTGGTTTGTCAACGACCTGGAGGAGCCGTACACGACGCCGAGGGAGAAGCCGTTCTCCTGGCAGGGACGGATGCGCATCGTCGGCGGCCGTACGAACGTATGGGGCCGACAGAGCTATCGCCTGAGCGAGCAGGACTTGAAGGGGGCGTCGTTCGACGGCTATGGCGACGACTGGCCGATCGGCTACGCCGACCTGGCGCCGTACTACGATCTCGTCGAGGAGTACGTAGGCATTACCGGCATTGCCGAGGGAGTTCCCGAGCTGCCCGACGGACGGTTCCATCCGCCGATGAGCATGAGCTGCGCGGAGACGCAGCTGCGCACGCGCGTGAAGCAGAAGCTGGGGCGCACCGTCACGCTCGGCCGCGCGGCGAACATCACGAAGCCGATCAACGGCCGTATGGCGTGCCACTACTGCGGACCCTGCGAGCTCGGGTGCGTGACGCGCTCGTACTTCAACTCGGCGTTCACCACCGTCGCCGACGCCGTGAAGACCGGCCGGTGCACGTTGATCACCAACGCGCTCGTCTACCAGGTCCTCATGGACGAGGCGCGCAACCGCGCCCGCGGCGTGCTCTACATCGATCGCGTGACCCGTCAGCCGCGCGAGGTCTACGGCCGCGTCGTCGTGCTGTGCGCGCAGGCGCTCGAGTCGGTGCGCGTGCTGTTCAACTCCGCAACGCGCCGGTACGCCGGCGGGCTGGCGAACTCGAGCGGCCTCCTCGGCAAGTACCTGCAGGATCACCTCTGGGTGGCGGGAGGCGCGTCGGGTGAGTTCCCCGACCTGCCGGCCAAGGCGAGCCTCGACGGGCCGCGCCGGCCCAACGGGCTGTACGTGATCCGGTTCCGCAATACGAAGGACGGCGCTCGCCACAAGGGCTTCCTGCGCGGCTATGGATTCCAGGGCGGCGCGAGCGTGAACTTCAACCTCAATGCGCCCGGCTTCGGCGAGGCGTTCAAGCAGGCCGTGCGGCAGTCGGTCAACTCGCTCGGGCTGTCCGGCTTCGGCGAGTGCCTCGCGCGGCCCGACAACTACGTCGAGATCGACCCGAACACGGTCGACGTCTTCGGCATCCCGGTGCTGCGCATCCACATGACGTGGAGCGAGAACGAGCAAGCGATGATCCCCGACATGGCGGAGACCGCCGCCGAGATGCTCGATGCCGCGGGGGCGAAGAACATCCGTCCGTGGACGGTGCCCAACCGCGTGCCGGGCATGGGCATCCACGAGGTCGGCGTGGCGCGCATGGGCCGCGATCCGAAGACGTCCGTGCTCACCCCGTTCCAGCAGACGCACGACATCGGCAACCTGTTCGTGATGGACGGGTCATGCTTCGTCTCGTGCGGCTGCCAGAACCCGACGCTGACGATCATGGCGCTGGCGGTCCGATCGACCGACTACCTGATGGAGCAGATGAAGCAGGGGGCGCTGTAGGACCGTGCGGTCGCGGACTGCCTCCCGGCAGGGAGCAGGGACGCGGCAGCGACCCTGGCTCCCTGTTTCTTGGTCCGCGCCGGTCCGTTACCGGCCGCTCGCGGTCGTCGTCACCGGAGCCTTCCGCCCGAACCGCGAAGAGTTCAGCGACACGTCGGCGCGCGCCCAGGCCTTCGTGAAGCGAGCTTCGGCGAGCTCGGCGTCAGCCTTCTTGCCCTGGGCGGTCAACGCCTGCCAGACGCCGAACAGCGCCCAGCCGTTCTCAGTGTTGCGGCGCAGGTCGTCCCAGTAGACCGTTTCCGCCTCGGCCGGCCGGCCGGCTTCGAGCAGCACGGCGCCGAGCGCATGGCGCGGCGGAAAGTGCCATTCCGCGGGCTCGGTGTAGACCAGGCCGTCTTCGAGCCGCACCGCGCGCGACAGCAGCGCGATCGCGGCGTCGTAGTCGCGGCGCGCCGCCGCGATCTCCCCGCCGAGCACGGCCGGCGCGATCGCGAGGACCGCGCGCCCGGTGTTCTGCGAGAACAACGGCTGATCGAGGACCGGGTCCTTCAGGATCTCGTTCACCCGCGCGAGCTCCTGTTCGGCCTCCGCCAGTTGTCCGGTGGCGACGCGCGCCAGGCCGCGGGCGTAGTGCCAGGTGCCGCGCAGGAAGGGATGGCCGGGAGGCTCGGGTTCCTTCAACATCTCGTTCCACCTGCCGAACCGCGTCAGCGCGTAATAGGGGACGACCCGGAACGCCGCGAGAATCGGGACAACCTTCAGCGTCTGGTCGTCGACGCGCGCCGCGAGCTTGCGCGCGCTCTCGATGGCCGCGGCGCTGCGGCCCTCGGCGGTAACGGCGAACCAGAAGAAGTGGATGTTGTGCGGGTAATAGGCCATCGGGTACAGGCCCTGTGCCCGGCACTGGGTGATGTAGTCCTCGTCGGCCTGCATCGCGAGCTCGTTGCTGCGCGCCGCGTCGGCGTAGCGGCCGATGCGCTGGTAGATGTGCGACGGCATGTGCACTATGTGTCCCGCCGCCGGCATCAGCGTCAGCAGGGTGTCGGCGGCTTTCTCCGCTTTCGCCGGGGTGTGCGCTTCCATCTGGTGGATATACATGTGGAGCGCCCCCGGGTGCCTGGGGTGGCGCGCAATCACCTGTTCAGTGAGCGCCACGATCTCGGCGATGCCCTCGTGCGGGCGTCCGTCGCCAGTCCAGTAGCCCCACGGGCGCAGGTCCATGACCGATTCGACGTAGAGCATCGCGACGTCGGGGTCGGCGGGGAACTGCTGGTGGACCTTGCGCATCGCCGCGGCGTACGCCTCGTCGCGCGCCCGGCGGTCTTCGCCGCGACCCGAGTAGCGCTGGAGCAGCGCGTCGATGAGCGCGCGTTCGCGCGCCGAGGCGCGGGCCTTGAGCGACGCCGCCTTCTCGGCGAGCTGCCGGGCGTTCGGTTCCTCGTTCGGTTCCATCAGCGCGTTGATGTTCGGGCCGAGCACCAGCGCTTGTCCCCAGTACGCCATCGCCAGCGTCGAGTCGAGGCGGGCGGCCTCGCGGAAGGCGCGGTGCGACTCGGCGTGGTTGAACGCGTAGGCGAGGTTGACGCCCTGGTTGATGAACAGCTGCGCCTGCTTGTTCTTGGTCGACACCGGGAAGCTGTGCGTCCCGAGATTCTGCAGCCGTGGCGCCAGGGCGCCGGTGGGTGAGGGCTTCTGCTCCGGCGGCTGCGTGTAGTGGACGTGGTTGGGCGCGGCGGGCTGCGGCTGCGGCGCCTGCGCCACGCCGTGCCCGGCGACGAGCAGGACCAGCAGCGCGACCAGAGGTGTAAAGAGACGACGGGCGTTCATCGTGCCATGACCTCCTGAAGGGGGACCGGCAATGATAACCCGACGTGAACGCCCCGCTCTTCCGGAGTCGTGGCTGGTGTCTTTGCGCTGGCGTGCGTCTGCGCGCGACCCCACTGCCAAACCTCAGAGCGGGAAGGACTTCGTGGAGAATCGCAAGAAAAGGGGGCTGCCACCTTTTCGGGAAAGGAGGCAGCCCCTCTTTTTCCTCGGCCGGCAGGGGTTACGCGCCGGCGGAGAGTCGCACCAACAGCGCCGGGTCGCCGCTGCCGAGCGCGACCGCCAGGTCGCGGCCGAACGGCGTGTCCACCCGCGTGTCGATGACCAGCGCGATCTGGTCCTCGAGCAGCGACGCCGCGTCCGCCCCCTCGTGCGCGACGCGGCTCGCGTAGATGCTGCGCGCGTATTCGAGGTTGCTCTTCAGCAGGTTCATCAACGTTTGACCCGACTGGCCGGCCTCGACGTCCGCGGTGTACATCTGCTCCATCTCCTTCAGCAGGAGATCGGCGTAGGCGCGCAGCTCGGCGAGCGTCTTCAGCTCGGTGGTCAGCCGCGCGATCAACGCGACGGCGTGCCGTCCGAGCGCGTCGGCGACGCGCGCGCTCCGATCGAGATCGACCGCGCCGCGGTCGCTCTCCGCCTGGCCGGAGTCGTCGGCGTAGACGACGGCCAGCGTTTCGCCGTTGACGACGACGGGCAGCGCGAGCGCGCAGCTCGGCGATCCGGCAAACGGGGCGCGGCTGCTGTCCGCCAGTTCGCTCTCGATGAGGCGCAGCAGCGCGCCCGAGCTCGCCGCGCGGGTGAGCAGCGAGTCCATGCTGAGTGGCATGACGACCTTGGCCACGTCGGACGGAAGATCGATGCCGATCTGGTGCTCTCCTTCGAGCCGGTTGCCCTTGACGCGGAAGAGCGCCACGCGGCTGAAGTCGGCGGCCAGCTGTTCGGTGAGCGTGGTCAGCACGTCCGCGATGCTGGTCGAAGCGGACAGCGCCTCGAAGCTGTTGAGCAGCTCGTCGAGCACTGGTAACGCGCCGGCCTCGCCGCTCGCACCGGGCGCCGGCAGGTTCTGCAGCCGCGCCTGCAGTCCGCGCACCACTCGATCGTGCTCCTCCTGCGTGCGTTCGAGGACCTTGACGCGCGCGTTGCTGGTCTTGAACAGCGCGGTGACCGCCTCGAGCTTGGCGTCCGCCGCCTCCGCCTGGCTCGTCGCCGCCGCCGCCGTTTCCTCGAGGCGCAGGCGGTCGGCCAGCGCATCTTCCAGCTGCGCGCGCGCCGACTCGAGCTCCGCGGCGAGCGCCTCCGCCCGGGCCTGCGCGGCGTCGAGCTCGCTGCGCAGCACGTCGACCTGACCCTGTGCCTCCTCCAGCGATCCGGCGAGCAGCGTGGCCTCTTCGGCGCGCGCCGTCAGTTCCGACTGCAGCGGTTCCAGCGCGCGTGCTGCCCGTTCGTCGGCGTGCGTGGCCGCCGCACGGGCGAGCTGCTCGACGACTTCCTCCACCTCGCGATCGCGGTCCCCCGACGCCTCCAGCGCGCTCTCGATCGTCCCGATCACGTCGTCCACGGCAGCGCGGAGTCGCGCCAGGTGCAGACGGGAAGTGGAGGAGGAGTCGGCCAGCAGCCGGCTGACGAGCTCCGATGTCTGCGTCGCAGCGTAGTCGCGGAAGTCCATGCGAGTCGATCCGGAAAGAGGCTCGACCCTGCAACCGGCGCACCCACCGTCGCTCCCGCCAATTCCGGGCCGTTCGGCGAGCTTTCGGGCGCCGCGACTTACGGTTTTGGTATGTCGCTACTCGTTTTGTGAGCGGCTCCGCCGAGCAGGCGAGGCGGCAGGCGCAAAGCGCCCCCGCGAGCGAAGCGAGCGTCAAGGCGCGCGGGGTGGGGCCCCACGCGCAATGGGCAATGCGGTCCTCGGGTCGATTGAGGTCCTGAACGGGGAGTTGGTATCCCGCCGCGGCGTCAGTTCATCCCGTTCGCCCTGCGCGCCAATACCTTCTCCAGAGCGGTCGCGGCCAGGCTTCGATCAGCGTTCGCTCGAGGGCGGGACGATCCCCTTGATGCGCAGGTAGGTGACGAGGTTGCCGTAGTGTTCGAAGGCATGCGCGATGTGGAACCAGAGCACGCCTACGCGCGGGCGCTTCGACGTCATCAACGGTACAATGTCGGTCGCATTCGCGTCGGTCAGCGCCGCGTAGGCCCGGTCGCAGTAGGTGAACGAGTCCTTGAGCTTCGCGAGGAGCGGTTCCAGCGCGAACTTCTGCTTCTCGATCGCATCCATCGCCTTGCCGTTCGGATTGTCCTCGCCGAGTGCCGGGGAGCAGAGGAGGTAGTTGCCGTCGGCGATGTGCGCCAGGATCTGCGCGAAACTGCGGACCTCGGGCGTGGGCTGGAACCCGAACTGGTCGGGTGGCATCTTCTCTGCCGAGCGCAGGATGAACCCCTTCAGGTTGTTGTACGTGTAGGTCGCGCTCCCGGAGAGCGTCGTCCGATCGACCTGCGGCGTCGTCGCCTGCTGCGCGGCCGGTGGCTTGGCGCTCGGCGGCGGCGCGGACGGTTGCTGTGGCGCCGGCGGCTGCTGCGCCGCCGCCAGGACGATTGCCAGTCCCCATGCTGTGAACATGTCGATTCCTCTCGTGAGGAGTGACTGATCTGGGCGTCACGTTAACATAGCGGCACTGCGGCGGGCGAGACGCTGATCGTTCGTGATCGCTGCGCCGGGTCACTCGGCGCGCAGCGCCGCTGCCGGATCGACCCGTGCGGCCCTGCGCGCGGGCAGCCAGCACGCCAGCGCCGCCACCGCGAGCAGGACGACCGGCACGCCGGCAAAGACCGCGAGGTCCGCCGACCGGCTCGACGCGAAGTTCCGCGCGCCGATGAACGCGAGCGTCCATCCCGCGAGGCCGCCGGTGGCGGCAACGGCCAGGCTCTCGCCGACCAGCTGCCGGACTACCTGCGGGGGCCTCGCGCCGAGCGCCATGCGCACTCCGATCTCCGTGGTGCGCAGCGAGACGGTGTAGGCCACGATCGCGTAGATTCCCATCGATGTCAACGCCAGCAGCAGGGGCGCGAGCACCGCGAAGATGCGCGCCGGGATGCGCCGGAACACCAGATTGGCCTCGACGTGTTCGGTCAGCGTCCGGACGTTGAAGAGCGGCAGCTCCGGGTCGATCGTGCGCACGACGCGCCGCACCTCGGGCGCAATGGCGGACTCGGAGCCGGCCCGGACACGAAGGTGGATCTCGCCGAGGCGCGATGACCAGTCCCGGTACGAGAGATAGATGATGGGAACAGCCGGCTCGCCGAACGCGTTGTAGAGCGAGTTGCCGGTCACGCCGACGATCGTCGTCGTGCGGCCGCGCACCTCCAGGCGCCGCCCCGGTGCCTGGCCGCCATCGAGGTAACGGCGCACGAACTCCTCGTTCACGATCGCCTGTGCCGTCACGCCGTCGTCGGCCAGGGGAGCGAAGTCGGTGCCCGCCAGGATCGGAATCCGCATCAGGTCGAAGTAGCCGGATGTCACCGTGTTGGTGAGCGCCTGGTCCATCACGTCCGGCCGGGCGCGGCCTTCGAGCCTGAAGGACAGCGAGGGCATCCCGTGGATGTCGAGCGGCACCGACGTCGCGATCGCGGCGGAGTCCAACGCCGGCAGCGCACGCAATGCGTCGAGCAGCGTGGCGGCGAACGCCCGGGTCACCGCGCCCGACACGCGTCGTCCGGCGAAGTCGTACGTCGCGAGCAGCACGCCTTCCCGTCGGAAGCCGGGATCAGTGCCCCGCGCCTCCAGGAAGCTGCGGAAGGCAATCGCGGCGACGACGAGCACGACGAGCGCCAGGCCCACCTGTATGCCCATCAGCGCGAGCCGCAGTTCGTGCCGTCCGGCGGGGGCTGCGCCCGTGCGGCCGGCCAGTTGCGCGCCGGCACGTCCGAGCTGGAGAGCCGGCGCCAGGCCGACGAGCAGCCCGCACAGTACGCCCAGCCCGGCGGCTACGGCGAGGCCGGTGCCGTCGATGCTGGTCTGGAACTTCAGCGGGACGCCGCGGATCATCGGCCCGGCGCGCAGGGCCTCGGTGCCCCACACGGCGATTGCGGCGCCGAGTGCCGCCCCGGCGAGCGCCAGCACCATGTTCTCGGTGAGCAGCAGCGCGAAGACGCGCCGCGGCGTGGCGCCGAGCGCAAACCGGATGCCCATCTCGCGCTGCCGGGCGCTCGCGCGGGCGAGGACGAGCGTTGCCGCGTTGCCGCAGACGGCCAGCAGCAGGAGCAGCATGAGCGCCTGCAGCAGCGCCACCGCGGCGGTCAACATCCGTTGCGGTCCGCGCGGCGGTTGCCAGATCCGGAGCACCTCGGCTCCGACGGTCGCATTGGTCTGCGGGAACGCGGCCGCGAGACGCCCCATCACACCCGCCAGTTCCGCCCGCGCGGCGGCGGCGGTCGCGCCCGGGGCCAGCCGGCCCATCACCGAGAAGCCGCGTGCACTACGTGCTTCCAGCGAGCGCCACTCGTCGGGCGACAGCGCCGCCGGCAGCCACAGGTCGAATGCCACGCCCATCACCGTGCCCTGGAACGCTTCGTGCGCCACGCCGACGATCGGCATGGGGCGGCCATTCACCCGCACGCTGCGGGTCGTGACGTTTGGGTCTGCCGCGAACCGTGTCCGCCAGCAGTCGTACGAGATCACGGCCACCGGGCTGCCGCCGGCCGCCATCTCGTCGGCCATGGGAAACCGCCCGAGATGAGGATGCAGTCCGAGCGCCTCGAAGTAGTTGTCGGAGACGAGCTGGCCGTACGCGCGTTCGACCTGTCCCGGCTCGCCGACGTACACGGGCGTCATGCGGAAGGCGATGAGCGCGTCGAACGTGCGCAGGCCGTCGCGCAGGTCGCGATACTCGGGCCACGACGCACCGGGGTAGAGTCCGTTGGCAGTGCGTGGCTCGACCAGGTGGAGGTCGAATCCGTCGCGGACGCCGGGCAGCGGCTCGAGCACCCGCGACTGGATCCACGAGAAGACGACGGTGTTCACGCCGATCCCGGCGCCGAGAGAGAGCACGACCACGGCGGCGAGCGCGGGCATGCGGCGGATCGATCGCAGGGCGTGCCGCAGGCTGATCACGAGTGTCGTCCTCTCAGCGTCCGTGGAGGCGCGCCATCCAGTCGGCCAGCTCGCCGCCGCCGCGGTCGAGCACGAGCGCGGCGATCAAGATCAGCAGGATGGCGGCGATCGACCAGAGGAACGGCTTCATGCGCATGCGCGCGATGATGCCCGAAGGACGCTGAACCGACCGTGAACGGCGCGTTCAGCGCCCATTCAGCACGCGGGGACACTCGACCGTTGCGAGACGCTGATGGTGGACGGCGTGGTCGATGCCCACTTTTCGAAGAGCGGCGTGGCCTCGTTTGATATAACGGCGGAGTGCGGGTGCTCGTCGTCGAGGACGAAGCCAGGCTGTCCAAGCAGCTCGCCGGTGCGTTCGGCGACGCCGGGTACGCAGTGGACGCGGCCGCAGACGGCGCGCGCGCCGACTTCCTGGCCCGCACCGAGCACTACGACGCCGTCGTCCTGGATCTCGGGCTGCCGAAGGTGGACGGCCTGACGCTGCTGCGCGGCTGGCGCGACGCCGGCGTGGCCGTCCCGGTGCTCGTGCTGACGGCGCGCGGCAGCTGGCACGAGAAGGTGGTAGGGATCGACAGCGGTGCGGACGACTACGTGGCGAAACCGTTCCGGATGGAGGAGCTCCTCGCCCGGCTGCGCGCGCTCATCCGCCGCGCCAGCGGTCAGGCGACGCCGCAGCTGCGCTGCGGTCCCGTGCTGCTCGATCCGCGCTCTGCGCGGGTCACGCTGGACGGCGCGCCCGTGAAGCTCACCAGCCACGAGTTCCGCGTGCTCTCGTACCTGATGCACCACCGCGGCCGCGTCGTATCGCAGGGCGAGTTGAGCGAGCACATCTACCCGCACGACCTCGATCGCGGCTCGAACACCGTCGAGGTGTTCGTGGCGCGGCTCCGCCGGAAGCTGGGCGCGTCGTTCATCGAGACGCTGCGCGGGCTGGGTTACCGCATCGAGGCGGGACGATGAGCGACCTGACGCTCGCCGACGTCCTCTCGGCCAGGCAGATCGTCTACCGCACGCTGCGTCGCTCGCCGCTGCTGAAGCACGCGCTCCTCGATGCCGAGACCGGGCTGGACATCCACGTCAAGCACGAGAACCACAACCCGACCGGCGCGTTCAAGGTGCGCGGCGGCCTGAACCTCGTCGGCAGCCTCGGCCGTGACGAGCGCCGCGGCGTCATCACCGCCTCCACCGGCAACCACGGCCAGTCGATCGCGCTCGCCTGCCGTCGCGAGGGCGTTCCCTGCACGATCGCGGTGCCGGAGGGGAACAACCCGGAGAAGAACGCGGCGATGCGCGCGCTCGGCGCTGCGGTGATCGAAGTCGGGCGCGACTTTGACGCCGCGCGCGAGCACGTCGAGCGTGTCCACCGTGAGCGCGGGCTGCGCTACGTGCACTCGGCGAACGAGCCGCTGCTCATCGCCGGCGTCGCCACCTACGCGCTGGAGATCTTCGAGGACCTGCCCGACGCGGACGTCCTCCTCGTCCCGATCGGCGGCGGCAGCGGCGCCTGCGGCTGCGCGCTGGTGCGAACGTGGATCGGAAGCCATGCCCGGGTGATCGGCATCCAGGCCGCCGGCGCGGACGCCTTCGCGCGTTCCTGGCGTACCGGCACACGCGTGGTCGGCGACCGCATAGATACCTTCGCCGAGGGGATGGCCACGCGCGTCACCTTCGATCTGCCCTTCGGCATCCTGCAACAGCACCTGGACGACGTCGTGACCCTCGGCGAACAGGAGTTGATGGAAGGGATCCGGCTCGCGCTGCGCACCACGCACAACCTCGCCGAGGGTGCCGGCGCGGCGTCGCTGGCGGCCGCCGTGAAGTTGCGCGCCCGCCTTGCCGGCCAGAAGGTAGTGTGCGTGATGAGCGGCGGCAACATCGACCAGGCGACGCTCGTACGAGTGCTGGGGTGAGGCTGTTGCGCTCGCTGCGATCGCGCCTGCTCTCGGGTGCCGTGCTCTGGACGATCGGTCTGCTGATCGGTTCGGTGCTCGCCTCGGTTGCGATGATGACGCGCAACCCGCGCCTGCCCGTCTACCTCCACTTCCACGCCATCTACCAGCGGACCGAGCTGAGCCTTGCCGCGGCGCTCTTCATGATCGCGGGGTTCTGGCTGGTGCGCAGCGGCCTCTCGCCGTTCGGCGTGCTGCGCGCGCGCCTGTCCCGCGTCCACGCCGGCCGCGCCCGCCGCGTCGAGGGTGTCTACCCGACCGAGGTGCAGCCCCTCGTCGACGACCTGAACGCGCTGCTCGAGCAGCGCGAGGCCGCCGTGCAGCGCGCGCTCGCCAAGGCAGGCGACCTGGCGCACGGCCTGAAGACGCCGCTGGCAATTCTCGCGCGGGAATCCGAGCGGGCGGCGGCAGCGGGCGACGCGGAGCTGGCCGGAGCAGTCGCGCAGCAGGTGGAGCGGATGCGACGGCAGATCGACTACCACCTCGCGCACGCGCGGGCCGCCGCCTCGGGCGCCGCCGCCGGCGCGGCATGCGCGGTCGCCGCCTCCTCCGGTCCCCTGGTGCGGGCCATGCGCCGGCTGCACGCCGATCGCGGCCTCACGATCGACGATCGCGTGCCGGCCGCCGTCGTCGTCCGGTGCCAGCGGGAAGACCTCGACGAGGTGCTGGGCAACCTGCTCGACAACGCGTGCAAGTGGGCAGCCTCGCGCGTCGTCGTGGAATCGGCGTCTGACGGCGCCGGTGTCACGATCGCGGTGGACGACGACGGCCCGGGGCTGCCGCCGGAGATGCGCGGGAAAGTGCTGCAGCGCGGGGTGCGTGCCGACGAAGCCTTGGCCGGGTCCGGCCTCGGCCTGGCCATCGTCCGCGACCTGGTAGATCTCTACGGAGGGTCGATCGTGCTCGAGGCCTCGCCGCTCGGCGGTCTCCGCGCGCGTGTGACGTTGCAGCGCGCGGGGACCGCCACGGAGACCGATCTCTGAGTTCACAAGTCTCGGTGGCCTCCGTGGCCTCTGAGTTTATTTGGCTTTGTGGCCTCTCAGCGTGGCCCCCGCCGCCCGCGCCCCGGCCGGCGCCCATCACACGTACGTCGCGGCCGGCTTCGCCACTTCCGGCGGCGCATCCAGGTAGGCTCGGTTCAGCTCGTGAACCGACGGGCATCCGAGCAACTTCATCGTGCGAACCAGCTCGGTCCGCAGGATCTCGATCGCGTGGGCCACGCCGTCGCCGCCCGCCGCTCCGAGCGCGTAGGCGTAGGCGCGGCCGATGAGCACGGCGCGGGCGCCCAGGCACAGCGCCTTGACGATGTCGCTGCCGCGGCGGATGCCGCCGTCCATCAGCACCTCGGTGCGCGTGCCCACGGCCTCGACCACCTCGGGCAGCACCTCGACCGACGCGCGCACGCTGTCCAGCTGCCGACCGCCGTGGTTCGACACGACCACCGCGCTCGCGCCTTCGTCCAACGCGCGCCGCGCGTCGTCGCCGGTGTGAATCCCCTTGATGACGATCGGGCCCTTCCACGCGTCGCGGATCCAGCGCAGGTCCCCCCAGGTGACGACGGACTTCTCGAGGGCGGTACCGACATCGGCGTAGGCCATCGGCCCCTCGTTGGGCAGGATGACGTTCGGGAACTTCATGAGGCCGCCGTCGCGCAGAAAGCCGAGCACCCAGCGCGGGCGCGAGGCGTACTGCCAGACGTAGGGCACCATCGCGAACACCCTGCGCGAGAGCATCTCCTTCGCGCCGTTGCGCAGATCACGCTCGCGCATGCCGGCGACGGCGGTGTCGATGGTCAGCACCAGCGCCGACATGCCGACCTGGCGTGCCCGCTCGAGCGCCGCCAGTCCGACGTCGCGGCCGCCACACAGGTAGAGCTGGTACCAGACCGGTCCGTTCGACGACCCCTTCACGTCTTCGAGCCGGCAGCCGGAAAGTGTCGAGAGCGCGTAGACTGTGCCGGCATTCCCGGCGGCGCGCGCGGCGGCCATCTCGCCCCTGGGATGGAACATGCGGCAGCTGCCCACCGGTCCGAGCAACAGCGGCATCGAGATCGGAATGCCGATGACGCTCGTCGCCAGGTCGATGACCGGCGTGGCCACCGCGCAGCGCGGCCGCAGCGTGAGCCGCTCGAACGCCTGCGAGTTCCGCCGCAGCGTCCGCTCGTCCTCGGCGCCGCCGTCGATGTAGTCGAAGACGGCGCGCGGCAGACGGCGCTTTGCCGCCCGCCGGAAGTCCTCGATGTTGACGATCCCCGGGGGTCCAAGTGATGCCATGAGCTCGCCGCCTTGTCGTGGTAGTACGGCCGATTCTCTCACACCCCGCAACGCGGCCTACAATCTGCTCGTAAGACTCACTGGAGGGTTTCGCAGCCATCCCGATCGATCTCGAGACCGTGACCGAGGCGAGACTGGTGGCCGCGGCGCTGGCGGGGCAGCAGTCCGCATTCGAGCAGATCGTGCGCCGCTACCAGCGGCCGCTGGTGCGCTTCATCGCCCGGGTGACCGGCGATAGGGAGCATGCGGAGGACCTCGCGCAGGACACGTTCGTCAAGGCCTTCCGAAGCCTCGCGGGGTTCGACACATCCCGCCGCCTCTCCAGCTGGCTCTTTCGTATCGCGCACAACACCGCCGTCGACGCGATGCGGCGGCCGCGCCAGCGTCTGGTCTCGCTCGGGAACTCGGCCGGCCGGCCCACCGATCCCGCGGCGACCGCTGCGCCGCCGGAACCCGACCCTGTCGAACGTGCCGCGCTGGGGCAGGCGCTCGACGCGGCGCTCAACCGGCTGCGTCCCGACTTCCGCGCCGCGGTCGTCCTCAGGTACGACGAGGGGCTGGCCTTCGACGAGATCGGCCAGATCATGGGGATCCCCGAGGCGACCGCCCGCTCCCACGTGCATCGCGCACGAAAGGAGCTGGCACGCCACTTGGCCGAGGCGGGCTGGCAGCCGTAACCCGCCGAGCGAATCGAGCGTGAAGGCGCGGGAGGCTCAGTGTTGTCCCGACCGAGGCAAGGGGTCGGGAGATGCCGAGGCTCGCTGCAACGCGGCGCGGACAAAACCCGTAAGCCCCGGTAGGAACGAGACTGAGGACGGATGAACGAGCTCGACAACGACCTGACCCGTGAGTACGGCCGCTGGCGGGCCCTGGAGTACGAGGGGCGCGAGGACGAGGCGGACGCGGCGTTCGGGCCGGTGTTTCGCCAGGCGATGGAGGACCGTCCGGTGGCGCTGGCCTTCACCGCCCGCACGATAGCGGCCGTGAACGCGGCGGCGGAGCTGGACGCCCGCCGGGCACGGCGCACGCGCAAGGTGCTCGT
Source organism: Vicinamibacterales bacterium (assembly GCA_048594975.1). Classification (GTDB taxonomy): domain Bacteria; phylum Acidobacteriota; class Vicinamibacteria; order Vicinamibacterales; family 2-12-FULL-66-21; genus JBMDXB01. The sequence goes on along the minus strand of JBMDXQ010000125.1, from coordinate 19,671 downwards.
CCCGCTGGGAGCGGCCGCGGCGGCCGGCCTGCTCTACGTGGCCGGCGGCGTCCTCGCCTCCGCCCTCGCCACGTGCGTCCTGTGGGTGATGAATCTATTGGTGAGCACGGTCGTGGGCGCGGCGAGGACGGCTGATACCGGCGTCGACCTGTGGTCGCTCGCGCGCAGCATCGGGCGCGCCGCGGCGGCCTTCATGTCGAGTCCGGCGGTCACCGTCAGCATCATCGCCGTCCAGGGGGTGGCGATGCTCGCGCTGATCGCGCTTCAACGACTGCTCGGGTCAGACAGGGAGTTCTACCGATGAGAGCCAGGTTTTCATTGCTGTTGTTCGTGGCCCTTCTCGCCGCGGCGGCTGCCGCGTCGAGCGCCGGCCAGCTCACCGGGGACGAGCAGCGCACGCTGCGCGAGCGCGTCCAGGCGCGCTATGACGTCGTCCCGGTCACCGACGGCCTGGCGCTCCGGCCCAAGCGGCGCGCCGGCGACGTCCGGCTGATCGAGATCTCGGACGGCACGATTGCGATCAACGGCACCACCGTGACCGGCCGCGAGCTGCGCGACCGGCTCGGCGACGATGCCGACGTGATCCTGCGGTTGTCCTACCTGAGCCCGGCGGAACACCGCACGCTGTTCGAAGAGCCCCGTACCGACGAGCGGGAGCGGCCGGCCGAGAAGCCGGCCGAGGCGGAGGCAGGTGTCGAGGCGGAGCGGGCGACCGACCAGCCGTCGAGCGAGCGACGCCGGGTGCATCACGGCGAGCGCGTGCGCGTGTTCGGCGACGTTTACGTCGGAGGCGACGAGGAGGTCGGCGAGGCGGTCGCCGTGTTCGGGTCGGTCAAGGTCGACGGCACCGTCCGGCAGGAAGTCGTCTCCGTCTTCGGGTCCATCGAGCTCGGACCGGAGGCGGTGGTGAACGGCGACATCGTGTCGGTCGGCGGCCGCGTGCACAAGGCGGAAGGGGCGCGCACGCGCGGCGGGGTCACCGAGATCTCGCTCGCGCAGATCTCGGTCGGCGATCCGGACTTCAGGATGAACGTGCCGTGGTCTCCCCGATGGGCCGGGCCGTGGTTCTGGGGCGGGTTCGGGGCCGTGCCGCGGTTGGTTGGTACGATCGTGCGCTTCGGGCTGATCGTCCTGGTCACCGGCATTGCGCTGCTCGTCGCGCGGCCGGCGGTGGACGGCGCGGCGCAGCGTGTGATCGACAACCCAGTGAAGGCCACGCTGGTCGGGCTGGCGGCGCAGCTGCTGATCTTCCCGGTGATGCTGCTGACGGCGCTGCTGCTGATCGTCACGGTCATCGGGATTCCGCTGCTGGTGCTGCTGCCCTTCGTGCTGCTGCTGCTGGTGCTGATGGCGGTGGTCGGCTTCACCGGCACGGCCTCGGCCATCGGCGGTGCGCTGCTGCGGCGGTTCGGCGCGCCGGCGCCGGCGCCGTTCCTGGAGGTGCTGACCGGCATCCTCGTGGTGCTGTCGCCGCTGCTCATCGGCCGCATGCTCGCCGTCGCCGGCTGGACGCTGGCCCCGCTCGCGGTGCTCCTGATCACGCTCGGGTTCATCGTCGAGCTGCTGGCGTGGTCGAGCGGGTTCGGCGCGGCGCTGACCAACAGCTTCACGCGGTGGCGCGCACGGCGGGCGACGCGGCGCAACGGCACGGCGGTCGCGCCCACGCCGGCCTCTTAGGAGGGCAAATGGTAGATGGAAAGTGGAAGGCGGTGACCGCCATCTGTCCCCCCACCTGAGGAAGAGCACGGCCAACGCCCGTTCGAATTCACCAGTACGCGCGGGAGGCAGGTCCGTTACGCCGGGACGTTCACTGCCTGCAGCCGTTTGCGCTGCAGGTTCACGTGATAGTTCTGCTCGAGGTGATCGACGCCGTCGGCGGTGATCATCAGACGCGAGTTGTCGTCACGGGTGATGAACTTGCGCTGCTGCAGGTACCAGACGGTGAACACCAGGTGCTCGCGCGGTCGGCCGGTGAGCGATTCCAGGTCCGCGACGTAGATTGACGGCGAGTCGGGGTCGAGGCGGCGCTTGGTGTAGAGCGCCTCCAGCAGGGTGAGCCTGACGACCTGCTCCAGTTCGAAGTCGTTCTCCGCCTTCGCCCCGGCGGTGACGAGCCGCCACCGTTCGTTGCGCTGCCGCTGGTAATGGATGTCGTAGCGGGCGCGCCGCTCGGGATCGCTGACGACCGTGTAGGCCTCCAGGATCTCGCGGAACCGCTTGTCGTTGCCCGTCTCGAGGTTATCGGGATGGAACCGCTGCGCCAGATACCGGTAGACGCGATGGATTGTGTCGAGATCGGCGTTCTGGCTGACCTGCAGCACCTCGTAGTAGTCAACCGGTGGATCCTGGGACATGGTCACACCCCTCCGAAGGCGTGCGTGTGCATCCGTGGAGCTGGGGGCTGGGGAAGGACTCCATGGTAGCACGACGCGGGCCACAGGCCGAAAACCGGCCCGGGGCAGATCCCGGGGCGCGCCGGAGATCAACGCTGCGAGGTCAGGCCTCAGGTTTCGGGGCTCCAGAATCGAGATCTGACCCGGGTCCGGGTACGCGGTCAGCTCCGATCCTCTGTTTGCGATCTGCGGTGTCCATTCAGGAGGCCAGCAGCCGGCTGCGCGGCTTCCAGGCGGGCAGCGAGCGGCGCGAACTCCGCCGTCGGTCCCGTCCATCGCAGCTCCTCCACCGAGTCGAAGACGCCGACGTCGGTCCGCAGCGTCGCCAAGTCCCTGAAGAGCCAGGCGCGGTCGCGATCGCGCTCGAGCGTGGCAGCCAGCGCTGCAGCGCTTCTCGCATTGACGTGCCAGTCACGCCAGTCGCGCGGGATGCCTTCGAGCCTCCCGAACCGGGCGAGCACCGCGGCGGTGGACTTCGCTCCCCAGCCAGGCAGCCCGGGATAGCCGTCGGCGGCATCGCCGACGAGCGCGAGGTAGTCAGGAATCGACGGCGGCGGCACGCCGAACTTCCTCATCACTGCCGCTTCGTCGAGCACCACGCCGGTCCGGCGGTTCAACTGGACGACGCGCGTGCCGCACACGCACTGCGCCAGATCCTTGTCGGGTGTGCAGATGACGACCCGGTCGACCGCCGGGTCGGCCGCGGCGCGCGCGGCCGCCGCCGCCAGCGCGTCATCCGCCTCGTATTCGACCATCGCCCACACCCTCACACCCATCGCACGCAACGCGTCCTCGAGCAGCGGGAACTGCGCGAGCAGGGCCGGCTCGACGCCGTCGCCGGTCTTGTACCCGGGCCACAGCCGGTTGCGGAACGACTCGATGACGTGGTCGGTGGCTACGCCGAGGTGGGTCGCGCCGCGGCTCACGAGACCGAGGATCGAAGCGAGAACCCCTCGGACCGCCGCGGTCTCCCTGCCGTCGGCGTCGGCGGCCGGGGGCAGGGCATAGTAATGGCGGAAGAGCTCGTAGGTCCCGTCGACGAGGTGGATCTCCATCGCAATCGCCGGACGCTCAATCGCGCAACGCGACGATCGGCGGCACGCGCGACGCGCGGCGCGCCGGGATCCACGCCGCCACCAGGCTGACCAGCGCCAGGACGGCGACCGCCATCGCGAACGAGGCCGGATCCGACGGTTCGAGGCCGAAGAGCAGGGTCCGGGCGTAGCGCGATGCCGCGACCGCGAGCCCGGCTCCGGCAACGAGGCCGGCGGTCAGCAGCAGGCCGGATTCCGACAACACCATGCGCACCACCGCTGCCGGATCGGCGCCGAGCGCCATGCGGATGCCGATCTCCACCTTCCGCCGAGTGACCTGGTACGACATGACCCCGTACAGGCCGATGCTCGCGATGAGCAGCGCCAGCAGTCCGAAGAAACTCGAGAGCGACGCCATCAGCCGTTCGATCGCCAGCGAATCGCGCACGTAGTCGCGCAGCGTCTCGCTCGCCACGGTCGCGTTCGGCACGACCTCCCGCACCGAGCGGGTGAGGGCCGCCGTAATCGATGTCAACGGCAGATCGGTCCGGACGATCAGGTCGAGATACGGACCGTGGGCCGTCTCCTGCGCTGCCGCCAGGTAGGCGATCGGTGTGAAGGGCTCCCTGAGGTCGGTGTACTTCGTGTCCTCCACGTAGCCGACGATGTGATAGTGCGGCCGCGGTTCGCCCGGGGCCATGTCGATCTGAAACGTCCGGCCGAGCGGGTTTGCGCCGCTGAAGTGTTTCCGCGCGAACGACTCGTTGACGATGGCCGTTTCCGGCGCGCCCGGACGATCCTGCGGCCCGAACGGACGGCCGGCGATCAGCGTCGTCTCCATGGCGCGGAAGTAATCCTCGCCGACGCGGTTCATGTTGACGATGCCGTCTCTGAGCTGCCCGTCGATGACGACGCTCTGGTTCCAGCCGGAGCCGCTCATCGGCGCGATCGAGGCTTCGGCCGCGTGTTGAACGCCGGGGACGGCCCGGATTGCGTCCATCAGCCGCTTGTAGGCCTGCGCGCGCGCCGTCTCGTCCACGGCCGAGTGGCGGACGTCGACGTTGACGGCGACGATACCGTCCTGCCGGAAGCCCGGGTCGAGCGTCACGAGGTTCCGGAGGCTGCGGCCGAACAGCAGCGCGCCGACGACGAGCACCAGCGACAGCGCCACTTGCAGGACAACGAGCGTCCGCCGGAGCGCGAACCGCTCGCGTGAATCGCTTGACGACCGGCCGCCGGCCTGCATCGCCTTGCCCGGATCCGTGCCGGTGGCCTTGAGCGCCGGGCTGAGGCCGAAGAGCAGCGCCGCCGCCACCGCCACGGTGGCGATGAAGGCGAAGACGCGCCAGTCGGGCGCGAGATCGAGAAAGAGCCGGTTGTTCTCGCTGCTCAGGAAGGCGACGAGCGCACCGCTCATCCACCGCGCCAGCAGCAATCCGCCGAGCGCGCCACCGCTGGCGATCAGCAGGCTCTCCGAAAGCATCTGCCGGACGATGCGGCGGCGGGACGCGCCGATCGCGAGCCGCACGGCGACCTCGCGTTCGCGTGCGGTCGCGCGGGCCAGCATCAGGTTCGCCAGGTTGGCGCACGTGATCAGGAGCACGAGCCCGGTGGCGGCCAGCAGAATCCACAACTGTGCCTGGTAGGCCCGGCGCAGCCCGGAAACGCCGGTGCCGGCCGGCGTGGTCAGCAGCGTGAACGCCCGGTAGAGCCCGGCGGCCTTCGCGTCGTAGCGCGGTGGCACGGTCGCCTGGAAGACGGCCGGCGAGATGGCGGCGAGGTGTGCGGACGCCCGCTCCAGGCTCCAGCCCGGCGGGAGGCGTCCCATCACGTCCAGAAACCAGTGGTCCGGCTTGCCGAGGGCGCTCTCTTCGCCGCGGAAGATCGGTTCGGCGCACAGCGGAAGTGCGACGTCGAACGTGCGGCCGACCTCGACCCCGAAGAACGTCGATGGCGTGACGCCGACGATCTCGAACGGCCGGTTGTCGAGCACGATCGTCTGGCCCACGGCCGACGGGGTGCCGCCGTAGCGCGACTGCCAGAAGGCGAATGTGAGGACGGCGCCTGGCGCGCCGCAGCCCTTCCGATCGTCCGCGTCGCTCAGCACGCGGCCGAGGTGCGGCCGAACGCCGAGCGCCTCGAAGAAGCCGCCGCTGACGTAGAGGCCCTGCACCGGTCGGTACTGTCCGTCGGTAGCGACGTTCCACGTCGTGATTCCCCACGCAAAGATCTGCGAGAAGGCCTGCTGCCGCCCGCGGATTTCCTGCCACAGCGGTTCGGAGAAGTACGGCCGGCGGCCCAGAGACCGTCCCATCCGTCCTTTCCCCTGCGTCTCGATGCCGATCGACACCAGTTCGTGCGGCCGCTCCACCGGCAGCGCGCGCATCCGCACGGCGTTCACCAGATGGAAGATTGCCGCGTTGGCGCCGGTCCCGAGCGCGAGCGTCAGGATCGCGACGGTGGCGAACGTCCGGTTCGTGGCGAGCAGGCGCAGGCCGTAGCGCAGGTCCTGCCAGAACGTCTCGACGAACGGGAGCGTGTTCATGGGTTAGATCTCCTCGCGGATGCGCGTCGTGGTGCCCAGCCGTCGGCATGCGGCCGTCGCGGCCGACTCCGGCGTCATGCCGCGCGCGATGTTGTCGTCGATCTCGTGGGCGAGATAGTCTCGCAGCGCGCGGGCGCGCACCTTGTCCCAGTAGCGCCGGCGGAAGAACCGGGACCAGCTCATGGGCGCTCCCTCACTCAGCGGGACGCAGGATGCGCGTGACCGCGTGGATGGCATGGGGAATTGCCGGTTCCGTCACGTCTGGGAGTCGGCCGTCGGGAGTAGGAACCTGACCCGTCTCACGCGACACGCGTCATCTGATACCCGGAATCCATCGCCGCGCTCGAACGGTGACGCCTGGCCTCGTGACCCGCACGTCGAGCTCACGAAGATCCGCTTTGCGGCCGATCGGCGGGTCGGCGACCTGGAGCACGTAGTGGTTCGACGTCTCCTGCAGGATGCGATCGACGGCGGCGTCGTGGTCGTTGCTGTTCATGAAGGCGTGGCCGCCGGTCTCGCGCGCGAACCCGGCGGCGCCCTCCGTCGCGAACGGCGCGGTGCCCACGCCGCCCGGATCGATGACGTACACGGTCGCGTTGGCGAGGGCCAGCGCGCGCATCGCCCGGCCCCATTCCTGGCGCACGTCGCGGCCGACCATCGGAGGAGGAACCGGGGTGTCGAACACCCATCCGCTGCCTATGCCGACGAACACCTTCCTGCCCGCCACCTCCGAGAACTGCCGCGAGAGGGATTCGAACGTGTTCAGAACGTGCTCGCCGAGCCGGTCGAACGGGAGCATCCCGGCCGTGAGCCCATTGTAGGCGTCGATCGCGCGCAGCAGCCGCCCACGGTCATCGCCGCTCTTGGCGGCCCCGCCGTTCAGCGGGACGACGGCCATCTCGTCTCCCGGGCTCATCTTCGCGACGAAACGGCGCGCCGCCTCCTTGACGTGCATGGCGAGTGCCGGGCCCGCCGCCAGGTCGTCGAGGAGCAGGACGAATGCGCGGCGCCGCTCGCTCGCGGGGGTGACGACGGTCACCGTCTGAATCGGCACCTGATAGATGTTGATCCAGACCTCGAACTCGGCTGGGCGCAGGTCGCTCACCGGCTGGCCGCGCCGGTCGACCGCGACCGCCTGGATCTGAATGGGCGATCGCACGTCGTCGGGAGCCTGCGAACCTGTGACTGCCACAAACGACGCCGGCAGGAGACACGCGGCCACCAGTGCGGTGCGTCTCATGACCGTATAATGCCCCGCATCCCCGCCTCGACGCGACACAATTCGGCGATCGCCCGCGGCGGCGCGAGCGCTCGAGCGCACAGGAGGGGAAAGGTGACCCGAGCGGATGGGCACGGCCGGCCGGCCGGAGGACAGGTGAGCGGATCGCTCACGCGGCGCCGCTTTGCCACTATCGCGGGTGGCGCGCTTGCCTCTCTCGCCGTGGGCGGCGCATGCAGCGGCAGCGAGGCGGGGACCGCGCACGCTCAGGGACGCATCACCGCGCGTCCCCGGAAAGGTGTGACGACGTCGGGGACCGGGACGCGCGCCCTCGGCCTCGGCGAGGCACGCGACGGGCTGCTGCAGCTGCCGGCGAACGCCGCCGCCCCGCTGCCGCTGCTGGTGCTGTTGCATGGTGCGGGCGGCAGCGGCGCCGGAATCGCGCGGCGTCTTGGCGTGGCCGCTTCTGAGTCCGGCATTGCCGTGCTCGCACCGGATTCGCGCGCGGCCACGTGGGACGCCATCCGCGGGCGGTTCGGCGCCGACGTCGAGTTCATCGGCCGCGCGCTCGACCGCGTGTTCGAGACGACGGCGGTCGATCCCGCGCGCGTCGCGATCGGCGGGTTCTCGGACGGCGCGACCTACGCGATTTCGCTGGGGTTGATCAACGGGGACGTGTTCCGGCGCGTGCTCGCGTTCTCCCCGGGCTTCTTCGTCGAGGGGCAGCCGCGCGGCAGCGCCCGGTTCTTCATCTCGCACGGCACGCGGGACCGGGTCCTGCCGATCGACCGCTGCAGCCGTCCGATCGTGGACGCGCTCCGGACGAGCGGCCACCACGTCATTTTCCGCGAGTTCGCCGGAGGACACGAGATTCCCCCGGCGATCGCCCAGGAGGGGATGGAATGGGTGGCCCGGCGGTAGGAGCCGATCCGAACCTTCGGCCGAACCCCTTCAGGCGCCGGCAACGGACAGACGCGCGAGCGCCGGGCGCTCGACGACGACCCGCCACGCCGCCGCCGTGAGCGCGAGCGTCACGATGGCGAGCAGCGCCAGCGAGCCCCGCCATCCGCGATCGTCCGCGGCTGGTGCCGGGGCTGACCCGATGACCGTCTCCGGGGTGACGTCCACCGTCGCGTCGGCGGCCGAGTGATCGACCAGCCACCATTCCCGCGCGTGCTCAGCCGGTCTCACGGCCTATCGACGGCACCCCAGAGACTTCGGCGTATCCCACGCCCCGGACTGGATCACCTCGAGTGTGCTGGCACTGCAGCGGTAATCGACTGAAGAAGTAGGGCGCCCAGAATTGGGCACTGCGGCTCACTCAGGCGGTTGCCGGTCGTGATGGGGAACGTCCAGAATCAGGTATTGGTGTCTCCATCTCGCGCGGCGGGATCTCTTGTGGCTGCGCGGCAAGCCCGGCGATCAGCGCCACGGCGACTCGCGATCGCGGCCGTCATCGGCTCGTCCGCCGCGGCCGCTCACCCAGGAAGAAACTCGTCATCGGCACGTGCGGGTATCCCATCGAGCGGTGCGTGACGTCGTTGCGGTACAGCGGGTCCTGCATGAGCGTCACGCGGCGATCGGCGGCGGGAATGGTCGTGCTGTAGATTCGCAGTTCGCCGGCCACGACCGTGACGATCTCTTCGCGCCAGTCGCCGGCGATGTCGGCGACCTGCTGCACGAAGCCTTCGATGCGCGTCAGCGAGGCCCCCTTCCACTTGGCGACGGTGCCGCGCGACAGGGTCTCGCGCAGCAGGTCTGCATCCCACCAGACCAGCTCGTTCAGCGGTGGCGGGTCGCCGGGGATCCGCTCGCCGGCGGCGGTGAAGAAGAACCGATTGGCCCAGACCTCCATCCCGGGCCGCGAGGCGTCTATGTCGCCGGCCAGCCCGCCGCCGACCTCGTTGTCGCGCGTCGGTTCCTGCGTACCGAAGATCAGGAGGCCCCGCCGCGCGTCCCACAGGCTGACGCCGTGCTGCGGGTGCGGGTCCTCGATCGTGTACCAGATCTCGAGGCCCGGCCGGTCCGGATCGATGTCGGACAGGTAGAACCGATCGCCGTGCCCGAGCCCGGTGCTCCACAGCGTGCGGCCGTCGTGGTCGATCGCGATCGAGCCGTTGAGGACCTCGTCGAAGCCGTCGCCGTCGATGTCGCCGGTCTTGATGCTGTGCTGTCCCTGACCCTGGTACTTGAATGGCGCCCGCTCGTTCGTCCACCGCCACAGCTTCTCGAGCTTCCGGTTGCGCAGCGTCCAGGCGTCCACCTTCATCAGCCCGTAGGTGCCGCGCACCACGACAAGGCTGGGCGTTTTTCCATCCAGGTAGGCGACGCCGAGCATGTGGCGGCTCGATCGGTTGCCGGTCGTGTCCGCCCAGTCCGTCACCTTGCCGCGTTCGATCCAGTCGGCCCTGTCGATCTCCTTTCCGCTCTTCCCGTCGTAGCACGCCAGATACTCGGGTCCCTCGAGGACGATGCCCTTGCCGCCGTCGAACGCCTGGTCGCGCGTCGCCGCTAACGGCGCCGTCCTGAGGCAGACGTCGGCGACGTGGTCGCCGTCGAGGTCGCGCGCGACCATGGGCGAGAACCAGATCCCCTGATTCACGTTCCAGCCCAGGTCGATGCGCCACAGCGGCGCGCCCGTGCGTCCGTCGTAGGCATCGACCTTGTACGTAGTGGGACTCGGACGGATCCGCCCGGGATCGATGACGCCGGCCGGGTGCTTGACGACGAAATCGTAGGCGCCATCGGCATTCAGGTCCGCGATCGCGACGCGATCGACGCTGCGGACGTCTTCTCTCAGCTTGATCGCGCGATAGGGCATCGCCGGCGGGTTGGCTGGCAAGGTAGCGGCGGAACCCGCGTCCTGCTCGCGGCCGTTTCCGACGGCCCGCACCGACCATGTGTTCTCCCGATCGAGCGGCGCCGTCGTGTCTTCGAAGTCCGTCGTCCTCGACACCGGCTGCGTGTTGAGCCTGACGGCCGGTCCGCCCGCCGTCGACCGGTAGACGTTGAACGCGACGCCCCGCACGTCGCTCGCGAGCAGGCGCCACGCGACGTAGACCCGTCCGCGGGCGGCGAACGTCGCGACCGTGCCGCGATCGAGCTTCTCCTCGATTCGCGTCGCTGACCACCCGAGCGGTGTGCCCGGCCGGTAGAGCGGATCGATCGCGTAGAAGTTCAGGTTCGGCGGGATCTCTTCCGGCGACAGCGGCCGGAGTGACTGGTCGTTGTTCTCGGGCGGACGCGTCGGCGCCTGGGCCGGCGGGTTCTGGGCGCCCGACACCAACGCTGCGGCGCACACGAGAAGCAGAGGGACCGTAGGCCTCACGGGGCGTGTGTAACGGAGGGCGCGTCCCGCGTCAACTGGCGCGGGCGCCACGCTGGTTGTTCGCGAGGGCTAAACCGCCCGCCGGTGTCAACGCAAAAGCCGAAGGGCAACAGCATCCAGGCCCGCCTTGTCGAGGCGGCCTGGGCCCTACGCCGGGGCTCCGCAGAGACGATCGAACGCCTCGGTCAGCTCGCACGCGATCGCCTCGGCGGGCTGGTTCTCGATCTGGTAGCGGTGCATGAAGTACAGAACCTGGCCGTCGCGCATGATCGCGATCGAGGGCGACGACGGCGGGTTCGGCGCGAAGAACTGGCGGGCGCGCTCCGTCGCCTCGACGTCGCCGCCGGCGAACACCGTGGCGATGATGTCCGGCTTCACCGGGTGCTGCAGGGCGAGGGCGATGCCCGGCCGGGCCTTGCCGGCGGCGCAGCCGCACATCGAGTTGACGACGATCATGATCGTCTTCGACGGCTCGGCGAGCAGCGCGTCGACGTCCGCCGCCGTCCTGAGCTCCCGCGCGCCCAGCCGAGTCAGTTCCTCGCGCATCGGTCCGATGAACGTTTCCGGGTAAGGCATGTCCCATACTACCGCGACTCGTCGATCGCACACTAGGGGCGAGCCGACGCTGGTGCGTGCGGGAGCAGCGCGTGTTACGATCCGCGCGCTATGCGCACGCGAATCTCCCTCACGGCGCTCGTCACGCTGCTCGTCACGTTGAGCGTCGCGTCTTTCACGGCGCGCGGGCAGCAGCCGCCGGCCGGTCCCGACGCCACGATCGACGCCGCCATGCGCACGGCGGTCATCGACGGCGCCATCGAGCACCTCCGGCGCGCCTACATCTTTGCCGACGCGGCCGAGAATATGGCCGAGGCCATCCGGGCGCGCGCGGCCGCCAAGGAGTACGACGCGATCACCAGCGCCCGCACCTTTGCCGGGACGCTGACGAAGCACCTGCAGGAAGTGAGCAAGGACAAGCACTTGCGCGTCATCTTCAGTGCCGAGGGCTTCCCGCAACGCAAGGGCCCGCCGCCGCCGGAGGAGCGCGCCCGCGCCCTCGCCGAAGAGCGCCGTCGCAACTTCGCGTTCCAGCGCGTGGAGCGCCTCGACGGCAACGTCGGGTACATCGAGCTGCTCGGCTTCAGCGGCTCGCCGGAGGCGGGCGAGACGGCAGTCGCAGCGATGAACTTCGTCGCCGGCACCGACGCGCTCATCTTCGACCTGCGGCGCAACGGCGGCGGCTCGCCGGCGATGATCGGCCTCATCTCCAGCTACCTCTTCGACGACGTCGTCCACTTGAACGACTTCTACATTCGGGAACGCGACGAGCGGCGCCAGTTCTGGACGTCGCCGCACGTGCAGGGCCGGCGCTACGGCCGCGAGAAGCCGATCTACGTGCTCACCAGCACGCGCACCTTCTCGGCGGCCGAGGAGTTCACCTACAACCTGAAGAACCTGAAGCGGGCGACGATCGTCGGCGAGACGACCGGCGGCGGCGCTCATCCGGGCGGCGTGCGGCGGATCACCGACCAGTTCGGCATCTGGGTTCCGAACGGCCGCGCGATCAACCCGATCACGAAGACCAACTGGGAGGGGACCGGCATCGAGCCGGACATGAAGGTCGAGTCGCCGAAGGCGCTGCAGGCCGCGCACCTGGATGCCCTGAAGAAGATCCGCGAGACGGCGGCCGACGCGCGCCACCGCGAGCAGCTCGACGCGGCGATCGCGGAGCTGGAGAAGCAGAAAGGAACAGCGCAGGTCCCGTAGCGTTCCCAGCCGGCGCAGCCCTGAAGGGCTGCGCTCCGACTGATGGAGTGCAGGCCTTCAGCCCTGCCCGGCCGCCAGCTTGCGCAGCTTCTCCACCGGCCCGCGCAGCGAGCGCCGGTGTCTCCGCATATCCGCCCAGAGGTCGCCGACCGCGTCGAGCCGCGCCGCCATGGCGCGCAATGTGAGGGTGCGCGGACCCACCGTTCCCGCCTCGAGCTCCTCCCACGTGCACGGCGCTGACACCGGCGCGCCCGGCCTCGCCCGTACCGCGTACGCGGCGGCGTGCGTCGCGCTGTAGCCGTTCCGGCCGGTGTCAACGAGGATGCGGCGCCCGCGATCCGACTTGAGGAACTCCTGCGTGAGCGTTGCCGGGTTGCGCGCCACGAACAGCATGCCGACCGCGTGCGCGAAGCCGGCGACGTCGCCCATGCGCGCCTTGCCATCGAGCGGCACGACGATGTGAAAGCCCTTCGAGCCGGACGCCTTCGCCCACGCGGGCAGCCCGAGCTCCCCGAGCAGGTCGCGCAGCGCGACCGCCGCCGCGACCAGCGCGCGCGCATCGTCCACCGACGGATCGAGATCGAACACGCAGATGTCGGGATGGTAGACGTCGGGCGCACGCGAGGTCCACACGTGCGGGGTAATCGAGTTCTGGTTCGCCAGCCAGAGCAGGGACCGGGTGTCGGTGACGATCGGGTGATGGACGACGCCGTCCTTCTTCGGCACCTCGACCCGTTGCAGCCATGGCGGGAAGTCTTTCGACACGTCCTTCTGCAGGAAGCCCTTCTTGCCGATCCCTGACGGGAAGCGTTCCATGGTGACCGGCCGCGCGCGGATGTGCGGCAGCATGACCGGCGCAACCATTTCGTAGTACGCCGCCAGCTCGCCCTTGGTGATCCCGTCCTCCGGAAAGAGGACCTTGTCCGGGTGGGTGATCACCGGTGGACTTCCAGCAGGCGCGGGTGACGCAGCTTGCCGTGCGCCGTCCACTCGATGAACGCGACGCGCACGGCGATCTCCGGCCGCACCCAGTGGGCGCCCTTGCGCGGCAGCCCGGTCGCCTTCGTGAACGGCGGCGCCGGCACTTCGCTCGCGTCGAGCCGCGCGCGCAACGCGCGCAGCATCTTCGCGTCCAGGCCGGTGCCGACCTTGCCCGCGAAGACGAACTCGCCGCCATCACGGTGGCCGATGAGCAGCGCGCCGAGGCCGACGCGGCCGCCCTGCGGATCGGTGAACCCGCCGACCAGGAAGTCACGCGCCTCCTCGCACTTCATCTTCAGCCAATGCGGCGAACGGCGGTGCTCGTAGCGCGAGTCGCGCCGCTTGGCGATCACTCCCTCCCAGCCCTCGCGGCACGCACGCTCCCACGGCAGCTCGTCCTGCAACTCGGCAACGCGGCCGAGCGGCGCCTTCAGCGGAAGTGCCCGGAGCAGCACGCGTCGTTCGGCGAGCGGCCGATCACGAACGTCCTCGCCGTTCAGCCAGATGACGTCGAACACGTGGTAGGCGACGCGCGAGGCAGGATCCCAGGCCGCCTCGCCGTCGAGGATCGCGTCGTCGGCGGGCAGGTCGGCGATCGCCTCGACGACGGCGGGGTAGCAGCGGTTCTGCGGCAGGTGATTGCGCGAGTACAGGCGGACGTCGCGCGCTTGAATGCGAGTACGCGGATGCCGTCCAGCTTGCGCTCGAAGATCCAGTCCGGCCCGGTGAAACGCTCCTGGGTCAGCGTCGCCGCCATCGGGACGACCCAGTCGGGAAACGGCGCGCGCGGCACGCCCGTTACTCTAGCCGCCTTTCCGCGCCGGGGCGAGCGCCCCGAGCGTGCGCGGCGGGCCGATCCGCCGGGCCTCGATCGTCTGGAAGTCCTTGACCCAGGTCTTCCCGCCGTCGGTCGATCGGTCCGCGGCCCACGAGAAGCTGTCCGGCTTGATGTTGAAGTAGCGGATGCGCCAGACGCTCGCGTCGCCGCCTGCCACTCCGAACCGCTGCTCGATGCGGACTTCGCCGCCCACGTGCATGCCGCGGCCGACGTCCTGCAGCCCGGACCCCGCGTCCGCCCCCACCAGCTCCCAGCGGTCCGCGAACTTGTTGTAGTTCCGCAGCGTCGTCGTGACGTAATAGGTCTCCGCCTTGTCGCCGACGACGCGGTACTCGTCGAGGATCTGGCCTTCGTCGAGCTTCACGGCGCTCCAGTAGCCGCGCAGCTTGCCGTACTCCTGGCTCTGCGCGGTGAACTCCCAGTCGCCGAGCAGGTAGTCGAAGTCACCCTTGTGCGCCTCGAAGAGCGCCTCGAGCTCCTCGGGCGTGCGCTTCCCGGCGTCCGGCTTTCTCGCCGCGTCAGCCGGCTTGTCGGAAGACGGCTCGGCCGCGGACTGCCCTGCGCCCTTCCTGGTAATCGAAAAAACCCCTTGCCGATCCTCGAACTTGACGATGCCGGTGGCGGTCCCCTTCACGACCTTTCCGTCGAACACGACCCGGGTCTTCTCGTCGTTTCGCACGACGACGTCGAGCCGCAGTGCCCCGGTCTGGGTATCGTACGAGCCACCGGTGATGTCGCCTGGGTACGGCGGACCGGTGATCAGTCCCGAGATGGCCTTGCCGTCGAACGTGATCGTGACGGTGATCGGTTGGCGCTCTTTGTCGTTCGGGCCCATGTGGCCGGTCCACGTACCGGAGAGCTCGTCCGCCTTCGGCTTCGACTGCGCCGCCGCGACGACCGCGGTCGTGAGCAGGCAGGCCGCGACGAGGAATGCTCTGGGTTTCATTGCCTCCTCCTTGGTTCTTTCACCGTTCGGTCGGCAGTACTCGGTTGCGCGTGGGGACCCCACCTCCCAAGGCGCCGGGGCCCCACCCCGGCACTGCGCGTCGCGCGTCCGCGCGCCGCGGCGGGCTGAAGGCTCATGCGCTTTACCTTCTGCTTCGCCCCTCGACTTGGCTCGGGGCGACACTGCGCTGGTCGCAGGGCCGCTTGGCTCGGCGGCCCGCAGATCTACCCCGTCCGCAGCGCTTCCATCGGGCTGACGGCGACCGCGCGCAGGGCAGGGATCGCGCACGCGACGAGCGCGCAACCGAGGATCAACGTCACCGCCGCCGCGTAGCTGATCGGGTCGTGCGGCTGGACTCCGTAAAGTTGGCCCAGCAGCACGCGGCCGGCGGCGAACGCGCCTGCGATCCCGGCCGCGCAGCCGGCGCAGGCGAACGCCAGCCCTTCGCGCAGTACGCCCCGCACGACCTGTCCGGCATCGGCGCCGAGCGCCCGCCGGACGCCGAACTCGTGGCGGCGTCGGGCGACGCTGTAGGCGAGCACGCCGTACACGCCGATGGCCGTGAGCGCCAGCGCCGTCGTCGCGAACGCCGCGGCGAGCACCACCGTGAACCGGCGCATGGCCCGCGCGGCGTCCACGTACTCGGTCAGCGGCCGCACGTCATAGACTGCGCAGCGGCGATCCAGCGACAGTGCCGCTTCCCGGATGCCAGGGGCCACCAACAGCGGATCCCCATCGGTCCCGACGACGAATGCCATCGGGTTGCGCTGCGCGAGCTGCCACGGCACGAAGATCTGCGGCAGGAGGTCCGCCTCGAGGCTGCGCAGACGGAGGTGCCGGATGACGCCCACCACCGCCGGCCGCCGGGAGTCACCGACGTTCACGTTGAACTGCTGCCCGAGCGCGCTGTGTCCCGGCCAGAGCAGGCGCGCCAGGTGGTCGTCGACGATCACGACGGGGTGGCGCGGATCGCGATCGAGATCCGTGAACAACCGCCCCTCGACCAGGCGGGCGCCGAGCGTCTCGAGCAGCCCCGGCGAGACCGACCGGGCGTCGGCGAACGGGGCGTCGGGCGGGATCGGCGCTTCGAGGCTGTAGGGCAGCCCCCAGTTCGGCAGATCGTCGTAGGGAAGGTGGCTGAAGGCCCCCGCGCCGGTCACGCCCGGGAGCGGCGCGATCTTCTCGAGGAGCTCGCGCACGAACGTCTCGCGTGGCACCAGGGTGCGGAACGTGAGCTGGCGCTCCGTCCGGAAGCCGGGGTCGATCCGCGTGACCGCGATGAAGGCGCGGACCAGGAGCGCGGCGGCGGCGAGCAGGACGACGCTGAGCGCGATCTGCCCGACGATGAGGCTGGCGCGCGCGCGGTAGCGCACCGGGGCGGAGGTCGTGCGCGATGGCGACCGTAGCGAGCCGCACGGGTCGGCCTTCAGGAGCTCGACCAGTGGCGCGAGCGACAGCAGCAGGCCCCAGGCGATCGCGACCGCGACCGTGAAGGCCAGCACCGCCCCGTCGATCCGCGAAGCATCGAGTCGGCCCAGCGGCTCAGGCCTGAGCGCGAGCAGGACGCGCAGCGCAACGAACCCGGCGAGGAGTCCTGCCGCCGCCCCGGCGGCGGAGAGCAGTAGCCCCTCGGCGATCGACTGGCGGAGCAGCCGGCTGCGCCCGGCGCCGAGCGCGAGACGCAGCGAGGTCTCCTTTGATCGGGCCGCCGCCCGCGCGACGAGCAGGCCGGCGACGTTGACGCCCGCAATGGCCAGCAGGATCGCCACGCCGGCGAAGAGCGCCAGTAACGGCCCGCGAAGCTCGCGCACCCCATCGTCCTGAAGCGCCACGACGGTGAAGGCGCGCTGCGCCCCCAGCTCGCCGGTCAGCGTGCGCGACATTGCCGCGACATCGTCGCGGGCATGCTCGAGCGTGACGCCCGGCTTCATCCGCCCGATCACGCGCAGGAACAGGTTGCGGCGCGGGCCGTTCTCGAGATCGGGCCAGAACGGCGCGAAGGCCTGCAGGTGATCCGGGACGGCGGCGTCCGGCGGCAGGAGCAGGCGGAAGTCGCGCGGCAGCACGCCGACGATCGTCGCGAAGCCGTCGTTCACCTCGACGCGGCGGCCGATCGCGGACGGATCGCCGCCGAAACGCCGCTGAAAGAGCTCCCAGCCGATGACCAGCGCCTGCGTGCCGGCGGTGGAGTCCTCCGGCCGGAAGGTGCGTCCGAGCGCGGCGCCGACGCCGACTACGTCGAAGAAGTTGGTAGTGACGAGCGCGCCGCGCAGCTGCTCCGGGTCGTTGCCCGCGGTGAGCGCGATCGTGCCGCTCGCCCAGATGCCGCCGAACGCCGCGAATGACCGCGTCCGCTCGCGCAGGTCGCGCAGGTCCGGCCCGGACATCGGTCCGCGCGGGTACCCGAGACCGCTGCGCGTGGCGCTGGTGCGGGTGCGATCGAGCCAGACGAACGCGAGCTCCCGGGCGTCGCGGTAGGGGAGCGGCTTCAGCAGCATCGCGTGCACTACGCTGAAAATCGCGGTGTTGGCGCCGATGCCGAGCGCCAGCGTGACGACGACGACCGCCGTGAAGCCGGGCGCCCGGCGCAGCCCGCGCCACGCGTAGCGCAGGTCGAGCGCCAGCGCGTCGAGACCCGCGCCGATCCGCGCCTCACGCACGTCGTCGCGCACCGTCTCGATGCCGCCGAGGCGCCGGGCCGCGGCGCGTCGCGCCGCCGCGGGATCGAGGCCCTCGCGCCGGTAGTGCGCCGCCAGCGTCTCGACCGCCGCCCGCAGCTCGTCATCCAGGTCGCGATCGAGGTGGTCCTTGTGGACCAGCGTGTTCCACAGGCTGCGCACGCGCGGGAGCACCGGCATGGCCTACTCCGCTTCGAGAATCCGGCCGATGGCGACGACGATGCGCGCCCAGGTCTTCTTCTCGGCGGCGAGCTGGCGCTGGCCCGCGGCCGTGATCCGGTAGTACTTGGCGCGGTGTCCTTCCGGCGTCGTCGTCCAGGCGCCGCTGATGAACCCCTCCTGTTCGAGCCGGTGCAGCGCCGGGAAGAGCGAGCCCGGCTTCACCTGGAACGTGCCCCCGGTGATCTGCGCGATGCGATCCGCGACGCCGACGCCGTGGCGCGGCTCGAGCGCGAGCGTCTTGAGAATGAGGAGATCGAGCGTGCCCTTGAGGAGTTCCGTCTGCTGCCTGGACATGCGTGCCCGCCTGCGCCCGGGAGACCGTTATAGGACTTCGATATCGCGCGCGGGGGAGCTTACAGGAGCCGCGCCATCCGGTCAAGCGGGGCGGCGAACGGCGGGCGTTCTGCGAGGCGTTCGTCCGATAGCTACTTCGCCCCGGCGTACTTCTTCTCGCCCGCCAGGATCTTCACGGGCAGCCGGTTCTCCTTCAGGGGGATCGGGCAGGTCGTGAACGAGTTGAACGCGCACGGCGGGTTGTAGGCCATGTTGAAGTCCAGCACCGTCGTGCCGTCGTCGCGAAGATCCGAATAGAGGAATCGCGCGGTTTCGTACGTCTCCTGTCCGCTCGAGGCGTCGCGGAAGACGAAGAAGAAGCGTCCCGGCCGCGTCGTGAACGGACGCAGGCGCACCGTCCGCCCGCGCAGCATGAACTCGACGACCCCCTCGCTCGAGTATTCGTCGGCGTCGCCGTACGTGTTCAGGACCTTCATCTTCTTCGGCTGCGCGTCCTTGATCAGGCGTCCGGTGACGCGATACGTCGGGTCGATCGGGAACCACGCGAATCCGGCGAACTCGCGCGCGGGCTTCCCGTTGGGATCGCGCACGCGAAGCGTACGGTTCTCCCCGCTGGGGTGGACGACGATCCGGATGTCGCCGAGCACGAGCTCGTCGACCTGGGCCGTCGAGTCGTCTCGCAGGACGATGGCGCTGGTGACGGGCTTGCCGTTGAGCAGCACCGGCACGCCGGGCGCGGGCTCGAACCTGACCGACTGCCCTTCGCGGATGAACCGGCCGACCGTTGCGGGAGTGGACGGCGGCAGCACGATGTCGTTGCCGGCGGCGCTGCCGGCGGTGTTGACGCCCGGCTTCAGCTCGTGAAGGCCCGCGATGGTCACGTAGTTCCGCCGGTACGACTCTTCGTGCTTCGCACGCCAGCCCGCGACGGCGGCATCCGGATCCTGCGCGGCCGCGGCGGGGGCGAAGACGATCAGCAGCACGGCGATCAGCGCGTGGAGGGCCATGAGTCGAGTGTACCTCAGCGCCCGCGGTCGAGCTGATAATGTCGTGTGCCCTCCCGGCTCGGTCTGGTCGTCGCCGTGTTGTGCGTCGCCGAAGTCCTGAGCATGACCCCGTTCTCCATGTTCCTCGCGCTGCAGCCCGCGCTGCAGGAGGCGTGGCGCCTGAGCAACACGGAGTCCGGGTGGATCGGCAGCGCGTACTACGCCGGGTACATGCTCGCGGTCCCCGTGCTCGCGAGCGTGACCGATCGCATCGACGCGCGATCCGTGTGGCTGGGGGCGTGCGCGACGACGGCGGTCGGCGCGGCGGCCTTCGGGCTGTGGGCCGGCGGCGTCTGGACCGCGGCGGCGGCGCAGACGATCGCGGGCGCCGGGCTCGCGGGGACGTACATGCCCGGCTTGAAGGTGATCGCCGATCGCGTCGG
>JBMDXQ010000124.1:0-76240 GCA_048594975.1 Vicinamibacterales bacterium | reverse complement strand
GCGTTCGACAGCGCGAGCGCCTCGATCGGCTGTTTCACGGACACGGACGTCACGAAGATCATCCGTCCGCCGCCGCGCGCGCGCATGTGCGGGATCACGCCGCGCGCGAGCCGGACGACGCTCATCAGGAGCGAGTCGATCGCCGCGGACCACTCGTCGTCGCCGAGCGTCTCGAACAGCGCGGACTTCGGTCCGCCCGTGTTCGTCACCAGGATGTCGATCGCGCCCAGCGCGCGCGCGGTCTCGGCCACGAGCCGCTCCACGTCCGCGCCGCGCGACACGTCCGCGACGATCGGGACGATGTCGGCGCCGGTGGCGGCGCGGATCTCGGCGGCGGCGGCCCGCAGCGGCTCCGCCGTCCGGCCGCAGATCGCGACGCGCGCCCCTTCGCGGGCGAGCGACGCGGCCGCGGCGCGGCCGAGCCCCTTGCTGGCCGCGCACACGATGGCGCACTTGTCCCGCAGCCCGAGCTCCACGGCTACTCGCTCTCGCGCCCGACCTTGCGGTGGAAGTAGGTGTCGGTCTTGTCCAGCCAGTCCTGGCGGATCGGGCTGAACAGATCGAGCTCGAAGGTGTCGTCGAGCGCTTCCGCCTGGTGCTCGACCCACGACGGGATGTGCAGCACTTCCCCTTCGCGGAGCATGATCTCTTCCCCGCCGATCAGGAACTTCATCGCGCCCTGGAGGACGTAGGTCATCTGCTCGCTCTCGTGCGAGTGCATGGGAACGAGCGCGCCTTTCTTCAGATAGATCTGCGCGAGCATCTCGCGCTCGCCGGTGACGATCTTCCGGGAGATCATCTCGGTGACCTTCTCGAGCTCGATTTCGTCCCAGCGGTGCAGCCTGACGGTCTGTGTGCTCACGGTCTCGGCCTTTCGTGGAGAGGGGCGGCGGGCGATTATATAGCCCCGGAACCGAATGTTATAATGCGCTGTTTTGCCCGGAACCGGTCTTCCCTCGAAAGGTATCCACGTCGCATGAAAGGGACCGCCGTCGGCAACGGCAAGAACGCCAGGGTGGAGCGCAGCGGCGGGACGCGCCACGAAGGCCTCGGCCGCAAGGAGCTCCTGCACGCGTACCGGACGATGCTGCTGTCGCGCCGGCTGGACGACAAGGAGATTCAGCTCAAGAACCAGAGCCTGATCTTCTTCCAGATCAGCGGCGCCGGCCACGAAGCGGCGCTCGTTGCCGCGGGCATGGCGCTGCGCCCCGCCCACGACTGGTTCTACCCGTACTATCGCGACCGCGCGCTCTGCCTGACCCTCGGCGTCACGCCGCTCGAAATGCTGCAGAGCGCGGTGGCGGCAAAGGACGATCCCGCATCCGGCGGCCGGCAGATGCCCTCCCACTGGGGCCACAAGCGCCTCAACATCGTCTCGCAGTCCAGCCCCACGGGCACGCAGTGCCTGCAGGCAATCGGCTGCGCGGAAGCGGGCCGGCTGCTCGGCGTTTCCGACGAGGTCACGTACGTGTCGGTCGGCGACGGTACGACGAGCGAGGGGGAGTTCTGGGAATCGTTGAACTCCGCCTGCCTGGGACGCCTGCCGGTCGTCTACCTCGTCGAGGACAACGGTTACGCGATCTCGGTGCCCGTCGACGTGCAGACCGCCGGCGGCGATATCTCCCGGCTGGTCGCGTCGTTCCCCGGCCTCTTCGTGCAGAGCATCGACGGCACCGATTTCCTCGAGAGCTACCGCGCGGCGCGCGAGGCGGTGGCCTACGCGCGCGCCGGGAGCGGCCCCGCGTTCCTGCACGCCCGCGTCGTCCGCCCGTACTCGCATTCGCTGTCGGACGACGAGAAGCTGTACAAGACGCCGGAGGAGCGCGCGGCGGAAGCGAAGCGCGATCCGCTGGTCCGCATGTCGGCCTTCCTCACCTCGCAGGGCCTCGCGACCGAGGCCGAACTCGAACGCATTGCCGGGGAGGTCGATCGCGAGGTCGCCGATGCCGCGGAGAGAGCGATCAAGTCGGAGAAACCGGCGCGCGATACCGCCACGCTGTACGTGTTCTCGCCGGACGTGGATCCGACCGGCGAGGCCTTCAGCACCGGGCCTGCGCCGGAGGGAAAGCCCGACACGATGGTGGCGGCCATCAACCGCACGCTCAAGGACGAGATGGCGCGCAACCCGCGCATCGTCGTCTTCGGCGAGGACGTCGCGGACTGCAGCCGGCCCGCGGCGCTCGAGTGCGTGCCCGGCAAGGGCGGCGTGTTCAAGGTCACGCACGGGCTGCAGCGGGCGTTCGGCGGCGAACGCGTCTTCAACTCGCCGCTGGCTGAAGCCAACATCATCGGCCGCGCGGTCGGCATGGCCACGCGCGGCCTGAAGCCGGTCGTCGAGATCCAGTTCTTCGACTACATCTGGCCGGCGATGATGCAGCTGCGCGACGAGATGTCGATGCTGCGTTACCGCTCGAACAACGCGTTCTCCTGCCCGATGGTGGTGCGCACCGCGATCGGCGGCTATCTGCGCGGCGGCGCGCCGTACCACAGCCAGTCGGGCGAGAGCATCTTCGCGCACTGCCCCGGCATCCGCATCGCGTTCCCGTCCAATGCGCAGGATGCCGCCGGGCTTCTCCGCACCGCGATCCGCTGTGACGACCCGGTCCTGTTCCTGGAGCACAAGCACCTCTATCGCCAGACCTACAACAAGGGCGCCTACCCGGGGCCGGAGCACATGGTGCCCTTCGGCAAGGCGGCGATCAGGCGCGAGGGCACCGATGTCGTGATCGTCACCTGGGGCGCCCTCGTGCAGCGCTCGCTGCTCGCGGCGCAGCAGGCCGAGAAGGACGGGATCTCGGTGATGGTGATCGATCTGCGCACGATCATGCCCTTCGACTGGGAGGCGATCGCGTCGGCGGTACGCCAGACGAGCCGGCTGGTCGTCGCCCACGAGGACCAGCTCACCTGCGGCTTCGGCGCGGAGCTGGCCGCCCGCGCCGCCGAAGACCTGTTCGAGTTCCTCGACGCGCCCGTCCGCCGCGTGGCCGCGCTGGATACGCCCGTCGCCTACGCTCCCGATCTCGAGGAAGAGATCCTGCCGCAGGCCTCGGACGTACTCGAGGCCATCAAGGACACGGCGAGGTACTGACGCCGGAGGGATCACTGGGTAAGGGGTCAGTGTAAGGAGCAGTTGGTAAGGGGTGATGATACGGGTCGCCGCGGCGTTTGCGTTTCTCCTCACGACTCACCACTCACCACTTACCACCTCATCTCCTCGCCCTCTCGATCCTGAGACACTCCGCCCCGTCGCTGCGCTGCCGGCGCACGTCACCGGCCGTTTCGAGGAGCCCGTCGACTTCCAGCAGGCGCCCGGCGGCGACTACTACGTGTTCGACCGCCGCTCCCACTCGGTCTTCGCCTACACGCCGGGCGCGGAGGCGCCACGGAAGATCATCCAGATCGGAACCGAGACCGGGCGCGTGCTTCAGCCCACCGCCTTCGATTTCGCGCCGGACAATACCTTCGTCCTCGCCGACGCGCCCGGTGGCGAGGAGCGCCTCCAGATCTTCTCCGCCGCCGGGTCCGGCCTCGGCGGGTTCCTGCTCGGGAAGCGCCGCGGCCCGCGCCTCGTCATCGCCGGGACCGTCCTCAACGGTGTCGGGTCGCTCGAATACACCGGCTCGGCGATCTTCATCAGCCAGCCCGAGACCGGCGCGCTCGTGACCGAGTACGGCACGGACGGGCGCGCCCGGCGCAGCTTCGGTGAGCTCCGGCGCACGGGACACGAGGCTGACGCCGAGCTGCACACCGCGCTCAATGTCGGGCTGCCCATCGCCGACCGCGAAGGCGGGTTCTACTTCGTCTTTCTCGCCGGCGTTCCGGTTTTCCGGAAGTACGACGCGGCGGGCACGCTGCTGTTCGAGCGGCACGTGGAAGGCGTGCAGGTCGATCAGCTCCTGCGATCGCTCCCCACGACGTGGCGGGAGCGGCGCGCCTCGGAGCGGGAAGCCGCGATCGTGCCCCCCTCGGTACGGACGGCCGCGCTCGATCGCGCCGGCAACCTCTGGATCTCGCTCGCGGTGCCGTACACCTACATCTACGACCGCGCCGGCGACAAGCGGCGGATCGTGCAGTTCCGCGCCGCCGGGATCATCTCGCCCGTCAGCCTGTTCTTCGCCGGCACTCGTGCGCTGGTCACGCCGGGGTGCTACGCGTTCCCCGCAGGGTGAGCCGCGAACGGCTCACACCAGCCTCCCAATCGGCCCGAGATCCAGGTTCAGGTCCTCCGGGGAGATGTCGAACTGCGCGCCCAGGTCGCAAATCGTCTCCTCCAGCCGCATCAAGGCGAGACCGATCGCCTCGGTCTGTTCCTCGGAGAGCGTCCCGGCGTCGACCCGCCGGATCGCCTGCCGCTCCAGTAGCTGCCGCACGAACTCGACCAGCGTCAGCACGAGTTTCACCACCGAGCGCCGCACGTCGTCGGGGTTCGCGTTCCAGCGCGGCGGCCGGTGGCCCGCGCCGATGCGCTGCAGTTCTGTGCGCAGCGAATCGATTTGCCGGATCTCGACGGCGGGTGCGACGGCGGCCGCCGTGGAACGAATACGGCGGGCGCGTCGCCGCGGTGCGGCCTGCCTGCGTTGCACCCGCGCAGTCGTGCGCGCGCGCCGGCGGCGGGTCATGCGAGCAGCTCCGGCACGAACGCGAACGGTGGCCACGGCCCGGTGACCTTGACCGAGAATTCCACAGTGGCTGCGGCGGCGAAAAGCGCGCGGCAGTAGGCGGCGGTCGAGCGGCGGTCGATGAGGTGGTAGAGCATCGCGCGAACGTCCCCGTCGCCCGGTTCCGCCTTCTCGGCCACGACCAACTGCCGCACCGCTTCGGTGAGCTTCGCGGCTGCGGCCGGCAGTGGATAGCCGGCGGCCGTGCGCCGCTCCTCCAAGTAGTGCGTGCCCGGCCCGGCCGCGGCTGGCACCATCCGCCGCCCGGCCGAAACCTCTTCCGGCACCGCAGCGATCAGCCGAACAGTCATCTGCTCGCGGTTTCGCACCAGGTCGAGCGCCAGCGCGAGCTGTTGGTGGCGGAGCGTAACGATGCGCGTCAGCTCGCCCGGATCGAGCAGTGCCCCGAAGCGAGCCGGCAGGATCGCCGGCGCGCACGCGGTCAACTCGACGACGATGTCATACTGGTCGCGCAACGCCTGTTCCGAGATCGGCGGCGCCTGGCCGACGCGTTGCGCGATCGCGTACAGGTCGCCGACCGGGACCGTTTCGAGCGTACGACCAGCAATCCTCAACCGGGGAAGCCTGCAGTCGACGATGGCATAAACGTAAAGCCTGCGCCCGCGGGCGGAGGTCTGGCGCGATGACGCTCGAGCCGCTCCGCCCGCGCGCGCCTCACGGCCGGTGACGGAACGCGGTTCGCGACGAGAAATGCCTGTCGCGGCCGGTCGCTGCCGGGCGTTGCCGCCGCCACGCCTCATCGGCCGTCCTCGTCGTTCCCCAGCCGGTCCGCTGCGCAGAGCAACGCCGAGAGGCGCACGTAGATGAGATCGACGTTCGCGAGCCCGAGGATGAGATCGGCATTGAGCACGACGCCCTTGTTGAGCAGGCTGTCGATCACGTCGGCGAGCGATTTGTCGGACGTCTCGATGATGCGCGCGACCTGGCGTGCCGGCGGGCGGAACTGCGGCGCCGATCGGCGTGGAAACGGCGGCAGCTTGCGCCGCGGCGGCCCGGCCGGGAGGCGTCGTCGCGGGGGAGTGGCCGCCGGTACCGTCGTGCGCAGGCGGCCCGTGCCGTCGCTTCGCCGCCTCTTCACCGCCCGGATCCGGCTGGCTGGACGAAGTTGTACGCGGGCCAGGGCCCGCTGAGCGTCAGCGTCGCGCTGGACCGGGCGCAGCCTTGTGCGGCGCGCTTCGCGGCCGCCCTGAAACGGGCACGGCGCGCGGCCGGCACGAGGAACGCGGCGTCGAGGAGCGGCGGCAGCGTCGCCCCGTCCGGCACGTCGTCGCGACGCCGCGCGTCGCGGGCAAGCGCGGAGAGCTGCCGGTAGGTGGAGAGGGCCATTTCCACGGCTGCTCGCGCCGACTCGAGCCTGGCGTCCCGGGCGCGGCGTTTGGCGGCGAGAAATGCCATGCCGCTCGGCGCACGGGTCGCGCCGCGCGGCTGCCGGTCGGGCGCGCGCACGATGCGGACGCCCCACTCCTCGCACCCGGCGATCCGCTTGATGGCGCGGAGAATGTCGGCGCGGCGCGCGCGGGTGTCGGCGACCGCGCGATCCAGGGTCGAGAACATCGTAAACAGCTTCGCGGGGACGACGGTCGCACCCTTCGAGGCGGCGAAGTGCTCGACGACTGCTTCGTGCGCGAGCGCGACGTCGCCGACCCAGTCCAGATCCCGGAGCGCGGCTTCGAGCGCGCCCGGCCCATACGTCGACAGGGGCACCTCGGCGGCGACGAGCCACAGTCCCGCGCCGAGCCCGGTTGCGGCCGGCGTCGAGGCGCGCGGCAGGCCAGCGGGTGCGCGGCCTATTCGCGGCCGGCTCACCGACTTCACGACGCAGTAGACGTAGACGGCGCTCTCGCGCATCCGTCCTGATAATATCCCAGCCTCAGGAGAGGTCCTGCCAGGTGCGGCGCCAGGCACGCAGTGCCGCTGCGCCGTGCGGCGGTGGCATCCACGCGGGTGTCACGACGATCGCGGTTTGAAGGCGGCGCGCACGGAGCTCGCGGCGCAGTCGCGCGACCTCTTCCGCCTCGGCAGCGCGCTGGCGGCGGCAGCGCCGACAGTCCCCCGCCCCGGCCGCGTTGACGATCACCACCGGCGGCTGGATGTCCAGTCGTGAGAGCCGGCGCAGGAACCGCGCCGATTCGGCGCGCGACAGGGCGGCGGCGCGGGTGACGAGGACGAACTGCGTCGCGGACGCGTCGGCCAGCCGGGTGCGCAACCTGCCGAGGCTCTGCGACAGCTGCAGGAGAATCGGGCCCAGCTCGCCGATGCCGACCACCGGCTGGTATTTGAGCAGGATGCTCATGAGCGCGCGCGTCCACTCCTGGACCACGGACGGCATCTCGAGGAGGCGAAGCGCGTGGCCGCTCGGCGCGGTATCGAGAATCACGAGGTCGCCGGGGCGCTGCTCGAGGGCGTCCACCACCTCGATCACGGCGGCGAGCTCGTCGAGCCCGGGGGGCGTCAGGTCGATGAGGTCCCGCATGACCTGGCGGTCGCGGCTCGCGTCGATGGCGGCGCCGCGGGAGAGGCGGTCGAAGAGCGCGTCGATGGCGGACCGGTATCGCTCGCGCACGTGCGCGAATCGGACTGTGGCGTCGAGCTCGCGCACTTCGAGGTTCCGCGGCGCCCCGGCAACGCAACGCGGTGTATCGCCGAGCGGCACCCCGAGCGCATCGGCGAGCGAGTGGGCGGGGTCGGTCGAGATGAGCCGGACGCTGCGCTCCGGCTGCGCGCGCGCCGCGGCAAGCGCCGCCGCCGCCGCGCACGTGGTCTTGCCGACCCCTCCCTTACCCCCGAACATCACGAGGCTCGAAAAGGGGGTTGTCTCCGTTCCGGGGAAGGAGATAGCCCCCTTCTGACGCCTGAGCCCAACGGCTACATCCGAAGTCGCACTGTTGTGCCTGCCGCGAAAGGGGGCTGCCTCCTTCTGCGGAAAGGAGGCAGCCCCCTTTTGCCGGAGCTCGGCGCCGATGCCAGCCAGGGCGCGGATTCCAGTGGGCTCGGCGTCGCGGGCGCGGACCGCGCGTAGCGTCGGCGCGGCGGCCCTGACGCGCAGACTGCGGCGGAGCGCGCCGACCGCGGCCGCCTCGAACCGACGCCGTGCTGCGCACCAGCGGCACGGGCGCGGCGGCGGCGGCACGAGCCGGTTGACGACCACTTCCGCCAGCCCGATACCCTGCGACGCCAGCGCGCGCGCCGCGTCGACCGTTTCGGCAACGGCCATCGGCTCGGGCAGCGTGACCCAGATCATCGCCACGCGCGAGCGGTCGCGCAGCAGCCCGGACAGCGCCGCCGCCTCTTCCACCACGCCGGCGATGACTGCGTCGTCCTCGTCGGGCTGCCACCGCCCGCGCAGCGCTTCGACGACGAGCCTGTGCTTCGCCTGCATCCGGTCGAACAACCGAGCGACACCCTGCAGCGTCTCCGGCATCGCGAACATGCGGAGCGTATGACCGGTTGGCGCGGTGTCGACCACGATGAGGTCGTAGCGGCCCGACTGCCCCAAGCGGTAGAGCTCGAGCAGCGCGGCAATCTCATCGATGCCGGGCAGCGACAGCCGCAGCAGCCGCGCGACGTCCTCCTCGTCGAGCCATGTGCCGCGAAGCGCCGCCCGTTCGAGCGACGCGCGCCGTCGGGTCAGCCAGCGTTCCAGCGCGCGCGCGGCGTCGATTTCGACGGCGTCGAGCCGTGCCGTCGCGCCCATCGGAATCGGCCTTGGGGCCGCGCCGAGCCAATGGCGGAACGCATCGGCGAGCGACGGTGCGGGGTCGGTCGACACGACCAGGGTGGGCGTCCCGCGAGCGGCTTCGGCGATGGCGAGGCCGGCGGCGCAGGTCGTCTTGCCGACGCCTCCCTTTCCCCCGACGAAGCGATACCGCACCCGTCTACGATCCGGCCCGATGATCGTCGCCCTCGAACGAGGCTTCGATGCCGGTGATGCGGTAATGGCGGGGGGAGCGCGCCGCCGCGTCACCGCCCTGCCGCCGGTCCCGGAACTCGCGCAACCGCGCGAGGATGTCTGCCTCCAGCGCTTCGAACTCCGCCGGCGTCATCTCGCCGAGCTCGAGTCGCATCTGCGCCGCGAGCAGCTGCTCGCGCAGCGCGGTGTCGTCGTTCAGCTCGGTGTCGACCGCTGCCGCGATCTTGTCGAGCACGAAGCGCAGGCTGCCGATGAGAAGGGTGTCGAGGATGAACATGATCCGTGTCAATGCCAAATGCTGAATGACGAACGCCGACGGTCGGTACTCGTGACTCGGCATTCACATCGCGCTCGGCATTCAGGATTCGGCATTCAGCATGGCCAGCACTCGCTCAATGCGCGCGCTCGAGCTTCAGGCGGATGTTCACGAAGTTGTACGGCGGCCACGGGCCGGTGTAGCGGAACGTCAGCTTGTCGTAGCGCTGGCCGATGTCCTTCACCCGCGTGTCGAACGCCTCCTCCATCGGGCGCGCCACGAGAAACGCCGCATTCATGATCATGCGGTCGCCGATCGGCTTGTTCGATCGCGAGGCCACCGAGACGTCGCGCAGCGCGTCGAAGATCTCGGCGAGGAAGCGCTCCGACCGGCTCTGCAGCGCGGCGTCGATGAGCCGGCCGTACTGCATCCGGGCGAAATAGGTCGAGCCCTTCTGCGAGGAGATCTCCCCTTTCAGCCGGCGGATGTCCTCGTCTTCCTCCTCGATCTCACGGATGATCTGATCGCGGTCCCAGAGCACCTTCAGGCCGAACTCGAACTTGTCCTGCATCTTGTTCAGCACGTCGGTGAAGGCGTCGTACGCCGAGCGCAGCAGCTCGATGATGTCATCGTCGGTCTTGAACACCGTGCCGAACGACATCGGGATGACGGTGTGCTGCTGCATCACCGTTTCGTTCACCCGCTGGTGCGCGAGGACGTTGTCGCGGGTCGGGTCCTGCACGATCATCGGCGTGTTCGAGGCGACAGCGGCGATGTCGCGGTAGTGCACCGTGTGCACGTCCGAGGGCTCGACGCCCATCCCGAGCGGCCCGAAGCTCAGGGGACGTTCCGACTTGATGATGCAGTAGACGTACCTGCCCTCGTTCACCTCGTCGGCCGCCGGCGGCGTTTCCACGCGCGCCGGCCGCGTCGGGGCCGGGGGCAGCCGGACGCGTCCGAGCTTCCCGCGCGTGTCGGTGCGCGACGTGGACGCCCGGCCCGCCCGCTCGCGCCCGCCAGTCGCTGCCGCGTTCCGGCGCCTCGGCCGCGTCCTCGCCTTCTTCCGGGTCTTCGCCATGGCTGTCCTGTGCGCGGCCCTGGCTAACGCGAGCGGCTGGAGGTGCGGGACCGCTTGCCCGATTCGTTCCCGCCGTTCTGGTCGCGCGCGGCGAGCATCCGCTGGATCTCGGCGACGAGCGCGTCGGGCAGGCAGGGTTTGGTGACGAACGAGTCGCAGCCCGCCTGGCGCGCGCCCTCCGCGTGGCCGGCGAGCGCGTGGCCGGTGAGCGCGACGATCGGGATGTGGCGGGTGCGCTCGTCCATCTTCAGCCGGCGCGTCGCTTCCCAGCCGTCCATCTTCGGCAGCGCCAGGTCCATCAGGATGATGTCGGGCATCAGCTCGAGCGTCTTCTCAATTGCCTCGACGCCGTTGGTGGCCTCGGCGACCCGATACCCTGAGTACTGCAGGTAGGCGGCGTACATCTCGCGCGCATCCTGGTAATCCTCGACGACGAGCACCAGTTCCTTGGCTGCTTCGGTCATGTTCAATGCTCGCGGGGCTCCACCCCGCTCGCTCTCGCCGCCGGCGCCGCTCCGCGTCGCGTTACTCCGCCGCCTCGCCCGGGCCGCCGGGGTGTTCAGCGCTCGCGGGGCCCAGCGACAGCCGTCGCAAGCGCAGGCTGACCGCGCCGGTCATCTCCGCCGCAGCCGCGCAGGCAGCTGCAGCGTGAATGTCGACCCGCTCCCCAACTCGCTGTGCAGCTCGATCGTGCCCCCCAGCATCTGCGAGAGGCGGCGGCAGATCGACAGCCCCAGGCCGGTGCCGCCGTAGCCGCGCGCCGGCGAGCTGTCGAGCTGCCGGAAGTCCTCGAAGACCTTCAGCTGATTGTCGGCCGAAATACCCACGCCGGTGTCGCGCACGACGATGTGCACCATCCGGCTGCGCACGTCGTACGACCCGCTGATCCTGACCGACCCGGCGGGCGTGAACTTCAGCGCGTTGCTCAGCAGGTTGAGGACGATCTGCTTCACCTTCTGCCGGTCGCTCTTCAACTTCGGCACCCGGCCGTGGACCTTCGCCGCCACCACCAGGTTCGACCGCTTGATGATCGGCTCGAGCTCCGACATCACCTCGTCGATCAGCTCCGCCACCGCGAACGTGGTGAGGTTCAGCGGCATCCGACCCGCCTCGATGCGGGTGATGTCGAGGATGTCGTTGATCAGCGCGAGCAGGTGACGCGAGTTGGAATCGATGCGGGAGAGGCTCTTCCGCTGCGCGTCCGACACCGGGCCCGACACCCCGTGCAGCAGCATGTGCGTGTAGCCCAAGATCGCGTTGAGCGGCGTCCGGAACTCGTGCGACATGTTGGCCAGGAACTGCGATTTGAGCGCGGACGCCTGCTCGAGGGCGATGTGCTGCCGGCGCAGCAGCTCGTTCTGCTCCGCCAGTTCGGCGGTTGCCTCCTGCACCTTGCGCTCCAGTTCCGCCGACGCCTCCTTCAGCTGCTCGTAGAGCCGCGCCTTCTCGAGCGCCTCGGTCAGGTCGTGCAGGATGGTGACGACCCACATCAGCTCACCCTGCTCGGAGAGGATGGTGCCGGCGACGCCTTCCACCGGCAGCGCCCGCCCGCTCATCGGATCGGCGAGCTGGATCTCGCCCCGGTAGCGCTGCTCGCCGCTGCGGGTCAGCACGTTCGAGACAAACGACGTCAGGTTGGCGCCGTTGGCGCGCACCCGCCGCTGCGCCGATTCGTCGGCCATCGGCGACACATTGAACAGCCGCTCCGCCGGCTCGTTCATCAGCACGATGTCCCCCTCCTGGTCGGTCACCAGGATCGGGTCGGCCACCGAGTCGATGATCAGGTCGAGGCGATGCCGCTCGTCCCGGACCTCCGCCTGCGCACTGCGCAGCGTGCGATAGCTCTCCTCGATCTCCTCCTTCGCGCGCGCCAGGTCGGTGATGTTGCGCAGGATCGCGACGACGTAGGTGCCCTGGCGCTCGTCCTTGGCGCGCGACGAGAGCAGCTCGAAGAGCAGGTCCGACCCCTCGAGCGGATCCACCAGCAGGACCTCGCGGCGCGCCAGCTCGATCTGCGCCACCGCGGTCGTGGAGAGCGCCGCCGAGAACAGCATGTTGTTGAGCGCCACGGCGCGGCG
The DNA here is from genome assembly GCA_048594975.1 of Vicinamibacterales bacterium. Taxonomy (GTDB): domain Bacteria; phylum Acidobacteriota; class Vicinamibacteria; order Vicinamibacterales; family 2-12-FULL-66-21; genus JBMDXB01. The sequence continues at coordinate 64,239 of JBMDXQ010000124.1, read as the reverse complement.
CCAGCCTTCGCTGGCGTCCTCCGGCGCGGCGAACAGCTTCTCGGCGTGCGTGTTGGCGATGATCAGCTTGCCTTCCGTGTCGGTCAGCAGGATCGGGTCGGTCACCGCGTTGATGATGCTGTAGAGCAGCATCCGCTCCTGACCGAACCGGGTCTCCGCCAACGTCTGCCGGCTGAGCAGCCGCGAGACCTGCCGTGCCAGCAGGCGCGAGAGCCACAGGACGTCCGGCCGCACGTCCGGTCCCGACGCACTCGCCACCAGCAGGCCGTAGCCGGTAGCGTCCTGGTCGCGCAGGGGAATGGCGTGGAACGGCGGGACGTCGACCGGCAGCCGGTAGTTGGGCGGCGGGCCGGCGAAGTAGGTCGGCTCGGAGCGGCCAAGCGCTCGTACGAACGGGTGCGACGTCTCGTCGAGCGTGACTGTAAAGTCGGCAATCGCGCTTGCCGACAGCCCATGTTCGGCGACGAGCAGCAACTGGCCCGTGCCGCGCTCCGCCACCACGACCAGCGCCTGCCGGATGTCGGCGTACACCGCCAGCCAGTCGACGGCGCGCCGCGTCGAGGCCTGCAGGTCGGTGCTCGTCAGCAGGAACTCGGCGATCGAGAGTTTCGCTTCGGTGTCGACCCTGGGAACCGGCACGGTCGACGCGCCAGCGGACCGAAGCACAGGCTATCCCTCCTGGGTGCGCCTCCGCAGGCGCGCTCGCGTCGCCTTCGTCGCTGCCAGCTCGGCGCGCAGCGCGGCATTCTCCGCGACGACGTTCTGGTGGGCGGTCAGCTCAGCCTGCGGCCGCGAGACGGGCGGCACCGAACCTACGGCTTCGGAATACTTCAGGTAGGTGTCGATGGATGCGACAACCACCCGCGCCTCGACCGTGAGGAGGTCGATCCCGACGAGCGACACGCGGACCCAGGCGTCGATGACGATCCCTTTGTCCAGCACGCGGTCGAGGACGTCGATGAGGCTCGTCCCGCCGGCTGCCCGTTCAACTGCCATGCTGCGCTCCTGTTGCCCGCAACCGTGGATCGCCTACCGGCGCCGTCTCGACGCTGCCGACAACGCGTCCACCTTCCGCTCGAGCGCGAGGATCTGCTCGCGAAGCTCGTCATGGGCGGCCAGGGCCGAACGCCGGGCGCCCGAGGACAGATCCCTGTCGTACCGCCACCAGTCGAGGCCAATCTCCTGCGCTTTGTCGAGGGAACACACGAGAAGGCGGATCCGGATCGTCAGCAGTTCGACTTCAGCCAGTGAGACCTTGATGTCGCCGGCAATGACCAATCCCTTGTCGAGCACGCGATCGAGAACATCGACGAGTCCGGTCGAGCGATGCGACGTGGGAAGGTCCACAGCCATTTTGCCGCACGCGAATATATCCCACGCTATCTCAGGCAGGCAACCGACGGACGGGCTGGACGGCCGCTCGCCAGCGCGGCTGGAGGGCGGCCGTCAGGGGTCAGCGGCGCGTCGTTCCGCTCTCGGAAATCGCTTCGACCAGCTCACCAGTCGTACGATCGCGGTGCAGCCTCGTGGCGATGTCCGCCTGGGCAATGATGCCCGACAGCCGGCCGTCCGCCGTCACGACCGGCATGCGTCGGACCTGGCGCTCCTCCATCAGCGCCACGGCCCGGCTCACGTCATCGTCCTCGCGGCAGCACACCGGGTGCGGCGTCATCGTGTCGCGGACCGTCGCGCTCTCCACCTTGCGGCCCTCGGCCACGAGCTTGACGACAATGTCGCGGTCCGTGACGATGCCGACCAGGCGGTTGTCAGCCCGCGACTCGACCACGGGCACCGACCCGACGTCCTCGCGCTTCATCAGCTCGGCTGCCCGGGGGATCGGGTCGGAGGGCTCGCAGCACACCGGCTCGCGGGTCATCACTTCACTGCATTTCGGCATCAGCCCCTCCTCTTCCTATACCGTCTTCCTCTACCGTCGCCGATGCAAGCCGGCTGCCGGCCCTCATCAGCTCGCCGCGCGGAGCTCGCGCTTGAGGATCTTACCGGTCGCACCGACCGGCAGCGACTCGCGGAACTCGATCTGCCGCGGATACTTGTACGCTGCGAACTGCTCGCGGCACCAGTCGAGCAGCTCCGCCTCCGTCGTGTTGGCGCCCGGCGTCTTCACGACGAAGGCCTTCACCTCCTCCCCGAGCCGCTCGTCGGGCACGCCGATGACGGCGACCAGTGACACCGCCGGGTGCGTCATGATCACTTCTTCCAGCTCCCGCGGGTACACACTGAAGCCGCCGCGCAGGATCATGTCCTTCTTGCGGTCGACGATCGACACGTAGCCGTCGGCGTCAATCGTGCCGATGTCGCCGGTGTGAAACCAGCCATCGCGCAGCGCCTCCGTGGTCGCCTCCGGCCGGTTGTAGTACCCCTTCATGATGTTGGGCCCGCGGATGACGACCTCGCCGCGCTCGCCGGTGAGTACGGGCGTGCCCTTGTCATCGACGCACTGCAGGTCCACGCCGAAGATCGGCAGGCCGACGGTGCCCGGCTTGCTGGCGCGGTGCACCTGGTTGAAGCACGCAACCGGCGAGGTTTCCGACAGGCCGTAGCCTTCGAGCACGCGTACGCCGAACGTTGCCTCGAACCGCTGCATGACCTCCACCGGCATCGGGGCACCGCCCGAGACGCACAGGCTCAGGTGCGCAGCGATCGGGGCCGGGTCGATCGCCGCGACCTCCACGTGCTTGAGCAGCGCCCAGTACATCGTTGGGACGCCAATCCAGAAGTTCGCCTGCTCGCGGGCCACGGCCTCGAGCACCGCTGCGGGCTCGAAGCGCGGCAGCAGCACCAACCGCGCGCCGGCGTGCAGGCCGGAGTTCATCTGGCAGGTCTGCGCGGTCGAGTGGAACAGCGGCAGCGTGATGAGGTGGACGTCCTGCTGGAGACCGCCGCGGCCGGCCGGCGCGAACATCTCGCGCGACGCGATCGCGTTCATCACCATGTTCGCGTGCGTCAGCTCGGCGCCCTTCGGCTGCCCGGTCGTCCCGGACGTGTAGAGGATGACGGCGGTGTCGTCGGGCCGGCGCGGCACGGTCGCGGATGCGGCGGCCCGCCCGTGCATCAGCTGTCCGAGCGTGAGCGACGGCGACACCGGGCTGCGCGCGCCCGGGTCGAGCGTTATCACCACCAGGTTCGGGCAGAGCGCCTCGTCGCAGCCGGCGCGCGCCATCTGCGCCATCGGCAGCTCCGGCGTCCCCTCGAACGCCAGGAGCGCCTTCGCCTGGGAGTCGCGCAGGTGGTACGCGATCTCGCGCGGCTTCAACAGCACGTTGAGCGGCACGACCACGGCTCCCGCCTTGAGTATGCCGAAGTACACCATCGGGAACCACGGCAGGTTCGGGCAGGAGAGCGCGACGCGGTCCCCGGCGACAATGCCCAGCGCGACGAGGCCGGCGGCGATCTGTGCCGCGCGCCGGTCGAGTTCGGCATAGCTGATGTTCGTGTCGCGGCAGGTCACCGCGACACGGCCGGGCACCAGTCGCGCCTGCTGCTCCAGCACGCTTGCCAGGTTCAGCGTCGTCGCGTGGTGTGCAATCAACGGCTCCCCTCCATTACACGGACGGCGCGCTCGAACGCGACGTCGTGCGAGCGCACGCGCAGCTCCTCGGCGATGAGCGCGGCGAGCCCCTGGTCGCCGAGCGAGACGATGCGCGTCGCCGGCCCGCGCTCGCTCTCGACCGCCGTGACGACGCACGTCCGGCTCTGCGCCAGGCGCAGGATCAGGCGGCGCTCGCGGTTCCCGAGGCACACGTGCTGGATCGCGGGTGCGCCCGCGCGCTCGCGGATGTCGACGACGAAGTCCGGCGGCACCGCCAGCGACGAGGTGAGCCAGCCGGCGAAGAGACGCGCCGCATGGACGTCGCCGCCGCGCACCTCGAGGGAATGGAACGCCGCCGCGTCGTCGCGGATCTCGGGGATGTCGAAGAAATGCGCCATCAGCGTTCGCCAGCGCGTGAGCCGCGCCCACCGGATGTCGGTCACGGCGGTGTGCTCCGCCAGGCGGCCGACGAGCGGCCAGACCTCGCCCGGGTCGACGGTATCCAGCACGAGACGGTCGGCCAGTGACGCGAGCCGTGGCAGCGCGTCGGCCGATCCGCCGCGCCACCAGACCAGCGTCGGCAGACTCGACAGCCGCAACGCGGCGACGGCGTTGTCGAAGTGCTCGGGCTTGAGCCCTTCGAGGACGATCGCGCCGCCGGCCGTGCGGAAGCTGGCTGCGGTTTCCGGATCGGAGACGATCAGGATGGGCCGCAGGCCGGCCTCGGCCGAGGGCGTCAGCGCCTCGGCTGCCTCGCGCATGCGCGCCCGGGGGGCGACGATGACCACGCTGGCGATCGCGGCCTCCGCGGTTGCTGGAAGATCCACGAACGCCACTTCCGCCGCGCCCGGCAACAGATCGCTCACAGCGTCCTCCATCGCCGGCCGTCACGCTGGATGAGGGCGTCGGCCTCGGCCGGTCCCCAGTCGCCCGCCTCGTAGCTGGCGAGCGCCGATGCGGGATCGTGCGGCGAGGCGGCCCAGGCCTCGTGGACGGGCGTGATCAGCGCCCATGACGCTTCGACGAAGTCGTGGCGCGCGAACAGGGTGGCATCGCCGAGCAGCGCGTCGAGCAGCAGGGTCTCGTAGGCCTCGGGCACGGGCCCGCCGAACGCGTGTCCGTAGCGAAAGTTCATGCGCACCGGCGCCAGCTGCATACGCGTGCCCGGCAGCTTCGCTTCGAAGCGAATGGAAATACCCTCGTCCGGCTGCACGTTGACGACCAGCAGGTTGGGCGACACCGGCGCGAGCGTCACCTTCCGGAAGATCTCGAGCGGCGGGCGCCGGAACTGAATCGCAATCTCGGTGGTCCGCTTCGGCAGCCGCTTGCCGGTGCGCAGGTAGAACGGCACGCCGGCCCAGCGCCAGCTGTCCAGGTGCAGGCGGACGGCGGCGAAGGTCTCGGTCTGCGACGCCGCGTCCACGCCCGGCTCCTCGCGGTACCCCGGGACCTCCGCCCCGTTCACCCAGCCGGCTCGGTACTGCCCGCGAACCACGCCGGCGACCGGCTGCGCGGCGAGCAGTGCGTCGATCTTCCGGTCGCGCACGCTGTCGGCGGTGAACGCGATCGGCGGCTCCATCGCCACCATCGTGAGGAGCTGCATCAGGTGGTTCTGGACCATGTCGCGCAGCGCCCCGGCCTGCTCGTAGTAACCGGCGCGCCGCTCGACGCCGACCGTCTCGGCCGCCGTGATCTGCACGTGGTCGATGTAACGACGGTTCCAGATCGGTTCGAACATGCCGTTGCCGAACCGGAAGACGAGCAGGTTCTGGACCGTCTCCTTCCCCAGGTAATGATCGATCCGGAACACCTGCGGCTCGGCGAAGTGCCGGTGGATCGCCCGATTGAGGCGCCGGGCGCTCGACAGATCCGTCCCGAACGGCTTCTCGACGATGAGCCGCCTCCAGCCATGCTCGGTGGTCGACGCGGCAAGGCCGGCCGCGCCGAGCCGCTCGACGATCGACGGGTAGGCTTCCGGTGGGATCGCGAGGTAGTAGAGAACACCCGGCGAACCGTCGGCCGCGAGCCGCTCGGCGAGCCGCTGGTAGAGGGCAGGGTCCTCGAGATCGCCCGACAGGTAGTGCAGCCGCTGCGCGAGCGACGCGGCGACCTCGTCGGAGCGGTCCGCCACGCCCGCAAACTCGCGAAGGCTGGCGAAGAACTGCTCGCGGAAGCGGTCGTCGTCCAGCTTCGAGCGCCCGATTCCCATCACCGACAGCTGCGCCGGCAGCCGCTGTCCGCGCGAGAGCCGATACAGCGCCGGCAGCAGCTTGCGCCGGGTCAGGTCACCGGAGGCGCCGAAGATCACCAGCGTTGCCGCGCCCGGCGTCGGCTCGATGCGCAGGCCGTCGTGCAGCGGGTTACTCATCGCGTGCGCCGGGCCAGATAGCCGGCGATCGCATCGAGCTCCTGCGGCGTGAGGCGCTTGCCGAACGGGTCCATCTCGGCGTCGGGATCGATCGACGCCGGATCCGCGATCCACACGCGCAGCCTCTCGAAGTCGTGCTTCGTCCCGACGCGCGAGAGATCGGGCCCCTCGTCGCCCCCTTCCCCGTCGATGCGATGGCACCCGATGCAGTGTCGTGCAAACACGGCAGCCGCGGCCCGCGCCCCGGGCTCGAGCGCGGGGTGCTGGTGGCCGGCGCGCGTGAGACGCCTGACGTACGCGACCATCGCGGCGGCCTCGCGCTCGTGCACCGCCGCCGCCGGGGGCCGCAGCCCGGATGCAATTATCTCGGGGTCGGCGACGTGGCCGGCCAGCCATTCGGGCCCGCGCGTGGCCGGGATCGACGCGAGCGGATCGGCAACGCCGCTCTCCGAGTGACAGCGCGCGCAGCCGCGCCGCTCGACGAAGACGCTGCCGCCGATCTCCCGCAGCGTCCAGGCCTCCGGATCGGCGGCGACTGCCGGCCGATCCCGCCAGCCGAGCGCGGTGAGCGTCACGACCGCCAGCACGCCGGCGATCGCCCCGCCGATCACCAGCGGCCGCTTCCGCGGATCGCGCTCTGGCCCGCGGTCGATCCAGGGCAGGAGGGCGAGCACGCCACCGAGCACCGTCGGCAGCACGATCGCGCCGACGACCTCCCATTTGCCCGGGAAGTACTTCAGCAGCTGGAACAGCGAGAGGAAGTACCACTCCGGCCGCGGGATGTAGGAAGCATCGGTCGGGTCGGCGGGGGCTTCGAGCGGCGGCGTCCCGGCCAGCGCGAGCACGACCAGCGCCAGCAACACCACGAGGACTACCGTGACGTCACGCGCCGCCTGCGCCGGGTAGAAGGGGAACGGACTGCCGGCGCGCGGCCGCACCGGGCCGGAGATGCCCTGCCGCCGCATCAGGAACAGGTGCGCGAACACCAGCGCGACGAGCGCTGCCGGCAGGAAGATGACGTGGGCAGCGTACCATCGCGTCAGCGTGAGCGCGCCGATCGTCGCGCCGCCGCGCATCACGCCGGCCACCACCTCCCCGCCGAGCGGCGCCAGCTTCGAGATGTTGATCGTCACGACCGTTGCCCAGAAGGCGCGCTGATCCCACGGCAGCAGGTAACCGGTCAGCGCGAAGGCGAGCACGATCACGAGCAGCGCGACCCCCGAAAGCCAGGTCAGCTCGCGCGGCGGTTTGTACGAGCCGAACACGACCACGCGCAGCAGGTGCAGCGCGACGGCGACCACCAGGAAGCTCGCCCCGAAGTGATGCAGGCCGCGGACGAGCCGGCCGCTCGCCGTGGACATGATGAAGCGGACGCTGTCGTAGGCGTGGTCGGGGGTGGGCGCGTAGTAGAGCGTCAGGAACGCGCCAGTGAGCACCTGCACCGCGAGCAGCGCGAGCAGGATGCTGCCGAGCGTGAAGAGCCATCCCGTGCCGGGGGGCAGCGGCTCGTCGAGCAGGACGCGGCGGAGCTCGCCCGCGCCCGTACGGGCGTCGAACCATTCCCGAACGGCGGGGAACTTGGCTCGCCACCCGGCCGCCTCGACTCCGGTCCTCCGCTGCCTCCCGGTCGGCTCCGGCGGCTGCTGATGGACCGCGCTCACAGCCGCACCAGCACCGAGCCGTCCGCCGGATCGAGGCGCGCTTCGACGACGTCCAGCGGCCGGGGAGGAGGACCGTCCAGCACCCGGCCCGACGCATCGTAGACGCCGCCGTGGCACGGGCAGCGGAAGCGTCCGGCGGCGCTGTCCCAGTGGACCTGGCAGCCGAGGTGCGTGCAGGTCGCGGACATCGCCCGCACGCCGCGGGCGCCGTCCCATACGATGAACACGGTCTGGCGCGCGCGCACGCGATACCAGCCGTCGACGCGCGGCACCGCGAGCACGCGCGGCACGGGGAGGTCGGGAGTGAGATCGTCGGTGGTTCCGGCGCGCAGCCACCGGCCGCCCGCCTGCGCGGCGGCCGGGCGCAGCGCAAACGCTCCGAGCAGCGCGGCGAGGCCCGCGCCAATCAGGCCGATGACCGAGTTGACGAACACGACGAGGGCGCGGCGGCGCCCGCCTGAGGGGAGAGAATGGGTCTGCGGCATATCCGGACGCCGGGGGAACCCCGGTCTCCGGATATTACCTATTTCCCCTGCACCTGTTCGAGATATTGCTTGGCCCGGGGCGTCCCGAGCAGCCGGAGACGCTCGTGGATCTCCTGCCGCATCGCGGCCTGGCGCTCGCGCGCGGCGATGCGGATCAGCCCTTCGTCGTCGCGGGCTTTGAAGAGGCCGCGGATGATCGAGCGGCGCGAGGCGGCCGGCACCCTCTCGTACATGCTCCGCAGGTGGAGGATGCCGCCCGGCGCCCCTCCGAGCGTCTCGAGCGCCGTCTCGCGCAGGTGCTGGTTCACCTCGGACTCGGCGATGTGGACGAGGGCCTGCGTTTCGGCCCGCTGGCCGAGCGAGCGGACGACGTGGAACTTCACCTCGTCGCCGGCCGCCGAGTACACCTGCAGCAGCTCCTGCGAGACCTCGGGCCCTCGCCAGCGGCCCAGGGCGCGCACCGCTTCGATCTGTACCGGCTCCGGTCCCTTCTTGGCCACCTCGACGACGGTCGATCGCGCTTCGGGGCGGGGTGATTGCGCGAGCGCGAACACCGCACGGCGCGCGGGTCCCGGCTCGGTGGATTCCAGCGCAATGTGGCGAAGCATCGGGATCACCTTCACCGCATTGTCCGACCCGCTCAGGATCAGGCTCCCCATCGCCTGGATTCGCAGTTCCACATCGAAGTCCGGTCCGTTTGTGAACCACACACGGGGCACTTCGGCGGTTTCGGGGACCTGCCCCTCCGCCCGCCGCGGCGCGCGCGGCGGGTGCGGGGGCGTCGGCGTCACCGTCTCGCCGACGACAATCGGCGCCGGCTGCGGCGGCTTGGGCATCGGCGGCAGCGCCGTCATCCACAGGATGTCCGTGCGGTTCAGCCGCTGCGCGATCTCGATCTTGATGGACCTGGCCGGCCTGACCCAGCGGCTCTTCGCGAACTCCCGCTCCAGGCGCTGAATCGCGTCGAGCGCGAGCGCGTAGTCGCCGACCTCCTTGTGGCACTGGGCGAGCCAGAAGAGCGCCTCGTCGCGGCTCGCTTCCTTCGCGTCTCGTGCCGCGGTCGTGAGCTCGGCCACCGCGGCGACCCAGCGCTCGTCGGTCATGAGATCCTTGGCGCGCTCGAGGCGGGGCGATTGCGGCTCCGCCCAGGCCGCCGCCAGCGGCGCGAGCAACAGCGCCGTGCCCATCACCGCTCCCGTCCACCAGCATCCGTTCGTCACGCGCATGTCACCCTCAGCTACCCGTGGTTGCGGCCGACACGGCCTCGATCCGCCCGATCACGTCGCGCTTCTCGATGAAGCGCTGGATCCGCTCGAGCGCTGCCGGATCGCGCTCGTCGGTCATCGACGCCTGGAGCAGCACGAGCTCCAGGTCGCGCAGCACGCCGGCCAGCCGCGACATGCCGCGGTTCTCCGCAGCCATGCGGTAGAGCCGCGTGTCGTTGAGCAGCCCTTCCGCGAGGTCCCGCTCGTGATCCCAGCCGGCCGGCTCGCCGGCCTCCCTCGTCGCCAGGCCGAGCAACACTGGCTTCGACCGCACGAACAGCTGCTCGCTGACCGACGCCAGCGCCGGATCCGGCTCGAGCCGGCGCGGCTCCACAACCTCGCGGCCCGCTGCCACGCTCGCCGACGGCGCCGTCGTCGCCGCCTCGCGGGAGCGGGCGACGAACAGCACGCCACTCGTGGCCAGGACCAGCAGCGCCGCCATCGCGAGAGGGCCGGCGAACGACGGCCGCAGCATCCGCCATCGTGGCGCGACAACGACCGGCGCCTGCGCCCGGCTGGACTGCTGTTCCCGGACGATCGCCTGCTCGAGCCTGGCCATGAAGCCACGCCAATCGCCGCCTTCCGGCGCCGCCACGTCGGGACGTGTGTTCAACGCGTCCCGGATGATCGCCAGCTCGTCGAGCGCCCGGCGGCAGGCCTCGCAGCCGGGAAGATGCCGCGCGACCGCGTCGCGCTCGGCGCCCTCCAGCTCGCCGTAGAAATACAGCTCGATCGCGCCCGATGCCTGGACGTCGCACGCGGTCATGCCCGGCCTCCCGCCGTGACCTTCGCGGTGGCGAGCGCCTGCCGGAGCCGATGGACGGCGGCGTGCAGCTGGCGCTTGACGGTACCCTCCGCGAGGCCGAGCGACTCGGCAATCTCGCAGAGCTTCAGACCATGGTGGTGACGCATGACGAACACGAGCCGCTGCCCTTTCGGCAGCCCGGCGATCGCGGTTTCCAGCACGGCGCCGAGCTCGCCCGCATATGCGCGTTCCTCGGGGCCGGGGGTTTCCTCCGGAGTATTCAGCATCTTCTGTTGGGCTTCTTCGCCAAAGGGCGCCGCTCCGGCCGGCGAGTTGCGGCGATGGTGGTCGATGCAGGCGTTCATGACGATCCGGTACACCCACGAGCTGAGCTGGGCGTCCTGGCGGAAGCGATCCAGCGAACGGTACACCTTGATGAAGACTTCCTGCGCGATGTCCTCCGCGTCGTGATGGTTGCCCGCGAATTGGTACGCGATGCGGTACACCATCGAGCGATGGCGCTCCACGAGCGCCTGGAAGGCGGACGCGTCGCCGCCCGCCGCCCGCGAGATCAGGTCCGTGTCAGCTGACGTCACTTGGTTTTGCGGCCACGCGACCTGATGCTCCTCGGTGTCAGTCGTATGACGCTGCCGGAGCCAGCGGGGTTGATCGAGCTGCGGGCAGTCGCCTTGCACGCCAGCATTGTCCCCCTTTTCGGAGGCGGCCCGCGCGATGCAGGTGTCGCCCCTTCTCTCGGCCTCCCTGGGCCAGCCGGTGGCGGACCCCGAAGCGGGACCGCTACGCCCTTCGTTGACCGTCGCCTGCCCCGTCCTGGAACACGACGGCGAGCGTGGCCTCGGTGCGGCGGTCGGGTACGATCTGATGCGAATCGAAGGAGAGAAGATTCGGGAGCGGGATTCCGGACAAGGGATTCAGGAGAGGGGATCGACGATCGGCGATGAAAAATTCCAGGAATGTTGCGATCGTCGCGCACGTGGACCACGGCAAGACGACGCTGGTGGACCAGCTGCTGCGGCAAAGCGGAATCTTCCGCGATAACGAGCGGGTGCTCGAGCGGGCGCTGGACACGATCGACCTCGAGCGCGAGCGCGGCATCACCATCATGGCCAAGAACACCGCCGTCCATTACGGCGAGGTGCTCATCAACATCGTCGACACCCCCGGCCACGCGGATTTCGGCGGTGAGGTCGAGCGCACGCTGGCGATGGTGGACGGTGTGCTGCTGCTCGTGGACGCGTCCGAGGGGCCGCTCCCGCAGACCCGGTTCGTCCTGCGCAAGGCGCTCGAGCGGCGGCTGCCGCCGATCGTCGTGATCAACAAGATCGATCGGCCGGATGCCCGCTCGCAGGAAGTGCTCAACGAGATCTACGACCTGTTCATCGACCTGGACGCGAGCGAGGAGCAGCTCGAGTTCCCGGTGCTCTACACCAGTGCGCGCGCCGGCACGTCGAGCCTGTCGGCGTCCGAGCCGGGCGCTGACCTGCGCCCGCTCCTCGAGGCGATCGTCGATCACGTGCCGCCGCCGCGCGGTGACGAAGACGCGGCGCTGCAGATGCTGGTGGCGAACCTCGATTCGAGCGACTACCTGGGACGCATCGCGATCGGTCGCGTGTTCCACGGCCGCGTGAAGGTGGGCGACCCGATTGCCGTCTGCAAGCTGGATGGCCGCGTCCAGCAGACGCGGGTGACGAAGCTCTTCGCCTTCGAAGGTCTGAAACGGATCGACATCAGCGAGGCGTCGGCCGGCGACATCGTCTGCCTGGCCGGGATCGAGGACATCACCATCGGCGAGACCATCGCGTCGCCCGAGAATCCCGTGGCGATGCCGCCCATCGCCGTGGACGAGCCGACGGTGTCGATGGTGTTCGGCGTGAACACCTCACCGATGTCCGGCGGGGACGGACCGTTCGTCACCTCCCGCCAGATCCGGGACCGGCTCGATCGCGAGCTGCTCGGGAACGTCTCGATCCGGCTCGAGGCGACCGACACGCCCGAGCAGGTGAAGGTACTAGGCCGCGGCGAGCTCCAGCTGTCCATCCTGATCGAAATGATGCGGCGCGAAGGCTACGAGCTGCAGGTCTCCCGGCCGGACATCGTCACCCGGTCGGTCGATGGGCGGGTCATGGAACCGGTGGAAGACCTCGTCATCGACGTCGCCGAGGAGTTCCAGGGCGTCGTCATCGCCATGGTGGGCACGCGCAAGGGCACGATGACGAAGATGGTCAACCACGGCAGCGGCCGTGTGCGGCTCGAGTTCCGCATCCCGGCGCGCGGGCTGATTGGCTTCAGATCGCAGTTCCTCACCGACACCAAGGGCACCGGCATCACGAACCATCTGTTCGCCGGCTGGGAGCCGTGGCACGGCGCGATTCCCTCGCGCGCGACCGGCGCTCTGGTCGCCGACCGGCCGGGAGCGGCCACCGCCTACGCGATCTGGAACCTGCAGGAGCGGGGCGAGATCTTCGTCGAGCCCGGCGAACCGGTGTACGAAGGGATGATCATCGGCGAGAACGCGCGTGCCGCCGACCTCGACGTCAACGTGACCAAGGAGAAGAAGCAGACCAACATGCGCGCTTCGACCGCCGACGAGGCGGTCCGTCTCATCCCGCCGCGCCGGCTCGGGCTCGAGCAGGCGATCGAGTTCATCAACGACGACGAGCTCGTGGAGGTGACGCCGCGCAGCATCCGGCTGCGGAAGCGCGTGCTCGCGGCCAACCAGCGGCCGAAGCGGGACCAGGCGGCGCCCGCATGAGTACAGCGGACGGCCCGCGCTGCTCGGGCAGCCCGCGATCCGCGGAGACACTGCGGCGGCGATGACACCCGGCTGCCAACGCCAGACCCCACATCCGAACATCGCGGCAGATGCCGGCCCGGACGCGGCGTTGCCGGGACGGCGGCTCGTCCTGCGCCAGAGCCTCCTCGCATCAGCGCGTCACAGGCGTATCCACCGCACCGGGTTCCCGCGCCACGCGAGGAAGCGCTCGAGATCGGCGCCGCTGATGGTCAGCGTCGCGGTGTTGATGTTCGGGTGGAACAGCAGGCGCTCGGCACGCCGCAGGTCTTCGTCCACGATGACGATGACGCGGCGTGCCTCGTCGTTGATCAGCCCGAACGGCGACACCGACCCGGGCGTCACCCCGAGGCAGTCCTGCAGCCGCTCGGCCGAGCCGAAGCTGAAACGATCGTCGCCGACGATCTTCACGAGCCGCCGCAGGTCCGCCTGCTTGTGAATGCCGAGGATGGCGAGGTAGTGGCGGTCGCCTTTCTTGTTGCGCAGAAACAGATTCTTCACCTGCGTGCCCGGGATGGCCGCCCAGTGCATCGCCGCTTCCTCGGCGGTAAACACCGGCGGGTGCTCGTAGCGGTCGTAGCGGATGCCGAGCGCATCGAGCGCCTCGAACACGCGACCGCGGGGGTCGTCCATGGGGTGAGGTGGGTGGCGGCTTCCTCGGAAAGCACGTATGCTAACCGGCGCGGTCGCGCGACGACAAGCGGCGGAGGAGAATCCGCTCCACCATGCTGACCGATCGGTTCGACACGGCGTTCGACTATGCGAGCCGGCTGCATGCGTCCCAGGTGCGCAAGGGCACGGCCACGCCGTACATCGGCCATCTCATGGGGGTCGCCTCGATCGTGCTCGACGATGGCGGGACCGAGGATGAAGCGATTGCGGCGCTGTTGCACGATGCCGCAGAGGACCAAGGCGGCCGCGCGCGGCTCGAGGACATCCGGCAACGGTTCGGAGACGTCGTCGCGCGCATCGTCGAGGACTGCACCGACTCGTGGGAGACGCCGAAGCGGCCCTGGTCGGACCGCAAGCGCGAGTATGTCGAAGCTGCGAGGCGGCTCGGCCCCGCGAGCCTGCGCGTCTCCGCCGCCGACAAGGTGCACAACGCGTACGCCATTCTGCGCGACCTGCGCAACTTCGGGGAGACCGTCTGGGAACGGTTCAGCGCAGCGCCGGATGACGTACTGTCGTATTACGAATCGCTGGTCCGGGCCTACCGCGAGGCGGGCGGCGGGCGACTGGTGGACGAGCTCGACCGGATCGTGCGGGGCATCCAGCGCGAGATGGGATACTGACCGCTGCCGGGCGGTGTCGGGGGGGCGTGCCCGCCCGGGGGCGAGGGCTCACGGCCGCCGAGTGAGTGCTGCAAAAGGAGCGCGAACACTGCGAGTGCGACGTCTGGTAGTTCCTCTTCTGGTATTGGTGGCGATGCTTTTCGTCGGGCTCCGCGCCCCCGAGGCGGCGCAGCAGGCCGCCCAGCAGCCGACGCTGCGCGCGCCCGACGTAATCTACGTGCCCACGCCCCACGAGGTCGTGGAAGCCATGCTGAAGCTGGCGAAGGTGGGACCAGACGACGTCGTCTTCGATCTCGGGTCGGGTGACGGCCGCATCCCAATCGCGGCGGTGCAGAAGTTCAACGCCAAGAAGGCGGTCGGCGTCGACATCAACCCCGAGCGCATCAAGGAAGCGGAGGCGAACCACGCCGCGGCAAAGGTCGGCGACCGCGTGAAGTTCATCCTCGGCGATCTGTTCGAACAAGACATCAGCGAAGCCACGGTGGTCACGCTCTACCTGTTGCCGTCACTCAACGTCAAGCTGATGCCCAAGCTGAAGGCCGAGCTGAAGCCCGGCTCGCGGATCGTGTCGCAGAGCTTCGACATGCAGGGCCAGTGGGAGCCGGATCAGACCGTCACCGCCGACGGCCGCTCGGTGTATCTCTGGCTCATCAAGTAGCCGAAAACCGGACCGGGAAGAACCGGCAGGAACGAAGAACGCAGCCGCCACTGCGTTCTTCGTTCCGCGTCGTTGTTCGTCGCGCCACGTTCCGTGTTCGACGTTCTCCTTCTGTCTTACTTCTTAGTTCTTAGTTCTTAGTTCTTAGTTCGCAGTTTCTATGAGGCGTCCGGCCTTCTGGCTGATCTTCGGCGCCGCGTCGGTGCTGGCAGGCGTCCTCGCCTATCTGTATTTCCCGAGGGCGTTCTCGATCGTCGCGCTCGAGATCCGGATGGATCGCGAGCGCGCGCTGCACGAGGCGCGCGACGTGATGGCGCGCGAGCAGTTCGGGCCGGCCGGGTACCGCCAGGCGGCGTCGTTCGCCCTCGACGGCGAGGCGCAGACCTTCGTCGAGCTCGAAGGCGGCGGCAAGGAGGGCTTCACGCGGATGCTCCGCGAAGGGCGGTATGCCGCCTACACGTGGCGCGTCCGGCACTTCAGAGAAGGCGAGACCAACGAGACGCTGATCCGGTTCCGCCCCGACGGCACGCCGTACGGCTTTCACGAGCACCTGAAGGAGGACGCCCCGGGCGCCGCGCTCGACGCCGCGGCGGCGCGGCGCATCGCCGAAGCCGGCGCGGCCGAGCGCTGGCGCGTGGACCTCGCCGCCTTCCATCTCGTCGAGCAGGGCCAGGAGCGCCGCCCCGGCGGACGCGTCGACCATACCTTCACCTACGAGCGTCCGTCGCCCACGCTCAACGACGGCCGCTATCGCCTGCGGCTCGTCGTCAGCGGCGACCGGCTCACCGAGCTCACGCACTTCGTGAAGGTGCCCGAGGCGTTCACCCGACGCTACGAGAACATGCGCTCGGCGAACGAGGCCATCGGGGTCGGTGCCGCGGTCGCGATGACGCTCCTCTACATCATCGGCGGCATTGGCGTCGGGCTCTTTTTCATGCTGCGGCGGCGGTGGGTCGTGTGGCGACCGGCGGCGGCGTGGGGTGCCTTCATCGGCCTGCTGCAGGCGCTCGCGCTGGTCAACGCCTGGCCGCTGGAATGGATGTCGTACGACACCGCGGTGCCCCGCGCGACGTTCGTCGCGCAGCAGGTTGCGCTCGCGGCGGCGGTGTTCGTCGGTATGTCGGCGTTCCTGGCGCTCTCGTTCACGGCCGCCGAGAGCCTGACGCGCCGGGCCTTCGGATCGCACCCGCAGCTCTGGCGCCTCTGGGGACGGCCGGCGAGCTCGACCGGCGTCCTCGGCCGGACGGTCGCCGGCTACCTGCTCGTCCCGCTCTTCATCGCCTACGAGGTCGGCCTCTACTTCTTCGCCGACCGCGTGCTCGGGTGGTGGACGCCATCCGAGGCGCTGCTGCACCCCGACGTGCTCGCGACCTACCTGCCGTGGCTGAGCGCCATCGCCAATTCGGCGCAGGCCGGCTTCTGGGAAGAAGCGCTCTTCCGGGCAGTCCCGATCGCGGGCGCCGCGCTGATCGGCGAGCACCTCGGCCATCGACGTCTCCTCCTCGTGATCGCGTTCGTCGTGCAGGCACTGGTGTTCGGCGCCGGGCACGCGCCGTATCCGACGCTGCCATCGTTCGCGCGCCCGGTGGAGCTCATCGTCCCCTCGATCGGGTTCGGCCTGCTCTACCTCTACTTCGGCCTGCTCCCCGTCGTCGTCCTCCATTACGCGTTCGATGCCGTTCTCTTCGCGATGCCGATCTTCGTCTCCGACGCCCCCGGCATCCTCGTCCAGCAGATCAGTGCGGCGGTCATGATCCTGCTTCCGCTCGGCATCGTCTTCTGGCGCCGCGTGCAGGCGGGACGCTGGACGACGATCGAGGCGGGCGACCTGAATGCGGCATGGGAGCCGCCGCCCGCGGTCGAACCGGCGTTCGACACCGCGCCCGGCCCGCGGCGCACGCTCGGACGGCAGGCACGGCTCGCGTGGATGGCTGCCGGGCTCGCCGCGCTCGTCGCGTGTGCGGCGTTGGTGCTGGCGCACACCCGCGGCGAGAGCCTCCCGATCACCAGGCCGGAGGCGACGCGGATCGCGCGGCAGGCGCTCGACGCCAGGGGTGTGACGCTCGGCGCCGGGTGGCGGCTCCTGCCCACCCCCGAAGACGGCGGGAACGCGCCGCACGAGTTCGTTGCCGACGTGGCGGGCGAGGAGCGGCGGCGCGTCCTCGTTGGCACCTACCTGCCTCCGCCGCACTGGCGAGTGCGCGCCGCGACCTTCGCCGGCGACGTGGCAGAACGCGCCGAGGAGTGGCTCGTCACCGTCCGTCCGACCGGCGAGGCCGGACGCGTCGCCCACACGCTTCCCGAGCATCGCGCGGGCGCGTCGCTCGATGAGGCGGCAGCGCGGGCACTGGCGCATGCCGAGGCGAAGGAGCGGCTCGGCCTCGATGCGGCGCGCGGGCAGCTGCGGGAGATCTCGGCGCAGCCGGCGAGGCGCGCCGCGCGCACCGATTGGGAGTTCGTGTTCGCGGATTCCACGCAGCCGGCGCTGCCGCAGGGCGAGCTGCGCGTCGCGGTGCAGCTGGCCGGCGACGAGGTGGCCGACCTCCGCCGCTTCGTCCACGTGCCCGAAGAGTGGTCGCGCCGCCGCGCGGCGGCACAGACGCGATCGTTCGTCCTGGGGATCGTCAGCGCGGTGTTCTTCGCCGGAATCGCGGTGTCGGCAGCCATCGTTGCCGTGATCTCGTGGAGCCGGCGCCGCTTCGCCCCGCGGCTGTTCGTGGCGGGCAGCGGGCTGATGCTGATCGTGTCGATCGCCTCTGCCGCCAACGGCTGGCCGCTGCTGCTGGCCCGGCTCTCGACCGCGCAGCCGCTGAAGCTGCAGCTCGCCGCGCTTGTCGGCGTCGGCGTCGTCGCGCTGGCGGTGACTGCCGCCATCGTCGGACTCGCGCTCGGCGCGCTGCCGCAACGACTCGCCGCCGGCGCTTCACTCCCCCGGCGTGAGGCTACTTCGCTCGCCATTGCGGGAGGGCTCGTGGCGGCGGCGATCATGGCCGGAGGCGCCTGGCTTCGCACCCCGTCATGGCTGACCGTGATTGACGTGTCGCCGCTCGGCACCGTGTTTCCGGTGCTCGAGCTCGCGCTCGATCCCATCTCGACGCTGCTGATGCGGATGGCGATTGTGATCACGGTGCTCGCGGCGGTCGATGGACTGACCGCGGGCTGGACGCGACGGCGCGCGACCGGCGCCGTGCCCCTGCTGGTCCTCGGGTTTCTTGCCGCCGGTGCGCCGCAGGGAACCGATGTCGTCGGCTGGCTCGGCGCCGGGGCGCTGACCGGCGCGGGATTGCTCGTTGCCTACGTGACGCTGCTGCGGGCCGACCTGGCGATGCTTCCGCTCGCGCTGGCGACGATGACGGCGGCCCGGCTGCTGATGGGCGGCGCGGGGCGGCCGTTCCCGGGGGCGCTGGCCGGCTCCGTTCTCGGAGCCGCGCTGACGCTTGCCGTCGGCTGGTGGTGGTTCCGCGCCCTCGGACGCTGGCGGCTCATCGAAACGGCGGCCTCGCCGGCTTCACTCTGAGCACGTCGGCGGCGCGGGCGGCGAGCGATACCCGCGCTAGGCGGCGGCGCGCTCGAGGCGCTGGCGCAGCGCCGCGAGCGCGTCGAGGATCTCGCGCAGCTCCCCCTCCATCGCCTTCAGGCTCTCGCCTTCGGCGCGCACGAAGCGACTGTACGGCGCCATGCTTTCGCGAATCCGCTTCACGCTGTTCGCGATCTCCTTCGTGAACTGCTCGCGCAGCGCGCCGGCGAGCCGCTCGCGCACGTCCGACACCTTGCGCCGCATCTGTTCCTTCGCCTGCTGCCGCTTCGCCGGGATGATGAAGAACCCGATCGCCGCCATGACGGTCGCCATCACGAAACCGGTCACGTCGGCGGCCGCCGTCGTCGCCGCCACGGTGACGATCGTCCCGAGACCGAGCGCGCCCGCGCCGACCGCCGCGGCCGTGGCCACGGCGTTTCGCGCCGCATCGGCCAGCTCGCGCGCCTCGCGGCGGCGATCATAGGTGTCGACGACCCGCTGCGCCTCGCGCCGCACCGACTCGAGCAGCCGGTTCCGGTCGTAATGAAACCGCCCCGCATCGTCGTCGCCGACGATGCGCCCTTTGTGCTGCTCGCGTCGCGCCGCGAGGTGACTGGTGACGGCCTGCCACTGGCGGATGTCCGATTCCACCATCCAGTCCACCAGCTCCGAGACCTTGCACTCGATTTCCTGCGGCGCGTCGCCGACCACCTGGTGCTCGAATCCCTGCTGCACGCGGCTGCGATTCAGCAGGTCCATCACCCGCCCGAGGCGCAGCACGTCGTCGAAATACTCGTGCCCGCGCTTCTCCATCGCCAGGAAGATCGCGTCGATGTCCGACATGCGGAACTCGAAGTCGCGGGCGAGGTCCTGCTGGTACACGGAGAGCTGCCGGTCGATGTCGTCCAGGGTCGCGAAGTCGTCGCGGAGTAGCGCCAGCCGGTCGCGGACGATGGCGGCGTGTCGGCCGGCGACTGTCGTGGCGACGCCGATCGGGTTCATCAGCTTGAGCTGCACGCGACCGGGAGCGTCGAGCGCGGTGCGGATGTAGTGCTCGAGCGCGTCGAAGCCGCTCGACGCCCAGAGAGCCGGCTCTCCCAGTTTCGCACGCAGCGCCTGGCGCGCGCTGACCGGAAAGATTTCCGGGCTGGAGTCGAGCAGCGTGCGCGCCCCCTCGGCGACGAACCGGCGCACGTCGTCGACGTCGCGCGGCGACTCGAGGATGTCCACCTTGTTAATCACCAGCAGGATCTTCTTGCCCCAGCCGCGCACCTGCTCCATGAAGGCGCGCTCCGTCTCGGTGAAGGGACGGTCCGCCGAGGTGACGAACAGGACGAGGTCCGAGCGCGGCACGAAGTCGCGGGTAATCGCCTCGTGCTCGCGCACGATCGCGTTGGTGCCCGGCGTGTCGACGATCCGGATCTCGCGGAGCAGCGGCACCGGCGCGGCAATCGTGCGGATCCCCGACGCGGCGTGGTGCCGCTCCTGCCCCTCGCTGAACTGCAGGATGTTGATCTGCGAAGTCGTCGGCGTGACGCCTTCCTCGACGACGCGCGTCCCGAGCAGCGCGTTGATGAAGGCGCTCTTCCCGGAGTTGAACTCGCCGACGATCACCAGGAGGAACAGCTCGTCGAGCTGCTCGATCGACCGCTCGAGCGCCTTCTGGTGCTCGGGGGCCGCTTCGAAACGGGCCATCGCGGCGCGCAGGCGCCCGAGGACCTGTCGCTCCTCGCGCAGCAGCTCATCCTGTCGATCGGTGAGTATCCTGCCCAGCGTCATGGCCGAGCCACACCGTGCAGGATCCGGGCCACGGCCGTGGAAGAGCGAATCGGATCAGGTCGGTCGCGCCGGCAGCCGCCGCGGCCTGACGCGTTAGGGCAGCTCGATCGCCGCGTGCGACCGGCGGGAAGAGTCGGCGCGGCTCCAGTCCGAGTGCGGCGCGTGGTTCTCGACCAGCCAGCCGTACACCAGTTGGCCGTACGTTCGCCACCGCATCTGCTTTCGCTCGTAGAAGGGCACGAGCGCCCGCTGGAGCGCGCGCAGCCGGTAGAACGGCACGCCGGGGAAGTAATGGTGCTCCAGGTGGTAGTTGGAATTGAGGTACACGAAGTCCCAGAACCAGCTGCCCTTCATGAGCGTGCCCCACTTCGCGGGGTCGTGCGGGTCGATGTCGTAATGCTGGCCGAGGCGGTTGAGCGTGAACGCCACCGGGAAGACGAAGAACACCGGGATGATGCTGGTCCGCAGGGCCGCGTAGAAGCCGAAGAAGGACCAGAGGAGGCCGATCGCGGACAGGTGCGTCAGCAGAGAGACCCGGCGCTCCCAGGCAATCGTCTTCTGCAGGTCCGGCGGATAGGTCGCTGACTCGCGGCGGGCGGCGCGGAAGTAGATGGGGAACAGCGCCGGCGTGCAGTAGAGCAGCTTGTACCAGCGCTTGTTCACCTTCGGCGAGAGGTGATGGCGCTTCGGATCGTC
This sequence comes from Vicinamibacterales bacterium, assembly GCA_048594975.1. Classification (GTDB taxonomy): domain Bacteria; phylum Acidobacteriota; class Vicinamibacteria; order Vicinamibacterales; family 2-12-FULL-66-21; genus JBMDXB01. The sequence goes on along the minus strand of JBMDXQ010000124.1, from coordinate 43,411 downwards.
TTCGTCGGAGCCGAGCTCGGCGTGGTGGTCGAGGTGCCAGCGCGTGAACTGGCTCGCCGAGATCCCGCTCGGAATCGCGTACAGCAGGCCGAGGATCCGCTCCGCGCGCGGCCGGCGGCGCACGAAGATCGTGTGGTGGACGACCTCGTGCAGCAGCACGGTGAAGTTGAAGAGGGTGAAGCCCTGGACGATCGCCAGCAGTACCCAGACGAGCGGGGTCTCGAACCGGATCAACCCCCAGGTGCACAGGCCCAGGATGGCGAACTGACGCCCGGCGACGAGCAGATGCCGCCAGGCAGTCTTGCGGTGAAACGCCCGCAGCTGCTCGCGGCTGATGGCCCGGCCGAGCTCGGCTCGCAGGGCGACGGCGTGCTGCGAATAATAGTGGGACTTCACCGCGTCTCCGAATTGTACAGACGTCAGGCCCCAAAAGCCACCGACCACTCCGACCGGCCGAATCCGCCTCAATCGCCCTGGCTCGTGCCACCCTATTCCTCGGCGGGCATCATAGGCTGCGTTCGTCCGACCCTCGTCAAGGCGACACCAACCAGGACGGCGGCCGCCCCGGCGACCTTGCCCGCGACGACCGGCTCGCCGAGGAACACCATCGCGGTGGCCATCGCCACCAGCGGGATGAGGTTCGAATACGCGGACGTGCGGGCACTCCCGATCTCCCGTACCGCGGCGTACCAGATCGTGTAGGCGACGCACAGCGCGAAGAGCGCCGAGTAGACGAGCGCCAGCCAGGTGCCGGCGCTGATGCCCGTCCAGTCCGTCGATCGCACCTGGCGGTTGACGAGCACCAGATACAGGCCGGTGCCGATGATCATCGACAGCCCGGTTACGCCGACCGGCGAGTGCCGTTCCATAAGGCGACGAGCGGCAATCGTGTAGGCGGCCCAGCAGGCGACGGCGGCCAGCATCATCAGGTCACCCGAGAGGTGCGCGCCGCCCAGCTGTCCGCCGGCCCCAACGACCACGTAGATGCCGAGCACGGACAGGAGGACGCCCGTCCAGTGCAGGGGCGTGATCCGCTCCTCGCCCAGCCCGGCATTCGCGACGGCGATGACGACCGGCGTGGCGCCGAGCAGCAGCGAGCTGTTTGCCACGCTGGTGCGCGCCAGGCCACCGATGAAAAAGTACTGGTAGCAGCAGTGGCCGACGACCCCAAGGCCGGTGAGCCACCACCAGTCGGCCCTGGTCAGCGTCGCGGGCGAATAGAAGATGCCGGCGCGGGCGCCGGCGCGGCGAACCGCCACGAGAAACACCAGGAACAGGGCCGAGGCGATTGCCATCCGCCCGGCGTTGAACGCCTGCGCGTCGATCTCGCGGAACGCGTGCTTGACGATGGAGTAGTTGGTGCCCCAGATGAGGACCATCAGGAGCAGCAGCGTGTCGATGCGGGACAGGCGCGACATGGTGGATTGAGGATGGCCGGGTCAACGATCGATTGGCGGCTGGAGCCTGAGCGCCCGGCGCCACCCGCGTGTTCACTCGATCGTCAACCGGCCGATCAGCAATCCGTCATTCCCCAATCGCCAATCGTCACTCCCTCGACCCGCAATCTGCAATCGTCAATCCGCTGATCCGCCATCCCCGAGCGACGATCGGTAGCCCTCTCAGGCGAACGGCGGGATGAAGAACAGGATCAGGGCGATCAGCAGCACGTAGATGACGAGGGACTCGATGAGGACGAGGCCCAGGATCAGCGCGCCGCGGATGTCGCCGGCGGCGCCCGGGTTGCGGGCGATCGCCTCGGCTGCGGCGCTGATGGCGCGGCCCTGCCCGAGCGCGCCGAAGCCTGCCGCGAAGGCGAGCGCGAAACCGGCGGTGATGATCGACCAGCGCACCATGTCGGCCGGGAACGTGCGCGCCCCCTGCGCGGCGGACTGCGCTTCGGTCTGCGCGAACACCGTGGCCAGCACGCCCGCCGCGACGACGAGCGCCAGTGTCAGAACGAGACGTTTGCTCACGACCAGAGCCTCCTCAGACTAAAGAACGCAGAACTCAGAACGCTGCCCTGAGAACGCGGAACCCTGAACCAGGAACGACCAACCGAGCATCCGCGACGGTCATCCGGCGCTTCCCCGGATCAGCCACCCGGCTACGCCGCCGCCGGCGCGTGCCGGCCGTGCGGCGCATGGTGCCCGTGCGCGCCCTCGTGGTGCTCGATCGCCACGGCACCCTGCAGGTAGATGATCGACAACAGCACGAAGATGAACGCCTGCAGCCCGCCGGTGATCAGCCCGAGCAGCATCATCGGCAGCGGCACCAGGAACGGGATGATGCTGAACAGGATGAGGATGACGAGCTCTTCACCGAAGATATTGCCGAACAGCCGGATCGACAGCGACATGATGCGCGACAGATGGCTGATGACCTCGATGACCAGCATGATCGGCGCCATCCAGACCGGCGAGCCGGGCGGCACCGCGAAGTGCTTGATGTAGCCCCACAGCCCCTGCGCCTTGACGCCCTGCAGGTGGTAGTAGACCCACGTCGTGAGTGCGCAGCCGAGCGTGACGTTGATGTTGCTCGTCGGCGCCATCAGTCCAGGCACCAGCCCCATGTAGTTGCCGATCAGGATAAAGAACGCGAACGTCCCGATGAGCGGCAGGAACCGACGGCCTTTCGGGCCGATCCACTGCTCGAGCAGACCCACGAGCGCGAGGACAGCGTCCTCCATCGCGATCTGCAGCCGGCCCGGGTGCTCCACGCTCAGCCGCGAGCGCACGAACAGCGAGAGGATCGTCAGGGCGGCCACAATCAGCAGCACCATCACCAGGTAGTCGGGAATGGGATGGTGATGATCGGGATGGAAGCCGGCAGCCTCGAGGATCGCGACAACCGGGCGGCCGAGGATCGCGTTGACCAGGTCCACGATCCACAACTGCGCGTGCGGCATCTGAACTCTACCGGGGGGCTTCGCCCCGCCGGCCCCCCATCGCGTCGCTCGCGGGGCCCCGTGCCCCGCTCCGCTGCGGCGTGGCGCGCCGGCGGCGCGCCTGAATCTGTTGAACCCCTATTTCTTCGCCAGGAAGCGGACGGCTTCGACCGAAACCGCCACCACGGCCGAGGAGGCACCCGCCAGCAGCCCCAATGGATGCAGGCGCAAACGCGCAATCATAACGTACGCCAAAAGAGCGAGTAAAGCGTACCGGCCGGTCACGTTCGCCACCGCCGCCGCGAGGCGACGGCGCCGTCCGGCGACATGCGACGCGCCGGCCAATCCCTCGACCATCGCGTCGATCCCCGACGCGATGGAGCGGTACGCCACCGCAATCAGCAGCCAGCCGCCGACGACGGCGAGGGCCGGGCCGGGTCGGCCGCGCGCCAGCAGCAGCGCCGCGACCGCCATCACCGCGCCGGCCAGCGCTGCCGTGCGTTCGACGCGTCGCAGCATCGGGTCGACCGGCACTACTTCAGGAACTTGCCCGCCGTGCGGTAGACGTTGAGGACGCCCGCGGCGAGGCCGAAGGCGAAGAACAGGAGGAAGACCCAGTACCCGAGGTTGAAGCGGCGCATCAGGAACACGCCGATGGCCACGCCGATGACGATCGCGAGCACGAAGGAGAGGCCAACCGTGCTCAACGCGCCGATCGTGCGCACGTTGTCGGCGAGGCTGCCCTTCTTCGGGCCCTCGGGCTCCATATCCGAGAGCTTACCGCAGGAACGCTGGAATGACGCGACGTCGGACCTCCGCCCCCACACGAAGCCACGAGGACGGCGACGATCGCAAAGCACGTCATCGCTGGTCGTGCCCGTCGCGCCATTGGGCCACGCCACGCGTGTTCGTGCCGGCGTGTCAGCGTGACAGCAGGCCGAGCGCGGACGGGACCGCCCCCAGTGACGCCGCCGACTGCTCCGCGAACTCGAACAACGTCCGCGGGTAGATGCCGAACACCAGCGTCCCGAGGAGCATCAGCGCGATGACCGCCATCAGCGCGGGCGACACCGTGATCGGGACCGGCGCCTCGTCCGGCGTCGTGATCCACATGACCACCACGACGCGCACGTAGTAATAAAGCGACAGGGCGCTGTTCAGCACGCCGATGACCGCCAGCCACACGTAGCCCGCCTCGATCGCCGCGGCGAACACCCAGAACTTGCCCATGAAACCGGCGGTCGGCGGAATGCCGCCCAGCGAGAGCATGAAGATCAGCATCGCCGCCGCCGCGCCGGGATGGCTGAACACCAGCCCGGTCAGGTCCTTCAGCTGGTCGCCGATGATGTCGCGGCGCCGCAGCGTCGCCACGATCGCGAAGGCGCCGAGCTGCATGAAGGCGTACACCATCAGATAGATGAGCGCGGCCGTCACCCCGCGCGGCGTCCCCGCGACGATGCCGATCAGGACGTAGCCGGCATGCGCGATCGACGAGTAGGCGAGCATGCGCTTGATGTTGCTCTGGGTCAGGGCGGCGAGGTTGCCCACCGTCATGGTGACGATCGACAGCAGGTAGAAGAAGCCGCCCCAGCCGATCGGCTGGCCCCAGAGGGTCCCGAGGCCGTCGACCCGGAACGCCGGCAGGCCCTCGACGAAGATGCGCAGCAGCATCGCGAACGACGCCGCCTTCGACCCGACGGAGAGAAACGCGGTAATCGGCGTCGGCGCGCCTTCGTACACGTCCGGCGCCCACATGTGGAACGGGACGGCGGCGATCTTGAACCCGATGCCGGCAACCAGCAGCATCACCGCCAGCGGCAGGAGCAGGCCGGCCTCGCCTCCGGCCAGCGCGGTGGCGATCTCGCGCAGCTGCGAGCTGCCGGTCAGCCCGTAGAGCAGCGACATCCCGTAGAGAAGAAGGCCGAGCGAAAACGTCCCGAGCACGAAGTACTTGATCGCCGCCTCGTTGGAGCGGCGGCTCGGCCGGATGAAGCCCACCAGCACGTAGAACGACACCGCCATCGTCTCCAGCCCGATGAAGATGGTGACGAGATCGATGCCGCCGGCCATGAACATCATGCCGAGCGCGGCGCACAGGACAAGGAAGTAGTACTCGCCCGGCCGGACGTCCTCGACCGCGAGATAGCGGTTCGACATCATCACGGTGATGGCGGCGGCGAGCAGGAAGAGGATCTTGAAGAACAGCGCGAAGCCGTCGACCGCCAGTGTGCCGCGGGCGATGGTGACGGTTGCCTGCCCGGTGACGAGCAACGCGGCGCCGCTCGTGGCGATGACGAGAACCGCGACCCAGGCGAGCGCGCGATCCCAGGTCCGCGGCAGCAGCACGTCGACGACGAGCAGCAGCAGCGCCCCGCCGGTGAGCAGCAGCTCCGGCAGCAGGTAGTAGAAGTCCGCGGAACTGAATCCGGGCGGCATCAGCGGCCCGCCTCCACCGGCTGCGCCGCCGGCGGAGCGGTGGCCGCCGGCGCGCTGGCGTTCGGGGCGTAGGCACTGTTCACCCGCGCCACCACCCGCTCGACCGAGGATTCCAGCCGGCGCAGGAACGGCGCCGGGTAGAGGCCTATCCATACCGCCAGGAGGATCAACGGGACGAAGGTGGCGACCTCACGGCCGCTCAGGTCCTTCAGCGAGGCGTTGGCCGGGTTCTCCACCTTGCCGAACATCGTCCGCTGATACAGCCACAGCATGTAGGCCGCGCCCAGGATGATCCCGGTCGCGGCCACGGCCGCCCAGAGCTTGTTCACCACGTAGACGCCGGTCAGGATCAACACTTCGCCGATGAAGCCGTTCAGCGTCGGCAGACCGATCGACGACATCGTCATGATCAGGAAGACGGCGGCGAACACCGGCATCACCTTGGACAGCCCGCCGTACTCGGAAATCTCGCGCGTGTGCCGCCGCTCGTAGACGATGCCGACGATGAGGAACAACGCCCCGGTCGAGATCCCGTGGTTGATCTGCTGGACGATGCTGCCCATCACCCCGACCGGGGTGAACGCGAACATCCCGAGCATCACCATGGCCATGTGGCTGACGCTCGAGTAGGCGACCAGCCGCTTCCAGTCGGACTGCGCCAGCGCCACCAGCGCGCCGTAGACGATGCCGACGATCGACAGCCCGACCACCAGCGGCACGAAGTAGCGCGACGCGTCCGGCAGGATCGGCAGGCTGAAACGGATGAACCCGTAGGTCCCCATCTTCAGCAGGACGGCGGCGAGGATCACCGAGCCGGCGGTCGGGGCGTCGGTGTGCGCGTCGGGCAGCCAGGTGTGGAACGGGAACATCGGCACCTTGATGGCGAACCCGAGGAAGAAGGCGAGGAACACCCACTTCTGCAGGCCGAAGGGCAGGGACAGCTCGTGCATCGCGGTGATGTCGAACGACTGCCCGTTGTAGAAATACAGCGCCAGGATGCCGAGCAGCATGACGACACTGCCCACCAGCGTGTAGAGGAAGAACTTGATCGCCGAGTAGAGCCGCCGACCGCCCCCCCAGATGCCGATGAGGAAGTACATCGGCACGAGCATCACTTCCCAGAAGAGGAAGAAGAGCAGGAAGTCGAGCGCCACGAACGCCCCGAGCATGCCCGTCTGCAGCACGAGCATGAAGACGTAGTACTCCTTCACGCGCTCGGTGATGGCGGTCCACGACGACAGGATGGCGATCAGCCCCATCAGGGTCGTGAGCAGAATCAACAGCACGCTGAAACCGTCCACCCCGAGGACGTACTCTGCGCGAAGCGAGGGAATCCAGCTGGCCCGCTCCACGAACTGCCAGGCATCGCCCTTCGGGTCGTAGCGGAACCACAGCGGCACGGAGACGAGGAAGCCCAGCACGCCGAACGCGTTGGCGGTCCACCGGAGGGTGTCTTCCTTCCGCGTGTCGATGAGCAGCAGGATGGCCGCGCCGACCAGCGGCGTGAAGAGGATCACCGACAGCAGGTGATTGTTGAAGAAGCTCATAATCGGCTACCGGGCAATCAGGTAGAGGGTCAGGAAGATGAACACGCCGGCCACCATCAGCAGCGCGTAGTTCTGCACGAGCCCGGTCTGCAGGCGGCGGAGGAACAGGCTGCCCTCCCCGGCGCTCCAGCCCGCGAGGTTCACCGCGCCGTCGACCACGTATTTGTCGGCCATGTGCGAGAACCAGGACGCGAGCCGCGTCACCAGGCCTGAACCGTCGACCGCGCCGTCGACGACGACCCGATCGAACGCCCACAGCCCGCGCGCGCCCGCCGTCGTGCCGCGGATCACCGTCGCGTCGTACAACTCGTCGACGAAGTACTTGTTGAACAGCAGCGCGTACGCGCCGGGCCAGCGGGCGGTGAGCCGCGCCAGCACGGCCGGGTTGCTGAGGTACAGGTGCCGGGCCACCGCGATGCCGGCCGCCGCCACGAGCACCGAGAAGACCATCAGCCACAACTCGAGGCCGTGGCCCTCCCCGGCGCCGGCCTCGGCGGCGTGCGCCCCTGCGGCAGCGGCTTCGCTGGGAGCGTGGGTCCCGGCGGCCGCGTCCGGGGCGTTCGCCGCCGGGGCGGTAAAGCTCGGCTCGAGGAAGTGCTCGAAGGCGTTGCGGCCACCGAGCGCCTCCGGGACGCCGACGAACCCGGCAACGATCGCCCCGACGGCCAGCGCCAGCAGCGGACCAGTCATCACGCGCGGCGATTCGTGCGGCCCATGCCAGGCGTGCACCTGAACCAGCACGTCGGCTGCGCCGTGCGTCACGTCGTGGTCGTCCCGATGCGCGTGCCCGTGCGCGTGCGCGTCGCGGGGATGGACGGCGCCGTGGACCGCCGCTTCCGCCGCCGCCGCCGGCGAGGCGGCGCGCGACCAGGCGGGGCCGCGGTAATCGCCGAAGAAGGTCAGCGAGATCAGCCGGAACATGTAGAAGGCGGTCATCAGCGCGGTCAGGACGGCCAGCGCCCAGAGCACGCGGTTGCTGACGAAGGTCCGGTAGAGAATCTCGTCCTTGCTGAAGAAGCCCGCGAGCGGCGGAATGCCGGCGATCGCGAGGGTGCCGACCATCATGGTCACGAAGGTCTGGGGCATGTACTTCTTCAGCCCGCCCATCCGCTGCATGTCCTGCTCGCCGGCCATCGCATGGATCACCGAGCCGCTGCCGAGGAAGAGCAGCGCCTTGAAAAACGCGTGCGTCGTCAGGTGGAAGATGCCGGCGGCAAACGCTCCCACGCCGGTGGCCAGGAACATGTAGCCGAGCTGCGAGACCGTCGAGTAGGCGAGCACGCGCTTGATGTCGTTCTGCACCAGCCCGATGGTGGCCGCCATCACCGCGGTCAGCGTCCCGATGATGGCGACGATGAGCATCACGGTGGGCGCGTGCTCGAACAGCACCGCGTTGCGCGCCACCATGTATACGCCCGCGGTCACCATCGTGGCGGCGTGGATCAGCGCCGAGACCGGCGTCGGGCCTTCCATCGCGTCCGGCAGCCAGACGTACAGCGGGATCTGCGCGCTCTTCCCGGTCGCGCCGACGAACAACAGCAGGCAGATGAGCGACAGCGTGCCAAACCCCGCCGTCTCGACCGGCATCGCGGCGGCGGCGGCGGCGACGGCGCGGAAGTCGAGCGTGCCGAAGGTGAAGAAGACGAGGAACAGTCCGAGCAGGAAGCCCCAGTCGCCGATGCGGTTGGTCAGGAACGCCTTCTTGCCGGCATCCGCCGCGCTTTTCTTCTCGTACCAGAAGCCGATGAGCAGGTAGGAGCAGAGCCCGACGCCTTCCCAGCCGACGAACAGGACCAGGAAGTTGCTGCCCAGCACGAGCACGAGCATGAAGAAGCAGAACAGGTTCAGGTACGAGAAGAAGCGCGCATAGCCGCCGCGCGGTTCGTCGTGCATGTACCCGGTGGCGTACACGTGGATCAGGAAGCCCACGCCGGTGACCACGAGGATCATCACCGCCGAGAGCGGATCCAGCCGGAACGCCCAGGGCGCCTCGAAGGCCCCGAGGCCGCGCGCGGTCTCCAGCGGGATCGCCGGGATCCAGGTCGCGAGCACGACGTCGTGGACGCGCGCGCCGGACGGCAGCGCGAGCAGTTTCACGAACGCCCAGATCGACAGCGCGAGCGCCGCCGCCATCGTCGCGCAGGCCACCAGGCCGGCCGCGGCGCGGCCGAACCAGCGGATGCCGAGCAGCCCGTTCAGCAGGGCGCCCGCCAGGGGCAACACGGGAATGAGCCAGATCAGGTCCATTGCGGATCGTCGCTTACCATCGCATCAGGTTCATTTCGTCGATGTTGAGCGTTTCCTTGTTGCGGTAGAACGCCAGGATGATCCCGAGCCCCACCGCCGCCTCCGCCGCCGCCACCGCGATGACGAAGATCGCGAACACCTGGCCGACCGCGTTCTGCAGCTGGTAGGAGAACGCCGCCAGGTTGATGTTCACCGCGTTGAGCATCAGCTCGATCGACATGAACACGATGATGACGTTGCGCCGCACCATCACGCCGATGACGCCGATCATGAACAGTGCCGCCGACAGCACCAGGTAGTGATAGGGGGTGATCGGCACCATCAGTCGAGCTCCTTCTTGGCCAGCAGGATGGCGCCGATCATCCCGACCAGCAGGAGCATCGACGCGACCTCGAAGGGGATCAGGTAATCGGTGTAGAGCAGCATGCCCACCACCTTCGTGTTCCCCTCGGCGCTGAGCGCCCCGGCGGGACTCGCCGCCGCGGGCGGCGGGCGCAGCGCCGAGTAGGCGAGGATCGCCGTGATCTCGGCGAGTATGCCGGCCGCCAGCAGCAGGCCCAGCCGCGACTGCCGCCGCCGATCGAGCGGCGCCTCCGGCGGCCGCTTGAGGTTCACCAGCATCACCACGAACAAGTAGAGGACGACGATGCCGCCGGCGTAGACCAGCACCTGGATGACCGCGAGGAACTCGGCGGCGAGCAGCACGTAGACGACCGCCACGCAGAGGAAGTTGGCGACCAGGAACAGCACGCTGTGCACGGTGTTGCGCGCCGTGACGACGAGCACGCCGAACCCGAGGATGCAGGCGGCGAGCGTATAGAAGATCAGCGATTCGAGCATCGGGCTCCCGGCGCGCACCGGCGCGTCACCACAGCACCTTGAGCACTCCCGTGATCACCAGGTTGGCGATGCCGAGCGGGATCAGCACCTTCCATCCGAGGCGCATCAGCTGGTCGTAGCGATACCGCGGCAGCGTGGCGCGCACCCAGATGAAGACGTAGAGGAACGCGAAGGTCTTCAGCAGGAACCAGATCCAGCCGGGAACGTAGTCGAGGAACCACAGCGCCGCGATGTTCGGGAACGGGCGCAGATAGCCGCCGAAGAACAGCGTCGTCGTCACCGCGGAGACGACGATCATGTTGGTGTACTCCGCGAGGAAGAACAGCGCGAATCGCATGCCGCTGTACTCGGTGTGGAAGCCGCCGACCAGCTCCTGCTCCGCCTCCGGCATGTCGAACGGCGCGCGGTTGGTCTCCGCCAGGCCGCCGATGAACAGGACGAAGAAGGCCACCGGCTGCACGAACACGTACCACAGCCCGGCGTTGCGCTGCGCCTCGGTAATGCCCACCATGCTGAGCGTCCCGGACATCACCACCACGCTCACCAGCATCATCGTCACCGCGATCTCGTAGCTGATGAGCTGCGCGGAGGCGCGCAGGCCGGCCAGCAGCGGGTACTTGCTGTTCGAGGCGTAACCCGCGAGGATGATGCCGTAGACGCCAATCGAGGCGATGGACACGATGTAGAGCAGCCCGACGTTGATGTCGGCGATGTACATCGAGACGCGATAGCCGAAGAGCGTCACCTCGGAGCCGAACGGGATGACCGCGAAGGCGATGAGCGCCGGCACCATCGAGAGGATGGGCGCGAGCGTGAACACCCAGCGGTCGGCGCGCACCGGCGTGATGTCCTCCTTGAGCAGCAGCTTCACCGCGTCGGCCACCGGCTGCAGCACACCCTGCGGCCCGACGCGCATCGGCCCGAGCCGCACCTGCACCCAGGCCACGACCTTGCGCTCGAGCAACGTCATGTACATGACGGCGAGCAGGACGGCGGCCAGCAGGACGACGATCTTCAGCAGCGGGAGGATGAAGGTCTCAGCCATTCACCGGTCAACCTCCCCCAGGACGATGTCGATCGAGCCGATGAGCGCGACCACGTCGGCGACGAGGTGGCCCTTGATCAGCTGCGGCAGCGCCTGGAGGTTGCAGAACGACGGTGGGCGCACGCGGAACCGGTACGGCACGTTCGACTTGCCGTCGCTCACGATGAAGTAGCCGATCTCCCCTTTCGGGGACTCGATGGCGTGATAGGTCTCCCCGGCCGGCGGCTTGATCAGGCGCGGGACCTTCCCGAGGATCGGCCCCTCGGGCAATCCGTCGAGCGCCTGCCGGATGATCCGCGTGGCCTGCCGCAGCTCCTCGATGCGCACGAGATAGCGGTCGTAGGTGTCGCCGGCGAGCCCGATCGGCACGTCGAACTCGAAGTCCGCGTAGGCGGCGTACGGTTCGTCCTTGCGCACGTCGCGCATCACCGCCGAAGCGCGCAGCGACGGACCGCTCAGGCCGATGGCGATGGCGTCGGCCCCGGAAATCACGCCGACGCTGCGCGTGCGCTCCCGCCAGATCCGGTTGCGCGTCAGCAGTTGCTCGTACTCGACCGACTTCGCGTCCTGAATATCGCAGAACTCGCGGACCTTCCGGTCCCAGCCGGGCGGGATGTCCAGCGGCAGCCCGCCGACGCGCATCGCGTTATAGGTGAGGCGCGCGCCGCAGTACTCCTCGAACAGGTCGAGAATCAGCTCGCGTTCGCGGAACGCGTAGAGAAACACCGTCATCGCGCCGATGTCCATGGCATGCGTCCCCAGCCACAGGTCGTGGCTGGCGATGCGCTGGAGCTCGGCGAGAATCGTGCGGATATACCTGGCGCGGGGCGGCACCTCCAGCGACATCAGCTTCTCGACGGTCTCGCAGTAGCCCAGGTTGTTGCTCGCCGCCGCCACGTAGTCCATGCGGTCGGTGATGAGGACGATCTGCGCCCAGTCGCGCTGCTCGCACAGCTTCTCGATGCCGCGGTGGAGGTAGCCGATGACGACGTCGCTGCCGATGACGCGCTCGCCGTCGAGTCGCAGGATCACCCGCAGCACGCCGTGCGTGCTGGGGTGCTGCGGCCCCATGTTGATGACGAGCTCGTTGGTGTCGAACATGTCAATGGCGAATGCCGAATGCCAAGTGCCGAACCGCCAGCGCCGAGGTCGAATGCGTCAGCAGCGAACGGGGATGCGCGTTCGGCGTTCGCCAGTCAGCATTCGACATGGACAGCTACTCGATCTCTGCCGCCCTCTTGACCCTGAGCCAGTCCGTGGGGCTCTCGAGCAGCAGCTCGCCCGGCCCCTCGAGCGGGTAATCCTTGCGCTGCGGGTGCCCCTGCCAGTCCTCGGGCATCAGGATGCGGCGCAGGTCGGGATGGCCGTCGAAGCGGATGCCGAACATGTCGAAGACCTCGCGCTCGAGCCAGTTCGCCGCCGGCCACAGCGGGGTGACGCTCGGCACCGCCTCGCCCTCCCGGGCCCGCACTTTCAGGCGCACCCGGTGCCGCAGTGCGATGGAGTACAGGCAGTAGATCACGTCGAACCGCTGCTCGCGAGGCGGCCAGTCGCTGGCGGTCACGTCGCTGCAGAAATCGAACTGCGCGCCGGGAGTGTCCCGCAGGTATGTCGCCACCTCCAGCAACCGCGACGCCGGCACGATCAGCGTCCAGTCGCCCACCCAGTACGACAGCTGGGACACGGCGCCGGGACGCGCCTCCTGCAGCGCGATCACGAAGGCCGGCGGCTGCAGGTCGGCGGGGGATGGAGGGTCGGGCGGGCCGGCGGGCGGCGCGGCGGTCTTCACGTGCTCCGCCGGTTTTCCGGCAGCCGGGGACGGCCGCACGGCCGCGGCCGGGTTCTTCGGAACGTCGCCGGCGCGCGAGACGTCGCCGGAGAGCGGCTCGGCGCGCGCATCGCTGGCCGGCTTGTCGCCGGCGGCGCCGGGAGGAGTCGGGGGATCAGGCATTCAGAGCTGCCATTCCAGCGCGCCCTTCTTCCACGCGTAGAAGTAGCCCACCACCAGGATGAACAGAAAGATCAGCATCTCGATCAACCCGAAGAGCGCGAGCTGATCGATCGCGACCGCCCAGGGAAACATGAAGACCGTCTCGACGTCGAAGATCACGAACAGCATCGCGATCAGGTAGTAGCGGATGCTGTAACGATCGCGCGCGTCCCCGACCGCTTCGATGCCGCACTCGTACGGCTCCAGCTTCACCACGGTGTCCTTGCGCGGGCGCACGAGCCCGGCGAACACGAGCGCGAAGACAGCGAAACCGATGGCGATCAGGACAAACAGAAAGATGGGGACGTATGTCCTGAGCATTTCACCTGACTGCGGTTCGGCGTTTATAGCACGCGCTTCCGGGCACGGTCAAGGAAGCGCAACTCCTTCGCGACCAACGATTTCTGGGAAACGAGGTTCCTTGACGCTCGTCACGCGCGAGCCCTATACTCGACGTGATGTTCCGACCAGCCCTGGTGCTCCCCCTGGCGGCCTCGGCCGTTCTCGCGGCGGTTGTGACGGCCGCTCCGGCGCAACAAACCACCGCGCCCGCGCGCACGCGCGATCTCCACGTCAGCGTCCTGGATCGCAAGGACGCGCCCCTCACCGGCCTCAAGCCGGACGATTTCGTCGTCCGCGAGGACGGCACGCTGCGCGAGGTGCTGAAAGCCGAGCGCGCCACTGCGCCCCTGCACATCATGCTGCTCGTCGACGACAGCGCCGCGATGGACGCGGCGATCTCCGAGTTGCGCCTCGGGCTCAATGCGTTCGTCGACACGCTGCGGGGCAAAGGTGACATCGGCCTGGTGACGATCGGCGAGCGTCCCACGTCGGTCACGGAACTCTCCAGCAACGTCGATGCCATCAAGAAGGGGATCTCGCGCATCTTCGCGCGCCCCGGCTCCGGCGCCTATTTTCTGGAGGGTTTGTCCGACGTCGCCCGCGGCCTGCAGAAGCGCGAGGCAGCAGCCCGCCCGGTCATCGTTGCCGTGATTTCGGAAGGCGTCGAGTTCAGCAACCTGGACGCGACGAGCGTGCTCAACCGCCTGCTGGCGAGCCGCGCGACCCTGCACGTGCTCGCGCTCGGCTCGCCCAGCGACTCGATGGCCGACGAGATTCGCAACCGCAACATCGTCGTGGCTGACGGCACGGCCTGGACGGGCGGACGGCGCGACCAGGTGCTGGCCGCCAACGGGCTGCCGGAGCGGCTCCGCCGCCTCGCCGACGAGATCGCCAACCAGTACCTCATCACCTACGGCGTGCCCGACGCGCTCATCCCGCCCGAGCGCGTCGACGTGTCGGTCACGCGCGAGGGCGCGACGGTGCGGGCGCACACGCGCGTGCCGCCGAAACCACGATGAGGACGCGACCCGGGCGGGCGGCTGCGCTGGCCACGCTGGCGGCGGCGCTCGCGGCCGCCGGCGCGGCGGTCTCCGCGCAGCGCATCCGCAGCGGCATCGACCTGGTTTCGCTGAGCGTGACGGTGATCGAGAGCACGCGCTACGTGACCGACCTCGAGCTGGCCGAGTTCGAGGTCTTCGAGGACGGCGTCAAGCAGGACCTCTCGTTCTTCTCCCGCGAGCAGCAGCCGATCGCGCTCGCCGTGCTGCTCGACACCAGCAACAGCATGGAGGAGAAACTGCCGACGGCGCAGGAGGCGGCGGTCGGGTTCGCGAAGCGCCTGCGCCCGGTCGACGCGATGGAGGTGGTCGCGTTCAACAGCCAGGTCGACGTCGTGCAGCCGATGACCAGCGACATCGCCGCGCTCGAGAAGGCGATCCGCGGGACGTCGGTCAACGGGTCGACCTCGCTCTACAACGCGGTCTACGTGGCGCTCAAGCAGCTGAAGAAAGAGCGCGCGAAATCGGCCGAGGAGATCCGCCGGCAGGCGCTGGTGGTGCTCTCCGACGGTGACGACACGTCGAGCATGATGCCGTACGAGGAGGTGCTCGACCTGGCCAAGCGGTCGGAGACCGTGATCTACGCGATCGGCCTGCGGCAGCCGGAGATGGGCCGGCCGCGCTTCAAGGAAGCGGAGTTCGTGCTGCGGCAGCTCTCGCAGGAGACCGGCGGGCGCGCCTTCTTCATCAACTCGATCGTGGAGCTGCCGAAGATCTACCAGCACATCTCGGACGAGCTCGCCAGCCAGTACTCGATCGCGTACACCTCGAAGAACCGGATGCGCAACGGGGCGTGGCGTCGCATAGATATCCGGCTCACCCGTCCCAACCTGACCGCGCGCACCCGCCGCGGCTACTTCGGGCCGACCGGCCAGTAAGCGCATGCGCCTGCTGCCGCTCCTCCTCTACGCCGCGGCGGCCGCGGCCTACGCGGCCCATTTCGCGTGGCGCGACGAGCGCGTCGGCCGCCTCGCCACCGGGCTGCTCGGTGGCGGCGTGCTGGCGCACACCTTCGTCATCGGCATGCAGACCGTCCAGGCGGGGCACGCGCCGCTCGTCGGCACGACCGCCGCGGTGTCGGCGTTCGTGTGGCTGCTCGGCCTGTCGTACCTGTACGTGGAGCTCTCCACGGAGCAACGTGCGATGGGCGTCTTCGTGCTGTTGATCGCGGTCACGCTCTACCTCATCCCGGCGCTCGATCCGGCGGTCAATCCCCGGCCGCCGCTGCTGCGCAGCTCGCTCTTCACGCTGCACGTCGCCTCGATGCTGTTCGCCTACGCGAGCTTCGCGCTGGCGTGCGTCATCGGCGTCACCTACGTGCTGCTCTTCACCGAGATCAAGGCGAAACACCTGGGCGTCTTCTACGCCCGCCTGCCCTCGCTGCAGGCGCTCGACGCGATGAACGCCCGCGCCGTGATGATCGGCTGGATCTTCCTGACCGCCGGCCTCACCGTCGGCATCGCCTGGGCGACGCAGGTGCAGAGCTCGCCCGACCCGCGGGCGCAGGCGATGTCGCTCGGCGATCCGAAGATCCTGTTCGCGCTGCTCTGCTGGCTGGTGTACTCGTTCGCGTTCCTGGCGCGACGCGCGATCGGGTGGAGCGGTCGGCGCGCCGCCTGGCTCTCCACCATCGGCTTCATCATCGTGCTGATGAACTTCGTGCCGGTCGGGTATTTCCTGACGAAGAGCCACAACTTCTGATGCGCCTGTTCGCCGTCGGCTTGAGCCATCGCACCGCGCCCGTGGAGCTGCGGGAATGCGTCGACTTCGCGCGCGGTGGCGTGGAGGCGGCGCTCGCGGCGCTGGCCGCGCGCGGCATGGCGCGCGAGCTGGTCGTGCTGTCCACCTGCAACCGCGCGGAGATCTACGCGGTCGGCGACACCGACGCGGCCGCCGAGGCGCTCACGCGTTTCTTCAGCGAGTACCACGAGGTTCCGGCGGCGCGCATGGCCGAGCACCTCTACGTGCGGCGCGGCCAGGACGCCGCGCTGCACCTGTTTCGCGTGGCGGCGGGCCTCGATTCGCTGGTGGTGGGCGAGCCGCAGATCCTGGGGCAGGTGAAGGCGGCGTTCGCGGCGGCCAGCGGTTTGCGCACCACCGGGGCGCTGACCAACCGGCTCTTCCACTCGGCGTTCGCGGTGGGCAAGCGGGTCCGCTCGGAGACCGGGCTCGGCGAGGGCGCGGTGTCGGTCAGCTACTCGGCGATCGCGCTGGCGAAGAAGATCTTCGGCGACCTGGAGGGGCTGCAGGTGCTCGTCCTCGGCGCCGGCGAGATGGCGAAGCTCACCGGCGTCCACCTGCGCGCGCAGAGGGTCGCCCGGATCACCATCGCCAGCCGTTCGCTGGCCACCGCCGAGCACCTCGCGCGGCACCTCGACGGGCACGCGGTGCCATGGAGCAATCTCGACGCGGCGCTCGACGCCGCCGACATCGTCATCACCGCCACCGGCGCCACCGAGCCGGTGCTGACGCGCGAGCGTATCGAGGACGCGATGCGCCCGCGGCGGCAGCGCCCGCTCTTCATCATCGACATCGCGCTGCCGCGCGACGTCGAAGCGAGCGCCGGTGCGCTCGACCAGGTGTTCCTCTACAACCTCGACGACCTGCGCGCCATCGTGAAGGAGAACCTGGCACGCCGCGGCGGCGAGCTCGAACGCGCGGAGGCCATCGTTGGCGAGGAGGTCGGCCGGTTCGCCGCGTGGATGCAGTCGCGCGAGATCATCCCCACCGTCGTTGCGCTGCGCCAGCGCTTCGAATCCATCCGCCAGTCGGAGCTGGCGCGGCTCGAGTCGAAGTTGTCCGGGCTGCCGCCGGAGGCGCGCGCCCGCCTCGACGAGATCACCCACCTGATCGTCGAGAAGTTGCTGCTGACGCCCACCGAGCAGCTCAAGTCGGTGAGCGACGAGGCGATGGTCGTCGCCTACGCGGACGCGCTGAACCGGCTGTTCAGCCTGGCCGATACGCCGGCGCCGGAACGTCCTGGCCGGACCAAGGTGCCGTCGTGACCTCGCTGCGCATCGGCACCCGTGGCAGCCCGCTCGCCCTGTGGCAAGCCAACACCGTGGCGGCGCTGCTCGAACGCGGCGGCCATCGCGTCGAGATCGTGCGTATCAGGACCTCGGGCGATCGGCTGCAGGAAGCCCCGCTCTCGGAGGTCGGCGGCAAGCGGTTGTTCGTCAAGGAGATCGAGGACGCGCTGCTCGGGGGCACGATCGACGTCGCGGTGCACAGCGCGAAGGACATGTCGGTGGTATTGCCCGACGGCCTCGCGATTGCCGCGGTCCTTCCGCGCGAGGACCCGCGTGACGCGCTCGTCCTTCCCGGCCACGTCTCGGCGGAGGGCATCGACCGCGTGCTCTCGCACCTCGGTGACGCGCCCGCCGTCGGCACGAGCAGCGTCCGCCGATCCGCCCAGCTCGCCGCCCTGATACCGCGCGCCCGCTTCTCGCCCGTCCGCGGCAACGTGGACACCCGGTTGCGGAAGCTGGATTCCGGTACGTTCGACGCGATCGTCCTGGCCTGCGCGGGCATGCGGCGCCTCGGCATCGAGCGTCGCATCTCGGCCGCGATTCCGGTCGAGCGCTGCATCCCCGCCCCCGGCCAGGGTATCGTCGCGGTGGAGATCCGATCGGACGATGCACGGGCGCGCGCGGCAGTGGAGCCGATCGGCGACGAGGCGGCCGCGGCGGCGCTGTGGGCAGAGCGCGCAGCCGTGACCGCCCTTGGCGGCGGGTGCCAGCTGCCGCTCGGCGCGATTGCGTCGCCCGCCGGCACGAGGCTGCACATGCTCGGCATCGTCACGTCGCTCGACGGTGCGAGGGCCGTCCGGCGCGAGATCTCGGGGTCGGCGCGCGACCCCGAGGCGCTCGGCCGGCGGCTGGCAGACGAGCTGGCAGGCGCCGGCGCCGCCGCCATCCTGGACGAAATCCGCCAGGCGCACGGGCCGGTGGAGGGTTCATACTGATTGCGAATTGTGGATTGTGGATTCGATTGGCGATTGTCGATTGGATTGCGCGCGGGGAGCGGCGGCTGCTCGCGATGCCGGTGGACCGGCAGCCGCCTCTCCGTGAATCGCCAATCGTCGATCGGCAACTCGTGATCGACAATCAGCAATGCCCCAATCCACAATTGCACGACTCATGAATAGCCCGTGCGTCTACATCGTCGGCGCCGGTCCTGGCGACCCGTCGCTCGTCAGTGTGCGGGGACGGCGCTGCCTCGAGGCGGCCGACGTGATCGTCTACGACCACCGCGTGCACGCGCGGCTACTCCGGCTCTCGCGTCCCGAGGCGGAGCGCATCGACGTCGGATCGGCGGCGCCGAAACCGCTCGAGCAGGAGGCCATCTCCTACCTGCTGGCGGAGAAGGCGCGCGAGGGCAAGACGGTGGTGCGGTTGAAGTGGGGCGACCCGTTCGTGTTCGACAGTGCCGGCAAGGAAGCGCTGTTCCTGCACGAGCAGCACATCCCGTTCGAGGTCGTGCCCGGCATACCGGTGGCGATTGGCGGCGCGGCCTACGCGGGCGTGCCCCTCACCTACCCGGAGGCCGGCGACGTGCTCACCTTCGTCCGCGGTCACGAGGGGGAGCACGATGCCCTGCCGCATGTCGACTGGGGCTGCGTGGCGGGCCTGTCCGGCACGCTCGTGTGCTACGCCGGCGCCGCGCAGATCGCCGGCATGATCCAGGCGCTGCTCTCGCACGGCCGATCGCCCGACGAGCACGCGGCGCTGATCTACGACGCCACCCTGCCGTCGCAGCGGACCGTCAGCGGCACGCTCGGCACGCTCGGATCGGAGGCATACGACCACGAGCCGGCGCTGCTCATCGTCGGTCCGGTCGTCGGCCTCCGCGAGCACCTGCGCTGGTTCGATGACCGACCGCTCTTCGGGCGCCGCATCGTCGTCACCCGGTCGCGCGAACAGGCGGGCGAGCTCATCGACATGCTCGAGGAGCGCGGCGCCGAAGCCATCCCGTCGCCGACCACGCGCATCGCGCCGCCGGAGGACACCGGGCCGCTCGATCGCGCATGTGCCGAGGCGGGCTCGTTCGACTGGATCGTCTTCACGAGCGCCAATGCCGTCGACCACTTCATGGGCCGGCTGCTCGCGGCGAGCGACGTGCGCGAGCTGAAAGGCGTGCGGCTGTGCACGGTGGGGCCATCGACCGCCTCGCGGCTGCAGCGCTACGGCATCCGCGTCGATCTCACGCCGCCGGAATACCGCGCCGAAGCGGTGATCGACGCGCTGCAGGCGTTCGCGCCGCTCGGCGAGAAGCGCTTCCTGCTGCCCCGGTCCGACATCGCGCGAGAACTGCTCGCCGACGAGCTGCGGAGCGCCGGCGCGGAAGTCGTCGAGGTCACCGCCTACAGAACGCTGATAGCGGCTCCTGAGCGCGACGGCGACTACGACGTATACCGGATGCTGCTCGAGCGGCAGATCGACGCCGTGACCTTCACGAGCGCGTCCACGGTGCGCAACTTCGCGACGATCTTCGGACCGGAGCAGGCCGCCGACCTGCTGCGCACGACCGTCGTCGCCTCGATCGGTCCAGTGACGGCCGAGGCGGCGCAGCAGCTCGATATCAAGACGACGGTCATGCCCGAGCGCTATACGATTCCTGATCTGGTCGACGCTCTCGTCGAGTACTTCGGTCGGCAGGAACCACAGACCGCCGCGCGCAGCGAAGCGGCAAGCTCGAAGGGCGCCCGCGAGCGAAGCGAGCGTTAGGGGCGGGTGGGGATGCGGCCCCACGCGCAGTAAGGACAGCAGACCCGACTGGAGATGGGGCGGCGGCAGACGAGGCGCGCGCCGTCAGTACAAGAAAAGCGACCGGGCCGATGACCCGCGAGCACGAGAGGCACAGCCATGCCGACGCAAGTCAAGGAACGAACCCGAATCGATCTCCCCCGCCGTCCCCGGCGGCTGCGCCGCACGGCGGCGATGCGCGCGCTCGTCCGCGAGACGCGGCTCTCCCCCGACATGTTCGTCTACCCGCTCTTCGTGCGCTCCGGCGTGGGGCTGCGGCGTGAGATCGGCTCGATGCCCGGCGTCTACCAGATGTCGGTCGACGAGATCGTCCGTGAGGCATCGGCCGCGAAGGCCGACGGCGTGCCGGCGGTGCTGCTCTTCGGGCTGCCCGACCAGAAAGACCCATCAGGCAGCGCCGCCTACGACCCCGAGGCGCCCGTGCAGACGGCGGTCCGGGCGCTGAAGAGGGAGGTGCCGGGGCTGCTCGTCATCACCGACGTGTGCCTGTGTGAATACACCTCGCACGGCCACTGCGGCCTCATCGTGGACGATGAGATCGAGAACGATGCGACCGTGCAGCTGCTCGTCCGCGCGGCACTCTCGCAGGCGGCCGCCGGTGCGGACATCGTGGCTCCCTCGGACATGATGGACGGCCGCGTCGGGGCGATGCGCGCCGCGCTGGACGAGGCCGGCTACACGCAGACGACGATCATGTCCTACGCCGCCAAGTACTGCTCCGCCTTCTACGGCCCCTTCCGAGAGGCAGCAGAGTCGGCGCCGGCGTTCGGCGACCGGCGATCGCACCAGATGGACCCGGCGAACGTCGAGGAAGCGCTGCGCGAGGTGGAGCTGGACATCGAGGAAGGCGCCGACATCGTGATGGTCAAGCCGGCCATGACCTACCTCGACGTCATCACGCGGGTGAAGCAGGAGTTCGGCCTGCCAACCGCCGCGTATCACGTGAGCGGCGAGTACGCGATGCTGAAGGCGGCGGCGCGCAACGGGTGGATCGACGAGCCGCGGGCGATGATGGAGACGCTGACCGCGATTCGCCGCGCCGGTGCCGACATCATCATCACTTACTACGCGCGCGAAGCGGCGAGAGCGCTGCGCCCGTCGTAGCCGGGTTCCGCCTCTGCGCGGGCCGTCCCCGGTGCGCCGCTGAACCCGGTGCCGGCGCAGTCCGCGGACCCGGCGGCGTTTCTGCTATCGTGCGGGGATGGCCAACCGAGGACGCTCCCGGTATTCAACCTCCGAGAAGCTCTTCGCCGCCGCGCAGCGCATTCTGCCGGGCGGCGTCGACAGCCCGGTGCGCGCGTTCAAGGCGGTCGGCGCGACGCCACTATTCGTCGAGGGCGCGCGCGGCGCGTATCTTACCGACGCCGACGGCCACCGCTACGTCGACTACGTGATGTCGTGGGGGCCGCTCATCCACGGCCACGCGCCGCGCGGGCTGCTCCGCGTCCTCGAGAAGACCGCGAAGCGCGGCACCAGCTTCGGCGCGCCGACCGAGCTCGAGACGCGTCTGGCGCATCGCGTCGCGACGCTGATGCCGTCCATCGAGCGAATCCGTTTCGTCAGCTCCGGCACCGAAGCGACGATGAGCGCCGTGCGCGTGTCCCGGGCGGCGACCAAGCGGGACAGGATCGTCAAGTTCGAGGGGTGCTACCACGGGCACGCGGACCCGTTCCTGGTGCAGGCAGGCTCCGGCGCCATGACGCTCGGCGTGCCGACGAGCCCGGGAGTGCCGGCCGCGGCCTCGGCCGACACGCTGGTCGCGCGCTACAACGACCTGGACTCCGTGGAGCGGTTGGCGGCGCAGCACCGCGGCGCGATCGCTGCGCTCATCGTCGAGCCCATCGCGGGGAACATGGGACTGGTGCCGCCGCAGGACGGCTTCCTGCAGGGGCTGCGCGAGCTCTGCAGCCGCGAAGGCATCCTGCTCATCTTCGACGAGGTGATCTCCGGGTTCCGCGCCGCCGCGGGCGGCGCGCAGCAGCGCTTCGGTGTCCGGCCCGATCTCACCTGCCTGGGGAAGATCATCGGCGGCGGGCTTCCCGTGGGCGCGTACGGCGGGCGGCGGGACCTGATGGAACTCGTCGCACCCGCCGGCCCGGTCTACCAGGCGGGAACGTTGTCGGGCAACCCGCTGGCGATGGCGGCGGGCGCGTGGTGCCTGGAGGCGCTGTCGCCGCGGCTGTACTCACGCCTCGCCCGGCTGGGCGCGCGTCTCGCTGACGGCCTCGCGGCCGCCGCGCGCGATGCCGGCGTAGCGCTGCAGGTGAACGCGTTCGGATCGCTGTTGACGCCCTTCTTCACCGACCGGCCGGTCCGCGATTACGACTCGGCGCGCACCGCCGACACGGGCCGCTACGGCCGCTTCTTCCGCGCGATGCTCGCCCGCGGAATCTACCCTCCGGCCTCGCAGTTCGAGGCGTGGTTCATCTCGGGGGCCCACGCGGACAGGGACATCGCCGTGACACTGAAGGCTGCGAGGGAGGCGATGCGTGAGGTCGTCAATGCCGAATGACGAATGCCGAGCCTGAAACCGAATGCCGAACGAAGACGGGCGCTGCGCTGTCATTCGGCATTCGGCATTCGGCATTCGGCATTGACAAGCGTCAGCGTATGGATGGTGGCGTATCCAGCCTGACCCGCAGGATGGTGCCGGGCGGAAGCGTCACGTCCTTCCCCTCGGTCGCGACCATCGTGCCGCCGCCGCCGATGAGGACCCCGAGCAGGGCGCCGCGCACGCCGCCGATGATGCCGCCGATGATCGCGCCCACGCCGGCACCGGCGCCGATGCGGGCCGCCTCGCCGCGCAGGCCCTCGCTCTCCAGCGCTTCGGTCACGGTGCCGCGTATCGGGTAGGTCCGCTTGTTGACGGTCACCTGGTCGAACGACACGGTGAGGCTTCCCTTGCGATCGGTACGCGTCGCCTTGTCGACCGTGCGTACCACGCCGCGCATTACCGACCCGGCCGGGATCAACAGCCGGTTGCCGCTGTAGAGATCGACCACCGTCGTCGCCTCGAAGCGGTCCTCCACCTGGGCCGTGTCGGAGCTGAGCTGCGTCTGCAGGCGGACGTCGATCTCCTGGCCAGCGGGAATGGCGCTGTCGCCCTGGGCCGGCGGCCGGTCGACGGTCTCGCGATCGCCTGAGATCGGCCGATCGGTCGCTCGCTCCGCCTCGCGCTCGACGCCGGAGCGGGCATCGCCGCGCGCGCGGGACCGGAGGTCCTGGATGCGCCGCTGCAGGTCGGTCAGCTCGGAGCGGTTCACGCTGCCCTCGCGGCGCAGTTTCACCTTCAGGTAGATGACCTCGTCGCCGAGATCGTCGAGCTCCGACCGCAGACGGCCGGCGAGCGCGGCATCGCTGTCGCGCAACCGCGACAGGTCGCCGCTCGCCTGGAAGACCTCGTCCTGGAGGCGCTGGATGTCGGCGGTGGTGACGCTCTGCGCCACGGCCGGGACCGCGACGAGCAGCGCCAGCGCCAGCGCGGCCAGCGTCCTGGCGACCGCGGATGCGTAGGTGATCGTTCCGTTCATGCTTCGACCTTTCTCCTAGTCACGACGCCGGCGGGTCGTGCACGACGCTTCCGATCCGGCGCGCACCGATGGATGGATGCAAACACGGCACCGTGGATGTGGATTATGACGCCGTAACGGCCGCACCGGACGGACCCGACGCCCGTCGCGGGCGCGGCCGGGTGGTAGAATCGATTGATTCCATGGCACTTGTGAGATTTCACCGGACAGTGGGTGTTCACGTGGGGCCGGTTCAGGTGGGCGGCGGCGCGCCCATCGTCGTACAGTCGATGACGATGACCGATACGGCTGACGCTGCCGCGACGGCGCGGCAGTGCATCGAGCTGGCCGAAGCCGGGTCGGAGATGGTGCGGGTGACCGTCAACCTGCCCGAGGCGGCGGCGGCCGTGCCGGAGATCAAACAACGGATGCTCGATGCGGGCGTCACCGCGCCGCTCATCGGCGACTTCCACTACAACGGTCACCTGCTGCTCACCCGGTATCCCGCCTGCGCCGCGGCACTCGACAAGTACCGCATCAACCCGGGGAACGTCGGCACGGGCAGGCGGCGCGACGAGCAGTTCGCAACCATCTGCAAGGTCGCAGCGGACCAGGGCAAGCCGGTGCGGATAGGCGTCAACGCCGGGTCGCTCGACCAGGAGCTGGTTGTCGCGAAGATGCAGGAGAACACCGATCGCGACCTGGGCCGCACGTCGGAGGAGATCATCAACGAGTGCATGGTTCTGTCCGCCCTGCAATCGACCGCGCTGGCGATCGAGTCGGGGCTGCGCAAGGACCAGATCATCGTCTCGTGCAAGACCTCGCGGCCGCGCGATCTCATGGCGGTCTACCGTGAGTTGTCGCGCCGGACCGATCAGCCGCTGCACCTCGGGCTGACCGAAGCGGGGATGGGGACGAAGGGGCTGGTCTGGTCCGCCTCGGCGATGGGCATTCTGCTCAACGAGGGGATCGGCGACACGATCCGTGTGTCGCTCACCCCGCGGCCGGGCGGCGACCGCCGCGACGAGGTCTACGCGGCCTGCGAGCTCCTGCAGGCGCTCGGACTGCGGTCGTTCTCCCCGAGCGTGACCGCGTGTCCCGGCTGCGGCCGCACCACGAGCACCACGTTCCAGGAGCTGGCCGAGCGCACCCAGGAGTACATTCGCGAGCGGATGCCCGAGTGGAAGGCGCAGTACGAGGGCGTGGAGACGATGACGCTCGCCGTGATGGGCTGCGTGGTGAACGGCCCCGGAGAGTCGAAGGCGGCCAACATCGGCATCAGCCTGCCCGGCACCGGCGAGGCGCCGAATTGCCCCGTCTACGTCGACGGTCGCCACCACTCGACGATGCGCGGCACCTACGAAGAGCTGGCAGCGGGCTTCCGCGAACTGATCGACAACTATGTCGAGACGCGCTACCCGAAGCGCAGCGCGGCCCCGTGAGGTGAGTTCACCTGACGTCAGGACGCGCACGCGAACACCCAATTCCCACGACCAAACTGAAAAACACGCGGACTCCGGGTTTCAAGACCGACGCTTGGGCGGTGGGAGCCGGAGGGTTGGGCGTTGGCCGATCGCTTGTTCATCACCTGGCTAGTCCGTCGCGCTGACGATCGTCGCGACCTCGTCGTACTGCCCGCTTGCGCTGCTCGCCGGCCTCCTCCTCGAACTCGGGTATGCCGTTGGCGCTCGACCCGCCGCTGCGGGCGCGATCGGACAGTTCGCGGAAGTCGCGCTCGGCGTCGCGCGGGATCGACTCGGCCGTCGAGTCGATCTGGCTCTGCGCGCGGATCTGCTCCGGGTTGTCGGGCAGCCGGCTTTCGAGCGGATCGCCGTGCGGCCTCGGCCGGTCCTTCTCGTCGGGCATGGTTCCCCTTCGCTCGAACCAGAGCAAGGCCGGTGCCGCCGGATCCGAGCGCGCCGAAGAAACTCCCGCTAGAAGTGCGGCACATGCCTGGTCCACACGACCAAGAGGGCTACGCCGCAGATGATGAGCCCTGTCGAGAGCCCCCACCACAGCCCGATCACGCCGAACCCCAGCACGAAAGCGAGCAGGTAGCCGAGCGGCAAGCCAATGAACCAGTGACCGGCGAGGTTCCAGAGCATCGGCGAGCGCGTGTCGCCGTAGCCCCGCAGCACGCCGGTGGCCACGCCCTGAAGGCCATCGAAGAGCTGGAAGACGGCCGCGACCAGCAGCAACGACGCGCCGATCGCGAGCACCGCCTCGTCGCGGCTGAACGCGCCGATCAGCTGGCGCGGAAACGTGATGAATACGGCCGCCGAGCAGAGCATGAAGCCGGCGCCAACCAGCAGCGCCGTCCAGCCGGAGCGCCGCACGCCGGCGACATCGCGGCGGCCCATGGCATGCCCGACCCGCACCGCGCCGGCCGAGGCGACGCCGAGCGGGATCATGAACGTGAAGCCCGCGAAGTGCAGCGCGATCTGGTGGGCAGCGAGCGCGGCCGGGGTCAGACGGCCAGCCAGCGCCGTCGCCGCGGCGAACACGCCCACCTCGAGCGTGACCTGCATCGCCGCCGGAAAGCCGAGCGCGACCAGACGCCGCATGCGCCGCCACTCGACGCGAAGCGGTGTGTGGAACAGGCCATAGGCGCCTGGGCGAGGGAGGCCCGCAGTGGCGGCGCTGTCGGACGGGCGCGCGCGGCCCGAGCGCTCGCGGTAGACGATCACCGCCAGGAGGATGACGGCCATCACGAGCCGTGAGATCACGGTAGCCCAGGCGGCGCCGCGCACACCCATGGCGGGCGCACCGAAATGCCCGAAGATCAGCACCCAGGTCGCGCAGGCGTTCATCACGTTGGCCAGCACGAGCGCGATCATCACCGGCCGCACGATTCCCATGCCCTGGAGATAGCGGCGGAACGCCGCGTAGAACAGCAGCAGCGGAACGCTCAACGTGACGATCGACAGGTAGGGCTGCGTGAGCTCGAGCACGGTCGGGTGCAGGCCCCAGTGCTCAATCGCCTCACCGATGACCCACAGCACGCCCATGACGGGAAGCGTGAGCGCCGTCGCGGCCACACTGCCGTGGAGCAGCCAGACGTGACATTCGTCGAGCCGGCCGGCACCGAATGCCTGCGCCACCAGCGTGTCGAGGCCGAGCAGCAGGCCCATGGCAAAGATGCCGACCGCGAGGAAGATCGAGCTGCCAACCCCGACCGCGCCGATCGCCTCCGCGCCAAGGCGTCCGACCATCAGCGTGTCGACCATCCCCATCGTGATCCAGCCGAGCTCCGTCACCACGACCGGGGCGGCGAGAAAGAGCATGGGGCGGAATTCGTTTTTGAGGTCCCGAAGGCGGTCGAACATGCAGGAGGGCTATTGTACGTACCCTCGATCGCCTACCACCCGTAGGGCCGCTGCGGCGGCACTTTGATCCGGCCTTCGGGATCGAACAGCTCGATCAGGATTCCGCGTACGCGCTCCTGGTACGCGGCCGGGCCGACTGTCGCCGGAGGTACGGCAAACGGCGGCGGACCCGGGAAGGAATACGGGAAGTCCGGGCCGCGCGCGGTGTGCAGGTTGACCATCAGGCGTGTGAGCCGTTTGGTCCGGCCGCGATCCGAGCCGATGGTCACCGGCGACACGAGCTCGAACCCGATTGCGAAGACACCCGACTCGATCTCGCGAACCGAGCTCCACGCGATCGCTATTTCCGGCGTCAGGCCCGCGGGCAGGCACCCGCCGAGGGCGTGCCAGAGCTCCACGCGATCGGGGCCGGGCAGCACCGGGAAGCCGCGGTCCAGCCGGATCGTGCCGGCAAGCTGCCCGAACCGATAGATGCGGATGCCCGATCGATCGAACGCGACGACGAAATACGCGCGATCGTCGACATTGAACAGCGTCGCCAGCCACGCGACCGCGCCGCCGCCGTCCAGCGCACGGCGCCACGCCTCGCGCGCCTTGCCGGCGTCGATGCCGGCAATCAGATACTGCCGCGCGAGCTGCGCGTGTGCGAGCAGGTTCCGATCGTCGAGCTCGCGTGCCCGCTCGGCAATCGCGATCGCGACATCGTCGGCATCCTCCGAATCCTTCGGCGGAGCGCCGAGGTCGTAGTTTTCCCACCAGCGGTAGGAGGGCCTCGTCAGGTTGAGCGCCTGCGCTTCGGCCGCCAGACGGTAGCTTTCCGGTTCGATGAGAGCGGCGTCGCACGTCGCGGCCGCCGCGGTCTGCGGCGATGGCGGCGCGACCGCCTGGGAGACCGCCGACGCGAGGAGCGCGGCGATGACGAGCGAAGGCATGGACGATCCTCCGGCAGGCAACCAACCGCGCACGCGGGGCAACGGTCGTGCCAGAGAACGCGCCGCGATTCTTGGGTGGATTCAGCGGCGGGCGTGCGGAACTGGCGCCGGCCGAGGACAGCCTCAGCGGCGCGTTTGCGACCGCTGGCGGGCGGCAATGTCGACCAGCCTGCGGAGTTCCTTCAACGGATCGGGGCTGTCGTCGACCTGCAGGCGGAGCACGACGTCGTTGTTCAACCAGACGCCGCCGCCCTTCTTGACGATGAGCATCGCGGCCGACTGCATCCCGCGCGTGTCGCCACCGGCGGACTGGCCCGCGTCGAGCGCGGCCATCAGCCGGTACGACAGGTGCGCCTGCGTCTTCTCGAACGCGCCGACCATTCCGGCGACGACCGCCTCGCCGGCGAGGATGTTTCCCTGCGCCGTGCAGAACGCGCCACCCCGGTGCCCGGCCCACGACGACGCCTTCGGACCGGTGAAGGCGGCGTAGTTGCCCCTCGCGTCCATCACCGCGAACTGGCGACCCTCCTTCGTCCAGTTCGACGGACGCGGATCCGGATCGCTGTCCCAGAGTGCCTTCACGACCGCCGACGGCGTCAGCCCCGCGCGGAGCAGCGCGAGCCCCTTGGGCCCATAGCTGACGTCGACGACGGCCTGTGTTGCCACGACGCCGGCGTCCGCCTCGGCCCAGAGCACGCCGTTCCCGACGGAGAACACCCGCGACTGGACGGCGCCGCCAACTTCCCCGGTCTGCGGGTCGTACCCGAGGATCGAGAAAGTCGCGACCGGGTCGGACGCCAGCCGCGGCAGCGGTGAAACGGACAGTGCCGAGAGCAGTGTGAAGACGAGGGCGGCTGGTCTCATCTGCTGACGCCCCGGCAGCGGCCGATCCGCGTGCACGTGTGATTGGGTGCGACGCTGCCGCTACCGCCAGGGCATGAGCCGTTCGATCCAGGTGATGCGCATCAGGTCGTTGTAGATGACGGTGACCATCAGCGTCACGAGGAGCACGAACCCGGCGAGCAGCATCTTCTCCTTGACCTTGATGCTGAAGTCCTTCCGCGACAGCCCCTCGAGCGCGAGGATCAGGATGTG
This sequence comes from Vicinamibacterales bacterium, assembly GCA_048594975.1. GTDB lineage: Bacteria > Acidobacteriota > Vicinamibacteria > Vicinamibacterales > 2-12-FULL-66-21 > JBMDXB01. The sequence continues at coordinate 14,395 of JBMDXQ010000124.1, read as the reverse complement.
ACCGCCGTCGAGGACGGGGATGGGCATCAGGTTCAGCAGCCCGAGGTTCAGGCTGATCATCGCCATGAGGCCGAACAGCTCCAGCCAGCCAGCCTCCGCTGCCGTCCCGGAAACCTGCGCGATGGCGACGGGACCCATCAGCTGCTTCACGTTGGTCTCGCGCGTGAAGAGACCCACGAGGGTCTTGACGATCAGGCCGGACCACTCCCAGTTCTGCTCGAGACTGAGCTGCAGCGCCTGGAGCGGCCCGGGTTCGATGGTGCGCAGCTCGTAGGGACTCAACTGCGCGCCCGTCCGCACGATGCCGTCGATCCGGGCCGGCGCGATGTCGACCGTCCACGTCCGATCGCCTCGCCGGATCTCGAAGGCGATCGGCTTCCCCTCACGGGTGCGGATCGTCTGGATCAGATGCTCGTAGGGCATGCCGCGTTGCCCGTCGACCGCCACCAGGACGTCGCCGACCTGCAGGCCGGCCCGCTCTGCGGGACTGCCGGGCACGAGGCTGGTCACTTCGGGGTTCATGACCGGCAGGACGCCGACATCGCCGATCTCGAACTTGCCGACACCCCGCGGTGTCACCTCCACGCGCGTGTGACGGCCGTCACGGATGATCCCGAGCTCCACCCGGCGGTTCGCCTTCGGCACGATGGCCAGGCTGAACTGCTGCCAGTTTTCCACCGGCTCGCCGTTGACGCTGACGATGCGATCGCCGACCCGGACACCGGCAGCAGCCGCGATCGACTCGACCTGGCCCTGGGGGTTCCTCGAGAACCCGCCGACGAGGACCGGCTCCTCCTCGAACTGGGCGACGGGAGCTCCCTGATACAGGACCGCGGCCATGACGATGATCGCCAGCGCGATGTTCATCACCGGCCCCATCACCAGGACCTGGAAGCGCTGCCACTTGGTCTTGGACAGGAACTCGTCGGGCGCGCCGCTGCGGGAGTCCTCGAGGTTCTCGCCGGCCATCTTCACGTAGCCGCCGAGCGGGATCACGCTGATGCAGTACTCGGTGGGACCGCGCCTGATCGAGAGCAGCTTCGGGCCGAATCCCAGCGAGAAGGTGAGGACCCTGACGCCGATACGCCGGGCCATCAGGAAGTGACCCAGCTCGTGGACGAAGATCAGAATGCCGAGGACGAAAATGAAGGCGAAAATGCTGTTCAAGCAACCCTCGAGGGGACCGGGGAGTCAGACGTTCAATTTTACCCCACCGGTCCGGTCTGCCGCGAACCGGCTGGCCCAGGCGTCGATCCGGCGAACGTCGTCGAGCGTCCGGACGGGGTGCCGCCCCGAGAGTTCGTAGGCGTCCATCGCCGACCGGATCACCTCGGGGATGGCGGTGAAGCCGATGCGGCGGTCGAGGAACGCCGCAACCGCCACCTCGTTGGCGGCGTTCAGCACGATCGGCAGCCCGGCATCTCCCGAAAGGGCTCGAAAGGCGAGATCGAGGCACGGGAAACGCGCGAGGTCCGGCGGCTGGAAGTCCAGCCGCCCGGCGCGCAGGAGATCGAGCGCGGGCACCGGTGCCCCCCAGCGGTCCGGATACGAGAAGGCGTACTGAATCGGCAATCGCATGTCGGTGACGCCGAGCTGGGCAAGGATCGACCCGTCGACGAACTCGACCATCGAGTGGACGATCGACTGCGGGTGCACGACGACCGCGATCCGCTCCGCGCCGGTGCCGAACAGCCACCGCGCCTCGATCACCTCGAGCCCCTTGTTCATCAGCGTGGCCGAGTCGATGGTGATCTTCGGCCCCATCCTCCAGGTCGGGTGCCTCAAGGCATCGTCGGGGGTCACGGTCTCGAGCGCCGGCGCCGGGTACTCGCGGAATGGTCCACCGGAAGCGGTGAGGATCAGCCGCCGCACGTCGCCCGCCGGCCGCCCGTGCAGGCACTGGTGAATCGCGTTGTGCTCGCTGTCGACCGGCAGGACCCGCACGCCTCGTCGCTTCGCGGCCTCCATGACGACGGCGCCCGCCATGACGAGGACTTCCTTGTTCGCCAGCGCGATGGTCTTCCCCGCCTCGATGGCCGCCAGCACGGCATCGAGTCCGGCGGTGCCGGACGAGGCGAACAGGACGATGTCCGCGCGCGGGTGCGTGGCGACCGCGATCAAACCCTCAGTGCCGAACGCGCAGGTCGCCGGTTTCGGCACGCGCTGGCGGCGCAGCTCGGCGACGGCGTCCGCGAGCGCCAGTTCACTGGCCATCGCCACCGTGTCCGGCCGGTAGCGCTGGATCTGCTCGACGAAGCGCGAGGCGTTCTCGCCGGCAGCGAGCGCCACCACCTCGAGGCGGCCGGCGTGCGCGTCGACCACCGCCAGCGCGCTCTGCCCGATCGAGCCGGTGCTTCCCAGAATGGCGACGCGCTTCATCGGGCGTGGAGGTGCAGCACGAAGACGTAGTAAACGGGGCCGGCAAACAGCCAGCTGTCGATGCGGTCGAGCACGCCGCCGTGCCCGGGGATCAGCGTGGAGGAGTCCTTCACGCCGGCGCTGCGCTTCAGCAGCGACTCGAACAGGTCGCCGACGATGCCGAGCAGCACGATCGTCGCGGCGACGAGCACCAGCAGCGCGGGGTGTGTCTCGGGGAAGACCCGCCGGCCGATCACGGTCATCGCCACGGTGCCGAACAGCACCCCGCCGACCGCACCCTCGACGGTTTTCTTCGGGCTGATCGCCGGCGCGAGCGGTCGCCGGCCGAAGGTCCGGCCAGAGTAGTACTGCGCCGAGTCACTCACGATGATCGTAGCCATCAGCAGGAGGAGCGCCTCGCGTCCGGCGACGAGATGGACCGCGGCAAGCGCCCCGAGCGGCAGGCCGATGTAGACGACGGGAAAGATCCCGGCGGACACGCCGGCCAGGACCGCTGGCCCCGGTGCTCCGCCGGCGACGGCAACAGCGCCGAGCGCGAGCATCGCGCTCATCAGCACGACCGTCGGCGGCACGTACTGGCTGCCGGTCACGAAGCAGGCGGCCACGACCGCGGCGGCGACGAGCGCCCGTGGTACGCGCGCACCGAGCGCGTCCGCCATGATCAGGTATTCGTGCACCGCGAGGCCCGACGCCATCACCGCGAGCACCAGCGTGGCGGGCGACGGCAGGAACCAGACCGTGCCGATGACGACCGTCAGCAGGACGAGCGCGCTCAGGATGCGGGACATCGGATCTCACGTGCGACGGGCGGCGTGCGACGTGACGAGTGCCACGGACCGAGTGCGACGTGCGGCGGGCGGCGGGCGACGGGCTGGAGTTTTGCCATGCGCGGCGGCACGTGAGGCCGTGCGGCGCAGCCCTCCAGGGGCTGCCGCTCACCGCCCGGCGATGGCTGGCTGGTGGATCCCACCGTATCGCCGATCGCGCTTCTGGTAGGCCACGATGGCTTCGAGGAGGTGGCGCTTGCGGAAGTCGGGCCAGAGCGTCTCGGTGACCCAGATCTCGGCGTACGCGATCTGCCAGAGGAGGAAGTTGCTCACGCGTATCTCGCCGCTCGTCCGGATGAGGAGGTCCGGGTCCGGCTGGCCGGCGGTGTAGAGACAGCCGGCAAAGCGGTGTTCGTCCAGCTCCTCCGGGCGCACGCCAGCGGCGATCAGCCGGCGCGCCGCCTCGACGATCTCGGCGCGGCCGCCGTAGTTCAGCGCGATGTTGAACAGCATCCCGGTGTTCGCCGCGGTCTTGTCCTCGGCGGCCCGGAGCTCCTGCTGGATGTCGGGCGCGAGCTCGTCGGCGCGGCCGATCACCTTGAAGCGGATGTCGTTGCGGAGCAGCGTGTTCAGCTCGAGGCGCAGGTAGCGCTTGAGCAGCGACATCAACGTCGAGATCTCGGTGGCCGGACGCTTCCAGTTCTCCACCGAGAAGGCGTAGAGCGTCAGCACCTTGATGCCGATGCGCGCCGAGGTCTCGACGACGTCCCGGACCGAGTCGATGCCCGCGCGGTGCCCCTCGACGCGGGGGAGGTGCCGCTGGGCCGCCCAGCGGCCGTTGCCGTCCATGATCACGGCGACGTGCTGCGGCAGGCGATCGAACTTCACGTCGCGCGCCAAGGCCTCCTCCGGCGACCCGGGAGCGACGTCGGCGAGCAGATCTTCTAATGACATCTGTCGGGGTGGTTGACCGGACCGATCCGGCAGGCCGTTCCCGGAAGACGGTCACGGGCGGCGGTCGGCCGCCAGCCCGGCCTCTCGCCCTCGACCAACGACCGGTCACATCTTCTCACGTATCCTGCCGGGACCCCCGATGATACATCACGGCCACGAGGAAGAGACCGTGCGGCGGAGCCGTCGTGCCGGCCGTCGACCGGTCTCGTGACGCCAGCATCCGTGCCATCTCCGCCACCGGCCAGCGGTGCCGCCCGAACTCGACCAGCGTGCCGGCGATGTTCCGCACCATGTGGCGCAGGAAGCCGTCGCCCGAGACACCGAGCACCAGGGGCGAATCTGGCGTCTGCCCGCCCGTCCAGCCGATGGCGGTGATCGTCCGCACCGACGACGGCACGTCGGTGCCTGCCGACTGGAACGCCGCGAAGTCGTGGCCGCCGCGCAGCATCGCGGCCGCCCGGCGCATCGCCTCGAGGTCCAGCCGCAGCGGCACGTGCCACGCGTAGCGGTGCAGGAACGGGGAGACGAACGGCGCGTTGACGATCCGGTATTCGTAGGTCTTGCCTGTTGCGCTGAACCGCGCATGGAAATCCGGGGCCGCCTCCTCGACCGACACGATACGGATCGCCGAGGGGAGCACGGCGTTGAGCGCGCGCGCGAGCGTCGCGGGCTCGACCGCGGCCGTCAGCCGTACGCTGGCCACCTGCCCGAGCGCGTGCACCCCGGCGTCGGTGCGACCGGCGCCGTGGACAGTGATCGGCGAGCCCTCGAACGGTGCCAGCGCGTCCTCGAGCACGCCCTGGATCGACGTCCCCTCGGCCTGCCGCTGCCAGCCGACGTAGTCGGTGCCGTCATAGGCGATCGTCAGCTTGAGGTTGCGCATGGGGTATCACGTGCCCCTCACGTGCGACGTGCGAGGGCGACGTGCCACGTGCGACGTGCGTGACGTGGCAGGTGCGTCACGCGCGGCACGTGCGACGTACATGACGTGCGACGTGCCACCTGCCGCGTCCGACGGGCATCATGCTCTCGATCCGGGCTTCACGACGGGCACCCCCGCCGCGCAGAGCGGGCAGGCGTCGGGCGGATAGGCAGGCACGTCGAGCTGGAGCAGTGTGTGCGTCGGCACGGTCAGCCGCGACGGATCGGTGCCGCGATCAACGATCGCCGCCGCCGCCAGCACCTGCGCGCCCGCCGCGCGCGCCACCTCGATGGTCTCGCGCGTGGACCCCCCCGTCGTGATGACGTCCTCCACGACCAGCACGCGGTCGGCCGGCGACAGCGCGAAGCCGCGGCGCAGCGTCAGCGCGCCGTCGAACCGCTCGGCGAAGAGCGCGCGGATGCCGAGCGCGCGCGCCACCTCGTGCCCGATGACGATGCCGCCGAGCGCCGGCGAGAGGACGGCGGTCGGCCGCAGGTGACGCGTCACCGCGGCGAGGGCGGCACCGAGCGGCCCGGCCAGGTCCGGGTACTGGAGCACCAGCGCGCTTTGCAGGTAGCGGTCGCTGTGCAGCCCCGACGAGAGCCGAAAGTGGCCTTCGAGCAGCGCCCCGGACGTGCGGAACCGCGCGAGCACCGCCGCGGTATCCATCACGTCTTCCCGTTTGTGCGCAGGTTCTCCTCGAAGAGCTCGAGGATGCGCTTGTACTGGTCTGCCCAGCTCGTCTCCTCCGCGAACGCGTGGTTCTCGACCGGGTACACCGCCAGCTGCCAGTTCTCCTTGCGCAGCTCGATCAGCCGCTGCACGAGGCGCACCGAATCCTGGAAGTGCACGTTGGTGTCCACCATGCCGTGGCAGATCAACAGGGCACCCTTCAACCCGCCCGCGAAGTAGATGGGCGAACTCCGGCGGTAGGCCTCGGCATCCTTCTGCGGAACGTTCAGGACGTTCGAGGTGTAGCCGTGGTTGTAGTGCGCCCAGTCGGTGACCGGGCGGAGCGCGGCGCCCGCCGCGAACACGTCGGGCGTCGTGAACATCGCCATGAGCGTGATGAACCCGCCGTAGCTGCCACCGTAGATGCCAAGCCGCCGCGGGTGCACCCGCTCCTTCTCGACGAGGTACTTCGCCCCGTCGACGATGTCCTCGAGATCCTTGCCGCCCATGTGGCGGTAGATCGCCGTGCGCCAGTCCCGTCCGTAGCCGGAGCTGGCGCGGTAATCCACGTCGAGCACGACGTAGCCGCGCTGCGCGAGGAGGTTGTGGAACATGTACTCGCGGAAGTAGCTGGACCAGTAGCGGTGGGCGTTCTGCAGGTAGCCGGCGCCGTGGACGAACACGACTCCGGGCCGGAGCGGGTCGCGCTTCGACCCGATCAACTCGGGGGTGAAGAGGCGCGCGTGCACGTCCACGCCGTCCCGCGCCTTGAACGTCACCACCTTCGGGTCGATCCAGCCGAACGAGCGCCACTCGGCGGTCGGCGTGGTCGTGACCTGCCGGGCGGCGGCGCCCGGCCTGTTCGGCATCACGTACACCTCGGGCGGCTTCGTGCTGTACGAGTACACCAGCCCGAGCGTGCCGTCGTCGGGCGAGACGTCCACGTCGTGGGATCCCGTCATCGAGGTGATCTTCGTCCGCTTGCCGCCGTCGAGCGGCACGGAGTAGAGGTGACGCTCGCCGGGATGGACCTCGTTGCTCGTGACGTAGAACCGCTTCCGGTCGGGCGAGAGCTCGGCGGAGGTGACCTCCCAGCGGCCGGACGTCAGCGGCTTCGGCGATGCGCCCTCGACCGACACGTCCAGGGTGTACAGGTGCATCCAGCCGTCGCGTTCCGACAGGAACGCGATGCGGCGGTTGTCGGGAAGGAACTGGAGTGCCCCGCCACCGAGCGTCGCCTCGCGAATCCATGCCTCGTCGTGCAGGGTGTCGATGACGCGCGTCTTCCCCGATTCGGGGTCGAGCGCGACGAACCACCGGTCCTTGTTGTCCGCCGAACGGGCGCTCGCGACCACGTGTTTGCCGTCGTCGGAGACGACCGGCATGCTCCAGCGGATCTCGCGTTCAGCCTTCCGGCCGGGCCGCTCGTCCGGCGCGGACGCCTCGGCTGACGCCGGCTTCTCGTTCTCGGACACGGGCGGCGCGAAGCTGCCGTCGGCCCATACGCTCTTGCCGGTCTTCAGGTTGAGCACCGCCAGCAGCCGGCGCTCCGGCGCGTCGCCGACGTTGGTGCGCGCCGAGATGTCCTGCGTGTAGCCCGACTCGGTGACGTAATCGGGCACGATCGTCGACTTGGCGCCGGCCGGACGTTCCGAGACCAGCAGGAACACGTGCGTGCCGTCCGGCGAGAGCATCAGGTCGGTGGCGGCCTGACGCTCCTGGAGCTCGAAGGCCGGCAGCTTGTCCTTCTTCGCCTTCTCCTCGGCCTTGCGCTTCTGCTCCTTCTGCTCGCGAACGTGGTCGATGAGCCGCGCCTCTTCCTCGCTGAGGAACTTGTGGCTCTCGGTCTGGCGGGGCTGCGGCCGCCGCGCCGTGACATCGGTCAGCTGCGCGATGATGGCGTCACCGGCGGGCTGGCCGGCGCCGCCGGGCGCCACGATGAAGAGATTGCCGTCCCGCACGAAGGTCACGTGCGCGTCGTCGCGCGCCCAGCGCGGGTTCGACTCGGTCGCCGTCGTCCTCGTGACCTGGACCCGACGGCCGGCGGCGGCGTCGAGCATGACGATGTCGCCGCCATCGGTGGAGAGCACGCGCCGCCGCGCGCGGTCCCAGCGTCCGGCCGAGGGCGGGACGGTGCGCGCGTCCTCCTTCGAGAGCTTTCGCGGCTCGCCACCCTCGCGCGCGACCGCGTAGGTCGACGCCTCGTCTTCGCCCGGCCTCCGCCATTCGAAATAGAGCGTCCGCGAGTCCGCGGACCATCGCAGGCCGGTGGGCGGCCAGCCGACGAGATCGGGCCCGCGCATGATGCTGTCGACGGTCAGCGGGAATGTCGAGGCCCGCGATCCCGGCACCGGGGCATCGACGGTCCGCGCCTGTGTCGAGATCGCGGCGGCAACGGCCAGCAGAGCTGTCGCGAATCTTCGGGCGGGTCGGCGCATAGGCGCAGAGTATACATTTGAGGAAACTCTGCTCCCGGCCCGTGCGTCCTCTTACAAGGACGGCAGCGATTCTTGCTCTTCCACGACCTCACGCGAATCGAACTCTAGTTGGTGGAGTGACCTGTCATGCGTTCCAAGCAGCAAATATCGGCTCGTTTCACGGCCCTTGCGATCGTCGCCGCCGCCGCCGGCGTGTTCGCAACCGGGCGCAGTGTGTCCGCTTCCGGACAGGGCCCGCAGGCGACCCTGAGCGCCGCCGCGTCGGCGATGCCGGCGCCTGAACGGGGCGGGGCGCAGCAGCCGGCGCCTGCGCAGCCGGCGGCCACGCAGCCGGCGGCCGACGCTGGCGGGACGACGCTGGCGCTGACCGTGGAGGAGGCCGTGCAGATGGCGCTCCAGCACAACCTGGGACTCGAGGCCGAGCGGCTCGGCCCCGAGGTGGCGGCGTTCGGCGTCGCCGAGGCGCGCGCCGCCTATGCGCCCAACCTGTTCTCGATCACGACCAAGAACAGCAGCGCCGAGCCGCCCAGCAACTTCCTCACGGGGACCGGCAACGTCATCACGGCCGAGGGACTGCGCAGCACGAACGGCGTCCAGCAGTTCGTGCCGTGGGGCGGCGGCCGCTACGAGGTGTCGTTCTTCTCCTCGAAATCGACGACGACCGGGTTCACCAGTTTCAATCCGGCGCTGCGCTCGACACTGGGCTTCGGCTACGTGCAGCCGCTGCTGCGCGACTTCCGCATCGACAACCTCCGGCAGCAGGTGCAGTTGAGCCGGAACACCGCGCAGATCGCCGACCTCGAGCTGCGGCAGCGCGTCACGCAGGTGTCCCGCGCGACGCGCGTCGGCTACTACAACCTGGTCTCGGCGATTTCCGGCCTCGACGTGGCCCAACAGTCGCTCGACCTCTCGCGCGCGCTCCTGAGGAATAACCAGCGCCGCGTGGAGGTCGGGACCATGGCGCCGATCGACATCACCGAGGCGGAAGCGGAGGTCGCGCGGCTGGAAGAGACGGTGATCCTCGCCGAGTCGCAGATCCGCAGCGCCGAGGACGGTCTGCGCATGCTGCTCATGAACCCGACCCGCCCGGATTTCTGGACGACCAAGCTGGTGCCGGCCGAGCAGCCCACGCTCGAACCGCAACCGATCGACATCGACACCGCGGTCGCCAACGCCTTGCAGAACCGGACCGACATCGCGGTCGTCAAGAAGCGGATCGAGTCGACCGACGTCAACCTGAAGTTCCTCGGCAACCAGAAGCTGCCGGAGGTGAACCTGCAGGCCAACTACAGCGTGGTCGGCCTCGCCGGCACGCAGTTCGAGTTCGGCCAGGGCTTCCCGCCGCCGATCCTGAACCGGTCGCAGCGCAGCTTCGCCGACGCGCTCCGGGACGTGCTGGGCAACGACTTCCGCACGTGGAGCGTGCAGTTCAACGTGAGCTATCCGCTCGGCACGAGCCAGGCCGACGCGGCCATGGCCGCCACGCGGCTGGAGCGGCAGCAGCAGCAGACCAGCCTGCGCGAGCTGGAGATGCAGATCGCGACGCAGGTGCGCGATGCGGCGCGCCAGGTGACGACGAGCCTGAAGCGGGTGCAGTCGACGCGCACGGCGCGCGAGCTGTCGGAGAAGCGCCTGGCGGCCGAGGAGAAGCGCCTCGAGGTGGGCCTGTCGGATACCTTCCGCGTGTTCCAGACGCAGCGTGACCTGGCCGCAGCGAAGCGCTCCGAGCTGCAGGCGATCCTCGACTACAACCGCGCGCTGGTGAACTTCGAAGCCGTCCAGGTCGTACCGCTTGCCGGCGGACAGTGAATCGCTGCTCCCTGATCGCTCATCCCGAATCGCTGGTTATCGCTGATCGCGACTCGCTGATCTCGACTCGCGGACGGATCCCGAATCGCTGGGCGGATCGCTGATCCTGAAGCCCTGATCGGGCGCGCCGCCCGGATTCAGGATGGAGGATTCAGGATTAGGGATTCAGGATCAGCAACCAGGGATTAGGGATAGACTCTGGCGCGTGAAACTGACCGTCACGGTCATCACGCGCAACGAGGCGCGGAACATCGCGGCGGCGCTGCAGTCGGTCGCGTGGGCGGACGAAATCGTGGTCGTCGACGCGGGCAGCACCGACGACACCGCGGCGATCGCGCGGCGCTACACGCCCCGGGTCGAGTCGCGGGACTGGCCGGGGTACGGCGCGCAGAAGAACCGCGCGGCGGATCTCGCGTCGCACGACTGGATCCTGTCGCTCGACGCCGACGAGCGGGTCACGCCCGCACTGGCCGCGGAGATCCAGCAGGTGCTCGCCGACGGCCCGGCGGCGCGCGGTTACCGGATCCCGCGAGTCACCCGCTATCTCGGCCGCTGGATCCGCACCACCGACTGGTACCCGGACTACCAGCTGCGGCTCTACGACCGACGATCCGGCCGCTGGAACACGCCCCCGGTGCACGAGTCGGTCACGCTCGACGGCCAGCCCGGCGTGCTCCGCCACGAGCTGCAGCACTACGCCTACCGGAGCATCTCGCAGCACCTGCGCACGATCGACCGCTACACCACGCTCGCCGCGCGGCAGTGGCACGCCGAGGGGCGCCGGACGACCGCGGTCGGCGCGCTCATCCACGCGCGGCTGGCGTTCGCGCGGAACCTCCTCCTGCGCCGCGGCTTCCTGGACGGCGGCCCCGGCCTGCTCGTCTCGGCACTGAATTCGTACTACGTCCTGCTCAAGTTCGCCAAGCTCTGGGAACTGCAGCGCGCGCGCAACGCCGACGTCGCGGACTTTGACGCTAACTGTGACGGTGACTCTGACTCTGGCTCCGACTAGCGACTAGCGACTTTCGACTCCCGTGTTCTCCCTCCACCTCGACACCGCGCGCACCTGGAGAGGCGGGCAGAACCAGGTGCTGCTGACGCTGCTCGGGCTGCGCGCGCTCGGCCACCGCACGATGCTCGTGGCGCACGGCGAGGGGGAGCTGCGGCAGCGCGCCCGCGAGGGGCTCGACCTGATTGCGCTGGCGCCGCGCACGGAAATGGACCTGGGCGCCGCCTGGCGGCTCTCGCGGCTCATCAAACAACTGCGTCCGGAGGTCGTGCACGCCCACGATCCGCACGCCGTCGCGATGGCGTCGCTGGCGCTGTCGATGAGCACGCAGCTGGCGAAGCCGCCGCTCGTCGCCTCGCGCCGTGTCGATTTCCGTCTCCGGGGCACCTCGCTGTCGCGGTGGAAGTACCGGCAAGTGGACTGCTTCATCTGCGCGTCCGAGGCGATCCGGCAGATGCTCATTGCCGACGGCGTGCCGGAGGCGCGCGCGGTGACGGTCCACGAGGGGATCGACGTCGATCGTGTCGCCTCGGCCCCGCCCGCCGATCTGCATGCGGAGTTCTGGCTGCCGCATCACGCGCCGCTCGTCGGCAACGTCGCGGCGCTCGTACCGCACAAAGGACAGCGGCACCTCGTGGAGGCCGCCGCGCTCGTCGTTCGCCAGGTGCCCGACGCGCGCTTCGTGATCGCCGGCGAGGGGGAGCTGCGGCCCGCGCTCGAACGACAGATCCGCGAACACCATCTCGAGAAGCACGTGATCCTGGCGGGCTTCAGGCCCGACGTGCTGTCCGTGCACAAGGCGTTCGACGTCTTCGTCATGAGCTCGGTTACCGAGGGGCTCGGCACGTCGCTGCTCGACGCGATGGCGTGCGGCAAACCGGTCGTGGCGACGCTGGCCGGCGGCATCCCGGAGGTGGTCGTCGACGGCGAGACCGGGTTTCTCGTTGCGCCGCGGGACCACGCGGCGATGGCCGAGGCCATCGTGCGGCTGCTCCGCGACGCGGCCCTGCGGCTGCGCCTCGGCGAGGCCGGCCGCGCGCGGGTCGGGACACGCTTCAGCGTCGAGCGGATGGTTCGGGATACCCTGCGGGTGTACCGCCGCGTCGCGCTGCATCCGCACGCGGAGGACCGGCCGGAAAGTGCTTGACAGGCCGCGCGAAGGGGATTCTCATCGGACTGCGAGATGCCCGAACAGGAGGGGCAACGAATGCGTCGCACCTGGGTCCTTGTGTGCTTTGCCGCAGCCGTTTTGATCATTCCAGCCACCGCCAGCGCGCAGGCCGTCACCGGCACGCTGCTCGGGAACATCACCGACACGACCGGCGCCGCGGTGCCGGGCGCGACCGTCACGGCCACCGAAGTCCAGACCAACGTCAGCCGCACGGCGACGTCGAACGAGTCCGGCTACTACCTGTTTGCAAGCCTGCTCAACGGCACCTACGAGGTCAGCGCCGAGTTGACGGGGTTCAAGAAGATCGTCCGCAAGGACGTGCGCGTGGACGTCAACACCACCGTGCGCGTCGACCTGACGCTCGAAGTGGGTGGGCTCACCGAGGACGTGACCGTGGCCGCCGAGACGCCGGTGCTCCAGACCGACCGCACCGACACCGGCCGGCTGCTCGAATCCAAGATGATCGCGGAGATCCCGCTCACCTTCAACCGCAACTTCCAGAGCATTCTCATGGTCGTGCCGGGCACGACGCGCCCGCACCGCGAGCACTCCCAGTTCTTCAACTCGCAGGATTCGCTCGCGGTGGAGGTCAACGGCCAGCCGCGCCTGGCCAACAACACGCTGATCGAGGGGCTCGACAACAACCACCGGACCGGCCTGCTCCAGGTGATCATCCCGGCGGCTGACGCGCTCGAGACGGTCAGCGTCACGACCAGCAACTACGACGCGGAATTCGGGAGGTCGGGCGGCGCGGTGACCAACGTCACCATCAAGTCGGGCACGAACGAGCTCCGGGGCAGCGTGTTCACCTTCGGGAACACCGACGCGACCAACGCCAGCGACTACTTCACGCACCTGAAGGCGCCGACGAAGTTCTGGAACGCGGGCTTCACGCTCGGCGGCCCGATCGTGCGGAACAAGCTGTTCTTCTTCGGTGACTACCAGCGCACCGTCGACAACCTGGGATACGTCGTGCGCTCCACGATCCCGACAATGGCGATGCGGAACGGCGATTTCAGTGCCGTACCGAGCCGAATCTACGACCCGCTGACAGGCGCCGTCAACGGCACGGGACGCGTGGCCTTCGCGAACAACATCATTCCGCCCGAGCGCATCAGCGCCATTGCGCGGCGGCTGCTCGCGTTCCTTCCGGAGCCGAACATCCCCGGCGCCCCGCTCGGTCAGAACAACTACCAGAAGGCGCAGACGCGGGAGAAAACGACGGACGGTTTCGACGTCAAGATCAGCCACACGCTCAGCGAGAAGGACCAGTTTTCCTACCGCATGAGCTACATGCGGCCGGTGGTGTTCGATCCGGGTCAGTACGGGATTTACGGCGGCCCCGCCAACGGGGGCTTCGCCGGAACGGGCACGAACACCAGCACCAGCACGGCCGCCACCTGGACGCGGGTGTTCAGCAGCCGAACCGTGCTCGACGTCCGCGGCGGCCTGAACTACTACCACAACGTGACGACCACCGAGGGCAACGGACTGCAGACGAGTACGGAGGTCGGCATCCCGGGCGCGAACCTCGACGAGTACACCAGCGGCATCTCGTCGATCAACATCAACGGCCACTCCGGCCCAGTGCTGGGATTCTCGAACAGCCAGCCGTGGGATCGGTCTGAAAAGACGTGGAACGTCGCGACCACGCTGACGCGGCTGCTGAGGACGCACACCGTCAAGGTCGGCGGCGAGTGGCGGCACAACACCGACATGCTGCTGCAGACGCAGGACGCCGGCGGTCCACGCGGGAGCTTCACGTTCAACGCGTCCGGCACCGGCAACCCGGCCGAGTCGGCCACGCTGAGCGGCATCGCCAACCCGATGGCGTCATTCCTGCTCGACTGGCCCAACGTCGTGCAGCGCGACCTGAAGGTCTTCGACGAGCCCGGAACGAAGCACTGGGGTACGTCGATGTTCGTGCACGACAAGTGGCAGGCGCGCTCCAACGTCACGGTGGACCTCGGTCTTCGCTGGGAGTACTACCAGCCGCTCGAGGGCATCCAGGGCAAGGGCACGCTCGCCAACTACGATCCGTCGACGCACACGATTCGCGTGGCGGGATATGGGGACACCACGAATGCGGTCAACGTGAAGAAGACGCTGACCAACTTCTCGCCGCGCACGGGCGTGTCGTGGCGCCTCAACCAAGAAACGGTCGTCCGCGCGGGTTACGGCGCCAGCACGATTCCGTTCCCGGACAATCGCTATGCGTTCAGCTACCCGGTGAAGCAGAACTACGCGGGATCGGCCGCCAATGGCTTCCAGCGC
>JBMDXQ010000123.1:0-6341 GCA_048594975.1 Vicinamibacterales bacterium | reverse complement strand
GAGCAGCGCCTCGCGGACGTCGTCAGCCTCGAGGTCTGGGTACAGCGCGAGGATGCCCTCCGTTGTCTGTCCTTCAGCCACCAGGGCAACGACAGTCGCGACTGGAATCCGAAGACCGCGAAGACACGGAACGCCCCCCATTTGGCGGGGATTGGTCGTGATCCGCTTGAACTCCATAGTGACAGTGTAGCCCGGAGGCCGATGATCTGCGAAAGGGGCGCTCCGGCGGCCGTGTTCGTCAAGCCCTCGATGGGAGATCTCGGGCGTCTGCCAGGCCGCAACCGGTTCATTCCCTGCCTCCCCGTACGAACTTAAGAGGCTCGACCCGTGCTGCTGATTGGTGACGCCTAGCAAGCACCTTCAGGATCGCATCCAGCACGGCGTCCAAGTCCTTGCCTACGTCCTCGGCAAGAAAGCGCAGCACGAAGTAGCCGTTCTCCTGCAGCAACCGGTCTTTCCGCCTGTCGCGACGATACGCGACTGGATCCGCGAGGTGCTGGTCGCCATCGAGTTCGATGACAAGGCGCGCGTCGGCGCACAGCAGGTCGACCTCAAGGGTTCCGAAGCCGTCGAACGGGATCGGCAGCGCCACGTTGAGACGGAAGCGTC
The DNA here is from genome assembly GCA_048594975.1 of Vicinamibacterales bacterium. Taxonomy (GTDB): domain Bacteria; phylum Acidobacteriota; class Vicinamibacteria; order Vicinamibacterales; family 2-12-FULL-66-21; genus JBMDXB01. The sequence continues at coordinate 5,732 of JBMDXQ010000123.1, read as the reverse complement.
CACTGGTCTCCGCCAGCGTGTCCAGTCGCCGGTAGAGGAACGCCTCGGTTGCACTTCTTGCCCGAGCTGCACCCTCGGCGTCCTGCGGCATCGGCCGGGCGGTGTGCCCGAATAAGCTCGCCAGCGGCGTGTCGACGCCGTCCCTAATGAGCCTTCGCACGCTACCGGAGTAATCGCGCTTCCAGACTGGATCGGACGGAAGAACGACATCGGCCGGCCATCCTGGAACGGCGCTGGCCGGAAGAAGGATCGCGTAGCCGATAGCCTCATACCCGCGACATCGCCGATCAAACATTCGCGCCAGCATCGGCACGTTGAGATCGGCGTAGTCGTAGATGCGCACCTCGCGTTTCCCGTCGTACAGACGATGGAGCCGCCCGGCGTACTGGGCGACCGTTCCTCGCCAGGAAACAGGAAGCGTCAGAAACAACGTGTCCAAACGTGCGTCGTCGAACCCCTCGCCAACGTACTTGCCGGTCGCGACGATGATTCGCCCCTCGTCGCGCGGGATGGCTGCGAGGCGGTCATTGACCGCCTGCCGCTGCTTCTTGCCCATACCGGCACGCAAGACCACGACGTGATCGACGCGCGTCGCAAGCTCCTTCTCGAAGCGGTCGAGATGATCATTGCGCTCGGTCAGTAACAACGGAGAACGCCCATTGCGGACCGAGTCGATGACGTCCTCGCAGATTCGCCGAGTACGAGTTGTGTCCTCGACCAACTCCTGATAGAGCGTCTGGAATTCGGCACGCTTGTCCTGATCGGGGTTCCTTGTCGGCTGGAAGCCCGTTGGCTGAACCAGCACGAAGTGCTCGAACGGCCGAGAGGCCGCTTGTGCGCGCGCACTCACCTGATGCCGAACCGGGCCGCACTGCATGAAGATGATCGGATGGTGACCGTCCTTGCGTGCGACGGTTGCCGACAAGCCGACGACGAATCGGGCTTTAGCCTGGCGTGCCACCTGTTCGAAACTGTGCGCCGACAGGTGGTGGCATTCGTCGACGATCATATGGCCGTACTCGGCGACACGGTCATCGACTACGCCCTTGCGGACAAGACTCTGAATGATGGCGACGTCAATCCTTCCGGTCGGTCGATTTCGTCCGCCGCCGATCCGACCGATTGATTTCGCGGGCGTATCGAGGAACGTCGACAGCCGCTCGACCCACTGATCGAGTAGCTGGCGATGGTGAACGAGCACGAGCGTGTTCACCCCGCGTTGGGCGATGAGCCACGCAGCGACGACGGTTTTGCCGAAGGCGGTCGTCGCGGCGAGGACACCAGTCTCGTGGCGCAGCATGGCGTCGGCTGCAGCCTTCTGCTCGCGCCGAAGCTCGCCTTGAAACTTCACCTCCAGACGACTGCCGTCTCGACGTTCATCGCGAATGGCCGTACGAATACCAAGATCGGTGGCCGTCTTGCGAACGTCATCGAGGCAGCCGCGCGGCAGCCCGATGTGATGGGGGAGGTCTTCGGCGCACGCGATGACGCGTGGCTTGGTGTATGTCGAAAGCCGCATCGCTTGCGCCTTGTAGAACTCGGGGTTCTGAAACGCAGCAAGCCGAAGCAGTCGGTTTCGAAGCCCAGGATGCAGTCCTTGCTTGGAGATGTAGATCTGATTACCAAGGACGAGTTCCAACGACGCTGGCAAGTCCCCAACGATCGGGGCCTCTCTTCGACGCGACGGAGGTGCGGTCCAAGGCTCTGCTTCTTCATCGTCCTGCGGTGGCAACCGTACGCCGAGGATGCGACCTCGTCGTTCAGCGTCCTCGGCAATCTGTTCGACCTGCGATCTCGCTATCTTGCGAACACCCGCGAGAAACGCCCACTGGTCGGTCCACGGAACAAAGGCGCGATTCAGGAAGACGGTGTTGTCGTGTTTGCGAGAAGCCCTCTGGAGCGGAAGGCCAATGAGGTTTCCAAATCCTCCGTGCGGCATCGTGTCTTGATTTGGAAACAGACGGTCGTACGAATCGAGACCGATGTCCGGCCGCCGTTCCATTGTCTCGGTGAGGACGTGCGATCCGAGTCGTCGGGCAAGCGCGGCCGGAATGGCCTCTTCGAAGAAAAACCACACATGCGCGCCTCGCCCCGACCGTGACCGTTCGAGCGCGGCTGGCAGACTGAGCTGATCACAGGTTTCAAGAAACGCTGCAGCATCTTCCCGCCAGCCGGCCTTGTCGAAATCGACAGCAAGGAAGAAGCACGTCTCGTCCTGGAGCAACGGATAGACGCCAGCGACGAAGGGCTGTCGCTCGGCGTCGGAACCTGACAGGTGCCAACGAATGACGTCGTCCGTGACGGGAAGGAACCGACGGTTGGGACATTCAGCGCATTTGATGCGTGGCTTCTCGCATACGCCTCGGACCCACTCGTTGGCACACGCGGGCGCGTACCCAGCCCTGCCCGTTTTGCGGCTCTCGAATCGCCGCGGGTACACGTCTTCGCGACCTCGGAAGAGCGACCGAAAAAGGGCGATCTTCGCCTCCGGCGACGACGTCTGAACGACTGGCCCCGAGATTAGGTCCATGAGGTTTATTTCGCCTGTCAACAACGAGAGGCCGCCCGATCTTTCCCGCTTCGGTGCTTGGACAGGAGCGAGCGTGGGCCGTCGCGTCAGTCAGTCGTGGACACGCCCAGACTCTGCATCGCACGCCTCAGTTCCTCTCTGAAAGCGTGACGACGCGAGTAGGTTTGTCGCAGCCCCATCATCCATGCGGACATGTCCTTGTCGCTGCCCCCAGGTGCCAGCGCAGCGCAAGAGGCCACGAGCGTCGCGGCGTGACCATAGTGGCGGCGTCGTGAGTTGCCCAGGATTCCGGCAACGCGCCTCTCGGCAGCGACCAACATGGCGTCGACCAGCGATTTTAGATCCGCTTCGGACAAGGTGATCGTCGAAGACACGTCCTGAATCAGCGCGGCGATCGAGGGTGTGCCCAGCTTGGGTCTCACCTCGACGTCATCAGGCGCCAGAATCTCCAGCGGATCGCGACACGTTGACTCGAGGTCCGCAAGAAGCGTGTCGCTCTTCCTCCTCGAGGTGTGGTGCGCCAGCAGGACCGCGAACGACGGGAACAGTACGTGACCGGGATGCTCCTCGCTCGACCAACCAAGACCCGAGGCCTGCCCTAGTAGGTCGGCTGCCCCGCGAATATCGCCGGCAAGAAGACGAAGCAGGCCGAGTTGCCGTCCGGCCGTCTTGGGGCAGCGCGATACAATCTTTCTCGCCTTCGCCCGAAGAGCGGTTGGGCTGCGATCCTCGGCAACCAGCCATCGCAGTAGTCGCGTCAGTGTCGGAGCGGCATGCCATGCGGCCGCCAGCCGTTTGGCCACATCAGATCGCTTCAGTTGTTGTGCGGCCAGCGCCCCGCCATCGAAAAGTTCACCACGCCAATGCGACTTACCCACGAGTACCGCGCAGGCGTCGAAGGCGTGAAGGGCTCCGGCCCAATCGCCTCGATCCACCAACGCCTCGCACCACGCGAGACAGATTTGTGGCCGCTTCGTCTCTCGCGCGAGTCGCTCGAGGCCATTCACTCCCTCCAAGCGGAAGACCGCTTCACGAAGCCACCGTTCGTGGTCGCTCTCCCATTCGTCCTTCGAGGGCCGGCGACGACCGAGATGTTTCACCCATCGCGGCAGGAACGCACCAAGATCCGGCAGCGCCCCTGCAGACATGCCTTCCATCTCGCCGATCGGATTCAGAATCGAGGCGATCGGTTTGACATTCTCAATCGCTTTGCACACGACGCCGGCTCGGTCAGGCAGAAGCGTGGTTGTGTATACGCTCGTCACGTACTGCGCAACGCATGTGTGGACGTCGACACTCAGAACATCGTCAACCAGCTCGTGCTGGCCGAGATCGATGTCCGCGGTGGATATGGGGATCAGGAGTGCCTCGAACACGGCTCGAGCACTTTCGTGGTCGCCAGCCAGAAATGCCTTGGAGGCCAATCGCAAGTGTTCGCTCACGTCGTCCGGGTCGGCGTGCCCCACCTGTTGCGCGGCGTCGGCGAACGACCTGGCATCCTTGACGAATCGAGAAGACGGACGATTCGGCTTCCAGCCAGCGTCGCCCCTGGCTGCACGGGCCATCAACGAGTCGATCGCGCGAACTCGTTGCTCGTCCTCGAATTCATCCAACACGGCACGAACGAACGCGCGGAGTTCAGGAGCCGTCATCGCCTCGAGGGCCCTGCCAAGGTCCGTGTCAGTCGATCGAATACGGGGCGTGCCCGGACGCCGACGGAACATTATTCCGTTCCCTTCGACGCGTCCGACAGTCGTGGCAGCTGCACCCCCGTCCTGGGAATCGGGTCGTGGCTGGCCGCCGGGATGGATCTGAGGTCCTCAATCCGTATGGGGTGGATGCTACGGGCGGGGCGGTCGGCGTTGCTGGCGGTCACGTTCGCTGCGGCGAGAAGCCGCGCCTCGCTAAGGCTTCAGCCACCGATCGAAGACCGCGTTCAAGAGCGTCTCGTCCAGATAGAAGCTGGTCGCCTTGAGTCGTTCGAGCAAATCGGGCACATTCACCAGGCCTTGCTCGGCCCCTCCCCTGAGTACGCCGAGCGTGCCGGTCACTCGCAGGTGTCGACGCTTCGCCTCCGCACGGCCCGCGACTTCGTCGATCAAGAGCAGATCGGCATGCACCGTCTCGGCTAGCGCGATCGCCGCCCGTTCGCCGAGATCCAGATCGTCGGTAATCATCGACACAGCGTCAGGCGGCACCGGACACACATCCACCCAGGTAGGCGGCTTCATGATCCATTCCTGCACGACGGCTGGTGCGCCGGCAGCGGACAGTTCATTCGCGACAGGCTCCGGTACCAGGACTTGGCCGTAGAAGCGCCGGAGAAGGTCGATGTGTTCCAGCAGGATCAGATAATGCAGCGGCCCGCTGTCGGCCACGACGATCATTGGATGGGCAGTATTCCGAGCTCTCGTTGCGCGCGCAGATCATCCTCGAGGTCTGCGGTCGTGTACTGCAGCGGCACGCGGTGCTCCTTGAGCAGCGCGTGCACTTGAAAGCGCGACTCAAACCCCAACAGCCGGCGCACTTGAGACTCGGCCAAGGCACCACTCCGATAGGCCTCAACGGCGATGGCTTCGAGCGAGCGACGAGGCACGTCGTCCCACTGCTCCTCGAGGGCGGCCGATATGTCGTCGGGCAGCTGAATGGTGACCCGCATGACATTCATTTTACCGCGGAACTTCGGCGGCGCCGGAGGGCCGCTGGACGGTGCCCGGCGTCGCGCCGTATGTAGAACCCCGCTGGAACCCCGGACTTCGGAAAGTGGTCGGGGCGGCCGGATTCGAACCGGCGACCCCCTGCGCCCAAGAAAGGTGCACGTGGAACTGCTTGATTTCGGATGCACACCGTTGAATAGCGCCATCTCATTCTGAATAAGAGTCTTACAGGCACAACGCCTTGTCATGCGTTTGCAGCAGACGCCGTTGCATTGCGCCTCATGTGTGCCTACAGTGTGCCTGTGCCGAGAGTGGCCCACAGGCCCTTGTCCGATCAACAGGTGCGGAGACTTCAGCCCGGGTCGACGCCGATCGAAGTACGTGATGGCCACGCGCGCGGGCTCATTCTGCAGGTGCTGCCGAGCGGTCGAAAGCTGTGGACGGTGCGGTATCGGCATCGGGGCTCGCAGCGGCGGCTCGTGCTCGGCGAGTATCCAACGCTCTCGCTCGCCAAGGCGCGTGACACATGCGAGGACGCGCGCGCG
>JBMDXQ010000122.1:0-3895 GCA_048594975.1 Vicinamibacterales bacterium | reverse complement strand
AAGACCCAGAAAACACAATTCGCTCGGCACCCAACTGAATGCCACTCTGAGCCAAGGGGTCGCCGCCTCACAGGCCGTCCATCGGCGCACACCGAAACCTATCAATTGCCCCCAACGAAGAGTTTTTCAGCAAGCTCCTAGTGCCCGCGTGGCGATTGACGTTTCACCGCATCGTGAACAACTCCGGCGCATAGCACCTCTACGTGGCGCGACTGAGCGCGACGCCTTCGCATCTCCGGCATTTCTGCGGCTAGTTGACTACCGACCGGTCGGTAGCTAGACTCCTGTTAGTGGAACGCACATGGGAGATCGCCTGAAGAGCAATGTCTGTGGAATCGATAAGGCGGGTCGCCTGACGATCGGTGTGTTGCTGATCGGGTTGGCCCTGACCGAATCCATCGGGCCCTGGGGATTCGTGGGAGTGATTCCGGTTGTAACCGGGGTTTTCAGCTTTTGCCCCCTGTACCGACTGTTTGGCCTGACGACCTGCCGCGTACCCCGCACGTAGAGGCGCCGCTGCGTATGAGCGAAACACTGCCGAGCCACGTCGCCCGTGGCGTCAAACGACGGAAGGAAGTTCTGCGGTTTGCGATGGCCGTGGCGACGCAGGAGGGGCTCGAGGCGCTGACGATTGGACGCGTCGCCGAGGCGGCCGGCTTCACCAAGGCGGGGCTTCTCGGTCACTTCACAAGCAAAGAGGAATTACAGCTCGCCACTCTGAGGGCAGGCCGTGACTCGTTCCTTCAGTCGGTGCTCTCCCCATCCGCAGCCGATCCGCCCGGCATAGTCCGCACATACCGCGTTCTGAAACGCTGGGTCGAGCATGTGGCCGCCAGTAAAGGGGGGTGCTTCTTCGCCTCGGTCGCCGCGGAGTACGACGGGCGCGGCGGCGCGGTGCGCGATGCCGTCGAACAGTTGGTGCGCGAATGGATGGCTGGGCTCGAACACTTCCTCCGGGAAGCGAAGGCGGCCGGTCATCTGCGGCGCGCCGCGGATACCGCGGACATCGTATTCGCACTGTATGCGTTCGAGCTGGCGCTCAACCTGCGGCAGCAGCTGCTTCGCGACCGGAAAGCTCCGGCGCGCGCTATCGCGGGGATGACCGCCACGCTGTACCAGCATGCGACGGCTGCCGGCCGCCGCCTGCTCAAGCACGAAGTGAGCACGAGATGAAGGTATTCGTGGATGCCGTAAGAGGTCTCCAGGGCGACTATGCCGATTGGGTTGCAGCATTTTCCGACCTGTGGCGGGGAGGGCGATCGAACGAGCAGCGGTTCATGGACCTCATGGGATCGGAGGTTGTTCTGTCGGCGCCGGGCCTTCGGCCCACCAAGGGTCGCGCGGCGGGCAGCGAAGCGTTTCGACGGACGTTCGTAGTATTGCCGGACCTCACGGCCGATGTGCACCGATGGTCCGCAACAGGCGACGTGCTCTTCATCGAGATGACATTCCACGCGACCATTGGCGGTCGGATGGTCCACTGGCGCAACGTCGATCGATTCTTGTTTGCCGACGGATATGCGATCGAGCGCCTCGCGTATTTCGATCCGAGCAGACTCCGGAGAGCGTTTTTGCGCAGGCCGTCAGGGTGGCTGCAGCTGTTGAAACGCGCAACAAGCGGACTGTAAGTCGGTGGATCGACCGCCGTTGGCGAGGGACCCGGTTTGTGCGAATAACGACGATGAACGAGGCCACAGACGTGAACGACGCGATGCGGAGGTTGTGATGCAAACATCGCCAGTTGGGCGTCGACGTTTCATCGCATCGTGAACAGTACCGGCATCAAACCACCTATACTGCCGACATGTTTGGGAAATACACGATCGCGGAGCTCGGCGCGCTGCTCGCCGATCCCTCGCGCGTGGAGATTCTCACCCAGCTGCTCGACGGCTCACGTCATTCCGCGGGTGCCCTTGCCATCGCCGCCGGCTTGTCTCCGCAGGCGGCAAGCGCGCATTTGTCGCGACTGACAAACGGCGGACTTCTTCGGGTCTCTCGTGAGGGACGCACACGGCTGTTCGAGCTGAGTCGACCGGAGATCGGTCACATGCTGGAAGCGCTCGGCGCGGCGACGCAGGCGAAACCGCGCGACCCTCACGGATCGCACCTGCGCTTCGCGCGGACCTGTTACGACCATCTGGCAGGCCAGGTCTCGATCCTGCTCACGCGAGCGTGGGTTGACCAAGGTGTGTTGAAGGGACCCGGCGACGCGTTGAGCTCACTCCGATTGGGGAGCGGTGGTTTGGCGATCGAGGCATTAACGTTTCAACCTCCGCTGCCAGCGCCGGATCCTCCGCGGTTGTCTCGACTGGACTGACAGGCAACCTCACCTGGGAGGTGCCCTGGGCGCCGCCTGGCTCCAACGCTGTTTTGAGGAGAGGTGGATCCGGCGAATAAGGGGGAGCCGCGCAGTCTCTCCGTCAGACCAGGGGCGTCACGTCTTCCGCGAGATCTTGGGATTCGACATTCCGCGCGTGGCCCACCCTTAAGAGTGTGGTGACGCCGTCACTCCGGAGGCAAACGCTCGTCGCCCGAATGCTTGCATAACACGCTGAAATCAAGTCTGCTGAGCGTCATGGATGCAAGCAGGTACGCTCGTGAACCCGTCCGCTACCCAGCACATCATCTTTTCGACGTGATCCAGGAAGCGGCCGGGATTGAGAGCGACTATCGAAATGTCGTGCTCAACCGAGTCAACAACGGGTGTCTGCGGCTTGCGGTCATGTCTGGGGATTACCCATGGCATAGCCACCCGCGTTCCGACGAGTTGTTCCTGGTCGTCGAGGGACGCCTTGTCATCGAACTTGCGGACGGACGGTCGGTGACCCTCGGGCCTTGGCAGGCAATGACGGTGCCCGCGGGCACGGTGCACCGTACTCGCGCGGAGAGGCGAACGGTCAATCTGTGCTTTGAAGAACTCGGGGCTGAAACGGTTTTTGTCAACGACGCGTCTCCGGCGATCTAGAGCGCATCTGCCGCCTTGGAGTACTCGTCGGTACGCGTCGTTGATCGTCGGGCCACGAATCGATGGCGGCATGGATCCCGATCGTCACCGTCGGCGGGAGCGACCGGGAGGAACCGTCGGCGAACCCGCTATCGCCGCCGTCCGCACGATATCGCGGAAGACCACCATTCCGGGATCGTGGTGGGCACGCTCGTGCCACGAAAGCGAGATCGTCACCGGGCGCGACGCGACGCCCTTGTCAATCCTGCGTAAGCCGAAACGCGATCGCAAGGCATCGTAGAGCGAAGCCGGTATCGTTGCCACGAGATCTGTCACGCTGGCGACCGCGGCGGCCGCAACAAACGACGGCACCGTCACCGCGATCGGTCGCGGCACACCGGCGCGCGCGTACTCCCGGCTGACGGGGTCGCGAAAGCCTCGGCCCGGCACCAGCTCGACGGCGACGTGACCGAGCAGCGCATGATCCAGGCGTCGCTGCCGGCGTCGGAAGACGGGGTGGCTCGTACGTGCGACCAGCACCATCGGCTCTTCGAACAGCACCTCCCGATGGATGCCCGGCGAGGTCGACGCCACGCCGATGGCCGCGTCCACCTCGGGTCCGCTCAAATCCCCCAGCGCGACCGTCGAGTCCACACCGACGACGCGCAGGTGGGCGCGCGGCAGGCGCGCCGCGAACCGTGCGGCAATCAACGGGAGCCGCACGACTTGCCCGGCGTCCGCGATGGCGAGCGTGAACGTGCGCGTGGTCGATGCCGGATCGAACTGCGATCCCGACAGCGCGGTTTCCAGTTCCTGAATCGCGTGCGCAAGCGCCGGCGCGAGCGCGAGTGCGCGCGGCGTTGCCACGATCCCGCGGCCCTTGCGCACCACCAGCGGATCACTGAGAGCTGCCCGCAGCCTCGCCAGCGCGTTGCTGACCGCCGACGGCGT
>JBMDXQ010000121.1:0-3066 GCA_048594975.1 Vicinamibacterales bacterium | reverse complement strand
CAGCGAGAAGGCCATCATCCGGTAGCCGAAGATCGGCTTGCGGGCGTGGGTCGAGATGACCTCGCTGATGATCCCGAAGCCCGGCAGCATCATGATGTAGACGGCCGGGTGCGAGTAGAACCAGAAGACGTGCTGGTACATGAGCACGTCGCCGCCGGCCGCCGGGTCGAAGAACTTGGTCCCGATCGTCCGGTCCAGCAGCACGAAGAACTGTGAGCCGGCGATGAACGGGGTGGCGATCACGACCAGCAGCGAGGTCGTGAAGTTCGCCCAGACCAGCAGCGGCATGCGCCAGAAGGTCATGCCCGGCGCGCGCATGGTGATGATCGTGACCAGGAAGTTCAGCGCCGTCGCGATCGACGAGGCGCCCGCGAACTGCACGCCGACGGTGAAGAACTGCTGGCCGAGCGGCGTCTCGGTCGACAGCGGCGCGTAGGCCGTCCAGCCGGTGGCGAAGGCGCCGCCCTCGGCGAAGTACGAGCACAGCATCATCACGCCGGCGATCGGCAGCATCCAGAACGACAGCGCGTTCAGGCGCGGGAAGGCCATGTCCGGCGCGCCGATCATGAGCGGGATCACGTAGTTCGCGATCCCGGCGAACACCGGGATGATGAACAGGAAAATCATCAGCGAGGCGTGCACCGAGAACAGCCCGTTGAACGTGTTCGGGTCCACGAACTGCGTGCCGGGCTGGGCGAGCTCCGCGCGCATCAGCATCGCCATCAGGCCGCCGGCCACGAAGAAGAAGAAGGTCGTGCAGATGTACTGGATGCCGATGACCTTGTGGTCGGTGTTGACGCGGAAGTAGTCCCTCCACGAGTAGGCGCCGTGGCCGGAGTGGTCCTCCGGGATCGTGGGGGCGCCCGAGGCCCAGCGGAACCAGTAGTCGAAGCAGCCGATCCCGATCAGGTAGCCGAACGGCGCGGCGATCAGCGCGCCGACCGTGACGATCGCGTCCCAGTTGAAGAGCGGGTCCCAGCCGTAGAGCGCGCGGACGCCGACGACGAGGCCGGTGCCGATCCCAAAGCCGATCGCCACGCCAAGTGTGGCGCGGTACCAGCCGGGTGCGAGAAGACGACGGGTGAGGGTCATTTCTGCGCCTTCAGAAGGTACTCCACGAGAGCGTCGAGTTCGTCGGGGGAGAGCTTGTCGCCGAAGTCCTGGGGCATGATGTCCGGGGAGAAGCCCTTCGTCACGTTGGCGTTGGGATCCACGATCGACTGGCGGATGAAGTCCGCCGTCGCCGGCTCGATCTTGTCGAGGTCGGGCCCGACCGTGCCGGTCGCGCTGGCGGGCTTGAAGGTGTGGCAGCTGGCGCAGCCGTTGGCCTCGAAGACGGCCGCTCCGTCGGCGCCTGCCTGGCCCCCACCGCCCGCCTCACCACCGCCGCCGCCACCACCGCCCGCCGGTGCAGCGGCGTTCTGCTTCTGGTCCTGGAGCCAGGAGTCGAAGCCGGCGCTGGTCACGACGCGGACGTTCTGGCGCATCGTCGAGTGGCCGATGCCGCACAGCTCGGCGCAGACGACCTGGTAGCGGCCGATGCGGTCGGGTGTCAGCCGGATCTTCGTCGTCAGGCCGGGTACCGCGTCCGACTTGAGCCGAAACTCGGGCACCCAGAACGAGTGGAGCACGTCCTTGGTGTGGATGCGGAACTCCACCGGCCGGTCCTTGGGGAGCACCAGCTCGTTCGACTTGACCTTCTCGCCCGGGTAGTCGAACGACCAGGTGAACTGCTGGCCCGTGACGTTGACGACCAGCGTGTTGGGCTGCTTGGCCTCGAGGTCGTCGAGCACGATCCAGCCGTAGATCGCGAGCGCCGTGACCATCAGGAACGGGATCGTCACCCAGACGACCTCGAGCCGGGTGTTGCCGTGGATCGGCGCGCCGTCGCGCATGTCGCCCGGCTTGGCGCGGAAGCGGACGACGCTGTAGATCGCCACCGTCATGACCAGCACGAAGATCGGCACCGAGCAGATCAGCAGGACGTCGTAGACGGTGTCGATCTTGTTCGCCGAGCCGGCCGCGGACACGGGGAACCAGTCGATCGCCAGCACGATCGCGATGCCGACCAGCGAGCAGACGATGCCAAGCGCGATCATGCGGGCGACCGGGTGGCGCTCGCCGCGGATGCGCGGGTCCTCCTCGGGTGGGCCTGCCGTGGTGCCGGCGGCTGGATCCCTCTCAGCCATTCGGCGCGCGAGTGTATTGAAGCTCGCGGCTGGGCGGGAGAGTCAGGCGGCGAGCACCGAGTCGGGTGCGGTGCGGCGACCCGCGGTCCCGGGGCGCGCGGCCGACGGCGGGTGGCCGTGATGGCGGCGGAACGCCTTCGAGAACTGCGCCGCCTGGCGGTAGCCGACTGCCCGCGCGACCGTCGCCACGGGCAGCCGCTCCTGGCTCAGCAGCTTGGCCGCGTGCGCCATTCGGGCCCGCTGGAGCTCTGCGCGGAAGGACGTTCCGTGCTCGGCGAAGACGCGCTGGAGCTGACGGCGGGAGGTCGCGATCGAGTGCGCCACGTGGGCCAGGGAGAGATTCTCGTCGTGGAACTCACGCGAAATCGCGATCAAAGCCTCGTCGAAGAGGGTCCGCCGTCTGAGCCTGGTGGAGTGCCGCACCGTCGGGGTATACGTGCGAAAACGCCAATCGGATGGCTCGGAGTTGCGATAGGCTGGCTTGAGTCAATCGTCACTAGGAGGGGTGGATGCAGGTTCGCGACGGGATGAGCGGCGTGGTCCTCACGGTCAACCCGGGGCACACGCTGCGCGAGGCCGCTACGGCGATGGCCGAGCGGCGCGTTGGCGCGGCGGTCGTGATCGACCCCGAAGCGCCCGGCCCGGGCATCCTCACCGAGCGCGACCTGCTGACGTCCCTGGGGGAGGGCCAGGACCCCGACATCGAGCGGGTGGCCGACCACCTCTCCTCTCAGCTCACCTTCGCCGCCCCCGACTGGTCGCTCGAGGCGGCCGCTGAGGCGATGGTGCGCGGCGGCTTCCGCCACCTGATCGTGGTCGACGGCGGTCAGATGACCGGCATCCTGTCGATGCGCGACATCGTGCGCTGCTGGGTCTC
>JBMDXQ010000120.1:0-10892 GCA_048594975.1 Vicinamibacterales bacterium | reverse complement strand
GGCATTTCCGGCGGGCCGTGGCGGAGTACGTCGCGCACTACCACGACGAACGGAATCATCAGGGACTCGACAATCGCCTCATTTCCGGCTCGCCAGTAATCCAGATGACGCGTCGCGTGCGTCGTCGTCCGCGGCTCGGCGGGTTGCTCAACTTCTACGAGCGGGCGGCGTGATCGTCAGGTCGGCCGAGAAACGGAACATTACGGGCTTGACTCGAACCGCAGATGTGACCACATCGTGATAGAATTGTGGTGCCTTTTCTGGAGAGCCTACGTGGAGACCGTCGGCATTCGTGAGTTGAAAACGCATCTCAGTCGTCATCTGAAGCGCGTGCGTTCCGGGGCCCGCCTGCTGGTGACCGAACGCGGTCGATCCTTTGCGACGATCAGCCCGGTCGAGGCACCAGCGGACCTCACCTGGGCCAGCCAGCTCGTTGCGGAGGGGCGTGCCCATTGGAGTGGCGGCAAGCCAACGGGCGCGAGGAATCCCGTCAGTCTGTCGGGCAAGCGGTCGGCTTCGTCCGTGGTGCTCGAGGATCGCCGGTGACGCTGTATCTTGACACCAGCAGCGCGATCCAGCTCTACATCTCGGAGGCGGGCTCAGACAAGGTCCGCACGTTGGTAGAAGGCGCCGCTGTCGTCGCAACGTCGGTCGTCACCTATGCGGAAACCCGCGCGGCTCTGGCGAGACTCCGGCGCGAACGCGCGCTCACGGTTGCCAAGTTCCGCTCGGCGAAGCGCGAGTTCGAAGAACAGTGGCCGAACTTCATCAAGCTGGACGCCACCGATGCCCTCTGTCGGACAGCCGGCGAGCTCGCCGAACAGTATCAATTGCGAGGGTTCGACAGCATCCACTTGGCATCGTTTGCCGAGGTCGCACGACGAGCGGGGTCCCGCGAGACGCGGTTCTCGAGCTTCGACGATCGTCTGAATAAGGCCGCGAGGAGATTGGCGTGGCGACTCAGGCGTCACTCATGAACGAGCGAGGCTTCTTGTTTCGGTCATGCCACGGAAAGAGGTAGTGCTCAGGATCCGCGAACCCCAGTGCTCTCACGCGGCTTTGCAACTCGCGAAGCGCTTCAAGACAGGTGTCGTTCAGCGACGGGTCACGCCAGCCTGCGGGCGTTTTTGAGCGACGGACGGACAGCCGGCGCTCCTCGAAGGAAATGTACTTCCAGTGAAGCGCCTTGATTTCACACGCCCGCAGACCACAGAAGAAATCCAGCGTAGCTGCGACGTAGGCGAAGATCCATGCCGGCCTCGATTTCGCGACTTCGAACAAGTGCGCCTGCGCCTCGTCCGTGATCGCCTGGCCGGCCGGTGGCTTCGTGTTCTTGAGCGGCTTGTACTCTTCGGCGAACCTGTACCACAGCTTGGCGTGCTTCAACGGCTGCCGGAGTACAGAGAGCTCACCGTTGATCGTCTTGCTGCGCGGCCGGCATCTCGCCGAGCGTTCTGGTACGCCCCAGGTCGGCAGGCGTGACTTTGCGAAGCGGCTTGTCGCCGAAGAACCCAACCAGGGGGCGGGCGTTCTCCTTCCACCACGCGACCATTCGCTCCGATACCTGAGCGCGGCGATCTTCTGCGTATTGATCGATCGCCACTTCTATCGGTAACGCACTGAATTTGTGGGCGCGCTTTGTCGGGTCCGGTGGCCGTTTCAGCAGCTCTGCGAGCCGTTTCTTCTCGAATTCCTTGGCTTGGCGCCAGTCGGTGGTGCCGAGCGGCTCACGATACCGTTCGCCGTGCACGACCGCGTCAAGCCAGTACTGCCTTCCGCGCTTCCACGCGGATAACTTGCGCAGGAGCCTGTAGTCCCGCTGGGACCAATATTCGAGCAGACGTTCGGGGTACGGAATGTCCATCACCTGCAACTGTCTTATCATATCAATCCTGCGGAGTGTCAGTCTCGAAGGAGCTAATTGCGTCACGTTCAGATTGGCGGTCGAATGCAGGCGGTTTGTTCGAGCAACTTGCACCTGTCTCATAGCGGGAGAAACCTCGGGCCCGCCGCCCTACTACGCGTGCGTCAGGATGATGATCCACGGCAACCCGCGAAGCTCTTCAGCGCCAAGAATTCTAACGCCACCGCTGGACGCAGGACCGACGGCTAATTGCCAATGTGACCTCGACGGACCGTTGTCAAACGCGTGTTGCTAGCTTAGCTATTAGCCCTGATGAGACAAAAAAACTCATGCGGCGCATTTTTGAAATTGAAAAGGCCCGCCGTTGTGGTTGAAAGCAGGCGCGACCCAATTTCCACATCCTGTGCCTACCAGTAAGTGAATCTGCAAGCCGACCAGCGCATTCCGTCCCCGGTGATCTATCTGAAGGCCGTGTACGCCGTCAATGGGCTACGTCCGCCCCCACGAATCCTCTATCTGCGTGCGTCCCGCGGAGTACCGGCCTGAGGCGAGCCGATGGCGTGACGACAACTCCGAGCAGGTCCACAGCGAGTAAGGGCAACATACCCGGACAAAGTTTTGACGATGTGGCTTCATGAAGCTACATTGGAAAACATGAAGAGCGTCGGGCTGCGGGAGCTGGAGAATCGTCTGAGCGAGTACGTGCGGGATGTCCGATCTGGCGAAGGGGTGCTCGTCACCGATCGCGGCGAAGTTGTGGCCGAACTGCTTCCGCCGGGGGCACGGGTCGATGAATCCAGCATCCCTTCGGCGCTGGTGGCGCTCGCGAAAAGGGGACAGGGGACACTCGGCGCGTCACACAAGGCGGACCTGTATCCGAAACTCGCACGGCTCGTCAAACGACGACGTGCCCTTGCACCTCGATGAGGAGCGTGTGATAGAGCCGTCGTCCGCCTGGTCACGGGTGGTCGCCGAGGCGGCATGAAGCGCGCACATTTCGCGAAAAGGAAGGATTGCGATGGGTGACGAGTCGAACCGGAGTATTTCTCGACGGCAGTTCGCGGCCACGGCCGGCATGGCGGCGCTGTCGGCCGCCATCGTGCCGAGCCGCGTGCTGGGTGCGCAGGCGCCGAGCAACAAGCTGAACATCGCCGCGATCGGCATCGGCGGCATGGGCGGTGCCAACCTCAAGGCGTGCGCGCGCGAGAACATCATCGCGCTTTGCGACGTCGACGAGGTCTACTCGGCGAAGACCCGCGCGCTCTACCCGAAGGCGACCTTCTACACCGACTACCGCGTGATGCTGGAGAAGGAGAAGGGCATCGACGCGGTGATCGTGGCCACGCCGGATCACACTCACGCGGTGATTACGATGGCGCTGCTCGAGGCGGGCAAGCACGTGTACTGCCAGAAGCCGCTGACGCACACGGTCCACGAGGCGCGGACGATCGCGGAGGCGGCGCGCACGGCGAAGGTCGTCACACAGATGGGCAACCAGGGGCAGTCCTACCAGTCAATGCGCCTGCTGAAGGAGTGGCTCGACGACGGGGCCATCGGCCACGTGACGGAGATCCACGCCTGGACCGACCGGCCGGTCGGCGGCGACCCGTGGTCGGATTTCGAGGTGCGGGCGAGACCGACGGACGCGCCGCCGGTGCCAAAGACGCTCGACTGGGATCGCTGGCTCGGGCCCGTCGCGTTCCGCCCTTACCATCCTGCGTACCACCCGTTGAAGTGGCGAGCCTGGCAGGACTTCGGCACCGGCGCGCTCGGCGACATGGGATGCCACATCCTCGATCCGGCCTTCTGGGCGCTCGAGCTCGGCCCGCCCGACACCGTGCAGGCCACGTCGACCCACTACGAGCCGGCAGTCGCATCGGAGACCTATCCGCGCGCAAGCATCGTCCGCTACACGTTCCCGGCACGCGGCGGCCAGCCGCCGGTGAAGCTCACGTGGACGGACGGACGTCTGCTGCCGCCGATCCCGGCGGAGCTCGAGCCCGACCGCCGTCTGCCCGGGAGCGGCGCGCTGCTCGTCGGCGACAAGGGGATCATCCTGCACGGCTCGCATGGCGCCGACGGCGTCCGGCTGATACCGGAGACGCGGATGCAGGAGTACAAGCGTCCACCACAGACCCTGCGGCGCGTGAACGGCACGCACGAGGGCGACTGGATCCGGGCCATCAAAGAAGGGCCAGGCGGCGTTCCCCCGACTTCACCGTTCGAATACGGTGGCGCCCTCACCGAGATGGTGTTGCTGGGCGTACTGGCCATCCGCATGAAGGACCAGCGGCTGGTGTGGGACAGCAAGAACGTCCGGTTCGCCAACAACGAGAAGGCGAACGAGCTGCTGCGCATCCAGTACCGATCTGGCTGGACGCTCTGAGCGGCCGATCGCTCTGTGTGCGCCTGCGCCTCGTCCGGCAGGAACTCAACATAGTTGGCCGAGGAAGAAGGCCGACGCCGAGAAAGGGCCGGTGGTCATGCCTCGAGCATCGATGCCGCAGCGGCATCGATGAAGAGCGAGCAGTTCGAATGCCGGCGCAGGCAGATCTTCATGTCTCGCTGGAGGCGCAGCCGGTCGCGCCCCAGCGAACACACGGCGCGCGTCCAGGCGGCCTCGGAGTCGAATCGCAAGAGATTCATGTCGTCACGCCGAGCCAGAGATCGATGGGTTTGCACGCGGAGGCTCGGAATGGGAGCGGCACTTTCTGCCCCGTTCTAGCCGAGTGATACGCGGCGTTCATCATCTCGAGCACGGCGCGGCCGTCCTCGCCCGTGCTCACCGGCGTGAGGTCATGGCGTACGCAGGCGATGAAGTGCTGCAGTTCCTGGGGATATCCCTGGTTGAACGCTTCTTCGGCCGTCGCGAAGGTCCAGCCACGGGTCGAGCCCGCCTTCTCCATTGCGTAGCTGTAGCCCTTCTCGCTGTAAGTCAGCACCGAATTACCCATCAATAGGTCGGCGAAGGCGACGCCGTGGGTGCCGCAGACTTCCACGCGGTCCTCCATGCCGCCAAGCTTTGCCCAGCTGTTCTCGACGATACCGACGGCGCCGCCGTCGAACTCGACGATGCACAGGGCGCTTTCTTCGCAACGCGTGCGGCCGCTGTGAAGGAGCCCGCTCTGCATCTGGGCGTACACCGTGCGCGGCGGATGTGCAGGGCCGAGTATCCAGCGAAACCAGGCCAGCCCGTGGCAGCCCATGTCCATCAGCGCGCCACCACCCGAGCGATCGAGATCGTAGAACCAGTCGCTGTGCGGCCCGGAGTGTTTCTCGCACTGGCGCAGGTAATGAATGGTGCCGATCGCGCCCTCGTTCACGAGCTGCCGGACGCGTTCGTATTTCGGCGCAAAGCACAGCTCCTCGGCGTACATCAGCTTCAGCGTCCGATCGCGGCAGGCCGCGATCATCGCGTCAGCTTCATCGAGGGTCAGGCAGAGCGGCTTCTCGATGATGATGTGCTTGTCCGCCGCCGCCGCTGCGAGCGCGAGCGCCGCGTGAAGATGGTTCGGAACACAGATATCGACAACGTCACACTCGCTTCGAGCGATCGCTTCTTCGGCCTCGACGAACCAGCGGGGAATGCGGTGTCTGGCGGCGAAAGCGCGTGCCCGGTCGGCGGTTCTCGAGCAGACGGCGACCACTTCGGCGTCGGGCACGAAGCGGTGGTAGGACTCGGCGTGGATGTCGGCGATGAATCCGGCGCCTATCAGCGCGACTCTCGTGCGTGACATGACGCCGAATCGTACCGCAGGATCCTGTGGGGTGCGTAAAATCGGAGCGACGCTTTCCGGTCAAGAGCGTTCGCCGTCAGAAGGGAAGTCTGCATAGAATAGCCCCCCGGTTGCCGAGTTCACCGGTGCCCGGAGGCTCTGTGCTGATTTCGCTGGCGTACGTCGTCGTGCGACGCGTCTTGGAGCTGGTGGCGCTTCGATTTCGGTCGCACGACTTCAAGGAGCTTGAGATCGTGGTGCTCCGCCACGAGCTCGCCATCCTGCGGCAGCAGATGCGCCGTCCGGCCCTCACCACATCCGACCGAATCCTGCTGGCGGCCGCAAGCCGACTCATGCCGCGTGCCAGCTGGCGTTCCTTCATCGTCACGCCGGCCACGCTCGTCGCCTGGCACCGCCGACTCGTAGCCAGGCGATGGACGTACGTGGGTCGCCGGGGGCGACGCGTTGTTCGCAGTGACCTTCGCGATCTGGTGATTCGTTTAGCACGGGAGAATCCGCGTTGGGGCTACCAGCGCATCGTCGGCGAGCTGAAAGGACTCGGAATCGCGGTGTCGCCAACGACCGTGCGGAAGGTTCTTCGGGAAGCCGGGCTGGGGCCGTCCAGCACGCGCGGAGGTCCAACGTGGCGGGAGTTCCTGCGCGCGTGACCTTCCCAAGCTAGTGGAGTTCATCGGTCCCTACCACAAGGCCCTCGGGTTCAAGGAGAATTTCAAGTACCCGATGCGAGATGCACTGAAGGCTCTGGGCAAGGCCGTACTGCAATAGGCTGCCTCTAGCAGACGCATGCCTGTCCGCTGCAAGGCACGACGATGATGGTTCTCGTTACGTCGCGATAGACGCCGCAGGGAAGATCTGGCCAGGCCCGGGTCACCCGTCGGCACGGGGCGATCTCACGCCTTAATCCCGCCGTAATCCCTCACTCGCGCCGGTTCGATTCCTGTGCGGCTCACCAAACTCATCAACAACACGGCTCCTGAGGGATTCACGACGTACCCTGCGCTGGGCGGCATTTCGCCGCGCCACATCAGCCGAGGGCGGGCATCCTCGTAGGACGGTTGGGCTGCGGGGCGCCGCATTCGTCATTTCATTTGACGTTCTAATACTCGCCGTGATATTCCATTGGCGTGTCTAATAAAGCCGCTCGATCCAAAGCCGACGTTTTGCAGGGCACGCTCGACCTGATGGTCCTTCAGACGCTGGATTCGCTCGGGCCGCAGCACGGCTACGCCATTGCCGCGCGCCTCGAGCAGGTGTCCGGTGGCGCGCTGCAGCTCAATATGGGCACCCTCTATCCGGCGCTGATGCGACTGGAACAACGTGGGCTGCTGCGCGGGAATTGGCGCACCACGGAGACCAATCGCAAAGCGCGGTTCTACGCCGTCACGCCGGCGGGTCGGCGTCAGCTCGCCAGGGAAAGGCACGCCTGGGACCGGATGGCGGGCATCATCCACACGCTGCTGCACGGCGAGACGTGAGGCAGCGAGATCGCATGCGCATCCTTCGCGAATGGATTCACCGTCTCTGGGGAACGCTGCTTCCAAGCCGGCGCGACGCTGACCTGGAAGAGGAGCTCCGGCTGCACTTGGGTATGGCCGCAGAGGACGCGCGACGTCGTGGTCTTGAGCCCGCCGCTGCGGCGCGCGCCGCGCGGATTGAGGCCGGAGGCGCTTCGCACGCCATGGACGCTCTCCGGGATCAGCGAGGGCTGCCGTGGCTGGAAGACCTGGCGCGCGACGTGAGCCATGGGCTGCGCACCCTTTGGCGCACTCCCGTGTTCACGGTGGTCGCGCTCCTGACGCTGGCATTAGGAATTGGCGCTAATACGGCCATCTTCTCGATCGTCAATGGCGTGATCCTGCGTCCGCTCGACTATCCCAAATCGGAACAGCTGATGTATCTGACCACGGAGTTTCCGGCGCTCGGATTGACTAGGAACCCGCTCTCAGTGCAGGAGTACTTGGAGTTCCGGCAGATCAATCAGTCGTTTGCTGCGGTCGGGGCGTACAGAACCTCGGGTGGGGCCTACACAACCGGCGAAGTCAACCTCACGGCAGGCGGTCGACCTCTGCGCGTGCGGTCGATATCTGTCGACGCCCATCTGCTCAACACGCTTGGCGTACAGCCGGCACAGGGACGCTTCTTCAGCGAGGAAGAAACCAATCGTGCGGCGGGCCTGGCGCCACCGCTCGCGATTCTCTCGCACGAGTTGTGGCAAACGGTCTTTGGAGGACAGCCACTCGTTGGACAGACCGTGAATGTCGACGGTCGGTCTCACGACATCCTCGGGATCATGCCATCCGGGATCGACGTCATGGACAACCGCACGGCAATCTGGTTGCCGCTCGGGCTCCCTGGGGCTATTCGTCAGAGCCGCGGCTTCCACATCCTCCATGTCGTTGGGCGACTGAAAGAAGGCGTCACGGCGCAGGCGGCGCGGACAGAACTGAATGCCCTGCTCGAGAACTGGGGCGAGCGTACCGGCTCGTCGGGCCATGTCCCCACCAATCGTCCGTCGCGCGCGGCAGACCACACGCTTCAGATGCAGCCGGTACAGGACGCGATTGTTGGTGATGCCCGCCGTTCGATCTGGATATTGCAGGTTGCTGTCGGGTTCGTCCTGCTGATCGTGTGCGCGAATCTCGCGAACCTGCTGATGGCCCGTGCCGAGTCACGTCGTCGTGAATTTGCGGTGCGCGCGGCCCTTGGCGCCAGCCGAAGCCGTCTGTTCCGGCAGACGATGACCGAAGGTGTAATGCTGTGCGTTGCCGGCGGCATGCTAGGCCTGTGGCTCGCGCGAGTCGCCGTGCACGCGCTGATCCGCGCGTACCCAACCAGCGTGCCCCGGATGAGTGAAATCGGTATCGACCTGTCCGTCCTGCTCTTTGCGCTCGCTGTGTCACTGGCGACGGGCATGCTCTTCGGCCTCGCGCCCGTCGCGCAGGGACGGATGAATGACCTCGTGACGGCGTTCAAGGAGGGCGGGGACCGAGGGGTCAGCGGCGCTGGACGCCATCACATCCGCCGCGCGCTCGTTGTGGCCGAAGTCGCGCTGACGGTGGTGCTCGTCATTGGCGCGGGTTTGCTGATCCGAACGGT
Organism: Vicinamibacterales bacterium; assembly: GCA_048594975.1. Classification (GTDB taxonomy): domain Bacteria; phylum Acidobacteriota; class Vicinamibacteria; order Vicinamibacterales; family 2-12-FULL-66-21; genus JBMDXB01. The sequence continues at coordinate 2,195 of JBMDXQ010000120.1, read as the reverse complement.
CTACAACCTCACGAGCATTGATGCGGGCTTCGATCGATCACGCCTGGTGACGTTCTCGATGACGCTCGCAGAGCCATACGACCCGGATACGCGCGGTCCCGCGTATCAACGCCTTCTCGACGAGCTGCGGGTTGCACCAGGCGTGCAGGGCGCCGCCGTCATGTCGGGTCTGCCGCCGAATCGATCTCCAGAGGCCATTCCCACGCGTATCGAGAACCACACCGCCGCTGACGGCAGCGCCGTTGAGATCGTCGACTACTACCAATTCGTCATGGGCGACTATTTCGCAACGATGGGCGTCCCGATCGTCGCCGGCCGCAGCTTCGAACACGCGGATGCGGCGTCATCAGCGAGGGCTGTCATCGTCAACGAAACGCTGGCGAACAGGATCTGGAAAGGGCGTAACGCGATTGGGCTACGTGTGCGGCCCGACCTCGATGCGGCGATTGGCTTTGGCGGTAACTCCTGGCATACGGTGATTGGAGTGGCCAAGGACGTCAAGCAGGGGGGCGTCGAGAAAGAGACAGGAGCCGAACTCTACGTATCGCTCGACCAGCTTGCGATGGCTGCCCCAACGATGAACGTCGTCCTGCGGACGATCCTGCCGCCGGCCGCCCTGTCACGGACACTCGAGCGACTCGTGCGGGAAGTAGATCCCACCGTTCCCATCGTGCGGCTGCGCGACATGGAATCTGTATTCGCTGACTCGATTCACCGGCCGCGGCTCTTGGCGCAGCTGCTGGGCGCGTTCGCCGGGCTGGCGCTGCTTCTTGCGGCCGTCGGCACTTACGGGGTCCTTTCCTATATGACGACGGAGCGCCGGCGTGAGATCGGCATCCGCATCGCGCTCGGAGCGGCCCGTTCCAGCGTGCTCGCGCTGGTGATGAAGCAGGGACTCCAACTCACCATCGTCGGCGTCGTCGTTGGATTTGCAGGCGCGCTTGGGCTGAATCGGCAGATTGCGTCGGTGTTGTTCGGCATCCAGCCGACGGATCCCACAACGCTGGCAGCCGTCATTATGACGATTACTCTCGTTGCGTCCGGGGCGTGCTGGCTGCCCGCGTGGCGTGCGTCTCGGCTGGACCCCAACGTGGTGCTTAGAGCCGACTAGTGGTTCCTTTACCGCTGTCAGGAGCGTATCGAAGCGCTCCACCCGTCTGAACCATTCGTCAACGTGGTTCCAACTCGCGAAATTTAGGCTCGCCCTCGGGCGGCTCGAGGGTGTGCTGAGCAGGCCGTCCAACTAGCGGCCCGAGGATTGGAGAGCGATCGCCACGGGTCCGGCTTTCGACAATCCGAACCCGCTTTGACCAAATGCCCCCTCATACAGGATCATGTCGAACCTTGCGCGGTGTTCGAGTACTCGCATCTGGTGGTCAGGCCGAGATTCTGGAGGTGGGTAGGCCGCACTGCGTTCCGCGAGACGATGCGTGGCGGGGACATCGGTCCGGCCAAGCGCCAAGCAACAGACCCCGAACACCGTCCAGCCGAGCACTGAGAGAAGGCCCTTGACCATTCTGACCTCCGTCCACCGATCATACGACCGGCGGCAGCCGGTGTCCTCACTTTCCTACCGGCATCACGCCGCCCCCATTCGGGCCTCGACCCATCGGCCGTCCACAGGAAAGCATCCGAAGCGGTTGAACCCAGCAAAGTCGCTCGACGCGACGGTGAACCCAGGACGGTTCCTCGCGGTCACGCGGTAGTGATTTTCAACCGCCACGCGTCGAGTTTCGAAACACTTCGCGACTTGAACGAAGCCGCTGGCGCGGCGGCCGACGGGCAGCCGGGTAATTCGTAGCAGGATAGGGTGCTGGGTCACAGGTGGTGTCTGTGACCAAGCGACTGCACTGCCTGCGCGACGAGTTAGTGCGTCGCGACTCCGCCGCTACCACCATTCGCAGCTACGTCCAGATCGTTGACGCGTTCGCCGTACACGGGCGCGCGCCTCGATCGGATCACGCCCGCCCAGCTCCGACGCTACCACCTGTTTCTCCTCGAGGAGTGCCGTCTAGCGATCGGGACGGTGGTCACGCAGATTCGCGCGCTGCGGTTGCATTGTGTCGTGCCAGCGGGTGGCCTCTCGCCCGATCACGACCGGTGGATTCACCCGAGGTACGCCGGCTTCTTCTTGCCTGTGAAGGTCGTCAGTCGGATCTTCCGCGGCAAGTTTGTCGAGGCGTTACGCCGCGCGT
>JBMDXQ010000012.1:0-16226 GCA_048594975.1 Vicinamibacterales bacterium | reverse complement strand
GTCGAGGTCGAAGCCATCTGGAGCCTCGCGGCGCGCCAGAACCTGCTCGTGAGGAAGCTCACGCACCGCCGCGACACGCTGGAGGAGATCTTCCTCAAAGCCATGGGCCACCTGTCGCACACGCCCGGCAAAGGCGCGGCGCTCGACGCCGGCCGCACGTGACGAGCTGTCTCATGAACCTGACGCTCGCTGCCAGTGCGAGCGAGCAGGGCGAGCGAGCCACGCGACCGGAGCGCGCCAAGGAAGCGGCGCGCGAAGGAGCGTGCAAGGGAGTCCGAGGGGCGAAGCCCCTCGGATAATAAGACCAACCATGGCGGTCTACAAGCGGGGATATCGGCGGTACGCCGGACCTTTCACGGGGCGCTGGACGCGGTTCATGGTCCTGCCCCGCTACGCCTGGCGCAGGCTCTATCAGCAGCGGCTCGTCATCCTGCTCACAATGGCCGCGTTCGTCTGGCCCCTTCTGTGCGCCGGCTTCGTCTATCTCACCAACCACGTGGAGTTGCTCCAGGGGCTCGAACCGGAGTTTCGCCAGTTCATCCAGGTTGACGGCCGGTTCTTCGCGATCTTCATGTACGTCCAGGGGATCTGCGCCGTCTTCCTGGCGGCGATGGCCGGGCCCGGTCTGGTTGCTCCCGACCTGGCGAACAACGCGCTCCCCCTGTACTTGAGCCGGCCCCTCACGCGCTGGAGCTACGCGCTGGCGCGGCTGACCGTCATCGTCGGCATGTTGTCGGTCGTGACGTGGATCCCGGGCCTCCTCCTGTTCGGGCTGCAGGTCGGCCTGGCGGGTGGCTGGTGGTTCCTGGGGAACTGGACGCTGGCTGCCGGCATGGTGGCCGGGTTCCTTCTCTGGCTGCTGGTTCTGGGCCTGGTCGCGATGGCGAGTTCCGCCTACGTGAAGTGGAGGGTCGTGGCCGGGGCCGTCAGCCTCGCCTTCTTCTTCATCCTGGCCGGCGTGTCCGAGATGATCGACAGCGTCTTTCGCGTCACATGGGGACACGCACTCGATCCGGCCTGGGCGGTCAACCGCGTGTGGTGCACGCTGCTGGGCGTGGATCCACCGGAGGGCCCGGGGGCCTGGGCCTCCATGCTGGCGCTGACGGGGTTCGTTCTCCTGCTCGTTCTCGTGATCGAACGCAAGCTGCGGCCGGTGGAGGTGGTCCGATGAGCGCGCACGAGCGCAGCGAGTGCGCACGCGAGCGGAGCGGGGCATCGGGGTCCCCGCGAGCGAGCGTGTAGGGGAGGCCGGCGGGGCGAAGCCCCCCGGATCAGACCGGATCAGAGTTGACCGAGGGAGGTGGTCCGATGAGCGCGCACGAGCGCAGCGAGTGCGCCACGCGAGCGGAGCGGGGCATCGGGGTCCCCGCGAGCGAGCGTGTAGGGGGGGCCGGCGGGGCGAAGCCCCCCGGATCAGAGTTGACCGAGCCGGCGCTCGTCTTCGAGGAGGTCTCGAAGTTCTACGGCGAGGTGCTCGGCGTGAACCGCGTCACGTTGAGCATCCCGCCGGGAATCACGAGCCTGGTCGGGCCGAACGGCTCCGGCAAGACGACGCTGATGAACCTGATGACCGGCCTGATCTTCCCCGACCACGGCCGCATCCTCATGCGCGGCATCTCCCCGCGCGATCCCGAAGCCCTGATGCGAATAACGGGATACGCGACGCAGTACGACACCGCGCCACGCTGGGCAACCGGGTTCACGTTCATCACCACCGGGCTGCTTCTTTTCGGATACGCGCGATCGGAAGCGGAGGAACGGGCATGGAAAGCGCTCGAGCGCCTGGGTCTGATCGACGCGGCGAATCGCAAGGTCGCGGCGTATTCCAAGGGCATGCGACAGCGCGTGCGGCTGGCGCAGGCGATCGCGCACGATCCCGACCTGCTGGTGCTGGACGAGCCGCTGAATGGCCTCGACCCGCTGGTTCGCGCGGAGACGATCGACCTGTTCCGCTCCTGGGCCGCCGAGGGGAAGCACGTCATCATCTCAAGCCACGTCCTCCAGGAGGTGGACCTGATCAGCGACCAGGTCGTGCTGATCGCCAACGGGATGATCGTGGCCGAGGGGAAGATCCGCAAGGTGCGTGACGAGATCCAGGAGCATCCCAGCCAGTACATCGTCCGCTGCCGAAATTCGGACGCATCCGGCGTGGCGGCGTTACTGTTCGGTGAGGAACACATCACCGAGATCAAACTGAACGACGATCGAATGGGCATGCTGGTGATGACCCGGGATCGGGAGCAGTTCGCGCGTGCGCTCGGACGGATCGCGCTCGACGGCCACAGGATCGAGAGTGTCGTGCCGGCCGATGCAAACGTGGACGCGTTATACGAATATCTGATCGGCGGCAAGTCGTGATGCACCGTTCCTTCCGGAGCCGGGCCCGCCAGGCGTGGACGATCGCGAAGATCGAGCTCCGGCGTGTTTTCTTTGCCAAACGCTCTTTCTGGGTCTACGGGCTGGCGCTCCTGCCTTCGCTGATCTTCTTCGGGCACGGCATCGACGCGAAGACGACGAGCCAGCGGCTGGCGCGGCGCGGCCTGACAGTGCCGGCCCTGATGGACAGCATTCGGGAGGGAGAATCCCTCGAGGACCTGAAGAGGCGGCTGGGCGAACCCGCCGCGGAACGGTCGGGGGTGCGGAGCCGTCGCGTCCGGCAACGCACCGGGAATGCCGCGACGACGACCCATGTGATCGAGCCGACGGTCGAAGCTCGTTTTGTCCGCCTGAATGTCACCCGTCCTTCCTACAGCGGCGAGCCAGTCGCCAGGATCTACGAGTTCGAGGTCTACGGGCCGGAGGGCCGGGTGAACCTCGCACTCCACCGTCCCACCACTGGAAGTCCGCCGTGCAGCCCGGATCAGGGGCCGGAAAAAGCGGTGAACGGCAGCGTGACTGGCGGCCAGGCCGACCGGTGGTGTGCCGAAGGCTGGCCCCTGTTCCTGCAAGTGGATCTGGGAACGGTTCGTCCGGTAACGCGATTCGTCGTGAAGCACGCCAGTGCCGGAGGCGAAAACGACGAGTCCGACACCCGCGAGTTCGACATCCAGTTGAGCACCGAAGGAAAGACCTTCACGACCGCGGCCTCGTCGAGGGGCGCCGGGTTCGTCGAGGAGCGGACGGAGTTCCGCCACATCATCTACTTCGACGGGCGCCGGGAGGCCCGGCTCCTTTTCGTCGACGGCAAGCTGCAGGACAGGAACATTCGCCGGCTGCTCGATTTCGAAGAGGACCGCATGATCTTCGCCGGGATCTTCCAGTACTTCTACCTGCGGCTCGCGATCTTCTTCGGCTGTCTGGGCATCTTCATGTATCTCTTCCGCGGGGAGATGAGCAACCGGACGCTGCACTTCTGGTTCCTCGCGCCGGCGCAGCGCGAGGTGCTGCTCGCGGGCAAGTATGCTGCCGGACTGATTGCGTCTGCGGTGATCTTCGCCGGCGGTGCCCTGCTCACGCTCGCCGCCATGATCTGGCCGCACGATGCGGTCGAAGTCCAGGCCTACTGGAACGCCGGAGGCATGGGACAGGTGTTCTGGTATGCGGCGGCTGCCGCGCTCGGCTGCGTTGGCTACGGGAGCGTCTTTCTCGCGATCGGATTGTACGTCCGCAATCCCATCATCCCGGCGGCTGTGTTGCTCGCCTGGGAGGGGGTCAACGGCATCCTTCCGCACGTGCTGCAGAAGATGAGCATCCTGTACTATCTGCAGTCCCTCTGTCCGGTCCCTGCGCCGATGGACGACGACGCTCCGGCGCTGATCCGGTTGCTGGCGGCGCCCGCCGCCCCCGCCTCGGGTCCGGGAGCGATTCTCGGGTTGCTGCTCCTGACCGCGTTCGTCCTCTGGATCGCCGGTCTCGCCGTCCGGCGCATGCAGATCTCCTACGGCGCCGAAACGTGATGTCCACAGCGGCGTTTCCCGCTCCTGCCGCGATGGCCGGCGCGGCTTCCTGTGCCGAACCTGCGCGGCGTTCGCGATGAACCAACTTCGAGAATCGTCCGCGCGGCCAGCCCAAAACTCCGGGCCGTCCACGGCCTCCCGTGGCCAGGTCATTTTCGGACGCTGCGAATCGCCCTTGTCGCCGGGCGCGATTTCACACACGCCGACGGCGAGCAGGCGCCGCGGGTGATCATCGAACGAGGCGCTCGCCCGACGGCTCTACCGGTTCGACTGACGGGGTGGGTTCCCCTATCAGTTCTCTAGAATCAGCGCTACCTCACCTACTATCACGAGTGGCGCACGCACCTCTCGCTCCCGTCCCGCGGCCTGGCCAACCGCCAGCGTGCGGCACGATCGTCTCAGTTCCCCACGGCGGCGGTTTGCATCATCACTTCAGACGTCGCGCCGCCTGACCGTCGCTCACCGCGCCCACGTACTGGGCCGAACTCGCCCGTGATCTGGCCGGTGTGCAACGACACGGGGTCCCGATCGTCCGCGGAGACTGACGTACTTCGCGCTCGAGGTTCTGAAGGCACGTCTTAGCGACCTTGACAACCCGCCATGGAGGCTGCTCCCGGTGCCGACAGAGTTTCTGGTAGGGACAGGTCGTGTGTACACCGGCCGCAACGTCGACTGTGCGGCGATTTACGCGCGCGTCGCGGCGAGCAGCTCAGCGGGCCTGAATCGATCGCGGTGTCATTCGTCTGCGGCTGCTCCGGCGCAATGATCTCGGAGCACCTGATCGCGCAACAGTGACTCAGGATGCTAGCGAGGCTTGCGCGACCGGCCTCGTGGGCGCTTCGCGACGCGCCTGGCGGATCGTGTGGATGTTGGAGCGGGCTTGGCGGGCGTCTCGATATGCGTGGCCGCCGACTGCCGCGGTGTGGATTGCGGCATGACGAGCAGCACCATTTGCACGTCAGGGAATCCGGGCACACGCGCCATGGCCACGTGGCGCGCGCCTGTTGTGAACGGCTCGCCAAGCGGAATTCTGCACTCCACGGCTTGCTGATGACCGGGCGCCAGCGCGAACCTGTCTGGCACGAAGATCACCGGCGCCCGGAAACGATGGCGGCCGTCTTCGCGGACGAACTCGGTCAGCTCGAACGTCACGTCGAGATCTTCCGCCTTGCGATTGACGACCGCGAACGACTGCGAGGCCATCTCACCAACCAGCCCGCTGAAGATCAATTCGATCTGAGCCGGGGCTCGACCCATCCCAGGCGCGCCGGTCTCGGGCTCGGTCCCACCGGACGTCGATGTCGGACCGGAGCGTCCGGCCGCGGAAGAAGGCTGCAGCATCGCCTGCGTGAAACGGCTCGCGAAAGTCGCATACGTCGTCAGCAGGTTCGCGTAGTGGCTGACGCTGAGCTGCACCAGCTCGCGGGCCCGCTCGCCGATCTCCTGCGTGCCAGGTACGCGAGGCTGGTCGGACGCTGATCGCAGAAACGTGCTTTCGGAGAGCCGCCGCAGACCTTCGGCGTACTGGCTCCAGAGCCGGACGTTGTCCTCGAAGTACCGGCTGGTCAGCTCACCCACGCCCACGGTGGCTCTCTGCACGGCAGGCTCCTCGCGTTGGGTTGCCGATCATCTGTGCGACGGCTGGTGCGGTACAGTCGTGCCCCGGACTGTGCCGGGGGTGCCCGGGACACGCGCTGGCTCGAAGCACAGCTCCTCGCACTGGAAGTGCTCGTACCAGCGATGTGCGCGGATGCGCGTCGGGATCTCCCCTTGCTGCACATCGCAGTGCGGCACGGGCCGCACGCGCAGTCTCAGGCGGAGGCATTGTTCATACAGGGCCGTGATCAGAACCTGCGCGTCGTGGGTGTCTCCAACAGTGAAGGTGTCGGGCACGGTGAACGAGACCGTCACGGTTGTCGACTGACCGGCCTGAAGGGGAACGGCGGCTGGTACGACCGCGGCAGCCGCGCCGGTATCCCCATTCGGTCCCTGGAATGTCGTCGCCGTCAGCGTGAAGACCTGCGGCACCTTGCGCGTGTTGGTCAGGCCAATCGTGGCTTTGACCTCTTCGCCGCGGGTCCCCTCCCATGCGATCTCACACACGCAATATGGTGGACACTCCGTCTCGGGAATCTCGCAACAGCAGTCGTCGCCGGACATCGCCGAGCCCAGGGATCGGCGCGCCAAGGACAGCGTTGCGAGCGGAATCGCCGCCGCGGCGCCAAGCAGTCCGGTCCAAGCGCCGACCAGCGGCTGGCTGGCCTGAAGCGCCGTCGCGATCTGCTGCGTGCTGTCGGCCGCGAGCCTGACGAAGGTGGTGGCAATGTCCTGGCGACCGGCGTCGCGTCTGTCTGATGAGGGATTGCGCACGGCACGCTCCTTTGATCGAGCTACGGTGTGGTAGCCGTCATCAGTGAGGAGGCAACGGCTCCGCCGATGCGGCCGGTGACGACCTCGACGCGAATCGCTGCCGTGTACACAACGAGGTCCATCCTGTACTTGCGTAACCCGCGGATGTCGGTCGGCAGCACGAAGGTGACCCGCACCGGCCGAATCTCACCCGCTTCCAGCGTGACCGGCTCTCTGCGAATCGAGACGGGACCAGTTTGCTGGTCCGACCACGCGCACAAGACGGCCTTCAACACGTCATCGTGGTCATCGTCTTTCGTCCGGTCGTCCTTGCAGGCGCGCTCCAGACCGTGGCGGAGCGCTGTACGCGTCTCCAGCGTGTCGACGAGCGGCACCTGGCATTCGCCGCCCAGCGCCACGGGCACGTTCCCGGCGTTCTCGAACACGAACTCACGCTCGAACTCGAGCTCACCCTCGGTCTGAATGAAGATGCGGCCCGGATGTACGCGGAGGTCGACGTGCTCCGTGACGAGGAGGCGCACGCGCTGACGGCGCGCGCCGAGGGTCACGTACCCGTCGTACTCGCCTGCGCGCGTCCGTGGATCGAGCATCAGAACGCCTGCGAGCTTCGCTTCGCTATTCGGCGGAAGACGCACCATCAGCGAGACGATCGCTGGCTCTCTGGCCGGACCGGATACGCGGCTCGCCTCGAGCGAAAGACTCCGGAGCTTGACCTTCTCATCCGAGCGGTTGCGGACCTGAATCGTGCCGCGCAGCTGTCCGGGCGGACCCCAGAAGACGATCGGCTCCTCGTCCATCAATTCGAGCGCGTCCGATGACGAGGACGACGACGGATTCGCCATGGCGGCCTCCTCGCTAACAGAGCTCCATGCGCCGCGGCACGTACTTCTCGGCGATGATCTGGCCTTCGCCGCAAAGAGAGACCTTCAGCAGACAGATGCCTAACAGCGACAATCCGAGGTGATAGTTGGCGGGCACATGCACCCGCGTGTCCGGGATCTCCTTGATGGACACGTCGATCGAGGAGGCTGTCTTGATCTCCGGAATCTCCTTGATCCGCACGTTGATATCGCCCAGGTTGATCGTCGGCAGGTGCTGGATCCGGATATTGTCTAGCGGCAGCTCCTTGATACGGATGTTGTCGAGATCCGCGTCCACAGCGAACGCCGTGTTGTTCGAATCCACGTGGACCCAGTACTGGTTCGGGATGTTCACATTGCTTTCGAACGACATCGACTCCTCCGTTTCATCGGGAGATGCGGAGAGACAATGAGGGGCTGGAGACGCGGTGAGGATCCCATAGACCTCAGGACGTGTCAATGTGAGCCGACGGCTTGGTCAGGACGGCTTCTGATCAGCTTGTGTGACGAGGTGCGCGATGGCGACGCCGAGCAGCGGCGCGCGACTTGAACCGCGGTCTGGCGATGCGGTACCATCGCGGTTCCGGATCGGAGACGATCATGGCCGACACGAGTCGCGAGACGCAGGTTCGCGAGGTGCTCATCGAAGCGGTCGAGGTGCAGCTCGCTGCGCTCAAGGCGGCGATCACATTCTGGAGCGATTGGATCGACCGGACGTCGGGATTCGTCAAGGCTGCCACGATCGGCCTCGAGAGCGCGCGCGCCGCGGACAAGAGCAGCGGACAGATCCTGCTGGAGATGGTGGATGCGGGCCGCGAGAGCATGCGCACGTTGACCGACCTTCCGCGCAACGCAGCCGCGCAGTTCGTCCGGGATCTCGACGAGATCGCCGCAAGACGCAAGCCCCGAAGAGGCTCGGCGCCGCAGGAGCCAGAGGCCACCGCCGGCGGCTCCAGCAGCCGCGACGGACGCCGACCGAGAGCCGCTGCCAAGCGCCGCGTTCGTGCGAAGCCGTAGCCTGAGCCGCCGGCCCGCGGCGCTTCGTCACTCCAACGTCACCATGCCGTCGGACCGATCGACGTTCGTACCGAGATGAGTGTCCCCTCGCCCTTTCCGCCGCGCGGGAGGAAGTCCTCGCCGGTTGTGGCCGCAGAGCCGCAGCGCGTGCAGAGCTACCACGCGGAAATCGAACAGCTCGCCGCATTCGTGCGCAGCTGGATTGCCGGCGGGAATGACGAAATGCGGCCGCTGCTTGAGTGGCAGTTCCTCGGGCGATCCAAATACTTCCGTCCCGCGACCGTGTTCGCGTGTCATCAGGCCGTTACGCCAGGCCCGATCGATTCAGCCGTGATCACGCGCGCGTCGGCCGTCGAGATGATCCATAACGTCTCGCTGATCGTCGACGACATCCTGGATCGATCGCGATTCCGGCGAGGCATCCTGACGCTCCACTGCCGCTTTGGCCATCTGCCGGCGCTGATGGCTTCCGGCTACATTGCCGCAGAAGCCTTCCGCCTGTGTTGCGACTATCCCTTTGGCATCGCGCGGCTGGCAGAGCTGCTGAAACGGCTGGCCGCCGCTGAATCTGTGCAGTGGCGGATGCGTCGCCAGCCCCTCGGCATCGAAGACTGGCGCTATCTCGCGGGCGAGGATACGGGCACGATGTTCGAAGCCTGCGCCTGCATGGGCACCGGCGACGAACGACTGCGCACCTACGGGCGCCTCCTGGGCATGCTCTATCACGGCTGCGACGACGTGGGAGATGTCCGCGGCGCGGTGTCGCTCGGCGGCGGAGGCGATGAGGATCTGCGTGACGGCATCGTCACGCTGCCCGTCGCGATCGCGATTCGCGATCCGGCGGTCGCGGTGCTGTTCCGCGATCCGTCGCCGGACGATCTCGAGACACTCGTGGCCAAGGTCGGGGACGCGCTGCCGGCCGCCGAGCAGTACCTCGATCGCCTGGCAGACGAGGCAATCGCCGAGGCGCGCCGCGTCGCGCGGAATCCTGGTCCGCTCATCGATCTCGTTCGCAACACGCGGCTGTTGTCCCAGTAGGCGGAGCCGAGGCGTCACGGGAGCGCGTGCAGCGGCCCGTGCATGCGCGGATCATCGACGATGTGCAGCTGGCTCGCTACCAGCGCCCACTTCTGAAGGACGTCTCCAGTCCACGAGGCGTGCCACGATGGGTCGTCGAAGACAGAGCGCCACCACCCCTCTGAGAACGTCCACACATCGTCCAGCCACGGCAGCGCCGAAGGCATCCGTCCAGAGAGCGCGTCGAGCAGGAAGCGCGCGCTGCTGCCGCTGACGTCCTCGATCAACTGAACCCACAGGTGAGAGAGGATGCTGATGGGCTGAACGTTCAATCCTCCGAACGCGGCGCCCGCAACGCGAGCGAACTCGCCTTCCTCAGCAGCCCGCCGGCAGCCGCGCGCGACCACGCGCAGCCAGAAGTCGCGGAGATGCCAGTTGCGCATGACCGCGGCGCAGAAGTCCACGTAGCGCAACGCCGGATCGAAGTACTCACGGAAACGGTGTTCGTAAGCCGACAGGCGTGCCGCATCCGATTGACCTTCTGCGACGGCATCCGCCACGACGGAGGAGGCAATCAGCGCCGATTCCATGGCCGGGGTGATGCCTTCTCCCGTCATCGGATCCACGAAGCAGCCGGCGTCGCCGACGAGCACGCCGCCGGTGAAATGGTTGGGACCCGCGCAACCATACGTCCGGACGATGCCGCCCAGCGGCTTGCTGACCAGTCGAATGCGCGCGCACCCGGGGTGCTGCCGCCGGAGCTTGTCGAGGAACGCCTGAAACAGCGCCGGCACGGAGATTCCCAACCGCGTGCGTGTCTCGGACAGGATTCCGACGCCGACGTTGGCGCGTCCCCCCGACATGGGGAACATCCACCCGTAGCCCGGAAACAGGTCTCGGTCGAAGAAGAAGGCCGCCTCGCCATTCTCGACTCCGACACCATCGACGTACGCGCGTTGCGAGACGGCGACGTGGCGCGGGTCGTCATGCAGCAGGCCAGCGGCCTTCGCGACGATCGAGTGGGTCCCATCGGCGCCGACCACGAGCCTCGCGCGCACAATGGTCGATGTCGTGCCGCGCCGTCCTGTCAACGTCATCGTGCCCGCAGAAGATGTGACGGCCGTGACCAGACATCCTTCCATCACCGACGCGCCGGCGCCCCGTGCGCACTCGAGCAGATGGGCATCCAGATCGTGGCGCGGCACGATGTACCCGTGCGGCGGCAGTCCGGAGATCGTCCCGTAGAACGGAATCCGGCCCTGGTACTCGCACACCGATTGTAGAAACATCGCAACGTGCGTGATTGGCAGCGGCCGCGACATCTCGAGCGCGGAGAGACAGCCCATCGAGTCCAGCAGGCGGAGGCCGCGAGGCTCGACGAAGTCGCCACAGACCTTCTCGCGCGGAAACTGCTCGCGCTCGAGCAGGATGACGCCCACGCCGCGCTTCGCGAGAGCCCATCCCATGACCGCGCCCGCGGGCCCGCCTCCGACGACGGCCACGTCATAGACAGGTTTCATCAGCGGACGCGAACGAGGGCCGGCAGCATTTCCCGCTCGAGCCGGAATTCGTAGGCGCCCCAGGGCAGACGCCATTTGCTCGTATCGAACTGCTCGAGGCTCACTCGGTATTCCTCGCCGCCGAGATCGAACGCGACGGCGCGATCGCGGCCGAGGTGCACCTCGCCGCACCATCCGTTGGTGAGCCACGGCGCGGGTCGTGACGTGCGCATCAGGGTGGACGCCGACGCCGACGACGGCGACAGCTGCGCGTCGCACACGTGACCGACTTCCACCGTCACGAAGTCGCGCGATCGCGGCGTCCGCAAGACGATGATGATGTCGTCAACCACCGTGTAGGGGGGAGAATCGACCGAGTCTTCGACCCTGACGTTCCAGCAGCGAGTGGCCACGGCAGTCCTCCTTTCGGCCGTCCGGGTCCAGTGAGCCCGACGACAGGCGTACACCGCAGAGTGAGCGCTCGTATGCAGCTTCGCTTCGATCTCCTGACGGTCGACAGAATATGCGGACGTATAACCGCAGCATCAGCACTGTCAATCGAACGTATCACGCCGGTCAAGGCGATACCACTTGAAGAAAACGAACGCAAAGGGCGTCAGGGTGGTCAGAAGCTCGGCTGCGTGATCCGACGTTGATCTCCTGCGCGGCGGACTTGCGATGCGCGCACGAAGGCGCATGACGCGATCGGTCACCTGCGGCGCGATCGGTCGACACCGCGAATCGTCGGCCTCTGTCGTCGGTTCACCACACGCGGTGACCGCGCCGCTGCGCCTTCAGAAATCCGTCCTTTTTGAACCCGTGGCGGCAACCTGCGGTCGACGTCAGAGAGGGAGGCACTGAGGTCAGAAGCCATCGCCTCGGCGACGTCAACAACGAGCGGGTTTCAGTGGAAAGCGCGACCGCGGCAGCCATGGTCAGAACCGACGGCACCGGTTCACCAAGGCCCGCTCAACCATGCTGGGTACTGATGAGGTGGCATATCTAGAGGTCACTGGGCCTGCTCCGGCGGTCCTTTTCGCCAGGATGGATCCCTAGCTTCGGAACTTGCCCGCCGGGCCAGGTGTATTGTCATGCACAAGTTTGCATATATGCGACGCGTCCCTGCTCTCAGGCGTCGTTCCCAGCGCGGCTGTGAACATCTGACAAATGATCGTCGGCGACCGGCGACGTTCGGCGGTCGCCCACAAGGGGGAGACTTCTTCACAATCCAAGTCAACCCGGACACGTTGACCCGGCAGCATTCGATTCCGCGTTGGCGGCAACTCGTTCTGAATACGCGGGGTCCGAGGAAAAATGGCCCTCGCCAGCCTCGGGCACGGTCGTTGCCTAATGCTGGATGCAGGAGAGGTCGAAAGGGTAAGAGAGGTTGAACATGAAACGTCGCCCATCGGCTCCATCGCCTCCGCCACCTTCGCCCCCGCCGGCGCCCACGCTCGCGGATTTTCCGCCCGACGTCCGGTGGCAGGTTGGAAAGTACGAGTCCTAAGAGCGCGGTGATCGCTCAATCGGGCGGTCCGTCACGGTTCAACGCGAGTCGAATCCCCGGTTGTCTGCGGCAAGAGGGCAGACAATCCTCCCTGCTCGATAGTGTCTATAGCGCAACCGCCTCAGCCGCCAGCTCGCGCGCGGAGTCGGCCCTGCGGTCACGCAAGTAAGGGGAATGGCGCTGACCGGATCAGCGCCTACTGCAGTTGACCTAATACGCCAGTACATCTCACGACGACCAACCAGATCGTGATCGTTCGGATGCGGTCGCGTCGCGACAACTCAAGGCGCCTATACACGTCCTGTTCGTTCGGGTACCTCCGCGGTCACAGGTAAACCGTTGTACTGCTCGTCGGTCACCTTTTCCATCCACCGCACTGGGGTGCCGGATTATGTTCGGCGCATGCGTGATCGCCGAAGGCGCGCGCTCATCCTTCTGGGCGATGACTGCATCGTGATGGAGCATGCGGTGATTCGAAGCAGCTGACCTCCATACCACGACGATCAGCAAGCACTGTCCCATCGGTCCGCAGACGCATCAGGTGGTGTGCACGTTCGACGACTGCGTCTTCATCGCGAGCAACGTTTTCCCTGTTTGACGGCACAGGAGCGACGAGGTGCTCCGGCCGTAGTCGCACGACCTGCGCTATTTCTCGATGTGGTGCATCTCGCCGACGTCTGGGGTTGAGCCCGTGAGAAACCCTTTCACGACCTCGTACAACACGACCGGCTGCGGCTTGTTGACCTCGAGGAACGCCGCCGCGTGCACGTCCACACCGATGAGCACCATGCGCGGATCGTCCGCAGTGCCGTGCCGCGGGTCACCTTCCTTGGGGAACCAGGCCTTCCAGTCAGGGGCACACAGCTCGTGGATCTTCTGCCGGTCGCGCGTGATGCTCGCGACTCCCGACACGGACACCCACTCGCGCGTGCGATCCTTGTAGTACGACAGGTTGATGTGCGGATCCACCGCGATGTCACGCAGCTTCTGCCCGCCTCCCAACGTGACGAACCACAGATCCGCGCCGTCTGCGCGCTTCTGAGTGGCCATCGCCCGCGACTGAAGATGCCCGTCAGGCCGCCGCGTCGTCATCATCGCGATCTCGATGTCGTCGATGTGTTCGTAGAGTTTCTCGAGTTCAGCTTTCATCCTTCCCTCCTTGATTTCGTCTTCTTTCTCTTCCGCGCGACCGCCATGTCGTCGACGAGGCTGGGGTACTTGCGACCAGCCGCAGGGCCCGGGCCCCCGCCTGGCTCTTCCGCCCGGCGAGAGCCGTTTGCCACGCTTTTTGGGATTCTTCCGCTTCCACGGCCGCTGCGGATGGGAAAGCGAGGCCACAGAACGCTCCTTCGAGTGCGACGCGCGACGGCCCCGTACGTCAAACCGTCGCGCACGAAGTCAGCTCACGCTGCGGCGATCGGTGAAGTCGGAGCCGAGCTGTTTCACGAGCTTGTTGTAGAGGCCGAGAAGCAGCAGCGTGGGCGCCCACTGTCCGACGAAGACGCTCGCGTGCCGGTTCCCCATCAACTGGAGCGCGGCGGATGCCGCGATTGACGCGCCGGCTGCCCACAGAAAGGTATCCGACGGAAGTTTCGCGGTCTGTTGTTCGATCGTCCTGGCGACGGTGCCTTCGGTGTGGTCGTAACGTGCTGGTGCCGAGAGTGCCATGTGTGTCCTCCTTCCTATGGTCTATTCACGTTGAGCGCCAGGCCACCGCGTCGCCGCAAGTCGTTTTCATGTGCGGAAAACGGAACGGGCGATACGTCACCGTCAGGAAAACTGAATTTCAGCTGAAGTGGACCGCCCGGCGTACGTGGCGCAGCGATCTGCGGCATGGAAGGATCTACGAACGGCCGCGCTGGAACACGAGAGGCGATGAGGAGGACGTCGCGTTCTATCTGTGGCTTTTGCTCGCTGGCAGCCTCGTCGCGTGATCGAACCGGCGGCGGGCAGCGGCAGGGTGACGATCCCCCCTCGGGCTCCGTCGAGCATCCCGGGGGAGATTTTCGGACCCTGCCTCATCCATACCGTGGCGTAGGACGCTTCTAATCCCAGTCAGGCGGGTGCTCGTGACGATTTTCGAACCTGCCGCGGTCTCGAAGATCTCGACTATCCGTTTCACGACTGGAGCGCCGGGGTGACCCACTGCGGCCGGATTTGTTTCAAAGGCCGCAAGATCAACCTGAGTCACATCTTCGCCGGCCAGATGGTCTCATCATCAAAATACCCCAGGTCGTAGTGCACGAAGCTTACGGAAGATCGTCCTCCTTCTCCTCGACTTGCGCTGTCGCACGAATCCTCCGCTAGCGGTGTATGTCAGGCAGACGCTGGATCTTCCGCCAGAGCATCAGAAGAAATGCGAGGATGAGCACGGTCGCGACGGCGAGACCGCGTCGCCGGACCTCGATCTCCTGCATCGCCGCATCGCCCGCGTCCTGCGCGCGGCGGGCGGCCGTTGCGCCCTCCGCCGCCATGGCGGCAAGGGGTCGTGTCGCAAACGCATGGACGAGCACCCGCGAGTGGAGTTGGTGGTCTCGCGCCTCGCGCAGCGCCAGCCGTCCTTCATCCACCAGCATGCCTGCCCGCTCCGCCCGTGTGAGCACGGTTTGGGCCGATGCGACGGCGGCCGACAGACGATCGAGCTGCTGTCGAATGTCGCGAATGGTCTGCGCGCCGCCAACCGTCTCGTCGTGGCACGGCGCGCAGACGGTGCCTTCCTGCAGCCCGATCCAGGTGTCGGCCGGCGATTCGATCCGGTGGTTGCCATGGCACGCGAGGCATTCGGCCTGGCCGATCGCGTCAAAGATCTCCTTCTTTGGACTAGCCCTGAAGAGTTCTGCCTGCCGCACGTGGCACTGCGCACAGACGTTGGCCACGCTGGCGACGCCGGGCGGCGTGGCGCCATGACTGCCATGGCACGAGCTGCAGGTCGGCGCCGAGGTGTCCCCGCGCGTGAGCAGCGCCGCTGCGTGAACACTAGCCGACCAGTCGCCAGGAGGAGTCGCATCCCGTCCAAACGGCGCCATGCGCGCCGCATCCTCGTGACACCGAGCGCACGTCGTCGTGACGTTCAGCGCGGCGACCGGCGCTCGGGGATCGCTGGCCCGCTTGATCCCATGAGCGCCGTGACAGTCGCTGCAGGTGGCGACGCGCACGTCACCGGCGGCCATCCGCATGCCGTGGGTACTCGTCAAATACTGCGCAAACTGATCGATCCGTACCTGCGGGTCGAACTTCCGCATGTAGCCCGCGTCGCTGTGGCACCGGGCACATAGGGGCGCGATGGTCGTGCGCGGTACCGCCGCGTAGCGCTCGTCCCCAGCGCTCTTCGTGTGGCAGGAGCTGCAGGTCAGTCCCGCGGTCGCGTGCACGTCCTCCCTGAACACAGCCGTTGCAGCCTCGATCCCGCCTTGTGCTTCCACATGCCGCGAGGCGAACAGGAATGCGATAACGATGCCGGCGGCCGTCGGGAGATGCGTCATGGCGCGGCGCCCGTGAGCGCCAGCCACGTCATCGCGGACATGAAAGCCAGCGCGAGGAGCCCCAGCCCCACGACGATCCGACGTGAGCGAGGGGTGCGACCAGCCACCAACGGCAGCAGGAACGCGACGAGCGCGCCGGCACTCATCGCGGCGACCGCCAGAAATTCTCCGTCGATGCCGGCAACCGTTGGCGGCATGTACTTCAGCGCCTGGAAGGCCCAGAGGAAGAACCACTCCGGACGAATCCCGGCCGGTGCGGGCGCGAAGGGATCGGCTTTCGTTCCCAGCTCCCAGGGAAAGAAGGTCGACAGCGCAGCGAGCAGCGCGAGCACCAGCGTCCACGCAAAGAGATCCCGCAGGAGAAAGTGGGGCAGAAACGGCATCGCGCGCATCGCGGCGGGGTCCTTCGCTGCCCGTTGTTCGACCGACGGCGGCAGGCTCATGCCGTGCCGCTGGACGAGGAGCAGGTGCAGGGCGAGCAGCATCGTGGCAAGGGCCGGGAGGATGGCGACGTGAAACCCGAACAGGCGCGTCAGCGTCGCGCCCGTCACATCCTTCCCGCCGCGCAGGAACCGGAC
>JBMDXQ010000119.1:0-162466 GCA_048594975.1 Vicinamibacterales bacterium | reverse complement strand
GAGAGCATCGGCATCCCGGGACGGGGAGCTGCCGACAGCGCTAGAGGGTCAACGTCCGTTAATTCAAGAGACGCGTCGCGCGGGCGGCCAGCCTGCTGACGGGACCAACGAGGATTACGACGTCGAGTGCCTGGCCTTGAGATGGCTTCCAGCGCGGCGGGCCCGGCAGCACCCTCAGAATGGCTGCCGGCGATACACGAGTTCCACGACCCGGCGCCACTGTTGCTCGTGACGGTCGAAGATCCTCGTGACCATTTCGTCGGGGCCGGATCGCGTGAACGAGTAGCGGAATTGCTGCACCGCGCCGGTCGTGGCGACACCCTCGAATTCGTGGTCGACGACGTCACCGTCCACCCGCACGTGACCCGCGTAGTAGCCGCCGCCGTCGACGTAGGTGAAGATGACCTGCCGGCGGCCCGGATGGAACACGTACCAGCCCTCGACGTACGGCCTGCGCTGCAACTGCCGGTCAGTGGAGTAGCTCCGGAAGCGGAGCGCCTGCCCGTTCGGCGCCCACTCGAAGAACGTTTCACGCATCAGGTTCGGCGCTTTCGGGTCCGATGAGGACGCGACCCAGCGGCCGCCGGCGAGCCAGTCGAGGGCGGCCAGCGAGGCGTGCGGCGTTGTGCCGGCAGCACGGGTGGGGCCGCTCTGCCCACCACCGCCCAACGCGGCCAGCGCCACGAGGAATGCCGCGATCAGATTCGTTGCCATCGGCAGATGCTCGCCGCGATGCGTGCCCTCGTCCAAGCCGGGCACAGGCGGCGGCCGAGGGCAATATGCCCCAGGAACGCTGTCAGGCGGTATCACAATCTTGCGCGTGGCAGCCCGGCGGGGCGCGGGCACGTGCCGCCAGGCGAGACCGGCTCTCGTGGCTTCCGCCGTCAGGAGACCCGCTCTCGTGGCGGCCATTGCCTGACTCCTATTCGACCGAGCCGGGCGGCGGAACGATCTGGGCTGCCGGCAACGTATCCGGGCCGCCGAGGAGGATGCTGGTGTGCCCCGTCAGCTGACTGTAGACCTCGAAAGTCGTGGCGTACTTCCCAGGAGGATCGGGTTGCGGATTGAATCCGACGATCTCTGCCCGCAGTGTCCGGCGGCCCAGCCGATCCACGGGGAACAGGGCCGGGTCGACCTCGAACGACGCAATGGCGCCAGAGGCGACCTGGAACTTCCGCTCCTGCACCACCTCACCACGCCGGTTGAACAACCGCACGGCGAACTCCCAGGGCAGTTCGTCGGGATTGCCGATGGTATAGACGCTGACCCGCGCGCCCTGACCCACTCCGAGGCCGACTGGCCCGAACCACACCTTGTCCTCGGAGTCCTGGATCGCGAACGCCCGATCGCCGACCAGGAACAGGGGCACCGCAAGCAACGCCAGTACGGCGACAACGTGAAACCGCCGTGATCGAAGCATGTGTCCTCCTTCGCGGGGCTGCCGTGACGTGAACCGTGTCGCGCACACGGTAGGCCGGACGCGGCACCGCCGGGAGAGCCCGATCATGCTGTTTTCTGGTGCCGACGCTGCCGGGAGGATTCTGCCGATTCCGAAAAGCGAGGACGACTGCCGCGGCAGTAGGTTCAGGGAATGAGGCGCCCGCGAAGCGCCTTGCTGACCGCCTCGGACTTGGTGTGCACCTGCAGCTTTTCGTAGATCCGGCGGATGTAGTTGCGCACGGTGTTGACAGTGATCCCGAGGCGCTCGCCGACATCCTGGTAGCTGTCCCCCTCGGCGAGCAGGCGTACGATGCGCGTCTCGTGCGGCGTGAGCGCCTGGTCGGGCCGCTGGACCGGTCCGCGTCGCTGCAGCGCGGCCACGACCTTGCGGGCAATCTCTGGGGACATCGGCGAGCCTCCCTGATGCGCCTCGGTGATCGCATCAAGCAGTCGGGCGGGCGGGGTCTTCTTCAGGAGGTACCCGCACGCGCCGTTGCAGAGCGACTCGAACACGCGTTCCTCTTCCGCGAACACCGTCAGCATGAGCACCTGCGTGTGCGGGTAGCGGTCACGCAGGTGGCGTACGCCTTCCGAGCCGATCACGCCGGGCAGGTGGATGTCGAGCAGGATGACGTCCGGCACCGCGCCGGTCATCCCTTTCAACGCGTCCTCGACCGAGGGGTACGTGCCGACGCAGCGGAACCCCGCGGTTCCGCCGATGAGCGCGGCCAGGCCGTCGCGCGTACCGCGATCGTCCTCGACGACGCTGACGGCGAGAACGGCGTCTCCAGTCATGGCGCGACGGCACTCGCCGGGGATGCTGCCTCACCTCAGCCGTCGTGGCAAGAGCATGGTCATGCGCCCTCGCGCGGGAAGCGGCGCCCGCAGCGACACCGTTGTGCCTTTTGCCGGCAGCGACACGATCGAGAGCCGGGCGCCGAGCCGATCCGCCCGCGTCTGCATGCTCGCGATCCCGTGGCGATCCCCGCCGTCCTCGCGCGGCTGCGGCACGAAGCCGTGCCCGTCGTCGTGGAGATCCACGCGCAGCTCGCGGCCCGACAGCTCGACGCGGAGCGATACCGATCGGGCGGCGGCGTGGCGGGCGACGTTGGTGATTGCCTCCTTCACGAGCAGGAACAGGTTGCGGCGCGCCTGCGGATCGAGCTTGACATCGGCGAGGGCTCCGGCGGCGTGGGAGGTCCAGCGAACGCCGTTGTCGGCAAACAGGTCGTCCCCGTACTCGCGAATCCGCCGGCAGACGCTCGCCAAATCGTCCCGTCGCGGATCGACCGACCAGACGACGTCGCCGAGCGCGTCGACGACGGCGCGCGCGCTCTCGGCGATGTCCGACAGCCGCCGCACCGGCTGCTCGCCCAGCGCCGCGGCCTCGCGACGCGCGACCTCGCTCTGGATCGCGATCCGTGAGAGGCTGCCGCCGATGTCGTCGTGTAGGTCGGCGGCAATCCGCATGCGGACGCGCTCGAGGGCGAGCACGTGCCGGATGCGAGAGCGGTGCGCGGCGAGCACCGCGAGTGCGACGGCGATGACCGCGCCGCCGCGGAACCACCAGCGTTGCCAGACGGGCGGGAGAATCGCGAACTCGACGCTCGCCTCGCGCCCGGGAGCCCCGTCGCTCGAGACGGCGCGCACGAGGAAGCGGTAGTGCCCGGGGGCAAGGCTCGCATAGTTGACCTCCCGGCGATCGGTCGGGCCCTGCCAGACTCTGTCGGCGCCATCGAGGCGGTACTGGTAACGAACGCCGTCGCCCGGCCCCGCGCCGAGCGCGAAGAACTCGATCTGCAGCTGGTTCTCCGCCGGACCGAGCTCGAAGCGCGGCACCTCGACCTCGCCGAGATCGGAGGCAAGGTAGCTCTCGCCGGCGACGCGCACGGTCCCGATCAGCACCGCCGGCAGCGAGGATGGCCGGTCGTCGCCCGGCACCAGGCGGAAGAGCCCGTTGTAGGAGCCGAACCAGACCGCGCCATGCCGATCGCGAAACGCCACCGTCAGATCGCCAGCCGGCAGCCCGTCGGCGGTGTTGAAGTGTCGCACCCGGCCGGTCTGCGGATCGAGACGATCGACGCGGCCGGAGGTCGAGCCCAGATACAGCCGTCCCCGCCGATCCTCGGTAATCGGGCCGATCGCGTGGCCCGAGAGCCCCTCCGAATAGGGCGTGAACCGTGGCCGCTCCGCCGCCGGATCGTCGACGCGCGTGAGCGGCGGGCGAATCGAGCCGATCCACAGGCGGCCGCGTGCGTCCACGAACAGTCCGGCGGCGCCTTCCGCGGGCGCCCCCTCGGCTGCCGTGAACAGCGTGAAGCGGCCGTGACGCAGGCGCGCGACGCCGCCATTCTGGAACGCAATCCAGATGTTTCCGGAGTGGTCCTCGGCTAACGAGTAGATTCGGTTGAACGGCGGAAGCCCGTGAGATTCCGTGTAACGGTGGAACGTGCCGGCCGCGCGATCCCATCGTGTCAGGATCGACGACGTCGGCACGCGCCGGCCGATCCAGATGTCGCCGCGCGAATCCTCGAAGAGACGGAACACATCGTCGCCGGCCAGCCCGTCGCGAGTCGTGTAGATGGCCCTGGGCCGGACGCGGGCGAGCTGCTCGATACGAGCGACCTTCGGGAAGCGGTACAGGCCGGCGCCCCCCGGTATCCACCACTCCCCCGCCCGATCGCGAAGCGCGATGCCTGGCCCGACCGGATCGGACAGGTCCTGCGACAGGTTCGGCCGAACCGATACGAAACGCCCGGCGGCGAGTCGATGGACGCGCTGCGTGCTGCTCACCGCATGCAGGCGGCCGTCCGGGGCTTCGAATACCGCTCCGATCAGCGCGTCTCGCAACCCGTCGGCCTCGGTGTACGCGCTGAATCCCTGACGCGTCAGCCGCAGCGTCCCGTCGGCCAGCGTGCCGATCCAAATGATGCCCTCGTGATCCTCGGCAAGTGCCGATGCGCTGTTGATGCCGTTCGCGTGAGTGAACGATTGGAACCGCCGACCGTCGAACCGGGTCAGGCCGTCACGCGTGCCGATCCATACCAGGCCGTCGGCCGATTGCAGCAGCGCTCGAACGTATCCACCCGACATGCCGTCGGCGGTCGTGAACCGTGCCGCCTGCCCCGGCGCCGAGGGGAGGCCGACGCGAGGCCGCCCGTGCGCGCCGGACGGGACGGTGGCGATGGGCAGTGACAGCGACCCGTCGCCTGGTCGAGCGACGATCACTCCGCCGTCGTGCCCGATCCACAGCCTGCCCTCGCGATCGAACAGGAGCGCGCGGACGTTGTCCAGGCCACGGGCCGGCTGCACGGCGGAATGGATCACGCGGCCGTCCGAGTGCCGCCGCAGCAGCCCATGGGAGGTGCCGATCCAGAGGCCGCCCGCGGTATCGCCGGCAAAGGCCCAGATTTGCAGCGACCGATCAGGGCTCGCCGGCACGCCGATCGTCACACGTCGGAAAGCTGGCGGACGGGTACCCTCGTCAAGCTTGAAGAGTCCGCCGTCGGTCCCGGCCCAGAGGCGTCCCCGGCGGTCCTCATAGAGCGCGTTCACGCGGTTGGTCTGCAGATCGTCCCCGACAGGGAAAGCTGCGAAGCGGGAAGCCCCCACCTGCGCGCTCTCGTCATCGCCGGCGCCGGGACCGTGAACGAGCGGCGTGTAGCGGTAGACACCGCCGCCGTTGGTCGCGACCCAGTACGTGCCGCGCGAGGTCTCGAGGAAGTCGTTGATTCTGTTGTTGGCCAGGCCCTCCGCGTAGCCGTAGCGCGTGAACCCCTGCCCGTCGAACCGGCTCAACCCTTCCGGACCGCAGAACCAGACGAATCCGCGCGAGTCGGCGACGATGCGGCTGACGCGGACGTGCGCGAGTCCGTCGGCGGTCGTGTAGGTTCGGATGGGCAGCCGCTCGGCGCGCGCGGCGGAATGGGCAACGAGGATCAGCCAGGCAATCACGCGGAGTCGGCGGCCCATGTTGGTTCGACAGCCCCGCACCGCGGGGGCGCTATTCTACGCTTGGGCCGCCGCGACCGCGCGAGCTGTTTTCGGATGAGCTGTGCATCCCGCGTTGAGACGCCCGATAGCGATGAGAGCGCGGCGTTCGGCCGGCTGCATCCGCGCACCGCCGCCCCGATGCACGAGCCACCTTCCCGATCGGAGCACCGCGCCGGCGCTGTAGGGCTGCGCAGCGATTCGATCCCGCGCGGGTGCTACAATCCGCCCACCACGCCCCCTGCGGCTCGCTACGGCCGGATGTCGGGCCGTGCGGCCGGCGATCGCGGAGCAGGTGGATGACCCCCGATCAGATTCGCGAGTTCTTTGCCACTCAGGAGCGGCACTGGCGCGACCGCGACGCCGCGGCGCTGGCCGGCGGCCACAGCGCCACCGGCACTATCGTCAGCCCTATCTTCCGCACCGTCACCGGGATGGAGGAGATTGCCGCCTCGTACCGCGCGATCTTCGAAATCTTCCCGGATTGGGATCTCCGCTCCGAGCCGCTCCTCGTCGACGGCGGCCGGGTCGCGCAGCCGTTCAACGTCACCGCCACGCACCGCGGCGAGTTCATGGGGATCGCCGGCTCCGGCAAGCGCTTCTCGATCCAGGGAGTGCGCCTGTTCACGATGGGTGACGGGCGAATCGACCACGAGCGGCGCTACTACGATTTCACGGGACTGCTCATCCAGCTGGGCGTGATCCGCGGCAAGCCGGCGCGCTGACGGATCTTACAAATCCTTGACAATTCTTAACGGGGCCCTGACAACCTCGGCGGCCGCGCTGCGGTAGTGTCTCGAGGGAAGCGGTCAGCGATGGAGGTCGAGGGATGGATTCGACGACGGTCGAGCGGAACCGGATGGGCCGGCTGAAGAGGTTCTGGAACGACAAGCGCGTCCGGCTGATGCTCACGCTGGAGCTGGCGGTGATGCTGCCGGCCGCCGCGCTCATCATCCTCAGTTTCTACCAGCTGAAGTCGATCGAGCGGGACAGGGCGCTCGAGGCGGCGTTTCATCGCGACTTCCAGCAGATGCTCGCCATCTCGGAGAAGCAGCTCAACATGAGGGCCTACGCCATCCTGGAGAAGGTGCGCGAGCAGTTCCCTTCGCCCGACGCAGACAAGGCGGACGTGTATCACCGGCTGGATGCGATCCTGTCGCAGCATCCGTCGCTCGCGCACGTGTTCCTCTTCGACGCGGACGGGAGGGATTTCTACTTCCGGTCGCAGCCGTGGCAGCTCGGCGACGCACACTTGTTCGAGGAGCACCGTCGTCTGGAGAAGATGTTCGTCGGCTGGTTCGACATCGAAGGCAAGGCGATGCTCGAAATGATGCGCAAGAAAACCCGGCCGGTCAACTGGTATCCCGAGCGCACCAAACGCGACGGACGCTACGTGTACGCGACCTTGGGCGTCTTCCCGTTGCCGAGCGTTCCCAGGCACCGCGCGGTGCTGGCCGGCATGACCTTCGAGCCCGAATATCTGAAAGGGGAGTTCTTCCCCGAGATGCTCGAGAGCCTCATCGCCTACAAGCTTGGCGAGGATGGCGGCAACCGGCTGGCGATGGTCGTCTATCCGTCCATGTCCGAGGACGAGGGAGGGTGGGGCAGCGGCTACGGCATCCAGCCGCTCGCCGCGTCGGCCGGATGGACCGAGGGCAAGCCCGAGGTGACGCGCAACCTCGCCGACGTGTTCTCCGGTCTCACGCTCGGCATCAAGGTCCAGGGCACGACCGTGGAGGCCATCGGCCGCGGCTGGGTGAAACGCAGCCTGATCACGCTGGGGGTGCTCTCGTTGCTGCTGGTGGGCGGGCTGGCGCTGACCTACCGCAGCGTCAGCAAGGAAGTGGCGCTGGCACGGCTCAAGTCCGATTTCGTGTCCAACGTCTCGCACGAATTGCGCACGCCGCTGTCGCTCATCCGGCTCTACGCGGAGACGCTGGAGTTGGGCCGCATCAAGGGCCAGAACAAGGTCGAGGAGTACTACCGGATCATCCGCAAGGAGAGCGAGCGCCTGACCGCGCTCATCAACAACATCCTCGACTTCTCGCGCATCGAGGCGGGACGCAAGGAATACGAGTTCCGCCACACCGATCTCGCCGAGCTGGTGACCAACACGCTCGACACCTATCGCGACCAGATCGACGAGCAGGGGTTCACGTTCGAGCAGCGCATCGACCCCGGCATCCCGCCGGTGCGGGTGGACCGCGAGGCGATCGCGCGCTCGCTCGTCAACCTGGTGAACAACGCGCTGAAGTACTCGGACCGCGAGAAGTACATCGCCGTGCGGCTGTACCGCGCGGACGGCGTGGTGCGGCTGGAGGTGGCGGATCGCGGCATCGGCATCGCGCGCGGCGAGCACTCGAAGATCTTCGAGAAGTTCTACCGCGCCGGTGATCCGCTCGTGCACAACACCAAGGGCAGCGGGCTCGGCCTGTCGCTGGTGCGGCACATCGCGCACGCGCACGGCGGCGAGGTCGAGGTGGAGAGCACCCCCGGCAGAGGAAGCACGTTCACGCTGACGCTGCCGCTGGACCCGGCCGCGCAACAGCCGGCCGGCGACCCCATGAGGATAGCGGGATGAAGACGACGAGACTGGGTGCCATCGGATCGCGCAACGGTCGGACGAACGGCGCGCAGCTGAGCGTCGCGCTGGCGCCGGCGCGCCGGGACGACCGCGAGGCGGCGGCGCGGAAGACGCGCATCCTCATCATCGAGGACGAGCCTGCCATGGTCGCCGGCCTGCGCGACAACTTCGAGTACGAGGGTTACGAGGTGATCAGCGCCCCAGATGGCGTCATCGGGCTGGAGCGCGCGCTCGCCGACGAGCCGGATCTGATCGTCCTCGACGTGATGATGCCGCGGATGAGCGGCCTCGAAGTGTGCAAGCAGGTGCGGGCGAAGCGGCCGGCGACGCCGATCATCATGCTCACCGCGCGCGGCCAGGAGATCGACAAGGTGGTCGGCCTCGAGCTCGGCGCCGACGACTACGTGACCAAGCCGTTCTCGATCCGCGAGCTGATGGCGCGCATCAAGGCGGTTCTGCGGCGGGCCCCGGCACAGCCGCCGGCGCCCGCGGTCTACCAGTTCGGCGACGTCGAGGTGAACCTGCGCGGCCACGAAGTGCGCCGCGGCGGCGGCGCCATCGATCTTTCGGCGAAGGAGTTCGCGCTGCTGGCGTACTTCATCGCGCATCCGGGTGAGACGCTGAGCCGCGACCGCCTGCTCGACGAGGTGTGGGGCTACCAGAACTACCCGAACACGCGCACGGTGGACACGCACATCGTCCACCTCCGGCAGAAGCTGGAACCGAATCCCGAGGAGCCGCGCCATATCATCACGGTGCACGGCAGCGGCTACAAGTTCGTCGAGTGAGGTGCGCCCGATGGGTCAACCAGGACGCCTCGGATGGCGTCCAAACGTCGTCCGGATGTCACCCCCGCAACCCGTGCGCCCGAACGGCCCGGTGCACCAGCGCGAGCTGAAGCGGAAGCTGGCCACGCTGCAGCGCGACTACGCCGATCTGCACGCCGCGCTGTTCGAGGCCGCGCAGGTGCACAGGCACCTGTGTGCGCCGCGCCTGGTGCGGTCCGGCCCGTTCGAGATCGCCAGCGAGATCTTCGCGGTCCGCTACCTACCGGGCGACTTTTTCACCGTCGAGGCGGCGGATGGCGGCCTGCTCCTCGCGCTCGGCGACGTGTGCGGGAAGGGGCTCGCGGCGGGGATGTGGACGCCCTGCCTGGTCGGCCTGGTGCGCGCGCACGCCTCGGCGACGGCGGCGCCGCACGAGATCGTCGCCGGCGTCAACCGCGAGTTCTGCCGGATGCACGCGCCGCTGACCAGCCTGTTCACGGCGCGGCTCGATCCGGAGGCGGGAACGATCGACTACTGCAGTGCCGGCCACCCGCCCGCGCTGCTGCTGCGTGCGACCGGCCGGCTGGAGCTGCTGTCGAGCGGCGGCATGCTGCTCGGCATGGCCGCCGACGCGCCGTTCGGGGCGGGACGGGTGGAGCTCGGCGACGGCGACCTGCTCCTCGCCTACTCCGACGGTGTCGTCGAGTCGCGCAACGACGCGGACCAGGAGTTCGGCTGGGAGCGCCTCGAGGCGCAGCTGCGCCTCGCCGCGGATGGGTCCGCCGAGGAAGTGCTGTTCTCGGTGCTCGCCGCGGTCCAGGACTTCGCCGCGCCGCACCCGCTCGCCGACGACACGTCGCTGGTCGTGGTGCGTCGGCAGGACGCCTAGCCGACACGCACCCGCGGCGTCGCGCTCCGGCTCGCTCCTTCGCTCATCCAGCAGGGTGGTGTTCGACGGGATCGAGGTACACGCCATCGCTGCCCCGAGCGAGCGCGCTGGAGGCCGAAGGATTCACCGGCGCCTGGCGCGGGGTGGGATCACAGGAAGCCGCCACCGCTGCTCAGGCCAGTCGGCGGAAGAGGAACCACGCCCGGTGTTGACGGCGCATGGGCAGCGCGCCAGATGCGCTGGCATCGGTCTTCCACCCGTCCGTTCAGCGCGACTACCGCGACGATCCGATGCGCGACGAATTCCTTCTCGTAGACAAACGCGACCGGATCGCTCTGGACAAGGCAACCGTCCAGAGATGCCGGCGGCGGATGACTACGGGTTCGTCAGGTAGCCGGAGAAGACCAAGGAATCTCTCGAGCGTCGCGCACACGCCATCAGCGGTCGGCTTGTCATCCCCCACAACTGACGAAGACGTCGTGGCATGGTCTTCGGCTCCCGACCAGTTGCGCGCGTGCGCTGGATGATAGCTTACGGCCTCGCTTCCCGTTCCGCCCGCGAGGCTACGCCGGAGGCCCGGCATCGTCGATCGGCTCGAGAGAGAGCGTGACCGTAACGCTCACCACGCGGTGTAGCCGCCGTCGATTACGAACGCCGCGCCGGTGACGTAGGCGGACGCCGGACTCGAGAGGTAGACGGCCAGCGGGCCGATCTCCTCCGGCTCGCCGGGGCGGCCCATCGGGATGTGCTTCACGAATTCCGCGATCACCTCGGGCCGGCGTTCGTTCCACTCGCGGTTGGCGTCGGTCATGAACAGCCCCGGGCAGATCGCGTTGACGGTGATGCCGTGCGGCGCCCAGTCCGCCGCGGCGCAGCGCGTGAAGTGCAGGACCGCGGCCTTCGCCGTCTCGTAGGCGCGGCCGCCGATGCCGCGGTTGACGATGAGCGCGCTGATTGAAGCGATGTTGATCACGCGGCCGCCGCGGCCGCGCTCGAGCATCGCCTGACCGACGATCCGCGTCGCGATCGCGCAACTCGTCAGGTTGAGGTCCATCGCCTCGCACCAGGTCTCGGCCGTCTCTTCGGCGATTGTGCGGGAGCCGACCCGGTTGCCGACGTTGTTGATGAGGATGTCGATCGGCCCGCGCTCACGCAGGATGAGGCGGCACGCCGCCTCGCACTCCTCCGGCCGGCCCATGTCGGCGCGTACGGTCCACGCGGTCCGTCCCCGACGGCGGACGTCGCTCGCAGTGGCGTCGAGCGTGTCCTGCGTGCGGCCGGTGATGACGATGTCGGCGCCGGCGTCGGCGAGGGCGAGCGCCATGCACCGCCCCAGCCCGCGGCTCCCGCCCGTGATCAGGGCGCGTCGCCCGTCAACTCGGAGAAGCTCGAGTGTGTTTGCCATTTATTTTCCGCCGCACAATGGACGGCGTGACCGCGTCCGCGTTGGCGATCTCGTCGCGACCTTCAGCGTGCGCTGCGTTCATCGCAGGGCAGCGTGGGCATCCGATCCCGCCGGCGAGGAACCCTGTGCCACCGCCGGCGACGTCACAGTGGCCTGAATCGAACGTCAGCGTGAGACGTCCCCGCCCTTGGTTCCGCCTGACGAGTTCTGACCTTCAAGAACGCCGGCGGCGGACTCGGAGGCCACGCGCTCGGTGGTCGACACCGCCTTCCACGCCCACGGCAGCGCAAACGTCAGAACGAGAAGGGTGATGACCAGCATCGGGACCGTGGGCAGCACACCCGCCGGACCGCTCGATTCACGCATCAGCAGCGCTGCGACCTCGAGCCAGATCACACCGGGTACGTACATGAGCGCAATCCCGGCGAGCGCGAGACGGGCGGCGGTCGCTCGCCGGCGATCCCAGGAGCGCCGCTCGGCCAGCCAGCCGACCGCGACCGCGGCCGCCATCAACCCCACCAGGTACCCGAGGCCGTAGCGGACGTACGGCGCGCGGTGCTCCACGATGGTCCAGGCGCTGGTCGCCGGTGCCAACACCGGGAGACCGAGGATCCCGAGCGCGACGTAGACGGCCGCCGCAACACCGCCTCCCCTGCTCCCCAGGCCAGCGCCGGTGAGGAGCACGGCGAGGGGCTGGAACCAGATCGGACCGATCCGGACCTGCGCGAGGAGCGAGATGACAACGACGCTCGCCGCGATCAGGATCGTCGTCGCCACCCGATCGGAGTGCGGCACGAACACCTCGGCCAGCGTCGGAGAGTCCGTTCCGCCGATCGCCCACTGCCCGATGCGGCGGGCGAGGTCACGCGAGAGTGGCACACGACGTTGGGTCGTCCGCGAGGCCGTGGTCTGTCCGCCGGGAGGGGGCGCCAACGGGGCGCCGGAGCGCTCCAGGTTCAGCCTCGCCGTCTCGGCGAGTCGATCCAGGTGGAGCTGGAGCGGTGGGGTCAGCGCGTCCAGCCAGTGCGGCATGCTGATGAAGAACTCGAGCGTCCTCGACATGGGGACGTCTTCGATGCGAAACGGGATGATCGTCAATCCGCGGTTCACCGCCCGCTCGACCTCGCGCTTTATCTGCGGGGAATCGTTCGCCTTGGCGGAATAGACGAGGACCATCAGGCGGCTGGTGTTGATCGCGTCCACGATCGCTCCGCCCCAGTCGACGCCTGGGAGAATGTCCCTGGGCGCTATCCAGCAGCGAATGCCGTTGTTCTCGAGGGTCGCGCACACCGCGTCGGCGGTTGGCTTGTCTTCGGACGCGTGACTGACGAAGACGTCGTGCGGCATGTCTTCAACTCCTGACGCCCGTAGCGCGCCCGGATGATACCGCACGGCTCCTTCGACCCCGGTACCTCGGGTTGACGGGCGATCCGCCCGGTTGGGCCGCAGCCGGGCCTGCCGCGCGGCCTGCCGGAAACCCGACGCGCAGCTAGCGGTGCGTCGTCAACACCCTCACGAAATGAGTCGAAACCGCGCCGCCGCTGTGGCTCCGTGTTTGCTCATTGCCCCCTCCGCGCAATCCTGCGAAGAGGTTTCCATGGCCAAACAACACGACGACGCCACGAGCGTCAGCCGGCGGGGGTTCATCCAGTCGGTCGGCGCCGGCGCCATCGGCGCGGCCGCGCTCGGCGGCGGCACCGAAGCGAAACAGGCGCCGCCCGCTCCGACCACGCCCGAGGAGATGGCGCCGGTGACGCTCACCGTCAACGGCCGCCGCCACCGGCTGCTGGTCGAGCCACGCTGGTCGCTCGCTTACGTGATCCGCGACCGCCTGCAGCTCACCGGCACCAAGACCGGCTGCGAGCGCGGCGAGTGCGGCTCGTGCACGGTCCTCATCGACGGGAGGCCGCGCTACGCCTGCCTCACGCTCGCCGTCGAGGCCGACGGTGCCGAGGTGACGACGATCGAGGGGCTGATGAAGGGCGAGGAGCTCGGGCCGGTGCAGCAGGCCTTCGCCGACAAGGACGCGTTCCAGTGCGGGTTCTGCACCCCGGGCCAGGTCGTCGCGGCTGAAGGCCTCCTGCGCGCCACGCCCGAGCCGACGATCGAGCAGATCCGGCACGGCATGAGCGGCAACCTGTGCCGCTGCGGCGCCTACGCCCACATCGTCAAGGCCGTCGCGCGCGCGGCCGAACTGCGGAAAGGGTGACGGCCATGACCGACATCGATCGCTACTACGCCGAAGGCCCGCTGCCGGAGACGCCCGCCCCGGACGCGCCGGCCGATCCCTGGAGCGAAACGCGCGTGGTCGGCAAGCCGCTGCCGCGCGTGGACGCCTACGAGCGGGTGAGCGGGACGGCCGTGTTTCCCTTCGACGTGACGCTTCCCGACATGCTGCACGGCGCCATCCTCCGCTCGCCGCACGCGCACGCGATGGTCACGCGCGTCGACACCACCGCGGCGGAGAAGATGCCGGGCGTGCGCGCGGTCATCTCCGCCGTCACGCCGGGCTGCGACATCCCCTGGCACGGCGGCCGCGGCGGAGCGCTCAGCAAACTGTTCGACCCGCACTGCCGGCACGAGGGCGAGGAGATCGCCGCCGTTGCGGCCGAGACACCCTACCAGGCCCGGGACGCGATCCGCGCGATCAAGGTCGACTACGACGTGCAGCCGTTCGCCGTCGTCGAGGCGGAAACGCTGAAGCTCGAGCCGCCCGCGGCCCACCAGGGCGCGCACCGCGCCGGCAAGCCGAACGTCTACCAGCGCGGGGATGTCGCGAAGGGCTTCGCCGAGGCGGACGTCGTGCTCGAGCAGACCTATTCGACGGCCTGCGAGATCCACGCGCCGATGGAACCGCACGGCAGCGTCGCGCGGTGGGACGGCAACAAGCTGACCATCTGGGACTCGACGCAGGGCGTGTTCTCGACCCAGGCCGCCGCCGCGCAGACGCTCGGGCTGCCGCTCGCCAACGTGCGCGTGATCGGCCACTACGTCGGCGGCGGGTTCGGGAGCAAGCTCGGGTTGACGAAGCAGGCCGCCATCGCCGCGCTGCTCGCGCGGCGGACCGCGCGGCCGGTGCGGATGTTCGTCACGCGCGAGGAGACCTTCACCAGCCAGGGCAACCGGCCGCCGGCCACGATGACGCTCAAGGCGGGCGTGAAGAAGGACGGTACGCTGACCGCGCTGGAGCTGAAGACCGTCAGCACGGGCGGCGCCTACGCAACCGGCAGCGGCGGCATCGATTTCCAGATCCGCGACCTGTACACGTGCGCCAACGTGCGCACCGAGTCGCACGATGCCTACATCCACGCCGGGCCGCAGCGCGCGTTCCGCGCGCCCGGGCACCCGCAGGGCAACTGGGCGCTCGAGCAGATGATGGATGCGCTCTCCACCGAGATCGGCATGGATCCGGTCGAGCTGCGCGCGAAGAACGTGCCGACGGTGAGCCAGGCGCGGAACAACCAGCCCTACACCAGCACCGGCCTCAGGGAGTGCCTGGTCGAGGGGGCGCGCGCGTTCGGGTGGACCGAGGCGCGGAAGCGTGCGCGGTCGGCCGCGCCGATCCGCCGCGGCGTCGGCGTGGCCGCGGGCATGTGGCAGGGCGGCGGCGGCAGCCCGCCGTCGACCGTCATCCTGAAGCTGTTCGCCGACGGCAGCGCCAACGTCAACATGGGGGCCAGCGACCTCGGGTGCGGCACCAAGACGTGGATGTCGATGATCGTCGCCGAGGAGCTCGGGCTCCCCCTCGATCGCATCCAGGTCGAGCATGCCGACACCGGCACGACGCAGTTCGCGACGCCGAGCGGCGGATCGAAGACGGTGCCGACCGAGTCGCCCGCCGGCCGTGCGGCGGCGCTCGAGGTGAAGCGGCAAGTGCTCGAGCTCGCCGCCGAGCAGCTCAAGGTGCCCGCCGGCAATCTCACGCTCGACGGCGGCGCGGTCGTCTCGACCAAGGACCCCGCGAAGAAGCTGTCGATCCCCCAGGTCACCGGGCTGCAGCGCCGCGGCGTGATCGTCGGCGTCGGCACGCGCGGGCCGAACCCCGAGGGGAAGGCGATCAACCCGTGGGCCGCGCACTTCGCGGAGGTCGAGGTCAACACCCGCACCGGCGAGGTGCGGCTGCTCCGCTACGTCGCGGCGCAGGACAGCGGCCGGGTGATGAACCGGCTGACCTATGAGAACCAGGTGATCGGCGGCATCACGATGGGCGTCGGCCTGGCGCTCAGCGAACAGCGCGTGCTCGACCGCGCGCGCACCGGCAAGATGGTGAACGCCAACTTCCACGATTACATGGTGCCGACGATCATGGACGTCCCGGCCGCTCAGACGGTCGTCGCGATCGATCCGCACGACACCACCTGCAACACCACCGGGGCCAAAGGCCTCGGCGAGCCGGCGACGATTCCGGCGGCGTCGGCGATCGCCAACGCCATCGCCAACGCCATCGGCGCGCGGATCACCGCGTCGCCGATCGACCCGGCCGCGGTCCTCAAGGCCGTCAACCGCCCGACCACGAAGCGGAGTTGAGTCATGCTGCCGAACTTCAGCTACATCCGACCCGCGAGCCTCGCCGAGGCGGTGGCCCAGCTCGCGAAGCCCGGCGCGAGGGCGCACGCGGGCGGCACCGACCTCGTGGGCTGCCTGCGCGATCGCGTGTTCGACGCGCGTCTGGTCGTCAGCCTCGGCAGCCTGCGCGAGCTGCGCGGCATCTCCACGGCAGCCGACGGGGCGCTGCGCATCGGCGCGCTGACCACGGTGGCGGAAGTGGCCGCGCACCCGCTCGTGGCGCAGCGGTATGCCGCGCTCGCCAGCGCCGCGTCGCTCGTCGCCTCGCCGCAGATCAGGAACCAAGGGACGATCGGCGGGAACCTGTGCCAGCGGCCGCGCTGCTGGTACTTCCGCGGCGACTTCGACTGCGCGCGCAAGGGCGGCCAGACCTGCTACGCGATGGGCGGCGAGAACCAGCAGCACGCCATCTTCGGCGCGAGCTCCTGCCTCGCCGTCCACCCGTCGGACACGGCGACGGCGCTCGTCGCCCTGGGCGCGCGGGCGGGCATCACCGGACGCCGCGGCACGCGCAGCGTTCCGCTCGAGTCGTTCTTCGTCCTCCCCGACGAGGACATGACGAAGGAGAACGTCCTCGAGCCCGGCGAGATCCTGACCGAGGTCGTCGTGCCGGCTCCGCCGGCCGGGTTCGTCAGTGTGTACCGGAAGGTGCGCACCCGGGGCGCGTTCGACTTCGCCCTTGCATCCCTTGCGGTCGGCCTGACGTTCACGAAGGGCCGCGTCGACGGGCCGCGCGTCGTCCTCGGCGCCGCGGCGCTCAAGCCGTGGCGCGCGACCGAGGCGGAGAAAGTCCTGTCGGGAGCGCGGCTCGACGCGAAGACCATTGCCGCGGCGGCGGCGGCCGCCATCAAGGGCGCGACGCCTCTCGAGCAGAACGAGTACAAGATCCCGATGCTCCGCGGCCTCGTGCAAGAGGTGCTCGAGCAGCTGAAGCCGCCGGCGGCCTGAGGCCGAACGCAGGCAGGTCCATCCGATGACGGCGGCGGCACCAGTCCCGGCGCCGTCGTGCAGCGGCCGGAGCGGCCGTGTTCAGCGAGGGGCGGGCGCGATTCCCGCCCTGCCGGCGAACGCTCGCGTCGCCAGGTAGAGCAGCGACGCAACCGCCACACAGATCCCGAACGCCAGCCATTCGCCGCGCGTGACGCCGGTCAGGAGCCACGCGATGACGGCGCATGCCAGCCACGGCGAGACGCGGGCGGCCAGGGAAGGCGTCGCCGTCCCCGGCGCGCTGGAATGCAGCCGCCAGGCGGCGACGGCACACCCGAAGTACAGCGCCAGCGCCGAGATGTTCGCGAGCAGCGCGAGCTGTTCGAAGGTGCCCGAGGTTGCGAGCGCGACCGTGATCGCGGACTGGAGGGCGATCGCGAGGTGCGGGCTCTTGAAGCGGGGATGGGTCGCGGCCAGGCGGTGCGGCAGGAACCCGTCGCGGGCGAAGGCGTAGAGCAGGCGCGGCATCGACAGCGTCATGCCGCCCAGGTAGCCGAACATCGAGATCGCGGCGCCGGCGAGCAGCGCCGCCCTCGCCCAGCCTCCCATCGCCGCGCCGGCCGCATCGGCGAGCGGGGCGGTCGTCGCACGGCCGAGGCCGTCGCCGAGGATGCCCTGCGCCGACACCTGCAGCAGGATGTAGAGCACGGTGATCGCGAACATGGCGATCGCGATCGCCCGCGGCACCGTGCGCGCGGGGTCGCGCACCTCGCCGCTCGGTACGAGCGCCACCTCGATCCCGGCAAACGCGAAGATCAGCAGCAGCGAAGTCCGCGCGACGTCAGCCGCGGCCGGCGGCGCCGCCCACGTCAGGTTCTCGCCGCGGATGAAGAACAACCCGCCGGCCGCGACGAGCAGGAGCGGGAGCAGTTTCGCCGCGGTCGCGATCGAGTTGAGCCGAGACCCGAGGGTGACGCCACGCACGTTGACGGCGGACCAGAACGCCAGCGCCGCCGCGAGGGTCAGGATCTCCATGACGCCGCCCGACAGCGCGGGGACGAGCAGGCCGACGCTGGCGGCGAAGACGGTTGCGACCGCCGCGGCCGCGAAGGTGCCGAGCATCCACAGCAGGACGCCGGAGAGGAAGCCCGCGTACGGCCCGAACGCGGTGCCGACGTACGCGTACGGGCCGCCGGTGAGCGACACGCGCGTGCCCGCCTCGGCGATGCAGACGACGATCAGCCCCATCGCGGCGGCGCAGACGAGATAAGCCACGGGGGCGGCGGCGCCGAGGGCGCCGGCTACGCTCGAGGGAAGGCGGAAGATCCCGCCGCCGATCGTGATGTTGACGATCGCCGCGGCAAGCGCGAGCGTACCCATCGCGCGTACGAGGGGCTCGCGTGGCACGGCCGGGGTGACGGATGCAGGCTGGTGCATGGCGCCGCCGGGCGGTCCAGTCTACTCCGGCCTTGTGGCTTCCGCCTTGTGGCTTCCGCCTTCAGGCGGAAGAACACAGACGAGCGCTCAGACGACACTGAGCGACGCGTGCTCGATCCTGGTCCCGAGCACGGTCAGGAACTGCCCGATCCACGCCGGGTGGGCCGGCCACGCCGGCGCGGTCACGAGGTTGCCGTCGGTCACGGCGGCGTCGATGGCGATGGCCGCATAGGACGCGCCGGCGAGCTCGACTTCCGGCGAGCAGGCGGGATAGCAGCTGATGCGCCTGCCGGCGACGACCTTCGCGGCGGCCAGCAGCTGCGCGCCGTGGCAGATCGCGGCCATCGGTTTGTTCGCCTGGGCGAAGTACCGGATGATCTCCAGCACCCGGGGATTGAGGCGCAGGTACTCCGGCGCACGGCCGCCCGGGATGACGAGCGCGTCGTACTCGCGCTCCTGCACGTCGTCGAACGTGGCGTTCAGCGCGAACCGGTGACCCGGCTTCTCCGAGTAGGTCTGGTCCCCCTCGAAATCGTGTATCGCGGTGCGCACCGACTCCCCGGCCGACTTGCCGGGGCAGACCGCGTGCACGGTGTGGCCGACGGAAAGCAGCGCCTGGAACGGCACCATCACCTCGTAGTCCTCGACGAAATCCCCCACCAGCATGAGTATCTTCCTGGCCATACGGCACCTCCGACGTGCAAGTCAGGCCAGTATCTTACGCTCGTCGGTGAACGCGCGCCGCGCACCGCCATTTCCGCGTTGTCCGCCCACGCTGCCTACGAACGCGCAGATAACGGTGGCGGGTGGTGCACGACTGCTCTCGCCGGGGCCCTCCGGACGAAGAGCATGCAGGTCGCCGTCACGAACATCGTGCATCCGGCGCTCGTGTTCACCGCATCGCTCAACCACGACCCGGACGCCGACAGCGACGGCAGGGCGATTGATCGCCATCGGGAGGCCCTGCCTCCAGCGGCGGCGTGCAGTTGTCGAGGGGCCGCGAGTAAAGGGCCGCGCTGCCGTGCCTGCGCCGAACGCGTCCGCCGGTCAGTTGCCGGCGAACTGCGTCTTCAGGTCGGCGTGCACGTCGATGCCCGCCTCGGCGCACTCTCCCTGTGTGTAGATCTGCCGAATCTCGCATTCGCCCTCACCGGCGACCCGCAGGAACTCGCGGGCTAGCTCGATGGCGTGCGCCTTCGACTTCGCCTCGAGGATTGCGAAGCCGCCGATGACCTCCTTCGACTCCACGAACGGGCCGTCGCTCACGATGAACGTGCCGCCTGAGAAGCGGACACGCGCCCCCATCGCGCTCGGCAGGCAGCCCTCGGTCGCAAGCAGCGTCCCCGCCTTCATCGCGTCCTCGACGAGCGTCTGCATCTTCGCCATGTACTCGGGGCTCGGCGGCGTGGTGGACTCGGCGGACTTGTAGATCGACAGGAATCGCATCTCCTCTCCTCCTTCGAAACGCTGACTCTCCCCGTAGTCGAACGGGCGCGCGCCGGATCGACAGCCGGCTCGGAGGAGTGAGCCGTCGGTCAGTCCGTCTGCTGATGAGCTTCCGGCGACGCGCGATCAGTTCGTCGTCGCGGTGCCGCCGAAGAGGCGGTGCACGCGCTCGGCGTTCTCGCGGACTTCGTCCCTGACGCGCGGGAACATGCCGACGAACACGCCGTCGGTCGGCTTGATGCTCTGGAACGCCGTGCGGAATGCCTGCTCGACGTCGCGCTCGCCGACTCGCCCCGCCGCCAGGATCTTGAAGGCGAAACACGGCTTGGTGGTCTGGCGCAGCGTCCGATACATGCGCGGTGGATCGCTCTGCAGGTAGATCTCACCGGGCATCTCCGGAAGCTCCCCGCTGAGGATGCGCCGCCACTCGTCGACGGTCCGGCTGATGTTGTAGACGCAGCCCGCGTAGAAGTCGACGTCCCAGCCCTGCTCCTCGGCGAGCGCGATCACCTCCGGCTTGTGCGTGCCGACGCCGACTGCCACCCCGAGGTCGCGCACCTGCTTGCACCATTCGCGGACGGCGGCGATCTTCCCGTCCTGGTAGGCGCGGTCGGTCCGGCCGCCGTGGTGGTACATCGCCAGCGGCCTGAGATCCCTGACGAGCGGCGCCGGGTCGTCCATGCCCTGCATGATGAGGTGCATCGTGCCGCCTTCGGCGCGGAAACGCTCCCAGTCCCGCGGCGCCCGACCCAGGTTCACGTAGTTGTAGGCGTTGATGCCGAAGCGGTTGCACTGGTGCAGGACGTCGCACACGCGCGCGGGTGTGTAGTACTCGCTCATGATGGCGCCGAGCGTGCTGTTGAAGTGGGCGAAGCCGTAGAAGGGATTGCAGCCGACGACGAGCCGGCTGATCTCCGCGCCCGCGAAGCGGATCCTCGGGATCCGGATGCCGCTGACCGGCATCGCGGGCGGCAAGGCCTGCTCCGCCTCCGGTCGAGGGCCCGCGCGCACCTGGGCGGCCGCCGGCATCGAAGTGCCGACGGCGCCCAGCGCCAGCGCCGCTGCGTGCAGGAACGTGCGTCGTGTCTGAGCCAAGCTCCACGTCCTTCCTGGTTCGCTGCCGACCGTTCCGATGCGGGGGATGAGTTCAAACTACACCCGCGTCGGCCGGCTGCCAAGCACGAACAAGCGCTCTCGGTCGACCTGGGCTACGATCGCGCCGGCCGCTTGAAGTCGACGGGGGCGCCAATGAGAAACACTCGAGAAGCCGAGGGTGAGGGTCGGGCCTGGACGCGGCGCGGATGGCTCTCGGCCACAGCCGCGGGACTGGTCGGAGGCGCGTTTCCCCGCGACGGAACGGAGGCCTCGGCCGACCGCGGCAAGAGCCCGCAGGGCGCAGGCGCGCAGCGCCCGCCGCTGCCGCTGGCCGAGTTCGAGCCGAGGAGCATGCTGCACGTGAAGACCACCGCCGTGGCGCGTGCGCGCTTCCCGGTGGTCGACGTCCACACGCACGTCTCGCCACGGCGCCGTTCGCAGCGGCCCGCCGTGCCGCCGGCGGACCTGGTGCGCACCATGGACGCGGTCAACGTGCGGATGATGGTCAACCTGACCGGTGGATTCGGCGAGGATCTGGCCGGCACCATCGCGAGCTTCGACCGGGCGTTCCCCGGCCGCTTTCTCACGATGACCGAGCCGGCATGGTCGCGCGCCGGGGAGAAGGGCTACGCGGCCTGGCAGGCCGAGGAGATCGTCCGGGCGAAGCAGGCCGGCGCGGTCGGCCTCAAGGTGCTGAAGACGCTCGGACTCTACCTGCGCGACGGCGGGCCGACGGGGAAGCTCGTGCGCGTGGACGACGGGCGGTTCGACCCGATGTGGGAAACGTGCGGCCGCCTCGGCCTGCCGGTCGCCATCCACGTCGCCGATCCCGAGGCGTTCTTCCTGCCGATCGACCGGTTCAACGAGCGCTACGAGGAGCTCAGCGCGCACCCCGACTGGTCCTTCCACGGCGGGGACTTCCCCGCCTTCGAGGAGATCCTCGCGGCGCGCGACCGCGTCTTCGCGCGGCATCCGACGACCACGTTCGTCGCGCTGCACGTCGGCCACTGGGCGGAGAACCTCGCCGCCGTCGGCGAGACGCTCGACCGGTTTCCCAACGTGCACGTGGAGATCGGCGCGCGCATCGGCGAACTGGGTCGCCAGCCCCGCACGGCCGCCCGCTTCTTCGACAGGTATCAGGATCGCGTGCTCTTCGGCACCGACGCGGTCCCGCTCGGCAAGGAGACGCCACAGCAGGTGTTCGGCGAGGATCTCTACCGCATCTACTACCGCTTCCTCGAAACCGAGGACGAGTACTTCGACTACGCGCCCGCGCGCATCCCGCCGCAGGGCCGCTGGAAGATCTACGGGCTGGCGCTGCCGGAGCCGATCCTCCGCAAGGTGTACCACCAGAATGCGGAGCGCGTGCTCGGGAGGAAGCTGGTCGACGCGTGAGGGTGGCGCAATGACGGCCACCACCGTTTCGGACGCCCGTCGAGAAGCCGCGCCGGCGCTGACCGCGCCTGCCGCGACGCGCATCGTGTCGATCGATGCGTTTCGCGGCCTCGTGATGTTCCTGATGCTCGCCGAGGCGATGCGACTCTGGACAGTGCAGAGCGCATTTCCAGGGAGCCGCTTCTGGGCGCTGGTCGCCTACAACACGACGCACGTGCCGTGGCAGGGGTGCTCGCTGCACGACCTGATACAACCTGCCTTTTCGTTCCTCGCCGGCGCGTCGCTCCCGTTCTCGATCGCGAGCCGCACGAAGCGCGGCGAGAGCTTCCGGCGGATGCTCGGCCACGCCGCGTGGCGCAGCGTCGCGCTCATTCTGCTCGGGATATTCCTCCGCTCGCTCGAGAGCCCGCGCACGTACTGGACGTTCGAAGACACGCTCACGCAGATCGGTCTCGGCTATCTCATTCTGTTCCTGCTGGCATTCGTCCCGCTGCGCGTCCAGGTCGCCGCGGTCGTGGCGACCCTGGCTGGCTTCTGGGCGGCGTTCGTCCTGTACCCCCTGCCCGGCGCGGGCTTCGACTACACGCAGGTCGGCGTCCCAGCCGGCTGGCCGCACCTCTACTCCGGCTTCCTCGCGCACTTCAACAAGAACTCGAATCTCTCCTGGGCGTTCGACGTGTGGTTCCTGAACCTCTTCCCGCGCGAGGCTCCGTTTCGCTACAACGCCGGCGGATGGTCCACCCTGAGTTTCATTCCCACGCTGGCGACGATGATGCTCGGCCTGTGGTCGGGCGCCTGGTTGAAGTCATCGCGCACGCCAGGGGAGAAGCTGCGGGGCCTGGTCGCCGGCGGCGCGGTGCTCGTCGTTGCCGGGCTCCTGCTGCAGTGGCTTCACATCTGCCCGATCGTCAAGCGCATCTGGACATCGTCCTACACGCTGTACAGCGGCGGCCTGGTGGTCCTGCTGCTGGCCGGTTTCTACGCCGTCATGGGGTGGCGGGGGCGAACGCGCTGGGCGTTCCCGCTGATCGTGATTGGCGCCAACTCGATTGCCATCTATGTCATGAGCTGGACGACCGAGCGTTTCGTCTCCGCGGCCCTCCTCCGACATCTCGGGCCGGCGCCATTCGCCGTGCTCGGTGCGCCCTTCGAACCGGTCCTCAGAGGGCTCGGGGTGCTGATCGTCTTCTGGCTGGTGCTCTACTGGATGTACCGGCGGAGGATCTTCCTGCGGATCTGAATGCGCGCACCGCGGCCGTGATGCCGAGAGGCCCGGGAGCCGCGAAGGGACCCAGCCGCCGCGGCATCATGACGACCGTCGCAACACTCAATTCGGGTACGCGCACGCGCCTCGAACTACCGCGCCTGACAGGTCGCACCGGCGACGCCGCCAGCGTCGAGCCGATAGCTGGCCCGCAGCCCGCCGGCCGGATGGCGCTCCATGAGCAAGCGCCACGCGGTCGTCAACATGCGGGCAATGCACGTGGGCTCGCGGCTCACATCCGGAACAGGCGCGTGACCTTCAGCGTCACCCCGCGGTTGACGAGCGCGGGGAAGCCGGCGCCCAACGTGTCGCGGCCGTCGCTGTAGACCAGGAACACGTCGCTGCCCGGCCGGTACTCCCAGCGGAAACGCAGGTTGCTGGTCATCAGACGGTTCGTCGAGTTGTACTGGAGGAGCGCGGCGACGAACATCCGCGGCGAGAACGAGAACATGCCGCGACCGCTCAGCAGCGTCGCGGTGAACCGCGCCTGCGGGAGATCGACCCAGTTGAACGACAGCCCCGGCTCCACCGAGAGCCGCGGCGACAGCTCGACCCGGCCGCGATACGAGAGGTCCGTGCGGTCACCACCGTAGAGCGTGCCGCGCAGCACGCTGACGTCGCCGGATACGCGGCGCTGCGTCCCGAGGGTGTAGGTGCCGCGCAGGTTGGCGGAGTGATACGGGCCCGCCGGCACGACCGTGCCGGGCACGATCTCGAACGGTCTCACCAGCGACTCGAACTCCCGCACGTAGACGATGCTCCAGGTGTCGCTGCTGTGCAGGTCGGTGCGCAGCGCGAAGCGGGCCTGGCGGTTCTCGAGGCGCCCCTCGCGGTCGGTGATGTAGTCGAGACCGGCCTCGTAATTCAGCTTGCGGATGGCGGCCAGCGATCGTGGCCGGCGGCTCATGCGCAGCTGCGCCAGGCTCTCGACGAAATCCGCGCGCCGGAGGAAGCCGACCTCGGGGTTGAAGTGTTCTTCCACTGCCTGCTGCTCGATCTGCAGCCCGAACAAGTCCGCGTCGTAATCGAACCGTGCGCGGTAGCTGCGGTCGCGGGCGGTTCGCCCCGGGGTTCGCGTGCCGGCGTAGTAACCCAGCACGTTCAGGTTCGGTGACAGCCACACGCTGGCGTCCATGCCGGCAGCGACGTTCTCGCTCCCGCCGCCGGTACTGGGCGCGCGGCGCGTGGCCAGGATGCCGACGTAACTGCGCTGCTGGATGTCCCGCTTGATGCGGACGACTGCGAAGTTCGTCGCCAACGCCGCCGCCGGACGACTCCCGTCTGTCTGGATGTCGAGCACGCCGATGCTGTAGCGCCCCACCCGGCCGGTCAGCCGCGCGCCTGCCTCGATGGGGACCGCGCGCGTTCCCGTGATCCCGATCTGACGGCTGAAGAACAGCAGCGGCGTGTTCGACGGCCCGAATACCGTCGTCGCGGTCGTCGTCGTTCCGGTCTGGACCCCGCCGAACGCGAACATCCCCTGGCTCTCGAGGAAGAAGTCGCGCTTCTCCGGGTACTGCAGGGTGAACCGCGTCAGGTTCACCTGCTGGTCGTCGTCTTCGACCTGCGCGAAGTCCGTCCGGT
Source organism: Vicinamibacterales bacterium (assembly GCA_048594975.1). Lineage (GTDB taxonomy): Bacteria > Acidobacteriota > Vicinamibacteria > Vicinamibacterales > 2-12-FULL-66-21 > JBMDXB01. Next base: position 137,677 of record JBMDXQ010000119.1, on the reverse strand, counting down.
AGGTGAAGTCGGCGGTGAGGCTCTGTGTCACGCCGTATTTCAGGTCGAAGCCGCCGTCAGGATTGAACTCGTTCGTCAGCCGCGGATCGAGCGCCCGGTCAGCCTGCACATTGGCCACGGCGTACGGCTTCAGGTCCAGGTTCAGTGCCGCCGGGGGCGCCTCGAGCCCGATCAGCGTCGCCGCCTGCGAGAGGCGCAGGATCCCGCGCGCGCCGTAGAGGCGCGGCACCGGGCTCAGGTAGGAGAGCTCGTTCTTCCAGCGCACGTTGCGGCGGATGTTGATGCCCCACACCTGCGCACCGCTGCCCCGGTAGCGCAGCGATCGGAAGGGAATCGCCATCTCCGCGGTCCAGCCCTGCTCGTCGCGGCGGCTGGCGTAGGTCCAGACCGTGTTCCAGTCGCGGTTCGCGTCGCGCTCGTCGGTGATCTGTGTGTCCCACGCGCCGCCGATCGCGTTCATCAGGAACTCGTAGCCGTTGCGACGGTCGTGGAACGTGTCGAGGACGATGCTGATGTTGTCGTTCTGGCTGACGTTGCGGCCGTCGCGCCGCATGTCGTTGGCCATGATGCGCCACGGCTGGCTGTCGCGGCACCGCGCCCCGATGTACAGGTTGGTGTCGTCGAACAGGATCCAGACGAACGTCGGCTCGGTCGCCGCTTGTCCTTCCTGCGGATCCTGCTGGATGAAGCCGGTGATCGGCGGCAGGTCCTCGTAGACCGCCTCGTCGAGCAGCGCGTCCACGTGCGGGGCGCGCGCGATGCGAACCGCCCGCACCGTCACGCGGCCCTCGCGGTCGCGCGCCTGCACGGCGGGAGGCACGGGGACGCCGTCTACCGCTTCCTGCGCCGCCGCGCTGCCGGCCCCGAGCAGCAGTGCCGCCGCACAGAAGCAGGAGACGTGGCGGCGCGGCATCCGATCATCGCCTGCCGGCGGCGGCGGGACGCGAGCGTCCTTCCTGCCGGATCTGCCCCAGCAGGGTGGCCAGTTCCTCGACGAGATCTGGACGCTTGCCGGCTAGATTGCGCTGCTCGCCGGGGTCGGACCCCAGGTCGTACAGCTGTGGGGCCGGATCGTTGCCCAGCTCCGTGTTCGTGTTCCGGCTGACCCGCTGCCCCCTGCCCGGCTGGATGTACTTCCAGTTGCCGCGCACCAGCGCGAGCGTGCCCGCGTGCTCCACCAGGTGGTCGCGGCCGCGGGGCGATGAGCCGAGCAGGGCGTCGAGCACGTCGTAACTGTCGGGCGCGTCCGCAGGCGCGAGCGGCACGCCGGCCAGCGAGGCGAACGACGCGGGCAGATCCACCTGCGAGATCAGTGCGGCGGACGTGCCCGGCTTCACCCGGCCGGGCCAGCGGACGATGAACGGCACGCGCGTGCCTCCCTCGAAGGCACTGTACTTCCCGCCGCGCAGCGGCCCCGCGGGCCGATGCCCGCCCAGCGTCTCCACCGCGTCGTCCCGGTAGCCGTCGTCGACGACCGGCCCGTTGTCGCTGCTGACGATGAGCAGCGTGCGGCCGGTGAGACCGTGGCGGTCCAGCGCGCGGACGATCTCGCCCACCGACCAGTCGAACTCCAGGATCGCGTCGCCGCGCGGGCCCATGCCGCTCTTGCCCGCGAAGCGCGGATGCGGTACTCGCGGCACGTGAATGTCGTGCGTGGAGAAGAACAGGAAGAACGGTTGCCGCCGGTGCTGCGCGATGAACTCGACGGCTTCCGCGGCGAACACGCCGGCCATCTCCTCGTCCTTCCAGCGCGCCGCCCGTCCTCCGCTCATGTACCCGATCCGGCTGATGCCGTTGACGATCGTCTGGTCGTGACCGTGGCTCGGGTACACACGGAGGAGGTCGGGACGGTCCTTCCCCGTCGGTTCGTTTCCGACCGGGGTCGTGAAGCTCACCTGGATCGGATCGCGCGGGTCCAGGCCGACGACGCGATGGTCTCGCACGTACACCGTCGGGACACGGTCGCCGGTGGCGGGCATGAGGAACGCGGAGTCGAAACCGATCTCCAGCGGGCCGGGCGTGATGTCGCCGTTCCAGTCGGGCCCGCCCGCGGGACCCAGGCCGAGGTGCCACTTGCCCACTACGCCAGTCGCGTAGCCGGCCTTCCGCAGGATCGAGGCGAGCGTGGTTCGACCAGGTTCGACGATCAGTGCCGCGTCCCCGGGCAGGACGGCCGTGCCCTGCCGGCGCCACGGGTACTCGCCGGTCAGCAGCCCGTAGCGCGACGGCGTGCAGGTGGCCGAGGTGGAATGCGCCCGGGTGAAACGCAGCCCTGCACGGGCGACGCGATCGACATTCGGCGTGCGGATGCGGGTCGCGCCGTAGCTGCTGACGTCGCCGTAGCCGAGATCGTCGGCGTACACGACGACGATGTTCGGCCTGTTGGCGGGCTGCGCCGGCAGCGTCACCGACGCGAGCGTCGAGGCGGCCAGCAGGCCTGCGATCGGGGCGGGGATTCGCATGTGCGTTCAGACACGCCGCGCGCGCGCGCGGCGGTGGCCAGCCGGACGTCGCGCGGGCCTCGGGAGCATACGTTGCCGCATCGCCGGGTCTTAGACAATAGAGGTCGCCGGGGCGGTTGGCAAGTGCAAGTGAATGAAGGAGGCGACGGGTCAGGGCAGTATTGAGCGATCGGGCGACCGAGTATCGAGCCATCGAGCGATGGAAAGGTAATGCGCTCACGTGTTACCGTTCCCCCCATGCCATCAACACTCGTTTCCCGCAGGCAGTTCCTGGCGTCCAGCGCCGCGCTTCCGTTCCTCGTCCGCGCAGGCGTTCGCGCGGCGCAAATCCCGGTGGGGCTCGAACTGTACAGCGTGCGCGACCATCTGACGAAGGACCTGCAGGGCACCGTCCGGGCGGTGGCGAAGCTTGGCTACGAGGCGGTCGAGTTCTACTCGCCGTACTACTCGTGGACGCCGGAGACTGCGACGGAGGTGCGGAAGCTGCTCGACGACCTCGGCCTCCGCTGTCCTTCGACGCACAACAGCTCGGACGCGCTCAGCGCAGAGGGGCTGCCCAAGGCCATCGAGCTGAATCAGATCATCGGCAGCCGCTACATCGTCATGGCGAGCGCCGGGAAGGTGAGCAGCGCCGAAGGCTGGAAGGCGGTCGCCGGACGGCTCAGCGCCGCGGCCGAGAAGCTGAAGCCGCTCGGCATGGCTGCCGGGTTTCACAATCATGCCACCGAGTGGCTGCCGATCGAGGGACAGCGGCCGATGGACATCCTGGCAGCGAACACGCCTCCCGACGTCGTCCTGCAACTCGACGTCGGCACGTGCGTAGAGGCCGGCGCGGATCCCGTCGAGTGGATTCAGAAGAACCCGGGACGCATCCGCAGCATCCACTGCAAGGACTGGGCACCGGACCGCGGCTACGCCGTGCTGTTCGGCGAAGGCGCCGCCCCGTGGTCGAAGATCTTCGAGGCCGCCGAATCGAAAGGCGGCGTCGAGTGCTACATGATCGAACAGGAGCAGGGCCCCCCCGCCGAGCAGGTGCAGCGCGCGGAGAAGTGCCTGGCGAACTGGAAGAAGATGAGGGCGTAGGGCACGGAGATCGAAGCCGAGAACACGGCAGTGAGTGACGCCGAAGGGCTCTGCCAACCATGCGGGGCCTCGGCTCCGGTGGACAGTCGGCGACTACCCGGGGGAATCACGAATGCCGATAGAGTTCGAACGGCACCTCGGCGACCGTCTCGCGAGACGACAGCGGCGTCCCCGAAGCAGCACCGTCACAACGACAGTCGACAGACCCGCCGTCCCACGCCCGGCCAGCGCGCCACTGTTGGCGAGACAGGCTCGTATGCTGCTGATCGTGCGAACACTCGTATGCGCCGCCGCATGCCTGCTTGCGGCTGGCGTAGATGCCGCGTCGGCGCAGTCAGCCGGACGGCTCGCTGGCGTAGTCCGGGATGCCACCGGCAGCGTGTTACCGGGTGTGACGTTGACGGCCGCCGGTGATGCTCTGGGGACGCCGCGAACGGTGGTCACGGACGAGCACGGCCAATATGTGCTCGACTCGCTGCCCCAAGGCCGCTACCTGGTCAACGCAGCGCTCGCGGGTTCGAGCCGAGGACGATTGAGGTCCAAGTTGGGCCTGGTGGGGCGACGTTCGACATCACACTGGCGGTGTCCTCGTTCGCCGAGCGGACGTCGGTGACGCCTCGGCGAAGCTCGCCGTCCGATTGAACGGCACGACAACGGTGACGAGCCTGACCGCGTACCGAAAATCCAACACATTTCTTCATCGACCCCGACGCGACCGAACTGCCGGTCGCGACGACCGACGCGCCCGATGTCCAGCGGCAGGTGTCGCAGGAAGTGACGCTCGCCCAACGCACACCCATGCTCACCTGGGTCGCCGGCGTGTTCTTGTTCGACGACAACGATGACACCCGGATCGAGATCACGCAGTACGGCTCCCGGCTTCAGATTCGACCCTTCTCGACGGTCGACGCCACGGCCTGGGCGCTGTTCGGTCAGGCGACTTACGGCCTGTCCAGCCGCCTGTCGCTGACACGTGCGCGCCGGCTTCGAGCCGCGAAGCCGCCGGTGGGAGATAGCCGTCTATGCCCGCAACATCGGCAACGAGGCATGCATCACCGGCGCAATGGCTCCGAACGTGGGCTTCCCCGCATCCACCGGTCGCCCCGATGAACCGCGCCTGTGGGGCACGCAATTCACGGTTCGCCGCTGACGCGCTGCACGTGTCGTGAATCGCCTTCGCTCGTCAGGCTCATCCAGGCGACTGGAGGGAAGCGACGTGGAGCACGCGCCGACGTCTTCGCGTCTGGGCGCTGTCCTCTACGAGATGATTCTTTGCGAATGAAGGCGAATTCCTTCCATCCGCTGCCCGGAACCATGCGTCGGTCATCCACGTCTAAGCCGTAGATTGTCTACGGCTATGGTCAAGACCGCGTAACCACCATGCAAGCCAATGAACCGACTCCTCGGAAGCCATTGCGTCTGTGGCCCGGCGTCGTTGCGTCGCTGTTGTTCATCGCCTTCAAGCTGGTGGTGCCGCTCTTCGGCACCCAGGAGCTTCCGACGATGTTGCTTGGCGGCCTCGCCGGCGGCGTCCTCATCATCCTGTGGTGGCTGCTCCTGAGCCGCGCGCCGTGGATCGAGCGGCTCGGCGCGATCGTCGTGATGATCCTGGCGATCGCCGCGACGGCGCCGTTTCTGGACCCGTCGATCGCAGAGGCGGGGCAGGGGCGGCTGTTCTACATCCTGGTCATCCCGGTCGTCGCCCTCGCGCTGGTGGCCGCCGCGGTCGTGTCGCGCCGATTCGGCGCCGGCAGCCGGCGCACCGTGATCGTCCTGGCCATCGCCGCGGCCAGCGGATCGTTCGCGATGCTGCGCACGGGCGGTGCCAGCGGCGGGGGTGATACCGATATCCACTTCCGGTGGACGCCGACGGCGGAAGACCGCCTGCTCACGCAGGTCCGCGATGAGCCGCCGACACCGGCTCCCAAACCCGCGCCCGTTCCCGACGAGACGAAGGTCGAGGCCGCCGCGCCGACGCCGGCGGCGGCAGCGGTCCCCGCCGCCGCGGACGCGCCCAAGGCGGCGCCGCCGGATCCGATCAGGCACACGCCGGCGGAGTGGCCAGGGTTCCGCGGGCCCAATCGCGACAACTTGATCAAGGGGATTCGCGTCGAGACCGACTGGTCGCAGAAGCCGCCGGTCGAACGGTGGCGCAGACCGGTCGGGCCCGGGTGGTCGTCGTTCGCCGTGAACGGCGACCTGATCTACACGCAGGAACAGCGCGGCGAACACGAAGTCGTGTCGTGCTACCGGCTGAGCACCGGCGAGCCGGTGTGGCGGCACCGCGATGCCGCGAGATTCTCGGAATTCCCCGGCGGTCCCGGACCGCGCGCGACGCCCACGGTTCACGACGGCCGCGTCTACACGCATGGCGCGACCGGCATCGTCAACGCGCTGGATGCACGTACCGGCACGCGCATCTGGGCGCGCAACTCCTCCTCCGACACCGGCGCCGAACAACCAGGCTGGGGCTTCACGTCCTCGCCGCTCGTCGTCAACGACATCGTCGTCGTCGCCGCGTCTGGTGTGCTCGTCGCCTACGACCTCGCCACCGGAAAGCCGCGGTGGCAGGGACCACGCGACGGCGCGGGGTACAGCTCGCCGCATCCCGTAGTGCTCGATGGCGTGCCGCAGATCGTCCTGCTGCGCGGTCGCCGGACGACGAGCTTCAACGTCGCCGACGGAACGGTGCTGTGGGAGCACTCCTGGGAGCCAGGCGCGAGCATCGTGCAGCCGGCGCTGATCGGCACGCACGATCTGCTGATCAACCACGCCGACACCATGGGCGGGCAGGGTCTGCGCCGTCTCGGCGTCACACGCGGCGGCAGCGGCTGGAACGTCGAGGAGCGCTGGACCTCGCGCGGCCTCAAGCCGTACTTCAACGACTTCGTCGTCCACAAGGACCATGCGTTCGGGTTCGACGGCAGCATCCTGTCGTGCATCAACCTCGACGACGGCGAGCGCAGGTGGAAGGGCGGCCGCTACGGACACGGACAGTTGCTGCTGCTCGAGGAGCAGGATCTGCTGCTGGTGCTTTCGGAAGGCGGGGAGCTGGCGCTCGTCAACGCGACGCCGGATCAATTCAGCGAGGTGACCCGCTTCAAGGCGATCGCGGGAAAGACCTGGAACCACCCGGTGCTCGTCGGCGATGTCCTGCTGGTTCGCAACGGCGAGGAGATGGCCGCGTTTCGGCTCTCCCGCGCCGGACGCTGACAAGGGTTGCTCCATTGGCACCAGGTGCAAGAGCAATCGATCCGAGCGCCGCCACGCGCCATGATCTTCAACACGAAACGCGGCAATTGCGCCCGCGCCCGAGCGAAGCGCGTAAAGATACCGGCCATTCCCGGTCAGCGTGACATCGGTCACCCCCGCCCCGGTCGCCCCGGTGACGCCGTTCGCGTCGAGCAGCGCGATCGTTGCGTCCGGACGAATCCTGAAGCCGCTGACGGTGCCGCTCCCGGCATTCGTCGTGTAGAGAAACCGGCCGTCTCCCGACACCGTGACACAGCACGCGGCGGTCTCCGTAGTCGGCACGCTCGGGCTGACCAACGCCAGCGCCGCGCTGCCCGTGATCTGTTACGAGGAGACCGCGCTCGCGTTGGCCGCGCCGCCGAACGCCTCGGAGACAAAGAACTGATCGTGCTTGCCGAACGCTCGAGGCGCCAGAGTTGGAGCGAATCTGGAACTTTCAGGTGGTGTGGGGAGTGGGAATCAAGCGCATCACCCGTCGGGGGCCCGGGCTCATGCTGGAGTTCCGCAATCACCACGTCTCCAATGCCGGCACGCAGGGCGAGAACCTCGGCGTTAACGCCGCGATGGTGGTCGTCGGCGCCCATTGGGTGTTGCGGTGAGCAGCCTCCGACTCCCGCTCACGGAAACACGAATCCGAATGCCCGGGCGGCAGGCAGGTAAAATGCCGCCATGTGCACCAGCAGACCCCCGCTGACGGTCCTCGCCTCGGTACTCGCGGTCCTCGTTTCTGCGGGCGCCGCTTCGGCGCAGATGGCTGATGAAGTGGTCGAAAAGCACCTCTCGGCCGTTGGCGGACGCGAGGCGCTCGGCAAGCTCACGTCCCGTCATGCGAAGGGAACCGTTACGGTCTCCACACCCGGTGGAGACGTCTCGGGCCCGCTCGAAGTGTTCACCAAGGCGCCGAACAAGACACGCGTCTCGATGAAGCTGGATCTCGCCGCCATGGGCGCCGGCGAAATCCTGATAGAACAGCGCTTCGACGGAACGACCGGCTACCTCCTGAACTCGATGCAGGGAGATACCGAGATCACCGGCAACCAGCTCGAGAACATGCGCAACGCGGCATTCCCGAACGCGCTGCTGCACTACAAGGACGCCGGTATGAAGCTCGAACTGGTTCCCGACCAGAAACTCGCCGGCAAGGATGTGATCGTCCTGCTCCTGACGCCGAAGAGCGGGTCGGTAGTGCGGATGTTCCTCGATCCGGAGACCTACCTGGTGGCGCGCACCGTCACGACCATCGACTCGCCACAGGCCAGCGGCCCAATCGAGCAGACCAGCGAGCTTTCGGACTACCGGACGGTGGACGGCGTGAAGGTGCCGTTCCGGATCGAGAACTCCAACCCGATGCAGTCCCTGAAGCTGCTCTTCACGTCGGTCGAGCACAACGTGCCGATCGACGACGCGATGTTCGCGAAGAAGTGATCCGCGGCTGACGTTCATCGCCGTCATCCGCGGCTGACCTTCACCCGCGGCTGGCCGTGCTCCGCGCCATCCGCGGCGTATCGCATATCATTGGCCTGACTCCCGGATCCCAGAGGACAGGACATGCGTCTCGCGAAGATCTGCTTCGTCATCTGCGGCTTCCTCCTCGCCGCCGCGCACACCCAGGCGCAGCCTTCCGGCGGGCCGTATGGTCCGATCGACCAGACTTACGAGGTCCCGAAGGCCGTGCACGTGTACTACGTCGCACCCGACGGCAAGGCCGAGGCCCCCGGCACGCTCGCGCAACCGACCTCGCTCGAAACGGCGATCGCCAAGGTCGTGACCGGCGACGCGATCGTGCTTCGCGGCGGCGAGTACCGCACCGGCAGCCTGCTGCTCAACCAGGGGATCACGCTGCAGCCGTACGCCAGCGAGCGGCCGATCCTCAAGGGGACGCAGGTCGCCGATACGTGGCAGCGGCTGCGCGGCGACGTCTGGAAGACGGCGTGGACGCGGCTGTTCCCGGCCAAGCCGCTCGGCTGGTGGCAGCGCGACCGCGAGGGGATGCGGACGCCGTTGCACCGCTTCAACAACGACATGGTGTTCGTCGACGGCGAGCTGCTCAAGTCGGTCGGCTGGGAAGGCGAACTCGACGCGCACTCGTACTACATCGACTACGAGAAGCAGCAGGTCTACATCGGCGTCGATCCGGCGAACAAGCTGGTGGAGATCACCGCGCACGACAGCGCGCTGGTGCGCACCAGCCGGATAGTGCACGGCAAGACGAACGATCGGAAGGGACCGATCATCCGGGGCATCACGTTCACCCAGTACGCCTACCGGGCGCTCGAGGTCGAGGGGAAGAAGCAGTTCACCTCGGCCGACGAGCCCACCGACGAGCCCGTCGGGCCGTCCGATCCGGCAACCTTCGGCAAGGAGGTGGTCGGCACGGTCCTCGAGCACGTGACCATTTCGTACACCTCGCGCGTGGCCGGCTACTTCCGCGGCGACGGGCTCGTCATCCGCAACTCGCTGATCAGCGACACGGGGACGGAGGGCATCTACGTCATCGGCTCGGCCGACGTCCTGCTGGAGAAGAACGTCATCCGGCGCAACAACGTCGAGCAGCTCACCGGCTACTACCCGGCGGCGGTGAAGATCTTCAACCAGTCGCGCCGCGTCACCTGCCGCGACAACCTGGTGATCGAGCACCCGTATTCGAACGGCATCTGGTACGACGTCGGCGATCGCGACGCCGTGTTCGTGAACAACTGGATCGAGGGGACGATCGACGGTTTCTTCTTCGAGATCTCGCGCGGCGCGATCGTCGCCGGCAACGTGTTCGTGCGCAACGACAAGGGGATTCGCGTGCTCAACTCCGCGGACCTGCGCGCCTACCACAACACGTTCGTGGACACGCCCGCCTCCTTCGAGCGCAACCCGCGCAGCGCGAGCGGGGACCTGTTCGGCTGGCACCCGGCGACCGGCCCGGGCGTCGAGGAGCGTGAGGGGCACGCGTTCGTGAACAACCTGATCGTCGCCGGCGAGTCCTACCGCCGGCCATTACTGCGCTTCGAGCAGCCGAGGCCGCTCTGCGAGAAGCTGCCGCGGCCGCAGGCGAAGGAAGTGAACGGCAACGTCTACGTCCGGCCCGCCGCGCTCGCCGGCACGCCGCTCATCACCTGGAGCCCGGCGGCGACCGACACCTGCCTCACCTCGATCGAGTCGCTGGACGCGTTCCGCAAGGCGGCGCCGGGGTTCGAGGCGGCAGGACGGGAGATCCAGGCGACGCCGCGCTCCATCTTCAGGAGCCCCGAACTCGGACACTACCAGCTGGTCAGGCCGCCTGCGCCTGCTACGCCTGTGGCGAAGGTGCCCGCCGACGTGCTCAAGCTGCTCGGCTGGAGCGAGCAGGACGCGCGGACCCCTGGCGCCTATCCCTTCCGCCCGGGGACCTGACGCCACCGGGCGGCAACCCCCTCGTCGCCTCGCACGCGCAGCGTGACCGGCTGGAGGTCCTGGTCGCGCGACGAGCTGCCGACCATCAGCCGGAACTCTCCCGGTTCGACCCGGTACTGCATATCGATGTCGTACATCGCCAGGCGGTCGGGGGTGACGTCGAAGGCAACGGTCGTCCGCTCGCCCGGTTTCAGCGACAGTCGCCTGAAGCCTTTCAGCTCCTTGACCGGCCGGGTGACGGTGCTTACCAGGTCGCGCACGTAGAGCTGCACGACCTCGTCGCCGGCGCGTGTCCCGGTGTTGGTCACGTCGGCGAGGACGCGGGTGGACTGGTCCGGATTGATCTCCGCCTGTTCCACCCTGACGTTCGCTATCTCGAAGGTCGTGTAGCTCAGCCCGTAGCCGAAACCAAACAGCGCATCGGCCTCGTCGAACAGGTAGCCGCGCCGCGCCGACGGCTTGTAGTTGTAGAAAGCCGGGAGGTGCCCGACGGAACGGGGAATAGTAATCGGCAGCTTCCCGCCGGGGTTGACGTCGCCGAACACGACGTCGGCGATCGCCCGCCCGCTTTCCTGCCCCAGGTACCACAGCTCCAGGATGGCACCCGCCTTCTCGACGAGGTTTCTCACTGAGGCGGGGCGGCCGCTGAACAAGAGCGCGACGATCGGCTTGCCCGTGGCAGCCATCGCGTCCACGAGCTCGTCCTGCCGCCCGACGAGGTCGAGGCTGGTGCGATCGCCGAGGTGGTTGCCCATCCAGGCCTCGCGCGACGTCTGCTCGTTGTCACCGATCGCGAGGACGATGACGTCGGCGCGCGATGCGACCGTCAGCGCCTCCTTGATCATCAGGCGGTCCTCGCCGGGATCGCTCGGGATGACCGCGTCCTCTGCCCACGAGCCGCCGATCGTGATCTTGCAGCCCTCGTGGTAGAGCACCTCGACGCCGGCAGGCACCCGGGCCTTGATGCCCTGGAGCACCGTGCTCGAGTGGAGCGGCTTGCCGCTGTAGCCGCCGAGCATCTCCCGGTCGGCGTTTGGTCCGATGACGGCGATCGTCTTGATGGTTGCCGGATCGAGCGGCAGCAGCCCGCCGGCGTTCTTGAGCAGCGTGATCGTCTTCCGTGCCGCCTCGAGCGCCAGCTCGCGGTGCCACGGCTCGCGGACGACCCGCTCGGCCGCATCCGGATCGACGTAGGGGTCGTCGAACAGCCCGAGCTGGAACTTGGCGCGCAGCATCGGCCTGACGCGCTCGTCGATGAGGGACTCGTCGAGCGTGCCCTCGCGCACCAGCTCGACCAGGAAGGGATAGCAGTCGGGGTCCGGCAGCTCGATGTCGACGCCCGACAGCGCCGCCATCGCCGCCGCTTCCTTCCGATCGCGCGCGAGGTGGTGCCCGTACAGCTCCGGCCGCTCGCACAGCTCGCGGATGGCAAAGTAATCCGAGACGGTGAACCCGCGAAAGCCCCACTCGTCCCGCAGCACCTGCTGCAGCAACCAGCGGTTCGCGTGCGAGGGGACGCCGTCGATCTCGTTGTATGACGGCATCACGCTGAGCGCACCCCCCTCCTGGATCGCGGCCTTGAACGTCGACAGGAAGACCTCACGCAGGATCCGCATCGAGACGTTCGCAGGGGCGCAGTTGTTGCCCGATTCCGGCTGCCCGTGCGCGGCGAAGTGCTTCATCGTCGCGATGACGTGCTTCGTGTCGCGGAAGGTGGCGTCACCCTGGAAGCCGCGCACCGCGGCAACGCCCATACGCGCGACGAGGTAGGGGTCCTCGCCGAAGGTCTCCTCGACGCGGCCCCACCGCGGATCGCGCGCCACGTCCACCACCGGCGTGAGCGCCTGGTGCGTGCCGCGCGCCCGCGCCTCGGCCGCCGTCATCGCATAGAGCCGTTCCACGAGATCCGGATCGAAGGTCGCCGCCAGCCCGATCGGCTGCGGGAAGCTCGTGCCCTCGGGCGCCGCCTGGCCGTGCAGGCACTCCTCGTGGAAGATGACCGGGATGCCGAGCCGCGTGTGCTCCATGAAGAAGCGCTGGATGGTGTTGGTGAGCTCGGCGTTCCGGCGCGCGCCCAGCCCGCCACCGGCGTCGCTCGGCCGGCCGATCTGCCCGATGCCGTGGCCGTCGCCGAAGCGCGCCCGCGCCTTCGTCTCGTCGAAGCGCCCCTGTCCGTCGACCAGCGCATCGTCCTTCTGCCGCCAGATGCCGATCATCTGCGCGACCTTCTCCTCGAGCGTCATGCGCGACAGCAGGTCGGCCACGCGCTCGTCTATCGGGCGCGCCCGATCGCGATACCCCGGCGTGCCGGCCCCGGCGCTCATTTCGTACCCCGCTTCCCGGCCTCCTGCAGGACCCGGACGACGGCGTCGAATGCCGGCTTCGGCTTGCCCTCCCGGTCCCAGAGCAGCGGATGGTTCAGCCGCCCGGGGACGGGGAAGTTGTGCAGCCACGTCGTGCGGTCCGTGACGCCCCAGAACGTCACGCGGGCCACGGTGCCGCGGTGCTTGAGGAAGGTCCTGAAGATGTCTGCGTAGCGCCGCGCCAGCTCCTGCTGCTTGTCGGGCGGCAAGCCGTTCGGATACAGGTTCGTCTCCGCGCGGTACTTCGCCCTGGCGTTCAGGTCCGCTCCGTACATCCCGTCCTCGCGCGGCAGCACATCGATGTCGAGCTCGGTGATGTGCGCCTTCAGCCCGGACGCGGCGATCTCAGCCAGCATGCGATCGATCTCCTCGGTCGACGGACCCGAGATGAGCCAGTGCCCCTGCTCGCCGACGCCGTCCACCTTCAGCCCCTCCGCCTTCAGCTGCTTGACGATGCGCAGCGCTCCGGCGAGCTTCTCCGGCTTCCAGAGGTTGTAGTCGTTGTAATAGAGCTCGGCGCCTGGATCCGCCTTCTGCGCGAACTCGAACGCGCGGGCGATGTAGTCCTCGCCGATGATCTCCAGCCACTTGCTCTTGCGCAGCGAGCCGTCCTCCTGGAGCGCCTCGTTGACGACGTCCCACCCCGTGATGCGACCACGGTATCGCCCGGCGACGGTCTCGATGTGCGTGCGCAGCCGCTCGAGCAGCGCCTCGCGCGTGAGCGGCGTTCCGTCGGCGCCGCTGAACACCCAGGCTGGTGTCTGCTGGTGCCACAGCAGGGTGTGGCCGACGACGAACATGCCGTGCCGCTCGCCGTAGGCGACGAAGCGGTCGGCCGGCGGGAAATCGTAGCGATTCGGTTCCGGGTGCACTTCTTCCCACTTGAGGAGGTTCTCGGGCGTGATTGAGTTGAAGTGCCGCGCCACGAGCGCGCCGGCGATCGCGTCCTGACCGTCGCTCTGGGCCTGGTTGAGCGCCGCGCCGATCAACAGTCCGGACGCCGCGACCGCCTTCAGGGCCGGCGTATCCTGCACCGCGGGCAGCGCGGCGATTGACAGCAGGGCACCGGTCAACAGGATCGGGAGGACTCGGGTACGCACGGTTCGATGACTCCGCTCGGATCAATGCCACGGCCGCCTGCCGCCCGGGTCACGCGCTCGCGAACCCGCGTCGCCGCTCCTCCAGCTCGCCCGCCATCCGGATCTCGGTGGGCTTGTCGATGCTGTAGAAGAACAGGCATGCCATGCAGAGGGCGAAGAGCGCGGCGGGGAACAGGCTCATCATCAGCACGATCCCCTGCAGCGCGCTGGCGCCCTGCGCGACGTTGGGCACGTAGCCGTACGCGCTGAGCACGAACCCGGCGATGGCGCCGCCGAAGCCGAGCCCCGCCTTCAGCGCGAACACGATTGCTGAGAAGACGATGCCCGTGGCGCGACGGCGGTTGCGCCACTCCGAGAAGTCGGCGACGTCGCCCATCATCGCCCACAGCAGCGGGATGCTGAACCCGTAGACGAACTGGCGGAACGCTTCCGTGACGATCATCAGCGTAGTCGCTCCCGGCGGCAGCACGTAGAAGACGGCGGTGAGCAGCGCCGTGCCGCCCAGCGCCCACTTGAACACGTCACGCTTGCCGAAGCGCACCGCGAGCGGCTTCGACAGCATGACGCCGATGATCGTCGCCCCGGTGCCGGCGACGTTGAAGATGCTGAACAAGTCCTCCCGCTGCACGAAGTAGCGGAAGTAGTAGAGGACGGTGCTGCCGCGCATCGCGAGCGTGATGAAGAGCACCAGGGTGAGGACGAACATCACGCTCCACGGGCCGTTCGATCCCAGGTCGCGGAAATGCTGCCCGATCGTCGCCTTCTGGTCGGGGGCCGGCTGGATGCGCTCGCGCGTCGTGGCGAAGGTGATGCAGAAGAAGATGACGGCCAGCACCGAGAAGATCGCCATCGTCCACTGGTAGCCGCGCGCGCTGTCGCCCTGCCCGAAGTAGTTGACCATCGGCAGCGCCAGTCCCTGGATGATCAGCTGCGAGGCCATGGCAAACACGAACCGGTACGACGAGATGCTCGTCCGCTCGGCCGGATCGCCCGACATCACTCCGCCGAGCGCGGAGTACGGGAGGTTGTTCGCCGAGTACACCATCATCAGGACGATGTAGGTGACGTAGGCGTAGGCGAGCTTGCCGGCGGGGCTCAGGTCGGGCGTGACGAAGGTGAGGAACCCCATGATCCCGAACGGCACGGCCGTCCACAGCACCCAGGGCCGGAACTTGCCCCAGCGCGTCCGGGTCTTGTCGGCAATGACCCCCATCATCGGGTCGAAGATCGCGTCCCAGACGCGCACCACGACGAGCAGCGTGCCGGCGGCGGCGGCGGTGATGCCGAAGGTGTCCGTGTAGAAGGCCAACTGGAACATCACCATCGTCTGGAAGATGAAGTTGGCGGCCATGTCGCCGAGGCCGTAGCCCACCTTCTCGACGACCGAGAGCTTCTGGGTTGACGCGGTGCCCTTGCCGGTCGTCCCGGTGACGTCGTTCGTCATGAGGCTCCTTCCTACACCGGGGGACGTCGTCCCCCGGACCCCCTTACACGCTCACTCGCGGGGCCCCACGCCCCGCTCCGCTCGCGTGGCGCGCTCGCCGCCGCTCGCTCGCTCTTGTCGCACGTGCCGCGCGCCGCGGACCCGCCTGCACCGGGGGACTTCGTCCCCTGGACTCCCGTACACGCTCCCTCGCGGGCCCCTCGCCCCCCACTCCGCTCGTGTGGCGCGCTCGCGTCCGCTCGCTTGCACTTGCCGCGCACGGCGCCGCGCGCAGGACCGGCGTCACGTTCAGATTGTTCGTGCCACGAACAATAAGGCTGGGTGCGCCCACACTATGCGAGGCGCCGCCGGGTGTCAACGCGACGGTTTCCCGGCAGCGCGTCGCGCCGCCAACGTGGTGTGGACCGGTTTCGATTTAGCTCGGCGAGCCGACGCCCTACTTCGCCTGGAGCCAACCGCGCGACGAGCGCGACTGGCCGGCGCGCAGCTCGTACTTCGGGATCGTCGACCTCGCGGGTTTCCCGAAGGACCCCTTCTACCTGTACCAGAGCCACCGGACGAAGCAGCCGATGGTGCCCATCCTGCCCCACTGGAACCGGGCGGGGCGCGACGGCAGCCGATCCCGGTGATGGCCTACACCAACGCCGAGGACGTGGAGATGTTCCTGAACGGCCGATCGCTCGGCCGCAAGTACCTACCCCGGATCTAGCGCACGACGCGGCTCGAGGGACGGCCGCCGCAATCGACGGCTGCTTCGACGACGAGGCCTGGCGGCAGGGTGAGTGGGCCGGCGGCTACGCGCAGCAGATGTCGGTCGAAGGGGCGGAGCCCTCGCAGCCGACCGAGCTCAAGGTCGCAGGGTCGTACGCGTGCTGACAACGTCATGCTCGTGAAGCCCTCGTACTGGCTGTCGCCGTAGCGGCCAACGGCGACGCCCTGCCTGTTCGGCTGGTAGCGTGGAGGGCTCGCGAGATCGTCCAATAGAACAGCTGTGTTCCCGAACACGGCCCAGCTTCGCTGGCCACGATGTCACGAAGCTCACGAAGAACTTGCGATCACGCAGTTCGTGTTCTTCGCGCGTCGGCCGCAGCCCGAGCCGGTGCGTTCACGCCTGCTGAAAAGTCTGAGCGCAGTCGGCGGTTGCCACCAGTCAACCACGCAGGCGGAGCCGCGGCACGCTTCGGCCGCCGTCCTGTGCGTACCCGCGCGGCAGCAGGATGGGGCGGCTGAGGTTTCGCACGGGCCGCGCGCTCTCTTTGGTTCGTTCGCCTGGAATCACGAGGTGGATGACGTTCAGGCGGTAGAACAGCTGGTCGTCGAACGTGCCGTCGATCACGCGTGGAAGCAGCGAGTCCGCCGTCGCCGCCATCACCCGCGGGCCGGTCAATGGCGGCATGGCGCGCAGCTGCGCCAGCTGGTCGGCCAGGCGGCGTTGGGCGGCGCGATCCAGCTGCCCCACATCCTGGAGCAGAACGGTCCCCGCCCGACGCTTCCGCGCGTGCGACCTCGCGGACGCACTGTCGCTGAACGCTTCGAACAGCATCCGCTCGACGATCTCCGACGGCGCGCCGCAGTCGACGATCGTGAACGGTCCCTCGCGCCAATCGCTGAGGCGGTGAATCCTGTACGCCACGCCCCGGACCGCGACGTCGCGCCCGGTCAGCAGCACGCACGCGTCGGTGCGCACCGCGCTGGTGAGGTCGAAGCCGAACATGGTGGGAAACGCCGGACCGCGGGTCCGGCTCTCCAGGCGGCGCGTCAGCGTGTGGTCGACGTCGGTCAGGCTCATGATCATCTCCCCTCTGCTGCGCCGTGGTGAGCGTGCTCTGCGCAACCAACGCTGCCCCAGGGCGGCCCTTTCACACCTGGTAATCGGAAAGGAACATCCGGGGATGACTTCTTGTCTCGCCGGATGTACAGCCAAAACGACGAACGCGGCCAGGCCGAACACCCGGCTGCAACCCGGGGTATGAGGGACCGCCCGCCGGGCGTGGTTCTGCGGCCGCTCCGCGGCGAGGATTGCCAGTAAGGTACTGAGCTGTGCGGATCATGAGGCCGGACGGACGAGGCGACCGCCTGGACGGCGCGTGGCGACTGACGTTTGTGTAATGGCAGCTCGTGCCCGTGTCTGACTGGGAGCAACTGGATGGACGGACCTTTCACGCTTCGAAGGGCAACACAAGCTGACGTGGCCGCGGTTGCCCGGATCTGGCACACAGGATGGCAGGACGGCCACCTGGGACACGTGCCGGCCGCGCTGCTACCCTACCGCCGCGAGGAGCACTTCACGTCGCGCACGCAGTCGCGAATCGGCAGCATGTGGGTAGCCGAGGCGAGCGGCGAACCCGTGGGCTTCGTCGTCGTCAAGGGCGACGAAGTCGAGCAGATCTTCGTGGACCGCAAGGCGCGCGGAACGGGCGTCGCGGCCATGCTTCTGCGCAAGGCGCTGGACGAGATCCGGGGAGCCGGCCACCGGCGCGCCTGGCTCGCGGTCGTCGCCGGCAACCAGCGGGCGCGGTCGTTCTACGCGCGCGAGGGCTGGCGCGATGCCGGTCCGTTCTCCTACATGGCCGAGACCGACGCGGGCCAGCTCGCGGTCCCGAGTCACAGGTACGAGATCGATCTCGAAGCCCTACCGACTGAGGCCTAGGTCGGAATGTTCATGAACGTGAAGGTCAACTCGGCCCATTCGCCCTAAACCCTACTTCCGTATGCCGACAAAACGTCGCTGCGGCGACTTCCACCCAGCGCGCACAGGACGCGCACCGTCGGCCCGGCTTGTCGGCGGCAGCGTGGGGCCCAGACACCCCACGCGGATTTCTGGCGCCTCCGCGACGTTTTGTCGACTGGCGTTTGCGCGGCCTACTTCCAGGGTTTTCTGCGCGAACGGGCCGCCTTGACCGCAGGAGTTCGTGAATAATTCCGGGTAGGCGCCGCAGGCCGTCAGAGGTCGCGTGTGAGAAGGCGTGGCTGAGCTGCCCCGCCGTGGTGACCGTGATGACAACGCGCACGGTTTGGCGCAGAATCACCACTCTTCGGATCCGACCGTCGCTGGAGGAGGCATGGCTCGAAGGATTGCGTACTGGTGCAGCACGGTCCTGGTCGGACTCGCGTTGCTGTTCGGGCTGATCTATCTCACCGGCAGCCAGCAGATCGTCGCCGCCTTCGACAGGGTCGGCTACCCGCAGCACCTCAGGGTGGTTCTCGGAATCGCGAAGCCTGCGGCGGCAATCGTCCTGCTCGCGCCCGGGCTCGTTCTACTGAAGGAATGGGCGTACGCCGGCGCAGCCATGACCTGGGTGATGGCGACTATCGCGCACTACGCAGCCGGTGACGGCGTGCAGGTCTGGGGCGAGCCCCCGCTGCTGCTTGCGCTGCTGGCCGTCTCGTACGTCACGAGGCCGGCGGATCGCCGCCCGGCCGCGTCGCCGCCGTCCGCGGTCCGCGGCCCCCGCGCCGGCCGCGCCGCGACGACCTGACCGCGCGATCGTCTGCGCGAACGGCGGCACGTTCCGCTCTGAAATGGAGGAACACATGGCATCCCTGATTCGCACGAACGCTCCGGGCGACGGGACCTGCCGCCTCACACGCCGCGAGTTCGTCGCCGGCGGTGTTGCGGCCGCTG
Organism: Vicinamibacterales bacterium; assembly: GCA_048594975.1. Lineage (GTDB taxonomy): Bacteria > Acidobacteriota > Vicinamibacteria > Vicinamibacterales > 2-12-FULL-66-21 > JBMDXB01. The sequence continues at coordinate 118,964 of JBMDXQ010000119.1, read as the reverse complement.
CCGCCCTCGCGGCCGGCGGCTTCGGCCCACCGTTCCGCCTCGATGCCGCCGCTGCCGATGCGCCCTGGATCGAAGCAACCATTCCGCAACTGCAGTCGATGATGGCCTCGGGCGCGCTGAGCAGCCGTGAGCTCACGCTTGCCTACCTGCAACGGATCGGCGAGCTGAACCCGCTGCTCGGCGCGGTCATCGAGACCAATCCGGAAGCGGTCGCGATCGCCGCACGGCGCGACGCCGAACGGCGTGCCGGGCACGTGCACGGGCCGCTGCACGGCATCCCCATCCTCGTGAAGGACAACATCGCGACAGATGACACGATGCAGACGACGGCGGGGTCGCTGGCCCTCGTCAACAGCAGGGTGCCGGGCGATGCGCCAATCGTCGGCCGGCTGCGCGCCGCCGGCGCGGTGATTCTCGGGAAAGCGAACCTCTCGGAGTGGGCGAACTTCCGCGGGTTCGCGCCGTTCAACGGCTGGAGCGCGCGCGGCGGCTTCACGCGCGAGCCGTACTTGCTCAGCTTCGATCCGTGCGGGTCGAGCTCGGGATCTGCCGTCGCACCCGCCGCAAACCTCTGTGCCGCGGCGATCGGCACCGAGACGGACGGATCGATCGTGTGCCCGTCCGGCAACAACCTGATCGTCGGCCTGAAACCCAGCATCGGCCTGCTGTCGCAGGATGGGATCATCCCCATTGGCCACAGCCAGGACACGGCGGGGCCGATGACCCGAACCGTGACCGACACCGCGGTCCTGCTCGGCGTCCTCCAAACGCCCGGGCCGGGCGTGCCGCCCGCCTACGTCCCGTTCCTCGAGCGTGGAAGCCTGGCCGGCCAGGTCATCGGCGTCGACCGGCGCTACTTCACCTTCGACTACGGGGGCGAACCCGACCTCGTCGAGGTTGCCGAACAGGGAATCGCGGCAATGGCCGCCCTCGGGGCGACCATCGTGGACGTGGATACGGGCGATCCGTTCGCGTGGTTCGACGACGAGTTCACGGTGCTGCTGATGGAGTTCAAGGTACAGGTCGCCGAGTACCTCGCCACGCTGCAGCACACGACGGTGCGTACCCTCGCCGATCTGATCGAGTTCAACATCCGGCACTGCCCGGCGGAGATGAAGTACTTCGGCCAGGAGCTATTCGAGATCTCGGAGAGCACGAGCGGCGATCTGACGGACCCGATCTACCTGGCGGCGCGAGCGCACTCGATGACGCTGACGCGCGCCGGCATCGATGGCGCACTGACCCAGGTGGACGCCATCGTCGCGCCGACATACAGCTTCGCATCGTCGGCCGCGGCGGTTGCCGGCTACCCGAACATCTCCATCCCGGTGGGATTGACGCCGGAGGGCAAGCCGGCGGGCCTGTGGATGTACGCTGGCTTCCAGCAGGAGGCCAAGCTCATTTCCTTCGCGTTCGATCTGGAGCAGGAGCTGCACCCTCGGCAGGCGGCGCAGTTCCTCGGCGCGGTGCCGCCGGAACCGGACGACGCCGGTATCTGCGCAGCGCTGCCGAAGAAGCCGCACGTGTTCAGCGGCAAGGCTCACCTCCCGCACCACCTGGGCACCGGGAAGCCGATCAGGCGCTGAAGGGTCGACGTCATGAGGCCCTTTCCGAGGAGCGGCCTCCGCCGGTCCGCGGCCCGGGGTTCTACGAGGGGGGCAGGCCGAGCCGCGGAGCCATCCGCCGCGCGGGAGCGAGCAGCCATCGCTCGTCGTGGGCGATCCCGCACCTCAGTAGAAAGCCCTCGTCAGCGCCCCCTGTTCCTCCTGTCGGTCTCGAGGGCAAGTCGCTCAGGAGCAGGAAGTGGATGACGTTGAGCCGGTAGAACAGCCGGTCGTCGAACGTGCCGTCGTGCACCCGTGCCAGCAGCGGTTCGGACGTCGAAGCCATGAGCCGGCGCCGGACCCGGCGCGGCTGGCCATGCCCCCGGACGGGCATCAGGCGGTCGGCGAGCCGGGCCTGCACCACTCGATCGAGCCGTCCGACCTCGTGGAGCAGCACAGTCCCGGCGCGCTCTGGGGCATCCTGTGGAGCGGTCCCCGGGGCGGGGCCGTAGAGCGCGCCTTCGAGCACGTCCTCCCCGCACTCGCAGTCGATGATGGTGAACGGCCCCTGACTCCACCTGCTCAGACGGTGAATCTCGTGCGCCAGGGTACGGACGGCGTCGTCGCGTCCGGTCAGCAGGACGCAGGCATCGCTGCGCACCGCGGTCATGAGATCGCAATCAGGGATGTCCTTGGGCAAAATGCGCGGCCCGCGCGGCCCCTCGGCCGCGAATTCTCTGTCCAGGTTCCGTGTGGTCATCGTGCTCTCCCTGCGCGCACGATACGCGGTCGGGGCGGCGGTGGCGATGAGCGGCGGCTTTGGAGGATCGGAGCGATCTCTGAGCCTGTAACCCGCCTCGTGATAAGCAATTGCAGCGCGCGCAGGGCCGGCCAGCGGGCCGCCGTGATAGGCTTTCGGGACATCCCACCTCGCCGCGGAGTCCATGGGCAGCGAAGCAGAATCGAACAGGCTGTGTTTCGGAGAGTTCGAGCTCGACCTGGCTGCGGGAGAGCTGCGGCGCAACAGCCGCCGAATCAAGCTGCAGCCCCAGCCATTCAAGCTGCTGGTGCTCCTCGCGAGGCGCGCCGGCACGCTGGTCACCCGTGACGAGATCCGCAGCGAGCTCTGGCCGGACGGCACTTACGTCGATTTCGACCAATCGGTCAACTTCACCATCCGGCAGATCCGGGACGTCCTCAGGGACGCGGCGGATCGACCTCTGTATATCGAGACGGTTCCGCGTCGCGGCTACCGGTTCATCGCGCCCGTGGACGCCGGCGCCGCACCGGAGCGGCGACCGGCGAAGGAAGCGACGACGTCGGTTCACCTGCAGAAGGTGCTCTGGGCGAACATCGCCGAGCTGCGGATGGCCCAGCAGCGCCGCCGGCGGTTGCTCCTAATCGGCGCGACGGTCGCGGCGCTGGCGATTGCGTGCCTCGTGGTGATCCTGTTCCTGACAAGATAGCCGCCAACAGGCCGGCCGCCGCCGAAATGGCGCAGCCGGTCGTCAGCGCAGGCGCATTCGCCGGATGTGCAACACCGTCTGCCTGCCGGTGCCGGTGGTCGTCGAACGCGTGAAGCGGTGAGCGCGCGGCTCGAGGCCGCGGGCCCGCGCCCGCGGTCCCGTCGCGCCGTTCGATCCCGCCGCCACGAGCGTCACGCGCGCGCGTGTGGCGCGTTCGCCGGATGCGATGTCGCCGGCGAGTGGCGCGCGGGGTCGAACGGCTCGAAGTAGGCCTGGCCGATCGCGAGGATTCCGCGCTGCGGGATCCAGAAATCCCCGAGGCGGGCCTGCGGATGCGCGGGGCCCGGCGCCCCGAAGTCCTCTCCCGCGAGCCGGGCACGGCTGTCCACGACGGCCCACAGCGCGCGGGGATTCGCGACGAAGTGCTGGCCGTTCGGCGCCGTCCCGTACAGGCCGAGGCGCCCGGCACCGAGCAGCGGCCCCGCGAGCGCAGCCATGATCGCCAGAACGAACGGGCTGCGCCACGCGGCGCCCGGGAGCAGTCGTCCCGCCGAGGTCATGAGCCGCGTCGCGGCCGTCGGCGCCGCGGTGACGTCCCACTCGAAGCTCATGGCCGGCATCGCCACGTGCATGCGGAACGGCTCCCGCCACTCGATCACGATGTCCGTCTCGATCGTGCGCGCCGCGGCCGCGCCGAAGAACCGCGTGCACGCCATCCGCGGGGCGACGTCGGCGTAGAACGTCCAGGCGCCGCCTGGATCCCGGTGCCACACGGACCTGTAGCCCTGCCCGACCGACGATGCGGGAAACCTGCGCATCGCCAGCACGTGACCCGATTCGAACGGCAGGCCCATCACGCCGTAGCCGTTGAACCGTTCCTGCCGTCCGGCCGGAAGCGACGCCGCCGCCTCGAGTTCGTCGACGAGTGTCCGGGGCTCCGAGGGCATGGTGGCTCCTGGGCGCGTCTCCGGCGAACCCATGGTGCGCCGCCAAATGATTCCACCGGCCGGGCTGCCGTGCAACCGGGCCGCGCGGGGGAGTGCGCTCCTCGCGGCGACAGGTGGCGGCGCCGGGCAGTCGAAGGTATACTCTGTCGCCGCACCCGATCGTTTCGCCCTTTCTTCGGGTGACCGGGGTCTCCTGGGTGCCGGCGTCGCACCCCGCCACGGGAGCCGCGTCGTCCTTCGGCCGCCGTTTTCGATTCTGAAGAAGGGGAGCTGTTTCGCCGCGACGCCCTGCTGCGACGGCTGGAACAGGTGAAAGCCGTGATGAACGTGACCTCGGAGATGCCGGCGAGGACGGGCGACGAACGTGTGGTGGCGGACGCACTGTTCAGCACCCTGTACGCGGAGCTCCACCGGCTGGCCCGCCGCGAGCTCCACCGCCAGGGGCCGGTCGGCGGCCTCGGCGCCACGACGCTCCTCCACGAAGCCTATCTGTCGATCTCCGGCCGCGAGGGGACCGTGTTCGTCGATCATGCGCGCTTCATGGCGTACGCCAGCCGCGTGATGCGCGGACTGATCATCGACGACGTGCGCCGCCGCCGATCGGAGAAGCGCGGCGGGCTGTTCGAGATCACTTCCCTCGCGACCGACCACGGCGACAGCGTGATGAGCCCGCACACGCTCATCCTCATCAGCGATGCGCTCGACGAGCTCGCCGAGGTGGAGCCGGAGCTCGCCGAAATCATCGACCTGAAGTTCTTCTGCGGCTTCTCGTTCGCCGAGATCGCCGCGATGCGCGGCGTGTCGGAACGCACCATCCAGCGCAACTGGGAGAAGGGCCGCCTGTATCTGCATCACGCGATCGGCGGCGCGCGTCCGATCGCGGCGAGCGCCCATGCCGCCGCTCAGTCCTGATCGCTGGCGGCTGCTCAGCCCGTACCTCGACGAAGCCCTCGAGATTCCTGCCGAGGCCCGGCCCGCATGGCTCGCGTCGATCCGTACGCGCGACGCGGGGCTCGCCGCGGACCTCAAGGCGATGCTCGACGAGCACCACGTCGTGCACCGGACCGGCTTCCTCGAGCGGGCGGTGCTCGACGCCAGCGCCGCGGCGGCGCCGTCGCTGGCCGGTCAGGTCGTCGGGGCCTACCGCCTGGTGTCGCTGATCGGCGAGGGCGGCACCGGCAGCGTGTGGCTGGCGGAGCGCTGCGACGGGCGGTTCCACGGCCGTGCTGCGGTCAAGCTGCTGAACATCGCGCTCATCGGCCGTGCCGGCGAGGAGCGGTTCCGGCGCGAAGGCACCTTCCTCGCGCGCTTGCGGCATCCGCGCATCGCGCACCTCGTCGACGCCGGCGTGTCCGCCGGCGGCCAGCCCTATCTGGTGCTCGAGCACGTCGACGGCCAGACCATCGATCGCTACTGCAGCGAACGGGCGCTTGGCATCGAGGCGCGGCTGCGCCTCTTCCTCGACGTGCTGGAGGCGGTCGCGCACGCGCACGCCAACCTGATCGTCCACCGCGACATCAAACCGGCCAACGTGCTGGTCAGCCGCGACGGGCAGGTGAAGCTGCTCGACTTCGGCATCGCTAAGCTGATCGAACGGGATCCCGCCTTCGGAACCTCGGCGAACGCGGCGGGCCCGCTCACTCGGGAAGGGGTCACGGCGCTGACGCCGGAGTTCGCGGCGCCCGAACAGCTGTCGGGCGGGACGGTCACGACCGCCACCGACGTGTACGCGCTCGGCGTCCTGCTGTACGTGCTGCTGAGCGGGCGGCACCCGGCGGGCAACGCGCTCCGCTCGCCGGCCACCCTTGTGAAGGCGATCGTCGACGTGGAGCCGCCGCGCGTATCGGACGTGGTCCGCTCCGGTAAGGGTCCGGGCGAGTCGACTGCAGACCACGCCCGGCAGTGCAGCACGACGCCGGCGCGGCTCCGGCGCGCACTGCGCGGCGACCTCGACACCATCGTCGCGAAGGCGCTGAAGAAGAACGCGTCGGAGCGCTATCGATCGGTGGCCGAGTTCGCGGACGATGTGCGGCGCTACCTGCGACGCGAGCCGATCGGCGCCCGGCCGGACACGGTCCGGTACCGGACCGCGAGGTTCGTGCGCAGGAACCTCCGCGCCGTTGCCACGGCCGCGGCCGTGGGCCTCCTCGTCGTCGGCCTCACCGCCGAGTACACCAGGCGGCTTGCGGCCGAGCGCGACCACGCACAACGCGAGACGGCCAAAGCGCTGAAGGTGAGCGAGCTGCTCATGGGCCTGCTGACCAGCGCGGATCCTTTTGCCGTGCGCGCGGGCGGAGGGGAGCCGAACCTGCGCGCGCTCCTCGACGGGGCGGCCGCGCAGGTCCGGACCGAGCTGGCCGGCGAGCCCGAACTCCAGGCCGGTCTGCTCGCGATGATGGGGCGGACCTACCGCCGCCTGGGCGCGTTCGACACGGCGCAGCAGCTCCTCGAGCAGGCGCTTGAAAGCGGGCGCCGGGCGTTCGGCACCGAACACGTGACGGTCGCACAGACGCTCGACTACCTTGGCGTCGTGCTGGCGGAGCAGGGCGACTACCGGGGGGCACAACGCCACCTCGAAGAGGCGCTGCGCATCCGCCGCCGCGTCCTCGGCGAGCATCCGGACGTAGCCGTCACGCCCGCCGAGCTCGGGCGCGTGTACCAGGACCAGGGCATGAACCACCTCGCCGGGCCGCGCCACCGCGAGGCGCTGACGTTGCGGAAGACGCTGCTGGGCGACGACCACCGTGAGACCGCGGTCAGCCTGAGCGACCTCGCCTCGGTGCTGCGGATGAACGGCGACCTGACGGGGGCCGAGACGCTCCTCCGCCAGTGCCTGGACATCAATCGCGCGACGCGCGGACCGGAACACCCGAACACCGCGACGACGCTGCACGATCTCGCGCTCATCGCGGAGGCGAGGGGCGACTATCGTGCCGCCGAGTCCGGCCTCCGGCAGGCGCTCGCGATGCAGCGCAGAGCGCTCGGCGAGCGCCACCCGATCGTGGCCACGACGCTCAACTCGCTGTCGCGGGTGGTGCGGGCCGGGCGGCGCTACGACGAGGCCGCGGCGATGCTGCGCGAGGGCCTCGACATCGCGCGTGCGGCGTACGGCAGCGAGCACCAGTTGGTCGCGATCTACGCGATCAACCTCGGGTCGATCGAGCTGCTGCGCCGTGAGCCGGCTAGCGCGGAGGCGCTGCTTCGCGAGGGGCTGCGGATCCGCGTCCGGGATCCCGGCGTCGTGCCCGCGCGCCGCCGCACGTCGCGCGAGGACGACTGGACGGTGGGCGCCGCGCGCAGCCTGCTCGGCGCGGCGCTGACCGCGCAGGCCCGCTACGGCGAGGCGGAAGCCGCGCTGCTCGAGGCGCGGCGCGAGCTCGAATCGTCGGCCCCGCCTCCCGGCCGCGAGATCCAGCAGACCGTCGAGCGGCTGAGGGACTTGTACGCGAGGTGGGAGGCGCGAGGCTCCTCCGCCATGCATCGGGTACTGCCCGCCGCCCGGCGCGACGCGTCGCGGTAAGAGACTCACTCGCGCACGCAGCTGTCGTCTTTCCTCGTGCCTTTCCGATTCTCCTGATCGGCAGCCGCGTTCATCTGCCGAGAAGGAGAAGTCGACCATGTCATGGAAGTCCACCGCGCTCGTGCTGTCTCTCGCGATCACCTTGCCTGCGGCGGCCGCTGCGCAGGACGCGATCACCCCGCCGGCCGTGCCGGACAACATCGAGGCGCCTGCAGGCCTGATCCCGGTTCTGCGCGGACACGCCATCGGAACACAGAACTACATCTGCGCGCCTGCGCCGACACCGTCCGGTTTCGACTGGCTCTTCCTGGGCCCGCAGGCGACCGTGTTCGATGACGCCGGCGAGCAGATCCTCACGCACTTTTTCAGCATGAACCCGTTCCAGAGTGACGCCCTGCAGGCGACGTGGCAGCACTCGCGCGACAGCAGCGCGGTCTGGGCGGTGAAGCGGTTCGGATCGCTGGACCCTGCCTACGTCGCGCCGGGCGCGATCGAGTGGCTGCTCCTCGAGGTGACCGGTGGCGCCGTGGGACCGACGGGCGGCGACCGGCTGGCCGGGGCGAAATACATCCAGCGCGTGAACACCGCCGGCGGGGTGAAACCGTCCGCGTCCGACTGCAGGCGGTCGACCGTGAACACGAGGAGGCTGGTCGCCTACGAGGCCGACTACTACTTCTACCGATAGCGCGCGCGGCACTGAACGAGTGAGGCGATGGTCACGAGCACGAGGGGGACGCCGGACATGGTGAACGACGGCGTCTCCCGGACCTGCTGCTGAAGCACGTGCGGCAGCTCGCGGCACGTCTGCGACCTGCGCCGGCGGCGCGACCTGGCGGTGCGCGGCTCGTCACCGGCGTCCAGTTGTTGGACGCCCGCGCCAGGGAGTACCCTGCCTCGTATGCATCCTCATGAAATCCCGTCTTCTCTTCGAGGGCTGCGGGCGGCGGCGCTGGGCCTCGTCGCAGCACTCCTGGTCGTCGCGGCCTGCCGGGGGAACCCGGCAACGCAGTCGAGTTCCGTGCCGGCGGACACGTGGGCCACGGTCGACGGACGCGAGATCACGCGCGACGACCTCGAGAAGGTGTTCCGCCGCACGCGCGACACGTCGCAGCCCATCTCCGACGAAGAGGCCCTTGCCTACAAACTCAATCTGCTCGACGAGCTCATCGTCCAGGACCTGCTGATGGCCAAGGCGCGCGAGCTCAAGATCGAGCTCCCGGATTCCGAGCTCGACACCGCCTACGCAGAGGCCAGGAAGAACATGAGCGACGACGCCTTTCAGCAGGAGCTGGCGCGCCGGCAGCTCACGACCGCCGACATGCGCGAAGGCCTGCGCCGCCAGCTGCTCGCCCAGAAGGTGATCGAGCGCGAGGTGGGTTCGAAGGTATCGGTCAGCGACCAGGAAATCTCCGCCTTCTTCAACGCCAACCGGCAGCAGTTCAGCGTTGCCGAGGAGTCGTACCGCGTCGCGCAGATCGTGGTGACGCCGGTGCGCGACCCGCAGCTGGCCAACCGTACGGGCGACGACGCGACGACGCCACAGACGGCCAGCACCAAAGTGCGGATGCTCACGGAACGCCTGAAAGGCGGGACCTCATTCCGCGACCTGGCGATGGACTACTCGGAGGACCCCGAAACCGCGCCGCGGGGCGGTGACCTCGGGCTGCTCCCCCTCTCGTCCCTGAAGCAGGCGCCGCCGCAGCTGCGCGATGCCGTGCTCAACAAGTCCCCGGGAACGATCAACGTGGTGACGCAGGGGGGCGCCTACACCATCGTGCTGGTGGTCGGACACGAGCCTGCCGGCCAGCGGGACCTGTCGATGCCGGCGGTGCGCGACAACATCACCCAGACGCTCCGTTCGCGGCGAGAGCAGCTGCTGCGCACGGCCTACCTCACGGCGCTGCGGGACAACGCGGACGTGGTGAATCACCTCGCGCGGCGCGTCGTGGAGGGCCAGGGCAAGGCGGGGGGAACGAAGTAGAGAGGCCACGGAGACTCTCGAACTCAGAGGCCTCGAGGCCGCCGAGATCAACACGAAACTATCGAGGCCACCGCTTCCGCCCTGACGGTGCCTCGACGCGCCGGACTGGCCTGTCACCCGGACGCGTCGATGCGGCCGGCCAACTTGCGTTTCGCCACGCACTCGGTATCACCCCGGGGCAAGGGATCGCTGGCGACGCCTACTCTCCGTGACCTCCGTGCCCTCTGACTTTGATCCACTCCGGGCGCTCTGAGTTGAACCCTCCGTGGCCTCATCGCGGCAGCCGGAACGCCGCCATCTCCTCGCCGTTGCGCACCAGCAAGACGTCCCCCACGAGCACCGGGTGGTTCCAGGTCTTCCCTTCGATCGCCTTGAACCGTGCGACCTCGCTGTACTGGGCCGGCGACGCTGACACGAGCGCCAGCTCGCCCTGCTCCGAGAGCACGAGCAGCAGATCCTGGGCGGCGAGCAAGAGCAGCTGGCCCTGCCCGTAGCGCCCGCCCTTCCACTTGCGCGCGCCGTCGGCGAGATCGATCGATGCGAGGATGGTGCCGTCGAAGCCGTAGGCGTGGCCCTCGTGCACGACAAAGTCGTTGAAGTACGGCTTCAGCCCGCGCGTCGTCCACCGTTCCTCGACCGTCCAGCCGTTCGGTCCGCGGGACACGGCGATGCGGCGCATGCCCTGCCCGCCCATGGAGTCGCCGAGGCCGATCAGGAGGTCGCGCTCTCCCGCCAGCGCCGGCTGCACGATCGCCACGCCGACGTCCCACGAGTGCTGCCACAGCCGCGCGCCGTCGGCCGGCGCCACGCTCGTCGCACCGTTCCCGGTCAGCAGTACGATTTGCGCCACCCCGTCGATGGTCACGAGATGCGGTGAGCTGTAGCCACTCCCCCCGGTCGTGTGCGTCCACCGCGGGCGGCCGGTGGCGATGTCGAACGAACCGAGCCGCCCCGAGGTGGAGACGATGACCGCATCGTCGACCACCAGCGGTGACCCGGTGTAGCCCCACCCCGGCATCGGCGCACCGGTGTCGGCCGCCGCGTTCCGCGACCACGCGACGGCGCCGGTGCGTGCGTCGAGAGCGTTCAGGATACCGGTCGCGCCGAGCGTGTACACCCGGCCGTCGTGCACCGCTGGCGTTGCGCGCGGCCCGGCACCGCCGTTGGACTCGTAGAACCGAACCGGGTCGCGATGCCGCCACACCAGGCGGCCGGTGCCGAGCCGGTAGCAGGAGACCACCTCTTCTTCGCCACGCTGCTCCTGGGTGTAGACGAAATCGCCCGCCACGGCGAACGACGACCAGCCCGGTCCGATTGGCCGACGCCACACTTCCACTGGCGGCGTACGCGACCAGTCGGCTTCGATCGTCGCGCCGGAAATGACTCCGTCCCGCCGCGGGCCGCGAAATCCGGCCCACAGAGCACTCAGTTTCGCGGGTGCGGGATCGGGGACCGGCCCGGTGTCAACCGGTTTCTCGATCCGGTTCTCTGGCGTAGCCGCCGCGACCTTCTCCGGTGCCCGGCCCGCCGCTGGTTCGGGCGTCGCCGCGGCGGCTGGAGCGCCTGGTGCCAGCTCCGGCGCATCGCGCTCCAGCGCCAGCAGACGCTCTTCGGGAGTCGGCGTCCACCGCCAGTGAAGGTCGGCTATAGACTCACTCGAGACGCCACTGGTGCGGACCAGCGTCCATGCGCCGCACCCGATCAGGATGGCGATCACCATCGTTGCGAGTCGCAGTCCACCCGACACGCGACGGGCGGCCACCGCCCAGGCGACGAACGTGATCCCCAGCGTAGACGGAACGGCGTACATGTAGACCATCCGGCCCATCAACCCGCCGGCGATCGAGGGGTGCACGACGAACTTCGTCGCGATGGTTGCCACGATCATCAGCATCAGTCCAATCAGCCGCTCGGACCAGGGCGCCCGGCTGAAGAACATCCACCACAACACGATGACCAGCGAACCACCGAGCGCGGCGAAGAGTCCGTAGATCTCGCCGTCCGGCAGAACGAATGGGGCGAGGTACCTCCCCAGTACGATCACCACCGCGGCGATCACGCCCGGCCAGAGACGAAGCGGTTGCCGGGCTGCTCGATCAAGTCCTTGTACTGTCGGCATGTCAATCCACCCTGAGCGCCGCCAAGACATCCACCCGGGACGCTCTCGCGGCCGGCAACAGCGACGCCAGCAGCGCCGCCGCGACGAGCACGGCTGCCGCCGCGACGGCCGGCAGCGCCCCCGGAAGCCGGACGTCGCCGAGATACCTCGCGGCCATGCCGGAGAAGGCGTATCCCCCGGTTGCGCCCGCGGCGATTCCCAGGGCGACGATGATCGTCCCCTCGAGCAGGACGCGAAGCAGGATGCGGGACGGCGAGGAGCCAACCGCCAGCCGGACGCCGAACTCGCGGGTGCGTGCGCTGACCGAGAACGCGAGTACGCCCGCCACGCCAACGACCGCGATCAGCAGCGCCACGACAGCGAACCCGCTGAGCACGAAGGCGTTCAAGCGCTCGGGCGCGAGCACGTCGGCGCGCACGTCCTCGAGCGTCGCCGCGCGCTCGATCGCCTGCTCCGCCGACATCTCGCGGACGACGACTCTCACCGGCGGCACGAGCTCGTATGGATCGCCGGCGGCGTGTACGAAGAGCCGCCCTGCCGCGCGCACCTGCTGGACGGGGTGATAGACGGTGAGCGTCGGCCCCGGCACCACGTTCTCGTCGTCGACGTCGGCGACAACGCCGACGATGCGCCGCGGCTGCGGCCTGCCGAAGATCGGGTCCGTCCACCACAGCCTGCGATTCAGCGCCTCTCCGTCGGGGAACACGCGCCGCGCGAGGCTCTCGCTGACGATCACGACCGGCTCGCCGTCGGAACGATCGCCCTCCGTGAAGTCGCGCCCCGCCAGCAGCGGCACACCAAGCACCGCGAAGAACCCCGGCGCGACGGTGCGCAGCCGCGCGTGCGGATCCTCCTCGCCGTGCGCCGGGATGTAGCCCTCGACCGTGAACCGCAGGCGCGGCAGCATGCCGGCGTCGCGCCACGGCACGAAGTTCCCGAGCGCGACGCCGCGGACACCCGGCAGGCTGCCGATGCGCCGGGTCAGCTCCTGGTAGAACGCCATCTCGCCGGCGTTGCTGATGGCCACCGATGGCGTCGGGAGGTCGAAGGCGAGCACCTGGCGCATGTTGACGCCGGTGCGCGCCGCCTGCAGGCTGACGAGCGCGGCCAGCAGCGTGGCGGCGGCCGCGAGCAGCACGAACGAGAGCGCGATCTGGGCGGTCGCGAAGGCGCGAAGCCGCCGGTTGGTGCCCGGCGTGAGGCGTACGCTTCCGCCCGCCAGGCCAAGTCCGGCGGCCGCGCGCGTCGACGGCAGCCGCGGGACGTACGCCAGCAGCACCGCCGCGGCAACCGCCAGGCCGGCTCCGACCCAGAGCAGGCTGGCGTCGACCGAGACCTCGAGCGCACGTACCGAGAAGCGGGCGGCGAACCGCGAGACCACGGTGACGAAGGGGCGTGCCAGGGCGACGCCGAGCAGCGCACCCGCCCCGCAGAGCACCAGGCTCTCGGCGAGCAGCGTGCGCCGCAGCGCGCTGCGGCTGGCACCGAGCGCGGCGCGCACGGCGAGCTCTCCCTGGCGGCGCACCGATCGCGCGAGGCTGAGACTGGCGGCGTTCGATGCCGCGATGACGAAAACGATCGCGGTGGCTGCGAGCAGGACGAGCAGGATCGTGCGCGCCGGCGCCGTGATCTGGTCGCGCAGCGGGGTGACCGTCAGCTGGACGTTCGCGCTGGCCGGATACGCGGCGGGATGCGCGCGCACGCTCGCGGCGTGGACGGCGGACAGCTCGGCGCGCGCGCCTTCCAGCGACGCGCCCGCCGCCAGCCGGCCGAACAGCTCCGTCATGCGGTGCGTCCTCTCGGTGACCATCGTGGCGCCGAGGTGGTGCGGGCTGGCGACGATGTTCGCGATGATCTCGGTGTCGGCGGGATAGGGCAGCGATGGCTCCAGCACCCCGACGATGGTGGCTGGCCGCGGGCCGAGCCGGATCGCTCTTCCGATCACGGACGGATCGCCACCGAGCGCCGTCGTCCAGAAGCGGTGCGTCAGCACGACAGCCGGCTTCGCCGCGGCGCCGTCGTCTGCCGGGCCGAGGAGCCGGCCGAGGACGGGGCGAAGCCCCATCACGTCGAAGTACGACCCGTTGACGACGCCCGCCTGTACGACGCGCGGCTCGGCGAGCCCGAGCAGCGTGAAGTCGATCTTCGAGAACTCGCCAAAGGCCTCGATGGTCGCGACCGCGGCCCTGAGGTCCGCGATCTCCGGCACCGAGAATGTCGTGTTCGCCGAGCCGATACCCGGTGCGCTCTGCCGGACGTACATCAGCCGCTCTTCGCCGCGATTGACCAGAGGACGAAGGAGCACTGCCTGCACGACGCTGAAGATCGCAGCGTTGGCGCCGATGCCGAGGGCGAGCGTCACGACAACCGTTGCCGCCAGGCCGGGAGCGCGCAGCAGCGAGCGCCACGCGATACGGACCTCCTGCACGAGGGCCGCAGCGGCGTCGAGCCAGCAGCTCTGCCAGACGCGGCGCATGCAATCGCGAACCGCGGGGACGTAGCCGAACTCCCTGAGCGCGGCGAGGCGCGCGGCCTCGGGATCGTCGCCGCGCTCGACGCGTTCCTGGATGCTGAGCGCCAGGTGCCCGCGGATTTCCTCCTCGAACTCGCGGTCGTCGGGGCGCATCGTCACTCGGAATCGGCCGGCGCCGGGTTCATGATCCGTCCGATCGCGTGAACCAGCTGCGTCCAGCGATCGCGCTCGCGGACGAGCTGCGCCCTGCCGGCGGGCGTCAGCCGGTAGTACTTCGCGCGCTGGTTGGCCTCGCTCACGCCCCATTCGCCTTTCAGCCACCCGCGCTTGACCAGCCGGTGCAGCGCCGGGTACAAGGACCCGGTCTCCACCTGCAGCAGGTCGTCGGATTGCGCGCGGATCGCCTGGCCGATGCCATGGCCGTGCTGCGGCCCCCACTGGAGGGTGCGGAGGATGAGCATGTCGAGTGTGCCCTGGAGGAGCTCCAGGCGGCGGTCGTCAGGTGTCCGGGCCATGGCAGTAGGCAGTCTACTGCCTTGAACGTAGGATGTCTACGGCTTGTTCCACGAAAGTCGCTAATCGCTAGTCGATAGTCAGAGTCAGACTCAGAGTCGAGAGTTGGGAGGACGAAGTCACGGTCGCTGACTCTCCGACGCTGGCTCGAGTCTGGACTCTGACTCTGACTCTGACCCGGACTCTGACTCTGACTATCGATTCTCGACTGTCGACTGTCGACTGCCCAGGCCGAAGGGCCGCCGGTCACCGCTGGCAGCGCGGACAGAAGAAGGTGGAGCGCCCTGCCTGTGTAATGCGGCGGATGGTGCCACCGCACCCGCGCGTCGGGCAGCGCTCGCCCGCGCGGCCGTACACCCGGAAGCGGTCCTCGTCGCCGCGCGCCACCGCGGCTGCGACCACCTTCCGGATGGCGCGCGCGAGCCGGACCGCGCTCGCGCGCGCCCCCCCCGCGCGCGTCGCAATCGTCGAGGCGCGGCGGCGCGGCGACAGCCCGGCCCGGTGCAGCGCTTCGGCGGCGTAGATGTTGCCGAGCCCGGCGACGACCCGCTGGTCCGAGAGCGCCGCCTTCAACGACACCTTCCGTCCCCGGCACGCCCTGGCGAGGAGGGCGGCGTCGAACTCCTTCGAAAGCGGTTCCGGGCCGAGGCCAGCCACGCCGCGCCTTCCGCTCAACGCGTCACGCGAGAGCAGCGCCATCGAGCCGAATCGCCGTGGATCGTTGAACACGATCGTCGCGCCCGAGGACATCCGGAACACCACGTGATCGTGCGGTTCAGCCGGTTCCGCCTCACCCGCCACCCGGAACCATCCGGACATGCCGAGATGCATGACGAGCAGCTCGCCGGAGGACAGCTCGGCGATCAGGTACTTGCCCCGCCGCTGCAGCGACCGCACCGTGCGCCCTTCGAGGCGCCCGGCGAAATCGGCGGGAAACGCCGTGCGCAGGTCCGGCCGGCGCGTGACGACCTCGACGAACCGGGCGCCCTCGACGAGCGGCTGCAGCGTGCGGCGGACCGCCTCCACCTCGGGGAGCTCAGGCACGGTGAACCGACGCCAGCGTGCCGGATCCGCCGTGCAGCTCCTGCTCCCACAGCCAGGCAGCGACTCGATCCGTCCCGTGCGCGAGGTGGTACCTGTAGGTGTTGAACGGCAGCCCGAGCCGCTCGGCGACACGTTCCTGCGACCCTGCGGGTTCGATGTAGGTGTGCCACAGGGCACGATGGACCTTCCCGCCGCGCTCGGTCGCCGCCAGGCGCTCGACCGCGTGGCGCAGGAACTTCTCGAGGTGCACGACCGTGGGCTCGCCGCCGGCGGCGTTGTCGAAGAACGCGCGCTGCCGTGCGCGGCCGGCCGAACGGCGCAGCCGATCGCCGAGCCACGCGAAGACCTGCTCGTGCAGCTCGCGATAGCCGTCCGGGTCGCGCCAGCGGAAATCCGCCTCCAGCGCCTCGCGCGCGACGTCGTGCGGGAACAGCCCCTCGGGGCCCGCCTCGATGAAGGAGCGGCCGCGCAGCCACTCGAAGAGCTCGTGCGGATCGGCGCCGTCGATCGTGGCCGCGAGCAGCGGCTCGTTGCTCACGCGCACGTGCGCACAGAGCTCGAGGGCGCGCCGGTGCGCAGGACCTGGCGCGCCGGACACGATCCGTTGGAGCAGCGCGCCGACCACGTGCGGCGCCCGCTCCGGCTCGAACGACGCGCCGGCGTCCGGCGCCGACGCCGCGTCCGCGACCAGGACCCGCGCCAGCGGGTGGCCGTGCGTGAACGCGAGGAGCTCTTCGTGCCGCGCGACCGGCACGCCTCGCGCGGCGAGCAGGGCGCGGCTCTCGTCGGGCCGCAGGTTGCGCAGCGGGAGCACGCAAACCGACGGTGCCCAGGCGAGGTCGATGATCCACTCCGGAGCCGGCGGGTTGCGTCCCGCGAGCACGATCACGGCGCGCGCCGGGAGCGTGGGCAGCAGTGCCTCGCGCAGCCACGCCTCCAGCGGCGCGAGCAGCTCGCACCCATCGACGAGCAGCACGATGCGATCGAGACCGTTGATCCGCGAGAGCGGCGACTCGTCGCGCGGCAGACCCAGCGCGTCGGCGAGGGCGATCAGAAATCCGCCCGGCGAGGGATCGACCAGCCGCCCGTCGAGGCACACGGCGGTGATGCCCACCTGCTCGGCGACGCTCCTATACTCGCGCAGGAGCGCCGACTTGCCCACGCCGCCGATGCCGTGCACGTAGAGCACCGCCAGCGACGCGTTCTGCGCGAGCGCTGCGCGGAACGACGCCAGTTCGTCCTCGCGGCCGTAGAACCGCCGTCCGTGCCTGGCGGCCCGGGCAGCGCCGGGTGCCGCGCGCCGAGCAGAACGAATGGCCGGGTGCGGCATGGCGTGTTCAACAGCGATTCGGCATGGAATTCGGCTGGTGCGTCGACACTCGCCGCCAGCACACTGTCAGCCGTGTCGCCGCCTGCGGATTCTACATCCGGAGGCGCCACACCACGGGCGGCGGCGACCGAACGGTCGAGGAGGAGAAGGCATGTACGACGTGGTCGTCATCGGCGCGAGGTGCGCGGGGGCCTGCTGGCACCGCGACGGGGTGCCGCCCCTGCGCCCGCAGCGGCCGCCGGTCC
Organism: Vicinamibacterales bacterium; assembly: GCA_048594975.1. GTDB lineage: Bacteria > Acidobacteriota > Vicinamibacteria > Vicinamibacterales > 2-12-FULL-66-21 > JBMDXB01. The sequence continues at coordinate 101,782 of JBMDXQ010000119.1, read as the reverse complement.
GCCGACGGCCTCTGCCGGATGTCGGTCGATCGATTCGACGGGCCCCGGCGCGAACGCTTATACTTGAGCCGGCGATTCGCGAGGCGGCTCGCCGTCCATTGCACTTCGACAGACATCCCTGCTCCCCAGCGAGGGCCTTCGCATGAAGAAGCTCAGGGTCGTGCTGGCGCTGATCACCAAGAACAACGATTACCAGCGCGAACAGGCAGCGGTGGGCGAAGCAACCGCCCGGCGGCTCGGGATCGAGCTGCGACTGGTGTACGCCGACAACAACGCCATCGCGCAGACGCAACAGCTCTTTGCCGCGCTCCGCGCCGCCCCCGAGGATCGCCCCGATGCCATCATCGTCGAACCGGTCGGCACCGCGATGCCGCAGGTGGCGAAGACGGCGGTGGGCGCCGGGATCGGCTGGATCGTCCTGAATCGCGAAGCCGAGGAGCTCGCTGAACTGCGCGCGACCTCATCGGTGCCGATCGGCCGCGTCCTGAGCGACAACGCGGAGGTCGGCCGGATACAGGGCCGCCAGTTCGCCGCGCTCCTGCCATCGGGCGGGTCCGTGCTCTACATCGAGGGACCTGCCACCGACGTCGCCAAGCAGCGCCGCGCCGGCGTGCAGGAGACGTTGCCAGCCAACATCAAGCTGCAGACGGTGCGCGGGAACTGGACCGAGGAAAGCGCGTTCCAGACCGTCAGCGCGCTGCTGCAGCCCCAGTGGGCGCAGTCGCCGACCGTCGGCGTCATCGGCTGCCAGAACGATGCGATGGCGATGGGCGCGCGCAAGGCTATGGAAGCGCTGGCGGCGGCACAGCGGCGCGAGCAGTGGCTGAAGGTGCCGCTGACCGGCTGCGACGGCGTCCCGACCAGCGGTCAGGTGTGGGTGCGCCGCGGACTGCTGGCGGCCACGGTGGTGACGCCGGCGTTGAGCGGGCTGGCGCTCGAACACCTCGCCAAGGCCGTCGCCAGCGGCACACAGATGCCGGACCGCACGGTTACGAAGCCGTCCTCGTTCCCGCCGGTCGAATCGCTCGGCCCGAGGGCCTCCACGCAGCCTGGCGCAGCGGTGTGAATGCCATCCAGCTTCTGACGAGAGCCGCCCTCCGCTGTGTGGTTCCGCTCCGCATGGCGATCCCGCTGCCCTGACTTCCCCGGCGAGCGCGTCAGCCTGGCGGCGGTCACGGCGTCCGGTTGACGTGCGCGTGAACGAACGCGCGTAAGATGACGCCGTGCGCCAGAACGTGATCTGCCCAACGCTGCTCACGCTGATCGTCGTGCCCCTGACGCTCCACGCACGCGCCGCAGCGCAGCCGGATGCGCCCGTGCCGCGCCTGGCTGCCCTCGTGCCCGCAATCGAGAAGAACCTGCGTCAGAACATCATCCCTTTCTGGTTCCCGCGCTGCGTCGATCCCGAGCACGGCGGCTACACCATCGATTACGGCCCGCGCGGCGAGCCGCGGCGCGGCGGCACGAAGGCCATCGTGACGCAGGCGCGGACGCTCTGGCTGGCATCGCGCCTGCTCCGCAGCGACTTCGCCCGGCAGGAGCTCCGGGAGGCAGCCGACGCGGGATTCCGATTCCTGCGCGACCGCATGTGGGACGCCGAGCACGGCGGGTTCTACTGGGAGGTGGACGCCAGCGGCGCGAAGGTGCTGCGCGGCGACAAGCACCTATACGGCCAGGCCTTCGGCCTGTACGCGCTGTCGGAGTACTTCCTGGCGACCGGCAACGTCGAGGCGAACGACCTGGCGAACCGGTTGTTCGCGCTGCTCGAATCGCGAGCGCACGATCCGGCCTTCGGCGGCTACCGCGAGTTCTTCGCGCGCGACTGGTCGGCGGCGCCCGCGAGCAGCACCGGTTATCTCGGTGCCCCGGCGGATCTGAAGCTCATGAACACGCACCTTCACCTGCTCGAGGCATTCACCACCTACGTCCGCGCCGGCGCGCCGCCCCGCGCGCGCGAGCGCCTCGCCGAGCTCATCGCCATCGAGACGCAGGCAGTCATCCGTAAAGGATGGATGGCCTCGAGCGACCGGCACCGCCGCGACTGGACGCCGGTCGTCGACGAGACGGCCTGGCGCAGCTCGTACGGGCACGATCTGGAGAACATCTGGCTCGTTGTCGAAGCATTGCGCGCGCTCGATCAGCCCACCGCGCCCTACCACGATCTGTTCCGCGCGGTCTTCGAGTACGCGCTGCGCTACGGCTACGACGACGCGGCCGGCGGCTTCTTCGACAGCGGGCTCCCGCAGAAACCGGCGGACCGGCGTGCGAAGATCTGGTGGGTCCAGGCCGAGGCACTGGTCGGCGCGCTCGTCATGTTCGAGCTGACTCGGGATGCGCGCTACGCCGACGTGTTCGCGCGCACCTGGGCGTTCGTCGATTCGAAGCAGACCGACTGGGTCTCGGGGGAATGGCACGAAGCGGTGAACCCGGACGGAACGCCGCGGATCGCGAACAAGGCGCACGCCTGGAAGGCCGGCTACCACAACGGCCGCGCGCTGATCGAGGCGGTCGAACGCATCCGCCGGCTGGCACCACCGCGATGATTCGACGACCGGCCCGCCGGTCGATCCATCCAGACAGCCGTCGCGGTGTTCCCGTCCTCGCACCTTCGCGACGCCGCAGGCGTGACGCGTCATCGCGTGAGCTGCGGCCTCTCCATGACCCGGAAGAAGTCCTCGAGGATCCGGCCCCGATCGAAGTTCTCCCACACCGTGATCGTGCGCGGGTTGTCCGGACGCTCGAGCCACTTGCCGTCGGCCAACCGCGGCGCCGGAATGCGCCTCGACTCCGCCCACGACGGGTTCTTCACGATCGCCACGGCCGCCATGTCGTAGAGCGCGCGCGACGGCGGGTCGCCATCCAGCTTGATGTGCTCGAACAGGTCGATTGAGTAGTCGCCGAAGGTCCGGAACTCGCCGCCGTGCCGGCCCGGCACCGCGGCGGCGATGCGCGGCCCTCGGCCCGCCATCCGCCGGCGGATTTCGTCGCGCGACACGCGCACCGCGTCGGTGCCCGACGGCCTGCCGTAGCGCACGAGTGCGATCTCGAACGGGACGTTGGCATCGAGCACGTACTGGACGGCAGCCTCGTCGTTCTCCTGGTTGTACTCGCCCGGGTCCGGGTAGTTGGATCCGAGCCACACGATTCGGACTTTCGGCGCGATCGAGGGGTCCTTCTTCAGCGCCAGCGCGACGTTCGTGAGCTTGCCGACCGGGATCAGCACCAGGCGGCCGCTGCCGGCGTGCGCACGCTCGATGATGAACCGCACGGCGTCGCTGCCGTCGAAGGCGGTCGCGCCCACGTGCGGCGCGATCTCGGTAAAGGAGCCGTCGGCCCCTTTCAACACCGGCAACTGACCCTCGAGGCCGCTCAGCCGCACGACGCGCCGCGCTTCCGCCAGCTGTTCGTCGATTCCGCCGCCGCCCCTGGTCCGGTTCACGGTGATCCCGTCGACGGCGAAGCGATCGCCGCTGAAGAGCAGGTACGCGATGGCATGCTGATCGTCCAGCTCGTTGTTGGCATCGGTGTCGAGCAGGACGCGGATCCGCTCGTCGGATCGGATCTCCGGGGTGGTCGCGCAGGCGCCCGCCAGCAGGACGAGCGCGACAAAGTGAAGGCGATTCGGGCGAAGCGACGACATGCTCGGCTCTCCGGTTGTCACCGGCCCCGCGGCCGGTGGCGCCACCGTCATTCTAGAGCCAGTTCCTGGCCTCGCCGGTCCGCGGCTCGTGGCGACCCTCATCGCTCCCGCTTCAGCCGCGCCGCAGGGCTCGCCGTTCACGCGTTGCTGGGCACGCTCGTCGGCATCGTGATGATGGTCGTCGGCGTCGGGCCGCAGACGGCCTTCGACGTCGCGCTGCACGCCGCGCTCATCGCGCTCGTGTTACTGGCTTGAGCATCGTCGCGCGCGACGCAGGATCACCGACGATGCGCGCCTGACCGACGGCTCGGTCGCTCGCGGCGTGACGGCGTGTGGTTCGGTTCCAGCATCCGCCCAGGCAGAACATCGAGCACAGCAGCAGGTCGGGGGCTTGAGTCATAGCAATCAAATAGGTCAGCCGCGGGATGCAGCGCCGGCGTCGGGGATATCGGGGACAACGCCGGTGCGACTCGACTCAGACCGTACGCGGCTGCTGGGCGCAGCGGAACCCGAAGTCGTGTGCCCGATGCTCTCGCGGCACTCCAAACAGCCGAAGCGTGCTCTTCACTTCGACGCGGCTGTTCACGAAGGAGCCGCCGCGGAGTGCGCATGCCGCCGCCGGCTGATCCGCCGCGTCGACGAACTCCCACACGTTGCCGGCCAGATCCAGGATTCGAACGGGCTCGCGCCAGCTGGAAAGCGGCCGACAGATGTTGTTGCCCCAATTCCCTGCTCCGCCGAGTTGCAGGCCTCCGACCGGAATTCGTCGCCCCATGGATAGGCGCGTCCATCACGGCCTCTCGCCGCGAACTCCCACATGTCTTCGCTCGGAAGGACCCACAGCCACCGATCGTCGCGCTGTGATTCGTTCAGCCAATTGATGAACGCCACGGCTTCGTAGTAACAGACGCCCGCGACCGGGTGGGTGGCGCGGTCGACTGGCAGTTGGTCCGATGTCCACGTACTCGGTCCGAACGTCTGGCCGTCCTGCGAAAGAAAACGCCGACGCAGACCGCGCGGCACTGACGACCAAAGGGCATCGTTTGTGTAACCGCCGGCGCGGATGAAATGCGCAAAGTCGTCGTTGGTGATGGGCACCACCGCGAGTCTGAACTCGGGAGGGAGTTCCAGTACATGGTGCGACCGCGTGGAAACCCACCGGCCGCATGTTTCGTGCCGATCGTCGAACGAGATTGTGCGGGCCGTTGGCGGGTGCACGGCTACTAGATCGAGCATCGGCGCCGCGGCCTGGCTGGCCGAACGCGCGCTGGCCTGCAAGTACGAACGAATGACCGGGTGCACCACGATCGTCGACGACGGCGTCGTACAGGGACATCACGTCGAGCACGATCGCGCAGGGTTGCGAGCGGAGCAGCTCGCCGAGCGCGCGCTTGTTGTCGATGCCGGTCCACATCTCCTCGGCGACCGGTTGCCAGAGGAACGGCGGCGCACCGCGGCCGAGCAGCTTTTCCCGGAGCTCGCTCATGATCGTCAGAACCGACTTCTCGCCGCCGAACGGCCGCCATTCGGATCGAGTCTCGCCGTAGCGCGCGAGCAATTCGTCCCTCGAGTGAAATCGCAGGTGTTCGATCAGCTCCGCGCAGGGAGTCGCGTCCATGGACGCCCGGCTGTCGTCGGCGAGGTCCTGCATGCGCTCACGGGTGGACGCGAGAATCAGCTGGTGAACAACCGGCAGATTCATCTGTAGTCGTATCGCTCGTTCCGCCTTCTCCAGTACGCCGTTCCAGAGATCCACGTTGACTGCATCTGCGCCGCCCGCGTACGCCTGCTGCTGCAGCAGATCGGAAATCGTCTGGAAAGCGGGATAGTCCGGGTTCACACCCTGCAGACAGACCTGAAGGAGCCGGCGCACGGAGGGTTTTCCGTCCCTGGCGTTGACGTGCATCATCTGCCGAAAGGCTTCCTGCTCCTTGAAAACCCATTTCGACGCGGCAGCCTTCTCGGACCACAGCACCAGCAACGTGCGTGAATCGATGATCGCGTCGCGCAGCGCCGGCTCCCATTCATCACCGCCCGCCAGACGCCGTTTATCCAGGAACACTGCGAAGCCTCGATGCCCGAGGTTTGTCCCCAGGCGCGCCGCCCACGCGTCGTCGTCGCGCGTGTAGGAGATGAAAACGTCGTACTGCATAGGCAAGGCCGGAAGGAAGGAAGGGTAAACCCAGGCTGTCTCCTTCTTCAAGTGAATTGCCAATGGCCGTTCGGAAGGACGTCCGATCGGCGCTCGATTTGCACTCGCAGGCCGCCGGCGCGACAATCGGTCGCCTCGGCAGGGACGCCAGCGACCTCACGCGATTGCTGTCGGATCGTTCTCGCTGGTCGGTCGCCGGCATTGGCGAGGGCCTCCCGGCTGCTGGTCGCCGGTCACGGCGCGCGATCTCGGCGGGCAGCAGCCGGGCGTGGGGGTCGTTTCGCGGCGGCCGCCGCACAATTGCAGTCGCTGCCCGGGTCAGCTTCCGCGCCCAGTCGCCGATCTTCTGTTGGAGGGAGGAGAGGCATGAAACCCGCTGTCCGCAAGATGCTCGACGACGTTCCGCCGCCGGTGGATCGGCGATCCTTCTTCAAGACGCTGGGCCTTGGCGCCGCGGGCGCGCTGGCGCTGACCGGCGACGCGGCGGCCGATGCTGCCGCGGAATTCGTGCAGGCGAACGTGAAGCGCGCCTCCGAGCCCTCGGCGCTCAAGATCACCGACCTGCGCGTCGCCGTCGTCGTCGGCGCGCCCATGACCTGTCCGCTGATTCGCGTCGACACCAACCAGGGGCTGGTGGGCTGGGGCGAGGTCCGCGACGGCGCGAGCGAGATCTACGCGCTCATGCTGAAGAGCCGCGTGCTCGGCGAGAACCCCTGCCACGTCGACCAGATCTTCCGGAAGATCAAGCAGTTCGGGCACCACGCGCGGCAGGCCGGCGGCGTGTGCGGCATCGAGATGGCGATGATGGACCTGGCCGGCAAGGCCTGGGGTGTGCCCTGCTGGCAGCTGCTCGGCGGCAGGTTCCGCGATCGCGTCCGGCTCTACGCCGACACCACGAGCCGTTCGGACCCGAAGCAGCAGGCAGCGCTGCTCAAGGAACGGATGGATCGCGGCATCACCTATCTGAAGCAGGACTTCGGCATCGGGCTGCTGCGCGACGTGCCCGGCACGCTGTCCCTGCCCGCCGGCACCAGCATCAGCCAGGGCGATCGCGTGATGCACCCCTTCACCGGGATCGAGATCACCGACAAGGGGATCGCCTGGCTCTCGGATTGGGTCGGCCAGATCCGCGAGGTGATTGGCATGGAGGTCCCGCTCTCCACCGATCACTACGGCCACATCAGCGTCAACAGCTGCATCAAGCTGGCGCGCGCGATGGAGAAGTGGAACCTGGCGTGGATGGAGGACATGGTGCCCTGGCAGTTCGGCGAGCAGATGAAGCAGATCCGGGACTCCACGACCGTGCCGATTCTCACCGGCGAGGACATCTACCTCAAGGAACCCTTCATCAAGCTGATCGACATGGGCGCCGTCGACATGATTCATCCCGACCTGGCGAGCTCGGGCGGCCTGATCGAAACAAAGAAGATCGGCGACTACGCAATGGAGCACGGCGTGGCGATGGCCATGCACTTTGCCGGCACGCCGATCTCCTTCATGGCAAACGTGCACTGCGCAGCCGCGACCGAGAACTTCATCGCCCTCGAGCACCATTCGATGGACGTGCCGTGGTGGGAGAGCCTGGTGCGCACGACCGGCGCGAACGCGCTCGTCGAGAAGGGGTTCGCAATCGTGCCGGACGTCCCCGGGCTGGGCGTGGAGCTCAACGAGGAAGTCGTCAAACAGCACCTGCGGCCGAAGTCAGGCCTCTTCCTGCCGACGCCGGAGTGGGACACGTTCCGCAGCAACGATCGGTTGTGGAGTTGAGACCGGTGTTGCGCAAGGAGTGACGAGATGAAACGCGTGTGCCGGGGCCGCCGCGCGACGGCCATCATGTGGTGCGGAATCATGGCCGCGGCGAGCGCCGCCGCGGCGCAGCCGGCCGCCCAGGCGGGGGGGGCAGCCTCCCCGGGGACGGTGCAGGTCAACCGCGCGTCACGCGATACCTGGACGCCGGTGATGGACGTGCTGAAGGCATCGCGCAACGTGAACATCACCGATGCGCAGCTGCGGCGTCTCCGCGAACTGCCGCTCGAGGCGGTCTGGGGCGCGCTCCAGGGCAAGCGCTACATCCGATCGTTCGAGGGTGGATTCCAGCAGACGATTCCGGGCGCGAAGGTGGTCGGCCGCGCGGTGACAATGCGATACCTGCCGGTGCGGCCGGATCTGATGGAGGCGGTGCAGACGCTGGCGAAGGAGGGCGACCGGGACTACCAGTACAACGTCAGGGCCGGGGAAGACCTCAAGCCTGGCGACGTCGTCGTGGTGGAGCTCGCCGGCATGGTGGACCGCGCGACCTTCCTCGGCGACGTGACCGCGCTCGGGATGCAGGCCGCCGGCGCCGCGGGCGTGATCGTGGACGGCGGCGTCCGCGATCTCGGCGAGCTGATGATGATGAAGGAGATCCCGATGTTCTACCGCGGCGCCCACGCGTCGGCCATGGCCGACCAGGTCGGCGTGCAGTGGAACGGCCCGATCCGGCTCGGCGGCATCACCGTGCTGCCCGGCGACATCATCGTCGCCGACGCGGAAGGCGTGCAGGTGGTGCCGCCGCAGCTCGTGGCCGATGTGATCAGCTCCGCCGAGGAGACGGTCTACACCGAGAACTTCAAGCGGGAGATGATGCGCTCGAAGAAGTACCGCGCCCGCGACATCTACCCGAACCTCGGTCCCGAGCTGCAGAAGGTGTTCGAGGAGTGGAAGAAGACGCACAAGAAGGAGGGCGTCAAGCCGAACGTTGGAGGCGGTTAGGGCCAACGCCCCCATGTCGTGAGACGCCTCAGCACGGGCAGCAGCCAGAGGGCGATGGTGGTGACGGCGAGAGCCCCGGCGATCGGCCGCTCCACGAACGCCAGCGGGTTGCCGCCCGCCTTGATGAGCGAGGACACGAGGTTCTGCTCGAGCATGCCGCCGAGCACCATCCCGAGGATGGTCGGCGCGATCGGAAACCCGTTGGCCTCCATCAGGTAGGCGGCAAGCCCGGCGACGATCATCACGCCCACGTCGAACACCGAGTTGTTGATGGCGAACGCGCCAACGACGCAGAAGAGCAGGATCACGGGCATCAGCGCGTGGCGCGGGACCCGCAGCAGGTTCTTCGCCACCTTGATGTGGGCCCAGCCGAGCGGGATCAGCAGCAGGTTCGCGAGGAAGAAGATCAGCAGCACCGCATAGACGTTCTGCGGATTCTCGATGAAGATCGCCGGTCCGGGGTTCATCCCTTTCAGGTACAGCACCCCGATCACGATCGCGGTGATGGAGTCGCCGGGGATGCCGAAGACGAGCGCCGGGATCCACGCACCGGACAGCGCCGCGTTGTTCGCTGCCCCCGACTCGATGATGCCTTCGATGTGGCCGGTGCCGAACCGCTCCGGCGTCTTCGAGAACCGCTTCGAGATCGCGTAACTGATCCAGGCAGCGATGTCCGCGCCCGCGCCGGGCAGCGCCCCGATCGCGGTACCGACCACGCTGCCGCGAAGCCAGGCCAGCGGGTAGGCGCGCAGGAGCCCGGCCTGCCCCGTGAAGATCCCGCCCAGAGCCTGCTGCGGCAGCTCGACGGGGCGTTCGACGGAGACGGCGTAGCGCAGCACCTCCGAAACGGCGAACATGCCGATCATCACCGGGATCAGCTGCACGCCGCTCATCAGGTCGACGAGGCCGAACGTGAACCGCGGGTAGGCCGCAGGGTTCTCGAAGCCCACCGTCGCGACGAGCAGGCCGATGGCCAGCGACACGATGGCCTTGAGCGGCCGCCCCGGGGAGACGAACGCGGCGGCGCTCAGACCGAGCAGCACGAGCCAGAAGTACTCGAAGGAGCTGAACTCGAGCGCGATCGCCGCCAGGGCGGGAGCCGCCGTCGCGAGCACGATCGTGCCGAACAGCCCACCGACGGCCGAGAACACCAGCCCCGCGCCGAGCGCGACCTCCGCCTGCCCTTTCCGGGTCATGGCGTACGCCTCGTCGCAGTACGCCGCCGACGCGGGTGTTCCGGGAATCCGCAACAGCGCGCCCGGCACGTCGCCGGCGAAGATCGCCATCGCCGTCGCCGTCACCATGCAGGCGATCGCGGGCAGCGGCGGCAGGAAGAACGTGACCGGCACCAGCAGCGCCACCGCCATCGTGGCGGTCAGCCCCGGGATGGAGCCCATGAACAGGCCGAACATCGCCGATGCCACGACCGCGCCGAGCACCAGCGGGTCGAGGACCTGCGCGAGCGCGGCCGCGGCGTGCCCTACCAGGCGATTCCCTCGAGCAGGCCCCAGGGCAGCGGCACCCGGAGCAGCGTGTAGAAGGCGTAGTGAATGGCAAGCGTGACGGCGAGCGCCAGCGGCAGCACGCGCGCGCGGCGGACGCCGAATGCGAAGAACAGAACGGCGAGAAACACGACCGCGGTGATGAGGAAGCCCACAGTGTTCAGGGTGAGCACCCAAAACACCATGGCACAGAGGACCAGCCCGAAGTTCCCGAGGGAGCGCCGCCGACGGGCCCAGTCCGCGAATACCATCAGCGGGTCACGCGGCCGCCTGGCATCCCCGACGAGCAGCGTTGCGCCCGCGGCGATCAGGCCGACGCCGATGACGAGCGGAAACAGCGAAGGGCCGACCGGCTGGCCGGGCATCGGCGGGAACGTGCGCGCCTGGAGGACGACGGCGAGGCCGAGCGCCGCGGCGAGAAAACCGGAGGCACGATCCGAGAGCTTCACGCTTCATCCCGCGAGGTCGATCGCCGTCACGGCGGCCCAGTCCAACTCCTCCATCAGCCTCGCGAACTCCTCGGAGCCGGCCACCGCAGGCCGAGTCCGCGGCCGGTCATTGGTTTTCAGCATACGCCAATTCCGCCGTGAGTCCTGGAGTCGCGCCCGGTGGCGCACTCGACCGGCCCTAGGAGCCGATCAACACCGTTGATGGCGACGGAGCGTTTGGGAGTAGGATACGCAGTCCAGAACACGCCTCAGCCGTTGTTCCGGGCAATCTGCGAGAGTCGTGCTGTCCTTTGACGAAAGGCAAGCAGCCATGGCCCGACATTTCCTGCAGGACATCGGCCCCACTGATATCGTCCTCGAGTCGCTGCCAGACGAGGTCCAGGCGTCGATGGAGACCCGCGATCGGTGGATGGCCACCCTCCGCTACGCCGAAGGCGGCCTCGAGTTCATGGTGGCGGACCTCCAGGCCTGGACGCCCGGGCAGATTGTTCGGGTTGCGTTCCTCGGCGGATCGCCGGAGCTGTACGCAGCCATCGAAACGGCGACACGCGATATCAGCGACAGCTGCAACCTCGAGCTCGTATTCAAGCGGAATGGGACGTACAACAGCTGGTCAACCTCCGATACGACGCTTGCCGCCGAGATCCGGGTCAGCTTTGACGCTGGCGGGTACTTCTCGCTGGTCGGGACCGACAGCGTGAACGCGAACATCGGAATGCCGCAGCAGCCGGTCGGCGGGGCACCGCATCAGCGCAGCCTGAATCTCGGGGGCTTTCACATTCAGCGGCCGCCGGGATGGGAGGGAACGGTACGACACGAGTTCCTCCATGCGCTCGCCTTCCATCACGAGCACCAGAACATGCGTGGCCCGTGCGAGGCGGCGTTTCGCTGGGACGACGACCCGGGCTACCAGCCGACCCGCGACGCACGCGGCGCGTACGTCCCTGACGCCAGCGGACTGCGGCCTGGCGTTTACACGTATCTGTCCGGCTACCCGAACGGATGGTCACGCGCGAAGGTCGACTTCAACCTCCGGACGCCGACCGACAGCCGCGCGCTCGTGGCGGGTCCATTCGATCCAGCGTCCGTCATGCTGTATCGCTTCCCCGCGCTCTTCTACCGGCAGGAACCGAGCCCTTGCGCGCCTAGGGGGGACGGCCAGAAGCTCTCGGAAGGCGACAAGCGTGGCCTGAAGCTCCTCTATCCGAAGGCCGCGGAAGCGCTCAACGCGATCGGTGCACGCCGCGAGAATCTGCTGGAGGCGATCGAGGAAAGCAGCGGCAGGGGTGCGGAGGAGGGGCTCGAGGCATCGCGCGGTCCAGATGAGAGGCTCTCGGGCATTGCGCGCGATGCGGGAGCACGGCTCCGCGCGAGTCTGAAGCAGCTGCGGCGGTAACCGGCATCGAGCCGCTTGCGCTACCTCGCCAGGCCGACCGCCTTCATGGCGGCGCCCATCTGGCGGTCCGACTCCTCCATCAGCCGGGCGAACTCCTCGGGGCCGGCCCACCGCAGGCCGAAGCCGCGGCCGGTCATGAATTCGCGGTACTCCTGGCTCTCGCTGGCGCGCGTCACCGCCGCCTGGAGGCGCGATTCGATCTCCGCCGGCAGGTTCTTCGGGGCGCCGATGCCGCGCCAGGTCGCAAGCGTCCAGCCCGTCCCGATCGCCTGCTTCGCGGTGGGGACGTTCGGATAGAGCGCGGACGGCTGGTCGTCGAGGATCGCGAGGCTCTTCACCTTGCCGGCGTCGATCAGGGAGCGCCCTTCCGGGTGCGAACCGGCGACGAGATCGACTCCGCCGGCGACCAGGTCGAGCAGCGCGGCAGCGTTGCCGCTGCTCGGTACCCACACGACCGCGGACGGAGCAATCCCCTGCGATTCGAGCAGCCCGGCGAGCGCAAGATGCCAGATGCCGCCCTGCGCGGTGCCGGAAGCTTTCAGCTTCCCGGGATTGCTCCTGATCGCCTGCATGAGATCGCCGAGCGTGCCGTACGGCGAGTCGGCGCGCACCTGGATCGCCGCCGCGTCCAGGTTCACCAGTCCGAGCGGCGCGAACGAGGCACCGGTGAGATCGGTGAGCCGCTGGTGGTGCATCATCGCGATCTCGGCGGTGACGATCCCGATGGTGTAGCCGTCCGGGGCCGCCGCGGCGATGACCTGGTGTCCGACGACCCCGCTGCCGCCGGTCCGATTGACGACGTTGACCGGCTTGCCGAGATCCTGCTCGAGCAGGCTGGCGACGACGCGCGCGATCGCGTCGGTGCCGCCGCCGGCGGCCCACGGCACGACCATCGTGAGCGGCCGGTTCGGGTAGCCGCCGCCGCCGGTGCAGGCCGCCAGTCCGAGGAGCAGCGCAGTCGCCCCGCACCGCGCGGCAGCGGCAATCACGCCGGTCTCCGCGCCGAGTGCCACGCTTCCATCAGCCACGTGCCGTTCCTGCGCACGTACACCATCGTGAACCGCAGCGGTACTGCCTGCGGCTTGCCGTCGGTCACCACTTCGACGTCCGACAGCCCGTTGAGGATGGCCACGTCCGGCGTCGCGAGGCGTACCTCCACGTCGCGGTGTTTCAGGCTCTTGTACACCACCCGGCCGCTGCGCAGGCTCTCGAGGAACTGCTCCTTCGTCTCGAGGGCGGCGCTGGAGTGGGTGTAGGTCAGTGTCGGCGACAGCATCGCGGCGAGCTCGTCGAACTGTCCAGCGGTGAGGAGCTGAACACGCTGCTGTTCACGGTTCAGGACCTCCCCGGCGGCCCCGGGCTTCTGCTGCGGACCGCCGGCGGCGACGAGCACCATCGCAGAGAGAAGGAGATTGAGGAGCATGGTGCGGGCATCCTACTCCGTTCCGCCGAGCCCTCCAACCGCCGCCGGGCGGCGCACTACAATGCGGGCCATGGCCGGCCACCAGTGCTATCACTGCAAGCAGTGGGTGGAGAAGGGCGAGCCGCACGACTGCTGGACCACCACCGAGGCTGCACTCACCGCCGACCTGGCGGAGGATCTCCAGGACGCCTACGCACGGCTGCGCGAAACCGCCGTGGGGTTCGGCGAGCAGCGCATCTACGCGGCGCACCACTCAATCATGTACGCGAAGAAGACCTGCTACTTCTTCGTGCGGCCGAAGAGAACCTCGCTCGAGATCTGCGTGTTCCTCGGCCGTGCGGTGAAGGCCCCGCACGTACGCCTCGTCCAGCGGGTGTCGAAGTCCCGGCTGGCGCACTTCGTCCGGGTGACGCACCGCGACGAGGTGGAGCCGCCGATCACCGACTGGCTACAGGAAGCGTACGCGTTGCAGGACGCCGCGAAGCCGTCGAAACCAGTCACGGCCGCGCCGACCCGAGGGCGGCGGAACCCCGTGCGACGGCGCACGGCGGCGCCCGGGAAGGCACGGCGTTGATGCGGCGGCGTCCGGTATGCTGGTCGCATGACCGGCATCATCCGCATTCTGCTCGCCGCCGCCTCGTGCGCGACCGCTTCGGCTCCTGCCATCGCCCAGACGTCCGGATCCGTGCGGCCCGGCCTCGAGGTCTTCCTCGCCGATGTCCCTACTCAACTGCGCGGGAAACGCGTCGGGCTCATCGCTAACCACGCGGCGGTCGATCGATCGCGGCGGCTCGCCATCGACCTGATCGCCGCGCACCGGGACCTGAAGCTGGTGGCGCTTTTCGCCGCCGAGCACGGCATCCGCGGCGATGCCGAGGCGGGCGCGAAGATCGCCGACGGCCGCGACCCGAAGACGGGCGTGCCGATCGTCTCGTTGTACCTGGCGGAGGATCGCGGGCCGACGCCGCAGATGCTCGAGCACGTGGACGTCCTGCTCTACGACCTGCCGGAGGTCGGCGGGCGCACGTGGACGTACGTGTCGACGATGGCGCTGTCGATGCAGGCGGCGGCGCAGAAGAAGATCCCGTTCGTCGTGCTCGACCGGCCGAACCCGATCGGCGGCGAGATCGTCGAGGGCGGGTTGCTCGATCCGCGCTTCAAGTCCTTCGTCGGGATGTACCCGATCCCGGCGCGCCACGGGATGACGGTCGGCGAGCTGGCCACGTTCTTCAACCGGCAGTTCGGGATCGGCGTCGAGCTGATCGTCGCGCGTGTGGAAAACTGGGGGCGTTCGCAGTGGTTCGTCGATGCCGGCCTGCCGTGGGTGAATCCCTCGCCGAACCTGCGCTCCCCTGCGGCGTTGAATCACTACCCGGGGTCGGTGTACTTCGAGGGCACCAACCTCACCGAGGGCCGGGGCACCGAGCGTCCGTTCGAACAGATCGGCGCCCCGTGGCTCGACGCGCCCGCGGTGGCGAAGGTCATGAATGCCATGGAACTGCCCGGCATCCGCTTCGAGCCGATCAGCATGGCGGTCTCCGCGACAGCGGCGAAGTACCCGGGCCAGACCATTCCCGCGATCCGCTTCGTGATCACCGATCGCCAGGCGTACCGCCCGGTCCGCACCTCGCTGCTGCTCATCGACGCGATCCGCCGCCGGCACCCGCGCGAGTTCTCCTGGGGCAAGTCGATCGACCGGCTGACGGGGTCCGACAAGGTCCGCCGTGCCGTCGAGGGCGGGCGTCTGCCGTCACTGCTCGAAGAGTGGGACCGCGAGGCGGCGGCATTCCGGGAGAGTCGAACGCCGTTCCTCCTGTATCGGTGACTGCCTGGCCGGCTGTCGAACACGAGCGTCCGCTCGACGAGCGCCCATCAATCCGGATCGCCGGAAACGAGCGCCGCAGGGTCCCGGTCCGCTGCGCCGGTCGACGGACCGGATCCCCACCGTTCGCGCATGCGCTGCCGCACGCGCTCGCGCTCCTCGGGAGTCATATGTTCCCACCTGCGCCGGTAGTGTCGATCCGGGCCGCCGTGAAGTCCGAATCCGCCGAACAGGATCCGGCACAAGGCAAGGAGCCCGAGCGCCTGCCAGAACGTAATCGAGGAAAAGCCGAAGAGCGGCGGCAGCAGCCAGTTCCACAGCTGCCGCACGACCACGCCCCCGAGGGCGAGGAACAGCAGAAAGCCCGGCAGCGCGACCAGCAACAGGAACAGCAGTTTCCGTCTCTTGCTCCAGTTCCTCATGGTTGCCTCAACTCGTCGTAGGTGGCCTGCAACCGCTTCCGCAGGTGCAGGACGGCGTACCGTTTCCGTGAGAGCAGCGTGTTCACGCCGACGCCGGTTGCGGCGGCGATCGCCTTGAAGCTCCGGCCCTCGAGTTCGTGCGCGATGAACACCTCGCGCTGCGCCGTCGGCAATTCGTCGAGCGCCCGCTCGAGCTCCTCGAGCAGCAGGCTGCGCGTGTACAGCGCCTCCGGTCCGGCCTCCAGGGACGGCAGCAGCTCCTCCAACCGCAACGACTCGTCGTCATCGCCTCGTGGCTGTGCGCCGCCGAAACCTTCCGGCTGCTTCTTCCGGAACAGGTCGATGATGCGGTTGCGCGCCACACGGAACAGCCAGGCGGTCACGTGGTCGATGGGCATCAGCAGGCGGTTCGCTTCGACGAGCTCGGCGAAGACGTCCTGCAGGATGTCCTCGGCATCGCGTGGGTCGGGCACCCGCCGGCGAATGAAGCTGCGCAGCCGGGACTGCTCGCGCGTGACCAGGTCGGAGATCCGTTGTTCGGATTCGCGTGCCATCCGCTGGGTCTACAGGGGTAGACGGATCAGGGGGTGTGGATATTGTAGGACCGAGAACGCGTTGCTGCGACGCGCAACCGGGCCGCGCGTGTCGTGCACGATCAGCGGAGGCTGCGCCGGCTCACTTCGCCGGCACGGGCGCACCAAGGACCGCCACCTGGATTTCCTTCGGCAACCGGGCCAGGGCGTCAAGCGCGAGGCGATCCGCGGCGGCATTGTCGCCCTCGAACGAGAGCAGCGACGCCTTCCAGAGGTCCGCGCCGCGTTCGCGCCACTCGCGATGCTGCTGCTGCAGTGAGGCCGCCGCGGTGCCGTCGAGCGGATACGAGCGGATCTCGTCGAGCCGCGGTTCCAGCGATCTCCCGACGAATGCGCTCGCCTGGCCACCGGCGATGCCCAGGTGCAGCCGCGAGCTCGCCAGCTCCACCCACGGGCTGTCGTCGCGGTTGCGCGGCGCCGAGCGGAAGCGCGGCTGTCCGGGGTCGAGCGGTCCGACGAAGTAGAGCCAGAGCCCCGCCGGGTGTGACAGATACGGGTTGCTGCGATCGGGGCGGCCGGCGAGCGCCCGAGAGCGGTCGTCCGCGGCCGCGGCATCGAGTCCGCGTGGGCCGGTGTGACCGATCAGCGCGACGACCGCCTCCCCGGCGTTGAAATCGCCGCGCCACAGGGTCGTTGCCGGGAACACGTCGAGGAACGACGCCGCGATGCTGTCGAACTCGTGCGCCGAAATCTGGTACAGCGGGATCCACTGGCAGTACAGCCCGCCCGGCGCGAGGACGCGCCGCACCGCCTCGAAACTGTCGCGCGTGAAGAGCGACGCCTCGCCGCGCCGCCAGGGAACGACGAGATCGCCGACTACCACGTCGAAGCGCTCGCGCGCCGCGGCGACGTAGCTGCGCGCGTCCTCGGCGCGCAGGCGGACGCGCGGGTCGGCGAGCACGTCCAGGTTCGCGTCGCGGAACCAGGCCCCGGCCGCCGTCGCAACCTCCGGCACGAGCTCGAGCGCCACGACCTCCTGGACCGGATGGAACAGGACGGCGCTGAGCGAGATCCCGGTCCCGAGGCCGAGATACGCCACGCGCCCGGGCCGCGGATGGAGCAGGAGCGGGATGTGCCCCTGGCGCCGTTCGTCTCCCGCCGCGGCGGTGCCACCGAGGACGTAGAAGTTGTTCAGCTTGATGCGACGATGGCCTTCGTGCTCGACGACCGCCACGCTGCCGAACGCCCCCTCGCGGAGTTCGAGCAGGCGGTCGCTGCCCGAGAGCTTCAGGCGTGGAAGCCTCCCGGGCGGAGCGACGACCAGCGCGATCAGTGCGACCGCGATGGCGCCGGTCAGCGTGCGCCGCCCGCCACGGCCGACACCGCGCGCCGCGATCGACGCACACGCGATCGAGACGGCGCCAAGGAGCACGGTCGCGGCCCAGAGTCCGGTGGCGGGGCCGAGCACGAAGAGCGCCGCAAGCGGCCCCGCGATGGCGCCGATGGTATTCGACGCGAGAACCACCCCGGCCGCCGGTCCGCCCTCGCGCGCGCCGTCTCCCTCCTCCTGCAGCAGCGCCGGCAGCACGAGCCCGAGCAGCACGCTGGCCGGCAGCAGCACCGCGGCGACGAGCGCGGCCAGGCGGATCTCGTGCGCGATCAGGCGCCCGCCCGACAGGTACTCGAGGCCGGTCGTACGCACGAACAACGGGGGCAGCAGCACTATGCACGCGCCGCCGGCTGCCCAGCCGATCACCACCAGGGCCCGGGCGGGGACGCCGCGCGCCAGCGCGGCGCGGGCCAGCGCCGCCCCGCCGCCCAGGCCGGCCAGGAACACCGCCACAACCGTCGCGAAGGAGTAGACGGAGTTCTCGTGCACGAGCGCGAAGGCCCGCGCGGCGAGCGCTTCGAGCGCCAGCGCGATCGCCCCGGACGCGAACGCGAGCACACGCGTGCCGCGACGAACCGGGCGTGCCGTCACGCGTGCGGCCGCGCGGAGTGGCGCGGCGGCCGCGTGCGCTTCGATGGAAGATGCGAAGAGCAGCGCCCCCGCGGCGACCAGCAGGCTGGTCGTGACCACGACCGCGAGGGCGCCCCGCGCACCTCCCACCGGCAGCAGCACGATCGGGACCGCCAGCGCTCCGCAGGCCGCGCCAGCGGTATTGACGGCGTACAAGCCACCGGCGCGCACGCCGAGCGACTGCGCCCGCGCGGACACGAGTTGCGCCAGCAGCGGCAGCGTTCCCCCCATGCAGGTGGCGGGCACGAGGACTGCGAGGACCGCCACGCCGATGCGCAGCACCAGCTGGAGCCCCGCACTGCCGCCGGTCGCGCCATAGAGGGAGGCATAGACCGGCTGAATCGCGTCGAGGAGAGGGTCAACGGCCAGGGCCGACACCGCGGCGACGATTTCGAGGATCGCAAACGCGCGTAGCGGGCGCGTCAATCGCGGGGCAAGCCGTCCGAGCAGGTAGCTTCCGAGACCGAGCCCCAGGAAGAACCCGGTCAGCGCCGCCGCCACGGCGGGGGCGGTCGCCCCCAGCATCACGGAAAACCGCCGCATCCACAGCACCTCGTAGCCGAGGGCAGCTGCGCCGGACAGGAAGAAAAGAATGTGCAGCGCCGCGCGCGGGAACGTCAGCAACCCACCTCGATGTTACCGCCCGGCGCGTGGGGCGGGCCGCTGGACGCAGTGAGCCGCTGCGGGCGGAGCCGGCTCGACGTCCGTCCGAAGGCCCAGGGCTAGGATCCGCTCGGTGCCCTCGCCGTCGACGGGGCTTCCTGCAGCACGCGATCGAGGAGCGCGCGGAGCCGCGCCGCGTCGGTGGGACCGGTGATGCGGGCGGCGACGCGACCCTGCCGGTCGATGATCACCGTCGCCGGGATGGCGGGACCGACCTTGAACGCTTCCAGGTGATCGAGCGATGCCTCGAGCCAGATCGGGAACGTGATCTCGAGGCGGCGCACGAACTCCTGCACCTTGTCCCGCGCCTTGCGCTCCTCGTTGGCGGCGCCGATGACCTCCACGCCACGATCGCGGTACTCGGCGTGCACCTTCGTGAACTCAGGCATCTCGGCCTTGCACGGCCCGCACCAGGTAGCCCAGAAGTTCACGACGACGACCTTGCCCCTGAGTTGCGAGAGCTGTCCCTTCTGCCCCTCGAGCGTGGGAAGCGACAACTTCGGCGCGGACTTCCGTTCTTCCTTCGCGACCAGCGCTTCGTCCGCCG
This sequence comes from Vicinamibacterales bacterium, assembly GCA_048594975.1. Taxonomy (GTDB): domain Bacteria; phylum Acidobacteriota; class Vicinamibacteria; order Vicinamibacterales; family 2-12-FULL-66-21; genus JBMDXB01. The sequence goes on along the minus strand of JBMDXQ010000119.1, from coordinate 82,462 downwards.
AGGCGAACGCGGGAACGACCAGTGCGACGGCAAGCCCGAGAACGAACGGCAACGGACAACGATGGAATCGCATGATGGAGATCCCTGCCTTCATGCAGGAGGTCGGGCGGGCTCGCGCGGGCCCGGCCCTCGTGTGAGCAGCGTGTGTCGCAGTGCAGCCCCTCGGGGCTGCCGTTCCCGCAGCGCATCGCTTCAGGATGGCTGGCGGTCAGAAGCGGCGCGAGTAGCCGAGCAGCAGCAGCCAGTCGGCGAAGGCGGCGTCGCCATGCGCGCCTCTCGCCTCGTCCGGCACGCTCTGGAAGCGATTCCTGTACATCGCGATGGGAACGGCCACCGTGATTCCGTTCTGTCCCTTGACCATCGTGACCCCCGGCTCGAAGGAGATCGCAACGCCGGGACGACGGAAGTGGTCGCTCGGCCCGAGCAGATCGTGAACGGGAACGCCTTCGATGCGGATGCCTGCGCTGAGGCCGACCGTCTGGCTGCCGGGCATCGGGAACGCGACGCCGCCGCGCACGAGGTACTGGTCGGCGATCGACATGTACTGCTCGCCGGCCGCGTTGCGGTAGGTCAGTACCTTGGACGTCCCCTGCGGGTTCGACAGGTAGATGCCGTTGGCGTAGATCGACAGGCTGTTGTTCAGACTCTTGAACGTGCCGAACTCGCCCATGAGCCCGAACCCGCCGTCGCCGGGTTGAATCGACTGGTCGACCGTACGGACGGCGTTGGTGATCGTGCCGCTCGACAGGACCCGGAACGTGTCCGTGACGTTGTTCTCGCCCGTGGGCAGCTTCACGCCGAGGCCGAGTTGCAGGTTGCCGGTCGCGTGAGTGTCCGGGTCGAACATCCAGCGCCGCGCGCCGAACACGATGTCGCCGATGCCCCGCGCCTGCGTCTGGTACCGTTCGAGGTTCACGCCCTGCGAACGCACGACTTGCGAGCGCGTGGCCATGACGAACGGCACACCGACGGCCAGCTCGACGCGCTTGGTCGCCTGATACCTGACGCTCAGGTCCGCCAGGTTCAGGTCGTTGATGACCTGGTTGCCGATCTCATCCCGCACTTCCTCGTAGTGATCGCCGACGAAGTGCCGGTCCGATTTCTGATAGCGCCAGCCGAACGACGCCGACCAGGTGCCCGCAGCCGGGTAACTTGCTCCCTGCACGCCTAACACGGGCGTGCCCATTCGTGCCGCCACTCAACCCTGGGCGTAGCCGTGCCGCGGACCCGCGAGCAGGATCGCCGCGGCGAAGGCGGCGATGATGCAGTTGCGAACCGCCGAGTTCATTCGATCGGTCCTCCTCCTTGAACGAGTCGCGAACGGTACAAAGGAGGAACCGGGGAGTCAATAATGCGAAAAATGCAGGGGCGGGAAGCGACCCGGCTCCCCCCACCGGCACTCCGGCTGGACACGTCGCTGGACGAGGCCGAGCCGCCGTCGCCGGCCCGAATGGGATGCGGGAAGCAGGTTCAATGCCGTGCGGCGGCGGGCGGGTCACGGCACACGGGCGGCGCGGCCGTCGTATAGAAGGGTATGGTGAAGTTTGTGCTCTGGTTGCTCCTGCTGGTGGTCTGCTGGCCGCTGGCGCTGCTGGCGCTGGTGCTCTACCCGTTCGTCTGGCTGCTACTGCTCCCGTTCCGGCTGGTCGGGATCGTCGTCGACGGGGTGTTCGAGTTCCTCTCCGCCCTCGTGCACCTCCCCGCGCGCGCGCTGGGTTCCAGGCCCTAGCGACCCGAGCGCTGAACGAAGCCTGGCCCTGAGGAGGGGGACCGCGCGTCGAGGTCGCGAGCAGAAACGGATCGATCCGCCTCAGGATCAGCGGCGCGGCATCGTCATTCGTTCCTTGACGCGAGGCGGTCGAGAACCTCCTGCATCTGCCCGCCGCCGTCGAGCTCACGCTCGTCGATCAAACGCAGTGTCCGTTCGCGCAAGCGCCCGGCGGCGTCCCGGATTCGCTCGCCGCCTGCCCGCGCGGCCATTTCCGCGACTGCCCGCAGGCTGTAGTGCAGCGGCATCGTGCTCGCATCGTCATCGCGCGCCTGCACCTTCTCCAGCTCGCGTTCCGCCTGCCTGACCAGCCGCTCCGGAACGAGGACGGTCGACCCGCCCTTCTCGTGCGCGAGATAACAGATGATTCGATCGAGGTCCCAGGAACTGCGAGCGGCGAGCTGGATGTCGCCGTCGCCCGGCATCAGTTCACCCGTTTCCAGCTCCGCTTCCTTCCGATGGACGAAGTCCTTCTTCCGCCAGAACGGGCTCAGCGTCATGAAGAACACCGCGTCGGCGAAAACTGGCGCGCCCTGCGGATCGAGCAGTTGCGTGACGAGCTGCCGGATGATCCGGGTGCGCTTCTCGGCCCATCGGGAGTCTCCCGGCGGCACGTGCGCGGCCTGAGGCAACGGCCTGGCGAGGTCGAGCGTGCCCTCCGGCGATCGCTCGAACGCGGCCTCAGACAGCAGGAACCGTCGCATCTCGCGCACGTAGCCGTCGACGGCGCCGATCAGCTCCTGGAGGAGCGCGACCTGGAACGGCCGCCATCGCGCGTCCGTGGATTCACGCGCGGAGATCAGGCGGTCGAACGTCTCGCGCGCCGCGTAGTAGCGATCCAGCCAGCTCTGGTCGACGCACTCGTCCATCGGCTCGCGAAAGGTCTTGCGGTGGAAGAGTCGCTCGAAGCCGGGAAGCAGCTCCTCGATGCCGAAAACGCGCAGCGGCTTCAGGCGCCGCTCGAGTTCGGGCCAGCAGCGGGTGAACGCCTCAGCCACCGGCGTTGCCGTTCCCGAGGCAAGGGCCTCGATGATTCGCAGCGTCCCTTCCTGGTTCCCGATCACGGCCTGGTAGCCACGCAGCGGATCCATCAGTTCCGCGGGCTCCACGTCCAGCAGGTACGCGAACACGCGGTCGCTGCGATCGGCCGTCACACGCGAACCGAGCTCGAACTGCATCCACGGCGAGCGCAGGTTCTCGCGCGTGACGCAGAGCAGAATCCCGTCGGCCTCGGTCAGGGCCGTTTGCAGTGCGGGTAGCCAGGGAGTTCCCGGCTCGATCTCGGAAGAGAAGAAGGGGCTGACCTGCCCGGTCGGAAAGACCTGCCGGATGCACCAGACCAGCGCGCTGGCGAGCCTGTAGCTGCGAACACCGGACCAGGCGACGAAGAGCTTCACGGGCGCGTCCCTGCAGGCGGAGGCCGCGAGAATAGCACGGGCGGCGCCGCCTGCCTCGCCGCGCGTTCTTGACACGACCCCGGGCCGAACCTATCGTCAGAAATCGGGCACCCCATCCGAGGCAACAGATGTGAGGAACGTCCCGACACTCATCGCCGCCCTCCTGCTCGCCGCAGCCGCCGCCCCGGGGGCCGGGCAACCTGCGCCAGCCCGGGACGCCCCGCGGGAGCGGATTTCCATCAACGACAACTGGCGGTTTACGAAGGGCGATCCGCCCGGCAACGCCGTAAGCCTTCTGTACGATGTCCGGCCGGACGCGAGCGACGCGCGGGACGATCGCCCGGCCGACGCCGAGCCGCGGCCGGCCGCGAAGGTCGCGGCGACGGTGCCGACGATCAAGCGCTGGATCCTGCCGACCGGAAACCCCTTCATCAAGGATCCCGCGAAACGCCACGTGCGGCCCACCGGGAACTGGGGAGGCGAGATCGCCTACGTGCAGCGCGAGTTCAACGACAGCTCGTGGAGACGCGTGGACCTGCCGCACGACTGGGCAATCGAAGGGCCGTTTCTGGCCAGCGGGCCGCACGGTGGAATGGGGCGTTTGCCGAGCTGGGGAGTGGGCTGGTATCGGAAGACGCTCGACATCGGGGCCTCCGACAGGGGCCGGTCGATTTTCCTCGACGTCGACGGCGCGATGTCCTACGCGACGGTGTGGCTCAACGGCCAGATCGTCGGCGGATGGCCGTTCGGCTACGCCTCGTGGCGCGTCGACTTGACACCCTACGTCGACCCCGGCGGGGCGAACCAGCTCGCCATCCGCCTGGACAATCCGCCCGACTCGTCCCGGTGGTATCCGGGAGGCGGGATCTATCGCAACGTCTGGCTGATCAAGACGCGGCCGCTTCACGTCGCCCACTGGGGAACGCACGTGACGACCCGCCAGGTGTCTCCGTCGTCGGCCACGATCGATCTCAAGGTGACGATCGACAACGACTCACGGCGCTCGGAGACGGTCAGCGTCGTCACCCGCATCTACGCCCTCGATGCCGAGGGCCGTAGGACGAGCGAAGCGGTCGCGAGTATCGAGCCGGTGGAGAGCACCGTGGCGGCGCGATCGAGCGCCGAGGTCCAGAGCTCGATTGCGATCGCCAACCCGCAGCTCTGGGGTCCGCCGCCGAGCCAGCGGCCGAACCTCTATGTGGCGGTCACCGGCGTGTCGTCCCGCGGCCGGGTGACCGACCGCGTCGAGACGCGCTTCGGCATCCGCGATCTCCGCTTCGACCCGGATCGGGGAGTGTTCGTCAACGGCGAGCGCATCTACATCAAAGGAGTCAATCAGCACCACGACCTCGGCGCCCTCGGCGCAGCGTTCAACACGCGGGCGGCCGAGCGCCAGCTGGAGATGCTGCGGGAGATGGGCGCCAACGCGATCCGCATGGCCCACAACCCGCCTGCGCCCGAGGTGCTCGAGCTGACCGACCGGATGGGATTCCTCGTCGTCGACGAGCTCTTCGACGTCTGGGAGCGGAAGAAGACGCCGCTCGACTTCCACCTCGTGTTCCCCGACTGGCACGAGCAGGACGTGCGCGCGTGGGTGCGCCGCGATAGGAATTCCCCCTCGGTGATCATGTGGAGCACGGGCAACGAAGTCGGGGAGCAGTACACGGGTGAGCGAGGCGCGGCGCTCGCGAAGCGTCTCCACGACATCGTCAAGGAAGAGGATCCCACCCGCCCCACCACGGCGTCGATGAACTACGCCAAGCCGGAGATGCCGTTGCCCGAGAGCATGGATGTCATCTGCCTGAACTACCAGGGCGAGGGAATCCGTGACGCACCGGAATACGCAGGCCTCCAGGGCATCCGCACGCCTCCCTTGTACCCGGCGTTCCACGCGGCGTTTCCAGGAAAGATGATTCTCAGCGCGGAGAACGCCGCCGCTCTGAGCACTCGCGGGGTCTACCTGTTCCCCGTCATTGGCGGCATCAGCGCCCCCGCGCGCGACGGGCAGGGTGGCGATCCGAAGGGCCAGCTCGTCAGCGCCTACGAGCTGTACACCGCGCCGTTTGGCTCCTCCGCCGACAAGGTGTTCGCCTCCCTGGAGAGGCATCCGTACGTGGCGGGAGGATTCGCCTGGAGCGGCTGGGACTATCTTGGCGAACCCACCCCGTACTACTCGGCCCGAAGTTCGTACTTCGGGATCATCGACCTGGCCGGCTTGAAGAAGGACCGCTTCTATCTGTACCAGGCGCACTGGCGGCCGGACCACCCGATGGCGCACATCCTCCCGCACTGGACATGGCCGGAGCGGCGCGGCCAGGTCACGCCGGTACACGTGTTCACGTCGGGCGACGAAGGGGAGCTGTTTCTCAACGGCAGGTCGCTGGGCCGCAAGAAGAAGGACGCCTACCAGTACCGGCTGCGGTGGGACGACGTCGTGTACGAGCCCGGCACCCTGGAAGTGGTCACCTACAGGAAAGGTGTGAGGTGGGCCACGGGCGTCGTGAGAACGGCAGCCGCGCCTGCGGTCCTGGAGGCCGCGCCTGACCGCGCCACGATCAGGGCCGACGGCCGCGACCTGTCGTTCGTCACGGTGCGCGTCGTCGACCGGGATGGGGTCGTGGTTCCCCGCGCCAGCAACCGGATCCGTTTCACGATCGTGGGACCCGGCGAGATCGTCGCCACGGACAACGGCGATCCGACGAGTTTCGTGCCGTTCCAGGCGCGCGAACGCGAGGCGTTCAACGGCCTCGCCCTCGTCATCGTCAGGGCGAGAGCGGGCGAGAAAGGTCGCATCACCGTCACGGCTTCGAGTGAGGGGTTGCGGGACGGCGTGACGACCATCACCTCCGGCGGCAACTGACCGACCGCGGTTCATCCTGAACCGACCGGCGGTATCCCCGCGGGAGGAGGCTCCGACCCGCGGCCGGCCGTCGCTGCTTCTGTTCGCCGGCGATGCGCTCCTCGAGGCGGCCGCGCTGTGTGGCGGCGAAGGCGCGGCAGGCACTGCGGTCGGCGAACGGGTTCACGGCCGGGTTCTTGCGCCGCTGTTCCGGCTTCGCGTCGAGCGCCATCGCAAAGGGATGCGGGACGAGCAACACGTCGCAGGGCAACCGATCCACGAGCGCGAGGCTCCGCCGGAAGGTGTTCGACCCCTTCGGACGAGCGCCACGTCCACGTCGTCGGGCCCGGCGTGTGGCCTGGCGTGGGGTGCGCCGTGATGGCGAGCACGCCGACGCGGAGCGTCTCCCCGAGACGGAGGGGATCAGCGAAGCTCGATCACCGTTCTCCTTGACAGCTTAGGAGAGTGACGCGCATACTCTCCTCGGCCGGCTTCGGAGAAGGCGCATGGACCCCTCGGCAGAACTGTTACCCGGCACGCTCGACCTGCTCATCCTCAAGGCGGTGTCGCTCGGCAAGCTGCACGGGTACGGCGTCTTGCTGCGCATCGAGCAGATCACCGGCGGCGCGCTGCGCATCCAGCAGGGTGCGCTCTATCCCGCCCTGTACCGACTCGAACAGCAGGGCCTGATCGACAGCGAATGGGGAACGTCGGACAACAACCGCCGCGCGAAGTTCTACCGCCTGACAGCCACGGGCCGGGCGCGGCTGGGTGAGGAAACGGCGGGCTGGAACCGGCTCGCCCAGGCGATCGCGATGGCGCTGCGGACAACGCGCCAGGAGATTTGAGGATGCGGCGGCTGCGAGCGCGCCTGCGCTCGACGTGGCGGGCGATGTGGCGCGCCAATCGCCTCGATGCGGCCATGCACGAGGAGATGCGCTTCCACATCGACATGGAGACCGAGCGGCTGGTGCGCGAGCGCGGGCTCAATTGCCGCGAAGCGCGGCGGCAGGCGCACGTCGCGTTCGGCGGCCTCGAGAAGTACAAGGAAGCGGGCCGTGACACGCGCGGGCTGCGCTGGCTGGACACGCTGTCGCTCGACGTCCGGCTCGGCGTCCGCATGCTCGTGAAGTACCGCGGGCTGACGCTGGTCGGGGGATTTGCCATGGCCGTGGCCATCGCCATCGGCGTGACATTCTTCGAGGCCTTCTCGGAGGTGCTCGACCCGGCCCTGCCCCTCGCCGACGGCGCGCGCGTCGTGGCGCTGCACGAGGCGACACCCACGCCGGGGGGAGCCGAGCGGCGCGTGCTGCACGACTTCGTCGCCTCGCAGCAGAACCTCCGGTCGGTGCAGCAGCTCGGCGCGTTTCGCACCGTCCAGCACGCCCTGGTCGCGGACCAGGCAGCGCCCGAGATCGTGAAGGCTGCCGAAATGACGGCCTCGGGGTTCGCACTGGCGCGCATCCCGCCGCTGCTCGGCCGCCACCTGCTGCCGGGCGACGAATACGACGCCGCGCCGCCCGTCGTGGTTATCGGCTACGACGCCTGGCGGACGCGTTTCCAATCCGACCCGCACGTCGTGGGGCGCAGCGTGCGCCTCGGCGGGACGACCGCCACCGTGGTCGGCGTCATGCCCGCGGGTTTCAGGTTTCCGCTGAACCATCAGTACTGGCTTCCGCTTCGCGCCAATCCCCTCCGATACCAGCGCCTGGAAGGACCGGAGCTGTACGTGTTCGGTCGACTGGCACCGGGGGTCACGTTGCATGAGGCGCAAGCGGAGCTGACCGTCCTCGGCCAGCGCGCCGCCGCGGCGCATCCCGAGACGCACCAGAGACTTCGGCCCGTGGTGCTCCCCTACACGCACGAGCACGTCGACATCACGAATCCCTTCCGTCTCTGGGCGTTGCGGATCGCGCAGCTGTTCGTGGGCGCGCTCGCCTTCGTCGTCGCCGTGAACCTGGCCATTCTCGTCTACGCACGCACCGTCACGCGCCTCGGCGAGATCGCGGTACGGACGGCGCTCGGCGCGAGCCGCCGCCGCATCCTCGGGCAGCTGTTCATCGAGGCCCTGGCACTGGCGCTGGTCGCCGCCGCGGCGGGGCTGATGCTGGCCGACCTGGCACTCGCGCGGATGCAGGTCTTCGCCGAAGGGAATGGCGGCGTGCCGTTCTGGGTCGATCTCAAGCTTTCCCTCGGAACGGTCGCGTACGCGATCGCCCTCGCGGGACTCGGCGCCCTGATCATGGGCGTGCTGCCGGGCCTCAAGGCCACGAGCGCCGGCGTGAGCGCAAACCTCCGTCAGCTCGATGGCCGCACGGCGGGGCGCCTGGGACCGCTATGGACCGCGCTCATCGTTGCCCAGGTCGCGGTTGCCGTGGCCGTCCTGCCGACGGCTGTGTCCCTGGCCTCACGGGTCGTGCGAATGGGCGTTGCGGGACCGGAGTTCGCCGCCGAACAGTTCATCGTGGCCACGGTCGCGATGGGTGACGAGGAATCCGCCAGGGACGCAGGCCGGATCAGGGCCCGGCAACTCGAGTTGACGTCCCGACTGGAGGCCGAGCTGGGTGTCTCGGCGGTCACGTTCTCTTCAGGTGTGCCGGGGTTCGCGCCTGGTCGAGTCCTCGAATTCGCAGGCGGCGCCGGCGTCAAGTACGCCGGCGCCAGGCTGGGAGTCGATGCGTTCGATGTCGGCCTCGGGCTGTTCGACGTGTACCGCGCCGAGATCCTGGCCGGGCGCGGGTTGACGGCGGCCGATCTGACCGCGTCACACGTCGTTGTCAACCGCACGTTCGTGCGGCAGTTCCTCGACCCCGGTTTCGCCCTAGGCGCCCGCTTCCGCTACGTCGCGCCGTACGAGCGGCGGAACACCCGCGCCGACACGTGGTATCAAGTCGTCGGAGTGGTTCGCGACTTCCCGGACTTTCCACCGCCGCCCGGCTCGGACGGCAACCCCACCGTCTATCATCCGGCCGCACCGGGAGACGTGCATCCGCTCGTCCTGTCGGCGCGTTTCGACGGGAACATCCCGACGGGCTTCCTCGATCGCGTTCGCGCAATCGGGGCCGAGGTCGATCCCGCGCTGCAGCTGCGCCGGGTCGTCCCCTTATCGGAGTTGTACAGCCAGATGCGCTCGGTGTGGCGTTACCTCGCGTGGGGCGTCGGGCTGGTGACGATCAGCGTCCTGCTGCTGTCGGCGGCCGGGATCTATGCATTGATGTCGTTCACCGTCGCGCAGCGTGCGCGCGAGATCGCGATTTGTGCCGCCCTCGGCGCGGCTCCCCATCGGCTGGTCATCGGCATCTTCCGGCGGGTCGCGGGCCAGCTCGCGCTGGGTCTGATCGTCGGCGCGCTGCTGTCCGGCGCCGTGTTCCTGAACACCGACTCCAGCATCGGCCGGGCGGCGACGCTGACGCTCCTCGTCGCCGCGCTGATGGTGGTCGTCGGATTGCTCGCGGCCCTTGGACCGGCGCGTCGCGGGCTGCGCATCCAGCCGAGCGAGGTGCTGAAGGCCGACGCGTAGACGATGCGGCCTTGCGCGCGCGAGAGCGTCGCGGCAGAGCAGCGGAAGGCCGCAGGCACACGAGAACAGCCGTCTAATGGCGCATGATCCGCGACCGACCGGAGAAAAGAGAGCCCGCAACACGGGTGCGCCCGCCAATGCGTTCGTCGGCAACTCTGCTCGACCGTCCGATTCCGACCTCGAACAGGCGCTCGGTCGTGTGAAGCCGGTGTGGGACCGGTTGATCGCGGACCTCGCGTCGGAGCAGGACGTCTCGGTCCGGGAGTGGAAGAGCTATTCGACCCGGACCGGCTGGGCCCTTCGCCTGAAGCGCGGGAAAAGGACCATCGTCTGGCTGGCGCCCTTCAACGGGTTCTTCCAGGTACTCTTCATCTTCGGCGACCGGGCGCTCGCGGCCGCACGCCAGAGCGGGATACCCTCACGCGTGTTGCGCCTGCTCGACGATGCCCCGCGGTATCCGGAAGGCACGGGCCTTCGTCTGCAGATCAAGGCTGTGAGCGACATCTCCCTGGTGAAACGCCTGGCGGCGGTCAAACTGCAGAACTGACGCGAAGAGACGAATCGCAGCCGCCAGGCTCGTCCTAATCCGGACGTATTCGGCCATCCATGTCGCACGGGCAGCCCGCCGCTGGGAACGTGCGCAGCGGTGCGTTCGGCCCACATCCGCCGCCTGTCGACACCGGAGCTGACAGAAGCACTCAAGGAAGGCGGTCGCACCAGCGCCGGCGTGGCCGGTCGAGGGCTTCGCCGCGCGTCGAATCACGGACGCAGCCGCGCGATTCCGGTGCGGCGTTCGCCGAAGTCGTCGAACGGGTCGCTCGGATCCGCGGCGTGCTTCACGCAGCGATGATCGGCGGGAGCGCGCCGCTCCAGGGCCGGTACAGCGCCACCTCGCTGACGATTCCGTCCAGGAACATCGACCTCACCGCCGGGGGAAATGATCGGCACCAGCGCCGTGACGCCGGACTTCCACCGGGCGCTGAGCATTCCGCTTCAACGAGGGCGGCTGTTCGATCGCAGCGATCGCGAGGACTCCACCGCAGTCGTCATCATCAACGAGTCAGCCGCGAAAAACGTTCTTCCCGGGCGAAGATCCGCCGCGAGGTCGGGGATCGATCGGTCTCCCACGATCGTCGGGGTCGTCGGCGACGTGCGCCAGACGAGCCTCGAAGTGGAGCCGCGACCGGAGGCGTACATGCCGATGGCGCAGAGCCGCGTCGCCGGCGGCACGCTGGTGATCCGCACCAGCGGAAACACGTCCGACATCGTGGGCGCGGTAGGGTCCGCGGTGTTTGCCGTGCTGCCGGACGTGCCGCTGCGCAACCTCATCACGATGGAGGAGCTGATAGGGAGACGCGTGGCGCAGCGCCGCCTGAACATGCTGCTGCTGGGACTCTTCGGCTGCCTCGGCCTGCTCATCTCGGCCGTCGGCGTCTACGGCCTGCCCTGAACCCCTGCGCACTCCGTGGCCCTCTGAGTCGATATCTCTCCGTCCTTCACCGGGGTTCGCGCTGCCATACCCCGATAACGTTGCCGGCCGGATCGCGGAACGTGGCGACCCAGAGGTCCCCTTCGGGGTAGGGCGCCCGCACGACGGTGCCCCCGCTCGCTTCGATCTGCTGCAGCGTCTGATCGATGCCGCGCACGTAGATGTACGGCAGGAGGCCGGGATGCTCTGAGATCGGGCGGTCGGTGACCCAGGCGCCAATCATGTCGCCCGTCGCGTCGGCGAAGCCGAGGTGCACGGTACCATCGCCCCGCATCTGCCAGCCGAACACCGCGTGGTAGAACTCTGCCGACGCGCGCACATCCACCGCCGGAATCTGCAGGTAGGCCAGGCGCCCGTGGGAGAAATAGTGGCGTGCAGAAGCGGGCTGCGGCTCCTGGGCCTCATGGTTGGTCAAGCGCGCACCTCCATCGACGAACGCGGCCGTCTCGCACGTGGCCGGCGCCGCCCCGCCGATCAGCGGCGCGGCGGTTCAATCAGATAGCGCGGACCCGGACCGCGGCGGGCGGCACGATCGCCCGGGTTGGCGAACCGGCAGCGGTCGAGTGAAAGACAGCCGCACCCGATGCACTCCGTCAGGCCCGCCTTCATCCGCTCCAGCGCGGCGATGCGCTCGTCGATGCGCTTCGCCCAGCCAGACGACAGCTTCGCCCAGTCGGCGCGGTCCGGCGCGCGGTTACGCGGCAGCCGGGAGAGCTCGGCACGGATCTCCTCCAGCGACAGGCCCACCTTCTGCGCGAACACGATGAACGCGACGCGGCGGAGCACGCTGCGCGGGTAGCGGCGGTGGCCGGAATCGGTCCGTTCCGAGGCAATCAGCCCCTGCGACTCGTAGAAGCGCAGCGCCGAGGCTGCGACCCCGCTGCGTGCCGCCGCCTCGCCGATGGTCAGCACCTCACCCACGATCCAGTCTGCGCCATTTTCTTCTTGACTTCAAGTTAACTTGAAGTTCGACCCTTGCAGCCATGGGAGGTGACGGCATGGCGGAACCGGCTCGGGTCGCTCTCGTCACGGGGGCCAGCCACGGGCTTGGCCTGGTCATCGGGCGGGCGCTGGCATCCCGTGGGTACGGCCTCGTGATTGGCGGACGGGATCACGCCGCGCTGCAGGGCGCGGCAGCCGACCTCTCACGGCAGGCGCCGGCGGTCGTCCCAGTCGCCGGCGACATCACCGACCCCGGGGTGCGCGCCGCCTGCATCGACGCGGCACGGCAGCTCGGCGGACTGGACGTGCTCGTCAACAACGCGTCGGAACTGGGCGTCATCGGCCCACTTCTCTCGTTCGACGTTCCCCGGTTCGCCCGCCTCTTCCCGGTGAACGTCGGCGCCCCGATGGTCCTGATCCAGCTGGCGGTGCCGCTGCTGGCGGAGCGCTGCGGACTGATCGTGAACATCACCAGCGATGCTGCCGTCGCCGCATATCCCGGCTGGGGGCCCTACGGCGCGACGAAGGCTGCGCTGGAGCTTCTGACACGCACGCTCGCGGTCGAGCTGGGCGAGATGGGCGTGTCCGCCGTGCTGGTGGATCCGGGCGACATGCGAACGCGCATGCACCAGGAGGCCTATCCCGGCGAGGACATCTCCGATCGCCCGCTCCCGGAAGTGACCGTGCCGTTCTGGAACTGGCTGTTCGATCAGGACTCGAAGGATCTCACCGGTCAACGGTTCGCGGCGCAGCAGGAGGACGCCCGATGGCTGCAGCGGGCCTAGCGCCGCCGGCGCACCTCGAGGCGGCCGAACCGACGGAGGCGCGCGGCCTCAGGCGCGACGAGGTCCGCCTGCTGGTGTCGCGGCCTCACACTGACGCGATCCACCATGCGCGGTTTCGCGAATTGCCGCGGTGGCTCTCGCCCGGCGACCTCCTGGTCGTGAACACCAGCGCGACGCTGAACGCGGCGCTCGGGGCAACGTCCCGGGGCGGCGAGCCGTTCGAGCTGCACGTTTCGACGCGGCTCCCAGGGAACTTCTGGGTGGTCGAGGTGAGACGCCCTGCTTCCGTCGCATCGGAGCCGTATCACCACGCCCGGCCGGGCACGGCGTTCGCGGTCGAAGGCGGCGGCCAGGTCACGCTGCTGGCGCCGTACCCGCTCGACCGCGCGCTGGACGTCCCGTCGCGCCTGTGGATCGCGGCGCCGCAGCTCTCGCAGCCGCTGCTGTCGCACCTCGAGCGGTTCGGCAGCCCGATCCGGTACAGCTACGTGCCGGCCCCGTGGCCGATCGCGATGTACCAGACCGTGTTCGCGATCGAGCCGGGCAGCGCGGAGATGCCGTCGGCCGCGCGTCCGTTCACGCCCGAACTCGTCACCCGCCTCGTCGCGGAGGGGATCGAAATCGCGCCGCTGCTGCTCCACACGGGCGTCGCCAGTCTGGAGGATCACGAGCCGCCCTACGAGGAGTACTATCGCGTGCCGCCGGAGACCGCCGATCGCGTCAACGCGGCGCGGCGCGGCGGTAGACGCGTCATTGCCGTCGGGACCACGGTGGTCCGTGCGCTTGAAACGGTCACCGACGCCCGCGGGACGACGTCGCCGGGCGAGGGGTGGACGAACGTCGTCATCACCGAGGATCGGCCGCTCCGCGCGGTGAACGGCCTGATCACGGGGTTCCACGAGCCGCGCGCCACGCACCTGGCGATCGTCACGCGGGCCATCGCCGCCGCCGGCGCCCGCTCGCCCGCCTCCCACCTCGATCGGGTCTACCGCGAGGCGGGCGAGTCCGGCTACCTGTGGCACGAGTTCGGGGACTCGCACCTGATCGTCGGCGGGTGGCCGGGCGAGCGCCTGCCTTGACGCCGTGGACCTTCCACGCGCTATCCGCACGCGCATGCGACGTGGCGGTTCGCTCCAGCTGCTTTGCTGGTCCGTCCTCATCGGCGTGGCGGCGATGACGACCGCCAGCCAGCAGGTGCTCACGCCCGAGTACGAACGGCTCCGCAGCTACGAGGGAACGTAAGAAGACGAGGGAAGGGGCACGCTCCAGATCGTCGCGTCACCGCGGGACAACGTCCTGGTCGCAGTCCTCGACGCCGCGAAATACCCGCTGAAGGTCGTCGGCGAGGATCTCTTCACCAACAACGCCGGGCAGCGCGTCAGGTTCTCGCTCGCCGCCGGGCACGAGGGCTACATGCTGCTGGACAGCCCGGATCCCGCGCGGGTCTTCCGCCGGGTGGAACCTGGCGCTCCACTGGACGAGCGCATCTGGTACCCGCGGTCGGCTTCGAAGCGCGAGTACACCTACGCGCCCCCGGCGGCGGGGGACGATGGGCTGCAGGTCGGCGGGCTCGATGGAACGTCGCTCGACCCGGTCCGGCTGCGCGAGATGGGCGCTGCCAGCGTCGCTGGTCGGTATCCCCACGTGCACAGTGTCCTCATCGCGCATCGCGGGCGGCTCGTCTTCGAGGAGTACTTCTACGAGTACGACGTGACGACGCGGCATGCCCTTCGTTCTGCGACCAAGAGCGTCGTGTCCGCCCTGGTCGGACTCGCCATCGCCCAGGGACGGCTGAAGGAGGTGCGCCAACGGGTGCTGCCATTCTTCGCCGATGAACATCCGCAGCTCGCCCACCTCACTCAGCGCGGAATCGCGGACCGCTGAACCGATGGGTCAGGTCATGATCATGACCTCGGCGGGCGGGACCACGCCGACGTCCACGAAGACCCGGTTGCCCTGCCCCATGGGTTGCACGTGCAGCAGGCGCCCGCCGCCCAGCGCATCCGCGAGCGGGTCCCCGATCCGGCTCGTGTCGCACACCACGCGCAGCGTCGAAGCGGCGCGACGCAGCCGCGGATCGAGCTCGATGCGCGAGCCGCGCCCGGCGACACCGTTGGTGTTCACCGCGATCAGCACCTCCAGGGCGTCGAGGATGCGCGACCAGGCGACAAGTTCGCCCGGACCCTGAAAGCGGAAGTCGTCGCCAAGAATCGACGTGGCGCGGCGGTATTGCCGGCCGCGGCGCAGCGGCGGCAGCATCTTCCTAGCCGCGATCAGCGCCTTGACGCGGACGAACGCGGGGTGCGCCTGATCGAAGACGTGCGCGCCGGCCGTACCGAAGGCTCCGAAACCCGGCAGCGCCGGGTCGAGCTGCCCCTGTGTTCCGGCAAACCCCGATGCCCGCGGGTGGTCGGGCCCGAACATCGCCTCCCGCAGCAGCACGTCGATGCGGCCGAATGCCGACTCGTCGCGTCCGTCGACCTTTACCGTGCCGAGCCAGCGGCGCTCGGGTTCCTCCGGGCCACTGGGCAGCGCCTGCTCGGTGCCGTAGTAGATGCACGGGATCCCGAGCCCGCAGAGCTGCAGCGCCGTGGGAACGACCACCTGGTGGCTGACCGGAGCGTTGGCGCTGAAGCGCACCTTCGCGCCGAAGACGTGGTCGTGGTCGTCGAGGACCGAGACGTGACGCGATCCCCAGTCGCGATGCGAACCCATCTTCTCGTCCCAGAAGTCGAAGCCCGCGAAGAAGTCGGACGGGTTGCGCAGGCCCTGGCCGACGCCGGTGATCGCCAGCCGCATCTCGCCGATGTCGAGTGCAGCGTCGAGGTTGCGTCCGAAGATCGTCAGGTGGAACTCCTGCGCGGTGTCGCCGCCGGCAATCTCACCGAGCACCAGGAAGTTGTTCTTGCCGATCGATTCGGCGAACTCCTTGACGGCGCCGCAGAAGTTGCGTCCTTCCTCGCCGCCGACGTGCTTGAGCGTGTCGATGCGCAGGCCGTCGCAGTCCGTGAGCGCGATCCAGTACTGGTGGATGGTGACGAGGCGCCCCAGCGTCTCGGCGCGCTGAACGGCCAGGTCGCGCAGCGTCCCGAAATCGGTGCGCTTGTGTTCGGCGTTCGGATCGCGGATGTCGCCGGCGCCGAGGCTCCCGGTGCCCGCGCGGCTGTAGTTGTCGATGAACTGCAGGTCCTGCGGCCAGACGTAGTCGTCCGGGCCGAGCGGCTGCTGCGGGTTCGTGATGGCTCCCCCGAACCCGTTCTTCGGAAACAGGCTGCGGTACTGTCCCGTGGTGTACGGCGGCCGCAGCGGGTCGCCGGTCTCGGCGACGTCGTAGAACCAGTTGGATCCGGTGTGGTTGAAGATGACGTCCAGGACGACGCGGATGCCGACGGCGTGTGCGGCGTGGACGAGCTCCACCAGGTCCGCGCGGGTTCCGAACCGCGCGTCCACGTCGAGGAAATCCTGCACTCCGTAGCCGTGGAAGTCGTTGCCTTCGACGCGCTGGCGGAACACCGGAGCGATCCACAGGCAGGTCACGCCAAGCTCGGTCAGGTAAGGAAGCCGGCTGGTGATCCCGGGGAGGGTGCCGCCCTGGAATCGCGCTTCGCCGGACTGCCTCCAGAGGTCCCAGCGCCAGACCGGCAGGCCGTTGGCGGCCGCGTACGCCGCTCGACGATCCTCAATCCGCGCGCGATCGAGCAGCGTGCGCGTGTGCTCTCGTCCGTCGGAGAAGCGATCGGGAAGGAGGAAGTACAGCACTTCGTCGCGCCAGTCGGCCGGTGAGGGGTGCATGCCGTCACGCTGCGGGAAGTTCGCGCGCGCTGCCTGGATGGTCCGCGGCGGCGCGGCGTGAAGGATCTTCGTGATGTTGTTCACCGGAGGGTCTCCCTCGACGGGTGAGCCGGCGTCTCGACCGCGGCACTCCCCGTCCTGCTTCGCTCGCCGCCACCCCGCCCGCGGACCGGACGCGCGTCAGGAGGCGCGACCGGCGCGGACGGCATCGTGCCACAGACCGGTGCCGCCCGCGCCGCCAGCGGCAGGCGTTGCACCACTGGGCCTACGACAGCCGGAGAATCTGACTGCCGGCTGGTTGCCCGACGATCCGCATCGGCATCTCGGCCGGCCTGCTCGGCGAGACGGTCCCCCGGCGCCACGGCGACGTGCTGCACCACATGGTCGGCTACTTCGAGGATCGCGCCGCGTTCCGTGCATACGCTACAATCCGCCGCATCGCGGCGGACCTCCATGTCGTTGTCGCCAGGCTCACGACTCGGCGTCTACGAGATCGTCTCGCTCATCGGTCACGGCGGGATGGGCGAAGTGTACCGCGCCCGCGACACGCGGCTTGCGCGGGACGTGGCGCTGAAGATGCTTCGCTCCGCGGAGGCGTCGGACCCGGAGTGGCGCGCACGGTTCGAGCGTGAGGCGCGCGTGCTGGCCTCGCTCAACCATCCGAACATCGCGGCGATCTACGGATTCGAGGAGAACGAGGCGGCGCGGTCCGCCGGCGCGGCGACGGCGGCCATCGTCATGGAGCTCGTGGAGGGGGAGACGCTGGCCGCCCGGCTGAAGCGAGGTCCGCTGCCGCTCGACG
This sequence comes from Vicinamibacterales bacterium, assembly GCA_048594975.1. GTDB lineage: Bacteria > Acidobacteriota > Vicinamibacteria > Vicinamibacterales > 2-12-FULL-66-21 > JBMDXB01. The sequence goes on along the minus strand of JBMDXQ010000119.1, from coordinate 65,128 downwards.
AGGCGCTGAACATCGCCGGACAGATCGCCGACGCGCTCGAGGCCGCGCACCGCAGAGGGATCGTTCATCGCGATCTCAAACCGGCAAACGTGACGATTACACCGGCCGGCACGGTGAAGGTGCTCGACTTCGGTCTTGCGAAATTTCTGGCGGACCCTGCACACCTGGACGCGACGATCTCGGCGGTCACCGGGCCCGGCGTGGTGTTCGGCACGCCCGCCTATATCGCTCCCGAACAGGCGAAGGGCGGGCGTGGACGCGCGGGTGGACGTGTGGGCGTTCGGCGCCGTCCTCTACGAGATGATCACCGCCGACCGCGCCTTTCGAGGTGAGTCGCTGCACGAGACGCTGGCGGCGGTGCTCACCGCGGAGCCGCGGTGGGAGGGTGTCCCGTTGAGCGTGCGGCCGCTGCTGCGCGCCTGTCTGGAGCGGGATCCCGGCAAACGGCTGCGCGACATCGGCGATCACCGGTTCTTGCTGGGGCCGTCCAGCTTTACGCCGGCGCGACCGCGGCTGCCGCTCCTGCGCTCTGCCGCAGTCGGAACAGGGGTTCTTTCCGCTGTCCTGCTCGCGTTCTTCTGGGGAAAGTCCCTGCCACGGGCAGAGGGCCCTTCGCCTCCAGCCGTACCGATTCGGCTCTCGACCATGCTGCCGGACGGCGTGAGCGTGACCCGCGGCCCAGGGTACACGTCGTCTGTCGCCGTCGCGCCCGACGGTCGGATGGTTGTGATCGCGGCCAGTGACAAGGACGGGCAGCGGTTGTATCGCCGAACGCTCGATCGCCTCGAGCCGACGCCATTGCCCGGTACCGAACGGGGAACCAGCCCGTTCTTCTCCTGGGACGGCAATTGGATCGGGTTTTTTGCCGATGGCCGGCTGAAGCGCGTTGCCGTCGACGGCGGCGCGTCGGCCGATATCGCCGAGGCAGTGGGCCTTTCGTCGGGCGCGAGCTGGGGGCCCGACGGCCGCATCGTGTTCGCCTACGGCGCGGACTCGCACTTGTACGTGGTGCCAGCGGAGGGCGGAAGCGTCGAGCCGCTGACGACTACGACCCCGGGTCGTCAGCCCGAGGTTCTGCCGGATGGACGGACCGTGCTGTTCGAATTCTCCGGGCACATTCACGCGTACGATCGGCAAACCGGCGCGATCAAGAAGCTGCTGCCGGGGACCGCGCCGCGTTACGCGAACGGGCACGTGGTGTTCAGCCGCGGAACGACGCTGCTCGCAGCGCCCTTCAACCCGGAGGATGCGTCGACGGAGGCCACGATACCGCTCTTGGAAGGCGTGGCGGTGGAGCTGCCGGGCAGCGGCGGCGGGCGCCATTACGCAATGTCCCGCGGCGGCGTACTCGCTTACGTGCCGGCCGCAGACGCCTACGAACTGGTCGTCGTGGCCGCCGACGCTGCCGAGCGCGCGGTGGGACAGACGCAACGCTCCTTGGAAAACCCGCGGTTCTCGCCCAACGGCCGCTACGTCGTTGTCGCCGCCCGGCGCCGCGACGATGAGCCGGCGGACCTCTGGCTCCACGATCTGCAGACAGGGACGGCCACACGTCTGACGTCCGGCGGCGGTCGGGCCCCGATCTGGAGCCACGACGGCACGCGCATCATCTACTCGCATCTGGGGGAGCGGCCTGGAATCTACTCGACGCGTGTCGATGGCGGCGGGAACCCCGTCCAGATCCTGGCACTGGAGCCGTTCCACTGGCTCGTGGGGTGGACCCGATCGAGCGACGCTCCTCTTCGGTCAGATGGAAGGCAATCGATCGGCGATCAAGGCCCACAGCCGCGCGCAATCGCGGACCGTTGTCGGTCCCGCCAGCACGTGGGGGGGCCGGATGTCGCGCGACGGCAAGTGGCTCGCGCACTACATGCTCAATTCAGGCGTGTTCGAAGTCTATGTCACCCGCTTTCCCGAAGGAGGCACTCCCTGGCTGATCGCGGAGGGCACCGATCCGTCGTGGGCACCTGACGGCAACGAGATCTACTACCGCCATGGCCCACGTCTCGTGGCCGCTCGCGTCGACAAGACCGCCGGGGTCAAGGTGCTGACGCGCCGGGTCCTGATCGATCCCTTCCTTCCACCGCTGTACGACGATTACGATATCCACCCCGACGGCCGCACGCTCGTGGTAGTGCGCCCGGCGAACCGCACTCAGGGGCGTGAAGTCACGATCGTCCTCGATTGGTCCGGCGAATTCCTCCGGCCCGGCCGCTGACGCCATCTCTTCCGCGCGGCGGCACAACCGGCACTTGCAGGCCTATGATCGTGTGGGATGAACGTCTCGGCTAGCTCGACTTCATTCGCGCTGCCTCCGGGACCCCGTGGATACCCGATCGTGGGCGTACTGCCCCAGCTCCGCTCGGATCCGATTCGCACGTTCCTCGAGGCGGCGGACCGCTACGGCGACATCGTTCACCTGAAGGCCGGCCCGTATCACGGGTACCTGCTCTCGGATCCGCCGGACATCAAGCACGTCCTGCAGGACAACGCCCGCAACTATCACAAGAGCCCGCTCTACGACCGCCTCAAGGACGGCCTCGGCCGCGGCCTGCTGACGAGCGAAGACTCCTTCTGGCTGCGACAGCGGCGCCTCGCACAGCCGGCGTTCCATCGCCAGCGCCTGGTCGCCATGGCGGACGTGATGAGCGAGTGCGCGCAGCAGGCGCTGGACCGCTGGGAGCACGCGGCGGCGCGCGGCGCCGCGATCGATCTCGTCGCGGAGATGATGTCGCTGACGCAGGCGATCGTCGTGCGCACGATGTTCAGCACGGACCTCGGGCCGGCGGCGGAGACCGTCAACCGCACCTGGCCGATCGTCAATCAGCGCATCGGCGAGACGTTCTGGGCCACGAAGCTGGAAACGAAGCTGCCGCTCCCGGCGAACCGCCGCTTCTGGCGCGCGCTACACGAGCTCGAGACCGTCGTCTATCGCATCATCGCGGAGCGGCGTCGGTCCGGCCGCGACCAGCCCGATCTGCTGTCGGTGTTTCTCGCCGCGCGCGACGAGGACAGCGGCGAAGGAATGACCGACCGGCAGCTCCGTGACGAAGTCATGACGATGCTGCTGGCCGGCCACGAGACGACCTCGCTCGCGCTGTCGTGGACGTATTACCTGCTGTCGCGGCACCCCGATGCCGAACAGCGGCTCACCGACGAGGTGGACCGGGTGGTGGGGCGCGCGCGACCGGCCTTCGCCCACCTCGAACACCTGGTCTTCACACGGAGGGTGCTCGAGGAATCGATGCGCCTGTATCCGCCGGCGTGGGGCTTCTCCCGCCTGGCGCTCGCCGACGACGAGGTCGGCGGTTACCCGATACGCAAGGGATCCATCGTCTTCCTGATCCCGTTCGTCGTCCACCGCAGGCCGAGGCTCTGGCCGGAGCCGGAGCGCTACGATCCCGATCGGTTCACGCCCGACCGCGAGGCCGCGCGGCCGAAGTTCGCGTACTTCCCCTTCGGCGGTGGCCCGCGCGTGTGTATCGGGAATCAGTTTGCGATGGCCGAGGCCCAGCTGATCGTCGCCGCCATCGCGCAGCGCTTCCGCATCCGCCTGTCGCCGGGGCTGGAGATTCGCCCGGAACCGCTCATCACCCTGCGGCCGGCGCCAGGCATCCGCGCGACGCTCACCGCGCGGACGGCTCCTGCTGCCGGAGCAGTCTGACGCCGCCCGGACCGCGCATGTGCGCAGAGTGGCGGACGCTCGCGGCGCGAGGCTCGCACCCTGGGCAGCCGGTCCTGCCCTCCTGCTGCGAGTCGCACGGGACCCCTCGGGCAGGAGTCCTGTTGCGTTCGCCTCAGCGGAAGGCAAACACGGCTGGCCGCCTTTTCCTGAGTGCACGCGGGACGTCGGCGGCGATGCGGGGGTCGATCGGCGCAAGCGCACGCACGACGTCCGCCTCGGCGACGGCGAGCGGCGCGCCGTCGCGATAGACGATGCGGTGTCGGCCGACCGTCCGGATCCGCTCCCCGGCGGTGACAATGCCCGTGAGGTTCAGCGGATCGGCCGCGCTGAGGACGACCAGTCCGCCGTCGGGCCGGATGCGCCGGACCTCGCGCAGCCGCTCGACCGCGTGCGGCAGCGCGTATTGCTCGCCAGACATACCGGTCACGAAACGGCCGCCGCGGATTTCACCGCGCGCCTCCAGACGGCGATACACGCGCGCGAGCTCGCGCCACGACGCCGCGTTCGTCTCGCGGGTCAGCAATCGCCGGAACACGACCCCGTAGCGTCGGAGCAACGCCCCGGCCTGGCCCGCGACCGCCTCGTCGCGGGTCACGTGCTCGGCACCGGCCGCGATCGCGGACCATCGGCCGGCGAAGGTACGGCGCCGGTCCGACCGCGCCGACCCGCCCGCTGTCCGCACGAGCGCACGCAGTCCGGCGAACCCATCCGACGTCGCGAGGCCGCAGGCGACCAGCGCGCCGATGGCATGCCGCAGCTGATCGGCGTCGAAGCCGCACGACGATGCGAGATCGGCGAAGAACGACGCGCCGCGCGACCGGAGCACCGACAGGACCCTTCGCGCCGCCTCGCCGAGCGGCGGTTCGCCCGCCGGCACGCGCAGCGCCCGCCACGCTCCCGCGTGTTCCCGGAGGAACAGTGCGATCGGCGTCGCCGGAACCAGCACCGGCATCGGATCCGCCTCCGGCCGGGCGGGCGAGAGACGCGCCCATCCTGCTTCGCCGGTGAGGCAGATCATGTCGAGCATCGACGGATCGTAGCGATCGAGCCGGGCCGGCAGCACCGCGCGCTCCCACGCTCCCGCCGCCAGCTCGTATCCATCGAGCGCGGCAACCACCTCTCGCAGCCCGTCGAGTCCTGTCAGCCTGGAAGATGGCTCGACGTGCTGCCAGTCGAAAAGGAAGCGCATGAAATCCGCCGGGCTGACCGGCTCGATCTCGGCGCGCAGCCTGTTCAGCGTGTAGCGGTGTATACGGGCGAGGAGCGCCCGGTCGCACCACTCGAGCTCGTTCTCGCCAGGCGAAAAGCGCCCGCGCAGCACGACCCCGTCCGCCTCGAGCCGCACGAGAGCGGCGTCTGCGTCCGCCGACGAGATGCCGAGTGGAGCGGCGAGCGCCGCCGCGCTGACCGGGCCGGCCAGGGCCAGGCGGCTTTTCAGGATTTCCGCAATCGCGTCGCGGCGCGTCCAGGTCCGGCCGAGCCGGGAAGCCGGCGCCTGGAGCGAAGGTGCGACGACGAGGTCCGGATGGATCGCACGCATTTCCGGCAGCCGCTCGGCGGCGACGACGAGTCGGCACGAGTCCGGCATCGATCCGCCGGACGCGGCCTGGCACGCACGCCGCGCCGCGGTGAGCTGCGCGAGCAGCTCCGGCGGGGCGCCGGCGAAGTCGCCGGCGGTCAGGAATCCCGCGGTTAGCAGCGTGTCGTGCAGCTCGTCGGCATCACGTGGATTCGGCCGCTGCTCTTCACGCACGCGCGCGATGGCTGCCGCATCGAGCGCACCGAGGCCGTCGACCGTGGCGGTGGCGCGCCTCGTCTGCACCGCGCGGCTCCGGCGCTCCTCGAGGGGGGCATCATCCAGAAACGCGTACGGCTTCGCGTTGAGGATCTCGTGCGCAAAGAGCGACGGCTCCGGCGTATCGCGCGCGACCAGGCGCAGGGCACCGCGGTGTATCCGGCCCAGTACCGCGCGAAGGCCCTCGAAGTCCATCGCCTCTTCGAGGCAGTCGCGCACGGTCTGCGAGACCAGCGGATGATCCGGGATCTGCCGATCGCCGGGGATGTTCTCCAGGCAGGCGGCGGCATCGGGGAACACCGCCGCCATCAGATCGTCCGCCAGCATGCGCTGGATCGTGGGCGCCACTTTGCGCGCCCCTCTCGCGCGCGGCACGGCCAGCGAGACCGTCGTGTTCCATCGCCACCGTGTCTTGAACACCGGGGCGTCGAGGAACGCCTGGACGAGCACGTCGCGGGTCGTGTCGGGATGGAGATAGCGGAAGACGTCCGACAGGGGGAACGAGTGCTGCGGTCCGAGTGAGAGCATCAGCGCGTCGTCGGTCGCCGCCGCCTGCAGCTCGAAGTTGAACTGCCGGCAGAACCGCTTCCGCAGCGCCAGCCCCCAGGCCTTGTTGATGCGGCTGCCGAAGGGCGCGTGGAGCACCAGCTGCATGCCGCCGGATTCATCGAAGAACCGCTCGAGCACCAGCGTCTCCTGCGAGGGCATGGCGCCGAGCGCGCGACGGCCTTCGGCGAGGTACGCCACGGCCTCCGCGGCGGCATCCCTGGCGAGGCCGGCTTCCGTCATCACCCATTCAATCGCGTGCGCGGGATCGTCGAGCCGATGATCGACCTCGGCGCGAAGCTCGCTGACCGCGCGCGAGAGCTCGTCGCTCCGCGCCGGCGCCTCGCCGAGCCAGAACGGGAGGGTCGGGGGCGCTCCCTTCGCATCGGCGACACGGACATCGCCGCCCGCAACCTGCAGGATGCGCCACGATGCGTTGCCCAGCTGGAAGATGTCCCCTGCGGTGCTCTCGATCGCGAAGTCCTCGTTCAGCGTGCCGATCACGGTGTCGTCGGGCTCGAGGACGACGCGGTAATCGGCAACGTCCGGGATGGCGCCTCCTGATGTCTGCGCGAGGAGCCTCGCGCCGCGTCGCCCGCGCACGGTCGCGTTCACCTCGTCGCGGTGCACCAGCGCCGCGCGTCGTCCCCGGCGCGTGGCAAAGCCGTCCGCCAGCATCCGCAGCACGCCGTCGAATGCGGCGCGGTCGAGGGCGCGGTAGGGCCACGCGCGCGTCACGAGCGCAAACAGATCGTCTTCCGTGCAGTCGCGGCATGCGCACTCGGCCACGAGCTGCTGTGCCAGGACGTCGAGCGGCGCGTCGTGCGACACAATCGCGTCGAGCACGCCGCGGCGCAGCGCACGCAGCAGCGCGGCGCCTTCCACGAGATCGTCGCGCGACACCGGAAACAGCCGGCCCTTGGGCGTTCCGGCAAGGGTGTGGCCCGACCGTCCGACGCGCTGAAGCAGCGTGGCGATCCGGCGCGGCGATCCGATCTGGCACACCAGGTCGACATAACCGATATCGATGCCGAGCTCGAGCGACGCCGTGGCCACGAGCGCCTTCAGCTGCCCGGATTTCAGGCGGGTTTCGGCGTCGAGCCGCTTGTCCTTCGCCAGGCTGCCATGGTGTGCAGTGACCGCACCCTCGCCCAACCGCTCGCTGAGGCAGCGCGCGAGGCGCTCCGCCGTTCGCCGCGTGTTCACGAAGATCAGCGTCGTCCGATGAGCGTCGACGAGCGCCGCGAGGCGGTCGTAGTGCTCCTGCCACACCTCGTGAGACATCACCGCATCGAGCGGTGACCGTGGCATTTCGACGCCGAGGTCCATCCGGCGGCGGTGCCCGACGTCGACGATGGTGCAGCCGGCGCCCTCTCCGGCGGTAAGAAACCCAGCGACCTCTTCGATCGGCGTCTGCGTTGCCGACAGCCCGATTCGCTGCAGCGGACGGCCGGCTGCGGCCGCGAGCCGCTCGAGGGTCAGTGCGAGGTGCGCTCCCCGCCGCGAACCGATGAGGGCGTGGATCTCGTCGACGATGACCGTCCGCACCGTGCGCAGCATCCGACGGCTGCGATCCGAGGTCAGGAGCAGATACAGCGACTCCGGGGTCGTCACCAAGATGTGCGGCGGAGTTCGTAACATCGCGGCACGCTCCGCCGGCGTCGTATCGCCGGTGCGCACCGCAGCCGTGATCCGCGGCGGACGCAACCCCGCGGCTTCGGCCAGGCGACAAATGCCGGTGCGCGGCGCCCCGAGATTCTTGTGGATGTCGGCGCTGAGCGCCTTCAGCGGAGAGACGTAGACGATGCGGACCTCATCCGGCAGCTCCGCCCGGTGACTCTCCTCGAGCAACGAATTGAGAGCCGTGAGGAACGCCGCCAGCGTCTTGCCCGAGCCGGTGGGCGCCGCGACGAGCGTGTGCCGGCCGGCCGCGATCGACTCCCAGCCCCTCAGCTGTGCGGGTGTCGGCTCGCCGATCGTGGTCGTGAACCACTCGCGGACAACGGGATGGAAGGCAGAGAAGGCCATGGGTGCCGGACACCGGAGGGCAGACGCCGATTATATCGCGCCGTCGCGCACGGGCCCTCACAGGCCCGCGACGTGCACCCGGCGTGACATGCGCCAGTAGCACCCCCGCAACACGATCGCCACCGCGATGATCACCAGGCGCTCGGGCCGGCTCTTGAACAACAGCCCGTCAAAGCCGCCGCTGCTGCTGAAGGTGACGCTGAGCGGCAGCGTCGAGACATAGACGGCCAGGAGAAGGTTCCCACCAACGGTGCGCGTGAGATGGTCGGTCCGCATGGTCACTCGCGCGACCCTCCCGAGGACGCCGGCGGGACCGACGATGGTCTGATTCAGAGGATTTCCTCCTCCACTGGTGGCTGCTTCTGTCGCCGCCTTCGCATTCCGTCGACGTGAGCGCGATTGCGACTGCCGGGACCGGGGCATACACTAGGCCGTCACGGGAGGCTCGAGGAACCCTGATCCTGCCCGCGCGCCCCACAGATGTCCGGGCGAGCCGGGTCGCTTGTCCATCGAGGGAATGACATGAGCGCCGGAAACAGCCGTCGTGAGTTCTTCCGCGTCGCCGCTGGTGCACTCGCCGCCACGGGCCTGATGCCCGGGCGGACGGTGGCGCGATCCCTGGCCGACAAACCGGCACTGCTCGGCGGCACCCCGGTACACACGGGCAGCTGGCCGAGGTGGCCGGAATGGCGCCAAGGGTGGGAACCGTCCATCCTCCAGGTACTGAGGAGCGGCCAGTGGTACCGCGGCTCGGGCGAGCAGGTGCCACGCTTCGAGGCGGCCTACGCGGAACTGCTCGGCGCGAAACGCTGCCTCGCCACCGCGAGCGGAACGACGGCGCTCGTCGTCGCCATGCACGTGCTCGACGTGGACGCCGGCGACGAGGTCATCGTCTCGCCGTTCACGTTCATCGCCAGCTACAACGCCATCCTCGTTCACAAGGCGCTGCCCGTGCTTGCCGACACCGATCCCGCGACCCTGACGATGGATCCGGCGTCGATCGAGAGCCGGATCACCGAACGCACCCGCGCCGTCATGCCGGTGCATATCTACGGGATGCCCTGTGACATGGACCCGATCATGGCCGTGGCCGGGAAGCACCGTCTCGCCGTCGTCGAGGACGCCTGCCAGGCCTGGCTCGCGGACTACAAGGGAAAGAAGTGCGGGACGATCGGCGACCTCGGGTGCTTCAGCTTCCAGAACTCCAAGCACCTGCCGTCGGGCGAAGGCGGCGCGATCACCGGCAACAGCGACGACCTGATCGATCGAGCGGCCTCGTTCCACGACTGCGGACGCCCGTACGGCGGCTTCAAGGGAGCCCGCCCGTATGCGACGCGTGGCAGCAACTTCCGTATGCAGCACTTCCAGGCGGCCATGCTCCTGCAGCAGTTCGACAAGCTGCGTGAGGACACGGCCCGGCGCCGCGAAAATGCGGACCGCCTCTCCGCCTCTTTGAAGGAGATCCCCGGCATCCTGCCGGCGCGCCTGCCCGAGAGCAGCCAGGCTGTCTGGCATCTCTACCCGTTCCGCTACGACGCCGGGAAGTTTCAGGGGCTGCCGCGCGAGAAGTTCATCCGGGCGATGCGGGCGGAGGGCATCCCCTGTTCGCCCGGGTACCAGGAGCAGTACTTCGACGGTCTGCTGGACGAAGCGATCGCTTCGCGCGGCTTCAAGCGCCTCTTCAGCCCACAGCGCCTCAAGGCGTACCGCGACAGCTTCAATGACCTGAAGGGCAACCGGCAGGTGTGTGCCACGACGGTCGCGATCACCCAGAACCTCTTGCTTGCCGACCCGACCGATATCGATCACATCGCGGAAGCAGTCAGGAAGATCCAGGCGCACGGCGCGGAGCTGGCCAAAGCGTGACCTCGCCGGCCGGTCCGCCGCTGGCGTTCGCGCAGACCATACGGCGCACCCCTGCACAGGTGCTGGGTGCGTTCTCTCCGATCGTCAAGCCGGATGGCGAGGCGCAGTCGCGCGTCGTCCGCCCGTGAGGACGGCTGTCGCCGGCTTCATCGCACTGGCGTCGCTCAGCTGCGCCTCTGCGACACGATCGGGCCAGCCGGAGGCGGCCGGTCGCGTGCTCGTCGGGATCGCGACCATCGACATCACGCCGCAGGAGCCAATCCGTCTGAGCGGGTACGGCAACCGATCGGTCCCCACCGCCGACATCCGTCAGCGGCTCCACGCCAAGGCGCTGGCATTCAGCGGCGGGCGCGGCGGCCCGTCGGTGCTGATCACCAGCGACCTGATCGGCGTCCCTCGGCACGTCAGCGACGAGCTCGCAAGGCGCCTGGCGTCCGCCGGCGTGAGGCGCGAGCAGCTCGCGGTGAGCGCCACCCACACGCACACGGGGCCGATGCTGGCGGGCACGCTGCCCTTCATTTTCGGCGCACCCATCCCGCCGGAGCACCAGGCGGCGAGCGATCGCTACACCGGTCAGCTGGTCGACAACCTCGAACGCGTCGCGCGCGACGCTCTCGCGGACCGGCGCCCGGCCCGCCTCGCGTGGAACCGGGGACGCGTGACCTTCGCGGCCAACCGTCGCGTCCTGAAGGACGGCAAATGGATGACATTCGGCGTCAACCCCGACGGACCGGTCGATCACGACCTGCCCCTGCTCGCCGTGCACGCGCTCGACGGTCGTCTGCGCGCACTGCTGGTCAGCTATGCGTGCCACGCAACGACGCTCGAAGGCAAGGACAATTACGTGCACGGCGACTGGCCTGGCGCCGCCCGGGCGCTGATCGAGGAGCGGCATCCGGGAGCGATCGCCATGATCGCGATCGGCGCCGGCGGCGACGCGAACCCGAATCCGCGCGGCGGCGGCATCCCCAACGTCGAACGCCATGCGCGCGAGGTGGCGGAGGAGGTCGACCGGCTCCTCTCCGGCACCATGCGCCCGGTGACCTCCGCCCCCGACGGGCGCTTTCGCTCTATCGACCTGAGTTTCAGCGGCATTCCGTCGCATGAGGAGTGGGAGCGACGCGCGGCCGCGGCGGGCGCAGGCGGGCTGCACGCGCGCGCGATGCTCGCCCGCCTCGGACGCGGCGAGACAATCCCGCGGTCGGCGGCGTACCCGATCCAGGTCTGGACGTTCTCGAACGACCTTGCGATGGTGTTCCTGGCCGGCGAAGTGGTCGCGGACTACGGTCTGCGACTGAAGCGGGAGCTGGACGCCGCGCGCCTCTGGGTAAACGCCTACACCAACGACGTCTCGTTCTACGTCGCCTCGCGACGGATGATCCCGGAAGGCGGCTACGAGGTCGATCGCTCGATGGTGTACTACGGTCAGCCGGCGCCGCTCGCGCCCGGGACCGAGGAGGAGATCATCCGCACCGTGCTCGACCTGGTCCCACGCGTGTTCGCGCGATCACGGTGAACGCGCCGCAGCGCGAAGGCGTTGCGAAGGCCGACAGGCGCCAGTCATGAGCAGCACACGCACGCGCCCCTCGCCAACCGTGCCCGCTGGGCACCACCGGCATGACGATCACGCGCGCCGGGTTCGGGGCCTGGACCGTGGGGGGCGGCGGATCGTTCTTCGCGTGGAGCCAGATCGCTCCCGAATCATCCATTGCCTGCTATACCATTAATTGGTATAGTCGGCGGCATGCCTCGACGGCGGCGTGACGGCAACCGGCCCGAGGACTTCCTGCCGCTTCCCGGCGACACTTTCGACGTGCTCGTCTCGCTGGCCGATGGTGAGCGCCACGGCTACGCCATCCTCCAGGAAATCGCCGAGCGCACTGGCGGACGTCGCCGGCCGAGCCCAAGCACGCTCTATGCAGTCGTCAGGCGCCTGCTCGAATCGGGGCTGATCGATGAGCTGAGCGAACGACCGGACCCCGCTCATGATGACGAGCGGCGTCGCTACTACCGCCTGACGTCGCTCGGCCGGCGGGTGGCACAGGCCGAAGCCGCCCGGCTCACGCGTCTGCTCGCCGATGCACGGGCCACCGGGCTGTTGCCGCGGAGACGATAGCCGTGCCGCGCTCCCGATCCGAGTCCTGGGCGCGCGCCCTCTTCAAGGCAGCCCTCCACGTCTATCCCGCGGCGTACCGCGAAGAGTACGGCAGGGAGATGTCCCTCGTCTTCGTGGACCGGGTGAGGGAAACGAGCGGCGTTCTCCGGGCGTGGACGGCCTCCACCGCGCTGGCGGCGCTGCTGGTGGACGCGCCCGCCCAGCACCTGCGGATCCTGGCGCAGGATCTGCGACTCGCCGGTCGTCTTGTCCACCGCGAGAGGTGGTTTGCGATCGCGGCGATCGGGACGCTGGCGCTGGGGATTGGTCTGGCGAGCGCGGTGTTCAGCCTTGCGAAGCTCATCCTGCTCGATCCCCTTCCGTACCACGAGGCGCACCGCGCAGCGATGGTCTGGGTCACGAATCCTCGCCAGGGTTTTGAGCGGGATTTCACGTCCTATCCACGTCTGGTCGCGTGGCGCGAACGCAGCCGGCTGATCGAGACGTTTGCGGCGTACGCGGTCAGACAGCCGGTCCTGACCGGGATGGGCGATCCGGAGCAACTGCGCGTCGTCAGGGCAACACCCGACTTCTTTCGCATCGTCCGCATCGAACCGGTTGCAGGGCGCCTGTTTGCGGCGACGGAGGAGCAGGCAGCGGTCGTGGTCCTCGGCTACGGCTTCTGGCAACGAAGGTTCGGCGGCCAGTGGGCGGCCGTCGGCCAGACCCTCCGGCTCGATTCCATCCCGTACACCGTCATCGGGGTGCTCCCCGCGTCGTTTCAGTTTCCTGAACGGAACGTCGACGCGTGGGTGCCGCTGCAGCCGAGCCCGGATGATCGGCGGAGTGGAGCGTTCTGGCTGCGGGCTGTCGCACGGCTCAAACCCGGTGTGTCGCTCGCACAGGCGCAACAGGAGATGAGCGCGATTGCCGTTCGGCTGGCCGTCGAACGTCCCGAAGACCGAGATCTGGGCGTGGCGCTGGTCAGCCTGCGCGACGAACTCGCGCGTCCCCTTCGACCGGCGCTCCTGATGCTGGGTGCCGCCGTCCTCGGCGTCCTGCTGATCGCGTGCGTGAACGTGGCCGGCATGCTGGCCGCGCGGGGTGCAGAACGGCGCCGAGAGGTCGCCATCCGGACGGCACTTGGCGCCTCCCGCCGTCGCATCGCGAGGCAGCTGCTCACCGAGACCGTGGTCCTCTTTCTCCTCGGAGGCGTACTCGGCATCGCGTTCGGCGCGTTGACGCTTCGACTGCTCCTCCGGGTAGCGCCGCCGACCCTGTCGTGGCTTCGCGACGTGTCGCTGGACGGGTCGATCCTCACGCTGGCGCTGGTGATGGCGGCCGTGACCGGACTGTTGTTCGGGCTGCTGCCAAGCTGGAAAGCCGCTCGAGTCGAGGTCGTCGGAATCCTCGCAAGTGGAACCAGGGGGACCAGTCGCGGATGGCTGTCACAGCGGTTCAGGCGGACACTCGTGATCTCGGAAGTCGCCATTGCGGCGCTGGTCGTCTCGTTGACCAATCTGATGATCGGGAGCCTGGTTCGTGCGCAGCGCGTGGATCTCGGATTCGAGCCGCGCGGGGTGCTGACGGCACGAGTGCAGCTTCCACCGGCCAGGTATCCGGAAGAGGCGGCGCGCCAGGCGTTCTGGGACCGCTTGATAGCACGGCTGCGCGCGGTTCCCGGCGTCTCCGGCGTGGCCGCGGGAAGCTCGGTGCTCCTGAGCCGCCTGCCCAGTTCCGCCTCCTTCACGATCGAAGGACGACCGGAAACGATTCAGCAGCCCTTGACGAACGATGTCGTCAGCCCCGACTTCTTTCGCGTTCTGCGCGTCCCGCTGCTGCGAGGACGCGACTTCTCCACCGCAGATCGCGCTGACGGCCCGCCGGTGGTCATCCTCAACGAGACAACCGCGCGAACCCATTGGCCGGGTGTCGATCCGATCGGGCGGCGACTGAAGTTCGGCGGCGCTGATTCCGACGGGCCCTGGCTCACAGTCGTTGGCATCGTGGCCGACACGCGCCGCGCAGGGATCGAGTCTCCGGTCTTCACCGAATCGTACCGGCCCCATGTTCAGGATCCCCGATCGATGACGCTCCTGGTCCGGACCGCCGGCGACCCATCGCGGCTGGCTTCGGCCGTCCGTGCAGCGCTTCGTGAAGTGGATCCCGAACAGCCGCTCGGGTTGGTCGCGCCACTCGAGGCGCTGATCGACGGCCAGATCGCGGGGCGGCGCTTCAACACGTGGCTGCTCACGTCGTTCGGGGTCGCCGCCCTCGTGCTCACCGCGATCGGTCTGTACAGCCTGCTGGCCTATCTCGTCGCGGTGCGCCGCCGTGAAATCGCTGTCCGTCTGTCGATGGGAGCTACCCCGCACGATGTCCTGACCATGATCGTCCGCCAGACGTACGTCGTGCTGGGCATCGGCCTGGGCCTCGGTCTGGCCGCAGCGCTGATGACGGCGAGGGGATTCCGGGGCCTGCTCTTCGGGATCGCCCCGTGGGATCCGGGGTCACAAGCGATGACCGTCGTGCTGCTCGCGATCGTGGCGGTGGCGGCAGCGTGGTTCCCGGCGCGGCGTGCCGCCGGCGTCGATCCGGCCATTGCCCTGCGAACTGAGTAGGACACCGCGTCGCCGCCCTGGGTCCAGTGATGGCCAGGAACCAACAACGCAGAATCTCGCCGCCGCATGCGATACCCGCCTGTCGGATCCCGTGCGGGATTCACCGGAACAGGTAATCCGACCAGCGCGCCAGCAGATACACCAGCAGGCCGACGAGCGCGACCACAACCACGCCGCCAATGAGGGCCATACGCCTGTAGATCTCCCCGATCTGCTCCTGCCGCCGGACGGCGCTCTGCTGCAGCGCCAGCGACTCGGCGGCGGCGCGGCGGTACTCGGAGAGGTGTTCGCGCTGCACGTCGCGGATCTCTTCGAGCAACTTGTAGAAGCGGTCGTCTGACTGCATGGGCTTCCCTGTCCCTGCGGGAAGATGCGTCGCATACTACACCGGCGATGAGCAGCCGTGACCATTCGGTCCGGGCAGTGCGGATGGGCTCCGGGACCGCGTCGTGATTTTCCCGGGGCTCCCTGCCGGCCTGTCGATCCCGGCGGAACCCGTTCGTATAGAAGGTGAGACGCCGGCACGGGGCCGGTGCCCGATGAAGGAGAACGACCGATGAAACTGTATCTGCTCAGCGTTTACCAGCCCGATGGCGATCCGCCGCCTCCCGAGATCCTGGACCCGATCATGCGCCAGGTCGGTGCGCTGCAGGACGAGCTCAAGGCTGCGGGGGCGTGGGTGTTCGCGGGCGGGCTGCACCCTCCGAGCACCGCCACCGTGGTGCGCATGAAGAACGGCGAGGTGGTCACAACCGACGGCCCGTACACCGAAGGCAAGGAACACATCGGCGGATTCACGGTGATCAAGGCGCCCGATCTCGACGCCGCGCTCGAGTGGGGACGCAAGGCGGCGCGCGCCATCACGCTCCCGATCGAAGTTCGGCCATTCCAGAGCGAGCACTGATGGCCGACGAGGCGCCGGTCTCCAGGTCGGCTATCGAACGCGTGTTCCGCGAGGAATACGGCCGCGCGGTGGCCGTCCTGGTCCGTCACCACGGCGACATCGACCTCGCCGAGGAGGCCGTCCAGGACGCCTTCACGGCTGCCGTGCAGCGATGGCCGTCCACCGGGCTGCCGCCGAGCCCCCAGGGATGGATCGTCACCACCGCCCGCAACCGGGCGATCGACCGGCTGCGACGGGAGGCATCGCGCGGGGAGCGACACGCGGAGGCGTCGCGGCTGCTGGCCGGCGACCCGCCGGGCGAGGAGGATGCCGTGCCGGACGATCGACTGCGTCTGATCTTCACCTGCTGTCACCCGGCGCTCGCGCCCACATCCCAGGTAGCCTTGACGCTTCGGCTGCTGGGCGGGCTCACCACCGCCGAGATCGCGCGCGCCTTCCTGGTCCCGGAGGCGACGATGGCGCAGCGGCTGGTGAGAGCGAAGGGCAAGATCCGCGACGCACGAATTCCGTACCGTGTTCCGGCCGCGGACGACCTCCCTTCCCGCCTGGGCGCCGTGCTCGCCGTCATCTACCTGATCTTCAACGAGGGGTACACGGCAAGCGCGGGCGAGCGGCTCGTCCGCGAGGACCTGTGCGCAGAGGCGATCCGCCTCGGTCGCCTGCTGGTCTCTCTCGTGCCGGACCACCCCGAGGTCATTGGCCTGCTCGCGCTCATGCTGCTCGTCGAATCGCGGCGCGCGGCTCGGGTCAGCCCGGACGGCGGCCTCGTCCTGCTCGCCTTCCAGGATCGCCGCCTCTGGAACCGCCAGCTGATTGAGGAGGGGCAGGCGCTGGTGCGGCAGTGTCTCCGCAGGAACCAGCCGGGTCCATATCAGATCCAGGCGGCGATCAGTGCCGTCCACAGCGACGCGGCCAGCGCCGACGCGACGGACTGGCGGGAGATCCTGCAGCTCTACGATCAGCTCATGACGATTGCACCGAGCCCGGTGGCGGCGCTCAACCGCGCCGTTGCCGTCGCCGAGATCGACGGCGCCGAGGCAGCCCTGGCCATCGTCGATCGTCTCGACCTCGACCAGTACTACCTCCTCCACGCGATCCGAGCCGACCTGCTGCGGCGGCTGGAACGCTACCCGGAGGCGGCGGCGGCGTATGAAGCGGCGCTGGCACGCACCGACAACGCTGCGGAGCGTTCGTTCCTGCAGCGTGGCCGCGACGCGGTCACCACTCACTGACGTTTGGGACGAGGTCGGCCACGATGCTGTCCGGTCGACTTCCGTCTGCGCTTCCCACTCACGTAGCGATGCGCACCGATGACCAGATCCCGAAGTGCGTCCGGACGGACGCGCGATAACCGAACCAGGACGCACGGGTAATCGACGTAGTGTTCCTTGAGGTAGTAGGTCCCGGGATCCTCTTCGATCAACGCGTCCCGGTCGGCGAAGTCCATCATCACGACCAGCGTGTCCGGCTCCGCGGACTTGTGAGAGGCGATGCAGACGAACATCCTGCCGTGCACCTTGAGCGTCGGCTGGCCCCACGTGGTGGTGACCTCTACGTCGGGCAAGGTGCGGCCTACGGACTCGACGAGCTGGAACCCGTTCGCGCGCGGCATCAGTACGGTCGATCTTACGGTGATCGCGGGGCGCTTTGAAGCACCGTGGCGTGCCGGCCAAGGCGGCCGACCCGTCGCGACAGCTGGTGAAGGCCAGCGTCACGCCACCCGCGGCGATGCCCTGCAAGATGTCGCGAGGAAACAGCATCCCACCCTCCGCTGGTAGGCCTTTCCATCTGCTGGGATGCCCTACAATTCTGCTCGCAGTGCCCCGCAGGATCCACGCGGCGGCGCGACCGCGATATGGAAGCACGCTGGAAGCTACGGTTGGAGCGGCTACGGTTCTGGGAGCAGGACGAAGCAGCTCCGACGGCCCGGGATGTTACTCTACGAGGCCATGGGTAAGCGCACCGGTACGGCGTTTCTGCCGTTCGAGGACCGCGACGATCTCGCGTTCGAAGAGTTCGTTCGGCATTTCCGCTGGCACGGTGCGTCCACGTCGGCTGGCGAGATAGACGTTGCGCGGGACGCGGACGCTCCCGTCCGCGTCAACACGTTCACCAACGAGTTCTGGACGGCGAAGCAGCGCGCCGCACACAGCCTGCACGAGATCTCGTATCGCGCCTGCTTCAAGCCGCAGCTTCCGCGCTTCTTCATCGATCGACTCACCCGGCCGGGCGATGTCGTGTACGACCCGTTCATGGGGCGGGGAACGACGCTGCTGGAGGCGGCGCTGATGGGCCGACGCCCCTACGGCTGTGACGTCAACCCGCTCAGCGCCGTCCTGTGCGAGCCGAGGCTCCGTCCGCCCTCACTGGCCGACGTGCAACGGGCGCTCGGGGCGGTGGACTACAGCGATGCGGATGAAATGCCGGAGGAGCTCCTGGTCTTCTACCACCGTGACACGTTGCGCCAGATCTCGGCGCTCCGCAAGCACCTGCTGGAGCGCGAACGCGCCGGCACGCTGGACGGCGTGCACCGCTGGATACGAATGGTCGCGGTGAATCGACTGACGGGGCATTCCGCCGGGTTCTTCTCGGTCTACACGCTGCCGCCAAACCAGGCGGTCTCGCCGCGCGCGCAGGCGAAGATCAATTCGAGGCTCAATCAGCTCCCGGCGCCCCGGGACGTACCTCGTATCATCCTGTCCAAGAGCCGTGCGCTGTTGCGCGACGTCACGCCGGAGCTGCGGGCCCGGCTCGACAGACTCGCCGACACCGCACGCATTCTGACCGGCGCGTCTGCCAGTACACCGTCGATCGAGGACGAGTCGGCCGCCCTCGCCGTCACGTCGCCGCCATTTCTCGACGTCGTGGACTACAAGAGCGACAACTGGCTGCGCTGCTGGTTCAGCGGCATCGACGCGGCTGCCGTGCCGGTGACGCTCGCGAAGCAGCTCGACGCGTGGAAGGGGTTCGTCGCGAGCACGCTGGCCGAGTTGAGGCGGATCCTCCGGCCGAACGGTCACGTGGCGTTCGAGGTGGGCGAGGTGCGAGGCGGTGCCGTGCGGCTCGAGGAGATCGTCGTGCCGGCCGGGATCGCAGCGGGCCTGGAACCGGTCCTCGTCCTGGTGAATGCCCAGGAGTTCACCAAGACCGCCAATTGCTGGGGTGTCACCAACAACCGCAAGGGGACGAACACGAACCGCGTCGTCCTGTTCCGCAAGCGCGGATAGCGGTAGCCGTCCGTCACACGCGTCGCGGGTCGCCACGAAGCGCCGCCAGGAGCGCACCGTCGTCGAACCGTGACGAGCGCCATGGATCCGAAGCGGATGTGGTCGGGCTCGTACTTGTCCCCCGTGAAGTCGAGGCCGACGGCCGGCCCGTCGCGCCGGAGGCGCGTGAGATTTCGCCCGAATCCTTCGAAGCTGTTGCTGTCGAGCGGCGCGCGCCAATCGTAGCCAATCGCGTTGAGCATCGAGAATGCCAGCGCGGCGTGGACGATGCCGCGGGCGCGATTCGTCAGACGGTACCAGAAGATCGCGACCGGCAGCGACGAGTCGTCCACTGAGAGCGGCACGAGGGGATTGAACGCCTCCAGAGAGATCGCGAGCGGCAGCGAGTCGTCCCCGAAGGTCATCTCGGCGAAGGGACAGGCGCCGGCGAAGCGTGCGCCGGCAAAGCGAGGAAGCCCCTGCGCGCGGCTGCGCGGAACGCCGTCGCGGCCTCGATACGCCGGCTGCCGGCGCTTCGACCACCTTCACGACGGGCGGCGCGGCACCTCCGGCACGCCTGGCCCACAGCGCGACGAACGTGAACGGCAGTGCCTTGCCCTTGTTCGGCCGGTTGAAGGTCTCCCAGTCACGCAAGTCGCCCCGGCCGCCGAGCGAGACCGTCCCGGTGCCGATGCCGCCGAGCGGGAACGCGATTTCGGCCAGCCGTGCCCCGCTGAACGACCGCACGGGCCCGGTCGCAAACAGTTCCTGCTGCGTGAACGGGATAATCGATCCCGCGGGTGACGTGAACGCGTTCTGCGCCTGCGGTGGCGCGCCCTGCGTCCGGCCTGTGCCGCCGAACGCCGCAGCGCCGGCGGCCGCCGACCCATCGACGAGAAACTCGCGGCGCGTGACCTTGTGGTCCGCTGACATGCTGCACCCTCACGCTTTCGCGTATCCTACGCGCCGACCACGGAGCTCGGAGCGCGACTGTCCTGTGCTGCGCGCCGGCGACCAGGTGGCGGCCGCCGACGTGGAACTCACGTGGCACGCGGTCGATACGATCGGCTACAATGTCAACCTCTATCAGTTCGCATACGCCCTGGAGAACCGATCTCCAACGTGCTGTTCTGGGCCGGGACCGTGGTCGATTCGCCGCGGGAGATGCCGGGCGTACCTGGCGATCCGCTCGAACGCCGCCTCCGTATGGTGGGTCAACGGTCAGGAAGTCACCCGGCACGAAGACCTTCAGCGAACAGCTCAGACAGGCGGGCATCACCACGGTGTATTTCGAGTCGCCGGGCACCGCCCATGAGTGACTGACCTGGCGCCGCTGCCTCAGGGAGTTCGCTCCGCGCCTGTTTCGCTGAGCGGCACCGCGTGCGACCGCCAGGCCGCCCTCAGCGATGCCGTTTCGCCTCGTTCACTCGCATCCGCAGGATCAGTGACTCATGAAGACGATTTCAGCACCGGCCGCACTCGTCATCGCCGTCGCATTCCTCCTCACGGCACCTGGAAGCCATGCGCAGGCGCCATCACAAGCCGGCACCACCGCACAGGCAGTCCTTCACGCGGACCAGCCCGGGCCGGTCGTCAACCGGAACATCTACGGTCACTTCGCCGAGCACCTGGGCAGGGGCATCTACGAGGGCATCTGGGTCGGCCCCGACTCTCCAATCCCGAACACGCGCGGCATCCGCAACGACGTGCTGGCCGCGTTGAAAGCGCTCAATCCGCCCGTGCTGCGCTGGCCGGGCGGCTGCTTCGCCGACGAGTACCACTGGAAGGACGGCATCGGGCCGCGCGAGAAGCGGCCGGCCATGATCAACACCCACTGGGGCGGCGTGGTCGAGAACAACCATTTCGGCACCCACGAGTTCATGGACCTCGTCGACCTGCTCGGCACCAACGCCTACATCAGCGGCAACGTCGGCAGCGGCACGGTGCAGGAGATGATGGAGTGGGTCGAGTACCTGACCTCGGACGCCAGCTCGCCCATCGCCAACCTGCGGCGGCAGAACGGCCGCGAGAAGCCGTGGCGCGTGCCGTACTTTGGCATCGGCAACGAGCCGTGGGGCTGCGGCGGTAACATGCGCGCCGAGTACTACGCGGACGAGTACCGGAAGTACAACACCTTCATCAAGAACTACGACCGCACCAGGCCGATCTTCCGTATCGCGGCCGGGTCGGGGGGCCAGGACACCCGCTGGACCGAAGTCCTGATGAACGTTGCCGCCCGCCAGATGAACGGCCTCTCGCTGCACTACTACACGCTGCCGACGGGCAACTGGTCCAAGAAGGGATCCGCCACCGAATTCGGCGAGGACCAGTGGTTCTCGACCCTTCGCCGCACCCTCCGCATGGAGGACCACATCGTCCAACACTCCGCGATCATGGATACCGCCGATCCAAAGAAACGCGTCGGCCTGATCGTGGACGAATGGGGTGCGTGGTACGACGTCGAGCCCGGCACGCAGCCCGGTTTTCTCTATCAGCAGAGCACGCTGCGCGACGCGCTCGTCGCCGCGCTCAACTTCCACATCTTCCACAGGCACGCTAACCGTGTCGTCATGGCGAACATTGCGCAGACGGTCAACGTGCTCCAGGCGATGATCCTGACCGAGAAGGAGAAGATGCTGCGCACGCCGACCTACTGGGTCTTCGAGATGTTCAAGGTCCACCAGGGCGGCACGTTCCTGCCGGTGGAGCTGCAGTCGCCCGAGTATGCATTCGGGGGAGAGAAGATCCCGATGGTGAGCGTGTCGGCCACGCGCGCGGCCGACGCTCCGGCGGTGCACCTCTCGCTCGCCAATACCAGTCCAATGCAGGCTGTGACGGTGTCGGTGAAGCTCGCGGGCCTTGCCGCGAAGTCGGTCGCAGGGCGCGTCCTGACGGCACCGGCGATGAACGCGCACAACACGTTCTCGGCGCCGAACGCCGTTCAGCCGGCCGCCTTCGACGGAGCGGCGATCAAAGGCGACACCCTGGAAGTCAAGCTGCCGGCGAAATCGGTGGTCATCCTGACGCTCCAGTAGAGGAGACGTGGCGGCCGAGAGGCCCCGTCATCTCCCTCTTGAGGAGGCACGCACGGCCCTCGCGTGTGACATCACGACGCGGCGGCGTCGTGGAGCGGCATCGCGTCCCTGCTCTGCACGGCGTGGAGCGGTATCGTAGCCGTCAGGAGGGTCCCGGCGCCAGGCGTGGAGCGGATGTCGAGCGACCCGCCGAGCGCTTCGACGCGTTCGACCATGCTGATCAGGCCAACGCCCCGGCCCACCGCCGCATTGACGTCGAACCCGACGCCGTCGTCGGCAATCGTCAGCGTGAGGTCGTCCGAGGCGGCGCGCAACTGCACCGAGACGTTCCTGGCGCGGCTGTACTTGATCGCGTTCTGCAGCGCTTCCTGAACGACACGGAAGAGGCACAACGTCAGCTCGGGCGGGAGCGTCGCCGGTACGTTCTCGTGCGCGAAGGTGATCATGAACCCCGCCCGTGACCACTCGAGGCACAGGCGGTCCAGCGCGGCAACCAGACCAATCACCCGCAGTCTGGTCGGATGCAGCTGGTACGACAACTCGTGCAGGCTCTTGGCGACATCACGCGCCACGCCCAGCGCCGCACCTGCCGGTGTTTCGCCGGGACGGTCGCGGTCCAGCAACTCGAGTTCGACCGTGAGGAGCAGCATGCGCTGGCAGATGTCGTCGTGCAGCTCGCGGGCGATGCGCGAGCGTTCGACTTCCTGCGCCCGCAGCAGGCGAGCGCCGAGGTCACGGTTGCGCTCGTAACTCCGGCGCAGCTCGCTCTCTCTCCGACGCAGTTCCCCTTCGGCTCGCCGGCGTCGTTCCCGCTGAATCAACAGCCCGGTGATGAGCACGGTTTGAGTGACGAGGAGCGCGAAAGCCGAAACGATGTAGGTCTTGTAGCGGTCCCAGATGGTCGGATTGCGAAATCGGACGAGCGTTCCGGCTGGAACGCGCGCCTCGTCGATGCCCCAGCGCCGAAGCTGGCGCCAATCCACCTGGTTGGCATTGAGATGGAGAACGGCAATGGGGATGCTGTCGGCCGGCTCGCCGCGGAGCACGCGCAGCGCGAGCTGGCCCACGTTCGTGATCGCGTCCCTCTGGCTGTAGAGGCTGCCACCCACGATGCCGCGACCCATTGCCGCATCCACCCAGCAGTAGGTTGGCGCGTTGGCCGCAGCCGCCACCCGCGCGACGTAGTCCAGCGGATGGAACCGGTTGCCGGCACCGTCCTCGTTGACAAGCACGTAGTAGACGGCGGAGTGTCCGGGCAGGCTCGACAGGCGGAGCTCGAGCTCCGGTGTCGGCAGACCCGACAGGTACGTGACGGTCAGCCGTGACTCCGCCGCCTGCAACTGCCCGCGAGCCGTTTCCTCGTAAACCCTGTCGGCCAGGCCAGCGCCGATGACGACGAAGAGGTTGCGAACGTCCGGCTGGAGCTGCCGAATCAGCGCCAACGTCGCCGCGAAGTCGCGCGCGTGGATCAAACCGGTCGAATTCGGGCGCCGTGCGGGCGCCGGACTGTTCGTCAGGAACACGGTGGGTGTGTCGTAAAACAGGGCGTCGCGGTACTGCGTGACGAACTCGACCGCCGCGTCCTGCATTGCGATCACCAGGTCGAATCGGACGTCCCGGTACTTCAGCCGCAGGAAATTGCCGAACGCCTCCCGGTAGGAGGGTTCGGGAAACCTCGCAAGGTCGATGAACTCGGTGTAGTGGTCGAGGTTCCGTGCGAGGCCCTCATCGAGAATCCGCGGCAGCTCGGTTTCCCCGATGGTGGAGAACTGCGAGTCGCGCCTCGTCGCGTACAGGACGAGAACCTGCTTGTGGTCAGGTTGCGCGATGACGCTGCTCGCCGCCGCGAACGGCGAGAGGACGATGACCGCCGTCAACACCCACCGCATGACCGCCCTCACCAGTCGAGCTCGGCCGTGATCTTGAACATGCGCGGCGCCAGCACCGTGAGCGGCTGCAGCCACGGCCCACCCGGGACGAAGGTGTTGTTATACGTCAGCACGCCGTTCGAGTTCAGCACGTTGTAGATATCGACGCCGACGACCGTTCGTGACCGTCGGTACCTCAGGATCTTCGCCAGGCGCAGATCGAGCTGGTTGATCCGGTCGCCGTACAGCGAGCCGGGCGCAATCAGATTGACGGTGACGTTGGGCGCGTTCCCTGAAAGGGGCCGTCCCAGCGATGGGGCCACGAGCGAGTTCGGGGCCGCATAGTTCGCCGCCAGAAGCGCGCCGGGCTTGCTCTGGAATGTCGCCGCCACCTGGACATCGATTCTCGGAACGAGGTACGAGGAAAGCGCTCGAACGTGCGTGAGCACGCCGAAGGCGACGTGACAGTACGGACTGACCGGACTCACCGTGGAGCCCATCAGGCCCGCGCCGAACGGGCTCGTGCCGATCGTCGTGGTGGCGAGCTCCGGAAGGCGCCGGCGCACGGCGCAGTTGTCGGCAACGGTCTGACCGGTGCTCGTCCCGCCGACGATCGCAAAGCTCCGGCCGACGCGAGCGTCGAACGTGACATCGAGAGCGTTGAAGTGCTGGGACCACTCGCCATGGGTCTGGGAGCCGGTAATCAGGTTGTTGACCTGCCCCGCCTTCGCCGGGACGACGTCGTAGAGACCCTCCACGACGTAGCCCCCTCTGCCTGGCAGCCGCGAATCCAGCGGCGCCACGACGCTGAACGGGGTCAGGTCGGACGGCTCGAGCGACAGGTTGTCGGCGACGGTGAACCCGCGGAAGGAGCGGTGGCTGTAGGTCACGTCCAGCGACACCCGTCGTCCGATCCGTTGCTGGAACGACAGCGCGAGATTCCAGTCCGAGGGACGGACGCCCCAGCCCTCGAGCAATCTCGCATCGTAGGCGTTGGTCAGTCCGTTCGTGCCAAAGTTCACGTTCGACATCACGCCGCAGAGATCCCCGCCGCTCGGACGTAGATCCTGTGCGTTCGGATCCGTCAAATCGCAATCCGGCACGAAGTTGCGATTGGCGTCGGTCCACGAACGCGTCACACCCGGGGTTCCGAACACCTGCGTGGTGCGAGGCATTCTCAGCGTGGGATTGGTGTTGGCGTAGATGCCCGTCACACCGACGCCTTCCAGGTACTTGCCGATGCTCATCTTGAGCGCGGTCGTGCCTCGTCCGCCCGGATCGTACGCGGCGCCGAACCGCGGCGTCACGTCCTTGTAGCTGTCGATGCCGCGCGTCGGCGGAACGACGAACGGGGCCGGCATGAATCGCGACGGGCCTTCCGGCTGCGCCGGAAACCAGCTCCAGGCGCGATCGACGCGCAGCGCCGCCTGCAGCGTCAGCCGCCGGCGCGTCCACTGCTCCTGCACGAACAGCGCCTGCCAGCCGGCGCCGGCGTCGTTGACCCACGGGGAAATCGACTGCGTGAGCTGCGTCGGCACGCCGTTGTCGAAGCGGTAGGTCAGCGCCTGGTTGTTCGTCATCCACGTGCGGTCGTCGGTCATCAGCGTGTGCTGATACCCCACCTTGAGGCTGTGCGTGCCGGTGACGTACGACACCGATCCCTGCCACAGGTACGAGCCGGTGTGGGCGATGCTGAAATCCTGTGAGCGATACACCAGACCTGGAATATTGCCGTTCGCACCGCAGCCGCTCGCGCACTGTTCGACCACGCGTATGAGATCGCGCGTCGGGTTGGGCTCGCGCTCGAAGTTGCCGACGCCGAAGAAAGTGCCGCCGTACCCCGCTTCGAGGAGGAGGTGATCCGTCAGCGGCGACGACCAAGTCAGTTGGGTCACATCCAGCCGGCGCCCGAGCACGCCGACCGCCTCGGGAGATACCCGCTGCGGCTCTGACAGCCCCGGCGTGGCGCCCGTGCACGATCGGCACAGCGCCTGCGCGTCCCAGAAGCCGCTGATCTTGTTGCGCCTGGTCGCCTGCCACGTGAGGCGGCCGCTCGCGCTCTCGTAGGTCCTGTCGGAATACGCCGGACGGGTGAGATCGGCTGCGTACAGCCACGCGGCGGGATCGCCGGCGCTGCGGTTGTAGTAGACGTTCGTGCTCCGCCTCGTGCTGCCGCCCGTATGCGCCCGGACGAAATACCACAGCCGATCCGTCACGATCGGCCCGCCGAGCGTCGCCGAGACGTCGTAGACGCGCGTAAACGGCGCACCCGCCATGACCCCTCGTGCGATCAATTCCGGCGTCACGTTGTCGGCCTGAAGCGGCTCGCCCGTTCCGCTCGCAAAGACGGACCCGCGCGTCGTGTTGCCGCCCGCCTTCGGAATGATGTTCATCACGACGCCCGCGGTCTCCGACTCGCCCAACCCGCCGGACCTGGTGAAGGTCACCTCTTCCGCGCGTCCCACGTCCACCTCGTAGGTGGTGGCCGAATTGCCCGACGGCGGGCTCCCGATGTTCAACCCGTCCAGCAGCAGGCGCCCTTCGTTCTGCCGGCCGCCGTGAAGCGGGAACGAGATCGTCGCCGGGCCCATCGCCGTGTCGGCGACGCTCGTGACGATGCCCGGCACCAAGACGAGCAGCGCGTTGTAGCTTCGCGCGGTGGGCAGCGATCGGACGACGTCGCCGGGAAGCGTGACCTCGCGGCTCGTGCTCTGTACGTCTACGAGGGAGCGTTCAGCGGTGACGCTGATGGTATCCGCGAGCGGGCCGATCGAGAGCTGCGCGTGGACGACGGCCGTGAGCGACCCCGTCAGCTCGACGCCTTCCAGCCGATAGGGCTTCCAGCCGGCAAGCGTGAACTGCACGTGATAAGTGCCCGGCCGCAGATCCGCGATGCGATACCGCCCGGCCCCATCGGTCGTCGTCGCGCGGGTCTTCTCGATGAGCGCAGGACTCGTCGCTTCGACCGTGACGCCGGGGATCGGCGCACCCGACGGATCGGTCACCGCACCCGCAATCGCGGGCTGCGCGAAGGCGGCGCCCGGGAAACCGACGAAAAGGGCGAAAAGGGCGAAAAGGGCGCCCAGCGTCTTCATCACCCGTCGCCGCCGTCGACAGCTCGAGATTCTCGCATACTCTACCGGAGCGCAGGAGAGCGGATCGAGGATACAATTGACGGGTTGCTGCGTCCACGCGGATGACGGTTCGAGGTGTGCAGGAAAGCGCATGAAGTCTCACCCGGCGCCGCGGCCGCGCGTCGTAATCGCCGACGATCATCCGTCGGTGCTTGCTGCATTCGGCCGGATGCTGCAACTCTCCTGCGAGGTAGTCGCCACCGTGCCGAACGGGTGTGAGGCGGTCGAAGCGGTCAGCACGTTGCGGCCGGACGTCCTCGTCGTCGACCTAATGATGCCGGATCTGGACGGCCTCGAAGTCTGTCGCAGGGTCAAACGCATCGCGCCGGAAACGGGCGTGATCATCGTCACCGCATTCGACGACACGCACGTTCAGGCGTTTGCGGTCGGGAACGGCGCGTCGGCCTATGTGCCGAAGCACTCGGCCGCCGGGACGCTGGAGCGCACCATTCATACCATCTTCACGGAAGCGCACAAGGTGCGGCCATGAACTGCCGCGTCGCCCGGCAGGACGTCGAGCAGACACCGCACCGCTCGAGGTCCACGATCTGGAGTGCGCCGCATCAGGCCCGAGTGTCACTTCTGTGACAGCCCGGCCCGCTCGAGCTCCTTTCCGATATCGACTGCCAGCGATTTCATGAAACTGATGTGGTCCTTCGGGTTCCTCGTACGGCTCACGCCGGCCCAGACCGGGCCGGCGGTCGAAAGGTCGTAGAGAAGCGTCTCGACGGTCAGCGTCGTCTCCATCTTCCCGGCGCCGATCGGGTACACCGAGGCCCACCCGTAGCCCCAGTAATCCCAGACGTCCCCGTAGTAGCCGCTGCTGAAGACGACCGACGAGTACGTCTTCCGCGTGTCGGTGCCCACGACGCGCATGATCACGAGCCCCTGGACGCCCGCTTTCTCGAGCCAGGATTTCGCTCGGTCCTTGTTGGCGAGCTCCGGGCGCGGAATGATGCGGTACGCGGGCACCGCGTTCGGCCCGCGCGCCGCGATTTCACGGCTCAACGCCTCCTCCGCCGCGACCTGCAGGTTGACGTCCTCCACGATGACGACCGCCGCGACCTTCCGTCCAGCGAAGCTCAACGGCCCGGCGCCCGGCGCCTTCCACGTCCTGATGAACTCGTTCTCGACGCCGCCCGCGACGAGTCCCGCGAGGACCGACGCCACAGCAACCGCGTATGCTCTGCCCATGCGGCCATCTTACTGCACTGCCGGAGGGCTCGCGGAGATGGCTGAGTCGCCCCACTCGAGGTGTCGACTGCGTCAAACCCGCGGAGGTCTTCGCAGGCATCGAGGCAATTGGCCGCCGCAGACGTGGGACGCGTCTCCCGCCGCGCCGACGGTGAACGACACAGTGCGTTTGGCGTCACGTGATTTGCTGACGACGGTCTTGAGCTGGCTCTGGAAGAGCGCGGTCGCCGGCAGCCTCGACAGGCCCGACGACCTCCGCCAGCCGCGCGAGACCGAATCGCGGCATGACGT
The DNA here is from genome assembly GCA_048594975.1 of Vicinamibacterales bacterium. Taxonomy (GTDB): domain Bacteria; phylum Acidobacteriota; class Vicinamibacteria; order Vicinamibacterales; family 2-12-FULL-66-21; genus JBMDXB01. The sequence goes on along the minus strand of JBMDXQ010000119.1, from coordinate 36,860 downwards.
GGAACGTGACGCGCGGGCCGGCGCCGAGTACGACCGCCCGACCGTCGGCCGCGATCGGCACGATGCCTGAGAAGGTCTGCCCAGTTCGACGCGGGGTGTCCCTGCTTCTGGGCACGAACGGGCGGTACCGCGAGGAGCAAGGCCGCCGCGAGCATCCCGCACAGGCGTTCCATACCCAGGCCTTCCCGGTTGTCCCATTCATCCGATGCGATAGCTCGAGAAGATCGGGCTCATCTACTACGACCAGCGGGGACGTGGGAAATCCGCAGTTGGTGTGCAGCCCGAGGACGTCACGCTGACCTCCGACCTCGCCGATCTCGACAAGGTGAGGGAGCACTTCGGGCTCGAATCAGCTGCGTTGCTCGGACACTCCTGGGGCGCAGTTCTTGCGCTGGAGTACGCACTTCGGCGCCCGGCTCGCGTGTCTCACATGATCCTGATGAATCCCGCGCCGGCGTCCGCGAGCGACGTCGCCGTGTTCCGGACGGCGTACGTCCGCAGGCTAGGCGCCGACATGGATAGACAGCGAGAGATCCTGGCGAGCGCCGCCTACACGCAGGAGGACTCCGGGGCCGTCACTGCGCGCTATGGTCTCCACTTCAAGCCTGCGCTGAAGCGACCCGACGACTACGAGAAGCTGCCGGCGCGGATGAAGGCGGGGTTCATCAGCCAGGGCCCAGAGGGGATCGTCAAGGCACGGGCGGTCGAAGACCGACTGATGCGCGATACGTGGCAAGTGGACGGCTACGATCTGCTGCCCAGGCTGCGGGATCTGCGCATTCCGACCCTGGTCATCTGGGGCGATCACGACTTCATTCCCAGCGAGATCGCGATGCACATCGCCGGGGCACTTCCGGATGCTCAAATGGTCACGCTCAGGGACTGCGGACACTTCGTGCATCTCGAGTGTCCTGGCGACGTTCGCATCGTGCTCGACGATTTCTTTCGGCGGACGGCGGCCGGAGGGCCGCGCCGATCCGCTGGCCACTCACCGCGGGAGATCGCCGGATCTGCGCTCCCGCTACACCAGGCCTGCACGGTCCTGCCATGCACCGGCGTCGCTTCGATCGCCGCCTTCCGAGCGCAGCGACGGGGTGGGCTCTTCGTCGGTCACGAAATGGTCGATAGCTCAGCCACGTCGAACACCAGGCTGGCGTGCGCCACGTTTCCTTGCTGGCCTTGGCGCGCGCCTGCCGGAACTCGCCCGAGTGCTGAGGAGCAAACCGGCCGCTAGGCCAGCGATACCCCGAAGACCAGTGCGAAACCGAGTAGGTACAGACCAAGTGCGGCACTGTTCGGCCGCCAGGAGTACCGTTCGACAATTCCGATGAATCCACAGGCAAACATCGCCAGGAGATTGTGGCCGCTGAGCGCACAGGCGACCATCAGCGGCCAGCAGTTGACACAGCACCAGCACCCGGTATGCCACCCGAACGCGAGACAGTCGCGGTCCGCCCTCCATCCGCGAGCCGCGAGTGGAAACGTACGGTGGCAATTGCGCAGCGCACCCCGCTTGATCGGACTGCATTGCCACGCTGCGCCGAGAATCAATGCTGCAGCGACAGCCTCGTTCTGCCAGGCTGCGGTCAGCCGCGGTACTGCGGTGACCAGGCCGGAAACGGCCAGGCCGACGAGCAGCCAGACAGCCGAGTAGCCGACGAGAAACCCGGCGACGGCACGATGGCGGCGCCGCCACAGGCTTCGAAACGCCGCCACGCGCAGTGAATACACGACCGTGGGAAGCATCATGGCGAGAACCATCAGCTGCCAATGCGCCACGTGCATCGGCATCGAGGTTCGGATGCCCGCCATGTGCTGCTGGTGGTGAACGGCGTCCGCGTTCGTGAGCGCTCCCGCGCTCGCGGCGATCAGCGCGACCCAGGCACCGGCGGCAAGTCCCAGCGCCCACCATTCGGGGTGGTGCCATGCGAGCCGGCGCGCCCCGAGGACGCCCTCTCCCAGTACCACCCCACCGCGCGCGTCGCCGTACATCGAGGATCAGCGGCTGCGGTACACGCTGATTCGCCCGATCTCGATCGCCGGCGTTTCCAATCCGGCGGCTGCGGGCACTTCCAGTCCAGCGGCGGTCTTCGGCACGAATGTCACACGCAGGTCGTTCGGGGACCATGCGTCGCCCAGTCGCTCCACGATACGTGTGATGTCGAGCGAGTAGGTCAGTCCGGAGCCCGGCTGCTGAGGATCCTCTCCGCTTGCTTCTGGAAGGCCGAACATCGAAAGCGAACCGGCCAATCGCTCTGGATGGTCGGCAGGGTTCGCCCCGTCAGGGATATTGATGTAGACCAGGTGAGGCACTGGACGCCAGCCCCTGACGTTTTCGATGTTCACATGGAACCGCCGTGGCGCTACGGGTGCCTCTGCCGCGGCTGGACCGGTCGCCGGCTCCATCGCCACGCGAGCAGTTACCAGGCCGCCTTTGAGTACGGTCCTCGACTCGCTTGCGCCGACCATCTCCTCGGGCATGTGTTCCATGGGGACAGGTATCTCCTCTGCTCTTGCTGTTGTCGTCTCGATCGGTGTTTCGAGGGGATCGGATTCCTCCTCGTAACGGTACCTGAATGTGGACGCGACCGAGTCCGCCACCTCGGCGCTCGTCATCGACACCGCCGACCCTGATGCGTCATGGAACTCGAATGCCGGCTGATTGAGCCACTCGGGTTGCGTTGGATTGGTATTGGCCGGATTGCGCCTGTTCCAGACGGTCCAGAGCCGGTCGATGTTCGCATGGTGCAGCCAGAACAGTGGGTCGAGACCGGCAGTGTGGAACCTGCTCATGTACCCTTCCGGCAGCGGGAAACTTCCACCAACGGCAACGTGCATGTCGCCGTGCGGAGTCATCTCGAGCTTCCCAGGCGCACCGCCGCTATGGCTGAACGAGGTCGGCGGGCCTCCGAATCCGGTGGCCGCGCCGAACGCAGTCCCGATGAACACCTGTTCGTCCAGACAGTCGACGACATCGGTCTCGTAGTCTTCGGCGACCACGCCACCGGCATTTGCCGCCGGGGTCCGCTGCTCAACCCACAGCCGATTGGGACTGCCGTCGGGAAGCCGCTCGGCGCGAAACGCGGGGGGGATCGTTCGGGCGTTGGGATTGTTCCGGTCGCTGTAATTCCAATACGGCAGCGACCAGCCCGCGGGGCCGCCGAGCTGCTCCACGGTGGCTGCCACAATCCGTTCGAAGAACCCCAGGTAGATTCGATGCCAGGGGAGAAAGTACCAGCTCCCGTGCTGGCACTGGTTCCAGAAGCGCTGTTGTTCGGCGGCGCTCGGCAGTTGGTCGGCGGCATCGGCGTTCGGATCCCGGGCGCGGATATACGCATGGATGGCCGCCTGAAAGCGCCAGCCCGTCGGGTCGGCAATGGGACGCCGCTGCATTTCGGTGACAGCACGGGCGTACCAGAGCAGGGTGTCGTCCCACTCGTCGAGATGCCACACGTCTCGGCGGATGCGAACCTCGTCACCCTCAGCAGCAGGCTGCGAACGCTCGGCCGTGCCCGCACGCGCTCGACGATCCGAAGAACCCCGGCCGATTCCCATGACTTTCCTTCCTCCCAATCCGCTCATGTCCTCTGGTCGCGCGCTATCTCGGGCAACCGCCAGCAGTCACGTATGACCGAACGCGGTCTGGCCCGAGGGACCTCATTGTGCCATTCCAGCCTGTTTTTGACATCCTCCGATGTTGCCCCTGGTGCCCGCTGGTCGCGGCCGTCGACGCCTTGGGCGCCGACCCTCCATGCTGACGCACATCGGATTGGGTCGTCGTAGCGGGCGCGCGTTTCACCTACTCGCGCCACGTCGCTTAGAATAGCCGCGCATGACCTCGAGAGTCTTCATCGCCGCCCTTTGTGCGGCGATGGCAGTGCTCGACGGTTCCGCGCAGACACTGACGCCTCTCGCGCACACGCCTGCAGCCCCTCGGCAAGCGGGAGCCAAGGGTCGGAGCGAGCAGCCGGACACCGAACTGTACGGCCAGGAGCGCACGGCGCTCGCCGACGCGTCGGCCGAGCGCCGGGCGTGCGACGGCTGTCCCCCGCGCCGGCTCGGTACCGCGTTTCTCCAAGTCACCTACGTGAACGTCGTCTACGAGCTCGCAAACCTGCTGCGAGGTCAGGACACGGCGAAGATCACTCCCAAGACGTGGTGGACGAACATGAAGCGCGGCTGGGAGTGGGACCTCGATGAATTCGTCGTCAACCAGATCGGTCATCCCTATCAAGGCAACAACTACTTCACGACTGGACGCGCCAACGGCCTCGGCTTCTGGGAATCGTCGGCGCTGACCGCGTTCGGCAGCGGAACCTGGGAGTACTTCGGCGAGACCAACCAGGCGTCGATGAACGACTTCATCAACACCACGCTCGGTGGGATCGCCCTCGGCGAGATGTTCCACCGCGCGGCGTGGCTCGTGCGCGACACGCGCGCGACGGGCAAGGGGCGCCTCTGGCGCGAGATTGCCGCCACGGCCATCGATCCGATGACCGGGATCAACCGGTTCATCTCGGGCGACGCGTCGCGCGTGTCGGACAAACCGTCCGACATGATCCCTTCGGCGCTGGGCGCGAACACCTCGGTGGGGATGCTCTGGCGCGACTCGAGCGAAGACGAGGGGGATTCGACGGTCGATCCGTTCCTCGAAGTGGACCTCCTGTACGGCGAGCAGGCGTCGAAGCGAAGCCGCACGCCGTACGACGCATTCGCGGTGCGGCTCGCCTTCGGCGGCGGCGCCGGCATGAGCGAGGCCCGCGTTCGGGGCCGCCTGATCGGCCAGTCCTTTCGCGACGGCCAGCTGCAGCTGACCGTCTCGCAGGGATATCAGTTCAACAACAACGAGGCGTACCGGTTCGGCGCGCAGTCGTTCGAAGTCAACGCGAGCATCAGGCGGAACCCGACCGCGCATCTGTCGTTCTGGGCCGCGGCCTGGGGCGGTGTCACCGTGCTCGGCGCCGTGGACTCGAAGCCGCTGCCGGGAGTATCTGCGCCGGTCGTCCCGGAGGAGCCGGCCGAAGAACCCGGCCAGGGCGTGTCGGTGGGACCCCGCTTCTACGACTACGGTCCCGGCACGAACTTCGGCGGGTTCCTCGATCTGCGGCGTAACGGCGGCCAGTTCCTCACGTTCTCGTATCAGGCTCACCACTTGTACGTCCTCGATGGCGTGAGGGCCAACCACCTGCTGCAGCGTGCGCGCGCCGATCTGCGGGTGCCGTTGAAAGGCCGGCTCGGGGTGGGTGTTACCGGTGAGTTCTTCGACCGCCGGACCTACTATCAGACGCCGGGCGTGGACAGCGCGCGGCTTCACTTTCCGCAGTTCCGGGCTGCGCTGACGTGGAGCGGCTCGTGAACAGGCGTACGCTTGTGGTGCTGCCATCGCTGATCGTGTTTCTGTGCCTGGCGCCGCGCGCGACCTGCGCCCAGCAGACGCCGGCGACGACTCCCGCGACAGCCGCGCGGGTGTCGCGCGGGTGGCTCCTCGTGGGCGGCGCAGCGACAACGCTGCTCGGCGACTGCACGAACTGCGCCGCCGACACCTACATCCGCTCGGGCTCGGTCGTGGCAAGCGCGGGAACGTCGCTCAACGAACGGACGGACCTCGGCGGAGAGGTGCTCTGGGTGCCGGCCGAGCTGACGACAGGCGATCGACTTCGCGTGACGTTCCTCACCGCCACCGTCCAGTTCCGGCCGTGGCGCACTAAAGGGTTCTTCCTGAAGGCCGGCTCCGGGATGGCGTTCCTGCGCAACTGGCTGAAAACCATCGACGAGGAAGCAACGACTCCTGTCCGATCGAAGGCGTTTGCACTGGCGCTCGGGGCGGGCTGGGAATGGCGAGCGGGCGGTCGAATCGGTCTTCAAGCGTCGGGCATGCAGCACGTTGCCGCGCTCGGCGATCTGCAGACCAGCGAAGGCACGGTCGAGAACGTCGTCGGCAACTTCTGGTCAGCCGGAGCTGCCATGGTGGTTCGCTGGTGAGTTCGGGGAACGTGCCTCGGGCGGACCTTCGATCGACGTTTCGGAAGGTTGCGGACGGGCCCTCGGAACGCTCTCCTCATACGCCGTCCTCGAGTAGATCGCGTCGGCCCTTCAGCTCTGCAGCGCGCGCACACCTCGGAGCGCGACGCGGTTGACACCCGTTACACCCGGGGTAACACTCGCGCATTGACCGGCCCTCACCGGTCCAGCCCCACTTCACCATGGCCGCGGACGCGCAGATGCACCCGAGCGACACGTTGCCGCCGAACCGACGCCGCTCGAGTCGACGCGCCCGGCGGGTGCTGCGCCGTTTCGTGTTCGTGTTCGCCGGCGCGGCGGTTCTGCTCGCTCTGGTCCATCTGCCAGCGGTGCAGCGTCTTGCCGGCCGGACTCTCGCACGGCTCCTTAGCCGGACGACGGACGTCCAGGTCACGTTCGAGCGGTTCGATTACCGGCTCTGGGCCGGAGAGGCGGCGGTGCAGGGTCTGTCCGTGCGGCGGCCCGGCGTCACGGTCGCGTGCCCCCGAGCCGTCGTGCGCCTGGGCGCGTCTGGCATGCGCGTGGAGCTCACGGATGCCAGGCTCATTGCGCAGCAGGCCGCTGACCCGGACGGCTCACCACCTCATGCACCGTCACGCCCCTGGGCGGTCATCGGCAGATTCGCGGCGCTCCACATAGTCCGCGGTGCTATCGAGCTGCATGATCGCGGCGGGGCCGTCTGGCTGCTGGCCGACGGCATCGATGCGCACGTGGAAAAGACCGCTGGGCACGCGCGCGGGGCCATACACGTCGCGCGGGCCGACCTCAGCTGGCCCGGCGCAGCGTCGCGAGTAGCCGGTGCTCGCATGGACGTCGAGATCGAGGTCGATCTCTCGAGCGGGGCCCTGCACCTCGTCAAAGGACGTCTCGCCGCCGGCGAAACGGACCTCACGGCCAGCGGCCGCCTCGATCAGCTGCACCCCACGGTCGGTAGCGTCCAGGCCTCGGGGCGGTTGGACGGGCCGACGCTGGCCGCTGTGGCATCGACGAGTGCCGCTCAAGGCTCGCTTGGCGTCCGCCTGGCAGTCGCGCGCGCCGCGGCGAACACGAGCGGCACTCTCGAACTCGAAGCTTCGGATCTGACGATCGCCCGCGTCGGCCCCTGGTCGGGCACGGTGCGCAGCCGCATCGACGGGCGCCGGCTCCTGCTCGATTCGGTGGAGGTGCGAGGGCACGGCGCGCAGGTCTCGGGCGGCGGCGTGATGGTTCTCGGCCAGGGTGTGAGTGCGCTGGATGTGCGCATCCGTGCGGCCGATCTGGCTGCCGTTGCTGAAGGCTTCACGGCGTCGCGACCGCCGATCGCGTCGCAGGCTGACCTGGAGTTCTACGTTCAGCTCGACAGCTGGAACCTCCAGACGCTCATCGGGACCGGGCACGCCCGGCTGAACGCGCGGGCCGGCCGCGGCTGGCCGCTCTCGGGGCGGACCACTGTCGCGTTGCGCGGACGCCGTCTGAACTTCGTCGCACCCAGGCTCGAGGTGCGCCAGGCGCGACTGGAGCTTGACGGTTCGATCGTCTTGCCGCGCGACCTGTCCGTGAACTACGCCCTCCGGGTTCCCGATCTCCGGGAGGCGCGCCCCCTTCTCGCGGATGCCGGCCTCGCCGCGCCGCCACTGACGCTTGCGGGGACGGCCGAGATCTCGGGAACCCTGGCCGGACGGCTGCCGACGTGGCAGTCCAGGGCGCGGATGTCGACAGCAGGGCTCGCGATCGAAGGGGTCCACGTCGATGTCGACACCGACCTGTCGCTCACGTCGCAGGGCATCCGCGTCGACTCGTTCGTGGCACAGGGCCGCGATGGCTATGTCGCGGCAAACGGTTTCGTTCCGTTTGGCGGCGAGCGCTGGGCGATGGGCGCGAACCTAACCGACGTGCAGCTGGTGGAATGGCTGTCCAGCCGTGGCGTCCCGCTCCGGACGCAGATCGGCGGGTGGCTTCGGGTCGATGGGCCTGCAGCTCACCCGCGCGGCCAGTTCGCGCTCGACGCGAACGTCTCACCGCGCGACGTCGAGCCTGTTGGTGACCGAATGCCTCCCGCCCCCGTCCGTGTCCACGCCGAAGGAAGCGTCAGCCTGCAGGACTTGGTCCTCGAGCAGGGACGCGCGGAGCTTGCCGGCGGTCGCGTGGAGGCGTCCGGCACGTGGAACTGGACCGCTCGTCGGCTTGACGGGCGCCTGGTCGCCGATGGCGTCGTGCTCGAAACCCTCCCCTGGTTGCCCGTCGCGCGGAGTGGCAGCACGTCGACGCTCTCGGCCAGGGTGGTCGCTTCGGGGCCGGTGCGTGCACCGGCCGGACATGCGTCGGTCCTCCTGACGGCGAATACCTTTCAGGCCGCCGCGCTTCCGGACGTGACGCTGGATGCCACGAGTGACGGGCATGAGGCGTTGCTGGGCGGGCGCCTCGGCGCGCGGACGTTCCTGAGCGGCCGCCTGCCCCTCCGCGAGCCCTGGCCGCTTCATCTCGACGTGGATCTGGCCGAGCTGCCCGTGACCGAGCTCGTTCGCTCGCTGCCGCGTCTCCGTGACACTGAGGCGTCGGTCGCACTCGGCGGCCATCTGGCGATCGACGCTCCCGCGTTTTCGCCGCGAGATGTCCGGTACAACGCCCGTATCACACGCCTCGACGCGCACGGACGCCGAGCCTGGCGAGCCGGCGCGTTCACCGCGAGCGGCGACGTGCACGGCTTCGATGTCGAGGGTCTGACGCTCGAGTTCGACGGCGGCGGCCGACTGCAGATGGACGGGCACGCGTCGTTCGACGACTCATCTCCCGACGCCTCGCTCGCCGTGACCGGCGAGGTTCCGCTGTCGAACCTAGCGTTTCTCGTTCCAGACGCGGAATTCGCCGGGAAGGCCGACGTGGACGTCCGCGTAACCGGATCGATCGTCCGTCCCGAGGTGGACGGCACGATCCGACTCGCGGGCGGACCTGGCCGCGTCGGACGTCTGCGATGGAGCGACGCGAGTGCGCAAGCGACGCTGAACGACGGGGCCCTGAGCGTGGAGAAGGCCCACGTGGGAGTGATGGGCGGCACTGTCACGCTCAGCGGCAGTCTCCCGCTCGGGCGCCGCGCGGAAGCTCGCACGCACGAAATCGCAATTGAAGCCGCAGGCCTCGACTTCGGCACGCTGGTGGCACCGGGCGGGCCGCCAGCCAGCGGTGAGCCGTCGCGGCGCCTGTCTGCCCTGGTAGATCTCGCCGGCCGCATGTCCCTCAGGCGACTCGCCATCGATGCGATCGCCGGCGAGGGCCAGCTGAAACGCGTCGCCGTCTCCCACGGAACAGCGGCCGTGGATCTCGAATCAGCGGTCACCTGGCAGCTGAGGAACGGCTCGCTCAGCCATTCGACTATCCGCCTGCACGGCACCGGCGGAACTGCACTCGACGTCACGGCACGGATGGCGACGGGCGGCGCGGCGCCGCGCGTCCAGCTCGGTGTGTCAGGAGACCTGGGGCTCGCCGTCGCACAACCGCTCTTCACGGGCGCGGCGAGGCTCGAAGGCCTCGCCCGTCTTGGACTGCAAATCGAGGCGGGACCGGGAGGGTTCGCCGTGACGGGCGGCGCGCGGATTGAAGACACCCGGTTCGTCCTGCGCGAGCCTCCCCTGGCGCTCGACGACGTCACCGGAACCCTGAAGGCAACCGGCCGACGCATGGAGATCGTCGATCTGAAGGGGAGCGTCGGCGACGGGTGGATGAGGGCGGGAGGCCACGTCGCACTCGCACCGTCCGCGGGGCCGGAAATCGATCTCGACCTGAATTTCGAGCGCGTGCCCCTCAGCTACCCGGAGGGCCTGCGCAGCCGGACGTCGGGGAAGGTCCGGCTCGTTGGCGCGGCGGGGCGATTTCGCGTCGAGGGGGACGCGGTCGTGCACCGCGCCGTCTATCGCCGTGAGACGGATCGGACGAGCCGGTCGCTGCAGCTCGTCACCGCGGAGCTTTCCGCCCTGGAAACGCGCGGCCGTTCCCTCCAGCGCATCGAGCTCGCGGTCGGCATGCGGCTCGAGGAAGGGCTGCGGATCGAGAACGAGCAGGCAGATCTCATCGTCGACGGTGCCGTCATCATCGGAGGCGATCTCCTCGCGCCGGAGATCCGCGGGTCGCTGGTGCTCCGCGAGGGGGGCCGCGTCAAACTGTCTCGAGCCACGCTTCGCATTGCGCAGGGCCGTATCGAGCTGACTGGATTCCCGGCACGCGCTCCCGACGTGAGCATTCAGGGACGCACGCAGGTCACCGGCGTGCTCATCGAGGTGAACGTCAGCGGCCCGCTCGACGACTTCGGCTTATCCCTGTCGGCACCGAACCGCCCCGACCTGACGCAGGGAGATCTCGCGACGCTCATCCTGACCGGCCGGACCGCGTCGACGGCGGTCTCGGAAGGCGGCGCCATTGTCGCGGAACAACTCGCCGCCGCGCTGGGCGAAGCGGTTGAGAGCGGCCTGGGAGGCGCCGTATTCATCGACGTCGGGAGCGAAGAGGACCTGGTCGTCCGCGATTCCAACCCCTCCCAGCGCCTCAACATCGGCGTCCCTGTGGGCAGGCAACTGTACGTGATCTACTCGCAGGCGCTCGACCGCAACGCTCCTCGCTGGATCGTCGAACTGCGTCCCGGCGGCGAGCTTCGCCTGCGCTTCATCTCGGATTCGGAGGAAGGGGACTCGGTCTGGGTCGCCCATCGCTTCAGCTTCAACGTGTGGTCGCGGCGAGGCGTCGTGCGCCAGGTGAACGAGCCTGCCGTGCGAATCAATCGACTCGTGGTGGAGGGCGTCCCGCCGGCAGCGGCCACCGACCTTCGCCGGGTGCTCGGTCTCGAGTCAGGATCCACGTTCGACTATTTTCGAGGCGAGGAGTCGGCGCGTGCCCTCACCGAGGCGCTCCGCCGTCAGGGTTTTCTCGCAGCCGTCGTGGAGTTCGCGGACCGCGAGGCCGGCCCGGGTCGCGTCGACGTGACCTTCAGGATCCGCCGCGGTCCGCGACTCGACATCGTGTGGCGCGGCGACGATCCGGGAAATGCCGCCAGGCGGCGGGTCGAACAGGGCTGGAATGCCGACCTCCCGGTCGAAGAGAGCGCCGAGATGCTCGCGCGCAACGTGCGCCGCGTGCTGCAGGCGGCCCGATATTACGCCGCCCTGGTGACGGCCGAGGTGACCGGCACCCCCGAGCATCGGCATGTGATCTTCGAGGTCAGGCGAGGCCAGCGAGCGAGCCGGATCGCATTGCGCTTCGAAGGCAACGAGGCGGTGCCTGCTCAGACGCTCACCGCCTCGCTACCTCCGACCAGCAGCGAAGCCTTCTTCTCTTTGCTGGATGCGGACGGACGCACGCGCCTGGGATCGGCGATTCGGCTGGCGTACGCGCGCGAAGGGTTTCTGGAGGCCGCCGCGGGCGCGCCACGCCAGGATCTCGACGCCAACACAGGCGTGCTGACGGTCACCATTCCAGTCGAAGAAGGCCCCCGGGCGCGAGTTGTCTCGCTCGATCTTCCGGCGTACGTCCGGGCAGCCGCTCACGGCCCGCCGCTAGAGCTCGATCTGTCGGCGGGCGATTCGTTTCGCATCGGCGCGTACGTAGAGGATCGAAACCGCCTGGCGTCCTGGTACCGGGAGCAGGGCTACCTCGACGCGCGAGTGACCGGCATGCTGCGGCCGGTAGACGGGGGACTTGCAGTCCACTTCGGCGTTGACCCCGGTCCACAAATGCGCGTCGGCGAGATCCGCGTCGCGCGCCCGGGACACACGCGCGCGTCGGTAGTGCGCGACGCCGTGACCCTGGAGCCTGGAGATCTGATCCGCCCCGCCGAACTCGCGCGCAGCCGTCAGCGGCTGTCCGAAACGGGCGTCTTCCGCTCGATCGACATCCGGCCCGACCCGGCGGGCGCGACGGACGGCACGCGCGATATCGTGGTCGACCTTGCACCCCGAGCCGATCTCGCCCTCGAATACAGCGTCCGCTACACGAAGGGTGGCGACGCCGCCGCTGTCGATGTCCCGTCGACCCGAACGAGCGACGAGGTCCAGTTCGGGGCTGCCGCCGAGGCGTCGAATCCGTTCGGCTTCGCGCATCGATACCGTTTCTACGGCCTGGTCGGCGGCGAACGCGCGCTGCTCGGGTTGACCTTCGAGGCTGCCAGCTTTTTCGGTCATCGCTGGCGTACCCAGGTGTTTGTCTTTGATGATCAGGATCTCGTGCCGGAGATCCCGAGGTTCCTCGGCCGCGTTCGCGGCGCCACGTTCCAGCAAACGAAGCGCTGGCGGGACGAGCTCGGCGGCCCCCAGTGGCAGGACCGCGTGCGCATGCTGTGGGGGTACACCTTCAAACGCGTGCGTTACTCCGATCCCGCGTCGCTGCAGTCGGTGGGCGGCGACCGGGCGGGTCTCTTCCACTCGGTCGTCGTCGACCGGCGCGACAGCATGACCGACCCGCACCGCGGGCTCTTCGCGTCGGTTGGCACCGGGCTCGCGCTCACCGCCCTGGGCTCCGAGGCCGATTACGTGAAGCTGTTCGGGCAGTTCTATTACTACGTGCCGTTCGGTGCGAGGGTCGTGTGGGCGCAGGGGTATCGCCTGGGCGTCACGCCGGGCGATGACCCGCTGCTGCTGCTCGACGGACGTTTCCGCGCAGGAGGTGCATCGTCGGTGCGAGGCTTCGAGGAGAACATGCTCGGTCCGTTGACCAGCCTTGGCGAACCGCTCGGCGGGCAGGCCCTGGCCATCGTGAATCAGGAGTTGCGATTCCCGCTCTTCAAGCGACTCTGGGGGGGCGTCTTCTACGATACCGGCAACGCGTTCGCGCTGGTACGGGACCTGCGCCTCGATGCGCTGCGTCAGAGCGCCGGCGCCGGCCTCCGTTTCATGTTCCCCTTCGGGCCGGTACGGCTCGAGCACGCCTGGGTGCTGGATCCTCGCGAGGGGGAGTCTCGATCGCGTTGGGTCTTCAGTCTCGGCCATGCGTTCTGAGCTGCCGCACCGGCGCCGCGCCGTCAAACCGATCGAGCGTCCAGTCGTACGGCCTTCGCGTCAGGGCTGATGTCATGCGCTCGAGCACGGCCGTCACCTATGCCGTACTGAGTCGGCGGGTCGATGGTCCGGAACTCCGCGGCATCCGGTCGTCAGCGGCGGGCGCACTTCCATGAGCGGATAGGTCCCGAGTAGCACGCGAACGCTGCGCGTGGCATGCACAACGACGCACGGAGTCCGCCGCTGCCAGCCGGCGGCTGGTCCCGCCTGTCGGCGAGGTCGCCCTGTGGCCACCCGCGCACAGGTGTGAAGAACGGTCACAGGCCTGGCTCGATGATGTTCCTGATGATCAAGAGGTTAAGGACCGGTCCATCCTTTGCTCACACGCCGGGCATGAGAACACTCGGATCCATCCTGATCGTCCTGGTGCTGGCACCCCAGGCGACCTCGGCACAGAAGTCCCCCGCGCCGGAAGGAGCAGTCATCGCGTCGGCGGAGGTCTCGGGGTTCGACATCAAACGCCTGAGTCCCGGGCTCGCCGACGACATCCGTCGTCTGCCCGGCACGCCGCTGAACCAGGAACGTCTGGACGCGCTGGCGGCGCGCATCGAGGCCGAGCAGCCACATCACGTCGCCGCCTCGCGCTCGTTCGTCGATCCCGACGGCCAGGTCCGCGTCGTGTTCGTCGTCGGCCGCGCGCACGAAGGCGGCCAGGACGAGAACGTGAACACCCGCTACGTCGTCGAACGCGCCGAGATTACCGGCATTCCCGAAGGCGAGGTTCCCGAGTCGGTGCGAGACGATCTTCGGGGGCTGACGGACAAGCGGCTCGATTCCGACGAGGCGCAGCAGATCGAAGACCGCCTCCGGGGAGCGCTTCCTCGCTACGACATCAACCGCCGCATCCGCCGCGGCAGCGCGCCCGGCCGGATCGTGCTGATCTACGAGGCGCGGCTGAACGAACGGTGGCGATGGCTTCGCTTCGAGCCGCTGCAGTCGAACGTCGTCTATCACTCGGAGCAGGGCTGGGGCAGCTACCTCGATCTCGCCATCGGCTCGCGCGACTTCCGCTTCACGCCGATTCTCGCCATCGACCACGGCGACGACCTGATCGAGGAGTACTCGGGCTTCGGGCTCCGCTTCGAAACGAGAAGACTCGGCACCGACCGCCTGGGCGCCAGCTTCGAGTGGACGTCGTTCGATCAGGACTGGCGGGCCGCGACGCTCGACATGCTCGCGCTCGATCCGATCGCGCGGCCGTACGAGGAACGCTCGACGATTGCTCCGCTGGTGAAGTTCGCGGTCACGCCCGAACTCACGCTGTCGGCGGGCGTCGCCATCTCGGAGCTGGACGCGCTCCCGCCCGCGACCGGGTCGGAGATGGCGAACGCGGCCCTCGCGTCCGTTGCGTTCGACCGTCGATGGGAGCCGGCCGCCGGTGAAGGGACGCACGCCGTCCAGGCGAGCTTCGGCGTGCACGCCGGGGCGCGCAGCTTCGAAAGTGACCTCGAGTACCGCCGGTATCTCGGACAAGTGGCATACCACTATCGCTGGAAGGGGCAGCGAGTACTGCTCTCGGCAATCGGCGGCGGTATCACGGGCGACGCGCCGCTCTTCGAGCGCTTCGCGCTCGGCGACACCCGCACGCTTCGCGGGTGGGACAAGTACGACATTGCCCCTGCCGGCGGGGATCGGATGTTCCACGCCTCGGCCGAGTACCGGTTCCGCGGCCTGGCCGTCTTCCTCGACGTGGGATCGGTCTGGGACGAGCGCCGCGAGCGCGAGGTCCGCGTCTCCGCCGGCCTCGGCTTTCGCGGCGGCCCGGCGTTCCTGACCGTGGGCTTCCCGCTGAACACCGACAACCTGACCGCGATCGTCTCGATGGGACTGCGGCTCACGGGCGCCGTGGGGATTCAGAGGTAGCGGTGCCGACGGGTTGCGCACTCCGACCCGCGGAGCTGCTCGTGCTGGCGCTGCTCCTGTGGCCGTCCGCGCCGGCGCTCGGACAGCCCGTGACGGTGACCACGGCCGGCGGCGCATTGAAGATCCGCGCGCCCGAGTTCACCTTCCTGAAGGGCCCGCCGCTCGACCGCCTCAAGGACGGTCGCTCGGTACGCGTCGAGATCGCGTTCACGGCAATGCCGGGACAGGGCCAGTCCCCTTTCGCGGCAGCCCGTCGGATCTTCGCGCTCAGTTACGATCTCTGGGAGGAGCGATTCGCTGCGGCGACCGTGGAGCCGCGGCCCCGGAGGATTTCGCACCTGACGTCCGCCGCCGTCGTCGCCTGGTGCCTCGACCAGCTGGAGATTTCCCTCGACGCGCTCGGTCGGCTCGGTCCCGACGCGCCGTTCTGGATTCGTCTCGAGTACCGCATACTGGGCGGCGACGGCGCCGCCGGTCAGGACGACGAGGGGTCGCCCTTCACGCTGCAGGCGCTGATCGACGCGCTGAGCCGGCGCCGCGGGTCGGAGTCGTCGAGCGACGCGCTCGAGGCCGGACCCTTCCGGCTGCCCCGGCGCGGCAGCACCGCGTCGTCTTCTTTGCCGCCATGAACCGGCTTCGCAACCGCCTGATCGCTGCCTTTCTCGCCGCGACGCTCCTGCCGCTGGCGGCAACCGTCTGGATCACCACGTCGCTGCTCGAACGCAGCCTGCGATACGCGACGACGGGAGAACTCGATCGGCTCTCGCGCACCCTCGAAGCGACCGTGCGTCAGTTCTACCAGCGCGAACGCGACGCGCTCAAGGACGACGCCCTCGCCGGACGGGTGAAGCCGACGACCTACGTGCCGGCGGACGCATCGCGCTGGCCGGAGTCGGTCCGCGCCTTCTGGGAGAGCGGGGAGCAGGAACGCTTCGGCGTCTCGGGCCCCGGCGGGGACCGCGTCGAGTACATGCGGCGCGCGAACCGTCCGGGCCAGCCGGGCGTGGAGACCTACAGCCGCGACCTGCACGGCATCAGGATGGAGCAACTGTCCGCGCAGCTTCGCCAGACACGGGATCTGGTGGACGCCATCGATGCGCGCGATCTCCGGCGCGGCTTCACGCTCGCGCTGCTCGTGCTCCTCGGGGCCGCCTGGCTGATGTCGCTGCTGCCGCTGGTGGTCATCGCCCGTCGCATCAGCCACCCGGTCCAGCAACTCACCGCCGCGCTGACCGATTTCGCGGCCGGTGACTGGTCGCGGCGGCTCGAGGAGCGCAACGGCGCTCGCGCGCCGCGCGACGAAGTCGGGCGTGCGGTGCAGGCGTTCAACCGGATGGCGGACCAGTTGCAGGAGAGCCGCGATCGGCTCGTCCATCTCGCGCGGATGGCGAGCTGGCAGTCGCTCGCCCGCAAGACCGCCCACGAGCTGAAGAACTCCCTGACGCCCATCCGGCTGATCGTCGAGGAGATGCAGGCGCGGCAGCCGGCGCACGATCGCGCGTTCGTCGACCAGGCGGTGCAGATCGTCGTCAGCGAAATCGAATCGCTCGAGCGCCGGGTGCGGGCGTTCTCGGAGTTCGCGGCCGAGCCGCCCGTCGACCCGGAAACCCTCGACATCAACGCACTGGTCCGCGAGCGTGTGACGCTGCTGAACCGCGTGTACCCGAGCACGATCTGCCGCGTCGACACCGACGGCCGTGCTCCCTGTGTGCGCGCGGCAGCGGACCTCGTCAAGGGCATTCTCACCAACCTGCTGCAAAACGCCGCCGAGGCGGCGGGAAGCGCCGGCACGGTCCTGGTGCGGACGCGCGCCGAGGACGAGCGGGTCCACATCGACGTGCACGACTCGGGACCGGGCCTGAGCGACGAAGCCGCGGCGACCCTGTTCGAGCCGACGATCACCTTCAAGAAGCACGGCATGGGGCTCGGCCTGTCGATCGCGAAGAAGAACGCGCTGCTCTCGGGCGGCGACCTCACGATTACGCCCGGGGAGCTCGGCGGCGCCGCGTTCAGGGTCACCCTGGCGGCGGCCTCGTGCGCCGATCGCGTGGAGCTGACGAATTGACGCGCAGGCGCCACATCGTCATCGTCGACGACGAGGTGAACATCGGCCGATCGCTGCGCCTGATCCTGGAAGGCGAGGGGTACCGGGTGAGCATCTGCGAATCGGCCGCCGCGTTCCGCGCCGAGCGGCGCCGCGCCCGCCCGGACGTCTGCCTGTTGGACGTGCGTCTCCCCGACGGCAGCGGGATCGACGTGCTGCGGGAGCTGAAGCAGGAGGACGATCGGTCGGCGGCGGTGATGATCTCGGGGCATGCGACGATCCGCGATGCCGTGGAGGCGACGCGCATCGGGGCGTTCGATTTCCTGGAGAAGCCGCTGGCGCGCGACCGCGTCCTGCTGGTGGTGAAGAACGCGCTCGCGTGGGTGGACCTGCAGCGCGAGAACCAGCGTTTCCGCGAGCTGGTCGGCGACGCGCCGACGCTGATCGGCACGGCCCCCGCCTTCCTGCACGCCGTGCAGCAGGCGACGCGGGTGGCGCGCTCGGACGTCACCGTGCTGCTCACAGGCGAGTCAGGTACGGGCAAAGAGCTGCTGGCGGCCCACATTCACCGCGAGAGCCCGTTCGCCGTCGGCCCGTTCGTGAAAGTCAACTGCGCCGCCATCCCGACCGAGTTGATCGAGAGCGAGCTGTTTGGCCACGAGAAGGGGGCGTTCACGGGGGCGGCAACGCTCCGGCGCGGTCGGTTCGAGCTGGCCGACGGCGGCACCATCTTCCTCGACGAGGTCGGAGACCTGCACGAGGCGTCGCAGGCGAAGCTGCTCCGCGTCCTTCAGGACGGGGAGCTGCAGCGCGTCGGCGGTGAGGGGTCCATCCGCGTCTCCGTCCGCGTGGTGTCGGCGACCAACCGGCGCCTCGACGAGCTCGTCGCCGGCGGCCGGTTCCGTGAGGACCTCTACTACCGGCTCAGCGTCGTCCCGATTCGCGTGCCGCCGCTGCGCGAGCGGCTGGAGGACATCGCGGAGCTGGTGCCCTCCTTCCTCTCCGAGTTCTGCGCCCGGAACAACTTCCGTCCGCGTGCGATCGACACGGACGTCGTCCCGCTGCTCCAGCGCTATACGTGGCCCGGCAACGTCCGCGAGCTGAGGAACGTCGTCGAGCGCATCGCGATCCTCGCGCCGGGAGACCGGATCACGGCGGATTCGATTCCACTGGAAGTGCGACTGCACCAGCCGGCCGCCCGCGCGGGGCTGCAGGAGGTGCGCGATCAGGCGGAACGGGAGCGCATACGCCAGGCGCTGGAAGCGACCGAATGGAACGTGTCGAGCGCGGCGCGCCTCCTCGGTACCGAGCGTACCGCGCTGCACAAGCGCATCCGCGCGCTGGGACTCAAGCGGCAGCCGCCCGGCTGACCGGGTGTCAGTAGCCCCTTCCGGCGATGCTTGGGCCGGATTCGACCGCTCGATTGCTGGTGTGGCATGGAGCCACACGGACCGGTGCAGGCCTCGGCACTGGTCCTCCGGGACACGTCAGACCCCGTCACTCGACGCGGGTGACGGTTCCCGGGCCAGCCGGATACGCCGCGGTAGCGCACGGAGTTCACGACGCAGGTTGAACGAGGTGCCCGGCTCGAAGCTCGTATCATGTCGCATGCGCTGCACGCACCTCCTCCTCCCGCTGGTTGTCGTCACCGTGAGCCTGGCGGCCCCGGACGAGCCCCGCTCGGCGCAGGGGGCGCGCTACGTGCTCACGAGCGTCGAGCAGAACATCGACGTCGGCAACTGGCAGATCAGCGGCCGCGAGACGGCGGTCGCTCCCGGCGTCCCATGGTCGGTGCGGCAGCAGCGACTGCACGGGGGGAAACAGGAGGGCGTCGACCTGATCGTGATCGACAACGGGCGGATGACGATCACGCTCGTGCCGACCCGCGGCATGGGGATCCTGCGTGTCGTCGCGGGCGACCTGAGATTGGGCTGGGATTCACCGGTTCGGGAAGTCGTGCACCCGAAGTACGTGAACCTCGAGGCACGCGGCGGCCTCGGGTGGCTCGAGGGTTTCAACGAGTGGATGGCACGCTGTGGGCTCGAATGGGCGGGCCATCCGGGCCAGGATCGCTTCATCAACAATGTCGGCGATCAGGCTGAGATGAACCTCACGCTCCACGGGAAGGTGGCGAACATCCCGGCGTCAGAAGTGGAGGTGATCGTAGAGCGCGAGCCGCGGCCGCGCATCCGGGTAAGGGGCCGCGTCGACGAGCGGGCGTTCTACGGTCCCAAGCTGGAGCTCTGGACCGAGGTCTGGACCGAGCCTGGGAGCCGGACGTTCCGGATCGAGGACGCGCTCACCAACCGCGGCGCCTTCGAGCAGGAGTTCCAGATCCTGTACCACGTCAACTACGGTCCGCCGCTGCTCGGCGCAGGCTCGCGCTTCTCTGCCGCCATCCAGCGCGTGACGCCGTTCAACTCGCACGCGGCCAAGGATGTCGCGACCTACGCCGAGTATGCCGGGCCGGTGCGGGGATTCATCGAGCAGGTCTACAACCTGCATCCCTACGCCGATCCCGACGGTCGCAGCATGCTGATGCTGCGCAACGCCACGGGCGATCGTGCGGTGTCGATGGGTTTTGCGGTGGCGGAGCTCCCCTACGTCACGCTCTGGAAGAACCTCACTGCGCTCGAAGAAGGGTATGTCACGGGCCTCGAGCCCGGCACCGGCTTTCCCTACACGCGCCGGCTCGAACGCGAAGCCGGACGGGTTCCGAAGCTGAACCCGGGCGACACCCGCCGCTTCGCGATCGACGTCGGCCTCCACGCGACAACCGAAGCGGTACGGGCGGTGGACGATCAGATTAAGCGGATCCAGAAGGGCCGCCCCATGCAGATCGATCGCGCGCCGGAACGCTGACAAGCTCCTGCCCGCATCCGCCGCCGCGGTCACCGCGGATTCGAGGCGTGCGTGCACGCCCGATTCGATACGGGAAGCCATCACGTCAAGCCAGTCGTCCAAGGATCATGCGAACGAGCCGTCGGACGTTCCTCAAAGATCTCGCCACGAGTGCCGGCGCGGTCGCCGTCACCCGCTACGGATCATCAGCAGCCATCGCGCATGTCGTCGGGAGCGGCCATGCGGCTGCATCGGGTTTGGCACAGGAGCCATCGTTTCGAGGTGGCGGTGCCGGCGAGCAACGGGTCGTAGACGGGATCAGGCTCTGCTGGTGTCCGCCCGGACATTTCGTGATGGGCAGCCCGCCAACCGAGCGCGGACACCGGCCCGACGAAGTCCAGGTGGAAGTCATCCTCACCAAAGGCTTCTGGACGGCGAAACACGAGATCACCCAGGGACAATGGAGGCGAGTGATCGGCCGGTTTCCGGACAGACTTCCGTCCGCAGCGTTCGGAGAGGGCGACGAGTTTCCTGTCTACTGGATCAACTTCCATGAGGCCGAGACCTTCTGTTCGGAACTGACTCGGGCTCTACAGCCGCTCTGGCGCGCTGCCCGCAGGCTGGGAGTTCGACTACCGACCGAGGCGCAATGGGAGTACGCCTGCCGAGCCGGCACCATCACGGCGACGTCCTTTGGCGACACGCTCGGCCTGCATCAGGCCAACTTCGGCGGCGAGTCGGTGGATCGTTCCGCTCGCGCACGCGGCCGCGGCCGGAAGGTCGGCAGCTACCCGGCCAATCCGTGGGGCCTCCATGACATGCACGGCAATGTGTGGGAATGGTGCCGCGATTACTACCACGCGCGGCTGCCAGGCGGGAGCGACCCGGATCTCTGCGAGTCGAAAGGCGTGCCCAACCGCGACGGGACGTATTCGCGCGTTCGCCGCGGCGGCGCCTGGATCGAGGAGGGGTGGGCGTGCCGCTCGGCGTGCCGCCTGCGCTACGAACCGCACCGGCGGTCCGATCACATCGGTTTTCGCATCGTCGCCGTCGAGCGTTCCGGGGCTTGAGTCACACCAGCGCCACGACGCCGGCAGGTCGTCGCGGACGGTCACTCACTCCGTGCGCAGGGCGATCACGGGATCGATCCTGGTCGCCCGGTGAGCCGGAAGCCATGATGCGAACTCGGCCACCAGCAGCAGCATGGCCGACACCGCGAGGTAGATGAGCGGATCCGCCGGATCCACTTCGAACAGCGCCTGCTGCATCAGCCTCGAGACGAAGAACGCACCCGCGATGCCGAGCGCGATGCCCAGGAAGGTGAGCCGTCGGCCATGCCCGAGGACCATTCGCATGACCGCGCGCGGCGATGCGCCGAGTGCCATCCGAATCCCGATCTCGCTCGTCCGGAACGCCACGAGGTGCACCATCACGCTGTACACGCCGAGGCTGGCGAGCAGCAGCGCGAGCCCGGCAAACCCCGCCAGCAGCACCAGTGCCAGCTTACGGTCGGCGATGGTCTGCGCGATCCGTGTGGAGAGCGCTTCCGGCTGGAGCAGCGGGACATCCGCGTCCACCGTTCGAAGGGCATCGCGCACGAGCGAGGCCATCGCGGCGGGACCATTCGTCAGACGTTCCGCCACCGCCCGCCTCCAGGACGATGGTCGGGCCTTTGCCCGTCGGCCCGCCGCACGACAGGAACAGGCGATGGTCACCGACGCTGAACGGCCCGCCTGCCCTTTCGGCTTGATTCGGCAACGTGACGGAGGCTACCGGCTGCCAAAGCGCGAGCCCGAATCCCACTGCCCAGATGAGGTCTTTCATGCGAGCATTTAGACGATCAGTGTACCGGGTTCGGTTGATCCGATCAGCGAAGTCGGCTCAGCAGATGAGCGGTCAGGCACTCACCGCGCTCAATGGGCACACCAAGCCGCGGCGATGATGGGTGGGACGGGTATATCTGCCGGCGGCAGCAAGGCCGTACGCACCCGGGCATCAGATCGCGGATGACGCAGATGCGTGCATCACACCGAGTCGTCCTTCTCGGCGTCTTCGTCGCCACCGCACCGTCGGTCGCGACCGTTGCGGCGCGTCAACAGCGCGTGACGGTATGGCGCGACCCCTCTCCACACGAGGTACATTTCGTGACCGTCGAGCGGGATGTCGCGCTCGAGGTCCTCGACTGGGGCGGTTCCGGAAGGCCGGTGGTGCTGCTCGCCGGATCGGGGAATACGGCACATTCGTTCGACGAGTTCGCGCTCAAGTTGCAGGACTGCTGCCGCGTCTACGGCATCACCCGGCGCGGATACGGCGCATCGACGCGACCGGCATCCGGCTACGACGATCAGCGCCTCGCCGACGATGTCTTCCAGGTGATCACGCGC
Organism: Vicinamibacterales bacterium; assembly: GCA_048594975.1. GTDB lineage: Bacteria > Acidobacteriota > Vicinamibacteria > Vicinamibacterales > 2-12-FULL-66-21 > JBMDXB01. The sequence continues at coordinate 14,691 of JBMDXQ010000119.1, read as the reverse complement.
GTGCGGATCTCGGCCCCGGTGCTGATCGGGCATTCGATGGCGGGCGGCGAGATGACGACGGTCGGCCGGCAACATTCGGATCGCCTGAGCGGCCTCGTGTATCTCGACGCGCTTGGCGATCTCGAGGACGATCCGCCCGCCGACAAGGAGTGGGCGGAGCTGCAGCGGCGGCTGCCGCCGGGGCTCAATCCGAAACCTGATTGCCCGCCGGTCGATCGCAGTTCGTTCGCCGCGTATCGCCGTACGCGGGCGTGCACCATGGGGTTCGCCTTTCCGGAGTCGGAGCTTCGCAATGGTTTCGACGCGGTGGGCGACGCGGTCGGCGAGTTCAAGACGCCAGCGTGGGTGAGCCGCGCAATCGGGCAGGCGCAGGTGTTCAGGCGGGATTATTCGAACATCCGCGTGCCGGTGCTGGCGCTGATGAACGGCGCCATGACGACCGAAGAACTGTTGCAGGCAACGGGATACCAGCCAAAGGACGACGAGGAACGCCAGCTCATCGACAAGTTCATCGCGCGGAGCCGCATCGTGTTCGGACGGTTCACCGACAAGTTGAAACGGCACGTGCCCGACGCGCGCGTCATCTGGTATCCGGGAGCCGGCCACTACATCCACATGACGCGCGAGGCGGATGTGCTCGCCGAGATTCAGAGCTTTATAAGGCCCTCACCCGCTCGTTAGACGTTGACACTGGCCGGTTCGTTGTTCGGGGCTGCTTCCGCGCTGCCACCGAGAGGATGGGCAGCATCAGCGACGACCAGTCTGCTGGCAGGGCGAGAACGCACGACCGGACTACAGGGCCCCCTCAGCGGCGCTCGCAAGCACCAGACGTTGTTGATCCTGGGGCTGGCCACGCTGGACGGGCCAGCCCGTTTCGCTGCGCTCTAATAGCCGACAAGCAGTTTGAAGGATACCGTCGTCCCACCGAGGTCCTTTTCCTGGAAGATTGCCGACACGCCGGTGTTGCCGAGAGCGTCGGGCACCATCGCCCACTGCGCCTCTCCCGCCACCCATAACCACGGCACCACGTTCAGCTCGACGCCGCCGCGGAGGTGGTACCCGAGGCTGCGTTCGCTGACGGTCTCGGTGCCTGACGTGAAAGGGGAATCTTCTTCAAAGGTGTACCAACCGACGCCCCCTCCGCCATAGCTCGCGAGTCTGCGGGAGTTCTGGACCCGATGTCCCACCGTGACCAGTACCGGCGTCAGCGTCAGCCGGGTCGGCGTCGTGAGACGAAAGACCTGATCGCCGGATCCGAGCGCGAGCGTGCCGTCGTGACTGAACCGGTCGACACTGACCTCAACGAACGTTCCCACCGGGAGCACGATCTGAGCACCACCGCCGTACACGGTGTTCATCGGCCGGTCCAGAATGGTGTCGAAGCTGTCGCGGGCCGTGAACAGCGTTCCGCCGGCGCGACCGAATCCCCTTACCATGAACCGGCCAGTCTTCTTGCCGGTCAACCCGTCGCCATTCGGCCGCAAGAGGGCCTGAGCGGGGACCCAGCCACGCTGCCAGGACGGCGGCGTGGCACCCGCGGCGGGAATGACGAGGCACCAGTCCCCCCATGTGTCGACCACCTCCACCATCGTTCCGATCGGCAGCTGGCCGAGGACGAAACCGTCACCCCTGGGTGCATCGAGCACCGCCGTCGGTCCTGCGACCACTGCGGAAGTACGGGTCTGGGCTGTCGCGGGCGTCGCGAGCCACACACCGGTCAGCAGGGCGACCGCGCACGTACGCGTGAATCCCACCATTTGCGCCACCTCCCTATCTGCCGTGCATTGGCGATGTGACGAGCTTCTTGAAGAATCGCGAAGGTGATACCTGACTCGACGTCTCGGTCGCGGTCGCTGCGGTCGGTCCGGAGAGCCGTTCGAAAGTCGCTACCGTGCGGCCGCTCGACGCACCGCCCTGATCTCCACCTCCGGTGAAGGTGCCCTCGATGACCTGCACGCTGCCGCCGTTGTTCACGCGAACCGTGTATTTCGTGCTGCCGACGCCGCAGCTGCTCCAGTAGTCGACCCGAACGGTGTACTGCCCTCTCGGTGCTCGCCCGGTGGGCCACGTGATGTTCTCGTTCCTCACCCCGTCGATCGCACACCCGGCGTTCGAGTCCAGGTCGAGCGTGCCGCCGGTCGCCGACTGCGGGTGTGCATAGAAGATTTCCTCGCCACCCGGCGCGACCACGTGCAGGTCGACGTCGCTGTCGTAATCCCACGAGAGCGCAACCTGGACGTCGCCCGTGCCGACTCGTATCAAGCTGGTCGTGAGCGTGGCGTACGGTCCAACCGCGCCCGACGCGTCGGCAACGGCAAACCGGAGATCGAACTCGTTGAGCGGGATCTCCTGTTGAAACGTCAGCAGCACGGCGGCCTCCGTCTGGGCCGCCGGCAGGCGGATGGCGTAATGACCGTCGATTTGGCCCGCGAACTCTCCGATGACGCCGAGCGTCTTGGCGCCGACGAACATGTAAACGGTGGTGAACGGCGAGTCGCCAGCAATGGCGACCGACAACGTGCCTCCGTTGATCACCGTGCGATTCCCTGACACCGTAATGCGGGGTCCGGCGCCGGACGACGGCGCAGGGCCTGAGGTGCGCACACCCGACGTGTCGGCGGTCGATGCTGAGGCCGCGATGTTCTCCACGCTCAGCGTCCCGGCCGGAGACGGCGAGACGGGAGAATCGCTCGAGTCGCGACTGCAGGCCAGAGCCAGTGCCGCGACCATGACCGCCAGAGATCCGATCATTCGTGGACGCATTGCGAGACTCCTGATGCGGCGTCTCCGAATGGAAATCGCCCGCATCGAGCCGACGAAATGCCCTGTCGGCTTGCGTCAGTTCCGAAACGGTGGACCGCTCGATCCGACGAGATCGTCAGAGGAATTGCAGAATGGTCATGCAAATCAGCTGAATCGTGTTTACGGCGCACCCCGTCGCAAGCGCGATGCCACGGCGTCTGAGCCGGAGCGATGCCAGGCCGTCAGTCCATGGGCCGAATGACGAATGAGAGGGTCGTCGGCGAGGAAGACGGAGCGCGGGAAGCTGCTTCGGATCTTCGAGAAGCAGGTGGACGGGCCTGCAACCGATCGGCGCTGCAATGCAACGCCACGTCGCGGACCTGGGTCAGCCGTTGACGGGAACGATGCGGTCGTGTCGGCGATCGAGCAGGTCCGCCATCCTGCCATTGACGTCGACCCTGGAGCGGACCTCGCTCCAGCGCTTCATCGCACGGCGCCGCAGCCGCACGTGGGAACGGAACGACACGGGCCACTGCCGCTCCAGCTGCCGGCGAAAGCGCGAGGAGAAGCGCGCGGGGTGCTCGGCCACGCTGCCGACGAGGAGTGCGCGGCAGTTCCGCCGGATCAGGTCGATGCGGTCGGCGAACTCCGGGGCGGCGAACCGTTCTGCCGAGAGAACCGTGTCGATGAAGTGCGTCAGGCGTGTCGCGAGCGCGTCGAGTGGACCACGGCGGGCGGCGCGCGTGAAGAGCGTCTGGTGCCCTGCGGCGCAATCCACCTCGACGTCCTGCAGGTCGTCGAGCAGCTGCAGGAACACGCCGTAGCCGAACGCGAATCGCTCGTCAGCCGGGTTCACGTCACGCGCCACGAGATGGAGGTCGGCCGCCACGGAGCTCCCGCCCTTCCGGAAGCTGATCGACGTGAGCTCGGCGTCGGTGAGGCGGTGGTCGCCGTGCTGATCGAGGCTGCGCACCTGGGCGTCATGGATGGCGAGCAGGCTCGCATAGACGAAGGGGAACTCCCCGCGCGGGAACTCCCGTTCGATGCACTCCACCAGCCGGCCGACGGCCGCGACGCGTTCGTCCGTGACCCGCACCGGCAGGCCGGCCAGCCGCCTGCCGAACTGCTCGTTGAACGCGCGCTTCAGATGCTTCGCGACGCATGGATCGTCGAGCCAGTTATCCGTCACCGGGTAGAGCATGCTGTACGCGAGGAGTCCTGCGCGCGGTTCGACCGGCCGATCGAGCAGCATCTGCAAGCTGTTCCCGATCCAGACATTGCGCAATGCCTGGCAGAGCTGTTCGAGCGTGAACGCAGGATTGAACGCGCGAGCCTCACGCGCGAACGTGATGGACGATTCGTAGAAGGCATCGCCGAGCAGCAGCCGTCGATACCCGTCGGGCCAGCCCAGGCGCTCCTGGCCGAAGCGCTGGAGCCGTTCCCGGATCGCGTCGCGCCATGCGCACCGTGCCGACTCGCTGTCTGGGAAGCGTTCGAGGTCCGCCGCCAGTTCGTCAATCAACCGGGCCGCCGCGCGGGCATTGCGGCGTTGCCGGAGGAAGCCGGCTCGCGGCCCCAGCGCCGGCATCTCGGCCGCGGTGGCCGCCCAGAGCGCCTGGAACTCGTCACAAAGCGCGGTGCGTCGATTAAGGAAGGAGGTGGCTCGGTTGGAAGCGGCGTCCGACGCGGCGGTGGCACTCGCCATTGAACAGCGGAGCCTGTCATGAGCTACTACGCGCCGAACGCCCCGAGAGTTCCGCGAGTGGAAGCCTCCGCCAGCACGGCCGGCCGGACGGTGGTACTGCGCGCTCGACGAGATCGGCCCCCGGCAGCGCGGCGGTCGTGAACGCCTCCGCAACCTTCAGACCGAGCGGGGCGACGCCCCTGGCATACGACACGTTGGCTGCGGCGGCAATCACTAGGCCGAGATCCGGGAACGTCATGAGCGAAGTGGTGCTTGGTGACACGACGGGGCGCGAGTGGGTGTCAAACGATTACTGCCCGAGTCCTTCGCGCCTTGGATGCGAAGCGATCGAAGTCGAACCGCGGCGTTTGCACTATCATCGGCGCTCGGAGGAATCGCACATGAAAGCCATTGTCTGCGCGTTGGCGATGTTGCTAACGGTTCTCGCTCCGCCGCGCGCGCAGCAGCCTCGCCCCCTCAGGCTTGCCATCGCGGGGCTCGTGCACGGGCACGTGAGCGGCTTTCTGCGGGCTGCGCTGAACCGTCCGGACGTCGAGCTCGTGGGCATCTTCGAGCCCGACGCGGCGCTGCTGCGGAAGTATGCCGAGACCCACGCGCTGCCGGAGACCTCGCTGTACACCGATCTCACCTCGATGATCGAACGCGCGAAGCCCGAAGCGATTGCCTCCTTCAGCAACACGTCCGATCACCCGGGCATCGTCGACGTGGCGTCCACCCACCATGTGCACGTCATGATGGAGAAGCCGCTGGCGGTGAGCAACACCGATGCGCAGCGGATCCGCCGGGCGGCCGAGAGGGACAACATCCACGTGCTCGTCAACTACGAGACCACGTGGTATCCGAGTCACGGCGCGATGTGGATGCTCATCAAGCAGCGCCGCGCCGCTGGCGACATCCGGAAGATGGTGGCGCTCGACGGCCACAACGGACCCAAAGCAATCAACGTCCAGCCCGAGTTTCTCGAGTGGTTGTCCGACCCGGTGAAGAACGGCGCTGGAGCACTGTTCGATTTCGGCTGCTACGGTGCCAACCTGATGACGTGGATGATGGACAACCAGCCACCGGTCGCGGTCACGGCGATTACGCAACGCCTCCAACCCGCCGTGTACGCGCACGTCGACGACGAGGCGACCATTCTTCTCGAATATCCGGAGGCGCAGGGCATCATCCAGGCCTCGTGGAACTGGCCGTTCAACCGCAAGGATTTCGAAGTGTATGGCGAGCGCGGATTCGCCATCGCCACTGGCGGGAACCGCTTGCGTGTCGCGCTGCCGAACGAGCCGGAGCGCGCCGTGACGCCCGAGCCTCGCCCGCCAGACGAGAGCGATTCCATCTCGCATCTGATCGCGGTCGTGCGCGGCGCGCGGAAACCACACGCCCTGTCGTCGCTCGAGAACAATCTCATCGCGACGGAAATCCTCGACGCCGCACGAGAATCGGCGTTCATGGGAAAACGAGTTGTGCTCGCGGAGCGCGCACGCTGACCGACCGTGACAGCCGCTTGACACCCCGAACTCGTGGCCACCAACACTCCGCTATGTAAAGTTTACGCCGACGTAAATCAAAGCTAGGAGACTCAGATCGCATAAGGATCCAGCGCATTCGTGACCACCACATCTGATCTGGTGCGCTTCGGTATGGCGATCGACGGCGGCAAGCTCCTGCAATCCGCCACGGTCCAATTACTCCAGACGTCAAAGCGACTGACCTCGGGGGAGGAGACGGGTTATGGTCTTGGCTGGGACCTCGAGACTGTTGCGCTGGCAGGTGAACAAACGCGGTGGGTCGGCCACGACGGGACGTCGATGGGCGGGATGGTCGCGTCTCTCGTGACGTTTCCCGAAGGCGGGATCGTCGTGGCGGTGACGTCGAACATCTCCTTCGCGGATGCGGAGTCACTTGCGGTGACAATCGCGCAGGCCTTCGCGGAACATGGGAGGAGTCCAGCACGCAGGTGATGCGCCGAACGCGGTCACTCGGCCGAGCGCTTGTCGGCTCGGCGAGCGAAACTGCACGTCACGCGCTGGCCGGCCATCGGAACCGGGTGACGATGCCGGTCAGCGTCGCGGTCGGGACGACGACCCATCTGGCCACAGCCCCGGCGTCGAACGAGGCCGATCCACGACAGTGCGTCCTCCGTCGACCTGAGGGCTATTCGCCGAAGCGCTCTCTCAGCAACCGGCCGATCTCCCGGAAACACTGAATAGACAACGCAGCCTGGCCGAGGTGGAAGGTGAGCGGGCGCTGAAACACCGATGTGAAGCTCGTGGCCAGAAGGCGGGTTACTCCTTCGTCCGCGTAGACATCCAGTACGAGCTGAAGGGTCTCGGCGGCCTTCATGGGGACGGTTCGGACTAGGCAGGTGACCAGCAATGCCCGCACGTCGTCCGCATGCCGCCAGGCCACTGGGCGACTCGCATCATGGATGGTCTCGAAGTCGAACCAGTGCGCCACTCCGGTCTCGAGATCGACCAGCACGTTATCGGCCATGGCGTCGCCGTGGGTAAAGCCCAGGTGATGGAGCTCGGCGAGGGCGACGACCGCCCGTTCGATGGCCCTCTTCCGGATCGACTCCTCCAGCTCCGGATCCTCCAGCAAGGTCGCCAGCGTTTCTCCAGCGATGCAGGGCAGGACGAGCGTCCCGCCGGCATCGATCCGAATCGAAGTGCGCCGGAGGCTCCGGTAGACGCGGCGCTCCCGCTCCTCCCAATCCCGCTGAGGGAGGACGCGCACGCCGGTAGCCATGATCCTGACCAGCGGACCCCCCATCCACACCAGGAGAGGCGCATAGAAGAGGCGGTGCTTTCGTACCTGAGGCTCGCCGTCTTCGTAGACGATCCGAGCCTTCGAGTACCTCCAGGATCGGAGCAGCCGCCCCAGAGCCAGGCACAGGACAAAGTAGGCACGCTCCGCCAGCTCCCGCACGGCCCCTCAATCCCCGGAGATCACGCAGGCGATACCGACGATGATCAGAACGATGCCGACGACGTGCAGGCGGCGAACCTGTTCGCCGAAGACGTAGACGCTCGCGAGGGGGATGAGCACGTAGGTGAGGCTGGTCAACCCGTACGCAATCGACAACGGGGCGACTCGGAGAACATAGAGCCAGCAAATCGTCGAAGCGATCCAGGCTACGAGCCCCGACAGGACATGCATATCCCGGGCGGCGGCGAGCAGGAACTCGAGGCGGCCGAGTGGGGCCAGGTGCTGGGCGCCGGACTTCAGAAAAAGCTGTCCCATCGCCGAGAACGCCACCGCAGTGAGGATCAGGACCATCGTCTTTCCTCGCATCATCGATTGCCTGTCTCGTGTCGAATGTGATCGACGGGCGAGGTGCGCGCCCAGCGGAAGAGGACCACCAAGCCCCACTTCAGAAATGTCCGCAGGTAACCGAACGGCTGGAGCTCCATTCGCCGGCTGGAGGTGCGCGCGGTGAGGCTTCGATCGTAGAGGAAGCGCTCACGGTGGTGCCGGTAGGCCGCCTCGGTGAGTGGCCATTCCTCGGCGGTCACGGAGGACTCGTCGAAGGGGCCGTAGCTCTCGAAATGCGCCCGGTCACAGCTCATGAACGCCGGCATCGACTTGGCTCTCGCCAAAGGGACGTGTCGCGCCAGCCCCCAGAAGCTCCACCAGAGCCAGGGTCGAATCCCCGGTTCGCGGGAGGCGAGCCGATAGAGCACCAGGCACCTGCGCTCGTCCTCGTGGAGTTCCAGGATACGGTCGATGGCGTTCTCCGGAACGATCGTGTCCGCGTCGACGAAGCAGAGCACCCGCCCGTAGCTGGCCGCGGCCCCGGCGTTGCGCGCCGCGGCGCAGGTCCCGCCGGCGCAACGGACCAGTCGCACGCCAACGTCATCGTCGAAGATGCCCACGATCGCCGCAGTGGCGTCCTCGCTTGCGTCGTCTGCCACGATGACCTCGAACGAGGTATCCGGGAGCCAGAGATCGTGACGGGAGACGCCCGACGCTCGCGCGACACTCGCGAGAATGGCCTCCAGGGCCTCGCCGATCAGTGCCTCCTCGTTTCGCGCGGGGATAACGACGGAGAGACGAATCTCACTCATCGCGCTCCAGGATCCACCCGGCGATCACCAGGCAGCGGCCGGGCAGGACGGGCCGCTCCCGCCGCGACCGGACCTGCAGCCCGGCTGCCATCACGTCCCGCTGAAGCTCCTGGGCGGTATAGAAGCGCCGGGTGTTCATGGTGAACTCCGCGTCCGGAGGTACGTAGCCGAGGACCTTCGAAACGTGGAATGCCACGATTGTCCAGAGGAACTCCCGGACGCGAAGCCACGCGTAACCAAGGCGGCCCGAATGAAGGGACTGCACCAGGATGATGGGTCCCCGGGTGACGCGCGCGACTTCCATCAGGACACCGGTCGGGTCGGTCGGGTAGGCGAGCATGAAGAAGAGAAGCGCGGACGAGAACGCTCCTTCCTCGAACGGAAGCACCGCGTCGGCGATCAAGACCGGGGGCCGTCCCACGACATGGATGTCGCTCACGTCGGCGGTGACCACCTCGAGTCCCAGCTCCCGCTCTAGCCGGGCCGCGACGTGTCCGGTCCCCGACCCCAGGTCCAGCAAGGGCCCCTCGGTCGGCAGCCATGCACCCACCTGCTCCATCAGCTGACGGGCTCGCCGTTCCATGACGGCGTCAAGTATCGATTTCAACATCACTCGCCTCGAGCAACTCCGCCAATGTGCTCGGTTCGTACCCTGTCTCGAGGAGCTCCTGGGTGAGCCGGAGGGTCGTCGGCCAGAAACCCCGCCGAAGATCTCTCGGGTGAATCGCCAGGGCAGGGACTCCAAGATTCAGGGACTGACGCAGCCACCCCGTCCCATGGCCGACGTGCCCCAGCCAGCGCCAGCGACCGCAGTCCCAGCTCCAGGTCGCCAGGGGAACGCGTCGGCCCGCCCGTGACTCGAGTGAGAAGAAGCCCAGGATGTGCTCGAACCCCGGGGTATTGCCGTTCCGCAGGCGCACGTGCCCCAGCTGCCAGGCCGGTGCAAGGAAGCCGCGTGCCGGCTCCCCGAAGACGTCGCTGAAGACACGCTGTCCGTGCTCGAGGGTGCGCCGAGTTTCTTGCGGATCCAAGCCGTTCATCTCGTCGGAGCTCTCGGCGAACAACGTGGTGGGTCCCCAGCCTCGCTGACGTTGATGGAAGTAGCCGTGAAGGAGAAGCTCGTCGGAGCCCTCCTTGACCAGCCGGCAGTAGTCGGGATGCGCCGCCAGTGGCCACTCGCCGTACCAGTTGGGGACCACGCCGAAGGAGAGGCGACGCCCGACAAAGGGTGCGAGGTCCCGGATCATCACCCGAGTCTCACGGGCGTAGGCCGGAGTGGCGTCGTGTATACAGACGTGGAAGCGCCGCATGGTTGACCTTGGAGTGTAGGGTATCGTCGATGCCCCTCGAAACCCGGGCCTACGTCCTCGCCTTCCTATCGATCGCGTACCTGCTGTTCCGAGGCGCGACTCGTTGCCAGCCGCGACAGTGGCGGTCACAGGCAAAGGCGCGGTCGGTCATGGTGCGGCCCTCAGGATGCCTCCGTATCGCCGATCGCGAGCGGCAAAAGCCTGAACGGCGGACGCGAGATCGGCCTCGCTGAAGTCCGGCCACAGGACGTCGGTGAAGAAGAGCTCAGCGTAGGCCGACTCCCAAAGCAAGAAGTCACTCAATCGCTGTTCTCCGCCGGTGCGGATCAGCAGATCCACGTCACGCGTACCGGTCGGTGCGTGGATGGCCTCATTCAGGGAGTGCTCGAAGGCCAGGCGCGTGGGGGGGATCCCCTCGGGGACACGGCCGGCCGCCGCCAACAGCGCGTCGCGGGCTGAATAGTCAATCGCAACCCGGAGGTGGAGAGACGTTCCTTCGCTCGTACGCTCCTCGACGTGCGCGATCCTGCGTCTGAGAGAACCGGGGATCCGGTCCCGGCGCCCTATTACGCTCAATCGCACACCACTGTGCGTCAGGCGGGCGCACTCGGAGGCCAGGTGCTGCTGGAACAGAAACATCAGGTTGTCCACTTCGCCCCGCGGACGGCGCCAATTGTCCGAGGAAAAAGCGAAGAGCGTCAGAGTGGTGATCCCCAACGCCGGCGCGGACTCCACCGTTCGCCGGACCGCCTTCGCTCCGGCGACATGGCCCGCCTCTCTGGGGCGACCGCGTACGAGAGCCCAGCGGCCGTTCCCATCCATGTTGATCGCGACATGGAATCGGTCCCGCCCTCCGCCCGTCCGCTCGGAGTTCCCGGATGAGGCTGGTTCCGGTTGTTCGGGGTCCCGCCATCGCGAATCCACACTGCTTCGAGTCACAAAGTACCTCCTGCTAACCCGGAATATTCATAGACTCCTGCGGTCAAGGCGGCCCGTTCGTGCAGAAAACCCTGGAAGCGGGCGGCGCAAACGTCGGTCGACAAAACGTCGCGGAGGCGCCAGAAATCCGCGTGGGGGGTGTGGGGAGTTCCACGCGCCGCCGACAAGCCGGGGCCCCCGGCGCGCGTTCTCTGCGCGCTGGGGTGGGGGGTGCCGCAGCAACGTTTTGTCGGCCTACGGAAGCGGGTTTTCGGAGCGAATGGGCCGAGTTGACCGTCACGTTCATGAGTATTCCGGGCTAGGTCTCGGGCCACCGTGGCCGAACACGAAGAAGCAGGACCGTCGGCGAAGTCGAGCAGGAACCGCATCGGCACGTCGCGAGCGTGAATACTATGACTGTTGCACTGAAATAACTCTATAAAACCAAGTTGTTGGTGTCAATCCGCCTCGCCGCCAGTGCGCCGAGCGTGCAGACGCGTTTGGAGAGTGAGGGCTGGCTCCAACGCCCGGCGACTGAACGCACGTGCCGCAGACAGCGGCGTCGGCAAACGCGGTGGAACCGGAACGTGTCGCTCGAGGCGGGGCAGCCTTCTGGGCCCGCTGGACACCGGCTGGCCGTGAGCGACCTTGCGGCTGCCAGCGGCCGAGCGATGTTTCCCCGGACGGCGAGCGAATGGTGGCCTTAAGGGGGAATCGAGCCGTCTCTGTGACCAAGCAGAGGTCGGCGCTGCGGAGTTCAGCGATTAGGGCCCGGGGCGGGGCCGTGCGAGCCTGTCCGCATCACGAGTTCGATAGTGAATCACCCTGCTTCGGAAGTAATTGAGAATAAATCAGCCGCCGGCGCGGGCACACAAGCCGCGCCGTATCCGATGCTTGAGGATTGCGGCTGCTGCAGCGTGATGGACTCCTGGTGCCCGGCGAGTACCCTGGAGACGGTGATCACGAAATGAGCGGGAGCGCGCGATGAGTTCGCGACGTAAGCTGATGGCCGTCCTCGCCCATCCCGACGACGAATCGCTGGGAGTGGGCGGCACGCTCGCACAGTACGCGGGAGAAGGCGTCGACGTGTTCCTCCTCACCGCGACACGTGGCGACGGTGGCCGTTTCTGTGGCCATCGCTGCGGCGACGAGCGGCATCCCGGTCGGGAGGCTCTTGGACGCATCCGGGAGAGAGAGCTGCGGGCCGCCGCGACCGTGCTGGGCGTGCGCGAAGTGTCGCTGCTCGATTATCACGACCAGCAGCTCGATCGCGCCGATCCACGCGAGGCGATCGGGCGCATCGCGAAGTACCTGAGAAGGTTCCGTCCCGATGTCGTCGTCACCTTCGGACCGGACGGTGCATACGGGCATCCGGATCACATCGCGATTTCGCAGTTCACCACTGCCGCGATCGTCGCTGCGGCCGACGCCGCGTTTGTCGCCGACAGTGACGGCGCGGCGGCGCGCCCGCATTCCGTGTCGAAGCTCTATTATGTGGCCTGGCCGCAGTCGACGTGGGGTGCGTACCAGGCGGCGGTCCGAACGCTGTCCGCGATCGTCGATGGCGTCGAACGGCAGGCGACCCCGTGGCCGGACTGGGCCATCACCACCGTGATCGACACGAGCAACGTGTGGCCCACTGTCTGGCGGGCCGTCTCGTGCCATGAATCGCAGCTCGGGGCGTACGAGCGGTTGAGGGATCTGCCCCCGGAGCACCACAGGACGCTGTGGGGCAGGCAGTCCTTCTATCGCGCGTTCAGCACCGTGAACGGCGGCCGTGCACGTGAAACGGACCTGTTCGAAGGAGTAGCCCGATGATGGACGACCCGGTGCGGCAGGCGCCGCTCACGATGGACGCCGCGACGTTTCGTGCGCTCGGTCATCGCCTGGTGGATCAGCTCGCGGAGTCTCTCGACGCGGTGCCGCGTGGACCTGTGACCCGCGACGAATCGCCGTCCGCGGTGCGTCGGGCGCTCGACCTGTCGGCGCCGCTTCCCGAATCGGGAATGGATCCGGGGCCGCTGCTGGAACGGACCGCGCAGCTGCTCTTCGAGCACTCGCTCTTCAATGCACACCCGCGCTTCTTCGGGTACATCACCGCGGCGCCGGCGCCGATCGGCGTGCTCGGCGACTTCCTCGCGGCGGCCGTCAACGCGAACGTCGGCGCGTGGACGCTGTCGCCCGCCGCGACGGAGATCGAGTCGCAGACCGTGCGGTGGATCGCCTCGCTCATCGGCTACCCGCTTGATTGCGGCGGCCTGCTCGTGAGCGGCGGCAACATGGCGAACATCGTGTGCTTCCTGGCTGCACGCGCCGCGAAAGCGGGATGGAACCTGCGGGAGCACGGTGTCACCGGAGATTCCGGGCAGCGGCTTCGTGTGTACGGCTCGGCCGAGACGCACACGTGGATCCAGAAAGCCGCCGACATCGGCGGCCTCGGAACTGGGTCGATACGCTGGATCCCGACGGACGGCAACCTCCGCATGGACGTCGCCGTGCTGCGTCGGCAGATCGAGGCGGACACGGCAGCGGGCGACGTGCCGTGCATGGTGATCGGCACCGCGGGATCCGTGAGCACCGGAGCGGTCGACCCGTTGCGGGACATCAGTGCGGTGTGCAAGGAGCACGACGTCTGGTTCCACGTCGATGGCGCGTATGGCGCTTTTGCGGTGGCGGTTCCCGATGCGCCCGGCGATCTGCGTGCACTGACGGCGGCCGACTCGGTCGCGGTGGATCCGCACAAGTGGCTCTATGCGCCGCTCGAAGCCGGATGCGCGCTGGTGCGCGAGCCCGGGCTGTTGCGGGCGGCGTTCGCCTATCACCCGCCGTACTACCACTTCGACGAGCAGGCGACCAACTACGTCGACTTCGGCGTGCAGAATTCCCGCGGCTTCCGCGCTCTCAAGGTATGGCTCGCGTTGCGGCACGCGGGCGCTGCGGGGTACCGCAGGATGATTGCCGAGGACATCCGGCTGTCTCGCGTGATGGCCGACGCGGTTCGCCGTTGCGACGAGCTGGAGCTGATCACGCAGCAGTTGAGCATCACCACGTTCCGCTACGTGCCGCGTGACCTCCGGCCGAAGCTCGGAGAGGCTGCGGTCGAGCGCTACCTCGACGTGCTCAATCGGCACGTTCTCGATCGCCTGCAGCACGGCGGCGAGGCCTTCGTATCGAATGCCGTTGTCAGTGACCGTTATGTGCTGAGGGCATGCATCGTCAATTTCCACACGACGGTCGCCGACGTCGAGGCGACTGTCGAGATCGCCGCACGAGTTGGGCGCGAAGTGAATGCCGCACTGGGCACGGCTATCACAGGCGCGGCAAGAGCTCCGCGCGGGTGACACAGCGCGTGGTGTTTCTCGCCGAAACGTCGTCTCTTTTGGACGACTCCTCGAAATATCGGCGGATGCAGGGCCCGTCAGCGTCCACTGCCAGAATTGCGCCGCCGAGATTCTCGAGCCCGGTGACATAACAGGAAACTGGGACTGCTTGCTACTTCGAGCCAGACGTGCGCGGTGTGGCCGGACCGTGCAGCGCATTGAACAGCGTGTCGAGCAACACGCCGGTCTTGTCGCCGTAGTACTCCCAGAACATCGCGCCGCCCAACCCCTTTTCGCGGATATAGGCACTCTTCAGGCGCAGCGATTCCGGATCTTCGTACGAGATGAACGTGCGTGTGTCCTTGTTCCAGAGATACGGGGCCTGCGCCTGGCTGTCCCATATCCGCACGAAGCCGCCACGATCGATCAGCGTCGTCGACATCGGCCCGTACTTCGTCTCAATCCGTTCGGTCGGAGAGCTGCCAGGCTGATAGTACTACTTTGTCAGATTCACGAATTCGCCCGGCAATCTGCGAGTGATCACTTTTGAGGTCATTGTACTTTTTTCAGGGTTCTGTTACGTTGCATCGCGGTGCTCGATCGCTCGGCGACAGCGTGGCTGCGACGATTGC
>JBMDXQ010000118.1:0-24539 GCA_048594975.1 Vicinamibacterales bacterium | reverse complement strand
GACCGTCCCGATTTCCTTCGGCGCGGGCGGAGGTTTGACCGGATCGGGCATCGTCTCGCCCTTCGACCTCTTCTCCTGATAGATGAGCAGCTCTCTCGATTCACGGTCGGCCAGCGACACCCGGACATCTTCAGTCCTGTGCCAGCCGGCACCCGCCCCTCCGCAGAGAATGGCCGCGCCGGATCGATGTCAATCGTCCTCGAGAGGACGATCGCGTCGCCCGATTTCACCGAGAGGATGGCACCCGTGTGCGCCGCGACGGTGTTGACGGCGATCTTCGCGAGTCCGCTCGGCCGCAGCTCGAAATTCAGCGCCCCCTCGGTGTTCGCGTACTTCAGCCCGCCGAGCTCCCGGATCGGGAACCAGTAGAACCGAACCTCTTTCGACTCGAGCGGCTGAAGCCAGCTGTAATCCGGCTGGTTGTCCGAGTACGCGCCGGTCATCAGCTCCAGCTCGGGGCCGTCCTTTTCGGTGAGGATGTGGTCCCAGAGCACACCACGGGGGCCGGCACTCCACTCCCAGAACTTCTTCCCGGGAGCGACGTGGTGGTTGGCGACGCTCACCGTTCCCGCCCGCTTGCCGTGATCGTAGCCGCCGAAGAAGTCCTCGTCGTAGTTCCAGGCGAACATCGAGGTCCATTCCGGGTGGTTCTTCCACCAGCTCAGATCGACGCCGGCGGTGTAATCGATCGCGTTGAATACCTCCCGTGAAACGGGCCAGCGCGCGAACTGGTTCTTGCCGTGGTAGGTGACGTACTGCGTGTCGGGCGGGAAGAAGACCTGGTAGGTCTCGTTCGAGTGCGTGCCGGCGTTCGCGAAGAAAAGGAAGCTCTGGATGAACGGGGTCCGGTTGATCGGCTTGAGCGTCGCCTCGACGTACGACTTGCCCGGATAGAGCGTGAGGCCAACGACCCACCGCATCCGATGGCGGATCTCCATCTCGCCCACCCAGGCGGTGGCGCTCCCGTCCGCGTGGTTCTCGATCGCGTAGTCGATCGGCATGAACACGGTCGGCCGGTGGTGATGCGGGAAGTTCCACTCGACCCCCCCGGAGATCCAGGCGCCGATCATCCCGATGAGAGCCGGTTTGATCACGGTCTGCCGGTAGAAGAAGTCGTAGTTGTTGGTCTTGTCCACGGCCGACAGGACGCGGCCGCCGAGCTCGGGGACTACGCAGACCTTGATGTACTCGTTCTCGAGGTAGACGGCACGGTAGGTCTTCTCCACCCGATTGTCCGTGAGGTCGTCGATCATGGCGTACGGATAGACCCTGCCCTGAGCACCCTGGTACGCGCGGCCGGCGTAGAACCTCGGGTTGTGGTCCGGCGGGTTCACCTCATAGGTGGGCAGGACCAGCGGCTCCTCCCAGACCTTCGCTCGCGACTGTGCCTGCACGGCAACGTCGGCCAGCAGGGCGACGAGGAGGACGCAGGGAAGCGGCCAGTGCCTGACAGCCAGCTGGATCATTGGTCGGTCTCCGTCAGTTGTAGCGGGGCTTCTCGGCAGACGGCTTCACGACGAGGTTCTTCAGCCGGTAGATTCGCAGGTGTGTCCGGCGTGCGGCTTCCACCAGATCGCCGTAGGGCAGATCGAGCACGTTGATGAAGCCGTAGTTCAGGCGTTCCTCGTCTGAGGGCCGGCCGGTCGGCAGGTTGTCCACCATCTGAAACCAGTGAGTGCCGATGATGTAGGGACTGGCTGCCGAGTTCTCGACGTAGTAGCGGTACGCGTTGCCGCGTTCGGCCTGGTCGCGCACCTTGTGCGCCCCGTAGAACAGCCCCTGCAGCCCTCTGCCAGCCGCGCACGCGGTAAATTCCCCGATGAGCACCGGCTTGCCTGAGACTTCCGAGAAGCGCCGGATGCTCTTCGGGTCGGGCATGAACTCTCGGGAGTAGATGTTGACGCTGAACACGTCGAAGAGGCGGCTCATCTCGACCCAGCGGTTGTTCGGGTTCTCGGCGAAACGGATGCCCAGGACCAGGTGATTCGGATCGTGACGACGGACCGCCTCGACGATCACCTTGAAGTATTCCTCGGCACACGTGTAGAGGAAGTCGTCCTTCACCTGCTGCTCGCGACCGGGATTGGCCTTGAGCAGCTCCTCGAGCCTCGTCTTCGTCGCGGAGGGCTCGGGATCGGCAAGGAGCATGTCGGGCCAGGGCGTGAGCGAGCCGAAACTGCGTGCCCACTGCGGTTCGTTGCCGATGAACCAACCGATCAGATTCGGGTCGTCCTTGAGAGGCGTCAGCTGGCGGCGCGCCGCCTGGTCGACGTTTTCGCGGAACTCCTTCGAGAAGACGTCCGGGAAATTCCATGGGAAGGGAAAGACCTTGCGCGTCGTCCACCCCTGGAGCGGAATGACGTACGGCATGCCGGACGTCGTCGCCACGTCATAGTCGGACCAGTTCGCGACGGTGTTGAACCCCCAGTTCTTCAGCCGCGCCACGATGTGGTCCTGCCACTTCTTCTCCCACCCGTCTCCGAACCGCCGCATGATGTTCGCGGTGTAGAACGAGACGGATCTTCCGGGCGTCAACCACGCGGGGCCCGGTTCCGGGAGGCGCTGGAACAGGTACTCGCGGCGCGTGACGTCGGTCCCGAAACTCCCCTGTTTGTAGCCGACGAGGTCCATTCCTGTTGAGAAGAACGGATGTCCGTGAGGATCGACCATCATCCAGCGGCCGTCGAGCTTCTCGACACGGAAGAAGCCGGTTTTGCGGACGGTTCGTGATCTGTCGCCTCCCAACGGGCAGAACCCGTACTCGACCGGTTTCAGCGTGTCGGCCGCCCAGAGCTCGCGCAGCCCGTCGTCGTCGTGAGCCTTCCCCGGCCAGTTCTCGGGAATCCACTGCCCGTATCGGTCGATCAGCGGCTTGCGGTCGATGATCTCGTCTGCCGGCACGTCGTCGCGCAGCGTGAAATTGTAGAGGGTCAGCTGGGACGGTTGGCTCGGGTAGCGCATCGTGAAGAGGATCTCCTCGACACGCTCGAACGTGAAGAGCCGGTTGAGCCACACCTTGTAGCCAAGCGGCAGGAGCGGGTTCATGGTGCGGGTCTGGACGAATGACTCGAACGGAATCACGCCCGCGATGCGGATGCCGGACAGCGGTTCGGTGATGAAGGCCTTGGTGACTTTTCCATCGGAAAAGCCAATCGACACCGTTTCGACGCTGGTGGCGACGAACGTGTACTGAATGGAGCGCCAGGCGCGCCAGTCGGTCGGCCATTCGAGCTGCCGCACCGGTATGCGCACTTCCGGCTCGCCCTGGAAGTACTCGAACGTGAAGGTCAACGCCTTGCTCGATGGATCTCGATGGACCGACGCGGCCCTGACGGCGAGCTTCGCGATGTCGGCCGGCGTAAGTCGGGCGATGAGATCGAGCGGCGCGTCGGCGGAGGCTGTCGGAGCGATCACTCCTCCAAGCGCGCCGGAAACCAGAACGGCCACGAACGCGATCGTGGCTCGCTTCATGTTGCTCACTTCCTCTCGCGGTAGTTCCAGAGGAGCTCGACGTCCGCCCCGCCGATTGGGTGGGTGTCTTGATACGCAAATCGTCCCCAGCCTGGCTTTCCTTTCTCACCCCACGCGCCGCCCTGGACGAATGGGAAGCCGAGGGCGTTCCAGCGTGCCACTTCAGCGTCGAGGTCGGAGACCTCGAACGCGATGTGGTGGAACCCCTCGCCGTGCTTGTCCATGTGGTCGGAATACACGGTGGGACCCTTCAGGGGAAGGATCCATTCGTACACGACGCGGCCGTGGCGCTGCCAACCGAGTTCGGCGTCGAACTGGCCGGGCTGGTCGTGATAACGGAGGTCCCAGAGCGGCGGGTGCGTCACCGATTTCTCGACGAAGCCGAGTCGGCTCCAGAAATCCAGTACCGGGTCGAGCCGGCGAACCGTGAAGGCGTACTGGACGACTTTCCGCCCATCGGGCGCGGGCGTAGGCGCAGCACCGTCCGCATAGTAGACGAGCCCCAGGGCGTACTTTCCGTCCGGCTCGGTATCCAGATACGTGCGGTGCACCGTCCCTCGCGCCGCCGGGACGGTTTCCGATTGAAGGAC
This sequence comes from Vicinamibacterales bacterium, assembly GCA_048594975.1. GTDB lineage: Bacteria > Acidobacteriota > Vicinamibacteria > Vicinamibacterales > 2-12-FULL-66-21 > JBMDXB01. The sequence continues at coordinate 20,478 of JBMDXQ010000118.1, read as the reverse complement.
CCCGACGCCCAGACCGTTCATCCGTTCGATCTCGGCGTGAAGCGCTTCGCGGGTTGGCGCCCGGTGTACGAGGCTGAACACGCCATCGCCGTGCCTGGCGAGGAAGTCGGCGTAGGCGCCGCCGCCCTCGAGCGGCTGAATCCACTGCACGGCCACGTCGCCCAGATTACCTTCCGCCACTTTCGCCCTGCACGTGGCCGGCTTCCCGCGGTACCGCACGTCCGCGAGCGTCATGTTCCCCAGAACCCGGATGCCCTTGAACCCGAGCTTCGTCCAACCTGCAACCGCTTTGTCCACGTCGCGAACCACCCATGTCAGGGCATGAACCGACCTGTACATCTCCGGCAGCCTGGCGGGCTGCGCCTGCGTCGCCGGACTCGGGGGAATGGATCGAATCGTGATCTCACTGCCGGGCAGCCCCGCTGACGACACCTTGAGGCGGATGTCACCGGGCTGGTTCCCGGACTTGACGACGACCAGGCCCCGGCCCTGCCAGGCCTTTCTCTCCGGACGCTGGTAGCTCTCGAGGCTGACAGGATTCGCGTTTCCCACGCCGACGATCGTGCCGGGGCCGTCCACCTGGAAGGCGAGCAGATGTTCTGCCTTGGGGTGCCTCGTGCCGCTCGCATCCCGCAATTCCACCGTGACGTAGCTCAGATCCTGCCCGTCGGCCCGTATCCGATCCCTGTCGGCCACGACGGCAATCTGCGACACGTCCTGTGCGGTCTTGAGAACCGCTGAACCCACTTGCTTCCCGCTGCGGTACCCGATGGCCTTCAGTTCGCCGGGCTGGTAAGGAACGTCCCACGTCGCGGTGAACCTGGAGCCACGATCGGTTCTCTTCCTTCCGAGCGGCTTGCCGTTCAGGAGCAACTCGGCCTCCTCGCACGAGGAGTACACGCTCACGCGCAGCGGCCGGTTCTCTTGGCCTGTCCAGTTCCAGTCGGCCACCACGTCGAACCAGTGCCACTTGCTCCACGACTGCCGGCTCGGATTCTCTTCGAACGACGGCTTCGGAGGCGTGACGAAGATCGAGAGCTGGTTCTCCTTCCACAGCGCATCCCTGTAGTACGACTGGGGGCGCTTCCATCCGCAGACGTCGATGTCGCCGCAGAACGCCAGATTCCACGGGAAGAAGCCCTGCTCCTGCCAGTACCCGCGCCAGCCGATGCTCGCCTCGCCGATGTAGTCGAAGGCCGTCCACACGAAATCGCCGAGAAGCCACGGATGATCCAGGACGTCCATCCAGCTCTGGAACGCCTCGAGGGGATACGACTCGGTCTGGATCATGATCCTGGAGGGCACGCGGTCGTGATCGCTCTTGAAGATCGTCTCGTTCCGGTGGTCCCCTCCGGAGCCGTAGTTATAGCCGGCGACGTCGAGAGCGGCGAAGAAGGGGTCCTTCTTCGGATTGAGATTGTTCACCGCGGCGAGGACCGGGCGGGTCGGATCGGTCTTCCTGACGAAGGCGGCCAGGGCCTTCGCGGTCTCGACGACGCGCGGCGTGTCCATCCCGGGAATCTCGTTGCCGATGCTCCAGGCGATCACCGAGGGATGGTTGCGGTCGCGGGCGATCATGCTCTCGATGTCCTTCTGCCACCACTCGTCGAAGAACACGCTGTAGTCGCTGGGGTTCTTCGGATCGCGCCACATGTCGAACGCCTCGTCGATGACCAGCATGCCGAGGCGATCGGCCGCGTCCAGGAACGCTGGCGCCGGCGGGTTGTGCGAACAACGGATCGCGTTGAACCCGCTGGCCTTCAGCAACTCGACCCGGCGCTCCTCGGCCCTGTCGTACGACCTGGCGCCGAGCGGTCCGTGATCGTGGTGGAAGCACCCGCCTTTCAGCTTCATCGGCTTCCCGTTTAGTTCGAACCCCTTCACCGCGTCGAAACCGATGGAGCGAATGCCGAACGTCGTCTCGACTTCGTCGAGCAGCTGGCCCGACAAACGGACCTCCGAGATCGCCCTGTACAGCGCCGGCGCCTCCGTAGACCAGAGCCCGGGGGTTCGCACGAGCACCTCCTGCACGAAGCTCGAGGTGCCGTTCGCGGCGATCGGCTGCTCCGACGAGGTCCGGCCCACCTCCGTACCGCCGGGGGCCAGGATCCGCGTCGTCAGAGCGACGGTGGCCGCGCTGGCCGTGCGATTGCCCACCTGGGTCTGCACGCGGACCTTCGCCGACGCGGCACTCACGTCCGCGGTGCTGATGCTGGTGCCCCACTGCGCAACGTGCACCGGCGCGAAGACCCGCAACCACACGTGCCGGTAGATCCCGGACCCGGAATACCAGCGACTGTTCTCCCCCTCGTTACGGACCTTCACGGCGAGGACGTTCCGGCTGCCGAACTTCAACTTGTCCGTGATGTCGAGCCAGAAGGAGGTGTACCCGTAGGGATGGCTGCCGAGAGACTGCCCGTTGATCCACACTTCCGCGTTCATGTAAACACCGTCGAACTGAACCACGGTGCGCCTGTTCTTCTGTACCTCGGGGACGACGAAAGCCTTGCGATACCAGCCGGTGCCGCCGGTGGTGAACCCGGCACTGACTTGGCCGATGGCGTCGCGGTGGAACGGAGAGGCTGCACCGGGCATGTCTTCGACGCTCCAATCGTGGGGAAGGTCGATCGTCCTCCACGCCGCATCGTCGAATTCCGGTTGTTCGGCGCGCTGGGCGCCGCCGCGGTGGAACTTCCAGCCGCTGTCGAAGAGGATCGTCTGGCGCGGGGCCACTGCCCCCTCAGCCCCCGGCGAGCGCTGGGCACGCGGCTGAATGGACAACAACAAGAGGGAGAGACCCAACGCAACGGTTTTCGTCCTCATCTTCTCAATGCCTCGTGGCGGGGTGCGCGCGGGGGATGACGGTTGCCGGGGGTCGGCGCACGTGCTGGCCCCCGGGCCGTCGTTTCACGCTGTCACGACCTGAACGTTGCTTCGGCCGTCTACCACTCGAACCTCAGTCCGATCTGGCCTTGCCTCGGCTCTCCCGTCAGGCTGATCACGTTCCCGAAGTTCGGGTTGGCGATCGCGGTTATGGGATTCGAGAAGTACTTTCTGTTGAAGATGTTGATCAGCTCAAACCGGACCTGCGCCCGGAACCGTCTCCCGACACGGAAGTTCTTCAGGAGGCCCAGATCCTCGTAGGACCGGCTGAAGGTGCGGAGCTGCTCGAAGAAACGGGGCCCCTTGCCGAATTCGCCGTAGGCCGGATTCGAGAAGGCCCTGGGGTCGAAATAGCGATTGCCCGCATCGCCTGGCCTCGCGATGTCGAACGTGTCGGAATTGAACTGGTTGGCGAAGTTCCCGTTCGGATCGGCATTGACGTAAATCGGGTACCCATAATTCGAGAACCACCCGGTGTACGAGGCGCTCGAGGTAATCGCCATCGGCGTGCCGGTAAAGTGCTTGAAGATCACACTCAACTGCCAGCCGCCGAGGAGTGCATCGACAGCTCCCGAACGGTTGAGGAACCGGCGCCCATTCCCGAACGGAAGCTCCCAGGTGACGAAGCCTTTGACCACGTGAGTCATGTCGTTCGCGTCGATGACTTCGGCCTCGGCATCGAGCTGCGTCACGTCCTGAAGCAGCCCGACCCCCCAGCTCTCCTGGAACCCGGTGTCGACGTTGCTCCGGCTGCGGGAGTACGTGTAGGCGGCGCTTGCGGCGATCCCCTTCGACATCCGCTTGTTGGCGGTGAGCTGAAGGGCGTGGTAGGTCTGCGTGCCCAGTGGCGAACCGACGTGGTAGAGCGGCCCCCATGTCTCGGCAACGCGGGGGAAGGGTGCGAGCGCCATGAACGCGTAGTTTGCGAACCCCGGGTACGGATACGGTACGCCGGCGGTGGCGGCCGAGGCCTCGTTCGAGACCCAGTTCCACTCCTTCCCGGCCTTGAGCAGGGTGCTGAGGGCCTGCATGTCGGGCTGGTTGCGCGCGAGATCGCCGCTGTTGAGCCCGGTGCCTTTGTTGCCCAGGTATTCCGCGCCGACGACGAAGTCCTTGATGATCTCGAACTCGACGCCGGCGTTCCACTGCTGCAGCCTGCCGGCCTGCAGTCCTTCCTGGCTCATGGCCACCATGCCCCACTGCGTGAAGTCCGGGTCCTTGCTGGCAGCAGCTACCTCCTGGCCGGGATAGCCGGTGTCCCAGTTGAAGGCGGGCCGCCCGCTGCCAACCGCGCTGACGCGGTTGTCGGCACGGAAACCTGGCGCGAACGAGTACGGAACGCCGGCCCAATAGTCCGCGCCGATCGGCTGATAGTAGATGCCGTAGGCCCCACGGAGAACGACAGCATCCGACAGCCGGTAGGTGGCGCCGGCGCGCGGACCGAACTCCTTCCAGTCGCGCTTCCCCTCGAAGCTCGAACCGCCGTCGCTGGCGTAGACGAGCGCTCCGGGGATTCCGTACTTCGGGCTGAGGGCCGTGGGGTCGAAGGTGGCCCAGTGGCCGTCCTTCTCGGTCCAGGGACCCGTCGTCTCCCACCGCAGCCCCAGGTTCAGCGTCAGCCTGTCACTCACGCGGACGTCGTCCTGAGCGAACAGCGCGACGTAGTCGCGGCGGCCGCTCAGATTGCCAGCCGTGGTCTGGTTGGCATCGTTCACGGCGCCCAGCAGGAAACTGGCGAAGCCAAAACCCGTCTGCGCTTGCCAGGACGGTCCGAGGAACCGCGTCTGGTCCGGGGCGAAGTTGAAAGCCAGCACGCCTGTGGAGGTTCGGCTGGTGAGGCTCGAGTGGCGGAACTCCCCGCCGAACTTGAAGGAGTGGCGATTCTTCACCCAGCTCAGGCTGTCGCTGAGAATGAAAACGCGCCCTTCGTAGCCCGAGTTGGCCCCGTAGCCAATCCTCGTGATCGCGATCCCGTTCACCGCGCTGCCGAACTGGATCTCCGGGAAATTGCCCTTCCCTACGTCGCCGAAGCCGAGCTTCTGAGGCCAGCCGCCGTCCGCCGAGCCGGCGACGCTCGGGTTGTTATAGCGAGAAAACGTGACGTTCGCGACGTTGAGCACGTTCGAGGAGAACGAGTGGCTGTGGCTGGCGCGGACCTGGTCGCTCCCCACTTCCTGTAGGCGCGCCCTGGAAAGCGGTCCGCCCATCTCGCCCGAGTCGTTCGGATCCCAGATGCCGCCCTGATCGACGAGCGTCCTGGGCCGCCGCGTCAGGATGTACGAGCCGGTGAGCTGGCTGCCGGCCGACAGCTGGTGAGTCAGCTTGACGGCGAACTGGTGCTGCTTGAAGTCGGGGTTGTTGTAATAGGGCAGCGCGCTGTTGTTGCTGATTCGCTCGACCATGGGCGCGTAGCCCTGCCTGTACAACTCGACGATCTGCCGCGAGACGGAGCTTATGCGGTCGGACGGGATGACGTTGTTGGGGAAGACCAGCCTCGTCACGGGATCGACGATCGCCCCCTTGTAGATCGGGCTCCCCGCCTGGTCGTAGCCGAGGAGCGTATTCGTGTCGAGGAGGGCGCTGAAATCCCCATCCAGGAAGGCTGCAGTGGGGACCGTCGCGTTGTAGGGGCCCAGCACGAACCGCGACTGGCGGTAATCCTCGTACGAACCGAAGTAGAACGTCTTGTCCCTGAACATCGGCCCGCCCACGCTCACGCCACTGACGTACTGGCGGTCGTTCGGCTTCTCGAACTCGCGCGCGCGGCTGGGGAATGCCTCCGTCATGTACTTGTTCTGCCAGGTGTTCGCGTTGAGGCCCTCGTTGCGGATGTAGCCGTAAGTACTCCCGCGGAGCGAGTTGGTGCCGGACTTGAGGGAGAAGTTGAAGACGCCTCCGCCGGTGCGGCCGTACTCGGCCGCGATGCCACTGGTCAGGACCTTGAACTCCTCGACCGACTCCATCGGTGGGCTCGATTCGCCAATGTGGCCGCCGATCTGGATGACGGCCGAGGTACCGTCGAGCACCACTTCTTTGCTGAACGGGAGGCCTCCCGCGATCCGCGACGTCCAGTTGTCGCCCTCGACGCTGGGGGTCAGAGCGTAGGCGAAGTTCTCGAGGCTGCGCCCGCCGCTGACCGTGAGGGGCAGACTGGTCACCACGCTGCTCTTCATCGTCGTGCCGACCTGGGCCGTCGAGGCGGACAGGAGCGAGGCATCCGACGTCACCGTGACCGTGTCCTGAAGCCCGCCGACCTCCAGCGTGGAGTCCAGGGTGATGGTCTCTGCGAGACCCACCGTGATGCCCTGGCGACGCAAGGGGGAGAAACCCTGTAGCGTAAACGTGACGGTGTAGGTACCGATAGGCAGGTTCTTAAGCGAGTACAACCCAACGTCGTTGGTGACGGTTGCCGTTGGGACGTTGGTCGCGACGTGCACGGCCTCGACTGAGACACCGGGCAGGACGGCTCCAGACGGGTCCTTGACCACGCCCGTGATAGTCCCCCGGCCCGACTGGGCCCATGCGGTCGTGCCCGTCAGAACGAGAGCGACGCCGAGCATCAGGGCGCAGCGTGACGACACTCTCAGATGCGGCATGTTTTCCTCTCTTTCCACACTGATCCGCTGACTCGAAGCTGGGTCGCTCGGTACAACGACACATGACGAGTCGCGTGAATTCTCGATGGCAGGGAGATGGCGGGTGGGGCTCGCACTGGCCATCACCTGCGGCTTACTCGGATGAACCAACTCAGGGGTGCGCCGAGCGCAGCGAACCGAAGTGACCTCACCCGGTGCGGGGACGGGAGATCTTTCCGCCTTTAGAATCGCTTCCACTTGCATCGTCACAAGGGTCTCCAGCGATCGACCCTGCTGGTTGCCTAGCTGGAACGGGCGGCGCCGCGAAGTCAATTGGCGTGCGAATCGAGCGCCTCTGTGCATTCCTCATACCCAGGGGCCGCGTGGGACGACTGGGTGGGTAACTCGTCTTATAGGAAGGACTTAGGTGGGTTCAGCGAGCGATGAACTGACCCCGGTTGCCGCTATCCCAACCATGCTGACGGCCATCCGGCGACGTAGCTGGCAGTATCCCGGCAGCTCGTCTTGACCGAGACGGTCCAGCCGGGGAGAACCCTTGTCGCGGCATTCACATCCGCGCCGAGGAATCACGAGCCAACCCTGGGAGATGACTTGATCCAGAAAGGGCCAGACCGGGGAGAGGAACCAAGATCGTGAGCGCCGGGAAGAACGGCTGTGTGCCTCATGGCGGCCGCGTAGAACGTGCAGCCTTATCCGCTCGGCGCGACGGCCACCGGCGGCGGTGCACAGCACGACGCCCCCGCGGGCTCGCCGGGAGCCGGCAGGCAGCAACCCGTGCGCTTCTGAAGACGCTGCGCATCGTGGCGGACCGTGTCCGCGTGCGTGAGCGCGTGACGTACCGAGTCCAGGATCGCAGCGAGCACCGGATCCTCCAGTTTCCCAAGACGGTAGTGAATCCAGAGACCGGACCGACGCGTCTCGACCAGACCCGAGCGCCGCAGGTAGGCCAGGTGCCGTGACGCTTTCGACTGCGGAATCTTGAGGCTCTCGTGAATGTCGCACACGCAGACCTCGCCGGTCATCAACAGCCCGAGAATCCTCAGTCGAGTCGCGTCCGCCAGCGCCCTGAACAGGCTCTCCATTTCGGATAATTGCTTGGCCATATATCCGCCTTGACAAATGTCATCACACCCGGTACTTCAATGCGTCTCTTGCCTACGGGCTGATGCGGCTGCTCGGAGTCGAGCACGCCACTGCAGCCGCCCCCGGAGCGCTGATCGGCGCGAGCAACTTCTTCGAGCTGGCGGTCGCCACCGCGATAGCCCCCTTTGGGCCGGAATCTGGCGCCGCCCTGGCGACCGTCGTGGGCGTGCTGATCGAAGTCCCGGTGATGCTCTCGGTCTGCAGCATGTGCAACCGGACCCGTCATTGGTTTCCCGCTCAAGCTCAGGCACGCGCGTGCTGATTCGGTATGTCGCGGTGGAAGAATCGTACAGGGTCGTGGGGTTGGCCTGTGTTTCATACCGCGGCGTCCAGCTTCAAGCGTTGCGCGAGCTGGCCCTCGACCTGTGCCTCACGCAATCGCAGTCCGACCGCGCGCTGCGGGCCATGATGAGCGGCACGATTGCGATGCTCCTGGACAACGGAATGGCGCCGACGGCCGTCATCGATCTTGTACCGGTGAAGCCGCTCGCGCAGGTAGAACCGACACTCGAATCCGCTTATCGCACAGGCCATCGAATCGGCTGACGGCGCTTGAAAGTGGTTCGCTCGACAACTGACGTGTCGCTGAGGGGCCGGTCAGAATCCAATCAGGACGTACATCCCTGCGCCGAGCATGCCTCCCACTATCGGTCCCACGACCGGGATCCAGGCGTAACCCCAGTCGGAGGTGCCTTTGCCAGCGATGGGCAACAGGGCGTGGGCGATACGTGGACCGAGGTCGCGAGCGGGATTGATCGCGTAGCCCGTTGTTCCGCCGAGCGACACTCCGATGCCGAGGACGAGCATTCCGACGAGCAGCGGCTGCAGGCCGCGGCTGAACACGAGGGACAGATCGACATCGCCCGGCCGCGCGAGGGTCTGGGCGTTTGCGGCGATCGCGAGGATGCCGAAGAGCAGCACGGCCGTGCCGATGACTTCGCAGATGAGGTTGGCCGAGGGATTCCGGATCGCGGGGGACGTCGAAAACACGGCGAGCTTGGTCGCGCTGTTCTCCGTGACCCGCCAGTGCGGCAGGAACATCAACCAGACAAGGACGGCCCCGAGGACGGCCCCGACCATCTGCGCGAGGACGTACCCGGGAACGTCCGTCCACGGGAAGCTGCCGATCATCGCCAGACCGATGGTCACGGCCGGATTGATGTGGGCACCGCTGATGCGGCCAACGGAGTACACCGCAATCGCGACGGCGATGGCCCATCCGATCGTAATGACGATCCACCCAGAGTTTTCGCTCTTGGTTCGCTTCAAGACGACGTTCGCGACGGCACCGTCGCCGAGAAGGACGAGGATCATCGTCCCGACCGCCTCCGCAACAAGTGTTTGCATGGGCCGGGATGTTGGAACGCCCGGGGCACGGAGTCAAGTGACGGGATGCGGGCGAGAGTCCCGGGTTGGGTGCGTCTGCCGGGTCTCTACTGGCCTTGCGTTCTCCACTTGACTGTACGCGGCCGCTGCGGCCGACGGATTCTTGGTCGATGCCTTCAGCCGTTCTCGTTCGGTTGTCGCAGGTCATCATGTTCGGGCCGTCGAGTTCCACGGCCGGTGGAGCACAAGTGGTGGGACCTGCGATGCACGCTTAGCGACCTTGACAACACGCCATCGGAGGCTGCTCCCGGTGCCGACAGAGGTTCTGCTAGGTACAAGCCGAAGAGCAAGGATCGCAGCTCTTCATTAATGACATCAACGGTGCCGTCGAGGCCGACCTCGCAAGCTCGACAATACTGCGAGCGTAGCGTAGCGTATTGTGCGTCGCGACACGTAGACTGCTTCGGACATTGTTCCGGCGGTGAACAGCCCCCTCGACTGACCGATGAATGACGGGACGAGAGCGATCGAGAATGCGGTATTCTGCTCGCGCATTCGGTGCGCGGCCTTCCCTGGGCAGGCGGATTCATGCCAACTGTCACTCTGTCTCTTCGAAGCCAGCATTCCAAGCCGGTACCCGATAGTGTGACGTTCGTCGAAGCACGCGGGAAACTGTCGGGACCAGTACATCCGTCAGACATCGAGATGCGATCCGGCGAACTCGTGATGGACCTGGTGCCTGATCAGTACACGATCGAAGTGCAGATAGGCGGTTTCAGGCCGGCGTTCGGCAAGTTCCCGGTCGGCTTTCGCGCGATCGCTCGAACGCTCACCCTCGAGAATCACGTCTCGACGATGCCGAAATTGAGCGAGCTCGAGAGGGAACAGCGGCGCCTGCTTCAGACGCTCGACGCCACCAAGACACCGGGCGCGATATGGGACAGCCTCACTGACAACAAGGCGGCGACATTCTTTCAGGTCACGTATGCGCTGACGAAGATCACGCTGCCCGACGGCACCTCCCTCTCCGACACCGTGGACCGGGTCGTCAGGCTGGGCGGATCGGAACTGACGGCGCCCGATACGCACGGCACGTCGCGCACCGTCATCGGATGGCGCATGCACGTGCTGTTCGTCGGTGGGGCGGCCATCGACGCGACGCTCGAAGCGGCCGGACTGAAGCCGGATGACGGCGAGGCGCACCCGACACACAAGCGCTTCGGCTTCGTACGCAGCTTTCGGGAGAAGAAGGGACAACCGCGCCTTCAGGTCGTCACGAACCATGAGGGCTCGGGCGCCGACGTCGACCTGGATATGGGCGTTTTTCACAAGTCGTCGCCGCAGCAGGTCTTCAAGGATTTTGCCCGGCGTTTTCCGGAGGCGGTTGCGATCTACAAGGTGAAATCGTGAACGAGTGCTCCGCAAGAATTCACGCCGCGTCTGACTCAAGGCGGTATTCGTGATGGAGGCCGCCGAGGATCGAAACGGCGGCGACATGCCGTCCGTGCGGAAGCTGGTGACCGTCTGATCCTGACGTGAGACTCGGCTGGCGGTCGCGAACACCGACAGCCAGGCAGCAGCCCGCGTCGGTGCTCGGGGATTACGCGAGGACGCAGTCGAGCCGTCGCGGAGTCTACTTTCGAGCGACGAGCTGCCGATGTCAGCGCAGCAAGGTATCGGGGTAACAATCGTCGCGAGTGCGCGTAACCGCCGACGGCTATCGGTAAGCCCGCACGGCAAGCCGCCACCGGTCGTCATCAGTCAGCTGCAGGCGTCGGCCCTCTCGCCCGAGAAGCGATGTGCCCGTGCCGCAGGCGGTGCACCCGCCGACCGGCGCCCCGATCGTTCAAGTCTCGCACCTCCGCGGTCTACATCATCACTACGAACGGCGCGCCGCCAGAGAATCGATCTCCGTGCCACCGACGGATGGCCGCTTGGCATTGGTCGGCCGTGGCGTTGTAAATCGTCACTTCCAAACCGACGCGCGACTGCTCGCGATCACGAGTGTCAGCATCGGGGTCAGTTCGTCCCAGCTCAATCCGCCGGGGAGGCGATAATCCACGGCTCGCATGATGCGATCGTCGAGACAGTCGATTCCAGATAAATGAAGAACCCCTCGAGGTCGAACGCGTGCACGCGCTCGGCGAGACCGTTCGCGAGCACTGTGCTCGCCAGCCGATTTACCCCAGTCGGCTTGACTCCAGGAAGTGATGGGGCTTCGACAATTGCCTAGGGTCGCTGCACTGTCGCCTCATGAGTGCGGGACAGATGACGAAGAACCACCCGAGCCGAGCGCTCCCGGTCGCTGATCAACGGGGCACGTCGCTATCGACGAACAGCTCCCCGATATGCAGCCGCCGCACTTCAAGGTTATCGACGGTCAGGGTTCGTACACGCCCGCGTTTCATCGCGAACGCGCCAACGGCCAGGCGTCCGACGGCGAGCGCACCGATCGCGGTGGCCCCGAGGGCGAAGGCGCCGAATGCGACTGCGCCGAGACCGAGAGCACGAGTAGTCCGCGTCGGCATCTGGTCTCCCAGCGCGGTTCGAGTCGACGGCTGAACATGGCGATTTCCTCGCTGCTCAATCGGCACATGATTCATGGTGAACCTCGTCTGTCAGCGTTCGGTTTCAAAGATCTGCTCAAACGTAGCGAATGCCTCGTCCAGAGGGCAAGGTCAGCGGGAAGGAGCGGTCTGGCCCTGCTCGGCATTCGCATTGCTATGATGCTGCGATGCGGCTGCGCGAGGCGACTGAGATGCTGGCCGACAGCGGCATCGAAGCGCTCGGGCCGACGATGTGGGCAGATCTCGGGTGCGGGGATGGCACGTTCACCCTCGCGCTCGCCGACCTGCTTGCCTCCGGAAGCATCATTCACGCTGTTGATCTCGACGGCTCCGCCCTCCGCCGAATGTCTTCGGCACACAAGCAGGTACGGATCACCACTCACCGTGCAGATTTTATGAAACAGCCGTGGCCATTTGCCGATCTCGACGGCATCCTCATGGCCAACTCGCTGCACTACGTCGAGGACCAGGCGGTCTTCATTCGAGGATGCGAGTCCCACATGAAATCGCGACGGCGGTTCCTCATCGTGGAGTACGACACGACTGAGGCCAGTCGTTGGGTGCCGTATCCTGTGAGCCAGATCAGATTAACGACGCTGTTCGAACGCGCCGGTTACTCCTCGGTCAACGTGTTGCGCTCGCGGCCGTCAATCTACCGACGCGCTCCGCTCTATGCAGCAGCGATAACACTGCCCTGAACTGCGCCGTTCGGGTGCTGCGTCGGTGACGACAGCAGCGCGCGCCCGCTTCCTCATCCGCGACCGTTTTCGTGCCGCAGCGCCGCCGTCAAGTGCCGTAACTTGTCCGGATTGCGCACCACGTCCAGCGCCCGAATGACGTCGCCATCGATCTTGAACGCCGCAGTCTGCACCGGTCCTTCCGGTCCGTCCACGATGACACCGGGCAGGCCATTTAATGGTCGCAAAGCGCAGCGTGAAGTCCTCGCGCCACCCTTTGCGCGTGGCGCCAACCAGGAACTGCGCCGCAGCGATCGGCGCCTCGCTAGTCCTTCGTGAGCGCTTGTTCGTCGACCTGCTATGTGTGCACTCAGCCTTGCCGGGCGCGCACCATCTGCTTGGCCTCGTTCGGCGTCCGATCACCCGTGCGGGCTTTGTCGGTGCGTATCACAAATGCCGTCAGCTCGGCGACCTTGTCTCCAGCGAACCGATAGATGTCGCAGAAGGTATAGGGGATCGATGGGCCGTTCTGCTTTTCCTGCATCACCATGTCCCCGCGCGTAACGACGGAATCACCTTCGGCGACGGTCTGGTGAATAGTGAACTGTGGCGGCTGGGGATCCATCGAGGCCATCCATTTTCGGATGGGATCTTTGCCCCTCACTGTCGTATCGCCGACCATCGTCCAGGTGAAGTCGTCCGTGCAGAACGACAAAACCTTCTCCAAGTTGTTCTCGGCGAATCCCTCATTGATCCGCTGAACGATTTCCTTTCGATTGGCAGCCATGAACGGTCTCCTTTGTGCGTGCGCGGTCCCTGCTGAAGCGTGCAAAGGGACCGCCAACGGGTCCACGTGGGCCTCCGTCGGGAGTTCGATCCACAGCCATCAGCTGAGCGGCTGTCCGAAGCCCGACGATACACGAGAGCGAAGCCGGTCGTCTGGCGATAAGGTGCGTGCCAGTTGCGAGAGTTGTCCGGGCTGCTGAACCTCGTGCACCCAAACAGGGCTGGCACCGAGGACTGCCAAGCGTCGCCGTTCGTGGTCGGTCAGCTGCACGCGGCGACTGCGCAGCTGCGCCTTGAGGACGCGGTTCTCTTCGCCGAGGTACTCGATCACCCTGTGCTGCTCCTCTTGGAGCCAGCCGAGGACCATCGCGACGAACACGTGCAACGGAATCACACGCCGAGTCTACGTTACCTGCCGGCAGCGATTTCGGACATTACGGTCGTGTCGCTCGATGTCGCCGTGCAGACGCTGCGCGCGAATGGAGCGCTCGTCGAAGTGGTGCATCCGGACGAATCCACGAAGGCGGCGTTTGCCTCGGGCGGCGGAAACCTGTTCGACCCACCGAGTCGCAAAACCGTCGCTTGCGGGCCGAGAACAGGGTCGCCAGCCGAGCGCAGGCCGCATCGCCGCTTTGTGGCGATGAAACGACGCGCATTGCGCGTTATTGGGCTTGTCGACGGCAACCCGATCAGGCAGCCGCCTCAGCGAGGCCGAAAGCTTCTCCGAAGCCGACGCAGGCCCTCCTCGATTCTCGGTGTGGCCACCGCGCCGTATCCAATCACGAGCCCGTCCTGCGGTCGGCTTGTGGCGGAGAAATAGGACAACGTGCGCACCATGAGTCCCCATGATTCGGCCCGCCTTACGACCTGTTCCACGTCAATCGAGACGCGAGGTGCCGTGCGGGCCGCCAGGTGCAATCCCGCTGCAGAGGGAATGAGCTGAAGACACTCGCTGAAATCACGACGGATCGCCTCGGCAATCATGGCCTGGCGCATCGCGTATTCGCGCGCCACTTTACGGATGTGACGACCGAGGAGCCCGTCATCGATGAATCGCGCGAGCGCCGCCTGAATCGGCACTTCACCATGCCAGTCGGTCAGCTGCTTAGCCGCCCGAAGCGCCGCGCGGAGCGAGGCTGGCGCGATCAGGAATCCGAGACGCAGCGTTGGCAACATGACTTTCGAAAAGGAGCCGACGTAAATGACCCGCCCTGCGGCATCCAACGTCTGCAGCGGATCGAGCGGACGTCCCTCGAAGCGGAATTCGCTGTCGTAGTCGTCTTCGATGATGAGGGCGTTCCGCTGCTCGGCCCATGCCAAGAGCGCCGTGCGGCGAGGGAGCGACATCGGCACCCCCAACGGAAACTGGTGGGACGGCGTGACATAGACCAACCGGGCCGCCTTCGGGATGGCAGACACCGCGAGCCCTTCACCGTCGACGGGGACGCCAATCACCTGAGCACCCAAGGTCCGAAACAGCAGACGCGCAGGCGGGTACCCCGGCTCCTCCACCGCGACGGTATCACCCTGATCAAGCACGACCCGGCCGATCAGATCGAGTGCCTGCTGGGCGCCTTGCGTGACGATCACATCCTCGGCGCCCGCTCGGACGGCGCGCGAGATCCCGATGTGGCGGGCGATCGCCGCGCGCAGGCCTGCGTGACCGCTCGGGTCACCGTAGCGCCCCCAGTCGAAGCTCCCGGGGCGAAGTTGTCGCGCGACCAGCCGCCGCCACACCGTGAATGGAAACATCGTGGCGTCCGGGCTGCCGACGCGAAAGTCATAGAGAGGCGAGCCTGATCGAGCCGGCGGTGGTTCTGGAATGGTCTTCCATACCGATCGCGGCCGTGCAGCGCTGCCTGCAGGTGCGTGACGCGCGCGGGCGGGACCGACAGGCTCGGTGCACACGAACGTGCCGGCGCCAACACGGCTGGTGAGCACCCCCTCAGCGACCAGCCGCTCGTACGCCAGCGCCACCGTGTTGCGCGAGACCGCAAGACGGCGGGCCAATTCACGCGTCGGCGGCAAGCGTTCGCCTGGACGCAGCCGGCCGTCCAACACCGCGTCAAAGAGCTGGCGGTAGATCCGGGTCGTCAGATCGCCCCGGCCCTTCAGCGTCACGTGCACATCCACGTCCGCCAGTCTGAATTGGCCCAGTCGACGTTGTCAAGATTGGCTCTTGTGGGGTGCCAATTCCCCTCGTACATTGGTTTTGTATTCGCGGCGCCGATAGACCGAGGACTGGCGCCACACGTCCACCAACCTGCCGCGCTCGGCAGCGTGCGCAGCGCTCGGAAGACGCGGAAAGGAGAGACGATGAAGCCACGCATCAACTACGGAACAGTCGCCCCTGGAACGTATGCCGCCATGGACGCGCTGGACCAATATCTCCAGACATGCGATGTCGAGAAGTCGCTGGTCATGCTCGTGCAGCTGCGGGCGTCACAGATCAACGGATGCGCCTACTGCCTCGACATGCACTGGAAGGATCTGTGTGCCATCGGCGAGCAAGAACAGCGGCTCTACTCGTTGCCGGCCTGGCGTGAGTGCCCGTACTACACGGAGCGCGAACGCGCGGCACTCGCGTGGACCGAAGCAGTGACCATGATTGCGGGCGACCACGTACCGGATGCGGTGTATCGCGAGGTGCAGCCGCACTTCCGTGAAAAGGAATTGGCCGATCTCACGCTCGCGCTGGCGGCCATCAACGCCTGGAATAGGTTGTCGATTGCGGGTCGGCTGGTCCCCGGGACGTACCAACCTGCCCAGTCGGTTGCCTGACGGCGTGGCGATGGCGGGCTCCGGTTCTGGAGCGCCGCGCTGATTCAACCAAGAGAGGAAAGGCCCGTGATCAAGCCACAGTTCGGATTCGTTCTTGAGTACGTGAAGGACATCGAGGCGGCCAAGCGCTTCTACGTCGACGTTCTCGGCCTCCAGATGGAGCGTTACCATCCGACGTTCATCCAATTCAGCCACTTCGCGGTCGCGAACGACGAATCGATGACCGGCAATCGTGATCCGGAACTCTATTGGCTTGTCGACGATGCCGAGGCCGCGTTCGCGGAGCTCCGCGAGCGCGGTGAAGTCTCGTTGCCTCTCAAACAGATGCCCTACGGCATGGTGTTTGGTATCAAGAATCCGGACGGTCGGCCGTGCTACGTGCTGGAGCTCGCGCGAGACCGCCCAAGTCAGCCCGTCCGGTGAGGGCACGCATCGACGCCTGATGCCATGAACGCAACGCGGGCGTCCGTGATCGCACTCCAGAAGCCGGGGCTACACCATGAACCATGAATGGACAAAGTCTCGACGGCCTCGTCAGGACAGCCAATATCGAGTGGATGCCGTTCGTCGAGCGGGGGGGACACGAGAGGGATCTCGGTGAAGGTCTTAGCACGGATCAGGCGACTGGTCGCGCACCGAGCTTCCTCCTCCGGTTCGAGCCAGATGCGAAGTACCCGTATCACAATCACCTGGCGGGCAAAGAGCTGTTCGTACTCGCGGGCAGGCGCGTCATCGAGGGCACGACAGTCAGATGGCTGGATGATGTTGGACGCTCGAAAAGGGCAGGACAAGGGCAAGGTGCCCAACCCTTGCCAGCGACGAGAGCGAAGGGTCGCGATTTCGTTGACGATCCCCAGGATATGGTTCGCCGCGAAATCATCGCGGGACTCGACGCAAAGGTCCCGATCATTCCGCTGTTGCACGGCACCGACAGGATGCCGGCGGCAGCGCACTTCCGGAACCGCTGCAGCGGCTGACGGCTATCAACGCCGGGAAACTGCGCAATGACCCCGACTTCGAAACGGACAAAGACCGCGTGCTGCTGGCGCTGTTCCGGCTTGCTGCGGCAAGAGAGGGGGAAGGGAAGCAAAGGGCCCAGAGGAAGTCTCTAAAGTGAGCCGCATTTTCGCGAGTTGGAACCAGCTGGACGGTTGGCTGCTGCACCTTGCGGGGCTGAGGCGAGCAGCCTAAGCTCGACGTGACCGGCGGGTTGCCGTATGCACGCCGTCCGCACCATCTCTTACCCTCCTTGACCGCTCCACTCCGCAGGAACTGGCCGTGCGTTGTCCGCGCACAGCGCTCCGCTCTCAGCGGCTTCATCAAACCGTGATGTGGTAGTGTCCCGTCCTCGACATCCGCCATCGGCAGTGCCCGATAGCCGGTCCCGCGCCGATGCGGGAAGGGAGTGGAGCCGTGCTCGCGAAGCTTTCCGCGGAATTCATTGGCACGTTCTGGCTCGTACTCGGAGGTTGTGGGAGCGCGGTGCTGGCGGCCGCATTTCCGGATGTCGGCATCGGCCTGCACGGCGTGTCGCTGGCGTTTGGCCTTACCGTGCTCTCGGGTGCGTACGCCGTGGGGCCGATCTCCGGCGCACATTTCAATCCTGCTGTGTCCGTCGGGTTGTGGGCCGGAGGGCGCTTCCCCGCGGCGCTCCTCGTGCCCTACATCATCACGCAGGTAGCCGGCGCGCTGATTGGTGCAGGCGTGCTCTATCTCATCGCCAGCGGGAAAGCCGACTTCAGTCTCGCCGGCGGGTTTGCCGCCAATGGATATGCGAGCCATTCACCGGGCGGCTACACGATGATGGCCGGGCTCGTCACCGAAGTCGTGATGACATTCATGTTCCTGATTGTCATTCTTGGCGCAACGCACAAGCGTGCGCCAGTCGGCTTCGCTGGCCTGGCCATCGGCTTGGCGCTCACGCTGATCCATTTGATCAGCATCCCGGTGACCAACACCTCGGTGAATCCCGCGCGCAGCACGGGGCCGGCGCTGTTCGTCGGCGGGTGGGCGGTGCAGCAGCTATGGCTGTTCTGGATCGCCCCGCTGCTGGGCGCAGCCGCCGCGGGGTTGGTGTACAAGACGCTACTCGAAGGACCGGTTGAAGCGCCTCCAGTGACCGGCCGACCCGAGGCGACCTGATAAACCGGTTAGAGGGACCGGTCACTACGCTGGCGATCGGCGGACACTCGACCGTCCACGAGAACAGCAAGCCGGCGAGCCGCTGATCATCGCGATAGTGGCGGCAGCAAATTCCACTTCCGTCCGGCGGTCACCTTGAAATCGACGGATGCAGTACGGTCGGGCGATTCTTTGCGAGGCGTGGGCGCATCAAGGCCCGCCGAAATCTGCGCAGAAGGCGAAGGTCATGACGGATGCGACAAAGCTGTTTCTCGTTGGTCAGTTAGTAGAGGACTGCCCCGCAAGATATTGGCCTTCGCCGACCCAGAAGGCGCGTCACGGTTTCAGGGAAGAGGCTGGATGGCAGAGGCTCTTCGCATCATGGGCATCGAGATACAGGTCACAGCTCTACCAGAAGAGGTCAGAGCGGCCATCCGCGCGGCTCAAAAACGCCTGTACTCCGCAATACTCGGTATGAAGAGAACTCCGCAATGAATCACGCGGCGAGCGGCTCAAGCCGATACTCGTGATGGAAACCGGCGAGAATGGCTTTCGCCACGATCCCATGGTCGTACGGCAGTTGGTGATCGACCGCCCGTGACACAGTCACCCCTGACGGCTCCGGGGTCCCAGGACCGAGACCTCGCGTGCGGGCAATCCCGATTGTAGAGAGGGACCCTTAAGAGGTTCGAAGACTTTCTATCGATTCGGCTAAGGGTCAAGACGAAGGTCCGTTGGCCGGTGGCGAAGGAGATGCCGGATCCCAGCCCCACCTACTTACCAGTCACGTGTCGCCGTTATTCAGGGCCGAACACAAGCCTATTCTCGACGAACAAGCACGAGCCGGCGGGCACTTCGACAGTGCCGCGGCAGCGAAGGCCGCGTTGTTCGACTACCTCGAGGTGTTCTACAATACCATCTCACCTGAGCAGCTTCGCACTCTGTATGACGAGGCAGTAGGAGTGCTGCGGGTCTTAAGCTCCTTCCCGGTAGGTCGTTGAGCGTTCTTCGTGCCTTACATTCTGGGTCTGTCACCGGGATTCAATGGTCGCTGACAGCAGCCACCGCTCGACTGTCCCACCAAAGCGACGGCGAGAACCGCCGCTGGTCAGCGCCCTACCAGAATCAACACGCCTGCAATCAGTGCAAGTGCCGCCATGAGTATGCTCGGCAAGGGTAGCGTAACGAATCCTGCGGCACCAGTGAGAATGAGCCAAATCGCCAGAAGCAGCATTCCTGCACTTCGCGTCACCGTCACCGCCATACGGTTCCTCCTGAGTAAGCCGGGGTAATCATACTGCCCAATCGGGCGTGTCCGACCTTCGCGCAACTCGCCCGCGTTCAGAGGCTGCGTTAATCTTCACGGCGGCTTCCTTCGGACTCCCGCTTGGCGAACCGAGCCATCTCTCCACCGCCCGCAGGGGCTCCTCGTGAACAACTGTTGGCGGGGTGGACCTTGACGCGGAGAACCGGTCAGACGTTAGCGCGTCAGCCGCCCAGCCGTGTTCGCGGAACGTCGCCACCGCGTAGGCTGCGGCTTCGAACAGCCTCTCGGCTTGGACCTGCACTATGCTGCCCACGTGCTGCTCGTCGTCCGATTCGCCGTAATAGACCGAAAACGCGCCACGAAGTTCGCCTATTGAGGCCATGTCGGAATCCATTGCTACGGAGCGTTACCGAAGAAACGTGGTCGAGTCCCTGTCCGCCGGGCGGGGCGAGTATGTGAACAGCATACCTGACCGCCTCTCACGCGAGGTTGACAGCCGATCTGACAGCCAAGCGCACGGAAACGGGCGGATTTGGCGGCATCGTGCGGACACGAATCGTCGGATTTCCTAGGTAAAATGAAAGGGCGGCATCCAGCGGACACCTCGCCCCGCCTCATCGAAGCCGGTTCAGAATTGAGAGTTGCTGATGCGACTGTCGCAAGTCTGTCGTCAGCAAATGCAGATACCTCATGGTTGCAGTGATTTGCGAGTGCCCCAGAACCCTCGATAGCCGCACCACATCGCCACCGTTCTTCAGATAATTCGTCGCTGACGTGTGCCGCAGCCGATGGAACCCAGATTTCGGAATGTGCAACCGCCCGAGCAACAGATAGTGCGCCCGCAGGGCGTTGCGTTGACCCAGACGCGTGCCGATGCGCGTGGCGAACACCCAAACGGCGGGCCAGCGCCGTCGTTCCTGCAACTGCCTCCAACGAAACAGGACGCGACGTAGTTCGAACGAGAACGGCACGATGCCGTCTTTGCCTCCCTTCCCCCGCACGGTGAGCAGCAGATTGTCATAATCCACGTCTGCCTGTCGCAATCCGAGGGCTTCCTCGATGCGGATGCCGGTGTCCACGAGTGTGCAAGCCAGCACATACGCTCGCCATTGCGCCATGGTTTTTGGTTTGAGCGTCAACAGGTGGCGCAGGGCGTCAGTCAGTCGTAACGAGTTGCTGCACCCGCTTCTCGGTGATGTCCTAAACTTCCTGTAAAAGCGAAGAGGCGTTGGTATCCTCCTGGTGACTCAAACCAGAGCGGCCTCGTTGGAAGCGGGGCCGGAGGAGATCAACGCCATGAAGAGAGTACCACCGAGCGTGCGCTTGCAGGA
>JBMDXQ010000117.1:0-9540 GCA_048594975.1 Vicinamibacterales bacterium | reverse complement strand
TTCATGGGGTCGAATCGTAACGCGCGATACGCGGGCACCAGGCTGGCCATGAACGCGACGAACGCCAGCGTGGCCCCTACGGCGGCAAGTGTCAGCGGATCGGAGGCGCTGACGCCAAAGACGAGCGTTTCCATGACCTTCCCCGACGCGAGCGCCGCGCTCGTTCCGGCCGCGATGCCGACGAGCGCGGGCGACATGCCCTCGACGATCACCAGCCGAAGGACGTCGGCTCTCGGTGCGCCAAGGGCGATTCTGATCCCGATCTCGCGGCTGCGTCCGCGCACGATGTACGAGAGCACGCTGTAGATTCCGACTCCGGCGAGCAGCAGCGCGACGCCGGCAAAGACTCCGAGCAGCAGCGCGCTGAAGCGCTGCGATGTCAGTCTCCCGTCGAGCACCTGCCCCATCGTCTGGATATCTCCGACCGGCTGCTCGGGATCGATCGCGCGGATCGCTGCAACGGCAGGCTCTGCGAGCCCCGCCGGCGGCACTGATGTCCGGATGACAAACGTTGCCCGGCCATATGGCGCGCGGGTGTGGAAGTACACCGTGGGCGTGGTCGCTTCAATGAGATTCCGCTGCTTGACGTCGCCCACGATGCCGACCACCGGCCGAAGGACCGTCGTCGACACGGCTGGCAGGGTCGCACGGCGTCCGATCGGATCGTCTGCTCCCCAATACAGCTTCGCGGCGTCCGCGCTCACCAGCAGCACCTCGGCGTCGCCCTCGACGACGTCGCGTCCACGCAGCACCGGAATTCCCATGGCACGCAGGTAGCCAGGGGTGACTTGCCGAACCTGCACGGCCACCGGATCCCGCTGAGGCGCGTCCCCCTCAAGCGCGAGCGTCTGCGAGGAGCCATCGGCTAAGGGCAGGTCGTCGATCGTTCCCGCCGCCTCGACGCCGGGAAGCGCCCGAATGCGCTGCAACGCCGCGCCAAAGAATGACGATCGCTGTGCCGCGGACCGGTACCGGGTGTCCACGAGTCTGATGTCCATCGTCAGGACGTTGTTCGGATCGAAGCCGGTCTGGCCGTACCGCAGAGCCAGCAGGCTCTGGATCATCACGCCAGCACCCATCAACAACACCAGCGACAGCCCGACCTCGCACACGATCAGCAAGCGGCGCGTGCCGACGCCGATCGCACCGGCGCTGCGCCCACCTTCCGTGAGCGCGTCGTTGAGGTCGGGCCGGCCCGCGCGCAGGGCCGGCAGCGTCCCGGCGAGCATGCCGGTGAGCATCGACACCCCCACCGCGAACAGCAGCACGCGCCCGTCGATCGAGACTTCCTCCGCCCTCGGCAGCTGCCCGGCGAGCAGCGTCGAGGCTGACGCGAGCGTCCCGTACGCGAGCAGAAGCCCGAGCGCGCCACCGGCGCCCGCGAGCAGCAAGGCTTCGGTCACCAGCTGCTGGAACACGCGTCCGCGTCCCGCGCCAAGCGCCGAGCGAATCGCGATCTCCTTGCGTCGGCTCAGGGCGCGGGTGAAGAGCAGGTTGCCGACGTTCGCGCAGGCGATGAGGAGGACCAACCCGACGGCGCCGAGCAGCATGAGAAGCATGGTGCGGCTATTGCCGACGATTTCCTCCTGCATCGGGATGACCACGGCTCCCCACCGACCGTCTGATTTCGGGAATTCACGCGCGAGCCGTGCGGAAATCGCATCCATCTCGGCTTGCGCCTGGGCCGGTTCGACACCTCTCTTCAGACGCGCAACGCCGTCCCGATTGTGATTTCCACGGGCGGCGCGCTGCTCGCCGGTGAGTGCGAGCGGGACCCAGACCTCGCCCGCCATTGCGGTCCATGACGCGACCGAGGCAGTGGCCGGCATGACTCCGACGATGGTGTACGCTTCGTCGTTGAGCTTTACCGTGCGGCCGATCACGTCCGGGTGTCCGCCGAATTCGGTTCTCCAGAATCGGTCGCTCAGGACGACCACGTGCTTGCCGCCTGGCGTGTCCTCCTCTGGCCGAAAAACGCGTCCGAGCGCCGGCCGGGCTCTGACGATCTCGAAAAAGCCCGCACTGACAGCTGTCGCACGTAGTGTTCGCGCGATGCCAGTCCCGGTAAGCGCGAGCTCCCTGAAGCCGCAGCATTGGTACATCGCCATGCCCTCGAACGACTGCGCATCCCGCTGCCAGTCGTGGAACTTGCCCGGGGAGAGCTCGAAGAGTCTACCGCCCGGTGTCCGGGTGAAGATCCGCACCAGGCGTTCCGGCTCCTCGAAAGGCAGCGGACGCAGCAGGACCGCGTTAACGATGCTGAAGATCGTGGTGTTAGCGCCGATGCCAAGCGCCAGCACGCTGGCGACGGCAACAGCGAACGAGGGTGTCCGGGACATGACCCGGAACGCATAACGAAGATCGGCAAACAAAGTACGCATCCTCGAGTCTCCCTGTACCGATCCGATCACCAATGGAGTGGGGCGAACGGGTGGCGGTGCAGCCAGGCAGCGCATCGTCTGCCACCAGAACCAGGCATCGGCGGCGACCGGCGAATCGCCGCTGCGCGTCGCGAACTCCTCTTCGAGATCCCCGACGACGAAGTCGCGCCACTCGTCGGATAGCCGCTTGGTCAAAAGCCAGATCGCCAGCCGAGGCGGATCGGTCTTCGTTCTCACTTCAGCTCCAGCTGGCTCTGGAGGCCATCCGCCATCGCGGTAAAAGCACGGTAGGCCTGGCGCAGCGCCGCAATACCCGCGGGCCGCAGCGCATAAAACTTCCGACGGCGGCCACCTCGCTGCGGAGTGGGCGCGCCGACCCATGATTTCAGAAAGCCCTTGTTCTCGAGCCGATCGAGTGTGGTGTAGACGGCGTTGATCGACACGTCCCGGCCAGAGCGGGCATGAATCTCCTGTCGGATGGCGGCTCCGTACGCGGAGTCCTGGAGCTCAAGACGTGCCACACCGAGAAGGACGAGCTGTTCGAAATCGCCCAGGACCGGCGCCTTCTTAACCCACATTGTGGGAGATATTACCACTGCAAGTGCTTAGATGAGTGCGCGCACCAGAGGCAATGCCCTGGGTGCGTATGACCGGGTTCGTCCGCGCGCCTGAGCATCCGAGTGATCGCATCTCGGACCCATCGTTCAGAGGGATCTGGAGCTTGCTCGTCTCAGTGGCCGACGTAGAGCACACCCTTAGCCGTGGTGCTTTCGACGTCCCACACCTTCTCTAGAGATGTGTCGCGCGGTCCGTTGCCGTCACCCCGAAGAGCAGCGAAGCGATCCACCTGGTGAGCCATCGTGTGACGATCGCGCCGGCGACGAGTCCTACCAGCAGCCGACCAGATCTTTCCGTACGAGACCAGTCAGAGTCCGATGTTTCGCCTCCTGGGCGCGGCCGAATCGAACAAGCGCCACTTCGTCGTGGATGGAGGACATCCCGCGTTCAACCAGGAAGTCGTTCGGGAAGTCCTCGGCTGGTTGGATCGGTATCTGGGGCCGGTCAACACACGGTGATGGGAGGATGCGCCGTGCCCATCTCGTGCGCTCGGGGACAGGAGCCTCGAGCGAGAAGGTGATCCCTGGATATCAGAGGTGTCTGACACAATTCGGGTTTCGGACCCGATCGCGACAGCAGTTCTTGATCGAACCGGCCACAGACGCGTACTCGAGTCACGGAGCCGGCGCGTCGTGCGGAATGCGACCGCTATAGAGGTTCGCCAACAGCCAGGGCTTCTTCTTCAGAAGTTCGACGATGGGCGGCGGCGGTAAATCCTTTGACACGTTTCGGGCCTGAGCCGGGGATTCCGGCCATACAAACGGCAGTTCGACATACGTGTCCGGTCCGGCCGCGGACGCCAGGAGTTCCAGCACGCGGCGCAGGACGGCGCGCTGACCATCCGCATCGTGCGGCCGTCCCAGCGGCCGACCCATCGGATAACTGATGCCTGCCAGTCGCGGCACACCGACGGCACGCGTGAGCTCGGGAATCATCGAGAGGGCCACGGTCGGAATGCCGCGCGTTTCAAGGACGCGCTGTACCAGTCCCACGGACCGGCAACAGTACGGTCACGCAGGCACGAGTGCCGCCGCATCGACGTGGTCGGCACGCATCCGATCGGCGATTGCCGGCGCCGTTTCCGTGACGAGCACCGTCGGATCCAGGATGTAGCCCATGAGGGAATAGTGTCCGGGTGCCGCCCGACCGACGATGCCGTCGTGGGCGAGTTCGGTGAGTCGGCGCATCGGCAGCACGACGTCGAGGTCCGCCTGGCCGAAGCGTGGATCAATGTGCAAGTGATAGATCCGCACCTCCTGCTCGGTCGTGCCGATGGGGATTACACGAAAGCTCGGATCACCCCACCACGGGTCGCGCCTCTCGCGTTCCTGGTCAAAAGGCCGATCATCGTTGCGCGCGATGCCCGCGGTCGAAACCAGTGCGATGGTGCACTCACGCAGCGGTTTTGCGAGCGGCCCAGGCTTTCATCACCTGCCGAGAGGCAAAATCGAGGAAACGGTACGAGTCAATGCGCGTTGCCGGAGACAAGCACACCTCCATATCCGGAAGATCGCTCACCGAACTGCCGCTCCGGTTGCGATCGGTGTCAGGAAGTCACGACACGGCTGCCGGCGACGCGTCCAACCCGCGAACGAAAGAGAACCATTTGAATGGGACATGGTGTGCTTTCAACAAGTCGAATAGCGCCTGTGATGGTTCTCCGTAGAACGTCATGAAGTGATTGTCAGCGTAGTCCGTGAACAACTTGGCGCGAGCTTCGAGGATGTGGGCGTTGTGCTCGATCAACCCTTCAGGGTCGGTGTAAGCCTCTCGGACTTCGCATTCAGTCCCGTCGCTACTGAGGAACCAGTCGTAGCGCACAGTTCGTGTGTCCTTCTCCTTCGTTATCCGGATGCACTCAGCCGCCTGCTGCCTAAATCCATCGAGACAGCCGGGGCGCACGGACATATGCGCGCTCACTTCGAAGTAGCCCATGGCTCCCTCCACAATCTCCGGTCGGATGACCAGCACGCACTGGCGGCGATCGGGGCCGTCAGTGAGGAACGTTCGACATCAGCTTTGCATCCGCTTGCGCCTGTCGCGCCGCGGCGCAGATCGTCACGACGTCGGCAGTCGACAGCCGCGGCTCAGGACGCAGCAGCGGGTAGGGCCCGAGCATCTTACCCGACTCCGCGTCCCGGAAGATCGGCAATTGTGATGCCACTGACGGTTCCGAACATCCGCGGCAGGTCGTGCCGAAATCAGCGCCGGATTTTGTGTCAGGCGTTAGACGTCAGCCCCTGAATCTTCGCTGCGGCCAGCCGAACATTCCCTGCAGCCGCGAATAGCGCCTTCACGAAGCGGCGGAGTCGCTGATCGCGTGTGCGTTGACGTGCTTTCGAGTGTCTCAGTGTGGCTCGCCCGCTTCGCTCTCCAAGCGTGCTCCTTCAAAATCTTGCCTTTGAGATGCCTTTTCGGCTTCTCCGTCCTCGGGCGCGCCGGCTCTCGCTTGATTCCCTGCTCCAGCTGCACCAATAATGACCGCGCCCGGGTCACCTTCCATGGCTATGGACGTACACCGATACGGCCCGTACGAGATCGTCTCTTCTCTGAGTGCCGGCGGGATGGGCGAGGTGTACCTCGCGCGTGACACGCGCCTGCAGCGGGACGTCGCGCTCAAGATATTGCCGAAGGCGATTGCGGCCGACCCCTACGGCCGCGAACGTTTCCTGCAGGAGGCACGGGCCGCGGGCGCTCTGAACCATCCGAACATCGTCGCCATCTTCGACGTCAGCCTCGATGGGGACGTACCGTTCCTAGTGACCGAATTCGTCGACGGGAAGACATTCCGTGCAGAACTCGAGCGGGGTCCTCTGCCCGTTGAACGCGCTATTGATCTCGGAGCGCAAATTGCCGACGCGCTTGCGGCGGCGCACGATGCCGGGATCGTGCACCGCGACCTCAAACCCGAGAACGTGATGGTGACGCGCGAGGGGCGCGCGAAGGTGCTCGATTTCGGCATTGCGAAGACGGTGCCGCAGTTCGCCAGCCCGGACGGTGGGGCCGTCAAGACTGACACCGGACTGATTCTCGGCACCGTTCCGTACATGAGTCCAGAACAGGCTCGGGGCCGGGGCGTCGACTATCGATCGGACCAGTTCTCGTTCGGCATCCTCCTCTACGAGATCGCGACCGGCGTCCACCCGTTCCGGCGCGCGACCGCAGTGCAGACCCTGTCGGCGATCATCGAGGATGCCCCACGCTCCTTTGCGGAGTTGAAGCGCACGCTCCCGGCGCCGGTGCGATGGGTCATCGAGCGGTGTCTGTCGAAAGATCCCGCCGAGCGGTATGCATCGACGACCGATCTGGCGCGCGATCTGGCGGCCCTGCGGCTGCGCCTGTCGGATTCGCCGGCAGCACTGATCGCGCGCCCAGGGCGACGCCGCGCCAGACTGCTGTCGGTCGTTACCGGTCTAGGGCTACTGGCGGTCGTCGCAGCCGGATGGATTACCGCGGACTCGTCTCCTGATCCCGTGGCGAATCATCCGTATAAACCGCTTGTCACGGACTCGACGTTCCAGGGAGCGCCGGTATGGTCGCCAGACGGGCGCTCGCTCGCCTATGTCGCGGAAGTGGATGGCGTGCTCCAGGTGTTCACGCGAACGGCTCCGCCGTCTCAACCCACACAGCTGACGCATTCACGTTTTGATTGTTACGAGCCGTTCTGGTCGGCGGACGGGCGCCGCATCTACTATCACAGCCAGGCGCGGGGCAAACAGGGCCTCTGGTGGGTGAGCGCGGCCACCGGTGAACCGGAGAACGTGCTCGAGAATGCGGTCAAGGCGGCGCTGACACCAGACGATTCTCTCGTCTTCTTCATGGACGAGTCGCCGCAAGGCGGTCATCTGCGGTTGTGGACGGCGGCGGCGAGTGGGGCAAACCAGCGTCCGACCTCGATCGTCAACCTCGCGTCTCAGGCTTTGAACGACGCGTCGTTGAAATTCTCCCCGGATGGTTCGAAGCTCCTCATCTGGACGTATGGTTGGATTCTGAACGAGACGGGACAGTTGAACGCAAACCAGTTCTGGCTGGTTTCGTGGCGCGGCAGCAACGCGCGGCGGGTCCTCTCGTCTCTGTCGACCCGCGGGCGGAGCGGTGCGGTGGTGTTCGACTGGCTCCCCGACAACCGCCACATCGTGATCTCGCTCGGCGGTCCGGATACGACCGAGCGCCATCTCTGGGTCGCGGATACAGAACGCGATCGTATCGAGCCTTTGACGAACGGCCACACGAGCGAAAGTTTTCCAGCCGTGTCGCGGGATGGATCGCGAATCGCCTTCACCGTCGAGGAGGCCAATTTCGATCTCGTCACCATCCCGCTTGATGGCGGCGAGCCGGCGACGATTCTGGCAACGGCGCGGAACGAACTGGATCCTGCGTGGTCGAAGGACGGACAGCAATACGCGTTCGTGACCGATCGCAGCGGGCCGCTCGAACTCTGGCTCAAGAACGCGGCCGGATCGTGGGCGGAGCGGCCACTCGTCACCGACGATCAGTTCAGCGATCACACCTGGGCGCTCGGCAGCCCCGCGTTCTCCCCGGACAGCAAACGAATCGCGTATCAGCGACTGGGCGAGACAAGCGGCTTTCGTCTCTGGATCGCGACGACGACGACCGCCGCAGCGCCGGTGCAACTGGCACCAGTGACGCCTGGCACGAGGTTTCAGGATGCGCCAACGTGGTCGCCTGACGGGGAGTGGATTGCCTACGTGCAGGGAGCGCCCGGCGGGAAATGGGAACTCGCGAAGGTCCGGACACGGATGGGCAGCGCAGATACCCCGGTGGTTGTCAGCGGCGCGATCCGGCCGCTCACACGCCCGCAATGGTCGCCGGACGGCCGGTGGATTCTCTTCGATTCGGCAGAAGGTCTTGCGCTCGTCTCACCCGACGGCGGCACGCCTCGCGTTGTGAGCGACACCCTCTGGTTCAGTTACACCTGGGCGGCCGACAGCCGCACTGTATACGGCCTGCGCGAAGCGGAGATGCCGGGACATTTCATGCTGATGGCGTTGGATACCGCAACCGGTCACCCGCGCCCCATTCGATCCGATCTCGGCGTGATTCCACCCGCGAACCAGCCAATCCGGGGACTCTCCCTTATTGGTAACAGAGCGCTCGCCACATCAATCGCGAGGCCGCGTTCGAGTATCTACATGCTCGAGGGATTCAGTCAGGCCGCGCCGCGCGGGATCTTGTCACGGCTCCTCGGCGTGGCCGGGCGCCCTTGAAGCGGAGCGACGGGAAATCAGGAAAAAATGAGGTTCGTCGGACCGGACACTGCCGCAGGATAGGCGGGACACGGACGGCGGCGGCCGACGGCCGCGCGAGGGATCACGATGCGAAGCATCACGTGTGGAGCAGTCGCGGTGGCAATCACCTTCAACTGGGTGCCGGCGCATGCGTGCGGCGATAAATTCCTGCTCCCCGGCCGTGGCACGAGCCTTTATCGGGGATACAGGGCCCTGCATCCCGGGCAGGTGGTCGTCTACGTCCCGGCCGCAGCCGGCGCCGAGGCACGCACGAAAGATTTCCGCAACCTGCTGGCTCGCGCTGGGCATACGGTTCGACTCGCCGCCGGCCGCGCGGAACTCGAACGGCTGCGAGTCGCGCCGGCCGACATCGTCATCGCTTCGACATCTCAGTCGGCGGTGCTGAACGATGCTGTTGCCAGCCTTTCGCCGCAGCCCACTCTGCTGTTTGTCCTGATGGACAAAGACAAGAAGACGGCCGCTGCGGCACCAGATACGGGATGGGCCTGGAAGCAGTCTGATAGTTACGTGAAAGTTCTCCCCATTCTTGACGAAACGATGAAGCAGCGCATCCAATCGGGCGCACGCGTGAAGCGCGGATAGACCGCCATCACCCGAGAGAACCGACAATGACCACACCACAGTTCGGCCCGAGGGGTCTCGCCGGTCTGATACTGGGGATCTGTCTGCTGCCGCAATTCGTTCACGCGCAGGCGTGGGGCCCGGCCAAAGGCGAGGGTGTTGTGTCGGTGGTGTACGGCACCAGCGTCTCCGACAGGCACTATCTACCGACGGTCAGGTACGACCTCGGACGAATCGATGGCCACTCGGTGGTGTTGGACCTCATATATGGCGTGTCGGACCGGACAACGGTCTCGATCGCGCTCCCCTTGGTGGTCACCCGCTACCGGGGAAACTTGCCGCACGAGGGCACCACAACCAAGACGGACGATGGTCGGTGGCACTCGAACTGGCAGGACGTCGGATTCAGCCTTCGCCACAACGTGGTCACAGGGCCGGTCGCGGTCACGCCATTCGTTGGGGGCATCGTTCCCAGCAACGAGTACGAGTATTTTGCCCACGCCGCGGCCGGCCGACGCCTGTGGGGCGTTCAGGCTGGCGTGGCCGCGGCGACGCTGCTCGACGCGATTGCTGCGCGCGCCACGCCATCGTGATCACCCATTCCACGCCATCGTGATCAGCCGTTGTACGGCATCGTGATCACTCATTCCACGGCATCGTGATCACCCGTTGTACGGGTCGTGATCACCCGTTCCACGCATCGTGATCAC
>JBMDXQ010000116.1:0-24620 GCA_048594975.1 Vicinamibacterales bacterium | reverse complement strand
CTCCCGTCCCGGAGTGTGACCCCGAGGGCGGCCCAGGGGGTCGTTCACGTCTCGGTTCCGCATGTCCGGTTCAGAGTGAGAGGTGAAGGCGGCCGCGTGTCAGATCGCGAGCCGTCGCGCGGCCAGAAGCCGCAGGCGAGGCTCTGTCATTTAGTCCGGACGAATGATCCGCAACCGAGCGGGAATTCATGTGTCGGAACGCTTGTGTCAGTGGCTGCCTTCGCGTACGCTGTTGTTATGTATGCGACGGCCGTCGTTGGCGGCAAGGTTGTCCGGTTCAAGCTGTCCCCGGCGCTGGCGCGGGCGCACCGCCAGAACCGCGGGAAGGCGATGACCGAGGCCGAGGCGGTTGCGTTCGTCGAAACGAAGCGACGCGCACGGGCGCTGCGACGCGCCAGGCCTTACCTTGCGAGTCGTCCTTGACACCTGCATTCTGAAGCTCGCGACCTTCCCGGCCGACAACAACGCGTCCGCACTCATCTACGAGCTCGCGCACGCCGGTCTGATCGAGGCCTGGGTCAGTCCGGCCATCCTGGAAGAGTACGCGGACGTCCTCGGCGATCATCCAGAGTTCGTCGCTGAAATTGTCGAGAGCTTCCAGGTGTGCTATCCGCTGAGTGAGCTCAGTGTCATACGGCACGAACCCGACAACCGTTTTCTCGAGTGCGCGCTTGCCGCAGACGTGGAATTTATTGTGACCGTGAACACGGCACCCGGACACTTCGATCGCAAGCAGTACCAATCGGTGAACGTGGCGAGGCCCAGCGAATTTCTGAACGTCCCGGACGTAGGACGATTGGTGAAGAGGCTCATTCGGGGCTGATGCAGCCGTCGCTCCGGCGATTGATTGTGCGGGAGCGCTTGGGCGCGTCAAGGGTCCGCTTCGCCGCTGCGCGCCCTTGACACGCCCGGCGCGCTCCCAGGCCGGCATCTATCGGAGCGACGGCGCAGTTCCACGACGGAAGGTTGTGAAAGAATCCAGATAGTTCACTCTGTTCAGCGCGTTCGCCCTCGTCCTCTTGCCGGGAACTACCACCGCTGTCTCCGGCCTTCCGCTAGAAATCCAGGTTTCGGCGGACGTCGCACTCGCAAAGTGCACAAGCCCTATCCGCGCCTGTTTCGATCAGCTACTCCTGACGCAGTGCCCGGACCGGATCGATTCTGCATGCCCGCGCCGCCGGTAGATACGTCGCCGCCACGACGACTGCCATCATGGTGGCAATCACGATGACCATCGTGAGGCCGTCCGTAGGGGAGACGCCAAACAAGAGAGTGCGCAGAAAACGGCCAAGGAAGATGGCACCAACGAGCCCCAGTATCGTACCGGCAAGACACAGTCGCAGGCCCTGTCCCAGAAGCCCGCGCAGGAGCTGTGTCCGAGTGGCCCCAAGCGATACGCGGATGCCGATCTCGCGCGTGCGCTGCGCTACCGCATACGCGGTCAAGCCGTACACGCCGATCGCCGCCAGGGCAAGGGCCAGGCCGCTGAACGTCGTAAGCATGACCATGTTGAAGCGCTGAGGCGAGATCGAGCGGCCCAAGACGTCTGCCATCGTCGCGAAGTCGGCGGCCGGCTGTGTTGGATCGACGGCCAGCACTGCTTGCCGCACGGCCGGCACGAGATCCGCCAGCTCACGATCCGTGCGCAAGACCCACCGCAGCGGAATCTTGTCGAGAACCAGCCGCGTGATCAACTCGGGCGATTGCGCGACCGGCACATACGTCGTCAGCGTCGGCGCGAACCGCAGTCCCCGCTCGCGCGTGTCGCCGACGATGCCAACGATCGTGCGCGGTCGCAGGTCTCTTGCATCGGTGAGATATCCCCTGCCGATGACCAGAGCGCCACCGAGGGCATCGCCGTTCGGAAACGCGGCGCGGGCGAGCGCCTGATTGACGACAACCACTGGAGCACCACTCGCACCATCACTGTCCGTCAGTACCCTCCCGGCCAGGAGTGGGATGTTCATCGCTGCAAAGTAGTGAGGGTCGATGGCGCGGTACCAAGCATCAAGCTGCGCGGAGTTTCCAGCGATGGCCGGTTCATCCGAACGGCCCACAACGGATACAGGGAAGTCGATCGGGAACTCTGATGGGAGCGCCGTCGTCGAGCTGGCAGCCACCACGCCCGGAATGCGTTCGAGGCGATGCGCCACCGCGTCGGTGTACGCACCGAGCCGGGCGGAGTTTGGGTATCTCGCAGGCGTCATGCTGACGGACATTGTCAGAACGCGGTCGACCTGAAACCCCGGATCAACCGACGCGAGATTCGAGAAGCTCCGCGTGAGTAGTCCGGCTCCAGCGAGCAGGACTGTGGAGAGCGCGATCTGCGCCAACGTGAGCGCCACACGGACGCGATGACCGGTCGCCCCCGAGCCACCCTGCGCGCTTCCTTCCTTCATGGAGTGGAGCAGGTCTCCACGGGCGAGTTGGAGGGCCGGCGGGAGGCCCGCCAGGATGCCGGCGAGCCCAGCAGTCGCAGCGACATACACCATCACATAGGCATCGATGTGGATCCGCTCCGACTGTGGAAGGTTGGTGCCAGACACCGCAGGCAGGGCTTGCACGCCGACGTACGTAAGCAGGAGACCGGCACCACCACCCACGGCGGCAACGATCATGTTCTCGGCAAGAACGTGCCGAGCGATCCGCCAGCGCGACGCCCCAAGCGCCGCCATCACCGCGATTTCACGGCGGCGCGCAAGCGCGCGCGCGAGCACGAGGTTTGCCACATTCGAGCACGCAATCAGGAGCACCAAGCCAACGGCCACCATCAGGACCTGCAGTGCCGGCCGGATGGGCGCCACGAAATCCTCCTGCAATGCACGCAGCACGATTCCCTGCGGCATGTTGGTGAGCGATGTACTGGCTTCGGCGTGGCGGCGCGCGATGGTGTCGAGGTGAGCCTCCGCCTGCGAGCGGCTGACTCCATCGGCGACTCGCGCGAGCACCTGAAACGAGTTCGTTCGGTCGCGACTTGCTTCAGGCACCGCGAAACTGAGGTAAATGTCTGCGGAGCTGAAGGCCCTCACCGCATCCGGCGCCACGCCGATGACGGTGAACGGTTGGCCGCTGACCGTCACGGCACTTCCGACGATCCCCGGGTCGTTGGCAAAGCGTCGGCTCCAAAATGCCTGTGTGATCACCGCCGTCGGTGAAGCGCCTGTCGCGTCATCGCCTTCCATGAAGAGTCGACCGCGCACGGGTGAGACACCGAGGACCTCAAAGAAGGCCGCGCTCACACGGCATCCGGTGATTGGCTCCGCGGCGCCACCGGTCATCAAGGTATAGCGACCGGCGCTGAAGACGTCGAGAATCGCCAGGGCGGAGAGCGACCCTCGCTGCGCGGTGAGCGCAAGGTAATCGTGCATCGAAAAGCTACCGCTGCTGCCCAATGGCACCCGGCGTCTCACTTGGACGATGTCGTCGGCCTGCTCAAAGGGCAATGGCTGGAGCAGCACCGTGTTCACGATCGTGAAGACCGTCGTATTGGCGCCGATCCCCAGCCCAAGGACGAGCGCAGCGGTGATGGCAAAAACCGGAGTGCGGCGTAAAGATCGGATGGAATACACCGCATCTCGTCGGGTGTCGTCGAACCAGCGAAATGCTCGGGCGTCGCGGTGACGCTCCTTCGCTTGGTCGATCCCCCCCAGCGCGAGCCGTGCAGAGCGGCGGGCCTCGTCAGCCGACAGCCCTCGGCGGCGATACTCGTCTTCGAGCAACACGAGATGCGAGGCAAGTTCGCGTTCGAGGCCGGCCTCCTCGCGGCCGGGCCGAATCGCGTTGATAAGTCGCCGGAGGAATCTTCTGAGGTGACCCATTATTCGGCCTCGCTCGTCAACAGCCGATTGACCAGACCCGCCGAGCGCTGCCACCGATCAATCTGATCTGCAAGTGCTCGCGTGCCCGCCTTCGTAATGGCGTAGTACTTGGCCTCGCGGTTGCTCTCAGTGGTCTGCCAGGTCCCTTTGATCCAACCCCTCTGCTCGAGCCGAACGAGCGCAGGA
The DNA here is from genome assembly GCA_048594975.1 of Vicinamibacterales bacterium. Taxonomy (GTDB): domain Bacteria; phylum Acidobacteriota; class Vicinamibacteria; order Vicinamibacterales; family 2-12-FULL-66-21; genus JBMDXB01. Next base: position 20,616 of record JBMDXQ010000116.1, on the reverse strand, counting down.
TACAAGGTGCCCTGATTCAATCTGAAAGGCTGTTCAGCGATCTGCTCGAGGCGAGCCGCGATCCCGTAGGCATGCTGTGCCCCCATGGTCGTCAGTGTGCGGAGCACGATGAGATCGAGCGTGCCCGGCAACAGTTCGAGCCGCGGAACCTCTCCACTTGGTGACATAGTGGAGAACATGCACCATCTCCACTTGTAAAGCAAGTGGAAACTCAAAGACGCACTCCGCGAGGCGGATTCTTGGCGACGAACCACCTGTTTGGCGTCACACAAGCACGTTGGCCATGCTTGCAGGCGCTCGACTCGGCCACCAGAAGGTGGCCCAAGCCCGACCGTTCGATGCCAACGATTGGCGATGGCGTTGGCGTTTGTCATCGGCGCTTCTGCACACACGCGGAACGGTCCGTTTGTTGCCGGATCGGGATGGTGAAGCGCCGACGCTGGGCACTCCGCCTGTGGTGCTCTCTCGTGAGGTGCTGCTCGCCGTCAAGCGCTAACGTCTGTTGCAGGATTAGTGAAGTACGCATTCGAAGAAACCGGATAGCGCGAAATGGCGGCGCCCGTCGCGGCGCGTGGCTTGCAGCCTGGACAACGCGTAGTCGAATCACGATCAGCTCCTGACCACCCGTGCTTGGGCACACATGCTCGGGCACGCATGCTCGGCCACGCATGCTCGGGCAACTTGACACGCTCCGACGACAGGCGTAGCTTCGATTCATTCGTTCGTGGCGATCAGTTGCCACCCTCCGCGTTCGACCTTAGGTCCACGTGGAGTACGCTTCGCGCTCGTCGCTCTGAGAGCACCAGCGGGAAGCACCCGATCACCGGGACGTGGAAGAAAGTCGCCGCCGGCAGAAGACAGCCTGAGACAGCACGAGGCAACTCAGGGTAACCGGCAACAAGCGACCAGCGTTGACCACTGCGGCGCGACTTCAAAGTCCACCGCATCGGAGCGCACCACGGATGGGCCGGTGAACTCCGAAGTGAGGGCTTCTGCGTGCGGATCCTCGACATCCGAGAATCTGTCGCAGCGCCTGGAGGCAGCGGATGCGCGCGGGGCATCAGCCCCGCGCATCGGAACTGCCTCACGAGCCGACACAGCGCGGATGGAGCATCCGCCGACACCGTCACGGAGTAGAAGCTGACGGTCGTCATCGGCTCAAACCCGAAAGGGCACGAGCGGCCTCAGGTCCCTCCTGCTCACGGGCCTCCGAGCCGGCCGCCGGATCGGTGATCGACCTCAGGTCCTTCACTCCTGCGCGGGGCCTCCCGGCTCGCCGTTTCCCAACAACATCGGCGTCCACCGTCGCGGGTGCGGCGCCCTGTGCGCTGGTCGTCGCCTTGCCGGCTTTCCGGCGGGGCGCCGACCGGTGCGGATCCTCGGAGGAGGCCATGAGGAATTCGTACTCGTATCCGGAACTTGATGGCGTCGAGAATCGAGTCGCCGAGGAGGCGGCGGCGTACGAGCCGGAGGGCCTGCCGAACCGACTGCTGAACGCTCGAGAAGTGGCCAAGTTCGTCGGTTGCCACGAAGAGACGGTTCGTCGCGCATACTGGCGCGGACTGCTCCGCTCGCAACGCTTCGGTGTCAGAGGAAGGAGGTTTCATCCAGAAGACGTTCTCGACTGGATTCGTCGAGGAGCCCCAACGACAGTCTCGTAACCAAAGGAGGATCCACATGGCTGTTCGAAAGGTCTGCAGACACATGGGCTGTCGCGCCAGCCCTCGATGCCACCATCCCTGGTACTTCGACGTGATGCACAACCGAAAGCGGTGGCGGATGCCAGTTGATGAATTCGCCATCGCCCGAGGTGCCACGGCGCCGATCACTTCAAAAGAGACGGCGGCGAAGGTGTGGGAGCCGAAGTTCCTCGCGGAAATCGTCGCAGGACGCGACCCCAGGATTCCTCCTGATGTCCCACGAGCCGCCGTCGGCGTCACGGTTGCCGAGTTCCTCGACACGTACTACGCGAACTACGTCGAGGCCGAAGGCCTCCGCGATCCGGCGACGATCAGCGGCCGTCTGAAGGCAATCAAGGCGGTGCTCGGCGATCAGCCAGTCACGGTGCTGGAGAAGCCGGCAGAGGTGCTTCGCTTCAAGGCGGCGTACCGGAGGGGCCGCGAGGTTGCGACGGTGAACCGTGCCTTGAGCACGCTGCGGGCGGCGATCAACTGGGGACGCTTCCAGGATCCTCCGTATCTCGCGACGACGCCGTTCCACCGATTTGGAGTGACGGTCAAAACCAAGGAGGAGACGAAGCGCGATCGTCGCATCGGAGTGCAGGAGGAACAGGCGCTGCTCACAGCATCTGTGCAGATGAGCGGGGCGGAACACAAGTACTCCGGTTCCGCGATGCACGACCGCATCATCGGCGCCCTGGAGACGTGCTGTCGCCGAGGGGAGATGCTGCGGATTCAGAATCGGCACGTCGACTGGGAGCGGCACCAGATCGCCATTCCCGGTCGTCACGCGAAGGACGCGGAGAATCGCCGCATTCCATTCGACCCGCAAGGACGCCTGGCGCCCGTCCTGAAGCGCCGTGCGTCCCTCGGCCCAAACGCGTACGTGTTCGGATCGCCGACTGGCGAGTTCGTGGCCAACTTCAAGACGGCCTGGGAGTCGCTGCTCCTGATTGCCAACGGCCACGAAACGAAGCGCGCGAAGCCAGGTGCACGCGTCGATCGCGCCAAGCTGCGGCAGATCGACCTGCACTGGCACGACCTGCGTCACGAGGGCGCGTGTCGCCTCCTGGCGGAGCACGTGGACATCCGCACGATTCAGCTGATGCTCGGCCATGCCGACATCAAGCAGACGCAGCGGTACCTGAACATCACGGACGAAGAACTGCGGAAGGCGATGACAGGGGTGTGGGAGCGCCGGCGTCAGTTGAAGGCGGTCGGTCAGTCCGGCTGAAGCCGGACACTACGTACGAATCCTGGGGAGTGCCCGTAAATGAACTTGAGGCTCCACCGATTGTCCATGGATTGTCCATGGACCCTTCGAAAAGTGGCGCGCCCGGCAGGATTCGAACCTGCGACCCCCGGCTTAGAAGGCCGGTGCTCTATCCACCTGAGCTACGGGCGCACGCGGGGACCCCGCGCGGAGCAGGGGCGCTCGGCGGACCAGTCCTCATTGTACGGGAAAGCTACTCAACCCCCGCAATCTCCTGATGGCGGCTGTGCGACGACCCTGTTAGTCAGAATGGAACGACCGGCTCTTTGACTCGCAGGTCGTGGGTTACGCTGCGAGTTGGAGACCCCAACGCAGAGCCACATGCGAAAGCAGCCGGTCATGAGCAAGGAAAGATTTGTCGGGTTGGATGTCCATGCGGACACGTTCGCGGTTGCGATGGCACGGACCTGATGGAGGCGTGCGGTCGATGGGGGTCATTGCGAATCGACCGGAGTCGATCCGACGGTTTGCGAAGAGCTCGGGCCCGTCGGATCGGTGCTGGACGGCGCGCGCGAGGCTTTGCGCGATTTGGTACGCGCCCGAGAAGCGGCGAATAAGATCAGTTGCGCGCGCGGCACCGGCTCGGGAAATTCCTGCTGCGGCACGGGCGCGTCCCGCGCCGGCCATGACGCCGTGGACACAACGACACTTGGCCTGGGTCAGACAGCTGCAGTTCGAGCAGCCCGTGCGGGAGGCCACAGGCTGGACTATCTGCATGAAGCCGAGGATTTCGCCGATCGCATCGAACGGCTCGACCGAGCGATCGATGAGGCACTGAAGACGACCCCGGCGGCGATGCGGGCGGTGGTCGAGGCCCTTCAGGCGCTGCGCGGTATCGCGCTGATCTCGGCCGTGAGACGACAGTCGCGGAAGTCGGCGAGCTCTCTCGCCTCACGCGCGCCTCACAGGTGATGGGCTACAGCGGGATGGGCACGCGCAACGTCCGACGACGGGAAGACCTGGCAGATCAACTATGACCTGGGTTATACGAAGGCAGCCGGCAGCAGGTAGTCCCGGTTCCGCCGCCCGTGTGTGCGACGGTGAGCAGCGGCATGGCTCAGGGCTTCTATGTCAGCCCGTCCGGCGGTCCGTCGTAACATGACCGAATACTCTGATTCAACCTATGGCGAAACGTCTCCGTGTACGAACACGCGGAGACGGCTCGCCTTATCGAGGCCCTCCGTTCGAACGGGCCGTCGCGAATGATCCGTCGCGAACAACCCGTCGCCAACGACCCGTCGAGACGCTACCGTGCGTAGAATTCGACGATCGCCGTCTCCTCGACGAGGAACGGAACGTCCTGCCGGCTGACCTCGCCGGTGACGCGGCCGGTGAACTTGTCGGTGCTGTGCTCGAGGTATCCCGGCAGCGCCACCTGCGGTCCGTTCTCCACCGACTGCACGACGCCGGGGATCTCCCGCGCCGTGGGCGACAGCGCGACCTCGTCGCCCCGCTCGACCAGCGCGCCAGCGCGATCGACGCGGCGCCCGTTGACCAGCACGTGGCCGTGCGTCACGAGCTGGCGGGCGGCGGGAATCGTCGGCGCGAAGCCGAGCCGGAACGCGGCGTTGTCGAGGCGCCGCTCCAGCATCCCGAGCAGCACCTCGCCGGTGATGCCGCGCCGGCGCGACGCCTCGGCGAAGTAGTTGCGCAGCTGGCGTTCGGTGATGCCGTAGTGCAGGCGCAGCTTCTGCTTCTCCTCGAGCCGCCGCCGATAGTCGGTCTTCGTGGTCCGCCGCCTGCCCGCGCCGTGCTGTCCCGGCGGGTGCGGCCGCTTTTCGGCGCTCTTGCGCGTCAGCCCCGGCAGCGGCGTGCCGAGCCGCCTGATCGCTTTGAGACGCGGCCCCGTTCTACTCATGCCATGCTCCGCGTGCACCACGGTCAACCAGCAGCGCCCACCGCCCCGACTCAGGACCCCGTCAGTGCCCAGCGTATCGCCTCGCGCAGAAGCTGCCGGAACCCCGCGTCCTGCCACACCTCGCTGCGGTGCCCGAACGCCGTGTAGAAGACGCGCCCGCGTCCGTACATGGCGTGCCAGGCCATGGGCAGATCCGCCGGCGCGCCTGCGTCACCCACCCCGTCGGTCGGGTTACGGTCGAGCGAGAGCAGCCGGCGCACGCTCGGGTTCACCCGCGTGAAGCGATAAAGTTCGTCCGTGATCGTGAAGCGCGGCGCGAGGTGCGCCACCGCCGGGTGCGACGGATCGTCGACCCGCACTTCGGTCGCGACGATGCTGCCGTGGGTGCTGAACTCGCCGCCGATCATCGCGATGTACTCGGCGGATTCATGGTAGGTGTCGGTCGCGCTGTGCGCCCCGAGGAAGGCGTGGCCGTCGGCGATCCACTGCAGCAACGCGGCGAGATCCGGGATCCCCAGGTTGCCTGTCGTGTTGGCAAAGAACACTGCATCATACCGTTCCAGCCCGTCCCTCGTCATCAGTCGCCGTACGTCGTCTGCCGTCCGGCACAGCTCCGCCTGGTACAGTCCAGAGGCCGAGCCGATTTCCTGGAGCGTCCCTTGCGCGACCGGAATCGAGTCGTGAGGAAACCCGGCGGTGTGAGTCACCACGAGCATGCGTGCGGAGGCGGTGCCCGGACCGGGCGTTGGAGAAGAGGGTGTGGCGGCAGGAGTGTCGCTCCCGCACGCTAGCGCGGCGGCAATCCCGAGCACGGCAACCGCTGCACGGGAGCGCGTTCCCATCGGTAGAGAGTAACACCGCGCCGGCTGGCAGTGCCGGCGGGGGCGAGCACGGAGGGAGCGTCGCTGCGCAGAGGCCGGCATCGATAAGCCAGACTCATCCATTGCGCAGCCCGGGCAAGCCATGCACCAAACGAGAGTGGGCATTGCAAAGGTGCGCCGTTGCGATGCTGCCGGAGAGAAAACGCCCGCTGGTGCTGGTCATCGAAGACGACCTCTCTGCGCGCAAGCTCCATGCTGAGATGCTCGCCCAGGCGGGCCTCGACGTGGCCGGGGCGCACAACGGCCTGCAGACGGCGGACAAGGCCTCCTGCCGGACGCAATTGTCACCGACTTGGGGCCGCGGAATCGACGGTTACGAACTCTGCCGGCGCCTGCAGCGCGATTCCCGCACACAACACACCCCCATCGCTGCGATCACTGCGCGGTTACTTCTCGGGCGCCGATCTGGCGCGTGCCCGACGCGACGGTGTCACTCGGCGCTGATCGAGCCGTTCTTGGCTGAAGATCTCGTCGCAGGTGGGTCGCGCTCTCGTCCGCCCGCCGGATGGTGGGCTGAGCCGCGTACTCCCACAACACTGAGCCGTATTAATTACGTTCGAGGAACGGCCAACGCGGCACGCTTTTCAGGCAATCGCGGGCAGGACCACCGTGGCATGCCGGTTGCGCACGCTGCCGGCCATGGCAAAGACGAGAAAACGTGTGACCGGTGTACCTGCGCCTTACCGGGAAGAACCGTCCGCTTCCCAGTTCGCCGGCGACACGACCGCACCCAACGGCGAGCGTGATCGAATTGCCGAGCGGGCGTACGAGTTGTACCAACAACGAGGGGGGGAGCACGGCCGCGACCTCGACGACTGGCTCGAAGCCGAATGCGAGCTGGCGCGCACCAGGAACCAGGGCAGCAAGCGGGACACTGGAGCCCGGAGCGTCACGGAACGAGCGGCGCCAACCGTTAATCGTCATCGCGGATGATGATCGCGACACCCGGGACCTGTTGCGCGCGTTCTTCGACTTGAACGGGTTCCGCACGCCGGACGGAGGCCTGCAACGGGAACCAGGCCGTTCTGATCGCCAGGAAGCTCGTTCCCGACGTCGTGCTCACGGACCGGGTCCTGCCGGATGTGCAAGGGTTGTGGGTCGCGCGGCTGCTCTAGCAGGATTCTGACACGGCGAAGATTCATGTGCTGCTGCTGACGGGACACGTTCGACGGCCTGACCGCCAGGCTGCGACGGCGGGCATCGAGCGAGCGCTCGCCGAGCCGTCCTTGCCCCCGGGTGATGCTGAAGTAAGTGCTTCGTGCGCTCGCCAGGCAGTCTCGGTGCCGCCCGTTCAGAACACCCGGCCGCCGATCGGCACGCCACGCTCGGGGACCAGCAGAACGACCGCTCCCGACCCGTCGTCGACGCCCAGCGTCAGAACCTCTGAATCGAACGGGCCGATCCGCCTCGGCGGGAAGTTCACCACCGAGACGACCAGCCGCCCGACGAGGTCTTGGGCGGAATATCGCTGTGTGATCTGCGCCGACGAGGTGCGCGTGCCGAGCGGACCGAAGTCGATCAGCAGCTTGTACGCTGGCTGCCGCGCTTCGGGAAACGCTTCGGCGCGGATCACGCGGCCGATCCGTATGTCGATCTTCTCGAACTCCGCGTAGGTGATAAGCTGCGGCGGCGCCTTCGCTGGCATCGCGGGAATCATACTTGCGTCCGCGGAGCCGATGTCAGCGTCGCCGTCAGAAGTCGGGCGGGCCAGGGTCGGGTGCTCGGGCTGGGAGTACCAACACTGGCGCGGCGACTTCTATCCGGCAGATTTGCCGAAGCCCTGCTGGTTCGCGCACTACGCGCGCACCTTCGATACGGTCGAGATCAACAACAGCTTCTATCGCCTGCCTGAAACGCGCACGTTCGAGCGGTGGGCGGCGCAGGCGCCGGCGCGGTTCGTGTACGCCGTCAAGGCCAGCCGGTTCCTGACACACATGAAGAAGCTGAAGGACCCGGAGCAGCCGCTGGCCCTGCTGTTCGACCGGATGGCCCCGCTGCGGCGCCGGCTCGGACCGGTGCTGTATCAGCTTCCGCCGGGGTGGAAGCTGAACGCTGAACGGCTGGAGCATTTTCTGCAGGTGCTGCCGCGCGGAGTGCAGCACGTCGTGGAATTCAGGGATCGGAGCTGGTACTCCGACAGGGTCTACGCGATGCTGGAGCGATTTCGCGTCTCGCTGTGCCTGCACGATATGCGGGGTTCGGCGACGGGCCGGATGCGGGTGGGTCCGTTCGTCTACGTACGGTTCCACGGCGCGGGCGATGCGAAGTACGGCGGCGGCTACCCGGCTGACCGGCTCGACGACTGGGCGCGCTGGCTGAACGAGCACCGCGCCTCGGGCACCGACGTGTATGCGTACTTCAACAATGACGTCGGCGGGCATGCGCCACGGGACGCCGTGACGCTTCGGCGCCTCCTGGAGACCGGGCCATGAACAGGCAGCAGCAGTTCCTTGTCGGGGTCGCCGCGGGCGCCCTGGCGACAGTGGCCGCCGCGCGCGTCGCGCGAACTGGCCGCGCCATCGACTTCGCCGGTCGCACGGTCGTAATCACCGGCGGCTCGCGCGGGCTGGGGCTCGTCCTGGCGCGCCGGTTCGCGGCCGAGGGCGCCCGGCTGTGCCTCATGGCGCGCGATATCGGCGAGCTCGAACGCGCCCGCGACGAGCTGGCCTCCACTGGAGCCGACGTGATGATCGTGCGGTGCGACATTCGCCGCCGCGCCGACGTCCGCGCGTGCGTCGACCAGCTCCTCGAGCGATGGCCCGGTGTCGACGTGCTCGTGAACAACGCCGGCGTGATCCAGGTCGGCCCCCTCGAGCACATGACCCCTGAGGACTTCGAGAACGCGATGGCGACGCATTTCTGGGGGCCGCTCCACCTGATGTTCGAGATCGTGCCGGCGATGCGCCGCCGCGGCTTCGGCCGGATTGTCAACATCACGTCGATCGGCGGCCGCGTCGCGGTACCGCACCTCGCCCCCTACACGCGAGCAAGCACGCGCTGGTCGGCCTGTCGGACGCCGTGCGCGCGGAGCTCGCCCAGTACGGCATCCGCGTGACCACCATCGTTCCCGGCCTGATGCGGACCGGCAGCCCGATGAACGCCGACATGAAAGGGAAGCACGAGGCCGAGTACGCCTGGTTCGCGATCTCGGACGCGCTGCCCGGCCTGTCGATTTCGGCGGAGCGCGCCGCGCGCCAGATCGTGGAGGCCTGCCGCTACGGCGATCCCGAGCTCACGCTGACCTTGCCGGCACGACTCGCCGTCCTCGCCAACCACCTCGCGCCGGGCCTCACTGGCCGGTTGCTCGAGCTGGCGAACGCGTTGCTGCCCGGACCCGCTGGCGCGGAAGGCGACCGTCACCGCCGCGGCCGCGACAGCGAGTCGAAGTGGGCGCCGTCGCCGGCAACGTCGCTGAACGATCGCGCGGCCGTCGCGAATAACCAGCTCTGACCCTACGGCCGCAGCACCACCTTGATGCAGTCGTCCTGTTTGTCCCGGAACGTCTGGTAGGCCTTGGGCGCGTCCTGCAGGCGCAGACGATGCGTAATCACAAAGGAGGGATCGATGTCGCCCCGCTCGATTCGCTCCAGCAGGCCGGTCATGTAGCGCTGCACGTGCGTCTGGCCCATCCGCAGCGTCAGCCCCTTGTTGAACGCCGCGCCGAGCGGCACCTTGTCCAGGAACCCGCCGTAAACGCCCGGGACGGAGACCGTGCCTCCCTTGCGGCACGCGTGGATCGCCTGGCGCAGCACCGAGATGCGATCCGTGGCGGTCATCGTCGCGGCCTTGATCTTGTCGTAGATCGCGTCCCACGAGCCGGTGCTGTGCGCTTCGAGGCCGACCGCGTCGATGCAGGCGTCTGGGCCGCGGCCGCCGGTCATGTCCTTGAGCGCGTGGAAGACGTCGACGTTGTCGAAGTTGAGGATCTCCGCCTTGCCGTGATCGGCTGCCATCTTCAGGCGTTCGGGCTCGCGGTCGATGGCAATCACGCGTCCTGCGCCCACCATCCACGCGCTCTTGATCGCGAACTGTCCGACCGGCCCACAGCCCCACACCGCCACGGTGTCGCCTGCGGCGATGTTGCAGTTCTCGGCCGCCATATAGCCGGTGGGGAAGATGTCGGACAGGAACAGCACCTGCTCGTCCCGGAGATCTGGCGGGATCTTCAGCGGGCCGACGTCTGCGAACGGCACGCGCACGTACTCCGCCTGGCCGCCCGCGTAGCCGCCCATCATGTGCGAGTATCCGAAGAGCCCCGCCGGCGAGGCGCCGTACAGCTTTTCCGCCATCCATGCGTTCGGGTTCGAGTTGTCGCACAACGACCAGAGATCGCGCTCACAGAAGAAGCACCGCCCGCACGAGATCGTGAAGGGCACGACGACGCGGTCGCCGATCGTGAGGGCCTTGTTGTCGGGCCCGACGTCCATGACCTCACCCATGAACTCGTGGCCGAGGATGTCCCCGCGCCGCATCGTCGGGATGAACCCGTCGTAGAGGTGCAGGTCCGAGCCGCAGATGGCGGTCAGTGTGACGCGGATGATCGCGTCGCGCGGGTTGAGGATCTGCGGATCCGGCACCGTCTCGAGGCGCACGTCGCCGGTACCGAACCAGCAGAGCGCTTTCATCGGGGTCTCAGTGGTTGCGGGCGATCTCGCCCGTCTCGACCAGCTGCTTGAAGCGGCGCAGGTCTTCGCGGATCTCGGTCGCCGCGTCGCGGCCGAACAGCTTCGCGACCGCCGCGCCGAGCTTGCCGCCGGGCGGGCTGTACTGAAGGCGTACCCGCACCCGCGTGCCGCGACCGGGGCCGTCGTCCTCGAAGGACACCGAGCCGGCGCTGACCACATCGGACCCCTCGATCGACTTCCAGCCGATGACCTGGTTCCTGACCTCGTTGATGATCTCGGCGTTCCACTCGACGGTCGTGCCGGCCGGGCCTTTTGCGCGCCAGCGTGACAGCGTGTCAGTGATGCGCTCCACCGATTCCAGGTGGCGCATGAACTTCGGCAGGTTCTCGAGGTTGCGCCAGAAGTAATACAGCTCCTCGATCGGCCTGTTGATCGTGACTGCCTCGTCCACGTGGACACCGGCACGCCCGCCGAGCGCCCTACGCGTGTCGCTCCGATCGCCTGCGGTGTTCACGCCCATCGCCCGGTAGACGTGACAGTGGCCGGTGATGGCGCGCTGCAGCAGCAGGCCGCCGAGCGCCGCCAGCACCAATCCGCCGCTCCCGCGCCGGCCCAGGCCGTAGGCGGCCAGCGCCGCGCCCGCCGCGAGCGAGCCCCACCGCTCGACACTGTTGATGTTGTGCCCGCGCGCGAGCGCGGCCTCGCGGGCATCCCCGGGAAACTGCAGTTCCATGTAGTCCATCGTCCGTTCTCCGTTAGGCGGTCGTGCGCGGGCCGGCGGTCGGTGTCCACGAGGGCGAGTCGCTGGCGGGGAAGGAGTCCTCCGATGCATCGGCGACGACGTCCTTGCACCAGCCGCGGTGCCGCACCGCACGATCGAACCAGCCGCGCGCGATTCCCACATCGTGGCGTCCGGCCAGTGCGCGTACCGCGAGTGCCGCTCCGAGCGCGGCGACCAGTCCGCCGACGACCCCGCCGCGTCGCGCGCCGACGATGGCCAGTCCGGTGCCCGCCGCCGCGCTCGCCCAGCGCTCCTGGTCATAGGTTGAGAGCGTATCCGCCAGTCGTGGCCGGTCCCAGACGCTGCGCTCCCCCCGTGATACGGTCAGATTCAGGCTTGCGTCGGTCATATCCACCTCAGGGTGCTTCGCTTCCACCTCGTGCGAAGGTCCTCCCGAAACTGCACAAGGCGTGCCCGTCAAGCCCATCCCATACAATGGCGCCCATGTTCCGCATTGCTCGCGCCCTGCTGCTGGTGGTCGCGATGGCTGCTGGCGTGACGATGGTCGAAGCTGAACCGCCGGCGAGCTTCGATGTCCTGATTCGCAACGGCCGCGTCATGGATGGCAGCGGCAATCCCTGGTTGCGCGCCGACGTCGGCATCCGTGGCGGCCGGGTCGTCGCCGTCGGCCGCCTCGACAGCGCCGCCGGCACCACGACCATCGACGCGGCCGATCGCGTCGTCAGTCCGGGGTTCATCGACGTGCACTCGCACGCCGGTGAGGCGCTGGCGCGCGAGGAGCTGCGCCAGGCGCGTCCGATCCTCGCGCAGGGCGTCACGACGCTCGTCGTGAATCCGGACGGCGGCGGTCCAACGGATCTCGCCGCGCAGCGCGCCCGGCTCGAGAACGGTGGGATCGGCCCGAACGTGGCGCTGCTGATCGGGCACGCGTCGGTGCGAACCGCGGTGATCGGGCGCGAGCGCCGGGATCCCGGCCCCGAGGAACTCGACCGGATGCGCTCGCTCGTGCGCCGCGGGATGGAGGAGGGCGCGTTCGGCCTCTCCAGCGGGCTGTTTTACGTCCCCGGTAGCTACGCGACGACCGAAGAGATCATCGAGCTGGCGAAGGTAGCGGCCGAGTTCGGCGGCGTCTACACCAGCCACGTGCGCGACGAAAGCAACTACACCATTGGTGTCGTCGCGGCGGTGCAGGAGGTGATCCGGATCGCCGAGGAAGGCGGGCTCATCGGCATCGTCTCGCACATGAAGGCGCTCGGGCCGGACAGCTGGGGCCTTGCCGCGGCGATGACGACGCGAATCGAGATGGCGAGGGCACGCGGCGTCCAGGTATTTGCCGACCAGTACCCGTACGATGCGTCGTCCACCGGGCTGCGTGCGGCGCTGGCGCCCGGCGGCGTCATGCTTACCCTCGACGTCGTCCGCGGGAACCTGCGCCGGCGCGGCGGTCCTGCCGCCGTGCAGATTGCCTTCCACAAGGCGGATCGCTCGCTCGAAGGCAAGACGCTGGACGCCATCGCCCGCCTCCGTCGCGTGAGCCCGGAGCAGGTGGCGCTCGACATCATCTCGAACGGGGACGCGTCGATCGTCTCGTACAACATGTCGGAGCAGGACATCGTGCACATCATGCAGAAGCCTTACACGATGGCCTCGAGCGACGGCGGGCTGGTGTCGCCGGGCGAGGGCGTACCGCACCCGCGGAACAACGGCGCGTTCGCACGGAAGCTGGCGCGCTACGTGCGCGAGCGGCACGTCATCGACCTCGAGACCGCCATCCGGTCGATGACCAGCCTGCCCGCGGTCGTGTTCGGGATGAAGGATCGCGGCGTGATCCGCGAGGGCGCCGCGGCGGATATCGCCGTCTTCGATCCCTCGCGCGTGCGCGACCGGGCGACCTATGCGGAGCCTCACCACCTGGCCGAAGGCATGGACTACGTGCTCGTCAACGGTGTGGTGGTGATCGAGCAGGGACAATTCACAACAGCGAGGCCAGGCAGGGTGTTGGAGAGAACGAACTGGTAAGTAAGTGGCAAGTGGTGAACGGCCGATTACCACTTGCCACTCACCATTCATCACTTCATTGCGTCCTCGTGAAGGTCGTGTTGTTGTTCTGAGCGTCCCCGGTGATGAGTTGAGGCAGGTGAATGGCGAGAGCCACTAGCGGGTGTCGGGCGCGAGGTTCGACACCGCGAGCTGCTGCAGCTGCGAGGTGGACGGGCTCGTCCCAGCTGGAGGTTCGGGCGAAGAGCGCGGATTCGTCGACGTCGCGAGATAGACGTCGTACAACGTGCGCGAAGGGACCCTCGTACCAATGCAGCGTCACAGAGGGTGTGACGCCGGTCGCACCGCTGGCGGCGTGCGGCAGTTCTCGTTGGCCGGATCGCAGAGCTGGTCGATCGCGCGCGCGGGCGGCTGCTGCCAGCCGCATTCCGAACACCGCCCTGAGGCAGGTGGCCACGTTTCCGCCAGTGTCCTGCCTGCTGACCCCGCTGCCGGACCGTCGTCCGATGCCCGGCACGAATGGGAAGGGCCGGTGCGAATGGCGCGCCGGTTGGCCCATACCCATATAAGAACCCTTGACGCCGCCCGCCCTCCTGTGCAACACTAAATCCGGATATACGGATTAACTGTGGCCGGCACACACGCGGAAATCTTTGAGGACCTGACCGCGCTCTCCGATGCCACGCGGAGCCGGATGCTGCTGCTCCTGGAGCGCCAGGAGCTGACCGTCACGGATCTCTGCTCGGTGCTGCAGCTCCCGCAGTCCACCGTCAGTCGGCACCTGAAGACGCTTGCGGACGCCAGCTGGGTCGTCTCGCGGCGCGACGGCACGAGCCGGCACTACACGCTTGCGCTCGACGAGCGTGCGCCGGCCGCGCGGCGACTGTGGGCGCTGCTGCGCGAGCAGGTGAGCGCCACGCCCGGCGCCGACCAGGACGCGCGCCGGCTGAAGAGCGTGCTCGCCAGGCGGCAGTCGAAGTCGGCGCGGTTCTTCGAGTCGGCGGCGGGACAGTGGGACAAGCTCCGCGCCGAGATGTTCGGCGCGGCCTCGCACCTGCAGGCACTTCCGGCGTTGCTCGACGAACGCTGGGTGGTCGGCGACCTCGGGTGCGGCACCGGGCAGGTCGCGGCGGCGTTGGCGCCGTTCGTCACGCGTGTGATTGCCGTCGATCGGTCGGGTGACATGCTCCAGACCGCGCGGCGGCGGCTGCGTGACGCGGAGAACGTCGAGGTGCGGCGCGGCGAGCTGGAGGCCCTGCCGATCGCCGACGCCGAGCTGGACGCCGCGACGCTGCTGCTCGTGCTGCACCACCTGCCGGATCCCGCCGCCGCGCTGGCCGAGACGGCACGCGTGCTGCGGCCGGGCGGCCGCCTCGTGATCGCCGACATGCTGCCGCACGAACACGAGGAGTACCGGCAGCAGATGGGACACGTCTGGCTGGGCTTCGGTGAAGAGCAGGTGCGGCGGCTGCTCGGCGGCTCGGGGTTCGACAACGTGCGGATCGTGCCGCTGCCCACGCAGCCCGAGGCCAGGGGGCCTGCACTGTTCGTCGCGGCCGCCGCAGGACGTAAACCATGAACACGACCTCGGACTGTCGCCCTCGGTCCTTCGCGTCTTCGCGGTCCTTCGCGGTCGCGGGCGTGACGCCGCGTCCTCGGTGACAGATCACAACTGAAGGAGAGGCGATGAGTACAGCCGTTCGTGAGATGCACGCGTTCGAGGCCGCATTGAAAGCGGGCCGAGAACCCTACAAGGTCAAAGACTTGTCCCTTGCGGAGTTCGGCCGCAAGGAGATCCGCCTCGCCGAGCAGGAGATGCCCGGGCTGATGGCGCTGCGCGCGCGCTACAAGGGCCAGAAGCCTCTGGCCGGCGCGAAGATCATGGGCAGCCTGCACATGACCATCCAGACGGCCGTGCTCATCGAGACGCTCGCCGATCTCGGCGCAGACGTCCGCTGGGTGTCGTGCAACATCTTCTCGACCCAGGACCACGCCGCCGCCGCCGTCGTCGTCGGACCGCACGAGTCAGGCGGCACGCCGGAGAACCCGAGGGGCACGCCGGTGTTCGCGTGGAAGGGCGAGACGCTCGAGGAGTACTGGTGGTGCACCAGCGAGGCGCTGTTGTGGCCGGACGGCTGCGGTCCCACGCAGATCGTCGACGACGGCGGCGACGCAACGCTGCTGGTCCACAAGGGCGTCGAATTCGAGAAGGCGGGGAAGGTGCCGGCCCTCAAGCCGGAGAGCGACCCCGAGGAATGGGGCGTCATTCTCGAGCTGCTGCGCAAGGAGCTGCAGGGGAACCCGAGGCGCTGGACGAAGGTCGCGGCCGACCTGCGCGGCGTCAGCGAGGAGACGACGACCGGCGTGCATCGCCTCTATCAGATGATGGAGAACGGCACGCTGCTCTTCCCGGCGATCAACGTCAACGATTCGGTCACGAAGAGCAAGTTCGACAACATCTACGGTTGCCGCCACTCGCTGGTCGACGGCCTGAACCGCGCCACCGACGTCATGCTCGGTGGCAAGGTCGCGGTGGTCTTCGGGTTCGGCGAGGTGGGGAAGGGCTGCGCGCAGGCGCTGCGCGGCCAGGGCTGCCGGGTGATCATCACCGAGATCGACCCGATCTGCGCCCTGCAGGCGGCGATGGAAGGCTACGAGGTGAAGACGATCGACGACGTCGTCGAGACCGCCGACATCTTCATCACCGCCACCGGCAACATGAATATCGTCACCGCCGCGCACATGGCGCGGATGAAGGACAAGGCCATCGTCGGCAACATCGGCCACTTCGACAATGAGATTGACATGGCCGGCTTGAAAAAGGTCAAGGGCATCCAGCGCATCAATATCAAGCCCCAGTACGACGAATGGCGTTTCCCCGACGGTCACAGCGTGATGGTGCTGGCGGAGGGGCGGCTGCTGAACCTCGGCTGCGCCACCGGCCATCCCAGCTTCGTGATGTCGGCGTCGTTCACCAACCAGGTGATGGCGCAGCTCGAGCTGCACCAGCACAACGACAACTACAAGAAGAAGGTCTACATCCTGCCGAAGCATCTGGACGAGGAGGTTGCCCGCCTGCACCTCGGTCACCTCGGCGTGAAGTTGACGAAGCTGACGCCAGAGCAGGCCGCATATATCGGTGTGAAGGTCGAGGGCCCGTACAAGCCGGAGCACTATCGGTACTGACACTGACGCTTGACTGCCGGCGCGTACCGCCGGCGGCAAGCCCGAAGGGCGCCCGCGAGCGAAGCGAGCGAGCAGCGCGTGGGGGGGTGGGCACGCGCAGCGAGAAATGCTGACCGAGCGCGGACTTCAGCCAGGTCCTCGGACTCGGTTTGAAAGGTCAGCGCGTCAGCGGCTGTGTCAGAAACCTCACCAGCGGCATCACCGCCTTGAACGTCGCGACGAGCGTCGGGTAGAACTCCGCGCTCGTCGCGAACGTGGCCGGGAACTCTCGTCCCGCCAGAAAGCTTCGGAACCGCAGGTACTCGGCCGCCGGGTCGTCTTTCGCGAACCCGCGCGGGACGCGGGTGAGGCGCTCGCCGTCGAGTATTCGAAACGCGCGTCGAAACGCCCTGCCGTGGGCGATCCGATCGATCTCGGGGTACGTGTCGGAGATGTGCTGCCGGATGCGCACGAGCTGTGGAGTCGGCGGGGCATAATAGCCCCCCCCGCACCAGACCCACGCCGGCGTGACCTCGAAGTAAAGACCCGCGCTCTCCCCCTTCGGCAGACTCCGACAGCGGAAGGCGGCCGCGGCGTGCGTCTTGTAGGGCGATTTGTCCTCGCTGAACCGCGTGTCGCGGTAGACACGGAAGATGGACGTCTTCGGTGATGCGTCGAGTTCGGGCGCGAACTTCCTGAAGTCCAGCGCGAGGGCTCCGACGACCGACACCATCGGCCCGCGCACGTGCTCTTCGTACTGATCCTTGCGCGCCATGAACCAGTCGCGGCGGTTGTTGTGCTTCAGCGCGCGCAGGAACGTCAGGGTCTTCGACGTGAACCTCGGGTGCATCCGCCGAGTTTATCGCGCTCGCAACCGGCCGCGCCGGCGAGCAGAGGACCACGACGGGCCGGGAGCCTTCGGGTTAGGGCAGGCGGACCGCGACCGGCGGCCGCTCGCGGCGGGGCGGGACGCGGAAAGGCGGCGGCGCACGCGTCAGAGGCGGCGCGAAGAACACCGGCGGCTCGCTCAAGAAGACCGGCCGTGGTCGTCGTCAGCAGCCAGACGAGTGACGCGCAACCAGCGCGGCAGCTTGGTTCAGCGTAGATACTCTGCCACCTTCCCTTCGAGCAGCCGCACCAGCTCGGGATCTAGGAAGACGTACTC
Source organism: Vicinamibacterales bacterium (assembly GCA_048594975.1). GTDB lineage: Bacteria > Acidobacteriota > Vicinamibacteria > Vicinamibacterales > 2-12-FULL-66-21 > JBMDXB01. Next base: position 3,230 of record JBMDXQ010000116.1, on the reverse strand, counting down.
GTCGGGGATCTCGAGATTGACCACGCGCTGCAGGGCGGGGTGCTTGGGGAAGGCGTGCGCGAGCGCGCGGCGGTGGTCTTCCTCCATGACGAAGATCCTGTCGGCCCACTCGAGCATGCGGGCGTTGACGCGCACCAGCGCGTCGGGGCCGAGGCCTGCCGAGCGGACCTCGAGGTCCTCGCGCTTCGAGAGGACCCGCTCCGCCGTGGCGCTCCGGCGCCGGTTCTGAAAGCAGAGGAACAGGAGTCGCAGGACGCGCGCGCCTTCGGCCATGGGCGGGAATCGCGGTATCGTAGCAGGATATGCGTGCACCGGCTTCGCGGTTCCTGCTCCTGGTCGCGTGTGCGGCGGCCGCTGTCGGCGCGATGCAGCGGCCCGTAGCGCAGCCGATCAAAGGCGAGCGCCGCCTCGCCAACATCCGCCAGCTGACGTTCGGCGGCGAGAACGCGGAGGCTTACTTCTCGGCCGACGGCACGCGGTTGATCTTCCAGTCCACGCGCGAGGGCGTTGCCTGCGACCAGATCTTCACGATGAAGATCGACGGCTCGGACCTGAGGCGCGTCAGCACCGGGAAGGGCCGGACGACCTGCGGGTACTTCACTTCGGACGGCAAGCAGATCGTCTACGCGTCCACGCACGAGGCCTCGCCGGAGTGCCCGCCGCGGCCCGACTTCAGCCGCGGCTATGTCTGGCCGATCTACCCCGGCTACGACATCTATCGCGCGGACGCGGAGGGCTCGAGCCTGACGCCCCTGACGCGGACGCCGGGCTACGACGCCGAGGCGACGATCGCGCCCGACGGCCTCATCACCTTCACCAGCGTGCGCGACGGCGACATGGAGATCTACACGATGAAACCCAACGGCTCGGACGTCCGCCGGCTGACCAACCGGCCCGGTCCCGACGGCGGCCCGTTTTTTTCATGGGACGGACAGCAGATCGCCTTCCGCGGCCGCGTGGCTACGGGCAGGGAGCTGGACGACTACCGAAGCTTGCTGAAGCAGGCACTGTGGCGCCCGACCGAGCTGGAGTTGTTCGTGATGAACCGCGACGGCAGCACCCTGAGGCAGGTCACGCGGCTCGGGGGCGCGAACTTCGCGCCGTCGTGGCACCCGGACAGCAAGCGCCTGATCTTCGCGTCGAACGTCGAGGACAAGAAGGGCCGCAACTTCGATCTGTACCTCGTCAACCTGGACGGCTCGGGGCTGGAGCGCATCACCTACAACGACACGTTCGATGGCTTCCCGATGTTCTCCCCGGACGGCAAGCGGCTGGTGTTTGCGTCGAACAGAAGCGCCACTTCTGAGGGGGAGACGAACATCTTCATTGCTGATTGGGTGAACTGACGATGGCCGGCGCAGCCACCCAGGTGCTTCGAAGAGGACGTTGGTCCGGCGAGCGAAGTGAGCCAGCACGCGCGAAGCGCACCCGCGAGCGTATCGGGCGTGTAGCGCGTGAGAGCCTTCAGCCGCCGCGACGCGCGCATGCGCGGCACGGCAGCGCCAGGGGGGTGGGGGGCCCCGGCGCGTAAGAAGAAGTGGGGCCGCACCCGCACTGAGAACGGATGGCAGGACGGCGGAGCGCGGGGATCGCCTGGAGTGGGCCCCGGCGCGTGGAAGACGTGAGGGCCCGACGCACACTGAGAAAAGAGGGCGGAGCGTCCGCATTGGGAAGCCGAGCCCCAAGCCCCCGACGCCACAAGCGTCAGCTCCCCGTCATCTCTTTCACCAGCCCGAAGAACCCTCGCTTCCGCGCCGAGCTGATGCCCCAGTTTACCGGGACGCTCTGGAACCCCTCGTCGAAGCCCTCGCCCGTCAAGCGGTAATCGAAGTAGCCCCACGACGCGTATTCGCCGACCGCTGCGACGAAGTTATTGCGCGGCTTGTCGAAGTCGAAGTGATCGTCCTCGTTGAACAGGATCGGCAACGCCCGGTAGCCCGGCACCTGGCGCGTCTCGCGGACCATGCGCGCGATGCGGTCTGGATCGCCGACGCCGTTCCCGTGAAGCAGCAGGAAGTCGGCGGCTGAGACGACGTTCGGAGGCGGGATGGTGCCGCCGTTGAACGAGACGCTCACGGGCAGGCGGCGGCCGTCGATCGTGATTGACTTCGCCAGTTCAATCAATTCGTGCGCGCGCGGTGCCTGGATGAGCGGCTGCTCGTAGGCGCGGTTGTCGCACTCGTTGGCGATCTCGATGAGGACGTTGCGGTAGTCCTTCCGCAGCAGCCACGTGGTCACCTCGTGCACGCCGCGCTGCACCGCGGCGTCGCCGTCGAGCCGCTGGTCCTGGCCGAAGTAGAAGAAGCCGACGATCGGCACCATCCCGAGCTCGTCGGCCCGATCGAGGATGCGCTCGAGGCGCGCCAGGTATTCTGGCCGCAGGCTCCCGTCGGGCTGGAAGCCGCTGTTGTGCCAGGGCTGCCCGCGCGAGTAGCCCTGCGGACTGCCGCCCTGGAGATTGATAGTGAAGCCGAGCACGCCGTGCCGCCGCCACTCGGGCATCGCAGCGATGAACTCGCGCGTGTTGCGTTCCGCATCCCAGCGCTTCGTGTCCGGGTACGCCCACATCTCGCGCGTGTCCGGATTCAAGTCGTCGAAGATGCCCTGCACCATGCGCGAGTTGAGCAGCAGCCCTTCGATCTTCATTCCGCGCCACGTCCTGCCCGCGTAGGTTGGTCGTCCGTTGATGAGGAACCGCTCGCCTTCGATCGCGACGGTGGTCTTGCGGTCTGCCGCGCTCGCGCGGAAGCCCGTGAGAAGTGTCGCAGGAAGCGCCTGCAATACTGTGCGCCGATGCATGAGCTGCATTCTAAGCCGAGACCGTTCGACCGAGCCCAGTAGTACGCCGAGCGAAGCGAGGCGGCCAAGCAGGGGGTCGCGCAGGCGTGCGTGCGCGAGCACGGCATGCCGTGGTGCTCGTCGACGAATTCGAAGAAATTTGCACCAGCGCTATGCCTCGCTCCCGGACCCGACGTTTCTGATCGGAACCGACGGCCGCATGGCGTTCATCAGTTACTGGACGCACGCCCGCAACGCTGCACCGCGCGAGTCGTGCACCTGTTGGAGCTTGCGGGCCGAGGCGTCGTCGGCGGTGATGTCCTAAACTTCCTGTAAAAGCGAAGAGGCGTTGGTATCCTCCTGGTGACTCAAACCAGAGCGGCCTCGTTGGAAGCGGGGCCGGAGGAGATCAACGCCATGAAGAGAGTACCACCGAGCGTGCGCTTGCAGGA
>JBMDXQ010000115.1:0-4109 GCA_048594975.1 Vicinamibacterales bacterium | reverse complement strand
GTCTAGATGGCCCTGACCTGTCCGAACTGCGGGAACGACCGAAATTTCCTGGTCAAGACCCTGCAGATGCATGTCGTGCAGGTGCGCGACGATGCCCGTGTGGAAGCGAGTGAAGAAGGCCGCCCCGCCGTCATCGAAGTGCTCTGCGACGAGTGCGAGAAGGAGCTGAATTTCTCGGATTTCGAGGAAACCGTCCGTAACGAGCTGCTGTTGACGCTCGGCGCGCGCTGAAGCCTCCGCGCTACCCTTCGCCCGTTTCTGCCTCTTCGAAGTAGTCGCATTCCGGGCAGATCCACTCGCGCACGACCATGCTGGCGGAGTGGCCCTGACCGGGGATTGACTCGCGGATCTCGCGAACGTCGAGGCGCATCTGCTCCCCGCACATCGGGCATTCCTTCATGCCGGGATTCTACCAGCCTGCGCGCCAGGGGCGACGGTTCACGCTTTGTCGCGCGCATGCACAGGGATGGCTCCCCCCGTGGCCGACGTTCTTGACACCGGCCCAACGGGACCCCTATTGTGATCGGGTGATCGGGTGATCGCGCGATGGGCGCGATGGGCCGATTTCCCGATCGCTCGATCGCGCGATCGCGCGATCGTTGGATGGAAGGATGCGAGACTACTACGAGGTCCTCGGCGTATCGCCGGATGCAGGCGCTGACGAAATCAAGCGCGCGTACCGGCGGCTGGCGCGTCGGTATCACCCCGACATCTCGGGGGATGACCGCGGCGCCGCTTTCCTGGAAGTGTCCCGCGCGTACGAGATCCTGAACGACCCCGAACGGCGGCGCTCATACGATGCCCGCCTCCGTTCGGTTCACGGCGCCTCCCGACCGGGCCGGGCCGAATGGCTGGCCGATGAGGTCGCGATCGACTTTCCCTCCGTCTCGAGCGTGCTCGACGCCATGCGTCACGCGTTCTTCGGCGAGACGCCCCTGGTCAACCTCTCCGCGGAGATCATCGTCAGCCCCGACGAGGCGTTCTGGGGGACGACGGTGCCGCTCGGCGTGCCGCTGCGGCGGACGTGCCCGCGCTGCGGCGGACGTGGAGAGACGTGGGAAGAGTGCTGCGCAACCTGCGAGGGAGAAGGCGAGGTTGCCGCGCACCATCAGATGCGGCTGCGGGTCCCGGCAGGGGTCCGCGAGGGAGCGCGATTCAGGTTCGCCGTCATGCCTCCCGGCGCGCCTCACACCATTGTCGAAGTGCGGGTCAGTATCCGCTGAGGCGGCCCTTGCGCCCACATCTCGCTCTCCTGGGCATCCTCCAACTGGTCTGGGGCGCGATTGGCCTGCTGCTGGGCGGCTCGACGCTGATGCTCGCCATGGGCGCTGTGGCGATCGGCCTGACGTCGCGGACGGAGGCGTTCTCTGCCGCGGCGACCGCCGTGGTTTTTGCTGTGTTCGCGGTCGCGCTGCTGCTCGGCGGATTGGCGAACGCGTGGGCGGGCGCGGCCCTGCGCCGCCAACAGCCGGCGGGCCGGATGGTCACGCTGGGGCTCGCCGTTCCGAACCTCTTCGTCCTGCCATTTGGAACCGCGCTCGGCGTGTATGCTTTCTGGGTGTTGCTGCATGAGGAAACTCGGCGGCTGTTTGGCGGAAGGGCGGAGGGTTGAAGGCTGAAGGTTGAAGTTCGAAGGACGAAGTTCGAAGGGTTGAACCGTTGGAGCAGATGCAAAAATCGGCGACCGGGCTGGATGCCAACGTGGCTGGCGCGCTCGCGTATGCGCTGGGGTGGATTACCGGCGTCGGGTTCCTGCTGACGGAGCACGAGAACCGCTTCGTGCGGTTTCACGCGATGCAGTCGACGATCGTCTTCGGCGCGCTGAGCGTGCTGTGCATCCTGCTGCAGTCCATCCCGATCCTCGGCATGCTGCTCGCCGTGTTTCTGGTGATCCCCGCGTCAGCCGTGCTGTGGCTGATCCTGATGTTCAAGGCCTACCAGGGCGAGCACTTCAAATTACCGATTGCCGGCGAAATGGCAGAGCGGAATATCTGAACCGGCTGTCGGCGTCAGTTGTCAGTTTTCCCGCTGCCAGTTCCCAGCTTCCAGTGCAACTTCCTGCTGCTTCGCGTGGGGCGGAGGGCGGAAGGCGGATGTACAATCAACATATGGTGCGTCGTGATGATGAGAGCGCGCAAGCGCTGTCATCGTGTCGTTCGATTCCAGCGGGTGCAAGTCCCGCCTCGGTAAGCGCCGGAGCGCCGAGTAGCAGACCCCAGACGCGCGAAGAAACTCGCGCGGGCCAAGCGGGGTGTCAAAAGCCTCTACGGAGGGAGCAAGTCCGCGGGCCGCAACATGAAGTGAAGCTTGCAGCCTCGTCAGATTTACAATCTGAGCGTCGAACCGGTCATATCGCGGTGAAGACCACATCCTGTGCGCCTCCGTCCGGAGAAACACGCGTGCGGGAGCTCGGCGGGGTAGGGAGCGCAGCACGCGGACAGGGAGCCGAACGGAACACGAGAGACCCGTCTGCGCAGCCCGGGTCGGGGCAGCGCGGCTCGTATAAGCCACCGGCGAAAGCGAGCGCGGCGCAGCGGGAGTCCGAGGGGATCGTAGTAGCAAGGAGCCGCGCGACGAACAACGCGCGGGGAGCGAAGGGTCCCTGCGGGGGCAACGTCGGGGGCGCAAGCACGCGCAAGGGCATGACCGGCAGGACCGGTTCCAACTCCCCCGGTGGACGCGAGTCCATCGACAACGTGCGCCAATTGCAACGCCGACTCTGGAGTGCGGCCAAGCAGCAACCGGGTCGCCGTTTCCATGCGCTGTATGACCGCATCTACAGGGGTGACGTCCTGTGGGAAGCATGGAGACGCGTGAAGCGGAACCGCGGTGCAGCGGGCATCGATGCCATCACGCTCGCTGACATCGAGCAGAGGGGCGTCGAGGCGTTTCTCGAAGACCTCGGCGCGCGTTTGCGCGCAGGCACGTATCGGCCCGTGGCGGTGCGGCGCCGGTATATCCCGAAAGGCAACGGAGGGCAGCGACCACTAGGGATTCCCACGGTCAGGGACCGAGTGGCCCAGATGGCGGCGACGCTGGTGCTGGAACCGATTTTCGAGGCGGATTTTCTGCCGTGCTCGTACGGGTTTCGGCCGCAGCGGAGCCCCACGCAGGCGTTGGAAACACTGCGCACGCGTGGCGCGCGAGGTGGTAATCACGTCCTCGACGCTGACATTCGCGACTACTTCGGCAGCATCGACCACGGCAAGCTGCTCACGCTCGTGGGGCGACGCGTCTCGGACCGGCGGGTGCTCAAACTGATACGGCGATGGCTCCAGGCAGGGGTGATGGAAGAGGGCCGCGTCACCGCGACGGTCGCGGGAACGCCGCAAGGCGGCGTGATTTCGCCGCTGCTCTCGAACATCTACCTGCACGTGCTCGACGACGTGTGGACGCGCCGGTCTCCGAATCTTGGAGTGCTGGTGCGCTATGCGGACGACTTCGTGGTGATGTGTGACACGAAGGCCGCGTGCGAGCGCGCCGAGCAGCGCGTGCGCGAGATTCTCGCGCGGCTCGGCCTGGACCTGCATCCGGACAAGACGAGGCAGGTCAATCTCTCGTGGGGTCACGAGGGATTCGACTTCCTCGGCTGTCATCTGCGGAAGCGCTTCAGCGGTCCCCGGTGGGAACGGACGCGGCGTCGCGTTTACTTCCTGCAGCGATGGCCGTCGAAGCGCGCGATGCAGCGGGTGCGGGCGCGGGTGAAAGCGCTCACGTCTCGGTCCGTGTGTCACCGGCCGCTGCGCGAGATATTTGCGCCGCTCAACCCGGTGCTGCGCGGCTGGGGCGCGTACTTTCGCACCGGCAATGCCGCCATCAAGTTTGGGCAGATTGATGACTACGTCGCGTGGCGGCTGAAACGCGTGCTCGTCGCGCGCCACGGCCGCAACCTGCGATGTGGTCAGGCCGCTCAGTGGACGCCCGCCTACTTTCATGCGCTCGGGCTCTATCGCCTGCGCGGCACGATTCAGTATCCGGAGGCTGCGTAATGTCGCATTCCGAATGCCCCTTGGTAAGCCGTGTGCGGGAAATCCGCACGCACGGTTTGAACGGGGGTCGTACTCACAGCGCCGCGCTCGCGCGGTGCGATAAGTAGGATCTACCAATGC
>JBMDXQ010000114.1:0-37339 GCA_048594975.1 Vicinamibacterales bacterium | reverse complement strand
TCCTTCTGCGCCTTCTCCATCTGCTTCTTGACCCGCGACTGGATCCGGCGGTCGACCTGGAGCTTGTCCACCTCGGCCTCGAGGATGCCGGCGATGCGGTTGAGGCGCTCGACGGGGGAGATGATCTCCAGCAGATTCTGCTTCTCGTCGACGCCCACCAGCAGGTGTGCGGCGATCGTGTCGGCGAGCTTGCCCGGGTCGTCGACGCGCACCGCCGCGACCATCGCCTCGTAGTGCAGGTTGTTCGAGAGCTTCACGTACTGCTCGAACAGCGACACCACCCGGCCCATCGTGCTCTCGGCGTCGGCGCCCGCCTCCTTGTGCTTCGGGACGATCTTGACGACGACGCGGTAGAAGCCCTTGTCCTCCTTCCACTCGACGGCGCGAGCGCGCTCGATGCCCTCGACGAGCACCTTGATGTTCCCGTCCGGCAGCTTCAGGCTCTGGACGATGTTGGCCACGCACCCCATGGTGAAGACGTCGGAAGGCTGCGGGTCGTCGACCGCGGCGTCGTGCTGCGCGGCGAGGAAGATGCGCTTGTCCTTGGCGAGCGCGTGCTCGAGCGCGCGCGTGGACGACGGTCGCCCGATGACGAAGGGCATCATCATGTGCGGGAAGACCACGACGTCACGAAGCGGGACGATAGGGAGAGTTTCGTAGAGTTCCATGTAATCGGTGATGCGGTGTCATTGCCGAATGCGGAACGACGAATGCCGGACGTTCGGCATCCGGCATTCCACATTCGACATTGATACTATCCCGCTTTCTCGATCAGCGTGATCGGCTTCTCCTTCGACTGGACCACCTCGCGGGTGATCACGCACTCGCGGATCTTCTTCTGGCCGGGCAGCGTGTACATGAGATCGAGCATCAGGTCCTCGATGATCATGCGCAGGCCGCGCGCGCCGATCTTGCGCAGCAGCGCCTGCTCGGCGATGGCCTCGAGCGAGTCGTCGGTGAAGCGCAGCTTGACGTTCTCGTACTCGAACAGCTTCTGGTACTGCCGGGTGATGGCGTTGCGCGGCTGCGTCAGGATCTGCACCAGCGCCTGCTTGTCGAGCTCGTGCAGCGTGCCCACCACCGGCAGGCGGCCGACGAACTCGGGGATGAGTCCGTACTTGATCAGGTCCTCCGGCTCCACCATCTCCAGGGTCGCGCCGATCTCGCGGTTGGAGAGCGACTTGACGTCCGCTTTGAAGCCGAGCGTCTTCTTGCCGGTGCGCCGCTCGATCTGCTTGTCCAGCCCGACGAACGCGCCGCCGCAGATGAACAGGATGTTGGTGGTGTCGACCTGGAAGAATTCCTGGTGGGGGTGCTTCCGTCCGCCCTGCGGCGGGACGTTGGCCACCGTCCCCTCGAGGATCTTGAGCAGCGCCTGCTGGACGCCTTCCCCGGAGACGTCGCGGGTGATCGACGGGTTCTCGTCCTTGCGGCAGATCTTGTCGACCTCGTCGATGTAGATGATCCCCTGCTGCGCCTTCTCGATGTCGCCGCCGGCGGCCTGCAGCAGCTTGAGGATGATGTTCTCGACGTCCTCGCCGACGTAGCCCGCCTCGGTCAGCGTGGTCGCGTCGACGATGGTGAAGGGGACCGACAGCAGCTTGGCGAGCGTCTGCGCGAGCAGCGTCTTGCCGGTGCCGGTCGGGCCGATGAGCAGGATGTTCGACTTGGTCAGCTCGATGTCGTTGCGGCCGCGCGCCTGCTTCTGGATCTCGATCCGCTTGTAGTGGTTGTAGACCGCGACCGCCAGCTTCTTCTTGGTCTGCTCCTGGCCGATGACGTACTCGTCGAGGAACTTCTTGATCTCCTGCGGCACCGGGAGCGACGAGCGGGCGCCGCCGCGGGCCTCGAAGCGGTTGTCGTCGGCGATGATGTCGTTGCAGACCTCGACGCACTCGTCGCAGATGAAGACCGTCGGCCCGGCAATCAGCTTGCGGACGTCGTTCTGGTCCTTGTTGCAGAACGAGCAGCGGAGGATCTCGCCGTCGCCGGCCTTTTTCACCATGGACAACCCTTCCGGCGCCTGTCCGAACGCAGGGCGGAACCGACGATCACGCGGCCGGTGCCCCCCTACGCTCTTTTTCGGATGACATCATCAATAATACCGTATTCCTTGCCCTGCTCGGCACTCATGATGTAGTCCCGCTCCGTGTCGTCCTGGATGCGCTTGAGCGGCTGGCCGCAGTGCTGCGCCAGGATCTGGTTCAGCCGTTCGCGCGTGCGCAGCAGCTCGCGGGCGTGGATGTCGATGTCGGTCGTTTGCCCGCCGAGGCCCTGCACCCAGGGCTGGTGGATCAGGATGCGCGAGTTCGGCAACGAGTACCGCTTGCCCTTCGCCCCGGCGGCCAGCAGGACCGCCGCCACCGACGCCGCCTGGCCGATGCAATAGGTCGCCACGTCCGGCTTGATGAACTGCATCGTGTCGTAGATGGCCATGCCGGCCGTCACCACCCCGCCCGGGCTGTTGATGTAGAGCAGGATGTCCCGATCCGGGTCCTCCGCCTCCAGGAACAGCATCTGCGCGATCACCAGGTTGGCCACGTTGTCGTCGATCGGCGTGCCGATGAAGATGATGCTGTCCTTCAGCAGGCGCGAGAAGATGTCGTAGGCCCGTTCGCCGCGATTGGTCTGCTCGACCACCATCGGGATCAGCTGCATGCGTTCACGCATAAGTCATGACGGTCGGATGTGCTGGGGAACTCGCGGGGAGGTGGACCAACCTTCAGCGGAATTGTACCACGCCTCGCGAATGCCCGTGACGTTCAGAATCGTTATCGGTCAGAGCCGGGTCGCCCTTGAGACCAGGAAGTCCAGGGCGCGTTCCCGCCGGAGCCCGGCGTAGAGCCGACCCAGCCCGCTCTCCTTCTCGAGCCGGGCGCGCACCGCGGCGGCGCTGCGGCCGCTCCGCTCCGCGTAGCGCTGCACCTCCGCGTCCACGTCCGCGTCGCTGACCGCGATGTGCTCGCGCCGCGCCACCTCGTCGAGCACCAGCGCCCCCTTCACCGCCTCGGCGGCCGCCTCGCGCTGTTTCTCGCGGAACTCCTCCCAGTTGATGTTGGTGCGCATCGGGTCGATCTGCTGCTCGATCAACCGCCGCACGAACTCCTCGACCCGACGGTCGATCTCCCGATCGAGGAGCGACGCCGGGACCTCGAAGGGCACGCGCGCCGCCAGCTGCTTCAACAGGTCGGCGCGCGTCTCGCGCTCCGCCTCGTGCGCCGCCTCGTCCTCCAGGTCGGCACGCACGCGCGCGCGCAGCGCCGCGAGGTCGGCGAACTCGCCGACGTCCTTCGCGAACTCGTCGTCGAGCGCCGGGACGACGCGCTTGCGCACCCCTTTCACCGACGCGGCGTACTGCACGGTGGTGCCCGCCAGTTCCGAGATGGTGTAGTCGGCGGGATACTGCACGTCGAACGACTTCGACTCGCCTTCGCGCAGGCCGGCGAGCGCCTCGTCGAAGCCCGGGGGATTGGCCGGCGCGCCGATGTCGACCGTCACGTTCTCGTGCCGGTCGGTCTGCGTGGCGCCAGCCCCGCCGATCGCCGTGCGCTCGAGATCGAGCACCACCGAGTCGCCCACCTCGATCCCGCGATCCTCGACCGGCTCGTAGCGCGCCGACCGCTCCCGCAGCTGCGACAGCGCCTGCTCGACGGCGGCGTCGTCGACCAGGCGCGGCCTGGTGCGCAGGACGATCGAGCCGTAGTCGCCGGGATCGATGGCCGGCACCGTTTCGAACGTCGCCGTGAACTTCAGCGGCTGGCCCTCCTCGACGACCACGTCGCGGATGTCGGGCGTGTCGACCGGCTCGACCCCGCGCTCGCGCAGCGCCTCCTCGACCGCCTTCGGGATCAGGCCGTGCGCCACGTCGTGCAGGATCTGGTCACGAAAGCGCTGGCGGACGACCTTGGCCGGCACCTTGCCCGGCCGGAACCCGGGGATGCGCGCCGCCTTGCTGTAATCCCTGGAGACCTTGTCGATCTCGGCGTCGACGACGGTACTGGGAATTTCGACCACGAGGTTCTTGCGCGTCTCGGAGACGTCGACGAACTCGGTTTTCATGGTTGTCAGGGCCGTGCGGTCCGCCAGTCCGGCGGCCGCGCCGCGGCTGGCCGGCCGCGGCTGAGCCCCATGCCCCGGCCGGGCCTGGGGCTCTTTCGGCGCGTCGCCGCTCCGTTTCCCTCTGTTCCGACTTTCCCAAAGATAACAGACGGAGGGTATGGCGGCGGAGGGACTCGAACCCCCACGGCTTGCGCCAAGAGATCCTAAGTCTCTCGCGTCTGCCAGTTTCGCCACGCCGCCGTGACCCCGATCTTACATGCTCGTGCGCCTAGGGTGCCGCGGGAGTTGGGCGGATCACCGGGCGACACTCCGCGGCAACCACAGCACGTTGTGGCAAGGTAAGCGTTTGCTACCATATGTTCGCCACCTGCTCTGCTGCAGGAGCTGACGAATGTCCTTCGACCCCTATCACGGCGTCTTTACGCACGAACCCTCTGGCATCCCGCGACGTCTCCGGCATCCAAGCCGCGCCGCATACCCTACCCGATCCCACACGGGCCGGGCTCTGGAAATCGCCACGGTCGAGGTCTCGGGCGCGATCGGCCCGTCTTGTCCCAAGAGAGAAGGGAGGGCGGTTTCGTTGCCGACCTCCGCTCGTGTTCGCGTGCCCGCACTGCCGCGACCTCGTCTGGATCGCTGGTGCGAAACCCGGCAGCGACCGTATTCGGTTGCAACACTCGGGCAGGAACGCCATAGCGTGGCGGCCTGACCGGGTCCAGTCCGCGGTCGTCTTCTTCTGGACATTCTGTAACTTCCGGGCACCTCATCCATCAGCCCGACCGTGGCGCGGAATCTGCAGCCTGACGAGCCCGGACACAAACAAAAGGACACCAACTCAGGAGGTGGAGCTGATGAAACGCGTCTTTACATCCACAGCTTTCGCATTGTTCTGCGCCGCCGGACTGGCTGCGCAGACGCCGCCGGCGGATCAGAAGAAGGCCGAACCCGCCAAGTCCTACGAAAAGACCGTAACGATCACCGGCTGCCTCCGCGCGGGTGAGACGCCGAACTCGTTCGTCCTGACGAACGTGAAGGACGACGCGTCGTCGAAGACCGCATCGACGCCGAGCACGCCGTCGACGCCCCCCTCGACGCCCCCCGCGACGAGCAGCTCGATGGCGTCCGGCGACGTCAAGCTGATCGGCGCGCCAGCGAGCCTCGACCTGAGCAAGCACGTCGGTCATACGGTCGCCATCACCGGCTCGTGGTCACCGGCCGGCAAGTCGTCGCAGCCGACCGGCACCAGCGGCGCCGCCGGCGCGGCCGCCTCGTCGGCCCGCAGCTTCAACGTGAAGTCGATGGCGCACCAGTCCGAGACCTGCAAGTAAGTTGGATCGGAACGGATCTTGAGAGCCGGGGTTCCCGAGGGGCCCCGGCTCTTCGTGTGTACGGCGGTACGGGGCAAGGGGAGATGTCAATGGCCCGAGCCATGTGGAAGGGATCGATCGCCTTTGGCCTGGTGAACATCCCGATCGAGCTGTACAGCGCCGTGCGCGACCACCGCCCGAGGTTCCGGTTGCTGCACGCCAAGGACGACTCGCCGGTGCAGTACGAACGCGTCTGCCAGCGCGAAGGCAAGCCGGTGGCCTGGGAGGATCTCGTCAAGGGCTACGAGTACGAACGCGGGCAGTTCGTTGTCCTGACCAAGGACGACTTCAAGACCGCGGCGCTCGAGAAGACGAAGACGATCGACATTCTCGACTTCGTGGATCCGAAGGAGATCGACGAGCGGTACTTCGAGACACCGTACTACCTGCAGCCGGGCAAGGGCGCCGACCGCGCGTACGCGCTGCTGCGGGAGGCGATGAAGGAGACGGGCCGCGTCGGTATCGCGAAGATCATCCTGCGCGACGCTCAGCACCTCGCCTCGGTGGAGGCGCACGGCGACGCGATCGTGTTGACGATGATGCGGTTCGCCGACGAACTGGCGGACCTCGAGGACTTCCGCTTTCCGAAGCGCGCCGACACCCGGCCGGCGGAGCTCAAGATGGCCGTGCAGCTGGTCGAGAACCTCTCCGCGCCCTGGAGCCCGGAGAAGTACACCGACGAGTACCGCGACAACCTGCTGAAGATCATCCAGGCGAAGCTGAAGGGTCGGAAGCCGCGGCTCTCCGGGCGGGAGACGCCGCACGGCGCGGACGTCGTCGACCTGATGGCGCGGCTGCGCGCCAGCCTCGAGTCGCGCGAGGGCAGCGCCCGGACGCGGCGGCCGTCTGCGGCGCGGGGGAGGAAGAAGAAGACGGCACGCAGGCGCGCGGCCTGATGGGCGCGCGCTCGAGGCGCCGGGCGGAGGTCTCGATCCTCCCGCGGGGGTGCACCGCCGTCGCGCTTGCGCCGATACGGCGGGCGTGAGCCACCTGCGCCGCCGTTCCGTATCTGCTGACAACTGGGGCAAGCCGGAGCTGAACGCCGCCGGCGAGGCGATCTGCCGCTGGTGCCGCACGCCGGTCCGCAAGCCGCGCCGGACCTTCTGCAGTGACGCCTGCGTGCACGAGTGGCGGCTGCGCAGCAGCCCGTCGTACGTGCGCAAGGCAGTGAAGAAACGCGACCGCGGCATCTGCCAGTCGTGCGGCTTCGACGTGCGGACGGCGGAGCGGGCCTGGCGCCAGCACAAGCCGCACGCCGGCGATCGGCGCGCCCGGAAAGCCTGGCGCGCGCTGAAACCGCGCTGGGAGGCGGATCACATCATCCCCGTCGCGGACGGCGGCGGGGAGTGCGGGCTGGACAACTACCGGCTGCTCTGCCACGCCTGCCACCTCGCGATCACGCTCGCCTGGCGCCGCGCCCGCGAGTGGCGTTCTCGAGTCGGCGAGTGGTGATCTTCACGCCGGCCGAGGCGTCACTCGATGGCATAGCGCAGGCGCGCCCCTTCGAGCTCGGCGAGGATCTGCGCGGTCAGGTGCGGCGGCGCCACGACGCGGGCGAGCGCGCCGAAGCCGAGGATCCAGCGGCGCAGTTCGACATCGTTGCAGACGTTGAGCGTCAGCACGATCGACCCGTCCGGCTCCTCCCGCACCTGCTGGGACGGGTGCCACTTGCGCGCCGTGACCAACGGCGCAATCGACGGCTCGAACGCGATCTCGATCCGTTCGGGCTGCCCCTGATGTACGCCCAGCGAGTGGGCGAACGGCTCCTCGAGCTCGACCGGCTCGAAGCGTTCGTCGCTCAATGACAGGGACCGGATCCGCTCCACTGCAAACGTCCGGAATCCCCCGTAGGCCGGCACGGACGCCACCAGGTAGAGGCTGCCACGAGAGAAGACGAGCCGGTACGGCTCGATGACGTAGTCCTTCTCGCGGCCACTCGAAAGCGATCGATAGCGCATCGCCGCGCGCCGGTGGTGGAGCGTGGCGTCGAGCAGCTGCGCGACCGTTGCGCGGTCGTCGGTGGCGTGCCACGCTGCCGCGCCGGGCTCCGGCTTCGCCTGGATCACGAGCGGCAGCCGATCGAGGAACTGCCGCATCCCGGGCGTGAGCGCCGTCGCGAGCTTCTCGAAGGCGCTGCGGACGCCATGCTGGAACGGCGTCGCGGCGAGGCACTCGACCAGGGTGCGGCTGAAGTACAGCGCGCTCAGCTCGGCGATGGTGAAGCCGGTGTCGTCGAGGCGGCGGAACGGCCGGTGCTCGAGCGTCCAGTACTTCTTCCCGTCGTGCGTCTCGTCGAACAGGGGAAAACCGGCCGACTGCAGCGCGTCGAGGTCGCGCCTGATCGTGCGCGTGGTGACGCCCGTGCGCCTGGCCAGCTCGTCGATCGTGAGCCGCCGGGAGGACTCGAGGTCGCGCAGGATCGTCCACTGGCGGATGACTTCGGCGTTACGCGGCATGGATCGATTCCTATCGCCGTTCTGGCTACCTGCGTACGTGCTTCACGTGGCACGCGACGCGCTGAGGGCGAAGGCGAACGCGGCGTCGCTGAACGCCTCGAGACGCGTCGAATGGTGGGTGGCTCTTGGAAGCATGCTCGTTCACGCGCCGGAGCGGTCCGGCGCGCCGGCGGCGCGCGACCGCGACGGAAGGCTGGACGCGGTGCCCCGATTGTTCAGCGCCGCCGCGGCGATGTCAACGGCTCCCGGACCCCGATGACGGGCCGTGACCTTCCCTGTCACACCCCCTCGCTACACTCCACTCATGACACGGAGACAGCCCCGGACGGAAGGTTCGCTCGCGTTGAAGCTCGATTTCGGGACGGACGCAATCGCGCTCGCCGCTAGTGCGGCGCCGGCCCAGGCATTGCGCCTCGCCGGACCCCCGGACAAGTACGCCGCGCTGGAACATCGCCGGCGGCAAGCGCAGATTGTGGCGCGGCGGCTGCTGGAGCTGGACGAGGTGGATCAGGAGGACTGACGTGGCACGCGGCAAGACGACGCGCTGCGCGCACGGGCACGGTCGAAGCCTCTGCTTCGAGTGTTTCCGCGCGGCTTCCGAGCAGACGAAGGCGCGGCAGGACGCCTGGGCGCAGCGGTCGCTGCCCTTCGAGCAGGCCGAGCGCGTCCGCCCGCTGACGCCGGCTGAGATCGCACACCGCCGGCAGATGCTCGCCCACCTGGAGCGGGCCGCCCGGCGCCGAGCCTAGCCGTCGCTTCGTGGCCGGCGCGTGAAGAACTCGCGCTGCAGCCGGAGGAGCAGCGGGATCGACAGCAGGAGCCCCACCAGATTGGGCAGCGCCATCAGCCCGTTCAGGGTGTCGGCGACGTCCCAGACGATGTGCAGGGATCCGGTCGCCCCGAAGTAGATGAACACCAGCCAGAGCAGCCGGTACGGCAGCACGGCTCGGGTGCCCAGCAGGTAGACGGCACCGGTCTCGCCGTAGTAGCTCCAGCCGATCAACGTCGAGTAGGCGAACAGCACGATTCCCACGGTCACGATCAGGTGGCCCCACGTGCCCGGCAGCCCCGTCTCGAACGCGCTCGCCGACAGCGCCGCCCCGTTCGCCCCCGTCGTCCACGTGCCGGTCACGAGGATGACCAGCCCGGTCATCGTGCAGATCAGGATCGTGTCGACGAACACCTCGAAGATGCCGTAAAGACCCTGACGGACGGGGTGGTCCGTCTGCGCCGCAGCGTGGACCATCGGCGCCGAGCCGAGGCCGGCCTCGTTGGAGAAGAGTCCTCGCGCGATCCCGTAGCGCAGGGCAACCGTCATCGTGCTTCCGGCGAAGCCCCCCGCCGCGGCCGTCCCGCTGAAGGCGCCGTCGAACACCAGCCGCAGAGCGCCGGGCAGCGCCGCCGCGTGCGTGATGACGATGATCAACCCCCCGAAGAGGTACACGATGGCCATGAACGGCACGAGCACGGACGTGAACTCGCCGATCCGCTTGATGCCGCCGAGGATCACGGCGGCCGTGAGCACCATGAGGATGAAGCCGGTGTGGAAGTGGGGAACGCCGAACGAGGTGAACACCGACTCGGCGACCGAGTTCGCCTGCACCATGTTGCCGATACCGAACGCGGCCGTCGCAGTGAGCAGCGCGAACACGCCGCCCAGCCAGGGCAGGCCGATCTTCTTCAGCGTGTACATCGCGCCGCCGCGCATCACCCCGTCCGCGTCGCGCTCGCGGAAGTGCAGCGCGACGACGATCTCGGCGTACTTGGTACACATCCCGAGGATTCCGGAGACCCAGATCCAGAACAGGGCGCCCGGGCCGCCAAGGAAGATCGCCGTGGCGACGCCAGCGACGTTGCCGACGCCGACCGTCGACGCGAGTGCGGTTGCCACCGCCTGGAACGGCGTGACGGAGCCTTCGCCGTGCCCGCGCGCGAAGAGTTTGCCGAGCACCTCGCGCAGCGAAGTGCCCAGGCGGGTGAACTGAATGAACCCCGTGAGGATCGTCAGGAGGATCCCGGTCCCGATGAGCAGGACGATCATCGGCCCGCCCCAGACGTACCCGTTCAGGGCGCGTTCGAACGCGCGCAGCTGTTCCATACGTCAGGAGAGTCTATCCGAGGCGGCTCGCGGCGGCGGCCACGGCAGGTCACGAGAGCGGAACGCCAAGGCGCCCGCTCTCGCGTGTGACGGACCGATCAGAAGGCGCCGCGACGGCCGCGCCCGCGGGCAGGGCCACTGGCGATGAGCTCGCGCGCCCTGGCACGCTGCTCGGGGGTGAGGATCTGGCTGATCTTCACCTCGGTGTCGATGCGCTCGGTGAGCAATTCGGCCTCGGCCGCCGCGATAGCGGCCTTGAGCTGCTCGATCGTCGCCGTGTCCACGGCGTCGGCGAACACCGCCGCCTGCAGCTGATGGTGGAGCTCCCGCAGCTTCGCGCCCGGCTGTTCCTGGCGCTGCTCGTTCACGAGCGCCCGTATTTGCGCTCGCTGCTCGTCGGTCAGGTTCAGCTGCCGGAGCACGCCCATGTGGGCGGGTCCACCCGGTCCCCGCATGCCCGGTCCCCCGAACCCCCGGCCGACCGGCCCCTGGCCCTGCGGCGCCTGCGCACCCTGCGGCGCCTGAGCGCCCAGCGGGGCGAATGCCGCAACCGCCACGAGCGCGGCCGCGGCCAACAGTGTCTTCCTCATGTCTTCCCTCCTGGTGTCTGCTTAGACCGGCAGGGTGGAGAAAATCTTCCCGCCTCCGCCCACAAA
The DNA here is from genome assembly GCA_048594975.1 of Vicinamibacterales bacterium. GTDB lineage: Bacteria > Acidobacteriota > Vicinamibacteria > Vicinamibacterales > 2-12-FULL-66-21 > JBMDXB01. The sequence goes on along the minus strand of JBMDXQ010000114.1, from coordinate 26,703 downwards.
TGGTGAGCGCGCTTCGGCGAGGCAAGCCGACCTGGCGCGGCGAACTCCCAGCTCCCGGGGAATAAACTGGGGTCGTCGATGGTCAAACGAGCCGAGGAATGCGCGCATGGCCGCGGGCGGTGCACCGGGTGGATGCCGATCGCGATCTCGTGAAGGCGGCCGCCGCGGGCGACCGCGAGGCCTTCGACGACCTCGTCGGGCGTTACCAGGGGCAGATCGTCAACCTCGCCCGCGCGATGACGGGCGGCGACGCCGACGTGGACGACATGGCGCAGGAGATTTTCGTCCGCGCCTGGCGCAGCCTCGCCAGGTTCCGGGGAGAGGCGGCATTTCGTACCTGGCTGTACGGAATCGCCCTGAACGTCATCCGCACGCACCGCACGCGCCGGTCGAGGTTGCGGACCTTGCTCTGGAGCCCACCGGCCGAGACACTCGACGATCCTCTCGAACGGGTCCGCGACGAGGACCCCGGAGTAGAGCAGAAGATCGTGATGCGGGACGCCATCGACCGCGCGCTCAGCCGGCTCCCGGCGGGGTTGCGCGAGGCGCTCGTCCTGCGCGACGTCCAGGGGCTCGAGTACCGGGAGATTGCAGCTGCGCTCGGCGTGCCGGTCGGCACGGTCGAGTCGCGTATCTTCCGCGCGCGGCAGCGGCTCCGGCCCCTGCTCGCGCCGCTGCGGTCGCGATGACGCTTTTCCGGGCCCTGGCGGACGCCGCGGGCCCGCGGGGTTGAGTTGACCATGACCTGCCACGACGCCGAACCGCTGATCGTGCGATACGCCGACGACGAGGTGTCGCTCGCGGCTGACGTGCGCGAGGCCCTGCGCGCCCACCTCCAGGCGTGCGCCGCGTGCCGCGCGGCGGTCGTCGAGCAGCGCGACACGGCCGCGCTGCTCCGCGCGCGACCTCCCGTCGAGCCGCGGCCCGGGCTGGTCGCGCGCGTGTCGGCGCGGATCGACCGCGAAGGTCGCGCGGCGTCGACCGCCGCGCCTCGCGACGAATGGTTCGGCGCGGTCAACTGGCGGGCGTGGACGGTCGGCGTCATCCCGGTCGCGGCCGCGCTCGTCGTCGCGGCCTACATCGACATCGGCAGCGCGCGATCCGCCGCCACCACCCAGACCGCTCCGTCGACGATAGGCGAGTGGCTGTCGGCCCAGGCCCCCGCGGCGGCGCAGTCTTCGGCGGGCGGCGACGCACTGATTGAGGCCGTCCTGACGGGCGTCGACGCGGAGAGGAGAGAGAGCGATGTCCGATAACCGCGCCCGCGTCTGGTTCGCCTTGTTCGCGCTGGCCGTCTTCTGCGCGGGCGCCGCGGCCGGCGCGATCGTCACCTGGCGTTTCGGTCCGCAGCGGGCGAACGTCGCCTGGCAGCTGCGTGCTCCCGACGGGCGAGGCCGGCCGCCCGGGCCGGGGCGGCCCGATCCCGGCCGCTTGATCGACCGTCTCGATCGCGAGCTGGAGCTAACCGACGATCAGGAGACCGCTATTCGGAAGATCTTCGACACTCGCCGCGAGCCGCTCGAGCGCGCGCAGCGGGAGATGCGCGCGCGGATGGAGCAGGAGCAGCGCGAGCTGACCGATGAAATTCGCAAGGTGCTCACTCCCGGGCAGCAGCCGAAGTTCGATCGCTGGCTCGAGCAGGAACGCGGACGGGGCCGTGGCCGCGGCCGCGGCGCGCCGTTTGGAGCACCCGGCGATCGGCCCGGGCGCTGATCGATTCCGCCGCCCGGTCGCCACGCCCGGTGCGCCGCTCCGCGCCCTGCGCTATCCTCGCCGCATGCGCGCCGCGATCGCCGCCGCCGTCTTCCTCGGGATCGTCGCTACCAGCGGCGACTTCGTCTGGGAGCACTGGAACATCCGCCACACGATGCTATACGGTGTCATCCACGGCGCCGTCTTCTGCCTTGCGATCGGGGCGGCCATCGGACTCCGGGCTGGCAGGGTGGCGCCAGCGATCGTCGCCGGGCCGCTCGTCGGCGTGCTGGCCGCGGGCGTCTTCTACCTGCTCGCGCCGATGATGCGGATGCGCGCCATGTTTCCCGCGTGGATGCTGTTCTGGGTCTGCTTCGCGCTGCTGCAGCGCCAGCTGCGACGCGAGCCCGCCGGGCACGCAATCGCGCGCGGCCTTGCCGCCGCCGTCCTCTCCGGGATCGCGTTCTATCTCGTCTCCGGCATCTGGACCGACCGCGCGCCGGGCGGGCCGAACTACCTGCGCAACCTGCTCTCCTGGACCTTTGCGTTTCTGCCCGGGTTCGCTGCGCTCTTCTGGCCTATTGCGTTGTCGCCTTCTTCCGCGGATCGTCGGGCGGGTTCACCTACGTGATGTCGAACGGGCGATGCCGTGGACGCGGATGATCGTCTCGCCATCGCCGTGGCGGTGTGGACCATCTTCGCCGGCATCTTCACGAAGCCCCCCGCCGTCGGCAACGTACTTCCTGCTGTGTCGCATCGACGTGTCCTTCTCCTGCTGCGATGTAAACCGGACTGTGGCTGGAGTTATGCCGCGGAGGGGTTCGCCACCGTCATCGATCCCCCGCGTGCCTGGCTCCGCGAGCCCCGGCCCGCTCTGGTTAGAAGCCTCGAGCCGTGCGAACTGTCCTGCTTCGGGACATCCTGGATGTAAAGCCTTCCGATCCGTCTCCGAATGGCCGGTCCGGTAATCGGAGAGCCGATTACAGAACGCGCTGAAAGCCGCAATTCGCTCTAACAGCTTGGGTTATATGGATGAACTGCCGGACTCGGCCGTGGAATGCCTCTTGCGCTGCCTACGAGGTCGTTCGAGTAGGGGCTGCCTCCTGATCGGTTCGGGGGAGGGGAGGCAGCACCCATCTCGGCGGAGGAGGGCTTCGATGAAACGGTCGATCCTCGTGATGGCGCTTGCGTCCGGGTTCCTGCTGGCGTCGGCCCCGACGCTCGCGCAGAAGGGTCAGGGTGGTCCGAAGGGTCCCAAGGCCAAGGTATCCCAGCCGGCGCCAAAGGGTGGTGCCGGTCCGAAGACGACAACGGGGCCGGCCCCGAAGGTCAATGCATCGCAGAGTCCGAAGGTACATGGCTCCCAGGGCCCGAAGGTGAAATCGACGGGCGCATCGACGACGAAGGTGCACGGGCCGAAGTCGGGCGCAACGACGCAGACCGCCAAGACCCACGGCAAGCCAGCCGCCACGACCACGGTTGCGAGCACCAAGACGACGACCGCGACGAGCTCGACCGGTTCGACCGTGACGCTCTCGCCAGTCCAGCAGAAGCTGCAGAAGAACACGAACCTCGCTCGCAAGCTCGAGGGACGGCTTCCGGTGGGCACCGACCTGCTCGTGGCTGCCGAGGGTTTCCGCAACCTGGGTCAGTTCGTGGCCGCCGTGAACGTCTCGAACAACCTCGGGATTCCGTTCGCGGAGCTCAAGGGGCGGATGGTGGACGACGGGATGAGCCTCGGGCAGGCGATCCAGGCTGAGCGTCACGACGTGGACAACGTCACCACGATCGTGCAGCGGGCCGAACGCGACGCGCAGATCGTCATCGCAGAGACCGAGCCGACGACCACGTCGAGGACGGCGAAGACGTCGAAGCCCGGGAAACGCGACGGCAAGTGACGGCCATGTCGTTTCAGAGCCGGACGGCCGCGGTCTTCGCGATCGCCGCGACCGTGCTGACCGCGGCGGCAAGGGCCGACGCGCAGGGCAAAGGCAATGCGTGGGGGCGGGGACGCAGCGGATCGCCGTCCGCTGCCTCCGCGCCGGCGCCCGCCCCGTCGGCGCCCGGCGTCGATGAGTTCGTCGCACCGCCGGGGACCGGCGTCCGTAACTTCGGGGCGTGGCTCGACGACGCCACGTTGCTCGCACCGGGTATGGGCTGGACGACCGTATCGGTCGGGTACTGGCGGACGCCGCTCGCGCGCGAGATCGACGTGCCGACGATCGACGGCGGCGTCGGACTCACCAGGCGCGTCCAGCTTGGCTTCAGCGTGCCCTTCTATCACGTCGGGGAGCCGGGCGGGCCGCTCACGCGCGGGCTCGGCGATCTGTATCTCAATGCCAAGATCCAGCTGCGCGATCCAGCTTCGAGTCCGAACCGCGTGGGATTTGCCGTCATCCCGGTCCTCGAGGTCCTGAGGTTCCAGCCGGGGCCGGAGGAGAGCCGCGTGCAGTGGGCGCTGCCGGCCAGCGTCGAGGTGCAGCGCGACGGCTGGCGCGGGTTCGGCACCGCCGGCTACTTCTCGCGCGGCGCCCTGTTCGCCGCCGTCGGCGGCGAGTTGGCACTGTCCGGTCGCGCCTGGCTGGTCGGCGCGCTCACGCAGTCGCACTCGGTCCGCACTGACGATCTCAGCGCTGCGCTGGGGTTCACGAAATCGCGCACCGACGTGACAACGGGTCTCACGGTCGCCGCCACGCCGAGCGTCGCGATCTTCGGGAGCATCGGCCGCACGATCTCACGCCAGGACGACACGAGCACGACGCTCGCCTTCAGCGCGGGCGTGTCCTACAGTTTCACCGCCTGGAGCAGATGACGTATCCTGCCCCGCTGACCGATGCGGATCATCATCGTCGGTGGGGGGGAGGTCGGCCACGCGCTCTCGCGCGAGCTGTCCGCCGCCCACGAGATCTTCGTCATCGACCACAGCCCTGAGGTCCGCGAACGCTTCGAGTCGCTGGATGTCGAGTTCCTGACCGGCAGCGCGACGAGCTCCGACGTGCTCGACCGTGCCGGGGTCGCCCGCGCCGACCTGCTCGTCGCCTGCACCGGCCTCGACGAAGTCAACCTGGTCGCCTGCGCGATCGCGCAACGGCTCGGCGCCGCCCGCACCTTCTGTTTCGTCTCCAAGGAAGACTTCCTCGGCCGGGACGGCAGCGCCGACAGCGTTCGCCGTCATTTCGGCATCGAGCGCGTGGTCTGGCCGGAGGCGCAGCTCGCGGAGGCGATCGAGCGCATCGTCGCCGCGCCCGGGGCGATTGACGCCGAGGTGTTCGAGGGGGGACGGATCCGGCTGCTGGAGTTCCGCCTCGACCCCGGCTCGCCGTTGACCGCCGGGCCGATTGCGTCGCGGCGCCTGCCGCCCGGAGCGCTGATCGCCGCGGTCAAGCGCCGCGACGCCATCGAGATCCCGCGCGGTGACACGCGGCTCACGGTGGGCGACAAGATCATCATGATGGGAACGCCGGAGGCGATGGCCGCGGCCGCGGGGCACGTGCACGCCGCCGCGCAGCAGGGCGTCCAGCACGTCACCATCATCGGCGGCGGCGACGTCGGCCTGCGGCTGGCGCAGCGGCTCGACCGCTCGCGCGAGGTCGAGCTGCGCGTCATCGAGCGCGACCCGCGCCGCGGCGAGATGCTCGCGGCCTCGCTCCGGCACGCGCTCGTCCTGAACGGCGACGGCACCGACCTCGAGCTGCTCGAGGCGGAGGAGATCGGGCGCAGCGACGTGCTCGTCTCGGTGATCGACAACGACGAGCGCAACCTCTTCGCGTCGCTGCTCGGGCGGCAGCTCGGCGTCCGCAAGATCATCACGCGAGTGAGCCGGCCGCGGAACCTGCGCCTGTTCGAGCGGGTCGGCATCGACGTCGCCCTGTCGGCGCGCGGCGCCGCCGTCGCGTCGGTCGTTCACCAGATTCAGGGCGGCCGCGCCCGGCTGCTCGCGGTGCTCGAGGAGGGGCAGGCGACGATCGTCGAGGTGGAGGTGCCGGCCGGCTACCGCGCGCGGGCGCTCGCCGACTTGCATGCGCCGCCCCAGTCGATCGTCGGCGCGATCCTGCGCGGCGGCGAGGTCATCATCCCGCGCGGCCAGGACCAGATCCGGCCGCACGACCGGCTGCTGGTGTTCGCCACCGCCGCCTCGGTCGCGCGCGTGCGTGACTACTTCGGCTCCGCCTGATGCGCCTGCCCGTCGTCGCCCACGTCATCGGCCTGATCGTCAGGACGTTCGGCGCCGCGTTCCTCGCCCCCGCCGCGGTCGCGTGGTCCTACGGCGAAGCGCGCGATGCGCTGTCGTTCCGCGCCGCCGGGACGGCGACGGCCGTCGCCGGACACCTGCTGACGCGCGCCTGGCGGCGGTCGGCCGAGGACCTCAAGCGCGTGGAGGGCCTGGCCGTCGTCGCGGGGGCGTGGCTGATCGTCTCGTGGTCGGCGGCCGTCCCCTACGTCGCCGCGGGCATGGGGGCGATCGACGCCGTGTTCGAGTCGATGTCCGGCCTGACGACGACCGGCGCCACGGTGATGCGCGACTTCACGGGCTACGGCAGGGGGATCTTCTTCTGGCGGGCGCTCACCCACTGGATCGGCGGAATGGGGGTCATCGCGCTGTTTGTCGCGGTCCTCCCGCGGTTCGCCATCGGCGGGAGGCAGCTGTTCTTCGCCGAGGCGCCGGGCCCGACCGACGAGAAGCTCACGCCGCAGATCCGCAAGACGGCGGCCGCGCTCTGGGCGGTCTACGCGCTGCTGACGCTCCTGCAGGTCATCGCGCTCGTCGTCGTCGGCATGCCGCTCTTCGACAGCGTGTGCAACACGTTCGCCACGCTGGCGGCAGGGGGCTTCTCTCCCCACCCGCTCTCCATCTCCGGATATCGCAATCCCGCGGCGGAGTGGATTATCACCATCTTCATGTTTGCCGCCGGCGCGAACTTCGCGCTCCACTACCGGGCGCTGCGCGGCAGCTTCTCGGTCTTCCGCCACGACGAGGAGTTCCGCGCCTACCTCGGCATCGTGCTGGTGGCGAGCGCGTTCCTCGCCCTGTTTCTCGGGCCCCAGGCCGGCAGCCTGGTCGATCGCGCCCGCCTGGCGCTCTTCCAGGTGGTCTCGATCATCACCACCACCGGGTTCGCCAGCGCCAACTTCGAGCTGTGGAACCCGCAGGCGAAGCTGGTGCTCCTGATCATGATGTTCATCGGCGGCTGCGCGGGGTCCGCCGGCGGCGGACCGAAAGTCGTGCGCCACCTGCTCATCGCCCGCTATACGCTGCTCGAGCTGCGCCGGACGCTGCAACCGCGCGGCGTCCTGCCCGTCAAGCTGGGCGGGCGCGTGGTCCCCGACGAGGTGATGCGGGGCGTGCTCGTGTTCTTCCTCTTCTACCTGCTGGTGTTTGCCGTGTGCACGATGATCGTCGTCGGGCTGGGCGCCGACATCCTCACCGGGCTGACCGCGACGATTGCCACCCTCGGCAACATCGGCCCGGGGTTCGGCCCGGTCGGGCCGATGGGCCACTATGCCGACCTGCACCCGGTGTCGAAGATCACGCTCACCGCCGCGATGTGGATCGGCCGTCTCGAGGTCCTGACCGTGCTCGCGCTGCTCCGTCCGGAAGTGTGGCGGTCGACCCGCCTCTCAGCGGCGTGAACGCCGGGTGCGGGTCACGTCTACGACCGTCCGAACGAGCGATCGAAACCTCGGCTACCCTCCAGACGCCTTTCCGGATGATTTCGGAAAGCGCGTGTGCGCCTTGATCTCGCGGATCTGCAGGATGTGCCGCTGCGAGTGGGTGGAGATCATCAGGAACCACTGGTAGACGTCCATGTTTCCTTCGAGCAGCCGCCGCGAGCGCAGGTCTTCGGTGGTCGTCTTCGCGTAGTCGCGCATCGTGGCGCGCAGCGCGCGCACGGCGGCGAGCGCCTCGCCGCCGTGCTTGTACTTCCCGGTCGGCACACGCGCCTCGCCGGTCTTCGCGCGGTTCGTCCGATCGATGCCGTACCAGAGGATCGCCGCGTCGGTCGCCTCCGGTGTGCTCTCGGCCGGCGGCTGCTTCAACGAGTCCTGGACGCGCTGCCAGTACTGCGGTTCGGCGATCGCCAGGTGCTCGAGCACCTCGAGCACGCTCCAGCTCTCCGGCGACATCCGGAACGTGAACTGCTCGGGGGTGAGGCCTTCGACCTCGGTGGCCAGCCAGCTCTCCGTCATGTCGAGGTGGGCCAGCAACCGCTGACGGTCACCGTCGCTCAGTCCTGCCGCATCGGCCGTCGCGGCCGCGACGAGCGACATCATCGCTGCACACGCAAATGAACGCATGCGGCGAATCGTGCTCGACCGTGCCTCGCCGGTCAAGACCATTCGTCCCGCCGCGGAAGCCGTTCGTCACATTTCGCCGAGGTAAGGAAGGGACCGCCGGAGCAGGGCGCCCGCGCCCCTGACGCGGAGCGCTACTCGCGCTCGTCGCGCAGGCGGCGGTACACCCGTTTGCGGCGCGCCGGCGGCGGCGGGGCGATCAGGACGCGGTCGAGCCAGCGGGAGACCTCGACCCGGAAGTCCCGCCCGTTGGCGGCGCTGCTGCCGGATCGGCGGCCGGCCGTCACTACCCGGTGGATCGATCGTTCCGCTGCCGTGTCTTCGAAGAGCTCGACGAAGAAGTCGGCGAGGAAGTCGCGATCGGCGATTGCCGTGCGCACCAGGTCCGGGGCGCCGCCGCCCATCGCGATGCCGAAGTACTCCCCGTGCGATTCGGCGAGCAGCTCGAGGAAGAAGCGATCCGCCTCCTCCTGCGATCCGCGCCGCACCGACGCGAGCACGCGTGCCTCCGTGCCGTCCGAGTCGCAGTAGAGCGTCAGCCTCGAGGGCAGCGCGATGGCCCAGGCGTCCCACGTCCCGTCGTCGTTCCAGGCGAGCCGGATGAGCGTGCGCGCGCGCAGGTCGTCGGCGTCGAGCCGTCCTTCCTGCCCGCCGAGCGCGTCGTCGATCACCGCGTCGAGCGCGAGCGGCTCCCGCGGCACCCGGAACATCGCCAGCTCCTCGCGCGAGCGGAACTGCTTCGCGCGGCGCTCGAGCGCCTCCAGCACCCTGAGCCGCGCCGCGCGCTGGGTGAAGCGCACGGGCACCAGCTTAATCCACCCCCCGCGTGCCCGTGAGGACATGGCACACGACCTCGGCATGTGTTGTGCCCCCGGCTGCCGTGACGGTAATCCGGCGCCGATGACACGACGAGTCGCGTTCCATCCTGTCGGTTCGACGGTGCCAGAGCGCGACTTGCGGGCGGAGGCAGCGCGCCGCGGCTGGCATGGGAGGTGCTACTCGAAGAAATGGCAGGCCTGTGCCGAACAGAACGGCGGCTCACCCGACGCACGCCGCTTCGGATCAGGCGACCCGCCGCTATCCCGTGGAGGACGTGCCATGACCACCCGCGCCGCCGTCAACGAGTTCCTCGCCAGGCCTGCTCTCGCGATCGCCGGCGTGTCGCGCTCGGGGAAGAAGTTCGGCAATGTCGCGATGCGGGAGCTGCTGGCCAGGGGCTACCGCGTCTACCCGATTCACCCGATCGCCGGGACCATTGACGGCGTGCCGTGTTACGCGGGCTTCGAGAAGCTCCCCGAACCCGTCGACGCGGTGCTGGTCGTCGTTCCGCCAATCGCGGCCGTCGACGTCATCCGCGACGCCTCGGCGGCGGGGTTGCACTACGTGTGGCTCCAGCAGGGTGCGGAGTCCGCGCACGCGGTTCAGCTGTGCCGCCAGCTCGGGCTCACGGTGATCGATCGAGAGTGCATCCTCATGCACGCGCAGCCCACCGGATTCCACAAGCTGCATCGCTGGATCTGGGGTGCGCTCGGCCGGCTTCCAGCGGCGTCGTAGTGCAACGGCGGGCCGTACGCGTCCTGCGCCGGCACGTTTGTCGCAGCGTCAGGCGTTCAGGGACTGCCGCGGCCTGTCGTCGCGCAGGCCTCCAGGCGTGCACGTTTGCGACGCGCGGCAGCGCTGATGGGCAGCGCGAGACGGCACCGGCAGCCGTTGCCGTCACTTCCCCGTGTCGAGCCGCAGCTCGTTCAGCGGGACGTCCCAGTGCGCATCGAGCAACTCGAAGCGCCGCTGCTCCTCCTTGCGGAACGCCTCCTGGTCAGGATAGAGCCGCTTTGCGATCTCCGCGTCCGGCGACGGGCCGGTCATCGCTGCGGTGTCCTTGAACGTGATGGCGACCGCGAACGTCCAGTCGGCGCGGCCGTCGCCGTGGTACGTCGGCACGTAGGTGCGCACGTCGACGATACGCCCGCTCTTGATCTGATCGCGCAGCACGGGCAGGTGGTTGCGCGTGAAGAGCGTGACGAATTCTTCCTGGAATCCCCATTTCACGCGGTAGAAGTACCACGCGGTGCGTTCGGCGCGCCCGACCTGCGCCGCCGGTGCCTGCGCGCGCGCACGGGAGACGGCGGGCCACGCAATCGCCGCCGCCAGGACGATGATCCCGATAGTGAACGCCGTTGTCCTCGTCGTCATGTCCGTCTGTCTGCCTCCGTCGTGCCGCCGCACGCGCTGTCGAGCCCGCGCGCTCGACGGCGGCAGCCAGCGCGCTCGGCCGCGATTCTACCGCGGCGAATTGATCTTGACTCCTGAGCGCGGGAGGTCCATTCTGGGCGCGATCGAGCCCCGAGGCCGGATTGGATCCATGTCTGGCAAGGAGGGCAGCGTGGAGCTACCGCCGGACTAGGAACGGACTCACGGGGTCCTGCGCACACCGGCCGCGAGGCCTCCGGATGTCACATCCGGGCACACGGTCCCAACCATCTGCGACAGGACCCCGCGTAGTTCCGCCCGCCGCCTTGTCTTCGTCTTCCATCTGAAGCCGGACGTCACTCCGTATCTCACCGCAGGCGACCCGGCAAGCCACGTCCGGGATGATCGGCCTTCGGTCGAATACAGTTCCTGCTGCAATCCTGGCTCGCGCACTCCGCCCTCAGTCACCATTGACGTCGCCCGCCGCAGGCTATACTGGCGGTTCACATCCCCACCGAGGTCCGTCCTATGCGAAGACTGTTCGTGGCGGCGCTCGTGGCGTGCATCGCCCCGTTTGCGCCCGGGATTGACGCGCGAGTCGACCCGGCCGATACCAAGCTCCTGACTCAGCCGGCAATCAGCGCCGGCCACATCGCCTTCATCTACGCCGGAGATCTCTTCGTCTGCAATCTCGACGGCGCCGGCGTGCGGCGGCTGACCACCGACGACGGCGTCGAGTCGAACCCGGTGTTCTCTCCCGACGGACGGACGATCGCGTTCAGCGCGCAGTACGACGGCAACGTGGACGTCTACACGGTACCGCTCGCCGGCGGCGCGCCGGCGCGGCTCACCTGGCATCCGGGCGCCGATCTCGTCCAGAGCTTCACGCCCGACGGCAAGGCGGTGCTGTTCGCGTCCCAGCGCGCCAGCTTTACCGGGCGCTACTCGCGGTTGTTCACCGTCCCGGTGACCGGCGGCGTCGAAGAGGCGCTGCCGATCCCGAACGCCGCGCGAGCCGTGTACTCGCCCGACGGGCAGCGCATCGCCTACAACCCGCTGGCCGGACGCTACCAACAGTGGAAACAGTATCGCGGCGGCACGGTGTCGCGCCTCTGGCTCTACGCGAGGAAGGGCCACGCGATCGAGAAGGTTCCGCAGCCGGCCTCCCGATCGAACGACACCGACCCGATGTGGATCGGCGACACAGTGTACTTCCGCTCCGACCGCGAAGGGGAATTCAACCTGTTCGCCTACGACACCAGGACGAAGCAGGTGCGCCAGATCACGAAGCACGAGGATTTCCCGATACTGAACGCGTCGGCCGGCGGCGGCCGGATCGTCTACGAGCAGGCCGGGGTGCTGCACGTCCTGGAGCCGCAGAACGGGGCCAGCCGCCGGCTGGCCATCGGGGTGCCCTCCGACCTGCGCGAAACGAGGCCGCGGTACGCGCGCGGCGCGCGCTGGATCCGCGAGGCGGCGCTCTCGCCGTCCGGCGCGCGCGCGGTGTTCGGGTTCCGGGGCGAAATCGTCACCGTGCCGGGCGAGAAAGGCGACGTGCGCAACCTGACCGCGAGTGTCGCCGCACACGACCGCTCGCCCGCCTGGTCGCCCGACGGCCGCTCGATCGCCTGGTTCTCCGACGCCACCGGCGAGTACCAGCTCTACATCGGCAGCCAGGACGGTAGAGGAGAGCCGCGGGCGATCAAGGTGGCCGGCGCAGGCTTCTACCGCGCCCCGGTGTGGTCGCCGGACTCGCAGAAAATCGCGTATTTCGACAACACGCTGAGCGTCTACTGGCTCGACGTGAAGACCGGGGTGTCGAAGAAGATCGCCTCGCAGCCGTTCTACAGCCCGGTCATCATCATCAGCTACTCGTGGTCGCCCGACTCGAAGTGGCTGGCCTACGCGATGGACAACGCCGCCAACATCACGACGGTGTACGCCTACTCGACCGAGCAGGCGAAGGTCTTCCAGGTGAGCGACGGCCTCGGCGACGTCAGCAACCCGGTGTTCGACAAGAGCGGAAAATACCTGTTCTTCTTCGGCTCGACCGACGCCGGGCCGGTGAAGGACTGGTTCGCGCAGTCGAACGCCGACATGCGCGCCACCTCCGGCATCTACGTGGCGGTGCTGCGCAACGACCTGCCCTCGCCGATCGCGAGGGAGAGCGACGAGGAGAAGGCCGCCGCCGAGAAGTCCGAGAAGCCGGACGAGGCGCCGAAGAGCGCCAGACCGACGGGCGAGAAGCCCGAAGCCGCCACGCCCGCCGCGCAGGCGGCCAAGGGCGACGAGGCCGAGAAGACCAAGAAGGAGGGGACCGAGAAGGCCGCGCCGTTCAGGATCGACTTCGAGGGGCTCGAGTACCGCATTCTCGACCTGCCCGTGACCCCGGCGCAGCTGTCCAACCTGCAGGCCGGAACCGCCGGCCAGCTGTACTACCTCAAGACCGTCGACGAGACTGCGTCGCTGAACCGCTACGACCTGACGACGCGAAAGAACGAGGTGCTGCTGCCCTCGGTCACCGACTACGTCGTCTCGGCGGACGGCAAGAAGCTCCTCTACCGCAGCGGCAGCGACTGGTCGATCGTGCCCACCACGCGGAAGATCGAGCCGTCGGAGGGGCGGATTACCGTGGATTCGATCGAGGTGCGGGTCGACCCGGTCATCGAGTGGAAGCAGATCTTCGACGAGGCCTGGCGCATCAACCGCGACTACTTCTACGCGCCGAACATGCACGGCGTCGACTGGCAGAAGGCGCGGGAGAAATACGCCGCCTTCCTCCCGCACGTGGCGACGCGCGCCGACCTGAACCGCGTGCTGCAGTGGATGTCGAGCGAGCTGTCGGTCGGCCACCACAACGTCGGCGGCGGCGACAGCCTGCGCGAGCCGCGGAACGTGCCCGGCGGCCTCCTCGGCGCCGACTTCGAGGTCGCCGACGGCCGCTACCGGCTGAAGAAGGTGTACGGCGGCCTCAACTGGAACCCGCAACTGCGCGCGCCGCTCACCGAACCGGGCGTCAACGCGAAAGCGGGCGAGTACCTGCTGGCGGTGAACGGCCGCGATCTGCGCGTGCCGACGAACCTCTACAGCCTGTTCGAGAACACCGCCGGCAAGATCGTCGAGATCACGCTCGGGCCGAAGCCGGACGGGAGCGGGTCGCGCACCGTGCAGGTCGTGCCGATCGCCAGCGAGGCGGCGCTGCGCAACCGCGACTGGGTGGAGGGCAACCTGAAGAAGGTGGACAAGGCGACCGGCGGCCGCGTGGCGTACGTCTACGTACCGAACACGGCGACGGCGGGCCACGCCTACTTCAAGCGCTACTTCTACCCGCAGGTGAACAAGGAGGCGATCATCATCGACGAGCGCTTCAACGGCGGCGGCAGCGTGGCCGACTACTACATCGACATCCTGCGCCGTCCCTTCATCGCCAACTGGGCGATGCGCTACGGAAGCGACCTGAAGACGCCGTTCGCCTCCATCCAGGGCCCGATGGCGATGATCATCGACGAAACTGCGGGGTCGGGCGGCGACCTGCTTCCGTGGATGTTCCGCAAGTTCAAGCTGGGGCCGCTCGTCGGGCAGCGCACCTGGGGAGGGCTGGTCGGCATCCTCGGGTTCCCGGTGCTCATGGACGGCGGCGGCATCACCGCGCCGAACCTCGCCATCTGGACGCCGCAAGAAGGCTGGGTGGTCGAAAACGAAGGCGTGCCGCCCGACGTCGAGGTCGAGCAGGCGCCGGCCGACGTCATCGCCGGCCGCGACCCGCAGCTCGAGAAGGCGATCGAGATCGTGCTGGCCGAGCTGAAGAAGAACCCGCCGAAGAAGGCGGTCCGGCCCCCGTATCCGGTCCGGGGCAAGACGCTGCGCGGGACGGTCGGCGGAAGCTGACGACGGGGCCGCTGACTCAGTGCCCCAGCCCGCAGTCGCGCGTGGCAGGACCCAGCTGCTCGCGGAGGCCGCTCACGCGGAAGTGGGCGGTCACCGGGGCGGCGTTGTGCGGGGTGAAGCCGAAGCGCAGCGTCCGCGCCGCCATGAGGCGGCGCGCGAACGCACCGCCGTCGGGGGCGAACAGCGCGTCGTGCTCGGTCGAATCCGGCCAGAGCTCGCTCGACTCGGCCTCGGTGTCGAACGCGTAGCGCACCGTGTGGTCCTCGGTGTGCGCCTCGATCATCGCCGCCGAGTCGGTGAAGACGAACGCGTCGGCGTGTCCCTGCAGGCAGCGCACGACGAGCAGCGGGCGCACGTCGCGCATCCACACCGACACCTTGTTGACCGAGGGCACCTCGACGGCCACGCTGCGCCTGGCGTTGCCGGTCCACCGCGCCGCGTTCGGCGCCCAGCCCGGCCCCCCGCTCTCGAGCAGGGCGACAACGGGTGCGGGCGTCGCGGCCGATGCGGCGGCGCGTCCCGGCGCCGCGGCTGCCTCCGTGGACGGACTGCCGCCCGCGGTCAGGACCGCGAACGTGAGAGCCGCGGCGCCGACGATCGCGAGGGTGACGCCACCCAGCTCCACACCCGTCAACGACGGGGCCGCCGCCGGCGGGTTCGCGGCATCCTCGGGGACCGCGGGAATGTCCTTGTCGGTCACGGAAACCTCCGCTCCCGCAGCCGCAAGCCCCGTACCACCGCGGCCGTGTCTCTAACTGCCTGCGGCAGATTGTGTTGGACGGAACGCCCGGCGGTCGGCGGATACAGAACCGGGAGCCGCATCACAGCTCTGTGAGCCGCGCCGTGCTGCCCGGACCGGCGTGACGTTGTTATGCTTGGGCGGTCGCGCGTCGGGTGCGGCGCGCCGGATGTCAAATGCCAGGAGTACGCGCCACCGCCATCGCCGTCGCCGCCGTCCTGCTCTGGAGCGCTGCGCCCGGCGGGCAATCGGCAGATCGCGCGCGCCGGCTCGATGAGCGGATCGATCGCATCTTCCGCGCGCGCGAGTACGACGTGCCGCGCTTCGGCCCGGCGCGCTGGCTTGCCGACGGCGGCGCATACACCGTGGTCGAGCGGTCCCCGGCTGGCGCGGCGATCGTCCGGTACGACGGCGCGACCGGCGGGCGGACGGTGCTCGTCGATCGCTCGCGCCTCGTCCCGGCGAAAGACGCCACGCCGCTCGACATCGACGACTACGCCTGGTCGGCTGACGGCCGACGGTTACTCCTCTTCACCAACACGCGACGGGTGTGGCGGCAGAACACGCGCGGCGACTACTGGGTGCTCGAGCTCGGGGGCGGCGGCCTTCAGAAGCTCGGCGGCGGCGCGCCCGACGCGACGCTGATGTTCGCGAAGTTCTCCCCCGATGGCTCCCGCGTCGCCTACGTGCGGCAGAGCGACATCTACGTCGAGCGCCTCGCCGACCGGCAGATCACCCGGCTGACCAGCGACGGATCGGAGACGAGGATCAACGGGACGTCCGACTGGGTCTACGAAGAGGAACTGAACGTCCGCGATGGCTTCCGGTGGAGTCCAGACGGGAAGCGGATCGCGTACTGGCAGTTCGACACCAGCGGGGTCGGCGTCTTCACGCTGATCAACAACACCGATGCGCTGTATCCCACTCTCACGCGGATCCCCTACCCGAAGGTCGGCACGACCAACGCCGCGGTCCGCATCGGCGTCGTCGACGCAGCCGGCGGCCAGACCCGCTGGATGCAGACGCCCGGGGATCCGAGGAACACGTACCTCGCGCGGCTCGAGTGGATTGACGACCGCGAGCTCGGGATCCAGCAGCTGAACCGGCTCCAGAACCGGAACGATTTCCTGGCGGCCGATGCCGCGACCGGCGCCGTCCGGCGGCTGTTCCGCGACGAATCGACGACGTGGGTCGAGGTGGTGGACGAGGTGCGCTGGATCGAGCGCGGCGGGGCGTTCCTCTGGACCAGCGAGCGCGACGGGTGGCAGCACGTCTACCGCGTGCCGCGCGACGGTGGCGGCGAACGGCTGATCACGCGATTCGATGCCGACGTGATCGACGTCGCCGGTCTGGACGAGCAGGCCGGCTGGCTGTATTTTCTCGCCTCTCCGGCCACCGCCACGGAGCGGCACCTGTATCGCTCGCGCTTGGACGGCAGCGGCGCCCCCTCGCGCGTCACCCCATCCGATTGGGGCGGGACGCACGCCTACGACATCGCGCCGGGCGGCCGTCTGGCGTTCCACACGCGCTCGCGCTTCGACGTGCCACCCTCCACGGACGTCGTGGAACTCCCGTCGCACAAGCCCCTCCGGCAGCTCACCGACACGACGGCCCTGGTCGCCAAGCTGCAGCCGGTCGTCGCGCCGCCGGTCGAGTTCTTCACCGTGGAGGTCGGCGACGGCGTGGTCTGCGACGGGTGGATGCTGAGGCCCGCGAGTTTCGACCCGGCGAAGACATATCCCGTGATCGTGTATGTCTACGGCGAGCCCGCCGGCCAGACCGTCACGGACCGGTGGGGCGGCGGACGGACGCTCTTCCACCGCGCGCTCGCGGACGCCGGCTACGTGATCGTGAGCATCGACAACCGCGGGACGCCGGCGCCGAAGGGGGCGGCGTGGCGCAGGGTCGTCTACGGCAGCGTGGGCGACCTCTCGTCGAAGGAACAGGCCGCGGCCATTCGCGCGCTCGTGTCGCGGCATGCCTTCCTGGACGCGGGACGGGTCGGCATCTGGGGCTGGAGCGGCGGCGGGACCAACACGCTGAACGCACTGTTCCGGTTCCCGGACGTCTACCGGGTCGGCGTCGCGGTCGCGCCGGTTCCCGATCAGCAGCTGTACGACACGATCTATCAAGAACGGTACATGGGCCTCCCCAGCGGGAACGCGGACGGCTACCGTCGCGGCTCGGCGATCAATTTCGCCGAGGGCCTGGCCGGCGATCTGCTGCTGATTCACGGGTCGGGTGACGACAACGTGCACATCCAGGGCACCGAGCGGCTAATGAACAGGCTGGTCGCGCTCGGCAAGCCGTTCGATCTGATGGTCTATCCGAACCGTTCGCACGCGATCGCCGAGGGAGCGGGCACCACGCCGCACGTCTACAGGCGCATCGCGCGGTACTTCCTGGAGCGGCTGCCGGCTGGGCCGCAGTGAGCAACCGGTTGACACGGCGGTTCCCGCATAGAGGACGAGAATCGGAGCGCGCAACCCCGAGGCCGGCGCGGCTCAGGGACGTCCGCGCAGCAGCAGCGCCGCCGCCTTGAGCCCTGCCCGAATCCAGAGGCCCGACCAGACGAGCGGCGCCGCGAGCGCCGCGGCCCGTCCGCCGTGCTTCCTGTAGTAGCGATAGGCCGACCGGTGGAAAGCCACGAGCGCCTGGAGGCGGGCATGGCGGCTCGCCCGGCCGCCGGCGTGCACCGCTGTCACGCCGGGGACGTACATGGTTTCCCAGCGCGCGTTCCGCAGCCGACGGCACAGATCGGCGTCTTCCCAGTAGAGGAAGAAGCCCGCGTCCATCCCGCCCACTTCCCTGAACGCTGATGCCCGGACCATCGCGCAGGCCCCGCTGACCCAGTCGACGGTCTGCGGCCGGGCGGCGAAGGAATACCCGAGGTTTCGCCGCGTGAGCGGGTTCCGGGGGAACAGGCGCGTGAGGAACGTCGTGCGGCCAGCCGCCCCGGTGGTTGCGTCGGGGAAGCGCCGCGCCGACGCCTGGAGCGTGCCGTCCTCGTTGACGATTCGGGGACCGACAACCGCGACCGATGGATGCGCGTCGAGCCAGTCCGTCAGCACCGCGGCGAGCGACGGCTCGCACATGGTGTCGGGGTTGACCAGGAGGAGGTATTCGCCGTGCGCCTGCGTCGCGGCGCGGTTGACGCCCGCCGCGAAGCCCGCGTTGCCCGGGAGGCCGACCACGAGCGCGTCGGGGAAGGCGGAGCGGATCTCGCCGGCCCTGTTCGGCGACGTCTCGTGGTCCACGACGATGATCTCGTTCACCGGGACGGGCGACTGCGCGCGCAGCGCCTCGAGGCAGCGTGCCAGCTCGTGGTAGCTGTGGTAGTTGACGATCAGTGCCGAGATGCGTGCGCGGCCGACGGGCACGCCGCGATCCTAACAAAGGCGGCGGCTTCTGCCGGCGTACCTGGCGGCGCCGACGCTGGCAATCGTGTTCAGGTCCTCGATCGGGTTAGCTGCCCGTCCACGTCCGCTGCCTCGGGCGGCGCCGACGGGGATTCCCGGGCGGCCACGCGGGAGCTGCCAGGGAGATCGCGCCGGATGAATACTGCGACCATCGCGACTGCCAGGGAAAGCATGGCCAGGACGAGGGCGGGCCTGAGGCGCGGTACGTGGTACCGCATCGTGACCTCCCAACGACCAGCCGGTACTTCCACGGCGCGAAAGGCCCCGTACGCGGGAACGATGGGAACGGATTGGCCGTTGACGGTTGCCGTCCAGCCGTTCGCGAACGAATCGAGCAGCACGAGCATGCCGGGCGCCGACTGCTCGCCCGCGATGACCACTCGGTTTGGCCGGTATTCCACAATCTCGCATCCGCTGGCCGGTCCACCGCCTGACGCAATAGTCGGGCGGAACTCCAGGATGGCGACGTCTTTCGTCGGGCCTGCGGAGAGGGCGTTGATTGCCAGCGTTTGGTCGGGTGCGATCCGGTAATCGTGTGCCACGAAGGCGCGAGGCCAGACGGATGGATTGCGATAGACGCTGAAGTGGCCGTCCGTGTGCACGACTGTCAGCCCCGCCTCAGCGAGCGCGGCCTGTTCGGCCGCGGTCGCGGCCCACGTGATGACATACTTGACGTTCAACACATCCAGGGCGGGGCGGCTGGTCGGAAGCAGTGAGATCGGAATGATGAACCCGCTGTTGAACTGCGTCTTGAAGAAGGCCTCTATCAGGGCGGTAAAGCGCGGTTGGTTGAACACCCCGAGCGAGCTGATGCCCGAGATGCCCACACCCTGGAACGTATTCGGTTGCAGCGCGAAACTATGGATCGAGTGAATGCGAAACGCTTCCCGGTCCTGTTGCACGAAACGAACAAACGGCGGGAGAGTCTCGCTCCAGGCGTCCACCCTGGGATTCCGCCGCTCGAACGCCAGGGGTGCGAGCTCGACCACCACGAGGACGATTGCGAGGATCCCTGCGGTCGAACCCGCGAGCTCTCCACGCATCCGGAAGTACGCCACGCCGAGGAGCGATGCAATGACGAGCGCCACGCGGTCGATCTCGAGGAAGTAGAGCAGAGTGATTCTGGCGGTTGCCGAGTGATTGTAGCCGTTCACCGCGATGAAGGCGGGTACGAGCGCCACAACGGCGGCCGCAATCGCCAACGCCACGGCGAATCGTCGCCGCCGGACGCCGTGCCTGACGAGCGCCTCGACCCCACAGGCGGCCAATCCCGTGAGGGCGAGCGCACATGCGCCCGAGAAGTAGGGGATGAAGTGGAGGAACTTGAACACCGGCAGGTGTGCGATCCATTGGACCGGCGGCATCCCCGCCAGCTTCAGGAACAGGAGTGCCGCGGCGGCGGCGAAGAACCACGTCAGCCGCCGCACGCGGACGCGCTCGTCCCGTCTCGCGAGCGAGAGCAGCAGGACCACGGCGACGCCGGTATAGAAGAAGTGCGTCGTGTACCCGGCGGGCTTCGGAATGAAGGCGTCCATGTACGGTTCGACCTGCCACACGTCATAGAACAGCCGCGGCGAGAGCAGGCTCGGCATGAGGTCCCAGGTGTAGGCCATATCGCCGATACCGGTATAGAACGTGTGAAAGCTCTTGCTGTCGCGCTGCGCCGCGGTCAACGGCAGAAGGATGATCGCCGCACAGCCGAGCGCGAGGACGATTGCCGCCGCAAACGCGGCGGCTGGCCGCAGCAGCGCGACCCACTTTGCCTGCCTGGCGGAGGCGGCGGCGAACACCGCGTACACACCAGCCTGGATCCCAATCAACACGTACCCCGAGATGACGATCGGCAGAAACGACGAGTACGTACACACACCCACGGCGACCGCCGCGAACCCAAGTGCGCGCCATCGCAAGGTGTCGAGCAGCCAGTCGGTGGCGAGTAGCATCCAGGGCAGCGTGGCGTAGGTCTGCCCGAGAAACGCATTCACGTTCTGCGTCATCGTTCCACCCAGCATCCACCCGACACCCATGAACACCGCGGATGCTGTGTGAAAGCCGTTTCTCCAGAGGAGCAGAAAGCACCCGACACCGCTGGCCAGCAGGATCAGCACGTAGTAGATATCGCGCTGCAGCGGTGTGTTGCCGGCGAGCAGGAGCGCGACGTACGGAGGGAAATACTGGCCCTGGGTCACGTTGACGTGTGCGTTCACGCCTCCCGCGGCGGTTGGATCCCACAACGGCACCTCGCCCGCTCGATACGCTCGGCCGAAGAACTGTGCCGCTGGCTCCCACTGCCACCACACGCCTCCCTGGTCGTGCCAGTTACGATGGTTGCGCCCCGGCCAGTGGTCGTGGAACGGCGACGAATTCGCCGTCGCGACGAGGCTGTGGCCCATGAAGAGGACGTTCGCGTAGACGAGCGTCACGACCGCGGCGAGGCACACCAGCCCCAGCGCCAGGGCCGGCCACGTGCCGCGAGCCGTGGGAAGCGTCGAGTCGGGCCGCGTTTGGAGGATGGACACGTTTCGCCTTACCGATTGGCGGCCAGCACCAGCATCTGCTTGCCGAACGGCTTGACGGGACTCTTGAGATATACCCTGATCAACGCCTCGGACACCGGCAGGCGGGACTTGATGGTCAGCGGCATGAAGCGCGGAACCACTCTAACGATCCGGAACCCCTGCGCCTCGACGAAATCGGCGAGACTCCGGTCGGAGAAGACGCTCACGTGCGTGTAGTCGTCGAAGTACTCCGCAGCACAGAAGCGATAGTTCGGGCCGACGATACACAGCTGCGCTCCTGGTTTCAGTTTCGCGCGCAACTGTTGCAGCGTCGCAGCCACGTCCTCTTTCGTCAGGTGCTCCAGGACGTTGCTCGCCAGGGCGAAATCTACCGTCCGTTCGGCGAGAAAGGAGAGGTCCTGAATAGGTCCGACGTGGCTTTCGACGTCCCGGTCGAGGAAGTCCCTCATGCCCGTCCACACGTCGACGGCAACCCGCCGCCGGGCGCGCACCGCGTTGATGAAGTATCCATAGCCGGCGCCCAGCTCGAGGACGCAGAACTCGGGACGGATGAGGCGGGAGAAGTAATGCCGGTAGAGGGCAGACCAGAGCACCTCGCGTCGCGGGTCGAACGCGAAGCGGGTCTGATGGTACGCGTCAGAGCACACCGGTTTTCGTCAGTTCGCGTACGTGCGCGGTAACGGCTTGCTGCGACTGGCCGACCCACTTCCATCCCGCCACCAGGCCCAGGATCATCCCCAGGCCCACCCGGCACGCCCGGAGGTTGTTCGCGTTGCCACCCTTGCTCACGCCGACCCGTGGCAAGAACGTCACTGGACACTCCACCAGGTGCTCTCCGGACTCGAGCGCGGTATCGAGGAAATGCGCGTTGAATTCGAGGTTCACCGACGGATCCAGGCGCGGGAGGAGCCGGCGCAGCGACTCGTTCCGGCACAACTTGTAAGTCGTCCCGACATCGGTGAAGGTACCCTTGCCCAGGTGACGGATTTCCAGCAGCTTGCCGACGGCGAAATTGCCGTAATACATGAACGTGCTGAGCTGAGTCCGCGGCGCCCGCAGCTGCTCGACGATCCGCGTCCCGTTCACGATGTCGACGTGAGGGATGTAGGCCATGAACTTGTCGATATCGAACGCACGAAAGGTCATGTCCCCTTCACAGAGCAGCGTCAGATCCGTGTCCGGGTGCCGGATGCCTTCGCTGAGCGCCCGGAACACGCAGCGTCCGTAGCCGGGCTGCTCCTCGACGACGACCTCGGCGCCGGCGCTCCGCGCCACATCCGCCGTGCGGTCGCTGCTGTTGTTGTCGACGACCACCACGCGCCTGGTGCGCGGGTGCCCGAGGAAATCTCTGACCGCGTCACCGATGCTCTCCTCGTCGTTGTAGGCGGTCAGCACGACGGTGAGCTGCTTGTTCGCCGGTTCGGCGTAGACCACCTCTCGACCTGCACGCTGGCGCGGCGCCACCACGAACAGGTCGAGAGCGACGAGCACCAGGCCGGCCAGCACGGGAAGGCCACCGTACCAGACGAGCGCTTCGGCGCCCGCGCGCAGCGATGGACCGCGGTCAAACGCCCACGCGATGAGGGCCAGCATCAGGCCGCTCGGGTACATGCCCACGCCGATCAGCACGAGCAGGGTGCCGGCGAGTGACAGGCGGACGGGTCTGCGGCGCAGCGCGCGCGGTGGGGAACCAGGAAGGTGGGCAGCGGCCTGATGCGAGCCTACGCGCACGCGCGGGAGCGCTCCTGATGTTCGATGGGTGCCGCCGACGTGCGGGACGCGCCTTCGACCGGGGGATGCACAGCGGGCGCATTATCGCTCGCCGCATTCGGCGTTTCAAGCGCACGCGGTCAGCAACTCGCGCGCTCAGGGAGAGGCGAACGCGACAGCAACGCGTTCGACGGGGGCATGACGGGAGGTTCGGGACGCCACCAAGGACGCGAAACCTCCCGACGCGTGTCACCTCGGCGGTGTTCGTGACGGCGGGTGCCTAAGGGTCAGATCGCGGTCCGGTTATTTGGGCACGTCGCCGGCGGCTCCCCATACCAGCCAGTTGATGCCGCCCGAGGACAGCGTCTGATACCAGGTGTTCGTCTGCGACCGGAAAACCGCCGGATCTGCATGGCCGTCCCCATCGTAGTCACCCACGACAGGAATATCCGACGAGTGGCCCCCCCACTGGGTTTCCGCAACCGTCCCGGTACCGCTCTGCATGACGTACCACATGCCGTTTACCGGCCGGTAGACCGCCAGGTCGGTGACGCCGTCGCCGTCGTAATCCGCCGGGACGGGCTTATCACCGACCAAGCCCCAGGCGGTATCGCGCATGGTTCCGGTCGCCGAGCGGAGTTGGATCCACCGGGCGTTGCTGGGTCGGAACACCGCGATGTCTGCCCTGCCGTCCCCGTCGTAGTCCGCCGGCACCGGGACGTCGTTGGGCCATGCCCACTGCTGTGCCATGACGGTACCCGTGCTGCTGCGGACGACGTACCACACACCGGTCGAGGGACGGAAGACCGCGATGTCGGTCCGGCCGTCGCCGTCGTAGTCCGCCTGTACCGGCTTGTCGGTGGGCCAACCCCACTGCGCGACCCAGGCCGACCCGGTCGTGCTCTGAATGACGAACCACAAGCCGCTCGAGGGACGATAGACCGCGATATCGCTCGTGCCGTCGCCGTCATAGTCGCCGGGCACAGGCACATCGCCCGGCGCTCCCCACTGATACGAGCCCGTGCCGGCCTGGCTGCGGACCACGTACCACACACCCGTCGTCGGCCGGTAGATCACGACGTCAGCGACGTCGTCACCGTCGAAGTCGTGGCCGGCGGCTACCGAGATGCCAGCCCGGAGCGGCGGCGAGAATGCGCTGAACATTCCGGCGGTGCTATAGGCTCGAACCGCGAAGTAGTAGACGGTTCTGTCGTCCAGGCCGCCTATGGTCACCGTGGTCGACAATCCGACATTGACCGACCATTGATAATTGCCCGCGGTCCGGCCGTACCAGACCTCATAGCCGGCCACGTTCGCCCCGGTGCTGGCATCCCAGGCCAGGGTCACGGAACGCGCCTCCGCGCGCCCGGCGGACGCGAACACACCCAGGCACACCAATACAAGAACGCGCTGGATCCGCATTTTGAGAGCAGCCTCCGGTTTGATGGCCAAGGTCAGCAGCAACCCGGATGCCATCTCTAAATCAGGAATTTCTCGTCAAAAGGACGACGAGAGACGACATGTCCTTCCGAGCGAATACAATTTCGACATAAGGCTATGTCGTTTCTTCCCAGTGTCCCGCGAGCGATCGCGATGACGGTAGGCGCACGCACTGTGCCGGCCTCGATTCAGCTCGCAAGAACGGCGCAGTCTCGGTCTCGCTGCCGAGCGGTTCATTACCGCTCGTTGCCGTTCGACGCCTGGAAAAAATGTCGTGGTTCGTTCTGGACCAGCGCGCTCATCGCTTGACACGCCTGCGCGACGCTGATAGAAAGACGGCTTCGCCCATTTCGCGCGAGTCATTGGCGCCGTAGCTGCGACGTCCCCGCTGCAGGTCCGCAGCATGCCCGGCTCCCTTCGGACGCTCAAGCACGGAGCTTCTCCATGGCGAGGGACGTGTTCCGTTCGCTGGCCAGGGTCGTCCACTGCACGATCGTCGTGCTGGCCGCGTACCCGGCAGCCGCCCAGATCACAAGTGCGCTCCCCAAGGCGCCGTATCCGAAGCTCGAATCCTCGCTGGCTCAACTCGTGGGTGCACTCGAGGCCGGCGAGGCGCCCGGCGCCGCCGTGGAGCGGCTGCGGAACTCGCTCGCCACGCCGTCAGCGATTCCGGTCACCATCCGGACCGGGCAGGTGCCCGAGGTTGTCGACTGGCTGCGGCGGCGAGGCGCCCGCATCGCCAACGTCGCGACCGGTGTCATCGAGGCGTACGTTCCACCGGCCGTGCTCAGGGCTCTTGACGGTCACGCGCCGGTGACGAGGGTTTCGCAAATCCGTCCTCCCCGCGAACGCGTCGTCAGCCAGGGAGTGCCGCTGCACCGCGCCAACGTCTGGCATGCGGCCGGGTATACCGGCGCAGGCGTCAGGGTCGGCATCATCGATTATTTCGGAGGATTCAGCGCGCTGGTCGGGACCGAGCTGCCGGCCTCCGTCACCGCCCGCTGTTACACGGCGGTCGGCGTCCATACGAGTTCCCTCGCCGCCTGCCAGTCGGGGAACGTCTCCAATCACGGGACGGCCGTCGCCGAAACGCTCGTCGACATGGCCCCCGCGGTCCAGCTGTTCATCTCGAATCCGCCGTCCTATCTCGACCTCCGGAACACCGTCGACTGGATGACGTCGCAGGGCGTGCGCGTCATCAACTATTCACTGGCCAACCTGTGGGACGGTCCCGGCGATGGAACGTCGCCCTTCGCGGACAGCCCACTGCGCACCGTCGACGCCGCCGTCAGCGGAGGCTCGCTGTTCGTCGCCGCGGCCGGAAACGAGGGGATGGCGACATACTTCGGGCCGTTCGCGGACGCGAACGGCAACGACTGGGTGGAATTCAGCGGCCTCGACGAGAACACCGTCGCGCTGCAGTCGGGCGAGACCGTGGTGATCCAGTTGCGTTGGCAGGACAGCTGGACGAACGCCGCTCGCGACCTCGATCTCTATTTGTACGACTCTGCTGACAATCTGGTCGCCTACAGCGCGGGCTATCAGGACGGGCGGCCGGGGGCCACGCCGTTTGAAGCGTTGTCGTTCTCCGCATTCGCGTCGGGAACCTACCGCATTCGCGTGCACTGGTTCGATGGCGCTGCACCGGGCTGGCTCCAGCTCCAGAATTTCACCTCGCAGACCCTGGGGCAGTACACGGCCGGCGGTTCGATCGGCAGCCCCGCCGAGTCCGCCAACCCCGGCGTGATGGCCATCGGCGCCGCGCCCTGGTACGCGCCGTCCACGATCGAACCGTTCAGCAGCCGCGGACCGACACCAGACGGGCGCACGAAGCCGGATCTGGTCGGTGCCGATCGGGGCGACACCGTCACCTACGGGCCGGGCGGGTTCGCCGGCACGAGCCAGGCGACGCCCCACGTCGCGGGCCTGGCGGCGCTGGTCTGGCAGGCGTTCTCCGCGTCGACACCTGCGCAGGTGAGCGCGTACCTCAAGTCGCACGCCGCCCCACGCGGCGCCGTGCCGAACAATACGTGGGGTTACGGCTTCGCCACGCTGCCCGACGTCGCCACTCAGTCCTGGGACGACTTCGATGGCGACGGGAACGCAGACGTGGCGGTGTACCGGCCGTCGTCGGGTACGTGGTATGTCGTGCGCAGCAGTGACGGTACGGGATGGCAAGTGCAGTGGGGCTGGCCAACCGACATTCCCGTGCCCGCAGACTATGACGGGGATCACCAGAGGGACGTGGCGGTGTACCGTCCCTCGACCGGCGTCTGGTACATCCTCGGCAGCGGAACCGGCGTGACGACCCGGCAATGGGGACTCGGCGGTGATCAGCCGATACCGGCCGACTACGACGGAGATGGCAGGGCGGACATCGCCGTCTACCGTCCTTCGACCGGTACCTGGTACATCATCCACAGCGGCAGCGGGACCGGCTCGTACAGGCAATGGGGGTGGCCCGGCGACGTCCCGCTGCCGGCGGATTACGACGGTGATGGCAGGGCCGATCTGGCAGTGTATCGACCTTCGACGGGCGTTTGGTACTTCGCTCACAGCACCGGGAGCGTCAGCACGGCTCAGTGGGGGCTGCCGACGGACAAACCGATACCGGCCGACTACGACGGTGACGGCAGGAGCGACATCGCCGTTTACCGGCCGTCGGGCGGTCTATGGTACGTCGTCCTCAGCACCACCGGTGCTCCCGCCGTCACGCAGTGGGGGTGGCCAGAGGACGTGCCCCTCCCGGCCGACTACGACGGCGACGGCCGCGCCGACATCACCGTGTATCGGCCCGCCACGGGGACCTGGT
>JBMDXQ010000113.1:0-8187 GCA_048594975.1 Vicinamibacterales bacterium | reverse complement strand
GGCCGTCTGAACGATGCCAAGGTGGGAGATTAGAATCATCTCTTTCGATCGGGTGACTATCACCGCGTCTTACCAAAGTCCCCGCGTGGCGGTTGTGCGATCGAGAAAGACGACGAAGTCGAATTCCCTGGAGAGATCGGCAGGAAAGAACTGCTGATCGCCTGCGATCGCGCCGATCGACCGCAACTGCATGCGGCGCAGCAACCATGCCGACGGGCCGTCCGCGCGCACCTCGCGCAGGTCGAGCAGGAACTGAGACACTCCGGCCTGCGCCAACAGATATTCGTACGATTCAGGTCCGGCCGTCTTCAAGGGGTATCGACCGAGCCCGGTGCCGCGTTGAATCGCGGTGTACTCACCTCGGTTACAGGTAAATCCCACCACGACCTGCCTCTTGCCGTACCAGCGATCCAGGTACCATCCCATGGGCCGGCGTTGCGCGATGCGCGTCCGGCTCACATGCCCATAGCACCACACGACCGGCGCGTGGAGCATTGTCGACAATCCACCTGACGTTCTCGGCCATGCTTTCGTCGCGTGATGTCTCGGAAGCGGTCCACCGGACGAACTGGTGTACCAGGCGCGCGTTGTGAATAGCCCAGTCGATTGTACGGGCGTCGGCGCGTTGTAGGTACTGTTCGCGAGCGCCTGCCATGTGCGCGACGACGTCTCCACATCTACGGGCTACTTCCGCATTGTGGGCCATCGTACGCGAGGCCGCCACGGGCGTGGCGATCTTCAAGCTGTACTGGCCGCGTGCCGCGACGCTGTCATCCGTCGCGACCGTATACTGCGGCGACAGGCTGGAAAATCCACGCATCCGACCGGACTCGAAATCCAGGTCGGCCACTGCCGTGGCATCGTACGGAACACCATCGATCTCGACGCGCAGGTCGTCGAACCATGCGGTACCCGTACCGGACATCAGAGCACCGAAACCAATCTCAGTGGTCTCGGCCGGCACGTTGACAGCGAGTTCGTAGCGGTTCCATCCGGTCGTGCCATCTGCGCCACGCTCGCTCATGTCGTCCAGCACGAGAGGTCCCTGAGCGCCGTCCGCGCGCCAGAACAGCGCGGCTTTGCCACCGGCAAGGTTCTCCGTCCTGATCGCCGCGCTGAACGTAATCCGGTGGCCTGCGGCCGCTCTCACGGGAAAGGTCGCGCTGACCACGCCGAACCCATGCACCGCTTCGCGGAGGTCGGCAACCTCGACATAGAGCGGCGCGACGACCTTCGCGTACTCGGTGTCCGTCGTCCCAAGGAACTCGCGAACGTGCTGCAGCGCGACCGTGGGTGTTTGCATGTCGAACCCGGTGAACTCCACGCGACCCGTGCCAGAAGCGTTGACCCGGCGCATCCACTCGACCATCCCCAGCACTTCGGCCGTATTCACAGTCCAGAAACGCATCGCATTGAGCAACGCCTTCGGGTCGCCATTTCCGTGCAACACATAGTCATTCATTCGGTACGCCTCAGGCATGTTGGCTTCAAGCGCGAGAACCGTCGGTCCTTGCAAGGCGAGGAACTCCACGAGCCGGTGCCGCAACTGATGGATTTCGCGCGTTCCGTGCGTCGCCTCCCCGAGCGACACGATGCCCGCTGAAGTGATCACCTGCGGCAATTTCTCGAGGTCGGCGAACCCGTTGCCGACTTCGACGGTGCTGATCTCGACCGCGTGCGAACGGAGCCACGCGAGTTCCGCCCGCGAGAGATCCCCGTTTTGGAGAGTGTTTCCGGTGAGAGCGAGAATGACACACATGCCGGCGACCCAAACACGCAGGACCATGTTTCGCCTCCGGTGTCCAGGCGGGGGAAAAGGAGTGTGCCAATAATACCGCGACCGAGCCCGTTTGACGTTGGCGATCAACAGCCACCGAGCGGGGAGCGGCGAATCTCATGACAGACATTCCTGCGCGCGCATTGGGGCGCGCTCCTGGCAGCGGATTTCTTCACGACAGAGGTCTGGACGCTCCGCGGGTTGGTCACGTTTACACGGTGTTTGTGATCGAACTCCACTCGCGGCGGGTTCGGGTCGTCGGTTCCACGCCACATCCGGACGAGACCTTCATGCTTCAGATCGCCCGTCACCTCACCGACGCGACCGACGGCGTCCTCCACGAGCGGCGCTTCCTGATCTGCGACCGCGATCGGAAGTGGAACACCGCCGTGAGGCACCTGCTCGACGCGTCCGGTGTGCGCGTGATCCGGACGCCCTATCGCGCGCCGAACTGCAACGCGCACGCGGAACTTCGTTCGCTCAATCAAGGAAGAATGCCTGGATCGCGTGCTTCCTCTCGGTGAGCGGCACTTCCGTCAGACGGTCGCCGAGTTCCTGATCCACGACCATCGCGAGCGGAACCATCAAGGTCTCGGCGACGACCTCATTGACGGTGTCGGAAACCGGCATCGCGCCGGCTTCGTTCGGCGGCGTCAGCGCGTGGGTGGCCTTCTGAACTATTACTACCGCGCGGCGTAGCACCAGCGCGCGACGCACAATCCCTCGGCCGAATTGTTGGACATTTACGCGGTGATGTGTATGGGGCGAGCGGCTGCGGGGAACGTCCGCAGGTGTTAGCGACTCGTGTTCGTCGAGGCATCTCGTGGCGAGATTGACCGCGTACCCGCAGCGATTTTGGCGAAGGACAGGTTTCGGCAGATCGTGCTCGTCGAGGTCGAGGTCAAGACAGGAGACAGCGCGCTCTCGAGGAAACAGAGGCAGATCAGACAGGCTGTCGACGCCGGCAGAATCAAGTGGTTCGAGTGTCGGATCGAGAACGGAACTCCGAGTTCATTGAACTCGTCGGTCCGCGTCAAGTTCGTCCTTCGCGCTTCAGGACAGCGTATCTCCAGCGTATCCTGGGATCATTGGCTGGGCGCCTTCACAAGCGACCGGCTTTGCCGGGAGTCCCTGGCTCCATGGACCCCATCGCGCGGAAGCATTTCCAGCTGCCGTCAGGGAGCTTTTTGAACACCGCCAACACCGTGCCACGCGCGTGCTTCGCCTCGCCACCCGGCGAGTCGACATACGAAGCAGTGTAAGTACGCCACTCGACGGCCCAGCCACCATCCAGAAAAGTGAAGTCCTTGGTTTCCGGGACGTAGCTCAGCACCTTGAAACTTCTGTTGGCCGTCTGGCGTTCGTTGCTCGCTCGGATGGTCTTCTTGCCGATTTCCGGCGGCGCGCCCACGCCGAGACGAATGGCGTCATCGGTCCAAAAATCCGTCAGCGCAACAGGATCACGCGCCACCGTCGCGGCAATGTCCTGCTGGCGCAGCTTCTCGACGGCGGCGAGGTCCGCAGCGCGGTCTGGTTGGCTGCCAGCTGCCACGGCCGGTCCGTGAAGCACTTGCCCTCCCAACGCGGTCAACGCGCAGACAACAACAACAACTGAATGCACTCTCATGGCTCCTCCAGCTCACAGCGTCCCAGTTACCGCACCGGTCCTAGATAGCGATCCAGCCAGTCGAGCGTCTCCTTGATCAGCTCGTTGCGGGGCACGACATGGGACGCTGGGTACGTGTAGTGGTGCTTGTGCGGCGGAGCCGTGCCGAGCAGATCGAACAGCGGTTTCTGCGCCGTCTCGAGCGGAAACACGATGTCATGTTCACCGTTGATCATCAGCACGGGCACCCGCACTCGGGGCGCGAAGTTGAACGGGTCGACCTCCGGCAGAAACCGCGCATTCCAGAATCCTCCCACGTTCAGGACCGCGGCCTTGATCCGGGGCTCCACCGCAAGCGCGATCGGCGCGGCGAGACTCCCCCAACTCAAACCGTAAAACGCGATCTTTTCGCCATTGAGATCGTCGCGCGTCTGCACGTAGTCGATCGTCCGCGACAGATCTTTCACCCACGCGATCTGGAGGTCCCGGAAGGCAAGCTCCCCGATACCGATGCCGGCCGTCGTCCCCCCCGTCACGGTGCCATCTGGGTTACGGTGCAAGGTGCCTTTGAAGATCGGCACCGCTACGGCCCGTCCCCCCCTCACGAGGAAATCCAGAGTCGTCAGGAACTCATCGTCGATTGACTTGAGCAGGGTGAAGCCGCCATGCGGCCAGTAGATCACGGTCTGGAGCGGCCGTTGCGCATTCCTGGGAAGAAAGAGGTAGGCGCCGCCTCGCTCGCCGCCGTACGGAAGGTCGAAGGCCACTTTTTCACGGACCCAGTGCTCGAAGTCGTCGCTCGGCTCTACCACCGCATTGAGGGCGGCTTTCTCGTATTCGTACTGCCGCCGAAAACCTGCGAATTCGGACTCCGCAACGGGCTGTTCTTTGCGATAGTCCCGCAGCTCGGTCGCCGCGACCGGCTTACGCAACCGTCCGAGCGCGGCGGGCTCGTCGAACGTCCGCGCGAGGCGGAATCCGTGCGTGGCGTCGCGATCGAACGGATCCTTCCGGATAATCCAACCCGCGTGGAATGTATCGTCCGTCCAGGCCCCGCCGCGTGTCGCGCGGCCGGAGCCGATTTCGTTGAAGCACCACTCCCGCACGTTTCCGACGATGTCGTACAGTCCGAGCGCGTTCAGGGCGCCTGGTTTGCCCACCGGCCTCGGACCGGAGCCTCCGAAGTTGCTGCGCGGCGTGACAATCCAGCTGTCCTCCCGATAGTAGCGCTGTGCCTGCGCCCAGTGTGAAGCCGTCGGAAGCTCCTTCCCGGCGAACCGGGCGAAAGCGGTTGCCTCGTACCAGCTGACGCCGCCGACCGGATGATCGGCCTGCCCATCGGGATACGTGCCGAGACGCCACGTACGCGGACCTGTGCGACCGGTCTCGTCCTTGAACAAGGCCATCGCTTCGTCCCAGGCAATCTCAGTCCCGCCGTTCAGGAAGGGGTGGGTCCAATACGTGCGGTTGCCGTAGCCGCCGGCGTCCACGAATGCCTTGTATTCTCGATTCGTGACCTCATATCGGTCCATGAAGTAGTCGGCGTAGTTGACACCTTCGACCGTGAATCCGGGAATCCTCACCATGGTTGCCGGCAGGCGGGACTCAGGATCGAGCTTCACAGGATCGACCGGCGGCGGCACAGTAGGCTTCCTGACCACCGCCGACTGCAGCAACTCCACTATCCGGTGGCCATCAGCCTCCACGCGCAGGTAATAGCCGGCGTTCTTGACGAAGCGCACGCCGTCGAGGGGAGTGACGCCGAGGAACTCCCATTCCTGCGCGGGTGCGCCGATCGGCGCGCGGTACACGCGGGCGCCCGGCGGGTCCGATCGGATCGGCACCGCAACCGAAATCTTCTTCCAGAGGGCAGCGAGCGTCGCGTCGGCGGGGATCACGCGTTCCAGCTCACGGGCCAGGGCAAACGCGGCTGCGAACTCTCCGGCGTCCGCGAGCCGCTCCGTTTCCGCGAGCTGTTGCGCGACCCAAACCCGACGGCTTTCGGCCCGGGCGCGCAGATGCACCGTCACACCAACGGCAAGCACCACGGCGGCGGACACGAGCACTCCAACGAGCGTCGCGCTCCTCAACCCGCTCCGCCGCGGCGCCGGCGGAACATGAGCGGCGGTCAGCGCCGCCCGGCATGCGAGGAGGTCGGCCGTGAATTCCCGTGCCGACGCGTAACGCGCTTCTGGCGTCTTCTCGAGAGCGCGAGCGACGATTCGCTCCAGCTCCTCCGGAGTACCGGGTCGCAAGTGGCCAATTGGTTTCGGCTGCTCGTGCTGAATGGCATTCATCACGAACAGCTGATTCTCCCCCCCGAATGGCAGCCGTCCCGTCAGCGCTTCGTACAGCACCACCCCGAGCGCCCAGACATCCGAGCGCGCGTCCGCGTCGGGCGCCGCGTGTCTGTTCGGGAGACATGTACGCGATGGTGCCGAGCGTGGTGCCCGTCTGCGTCAGACCGGTCTGGCCGATCAGCTTCGCCAGGCCGAAGTCGACGATCTTCACCTCGCCCCCGACGGCGAGCATGATGTTGGCCGGCTTGATATCGCGGTGGACGATACCGGCGTCGTGCGCGCGCGCGAGCCCCTGGGCGACCTGGATAGCGATGTCGATCGCTTCCTCGATTTCCAGCGGGCCGCGGTCGATCCGTTTCTTGAGCGTCTCGCCGGCGTAGTAGGCCATCGCCAGGAACATCTGGCCGTCCGGCGTCTCGTCGATCTCATGGACAGTGCAGATGTTCGCGTGGTCGAGCGCCGAGGCCGCCTGCGCCTCCTGCATCAAGCGCTGCTTGGCTTCGGCATCACGCGTGCGCTCGGGCGGCAGAAACTTGAGGGCAACCATCCGCTTGAGCCGAAGGTCCTCGGCTTTGTAAACGATCCCCATGCCACCGCCGCCGAGCTTCTCGACAATGCGATAGTGGGAAACCGTTCGTCCTTCCATGGGCACCATCCAGGTGTGCTTCGTTTATGAAAGCACGACAGGATAGTCATTCGGGCGTGTCTTTTCAACGCACGTCAACCCGGTAATCCGTTCTGCGAGCAGGCGAAGGCGCTGACGCTGTTCCCGACAGGGACTGGCTCGCGGCGTCAAATCCACGTACGCTCAACAGGTCTTCCGAGCGTCAGCGTTCCCGTCGCCGCGCGAGGTACATCCATCCGTCAGCCGCCGCGCGTGACATCACGCAACCGCAACCAAGGGAGAGAGAGATGGCAGTAACGGTGGCCCCGTCAACCGGCCGCTGCCATCATGCCGCGCCGCTCCACAGTTGCGAGTCCCGCCGGTTGCACGCCCAGGCAACCAACTGATCTGCGACCGCGACCGAAAGTAGAGCACCGGCGTTCGGCACCTGCTCGAGACGTTTGGTGTGCGCGTGATCCGGACCACGTATCGCGCGCCCAACTGCAACGCGCACGCGAAGCGATTCGTCCGCTCAGTCAAAGGGGAATGCCTGAATCGCGTGCTCCCGCTCAGTGAGCGGTACTTTCGTCGTACGCTCGCAGAGTTCGTCCACTATCATCGCGAACGCAATAATGTCAAGGTCTCGGCAACGACCTGATTGATGGTGTCGGAGACCGGCATCGCTCCGGCTCCGTTCGGCGGCGTCAACGCCGCGGCCTTCTCAGCCACCGCCGCGTTTGCTGCCCGCGGGTCTGTGATAGTGTCGATTGTGAAGCACACTCTTCTTGCCCATGCGTCGATCAACCGCCGGCTCAGGCGCGTGTGAACACCAGCCCGCCCGCCGCAGCGTTCTGAACTGGCTTCTCGCCACGTGGGGCGGCGGCATTCTCGCCTCCATCCTCTACCCGATCGCGCGTTATCTCTCGCCGCCAGATATTCCGGAGGCGGCAACGCTCTCAGTCAGTGGTGGAAGTGCCAGTACGTTGCCGCCGAACTCGGGTCGGGTGGTGCCGTTCGGATCGCAGCCGGCGATTGTGATCCGCACGCCGGGCGGTGAGCTGCGCGCGTTTACGGCAACCTGCACGCATCTTGACTGCACCGTGCAATACCGGTCCGACCTTCAACGCATCTGGTGTGCGTGTCACGATGGGCAGTATGACTTGAACGGCCGCAACGTCGCGGGCCCGCCGCCGCGGCCCCTCGAGCCGTACGACGTGAACGTGAAGGACGACGAGATCGTGATCGCGCGGAGGTCGTAATGCGGGGGCGCCTTCGCCCGTGGCTCGAGGAGCGGTTACCGCTCGCCGACGTGATCGACGCGCTCCGCCACAAGACGGTCCCGCATCACCGCTACTCCCTCTGGTACTACTTCGGCGGCATGACGCTCTTCCTGTTCGGGATGCAGGCGGGTACCGGTGCGCTCCTGCTTCTGTACTACCGTCCGAGCGCGACCGAGGCCTACGAGAGCGTCCAGTTCATCGTGACCCACGTGCCGTTCGGGTGGCTTATTCGATCCATTCATGCCTGGGCGGCCAACCTGATGGTGGTCTGCGCCTTCGCGCATCTGTTCAGCGTGCTGTTCCTGCACGCGTACCGGCGACCCCGCGAGTTCACATGGCTGAGCGGGATGATCCTGCTCCTGCTCACGCTGGCGTTCGGGTTCACGGGTTATCTCCTCCCCTGGAACGAGGTCTCCTATTTCGCGACCCGCGTCGGGACGGATATCGCCGCCACTGTTCCCGCAGCCGGCGATTTCATCGTCCGGTTCCTGCGCGGCGGGAAGGATGTGACGGGCGCGACGCTGACGCGCCTGTTCGGGTTTCACGTCGCCATCCTCCCGGCCCTTGCCACGATGCTGCTCGCCCTGCACCTGCTCCTCGTCCAGCGGCACGGCATGAGC
>JBMDXQ010000112.1:0-5845 GCA_048594975.1 Vicinamibacterales bacterium | reverse complement strand
CTCTCGATCAATGCACGAAATCTGACTCCCGCATCGTGCCCGGACGGTCCGCTCGATGATTCAGACAGTTCTTCTGCCGCTGACCAGCCCGATGACGAACAGGACCAGCGCGATCACGAGCAGCACGTAGATGAAGTTGCCGAGCGTATAGCCGCTGACGATCCCGAGCAGCCACAGCACCAGCAAAATCACCGCAATGGTAAACAGCATCGCTTGCCCTCCTGTCGACCTATAGAGCACAAGGCGTGCCGCTGCCAACCGGCTCATCCGCCCGCGGGCAGACCGGTTTGTGTGAGTGCCGGGTTCCTTAATGTGTCGGCACGTTCCAACCAGTGGGGGCGGTGGTTCCTCAAGCGCGACCTTTTCGACTAGCATGTGCCGCGCTGTGACGCGGCCCCGTGCGGCACCGGCAGACTCCCCACCTGCCGAGGAGATGACGCGATGCGCTGTCGTTCGACCATACATGCAGTGACATGCCTCGGACTTGTCGCCGCTGGCGCCGCACTCGCGGCGATCGACGTTGCGCCAGCGGCCGTCGCGCAGACGGTATCGCGGGCGGCCGGCGCCGATCCGTCGCTGTTCTCCGGCCTCCGTTGGCGATCGATCGGGCCGGCGCGGGGAGGACGATCCATCGCCGTCGCGGGCAGCGCCTCGCGCCCGTTCGAGTACTACTTCGGCGCGACCGGCGGCGGCGTCTGGAAAACGACCGACGCCGGACAGACATGGCGCCCCGTCGCCGACCGTTTCCTGAAGACGTCCTCAGTTGGCGCGATCGCGGTCGCCGAGTCCAACCCGGACGTCGTGTACGTCGGCATGGGCGAGGTGGCGCTGCGCGGCAACGTGATCCAGGGCGATGGCGTGTACAAGACGACCGACGGCGGACTGACGTGGAGCCATGCTGGCCTCGAGAAGACGCAGGCGATCGGCCGCATCCGCGTTCACCCCTCAAATCCCGACATCGCGTACGTGGCGGCCCTCGGCGATCCCTACGGGCCAAACCCCGAACGCGGCATCTTCAAGACGACCGACGGCGGCAGGAACTGGACGCGGGCGTTTTTCAGGAACGACAAGACGGGTGCCGTCGACCTGGCGATGGACGCCAAGAATCCGGAGGTGCTCTACGCCGGCTTCTGGGAGGTCTACCGGACGCCGCACTCGCTCTCGAGCGGAGGCCCGGGCAGCGGGTTGTTCAAGACGGTCGATGGTGGGAAGACCTGGACCGAGTTGACGAACAACCCGGGCCTGCCCGCCCCGGTCTGGGGAAAGATCGGAGTGGCCGTGTCCGCGGCGGATCCCAGCCGGGTCTACGCCGTCATCGAGGCCGCGGCCGGCGGCGTGTTCGTCTCCGACGACGCGGGCGGCAGCTGGCGGTTGGTGAACGATGAGCGGCGCCTCCGTCAACGCGCGTTCTACTACACGCGCATCTACGCCGATCCGCAGGCCAAGGACACGGTCTACATCCTCAACACCGGGTTCTATCGCTCGACTGACGCCGGCAAGTCGATCCGTCCGATCCGCGTGCCGCACGGGGACAATCACGATCTGTGGATCGCGCCCAACGACCCGCGCCGCATGATCAACAGCAACGACGGCGGCGCGAACGTTTCGATCAACGGTGGGGAGAGCTGGACCGAGCAGGACTATCCGACGGCGCAGTTCTACAACGTCTTCATCACCGCGCACGTGCCCTATCACGTCTGCGGCGCGCAGCAGGACAACAGCACGGCGTGCCTCCCCAGTGCGGGCGGCGACCTCTACCCCGTGGGGGGCGGCGAAAGCGGGTACATCGCGCCGGACCCGCAGGACACCGACGTGTTCTACGCCGGCAGTTACGGCGGCCTGCTCACGCGCGTCAACCGCCGGACGGGCGAGCGGCGGAACATCAACGTGTGGCCGGACAACCCGATGGGCTTCTCGGCGAAGGACATCGCCGAGCGTTTCCAGTGGACGTTCCCCATCGTCATCGCGCCGACCGATCCGGACACGCTGTACGCCGCCTCGCAGCACGTCTGGAAGACCACCAACGAAGGCCAGACCTGGCAGCGCATCAGCCCCGACCTGACACGGGCCGACCCGGCGACGCTCGGCCCGTCGGGAGGCCCGATCACGCTGGATCAGACCGGCGTCGAGACCTATGCCACCATCTTCACGCTCGCGCCGAGCCCGCGCGACCCGCGGGTGATTTGGGCCGGCTCGGACGATGGCCTCGTGCACGTGACGCGCGACGGGGGAGGGGAGTGGCTCAAGGTCACGCCGCCGGATCTCCCCGAGTTCACGCGCGTCAGCCTCATCGAGGCGTCTCCGCACGACGCCGGCACCGCCTACCTCGCCGGCAACCGCTACCAGCGGTCGGACCGCGCGCCCTACGTCTACAAGACCAGCGACTACGGACGATCGTGGACGAAGATCGTCGGCGGCATCCCCGGCGACGACTTCGCGCGCGCAATCCGCGAGGATCCGAAACGCCGGGGCCTGCTCTTCCTCGGAACGGAGACCTCGATCTACGTCTCGTTCGACGGCGGCGGGTACTGGCAGTCGCTTCGGCTCGAGCTACCGACCACGCCGGTCCACGGCATCCAGGCCAAGAACGACGACCTCGTCATCGGGACGCACGGCCGCTCGTTCTACGTCCTCGATAACATCAGTCTGCTGCGGCAGATCACGCGCACCACCGCGACCGAACCGCTCGCGCTCTTCGACCCGGCCGACGCCACGAGGTCGGTCTCCCGCGGCGTGGCGGTCGACTACTTTCTGCAGAAGCCGGCCGACAAGGTCACCATCGAGATCCGCGACGCCGCCGGCGGCTCCATCCGCACGTTCACCAGCATGCCGGAGGGGGAGGCCGGCCGCGGCCGCGGCAGCGCAGGCGACGACCCGGACCCGGAAGAGGGCGGGGGCAGACGCGGCGGGCCGCCGGCGCGTGTCACGGGCCGGCAGGGCATGAATCGGTTCACGTGGGACATGCGGTACCCGGAGGCGCGGAGCTTTCCGGGGCTGATCCTGTGGGCCGCCTCGACGAACGGCCCCCTGGCGCCCCCGGGGCACTACCAGGTGAGGGTCACCGCAAACGGCGTCACGAAGACACAGGACTTCGACATCCGTCGGAACACCGTCGTGGCGGGCGTGACGGACGCCGATTTGCTCGAGCAGTTCAAGCTCGCCCGGCAAATCAACGAGCGGGTCAGCGAGGCCAACGGTGCCGTGATTCGCATCCGTAGGATCAAGGAGCAGGTCGCCGACCGCACGGGCAAGACGTTCGATGCTGCCCTCAAGCAATACGGGGCGTCGCTCGCGGAACGACTCACCGAGGTCGAAGGCGAGATCTACCAGTATCGGAACCGCAGTAACCAGGACCCGTTGAACTTCCCGATTCGCTTGAACAACAAGCTTGCGGCGTTGCAGGGCACGGTCGAGAGCGGCGACTGCCGGCCGACGGATCAGGCGTACGCGGTGTTCAAAAAACTCTCGACGCGGCTCGACGAGGAGCTCGCGCGGCTCGAATCGCTGATCAGTACCGACCTGGGTGCCTTCAACAGGGCTCTCGCACAGGCGAAGCTGCCGGCTGTGGAGACGGGACGCTGAGTTGGCGTTGGGGGTTGCGGTGGCTCACTGTCGCGCGACAGTCACTTCAACGACGCCCAGCGGCTCATCGAGGGCGACGAACAGGTCCTCGTCGTGGTCGATGCCGGCGCCGAACGGGTCGGCCGGCCGGTACGGGCGCTCGTGGAGCGCGAGCGAGATCTCGGTGATTTCCTGGTACGAGGCGAGCACGACGTCCGCGATGTTATAGAGCGTGTGCTGCAGGGAACGGCCGGCGTGCCACACGAACGTGTCCACGATCGTGGAGCGCACGCCATGACGATAGGACGCGAACGTCACCTCGGAAGTCGCGTAACTCCACCGGGCCGAGAGGGCCGCGACGAGCAGCGGCTGCACGCCGTCCGATCGGCCGCTCGTGTCGTCGTGGCGCGGACCGGAGGGGGCCAGCCCGGACGTGCGCATCAGCACGAGGTCCTCCAGCCCGGACACGACCGCGGTGCGCGTGCCGTTGCTCATCACCGCAGCGGTGCGTCGCTCGGCTGGACCGGCGGCAAAGGCCTGGCCCTGCACCTTCCCTCCCGCCTCGAGCCGTGCCCAGCGCTGCTCGCCCACCTCTACGCGCACGCGGGTGAGCTGCCGGTACTCCCTGAGGAGCCGGTCGCACAGCGCGAGCCCCAGGCGCTCTATCTCCTCGCCCTGCTCGCGGGCGACGCGGTAGACGATGTTCTTCAGCGTCTCTCCGGGGAGCAGGCCCGCCGGACGGCCCTCTTCGAATGCGGCGCCGAAGTCGCCTTCCAGCCGGCACGCCACCGACAAATCGTGCGGGTCGTGCCGATCCCCGCGGCGAACGATCCGGAGCATGCGCACGCGCGACTCGCCTTGGCTGCTGGCGCGAATCACCGGCATGCCCCGACTGTAGCACGTCGGCACGCGGCCGCCGCACCGGCCGGTGCCTCAGCACGTGGGACGTCACCCGTCACCGCCGTCGCACACCGCACGGCGGCGCGTCGCACGTGACATAATTCCCCCCTCAATGATCGTGGCGCGTCGCTTCCTGGTGTCCGGACGCGTGCAGGGCGTGGGCTTCAGGTACTTTGTCCAGGATCACGCGGCGCTCGAAGGCGTCCACGGCTACGTGCGCAACCTCGAGGACGGGCGCGTCGAGGCGGTCGTGGAAGGAGATGCCGAGGCGGTGGAGCGCATCGAGCGGGCGCTCTGGCGAGGTCCTGCCGGCGCGCGGATCGACGCGATCGACGCGGAGCCGCTCGCGCCGACCGGCCGGCCGATCGGGTTTTCCATTCGGTGAGGGTGCATGCAGGAGCTCAAATCTCGGATCCGACACGTGCCGGACTTCCCCAAGGCCGGCATTCTCTTTTACGACGTGACGACGCTGCTCAGGGACCCGCTCGGCTTCAGGATCACCATCGATGCCATGGCCACCCCCTACACTGCGCGCGGGATCGATCTCGTCGTCGGGATCGAAAGCCGCGGCTTCATCCTCGGGGCGGCGGTGGCCGACCGCATCGGCGCCGGCTTCGTGCCGGTACGCAAGCTGGGAAAGCTGCCGGCGGAGACGCTTCGCGCCAGCTACGACCTCGAGTACGGCAGCGACACGCTGGAGATGCACCGCGACGCCGTGCAGCCCGGCCAGGCCGTGCTGGTCGTCGACGACCTGCTTGCGACCGGTGGGACGGCGCGCGCGACGGTCGACCTGGTGAAGCAGGCGCGCGGAAGGGTGGAAGGCGTAGCCTTCCTCATCGAGCTCATCGAACTCGGTGGCCGGGCCAGGCTGACGGGAGAGAACGTCTCGGCGGTGCTTCAGTACTGATGAACGGCGGCAGGGCTGCGCTAAAATTGAATGTTTTTCCGCGCCCGTAGCTCAGCAGGATAGAGCATCGGTTTCCTAAAACAAACCTCTAGCACACACCCTGCAAGGAAATGCCGATATTTATTGGTGTTTCTTTGTCCTCACCGGGCCACAAAGGGCCAGAAAAGACCGCACAGGGCCACGATTTCGTGGCAGTACATTTGGAAGTACTGGGAGTATGTCGGTAGACTCAACTTTGCCCCGCGCGAAGGGACGGCCCGCTGACCCGGACGATCCAAAAAATAGTTGCAGACGCAGCACATCTGTAGTATATTGGATTTACACCGTCGGTAGGTTTGAACACCCGACGAGGCCCAAGGCAGATTTGCCTTGGGATATCCAAACCGCTGGCGTCGTTCTGTCCTGGGTTGTGGTCCTACCCCAGTGCAGGGCGACGCGAAATGCGCGTAGTGAGTCGGGGTCGATCCGACAGCTACA
>JBMDXQ010000111.1:0-1954 GCA_048594975.1 Vicinamibacterales bacterium | reverse complement strand
TTCGAAGGGCAACATCTACACTTCCGATGGACGCTCTCGACAGCCGTGGCGATATCTCTTCAAGGGCTTCCGGCCGGTCAAAACCAGTCGGTAAGACTGCCTAGCAGCCCGTGGTGAAACGGTGAATTAGGGATCGACTCGATCGATCCCTCGTACTACACTGTCGCCGATGGCGATGGGCAAACGACGGCGGCATACGAAGCAGGCCTCAATGTGGGTGGCGACTCAAGACCTGCCGCGGACCGCCGCGCATCCGTTTTACTCGCGGCTGAATCAGATTCTGGACATGCACGACTTCGACGGATATGTCGAAGGACTCTGCCAGCGATTCTATGCCGACGAGGTCGGCCGACCAGGCCTGTCGCCCGGTCGCTACTTTCGGTTGCTGTTGATCGGCTACTTCGAAGGCTTGGACGCCGAGCGCGGCATTGCGTGGCGTGCCGCAGATTCGTTGGCACTGCGTGAGTTTCTCGGGCTGGTGTTGCCGGAAGCGCCGCCCGATCATTCGACGATTTCGCGCCCGCGTCGCTTGATCGATCTGGACACACACCGCGCCGTCTTCACGTGGGTCCTGCAACGCGTGGCGGAGGTCGGGCTGGTCCACGGCAAGACCGTGGCCGTCGATGCGACCACGCTGGAGGCGAATGCCGCCTTGCGGAGCATCGTGCGACGCGACACGGGGGAAGGGTACCAGGAGTTTCTGACCAAGCTGGCACAGGCGTCGGGCATCGAGACGCCGACGCGTGCCGACCTGGCGCGGTTCGATCGGAAGCGAAAGAAGAAGGGCGCGAACAAAGACTGGACCTCGCCAGCGGATCCCGACGCGCGGATCACCAAGATGAAGGACGGCCGCACGCACCTCGCGCACAAGGCGGAACACGCGGTGGATCTCGACACCGGCGCGATCGTCGCGGTCACGATCCAGGGCGCCGATCAGGGCGACACCGCCACGCTGCCCGAAACGTTGGCCGAAGCCGTTGAGCAGCTCGACCAGGTCACGGACGCCGACGGCGCACCGGTCGGGTTGGCGGACGAGGTCGTCGCCGACAAGGGCTGCCACAGTCGAGCGGTGCTCCTCGATCTGCACACGCACGGGTTTCGCGCCTACATCAGTGAGCCGCACCGCCGCGCGCAATCGTGGATCGATCAAGAGGACGCGCGCGACGCCGTCTACGGAAATCGCCGCCGCATCCGCAGCGACCGGGGCAAGCGGCTCTTGCGCCGCCGCGGCGAACGGGTCGAACGCAGCTTCGCTCACACCTACGACACCGGAGGCATGCGCCGCACGTATCTGCGCGGCACGACCAACATCCTGAAGCGTGTCCTCATCCACACCAGCGGCTTCAATCTCGGTTTGATCATGCGACGGTGGATCGGCGTCGGCACGCCGCGCGGCCTCCAAGGACGGCTCACTGCGGTCCTGGCTCGTCTTCTGATGCTGATTCGGCCGCTTTGGGGCTCTGTGACGCGTCATTGGTCGCCTGTACAATTCATTTCACGACTCGAACGTCGCTCAATCGCGAGATACGCCCTCGCGCAGATCGGCGTGCGAGAAGTGCGTTTCACCACGGGCTGCTAGGCCCCGTACTCGCCAGCGGAGAGGTCGCGCCAGCTCGGACCGCAGCCGTCCGGAGTTCGCCAGCGAGAATTCGGCAGACCCGCTCGAATGCCCGTGAAATTGCGAGTCCGAAGGCTCCGCAGCGGATTACCTACATCAGAAGCGCCTCGCCAGCAGCCGGTGATCACTCCGATCTAGTCGAAGGCGTCGGCACGCCACCTGCACAGTCGTTCACCGCGGTTCGACGCAATCACTGGAGGTGTCTATGAACCTCTTGAGTCGGAAGTGGTGGTCCCGGATCGCTCTCGGACTTCTCGGGACGTTCCTGGCTATCCAGCTGGTCCCATACGGCCGCGATCACACCAACCCGCCTGTCACCGGCGAGCCGACCTGGGA
>JBMDXQ010000110.1:0-4546 GCA_048594975.1 Vicinamibacterales bacterium | reverse complement strand
CAGCCCCGACGGGGGCGACGGGGACGGCGTGCGGGTCGGGGCGGCGCGGATCCTCACGCTCGGGGCGAACGGCACCGCCACCGCCGGGACGTTGTACCTGCACGGCCGCCGACAGCAGTTCGCGGTGCGGGTGTTCGGGGTAACGGGGCGTGCGCGCGTGCTCGCGTACAACCCGACATCCGGCGCGTGGGTGAGCCGCTGAAGCCCGGCACGGAATCTCACGATGGCGCAGCGCGGTGAGCCTTCGCCAGGAGCGTTGCGGCTCCATCGACCAGTTTCCCGGTGGGATTCGGCCATCAATTGAGGAGTGAGCCGTGTCCCTGGCTCACGATGACGAGTCGGCTGATCAGACGGCATTGCTGAACGCCGCGGCCACTGAACCAGCCGCTC
Source organism: Vicinamibacterales bacterium (assembly GCA_048594975.1). Lineage (GTDB taxonomy): Bacteria > Acidobacteriota > Vicinamibacteria > Vicinamibacterales > 2-12-FULL-66-21 > JBMDXB01. Next base: position 4,156 of record JBMDXQ010000110.1, on the reverse strand, counting down.
AGGGGCGAGCCGTAACCGGGTTGCGGCCGTATTTCTCGGCGATACGCGTGATCTCGCCTCTCAGCTTCGTTTCTAACGCATCCTGCGAGTCCCAGTACAGGGTAGGAACATCGTAGATGTCGAAGGGCAGGGAGGTTCCTTCCATCGCGGTGACGATGATCTCCTTTCCAAGCGCCTGAGCGTATCCCAGGTCGTAATAGACGTTGGGTCGTGGTTCGCTGACGTCCGCGATGATAAACGCACACCTCCGGATGGCATTGATGATCCCCGGGACGATCCGTTGTGTTCGATCGAAATGTTGATCGATCTTGAACGCCTTGAACTTGTAGGCCGGTGCTTCGCACACGCGGACAAAGGTGTTGTAGGCATCCTTGAGATGCCCCTTTTTCGGCGAAGGACACCGCATCGTTGAGCGGCGAAAGTGTCGCGTCGGATCCCGCGTGGGTCCGGACGGCGTACGATCTGGTGCCGGAGTGCAAGGCCGTCGCTGTCGGCGTTCAGTCGCGGGCGAGGGATTCCACATCGGCGGTATCTCGCGGGCCGGCGCCACCCCTCGCGGAGCTTTGCGCTGGTACGCACGAGCTGGCGCGTACGCTGATCGCGGGGCCCGACGCAGGATCCTTTGCCGGGTACGCAGAGACCATAGCCCTGCTGTTCGAGCGGGCGATGGCCTCGAGGGCATCGCACGCAGCCGACCTGCCTTCGCGCGCGCGTCCGAAAGGCGGCGCGTGAAGTCTGCCGACGTTCTTGCGGCGTTGCCCCCGACACCGCGCTGGTCGAATGCGTTTGCGTTCGCGACGAACCCGGCACCATCACGAGAGATCCCGGTCACGAACGGGTTCCGCAGCAGCGCATTCCGCGGGGCCGCTCGTGACCGGCGGATCCCGCATCAGCCACCGAGCAGCAGGGCCTGCAGCTTGTCGAACCTCGAGGGCGCGGCGGTTGCGGGGCCGGTGAACTGGCAGCGGCGCAGGGCTTCTTCGCCCCAGAACCGCCCGATGGCGACGAGCACCTGAATCTCCGCACGAACGGCCTCAGGCACATCGGTGCGAGTGGCCAGCTCGGTCAACTGCAGGTAGCCGACGTCGCTCAGCAGTTCGTTGTGCCGTCCGATCCGCACGACGTGATTCTCGAGCGACACCTTCTCGAGTACGGTCTCGAGGAGGCGATTCCGCCAGTTTCGCGAAAGACGCGGAAGCACGGAACGGAACCAGACGGTGGTCAACAGCATTCTGAGCTCGGGGCCGTCGATCTGAACGTCTCCGTCCGACTCGTTGCGGGCGAGGTCGAGTGCCCCGGCTTCGCCACGATTCAGCGCCAGGGCGAACTCGCGAAAGGTCGCGTACGCGCGAGCCGTCTCGGGAACCGACGGCGGGAGTGCGACGGCAACTGGCGCGACGGGTTCGGCCGCAGGCGCCATCGACACGAGCGGTTCACTCTCGATTTCAACGACGTCCAACGCCGCGAGCCGTGCCTCGTACGGCTCGGGCGTCCAGGCGATCTCAATCGGCGGGTGTACGCCGGTGTATTCCGCGAAGAGCGCGGTGATGCCCCAGGGTTTCGGAGTCTGAATGACACGCGCGTACAGGGGATTGTACGGACTGTCCGTGGCCCTGCCCGCTACGAGCGTTCCCAACCGCCCCTTGATCCTGGCATCGGTCACATTCGACCAGTGGCCCTGAATACAGATCAGCGAGGTGCCAGCGGTCCTGCCGAACGCGTCGTACGCATTCTGCCAGCACGCCCCCACGGCTTCGTCGATTTGCTCGTCGGTCGGGTCTTCCCGGGCGGGCGGATCGATTTCGGCAAAGCCGAGGCGCAGCCGCCCCGGCCCGGCGAGCAGTGTCGAGAGGTCGGACGGATCGACCTGCGACAGGTCCTCCAGCACGTACAGCAGGCCGCGCAGGCTGCGCGCAATGGGCAGGTTCATCCGCTCCCACACGACCGATTGTGGCAACGGGTGCGCGTCCGTGTATCCCCGGTCGTTGAGAATCTCGATCAACCTGATCTCGGCGGCGTCGAACTGCTCGACGATCTCGAGCGCCTGGTCGTAGCGGCGCTTTTCCACCTCGTGGCGCTCGAACGACGGGCAGATGAACACCGGGATGACGAGTTTCTTCAGCCTGCGCGCCATCTGTGCCACCGGGAAGATCGTGCCGGCGCCAGTGCCCTTTCCGCCGGTCCCGATCAGCACCACGGCCGAGTACCGACTCAGGAGCGCCTCGACCTCGCTCCTCGACTCCTCGAGCGCGGCGCGCGCCACATCCGGGTTGTGCCCCGATCCGAGCCGTTTGGTGGTCGCGGCTCCGATGAGAAGGCACTCCTCCGGCGGCACGTCGGACAACGAGAACTCGTTCGTGTCCAGGAATCTCGTTGCCACCCGCTGCCGGAGCCGTTCGGCGTACGCCGCGTCGCTCTTCTCCGTCAGCGAGAGATCGCGCTGATAGATCGTCTTCAGCGAACGGAGAATGTTTCCGCCGCCGCCGCCGAGGCTGAGGAGCAGTACGTTCACGAGGCACCTTCCTGTTTCTGAACGCTGGTCTGGAACGAGACGACGACCCACTCGCCGCGCTGGTGCAGCGAGGCGCTGATGTATGACTGATCAGGCAGCAACTGCAGCACCCGTCGTATGTCGTACTCCACGTTCTTTCTGTGGTCCGACAGGTTGGGATAGGTCCGTCCGGCGGCGGGAGCCAGGAGGACCTCCACTCGCTGTCGATGCGGCTTGACCCGCAGCCGCGATCTGAGGACGGGAGCCGGGGATCGCGGGTGCACGAGGGGCCGTTCGAATTCACGGATGACTGATTGCCCGAACTGCCTCATTTGTTCGACAAGAGCGCGCCGTCCCAGCCACCGCCTGCGGGCGGTGTACCCGGCAAGGGGCATGATGAGGACGAGGATGACGATGTACCAGCGCGGATCCGGCTCGATGCCGGCCAGCGTCCAGTCGAACCCGAACGCCGCCGGGCCCGGCCGGCCGACGTGCGCCATCGTTCCGGCGTCTGCTTGCGCCGGGCCACCGGGTCCCGTAAAGACGCACGCCAGCCAACCCGGGCGGATGCGATCGTACCGGGCCTTCGCCACGTAACGCGACGCGGTGGGATCGACAATCTGAAACCACGGCTGGTGTCTGGCTGCGCCGTCCCCGGTCATGCGCGACGCAAGGTGCGCCGCGGTGTCGCCTTGCCGAATCGTGCGGCACGTCCACTGCTGGGCGACGGCTTCGTGGGAACCCGTCACCAGGACAGCGATGACGAGCAGCGCACGGCGGCTTGAGCTTCTCATCGACAGCGGCCACACCTCATCTGTTTCGGGCGTTCCGGACGCCTGAACTCGCACGCACCCCGGCCACGATCCCAAGCTCGATGCCAGTGGACGCGTTGTCTTTCCAGGGCCGAATCATGGGCTCGCAGCAGGTCGTGTCCTGGACCGAGGTCACCGATGTGGCCGGATGAGGGGACGGCTCATACGTATGCGCACGGTTGGATCGACCCGCCAGAAATCGCGGTATTGTCCGGGGAGATCAGGCCGCGCATTCCCGTTGGACTGGCGGACCGTGGAGACTCACCATGACACGCGACGATCAGGATCCGTATGGGACGCTGGCTGCGCCGCTGAGCGATGCAGAGATCGAAGAAGCGCTCGCCCACCGCGAGCCCGAACCGATTGGGACGCTGCCCGCGCCGTCCGTCCTCGAACGGCCCTCTCCCGACTGGCGTGATGTCGTGTCGCCCGCCGCGTACGAGTTCATCGTCACCTGGGAAACCGGAGGACGGCCGTATTACGAGCGGATCATCAAGGGCCGCCCGATCTGGCCGTACTACCTCCTGACCCTGATGGTGGAGGAGCGGCCAGTATCGACCGATTTCCGACCTGCCGACTCCCTGCTGTCGTCTCCGGACGTACCTGAAACTCTCAGAAAATCTCGTGCCGTCTCGGGCTGGTGGGCGCAGTGGTGGGCGCACTTGGTCCACGCTGCGGCGTTTGAACGAAGCCGCTGGCGCGGCGGACGCTACGCGTGAGGCCCGCTCGATCGGTCGGGTAGCGTGTGGGTCACAAGGAGGTTCCTGTGACCCATCTCCGACAAGCGATGCTGGACGAGCTCCAGCGCCGCAACTACGCCAAGACCACCGTCCAGTACTACATCCAGGCCGTC
>JBMDXQ010000011.1:0-93448 GCA_048594975.1 Vicinamibacterales bacterium | reverse complement strand
ACGCATCTGACCCTGCCGGTGGTGCGTGCCGTGATGACCGATGTCCTCAGTGCACACTTTCTTATCACGCACCCCCATTACCTGGATTGGATGCTGAAGCTCAAAGACGTCGAACTACGAATCTGACAAAGTAGTACTAGTTGACCGTGAGCGTTTACGCCACCGGCGACGTATGGATGACGCCGAAGAGGGAGATGAGACTCCGCACGGCCTCAACCCGTCCCTCAACCCGGTTCCTTGACCCGCTTTGCGCTGGTGACGACATGGACCTGGCACCGACGGCCGGCATGGACCTTCGCAGCGAAGACGTTGTCGCGGCATGCACTTGCGCCGACGCTCTTCGCGTCGAATGGGGCGGCGTTCTGTGCGGCCTCCGAGAGGGTTCCGATCAGCGCAGAAGCGGAACCCAGGACGTCAACGACCCCGTGTCCAGCCCCCCTACGCGGCACGTGGACGGTCCAGGGGTCGTTCACGTCCTGGGTTCCCCGTGTCGCGCTGACAGCGAAACAATGGCGGCGGTGTCGTGGTGGAAACCGCGTCGGCACGCGCTGCGGTACGCACACGGATCCGCGCGCGTTTTGAATGATCAAGACAACGCATCACGCAACGTGCTGACACGCGGCTGGCGCTTGATAGATGGCTTACGATTCGGCCGCTGGAGCGCGCGGGTCAACGCCGCGAAGCGCCGAGCGGAAGCGAGGGAAGCGTTGGCCCGCGCGCTCCACGGCCGCTGGATGACAATCCGAAGCGCCAGCATGAGACTGGTACGGCTCGCGCTCCGTCGTTGATCATTGTCCGGGAGCGCTTGCGCGTGTCCAAGGCTCCCCTCGCTCCGCTCGGCGCTCACGCGGCCTTGACACGCGCCGCGCGCTCCCTTTCAAAGGGCACTTGCCGGAGTGCGTCGATTGTTGCGGTCGTGCCACTCGACGGTGTTGCCCGCGGTGCGTCGCCGGTCCACGACTTGAGTGCGGTCGCTGCTCAGCGGACTTTCGTCCGTCGGACGGTTCGTGCCCAACCGCAAAGTGCTACCATTTTGCAGTACCGACCTCCTGGTCAGCACGAGGCAACATCATGCGCAAACGACTCCGCCACACGATCTTCGGTGCGGCGACCGGGCTGACTGCCCTGGTTACCAGCGTGTTGTTGATAGGCGAGCAAGGACCTGTGCCCGGAACGGGCCGCGTCAGCGGCTGGACACTCTCACCAGACGGTGACTCACTCGCCGACGTCGAGCTTGCCATGGCGTGTCCGCCGCTGCCAGTGCAGCGCGTCAAGTCAGACCCGTCGGGGCGGTTCGAGTTCCTCTCACCTGAGGGCAACTGCCGCGTCATCGCTCGCAAAGACGGCTATGTCTCAACGAGCTTCGACGGCGAGCCAGCACGCGGAGGATACGGGATCTCTGTTCGCAGGGGGAGCACCCATGACGGAATCGAGTTGCGGCTCGCACTGGCGGGGACGATCACGGGAATCATCAGCGCGGCCAACGGTGAGTTGCCCGCAGGGCTTCGTTTTCAAGTGGTCCGGCGGGAGATCACGGCTGGCATCGAGAAGCTGGTCGCCCTCTCTTACGCCCCCGTGCGCCAGGACGGACGGGTCACCGCTTCCGGACTGGCACCCGGGGATTATTATCTCGTCGCATCTCCGGCACCTTATGGAAGCCCAGGAACGCATGACGGATTTGCGGTGACGTACTTTCCTGGCACGTCACGACTAAGCGAGGCGACCGTGGTCGCGGTCAAGGCAGGTGATCGCCGCGAAGCGAATTTCCAGCTCGTTACGGCTGCCACGTTCAATATCACCGGTGTCGTCTATGATCCCGCAGGATCACCGTTGACCGACATGCCAGTGAGCGTGAGCTTCGACGTGCCGCCGAACTGGATCCGGGGCGTTGCCCGCACGGGAACGGACGGACGGTTCGTGATCGGCGGTCTTCAGGATGGCAGATACGTGCTCCACGCAACACGGACGAACGCCGCAGGGCGTCAGGAGACAGGTGAGGTTCACTTCGACGTGAACGGCGCCGACGTGCCGCACCTCACGGTCCGTATGGGCGTCTGATGAGTCCAGTCATATGGCGCTCAGTTCCGGCGAGTTACTACTCGACGCGAATCGCCATGCCATGCCAGACGAAGCATCGTCGCGCTGCTGGCGGCTGGCCAGATGGCTTTTGCATGTGAGGATTGGGTCCATCCAGCAGGCTTCTTATGACGGGCCAGCTTGTTCTCGGAGTTCTCTACTGGCTCGGCGTGGTGACTTGCGGAGCACCCCCACAAATTCAGGACTCGACCTGCGCCGTGCCACTGTTGGTGGTGGGCTCCACAAGTGACCCGTATCGTCGCAAAGTCACGCTCACTCTTCAGAACACTGGCACGAAGGTGGTGACCGCATGGCAGGTCACCATTGTCGTTGGAACCGAACCCGGTGCAGCCCACAGTGGATATGGCATTGACGCTTTCCGCCAATTCGAGGGACTCGGGCCGGGTGACGGCTACATTGCTCCGAAGGGGACGGTCACCCGGACCGCCGATCTTCCACTCACGGGCGACCCGTCGCATATCGTCGTGGTCCCCGACGGCGCAGTGTTCGCCGACACTTCCTTTTGCGGCGATCGCAAGAACGCCGAGTTTGTCTTCGAGCGCCGGCGCGCCCAGTTTGAAGCCTGGAAGGAAATCGCAGGTGCGCTTGAGAAAGTGCGGCAGAGCGGAATGGTCCAAGTAGAAGCCCTGGAGGGACTCGTGTCGGCTATGGATGACTCGATCGCGCGACGAGGTCCTGACATCGTTCGGCAGTTGTTTCGAGCGAACCTATCACTCAGGCTGGCGGATGTTCGGGCAGGGCGTCGGCAGGCTCTTCCCACCTTGAGCGAGTTCTTGGAGGAAGCCGCTCGCAATATCGCCGCTGCGACCGCACACATTCCGCGATAAACGCAGCGTGTCGCGGATTACTCCGCGGAGGTGCGCCATGTGGCTGAATCGTTGCCTTGCCGTCGCCCTACTCGGGTTCCTCGTCGCCAGCGTTACTGCGGAGGCGCAAGGAACGCCCTATTTCACGAATGTGTCATTCGCCGACGGTAAGGTCCGTGCGACGCTCGTCAACACACTTCCCGACCCATTGACCGCCTGGGCGTTCGACGTAATCGATGCCGGAGGGCGTCCAATCGTCAGCCAGACCGCGGACGCAATCGAAACGCCATCCGAGTTCGTTCCGGCCTATGGTCGACGCGAAGTCGAGTTCGGCGCCGGTTCAGCAGCCGCCGTCGCGATTGTCTTCCGAGCAGGAATCACCGTAAAGGGCGAGGGGCTCGGGGATCGTGAGGTCGTGGGGCGCGTCAAGGAGCGGCGGGAACAGCGCGCCTTGGCAAAACGACAGTCGGCACAGCGATGAGAGACTCGCGAGCGGCTCGATCGCGATCAGTCCGACCACGTCGATAAACGGCGCCCTCGTGATTGCCGTGCGCCCGACGTCCCGGTGTTCGCGCCCTGCGCGGCGAGCGTCGAGGCCGTGGCGCACTGACGACTTGATTTTGGTGGGAGGCAGTTGCTGTCCGAAGGTTAGAGCGGCGCCGCCAAGCCTCGCCCAGGTTCGCCGGAACTGGGCACAGCCCCGCTGCCAACCGCCGTCGCGGCCACCCCACCCCGGCGGTGCTGAACCTGATCAGGGGCACCGGCCGCCCGCGCTTACCGGATTCCTCGATTGCGGACAGCGCGACGCGCTGCCGATGGTCGCCTAGGACGGCAAGATTGCGCCCTGCACACGAGAGTCACTGCGACGGCCACGGCGCTCTGCTGGCATTGCTCGAGCGTCCTGATGCCATCGAGGACTTTGCGGCGCGATACGCCAATCGCGCCATTGCGACCAGGAACCGGTATCTCGCCCGAATACGCCACATTTGCAATTGGGCGATCGGGCGTGACTTTCTCGCTGCAACGCCGTTTCATCGATATGGCCTGAGAATCGCCACGAAGAGCGAACGCTCACGCGCACGGCGCGTCTCGGAAGCCGAAGAACAGCGACTCCTCGACGCCTGCACCCTGCTGAACGAGCCCACGCGGGCGACGGCAAAGGTGAACTGGGAGATTGTTCGCGAGATTCGGTCACGAGCGAAAGCTGGCACACCGCAGCACGAGCTCGCGCGAGTGTTCAACATCTCGCGACCGCTGTGCTGCGAGATCGTGCGGGGTGACATACTGGAACCCAGACGCAAAGCTGACGACGGGCGACGAGGTGCGCGACCGGATCGTCGGAGCGCTCGACACCGGCTGCCGCCGGGGCGAGATGCTGAAGATCCAGAACAAGCACGTCGACTGGCAGCGCCGCTGGATCCGAATCCTGAAGGAAAACTCGAAAACCGAAGTGGCCCGGATCGTGCCGTTCGAAGCCGGCAGTCGGCTGGAGAGGCTCCTGCAACGTCGCGCGTTTCTCGGGCCGGACGCGTATGTCTTCGGAGACGCGACCACCGGAGAGTACGTCGGCAGCTTTCGATCCGCGTGGGAAACACTGCTGCTGCTCGCGAACGATGTGCAGCCCACCCGACACGCGCCGGGGCAACGCGTGGCGAACCGCGATGTCCTGGCTCGAATCGACCTGCACTGGCACGATCTTCGTCATGAGGCCCTCTCACGACTCGCCGACGATGGCGTTCCAGTCCACGAGCTGCAGCTGCTCGCAGGTCACGCGAGCATCACGACGACGCAGCGGTATATGAATGCCCGCGCGATGTCACTTGCCACGTCGATGCGCACGGCGCGCGAACGACGAAAAGAGCGATTGGCGCCCGACGGTCAACACGCGGCGCAGGTGGGATGAAGAACGTGGGAGCCAGGGCTCGCGCCGCTACCGTTTGTCACCCATTTGTCACCCGATCGGACTCTTCGGACGCGGCAGTTGTCCACAGGCGGGAAAACTTTAGGAGATTTGGTCGGGATGGCGGGATTCGAACCCACGACCCCCTGACCCCCAGTCAGGTGCGCTACCAGGCTGCGCTACATCCCGAAAACGTCTAACGACTCCCTCGCCGAAGCGGCGGAGCCGCGAAGGCGGACCTCGATGCGGTGATACGGCCTCGCCGGCCGACGCCGGACCGCCGCGCTGGCCGCCGGTCCTACTTCCTTTTCGCCGCCTTCCCCGGCTTTCCCGCCTTCTTCAGCTTCCCCTTCGGCGCGCGCGCGCGCGACGGGGCTTCCGCGAGGTCGAGCAGGCTCTTGGCCGCCTTGCCGTGCCGCCCCTTTCCGTGCTGCGGCCGCGTCACGCTCCTGCCGTTGCCCGGACCTTTCGAGAGCATCGCCGCGATCTCGCGCAGCCCCTGCTTGACCTGCAGGATCCGCTCGCGCGCGTCGCTGCCGAGTAACTCCGCGAGCGCCGGCGCGTCGGTCTCCACAGGCGGGTGCTCTTCCTGCAGCTTGCGCCGGGCGCCGGCCAGCGTCAGCCCCTCGACGAAGAGCAGCTGCTTCAGCCGCAGCACGCGCTCGAGATCGGAGCGGCGATAGACCCGCGGCCCGCCCGCGGTCCTCGAGACGCCCAGATCCGGGAACTCTGCCTCCCACGATCGCAGCACGTACGGCTGCACCTGGGCTATTTCACAGACCTCGAGCTGCCGGAACAGGGACCGGTTCGGGATCTCGACGGTGCTTACACCGGGCATCTGGGACGCGACTGCAAGTATATATGACATCTCGCGATCGGGCGATCGGCGATCACGATCGGACAATCGGCGATCGGGCGATCCGCGATCGGACACTGAGCGATTGAGAGATCCGGCCATCGAGCGGAGTGCTCGGTAGGCCCGCGACTCGATGGCCAATGACTCAATGGCCCGATCGCCCGATCGCCGATCTCCCGATCGCACGATTCAGTTACACTGCGCCCGTGCCGAACGAGCCCACCCGGCTGTCGACCACGCCGGACGATCCCACCCGGCTGTCGGGCGCCGCGCCGCCATCGCCATCGACGGGCTGGCTGAGCGAGGCCGGCGAGATCGACCACGGCCGCTTCCCGCCCGGCACCGTCCTCGGCGGCCGCTACCGCATCGTCGGCCGCCTCGGGCGCGGCGGCATGGGCGAGGTCTTCCGCGCCGATGACCTGAAGCTCGGTCAGCCGGTCGCCCTGAAGTTCCTGCCGCCCGATGTCGACCGCGACCCCGCGCTGCTGACCCAGCTGCATACCGAAGTGCGAATGGCGCGGCAGGTCTCGCACCCGAACGTCTGCCGCGTCTACGACATCGACGAGGTCGAGGGCCACACCTTCCTGTCAATGGAGTATGTGGACGGCGAGGACCTCGCCTCGCTGCTGCGGCGGATCGGCCGCTTCCCGGAAAACCGCGGGCTCGAGATCGCGCGCCAGATCTGCGCAGGACTCGCCGCGGCGCACGCGCGCGGGGTGGTCCACCGCGACTTCAAGCCGGCCAACGTGATGATCGACGGCAGCGGCAAGGCGCGCATCACCGATTTCGGGCTGGCGGGCGTCGCCGGCGAGGCGGTGCGGGCGGGCACGCCCGCCTACATGGCGCCCGAACAGCTTGCCGGCGGTGAGGTGACCGCCCGGAGCGACATCTTCGCGCTCGGCCTCGTCCTCTATGAGATCTTCACCGGCAGACGGGCGCTCGAGGGGAAGAACCTTGCCGAGCTGATTCACAAACGTGAACAGTCGGGCGTCATTCCCCCGTCCGCCCACGTCCGCAACCTCGCTCCGGAGATCGAACGGACGATCCTGCGGTGCCTGCGCCCGGATCCCACCGAGCGCTTCGGATCGGCGCTCGCCGTAGCCGCGGCGCTCCCGGGCGGCGATCCGCTGGCGGCCGCGCTCGCCGCGGGCGAAACGCCGTCACCGGAAATCGTCGCGGCGGTAGGCGGAAGCGCGGCTGTGTCCGGACGCAGCGCCGCTGCTGCCGCCGCGTGGATCGTGCTGGCGCTCGTGCTGCTGGTCGTGCTGTACCAGCGCGTGATGCTCGTGAACCGGGTGAGCGCGCCGAAGACGCCGGAGGCGCTGCAGGATCGCGCGGTGGAGATGCTCGCGCGCCTTGGTTACACCGAGACGCCCGCCGCGAGCGCATGGGGCCTCGGTTTCTCGCTCGACTACGTCCGTTTCATTGCGGAGACCGACGCGTCGCCGGAACGCTGGGCCCGGCTGCGCACGTCGCGGCCGGAGGCGCTCTTCCTCTGGTACCGCACGAGCCCGCGGCCGCTCGTCCCGTTTGGTGCGCTCAACCGCGTGACTGCCGCGAACCCGCCGCACGCGGTGAGCGGCATGACGCTGACGGCGCTGTCCGCGTCGGGACGGCTGGCTGAGTTCCTGGCGGTGCCGCCGCCGTCCGAGACGGATGCCACGACGCCGGCGTCGACGCCGGTGGACTGGAGGGTCCTCTTCGACGCGGCGGGCCTCGACATGGCGGCATTTGCCCCGGCGACCCCGGTAGTCGTTCCACCCGTTCACGCGCACGAGCGCGTCGCATGGGAGGGAGGCCTGTCCGACGTCCCGGGGCACACCGTCCGCGTGGAAGCGGCGGCGTTCGGCGGCAGGCCCGTCTACTTCGTGACCACCGGTCCGTGGACCCGATCGGCGCGTGCTGCACCGCCTCCGCGCGCGCTCTTCACAACCATCACCTCCGTGCTGGAAGCGCTGATCATGCCGGCGCTGATGCTGGCCGGGGCCGTGCTGGCCCGGCGCAACGTGAGGCTCGAACGCGGCGACCGGCGGGGAGCCTTCCGCGCCGCCGCCGCCGTGTTCCTCTTGTTCGTAGCGTCGTGGGTCTTCAAGCCGCACGTCCTGCCGCCGGGAGAAGATGTCGACCGGTTCTTCAATGCCGTCGGCAGCGCGCTGTTCAACGCCGCGATCCTGTGGCTCACGTATCTCGGGCTCGAACCGTACGTCCGCCGCCATTCGCCGGACAGCCTGATCGGCTGGACGCGCCTGCTCGCCGGGAACTGGCGCGATCCGCGTGTGGGTGCGGACGTGATGGCCGGCGTGTCAGCGGGGCTGGCGATGACCCTGGTGTACGCGGTGCACAACGTCATCCCCCCGCTCACCGGACGTCCCGAGCCCTCCCCCATCGTCACCGATCCGATGCTGCTCGCCGGCACGCGCGAGGTCATCGGGTATCTCTGCGGGCGCATCGCCTCGGCCATCCAGGGCGCGATGCTCTGCATCGTCGGTTACGTCGCGCTGCGCCTGCTGCTGCGGCGGGCGTGGCTCGCGGGCGCGGCCGCGGTCATCCTCTTCACGCCGGTCGCCATCAACGGCATGTTCCAGCCGGGCACCCCCCTTCTTGACCTGGCGCTCGGAACGCTCCTCATCGTCGTGTTCGTCGCGGTCATCGTACGCTTGGGTCTGCTGGCGACGATGGCGGCACTCACGACGCACTTCGTGCTGCTGCGCGCGCCGCTGACGCTCGCTCTTGGCTCGTGGCGCGGGCCCGCCGCATGGTGGTTCCTCGGCGTCGTGGCGATCGCGGGCCTCGGCAGCGTGTACCTCGCCTGGAGAGGGCGGCCGGCGTCAGCTGTGCAGCGGGGTTACCAGCTGCAGGGTGCGTGAGATGGCCGCCGACGAACGGTTGCCACGATTCTGACCAGTTCGGCTGCTTCGTTCAGGACAAGATCACGCTCAGAATCGAGAGATCCCGTCGTCGGAAGCACTCGCAGGCGTTGGGTTGGAAATGGGGTCGTCTTATCTCTCCCGTCGTCTCACCTGAATCCTGATCGGCGTCCCGGTGAGTCCGAACGACTCGCGCAGCCGGTTCACCAGGAACCGCTCGTAGGAAAAATGGAACTCGGTCGCCACGTTGGTGAAGAAGATGAACGTCGGCGGCGCGATCGACTTCTGCGTCGCGTACAGAATCCGAACCTGGCGGCGCCCGGGGCTGGCGGGCGGGTGGACCGCAGTCACCGCCTGGACGAACCGGTTCAGCTCGGCGGTCGGGATCCGTAGCGTCCGCGCCTCGGCGACGCGGTCGATGGTCTCGAGCAGCCGACCGGTGCGCTCCCCCGTGGCCGCCGAGAGGTGGAGGATCGGCGCGTAGTCGAGGAATTTCATCTGCTGCCGCAGGCGGTCGTCGAAGGACTTGACGAAATCCGCGCCACGTCCCTTGACCAGGTCCCACTTGTTCGCGGCGATGATGATCCCGCAGCCCGCCTTGTCCGCCTCGCCGGCGATTGTCGCGTCCTGGTCGGTCGCGCCTTCTGCCGAGTCGATCAGCAGGACGGCGACGTCGGCCTGCTCGATTGCGCGCCGCGCCAGGAGGACCGCCACGGACTCGACGTGCCCGCCGCGCGCGACGCGGCCGGCACGGCGGATGCCCGCCGTGTCGACGATGCGGAACTTCCGCTTGTGCCACTTGAGAACGGCGTCCACGGTATCGCGCGTGGTCCCTGGCATTGCGCTCACGATCGACCGCTCCTCGCGCAGCAGTCGGTTCAGCAGCGACGACTTCCCCACGTTCGGACGTCCGACGATGGCGACCGAGGTTTCCTCGGGCGTGTCCGCCGTCGTGCCGCGGTCGCGCCGGGCGGGCAGCCGACCGACGACCTCGTCCAGCAGGTCGCCCACTCCCTCGCCGTGCTCCGCGGCGATCTCGACGACCGGCTCGAACCCCAGCTCGTAGAACTCGAGGGCACGCCCGCGCGCCCGCTTGTCGTCCGTCTTGTTGACGGCGAGCAGGACAGGCGCGTCCACGGTTCGAAGGTCGGCGGCAATCTCCTCGTCGCCGGCGACCAGCCCTTCGCGGCCATCGACGACGAACACGACGACATCGGCCGCGTCGAGCGCGCGCCGCCCGTGGCTGACGACCAGGTCGTGGAGCGGATCCTCGCTGGCCCCGAAGAGGCCGCCCGTGTCGACCAGCCGGAACGTGCTTCCGCGCCACTCCGCCGGCTGAGCTATCGCGTCGCGCGTCGTGCCTGCGAGCGGCGTGACGATGGATCGGCGCGAGTTCGTGATGCGGTTGAAGAGTGTGGATTTGCCGACGTTGGGGCGGCCAACCAGCACGACCGTAGCCTCAGAGTCGGACCGCTTGAGGGTCATCGCGAAAAGTCAGTTAGCACGAAGCTTGACAGCGTAAGTCTTGATATATATAGTAGTTACCAATCCCGAGGAGCGCCTAAGCATGATCAAGGTCGACATCGTCAACGAGGTGTCCAAGGTCGCCGACATCACGAAGGTGAAGGCCGAGGTGGCGGTGGACGCCGTCTTCGACGCGATGCGGCTTTCCATGCAGCGCGGCGAGCGTATCGAGCTGCGCGGCTTCGGCGTCTTCCAGGTCAAGCCCCGCAAGCGCGGCATCGGCCGTAACCCTCGCACGGGCAAGGAAGTGCGCATCCCGCCGGGCCGCACGATTCGCTTCAAGCCCGGCAAGGATCTTCAGAACATCGGAGGGTAATTGTCGCCCTTCGACCCTGCTCAGGGTGACCCTGAGCGCGGCGCCGGGCCGCTCCCCGCCAGCGGCCCGGAGTTCACGGGAAGTCCTTTCTCCCCGGAGGCGTCCGACCTCACGCGTGCCCAGCCCGCACGGCGGCGCAAGTTCCAGAGCCGCGTGGTCTTACACGCCGCGCTGTTCCTTCTCACGCTTCTGACGACCACGCTCGTGGGCGCGAGTCATTATGTCGCGTTTCTCGGGAACTTCGACCGCGTGGAGGTCCCGTTCCACTGGGGGTTGCTGTGGGAAGGGTTCTGGTACAGCGGTACGATCCTGGCCATCCTCGGTGCGCACGAGATGGGCCATTACCTGTTCTGCCGTCGATACAACGTCGACGCCACCCTCCCGTACTTCCTCCCGGTGCCCCCGCAGTTGCTCCCGTTGACCGGCACGCTGGGCGCGGTGATCAAAATCCGGGAGGCCTTCCCGACGCGCGCGGCGCTGTTCGACATCGGGATCGCCGGGCCGATCGCCGGGTTCGTCGTGCTCGTGCCCGCGCTCTTCATCGGCCTGAACCTGTCTACCGTCGTCCCCAATCCTACGACCACGGATCTGATCTCCCTCGGGGAACCGCTGTTGTTTCAGTGGGCTACGGCGATGGTGTTCGGCAATCTGCCCGCCGGGCACACCGTGAACATGCACCCGATGGTGTTCGCCGCCTGGTTCGGGATGCTGGCGACGGCGCTGAACCTGCTGCCGTTCGGCCAGCTGGACGGCGGCCACATCGCCTACGCCTCGGTCGGCCGGCTCTCGACGCCCATTTCGCTGGCCACCGTGGGTGGCGCAGTCCTGATGACGTTCGTCTCGATCAGCTGGATCTTCATGACCGTGATGATGCTGCTCATGCTCCTCATCCTCGGCCCGCGCCACCCGCGCGTGATCTACGAACACGAACCAATCGGCATCACCCGGAACTGGCTCGCCGTCCTGGCGCTGGTCATCCTGGCGATCTGTTTCACGCCGGCGCCAATCGAGCCCTACGACCTGATCAGGAACCCGTGAAGCGATGCCAGGGTGTTAGGGGTGCTCTGGTGGGGTGCTGAAGGGTGTTGTCAGGTGCTGCAGGGTGCTCATGGGTGCTCTGAGTGTGTGCCCATGAGTGCTGGTGCTCAAGGTGCGTGCTGGAAAGTGCCGCTGCACCCATCAGCACCAGCACCCCCGCAGCACCCCCCAGCACCACGGTAAACACCCCCTCAGCACCTCAGAGCACCGACATAGGATCGACGTCAACGATGGTCCGCCGTTTGATGTCCGGGCGCGCGTCGAGGGCGGCGAGGAGCGCACGGCGCATGGCGGTCCGGTGGGTGCCCTTCAGGAAGAACTGGGCCCGGTGCTCGCCTTTGAGACGGCTCAGCGGGGCCTGGGCCGGGCCGAGGACGCGGTACGGCGGCGTGAACCCGGCCGGCGCCTGGCCGCGAATCGCCTGCACGATGTCGGCGGCGTCCTGCATGGCTGCGGCGTGCGTCCGCCCGCGCACCACTGCGTTGATCAGCGCCACCGCCGGCGGGTAGCGCATCGCCCGCCGGAACGCGATCTCGTCGGCGAAGAAGGCCGCATAGTCCTGGCGGCACGCGTGGCGGATGCTGTAGTGGTCCGGGTAGAGCGTCTGGACGAGGGCCTCGCCGCGGATGTCGCCCCGCCCCGCACGTCCGGCGACCTGCGTCAGCAGCTGGAAGGTGCGCTCCGCGGCGCGGAAATCTGCCAGCCCCAGGCCGACGTCCGCCGAGATGACGCCGACGAGGGTCACGCGCGGGAAATCGTGCCCCTTCGCGATCATCTGCGTGCCGACGAGAACGTCGAGCTCGCCGGCGGCGAACCGTTCGAGGAGCGCGCCGATGGCGCCGCGACGACGGATGGTGTCGCGGTCGACGCGAGCGACGCGGGCCCGCGGGAAGTGCTCGAGGATGTCCGCCTCGACCCGCTCGGTTCCGAAGCCGATCTGCTCCAGGTAGGGGCCTGCGCACTTCGCGCACGTCTTCGGCAGCGCCATCGAGTGGTTGCAGTAGTGGCAGCGCGCCCGTCGGGCCGCGCGGTGCACCGTGAGCGAGACGCTGCAGTTCGGACACTCCAGCGTCGACGCGCACTCGCGGCAGAACACCGCGGCGGCATAGCCACGCCGGTTCAGCAAGACGATTGCCTGCTCGCGCTGCTCGAGGCGGCCGCCGAGCGCGTCACACAGCGCCGTGCTCAGCACCACGTCCGGCCCGGCCGCCGCGTATTCGTCGCGCATGTTGACGATCCGCACGTCCGCCAGCGGCCGGTTCAGGACCCGATTCTGCAGCGCGATCAGCGTGTACCGCCCGGCCTGCGCGTTGTGGTAGCTCTCCAGGGACGGCGTGGCCGAGCCGAGGACGACCAGCGCCTGCGCCATCCGCGCGCGCACCACCGCAACGTCGCGGCCGTGGTAGCGCGGACTCTCATCCTGCTTGTAGGAGCCGTCGTGCTCCTCGTCCACCACCACGAGGCCGAGCCGCCGCACCGGCGCGAACACCGCCGAGCGCGTGCCGACGACGACGTCCACCTCGCCGGCACGGATGCGCTGCCACTGGTCGTGGCGCTCGCCGTCGGAGAGGCCGCTGTGCTGGATGGCGACGCGTTCGGCGAACGCCGAGCGGAAGATCATCGCGGCCGCCGGCGTGAGCGCGATCTCCGGTACGAGCAGCAGCACGCCGCGCCCCGCCCGGCGCACCTCGTCGGCGAGTCGCAGGTACAGCTCGGTTTTGCCGCTGCCGGTGACGCCGTGCAGCAGCGCCGCGCCGAACGCGGGCGCCGCGGCGATGGTGCAGAGCCGTTCGAGAGCGGCGGCCTGCTCGCCCGTCAACGTGAGCGGCTGCCGCGGACCAGCGATCCAGTAGTCGCCGACGAACGGGTTGCGTTCGACTCGCTTCCGGGTCAGCGAGACGAGCCCGAGCTCCGCCAGCCGCGCCAGCGAACCGGGCGGAATGCCCCGCGCGTTGAGCGCCGAAGCGTCGATCCCGTGGGGTCTGCCGGCGAGCAGTTCAATCGCCTCGCGTTGCCGCTCGCCGAGTCTCAGCGCCTTCGTGACGTCGCACGAGGCGGCCGCCTCGAGCCCCTGCGCCGTGATCGCAGCGACCCGCACTGTCCTGAACGCCGAGGCGCTGCCCTTCACCGGCTGCGTCAGCGAAATCAGCCCGTCGCGTTCGAGCGCGGCCAGGGCGGCCCGAGCACGCCCGGCCGCGGTGTCGACACGCAGCAGCTTGCCCGCCGCGAGCCGCTCCAGGATTTCTCGACGCCGGCCACGCTCGGTGAGCAGGCGCGCGTGTCCCGCCTCGGTGATGCGTGCGTGCCGCTCGCTTGCCAGCCGCGCCCGCGGCGGAAGGGCGGTCGCGATCGCCTCGCCGATGCCGCACGCGTAGTATTCGGCCACCCAGGCGCACAGGTCCAGGACGTCCCCCGGGAGGAACGGCACCGAGTCGAGGACCTCGATGACGTCCTTGATCTCGCCGCCTGCAGGTTCCACGGGAGCGGCGCGACCGGCGTCGGGTTCGAGCGCTGAATTACGAGCACCACGCTGGCGGGGAGCGTCGGCCCCCGTATCCGGGACCCCGGATCCCGTCACGATCACACCCGTGAGCACGCGGTTGCCAAGCGGGACGAGGGCGCGTGCGCCGATGGGAGGGTCCGGATAGTCCGCGGGCAGGCGGTAGGTCAGCGCGTCCATCGCGGGGACGGGCAGGGCGACGCGGACGAGGCGCATGCGCCCTTACGCGCCGCCGCGCGGCGGCGGCTCGCGGCCGAGCAGGCCAAGCGCGAGCTTGAGGTCCTCCCACGCCTCGCGCTTTTGCCCCGGGGTGCGCAGCAGGTACGACGGGTGGAACGTGGGCACCAGCTTTGCCCCCTGGTACTCGTAGACGCGGCCGCGCAGCCGGGAGATCGGGGACTGCGTCCGGAGCAGTGTCTTCGCCGCAAACGAACCGAGTGCGACGATGACCTTCGGCCGGATGGCGGCGATCTGCTGGAACAGGAACGGCTCGCAGGTCTCGACCTCGTCCGGGTCGGGATTGCGGTTCTCGGGCGGTCGGCACTTGATCACGTTCGCGATGTACACGTCGTCGCGCGCGTAGCCCATCGCTTCAATCATCTTCGTGAGCAGCTGCCCGGCGCGGCCGACGAACGGGATTCCCAGCAGGTCTTCGTCGGCGCCCGGCGCCTCGCCGACGAACATCAGTTCGGCGTCCGGGTTGCCGACGCCGAACACGACCTGCCGACGGCCCATCCGGTGCAGCTTGCAGCGCGTGCAGTCGCCGATGTCGGCGCGGATGGCGGCCAGCGCCTCGGCGGCGCTGCGCGCGATCCTGACCGTCGGCGCGTCTGCCGTGGGCAGCTGGTTGTTCTGCGCCTGGGCGTCGGGGGCTGGCCCTTCGGAGTGCGACTCGCCGGCCTCGGGTCGCTGGCGCCGGCGCCACCGCGGATCGCGGCTGATGCCGGTGACGCCGAGGTCCTGGAGGAACCGCAGGTGTTCGGAGAGCTGGGACGTGTCCATGCGCGGGTACGGGTTCAGGACGTCGACGTCGTCTCCAGCAGGCGTTCGGCGCGGTCGAGGATGACCCGTGCCAGTTCGGATTTCGGGCCGAGCGGAAACCGCTCCTCGCCGTCGGCGGCGATGAGCGTCGCCTCGTTCAGCTCCGAGTCGAACCCGGCGTCGCGGCGCGAGATGTCGTTGGCGACGACCAGGTCCACCTGCTTGCGCTCCCGTTTCTGGCGCCCTGCCGGGGCCGGATCTCCACTTTGAGCGGCAAACCCGATCAGCACGGGACGACGCCCGCTCCCGCGCTTCGTGCCGAGCGCGGCGAGGATGTCGGGCGTGCGCGCCAGGCGCAACGTCAGCGGTCCGTCCGTCTTGTCGATCTTGCTCGCGATTGTGCCGTCGGCAGGTGTGTAGTCTGCGACGGCCGCGGCCATCACCACGATGTCGGCCCCTTCGGCGTGCTGCTGCATCGCCGCGCTCATCTCGCCGGCGCTGCGGACGCGGACCAGTTCCGCGCCGGCCGGCGGATCGAGGTGCGTGGGGCCGGACACCAGCACCACGCGGGCGCCGCGGCGGGCGGCTTCCGCGGCCACCGCGTAGCCCATACGCCCGCTCGACCGGTTGCCGATGTAGCGAACCGGATCGATGTCCTCGTAGGTGGGCCCCGCCGAGACGACGACCAGCCTGCCGAGCAGGGAGCCGCGCGGCGCCAGCAGGGCGTCGGCGGTGTCGACGATGACCTCCGGCTCGGCCAGCCGGCCCTTCCCGATCCAGCCGCACGCCAGATAGCCGGCCCCCGGCTCGACGAACCGCACACCCCGCTCGGCCAGCGTGCGGAGGTTCCCGCGCACCGCCTCGTGCTCGAGCATGTTGGTGTTCATGGCGGGGGCGATGAGCACCGGGGCCCGCGTCGCCAGGTACAGCGAGGTGAGGAAGTCGTCGGCGATTCCGTGCGCGAACTTGCCGATGATATTCGCCGTCGCCGGCGCGACCAGCAGGAGCTGCGCGTTGGTCGCCAGCGCGATGTGCTCGATGTCGGCGTTGACGCCGCGCGCGAACTGATCGGTGATGACCTGCCGGCCGGTAATCGCCTCGAAGGTGACCTCGCCGACGAACTTGCGCGCCGAGCGCGTCATGATCGCCGCGACCTCGTGGCCCCGCTTCTGCAGGCCGCGGGCTACCTCGACCGCCTTGTAGGCGCCGATGCCGCCGGTGACTCCTAAGGCGACGAGTGCCATGCTTCGGTCTGCACTCCTTGTGGACCTGTCGCCGCTATTCGTCGCTCGTGACCTTCTGTACCAGGCCTTCCTTCACTTCCTTCTGCGCGAGACGTGCCGGTTTCTCTGATCCGGCAGTCTTGGGCGTACAGCCACGGAGCAGCTGGTGCGCGCGCGCGCCGGCGACGACCACGAACTCGAACGCATTTGACGTGACGGGCTTCTCGTTCACGACGGATCCTTTCTCAGAAACGACTCGACGATGGGCTCGATCGCCGCGCGAGTCGAGCGCAGGCGCGCCCGCTCTGCGAGCACGATTGCCCGCAGCCGAGCGACGCACGCCTCGAGCTCGTCGTTGACAATGACGTAGTCGTACTCGGTGAAGGCGGCCACTTCGGCGCGCGCGGTCCGCAGCCGCCGCTGGATGGCGTCCTCCGGGTCCTTGCTGCGCCCGCGCAGCCGCCGCTCCAGCGTCGCGAAATCGGGCGGGAGTACGAACACGCCGACGGTGTCTGGGCAGCGCTCCCGCACCTGCCGCGCTCCCTGGACGTCGATCACCAGGACGAGGTCGCGCCCCGCGGCCAGCTCGCGTTCGGCGTCGTGGCTGGACGTCCCGTAGAGGTTGCCGAAGACGTCCGCGTACTCGAGGAAGTCCCCGTCGGCGATCATCTGCTCGAAGCGCGCGCGGGTAATGAAATTATAGTCCACCCCGTCGGCTTCCCCGGCGCGCGCCGCACGCGAGGTGTACGACCGCGAAAGCGCCAGTGCTGGTACCTGCTGCACCAGCCGCTCGACGACGGTCGTCTTTCCCGTGCCGGACGGGGCGGACACGACGAACAGCAGGCCGCGGCGCCCGGGGCCGCAGATGGCCCGGACGGCGGCGTCCTGCCCTGCCGCCTCACTCGACATTCTGGACCTGCTCGCGCATCTTCTCGAGCTCCGCCTTCAGCGCGACGATGATCTCGGACACGGCCGGGCCTTCGGCCTTCGAGCCGGCGGTGTTCACTTCCCGGTTCATCTCCTGCAGGAGGAAATCGAGCTTGCGGCCGCACGGTTCCGGCGAGTCCGCCAGTGCCTGCCAGTGCTCGAGGTGCCCGCGGAAGCGGACCACCTCCTCGGTGATGTCGGAGCGGGCGGCGAACTTCGCGATCTCCTGCGCAACGGTCCCCTCGTCGGCGAGCGCGTCGGCGCGCAGCTCGCGCACCCGCTCCTGCAGCCGCGCCTGGAGCCCGGCCAGTCCGGCCTCGGCCGCCGCGTGCAGGCGCTCGAATAACACGGCGAGCGCCTCACGGCGCGCGTCGAGGTCGGTGCGCAGATAGCCGCCTTCGCGCGCGCGCATCTCGTCTAGCTCGTCGACGGCAGCCGCGACCGCCGCTTCGAGGCGCGCCGCCAGCTCCTCGCCCTCTCTCTCGATCGCGTCCGGCCGCTCGCGGATGGTCAGCGCCTGGGCAAACCGCAGGAGATCGCCGGGGGTCATCGGGCCGGCGACGAATCCCCGGTCGCGGGCGCGAGCGAGCGCGGCGCCGAGCGCCTCCAGGAACGGCTCGTTCAGCTCCACCTCGATGGCCGGCAGGCGCCGCAGCTGCAGCGTGATCGAGACCTCGACGCGGCCGCGACTCACCTTCCGCTGCACGAGGGCGCGCAGCCGCGTCTCGAGCGGCGCCAGCGCTTGCGGGGTGCGCAGCTGCAGATCCAGGTAACGATGGTTGACCGCGCGGATCGTCACCGCAATCACCGCCACCTCATCGTCGCGGGTGAGCGAGGCGAAGCCGGTCATGCTCTTGATCATCGTACTCGACGGATCGTTCCCTACGGATCGTTCGCGAACGATTCGTCGCGAACCCTAGACCGTATCCTTCACGATGGCCTCCGAGTGCCGCCGCTCGCCGGACAGCTGCACCGCGTACAGCTTCGCGTAGACACTCGTCGGGCGCGCCAGCAGATCGTCGTGCCGTCCGATCTCCGCCACGCGCCCGCGCTCGAGGACGACGATGGCGTCGGCGCGGCGGACGGTCGACAGCCGGTGCGCGATGACGAACGAGGTGCGGTTGCGCATCAGGTTCTGCAGCGCGCCCTGCACCAGCTGCTCCGACTGCGCGTCGAGCGACGAGGTGGCCTCGTCCAGGATCAGGATCGGCGAGTTCTTCAGCAGCGCGCGGGCAATCGCCAGCCGTTGCTTCTGGCCGCCGGAGAGCCGCTGGCCGCGCTCGCCGATCTGCGTGTCGTACTTCGCCGGCAGCGCCGAGATGAAGTCATGCGCGTGCGCCGCCCGCGCCGCCTCCTCGATCCGGGCGCGCGTGGCGCCCGGTGATCCATAGGCGATGTTGGCTGCGACCGTGTCGTCGAAGAGCACCGTCTCCTGCGTCACCATCCCCACCTGCGCGCGCAACGACTGCAGGGTCACGTCGCGGACGTCGACGCCGTCGATCAGGATCGCCCCGGCGGTCACGTCGTAGAAGCGTGGAATCAGGTTGACGAGCGTCGTCTTGCCGGCGCCGCTCAGGCCGACGATGGCCACCATCTGCCCGGCGCGGACGGTGAAGGAGACGTCGCGGAGGATCTGCCGGCCGGCGCCCTCGTCGTAGGCGAAGCCGACCCCGCGGAACTCGATCTCCCCTTTCAGATCGGGAAGCGGCCGCGCGCCCGGACGTTCACGAACTTCGGAGTGGGCGTCGAGGATCCTGAAAATGCGCTCGGAGGCGGCGAGGGCCTGCTGCAGGCTGGCGTTCACGCGGCTCAGCTTCTTCGCCGGCCCGTACATCATGAAGGCGGTGGCAATGAAGGCGCCGAACTCGCCGGTGGTGAGCGTCCCGGCGGTGATCTCGCGGCTGCCGTACCAGATCAGCGCGACGGCCGCCAGCCCGCCGAGCAGCTCCATCAGCGGCGGCAGGATGGCGACGGTGCTCGTCACCTTCAGGTTCGTGCGGTAGAGGCGGTGCGACGCACGCCGGAACCGCCCTTCCTCGTGGCCCTCCGCCCCGAATGCCTTCACGATGCGGTGGCCGGTGAAGGCCTCCGCGGTCACGTGCGACAGGTGCTCGAGCTCCTCCTGGCTGCGGCGCGTCGTGCTGCGGATGCGCTTCCCGAACTTGATCAGCGGGTACATCACCACCGGCGCGCCGGTCACCGCCACCAGCGCGAGGCGCCAGTCCAGATAAAAGAGCACCACCGCGAACCCGACGAGCGACAGACCCTCGCGCGTCAGATCGCCGACCGTCTCGGAGACCGCCTGCTGCACCTGGTTGACGTCGTTGGTGATGTGCGACATCAACCGCCCGCTCGAGTGGTGGCTGAAGAAGCCGGCCGACTGGTCGAGGATGTGCCGGAACAGCCGATCGCGCAGGTCGCGCACGACCCGCTGCCCCACGTCCGTCATGAGGAACGTCGACAGGTAGGCGCCCACGCCCTTCAGCGTGTAGGCCCCGAGTACCTGCAGCGACCAGGCGAGCAGCACCGACTGCGACTGCAGGATCGCGTCGCGCGCCACCGACGGCTTCAGCACGTCGTCGAGCAGCGGCTTGATCAGGTACGCGACCGCGGCCGACGCCGCGGCGTAGAACAGCATCGCCGTGAGCGCCGCGGCCAGCCGCCCGCGGTAGGGCCGGGCGTACCCGAACAGTCGGGAGAGCGGATTCACTCGGTGAACCGGTATTTCAGGAGCACCCACAGTGCGACGACGCCGTCGCGCCACGTGATCTTCTTGCCTTCCTCGTACCCTCGGCCGTCGTAGGTGATGGGGACCTCGTACACCCGGTAGCCCCGCTTGAAGATCTTCGCGGTCAGCTCCGGCTCGATCCCGAAGCCGTCCTCCTCCAGGCGCATGGAGCGCAGCACCTCGGTGCGCATCACCTTGTAGCAGGTCTCCATGTCGGTCAGCATGGTGTTGTAGAGCACGTTCGTCATCAGCGTGAGCAGCCGGTTGCCCGCGTAGTGGGTGAACAGGAATACGCGATGACGACCCAGGAACCGCGACCCGTACACGACGTCGGCACGCCCCTGGCAGATCAGCTGGATCAGCTCCGGGAACTCCTCGGGAGAGTACTCGAGATCCGCGTCCTGGATGACGACGAGATCCCCGGCGACCTCCTCGAAGCCGCGGCGGAGCGCCGCGCCCTTCCCGGCGTTGCCGGGCTGCAGCACGAGCTTGAACTTCAGCTCGTCGGCGAGCTTCGCGAGGATCTCCCGGCTCCCGTCCCTCGACCCGTCGTCGACGACGATCAGCTCGATGCGGAGCGGGACCGCCAGCACGCGGCGGACGATCTCCGCGACCGTCTCCCGCTCGTTATAGACGGGCATCACGACCGACAGCAACGGGTCGGTCAACTGTCCTCGCAGACGCGACATTTACACGCTCACCTTGGCGCGGTACCCGGTGGGATGGGCCGCCCGCCACCGCCACGCGGTCTCGACGATGGTGTCGATGTCCTCGAACCGCGGCCGCCACTCGAGCTCGCGCATGATGCGCTCGCTGGACGCATAGAGCACGGCAGGATCGCCCGCCCGCCGCGCCGCGATCGTGAACGGCACTTTGCGCCCGACGACCTTTTCGACCGATGCGATGACCGACTTGACGGACGTGGGGCGGCCGTTGCCGAGGTTGTAGCAGGTCGTCGCAGCCCCGCTCCGCAGCGCGTCGAGCGCCAGCAGGTGCGCCGACGCCAGGTCGGTCACGTGGATGTAGTCGCGCAGGCACGTTCCGTCGGGGGTGTCGTAGTCGTCGCCGAACACCGCGAACGAGCCCCGGCCGAGCGCCGCGTCAATCGCCTTCGGAAGGACGTGCTGTTCCGGGTCGTGGTCCTCGCCCAGCTCACCGTCGGGATCGGCGCCGGCGGCGTTGAAGTAGCGAAGGGCAATCGAGCGGATGTCGTAGGCGCGCTCGAAATGGACCAGCGCGCGCTCGACGGCAAGCTTCGTCTCGCCGTACGCGTTGATGGGAGCGGTCGGGTGAGACTCGCGGATCGGCGTTTCCACCGGGTTGCCGAAGACCGCCGCCGTCGACGAGAACACGAGGTAGCGGACGCCTTCCTCCCGCATCGCCTCGAGGACGCGCAGCGCGCCGACGACGTTGTTCTCGTAATAGCCGGCCGGATTGCGGACCGAGTCGCCGACGGACAGCCAGGCGGCGAAGTGCATCACCGCGTCGACGCCGTGCTCGCGGATCGCCGCGCGAAGCCGCGCGGTGTCGCGCACGTCCCCCTCCACGACGGCCGTGGCGTGCGCCGCTGCCCGGCGATGGCCGGCCGAGAAGTCGTCGTAGACGATCACCGCGCCCTGCCGGCGGAGCGCCTTGACCGCATGGCTGCCGATGTAGCCGGCGCCGCCGGTGACCAGCACGGCGCTCATCGGCGCCCTATCGACGCGTAGGTGAACCCGTGGGCGCGCATCTGCTCGGGATTGTAGATGTTGCGGCCGTCGAAGATGACCGGGTTGCGCAGCAGCTTCTTGATCCGGGCGAAGTCCGGCTCGCGGAACTCGTTCCACTCGGTGATGATGGCGAGCGCGTCGGCCCCGGTGAGCGCGGCGTAGCCGTTGTCGGCATAGGTGATCTTCGACCCGAAGATGACGCGCGCCACCTTCATCGCCTCCGGATCATAGGCCTGGACGCTGGCGCCGGCCGCCAGCAATCCGTGGATGAGCGGCACGGACGGCGCCTCCCGCATGTCGTCGGTCCGCGGCTTGAACGCCAGGCCCCACACCGCGATCCGCTTGTCCTTCAGGCCGGCCGGGCCGCCGAAGTGCTGCTCCAGCTTGCGAAGGAGGCGCAGCTTCTGTGCCTCGTTCACCACCTCCACCGCCTCGAGGATACGGAACCGGTATTGCTCGGCTGCCGCGAACCGCAACAGGGCCTTGACGTCTTTCGGGAAGCAGCTGCCGCCGTAGCCCACGCCGGGGAACAGGAACGACGGCCCGATGCGCCGATCCGCGGCGACCGCGCGCCGGACTTGATCGACGTCGGCGCCGACGACCTCGCAGACGTTGGCAATCTCGTTCATGAAGGAGATCCGCGTGGCCAGCATCGCGTTCGCGGCATACTTGCAGAGCTCCGCGCTGGCGCAGTCCATCAGCATGGTCGGTGCACCCGTACGGGTGAACGGGGCGTAGAGCTCCTTCATGAGCTCCGCCGAACGCGGATCCTCGGCACCGATGACCACCCGGTCCGGCTTCATGAAGTCCTCGATTGCGGCCCCCTGCTTCAGGAACTCCGGGTTGCTCACCACGCTGAACGGGTGCGTCGTCTCCCGGCGAATCACCTCCCGGACCTTGGCCGCCGTGCCCACCGGTACCGTGCTCTTGTTGACGATGACCTTGTAGCCGTTCATGGCCCGGGCGGCGTCCTGGGCGACGTCGAGCACGTGCTGCAGATCCGCCGACCCGTCCTCGCCGGTCGGCGTGCCCACCGCGATGAAGATGATTTGCGAGTTCTTGACCGCCTTGGCCAGCGCCGTGCTGAAAGTGAGGCGCTTCTCGTTCCGGTTGCGGCGAACGAGCTCCTCCAGGCCCGGTTCGTAAATCGGGATCTGGCCGCGCTGCAGCGTCTTGACCTTGGTCCCGTCCTTGTCGACGCAGATGACCTCGTTGCCGTTCTCGGCGAGGCAGGCCCCGGCCACAAGTCCAACGTATCCCGTTCCGACGACCGCAATCTTCATCCTGAGGGGTTCTCCGGCGACTGGAAACCCCTAAAGCTAGCACAGCCGCAAAAACACTGTCAATCTGTTGATTCCCAAGGATTTGTGGTGATCGGACGTATGCCGTCGCTGTGCTACGATCGGCCCCATCCGTGCGCGTGCTCGTCGACTATCGCCCGGCGCTGCGGCAGCGGACCGGTGTGGGAGAATTCGCGCGCGCCCTGGGGAGCGCCCTGCTCGGGGTGCTTCCTGCCGGCGACCGGCTGACCCTGTTCTCGAGCTCGTGGAAGGACCGGCTCCCCAGGTCGACGCTTGCCGGCGCGGACGTGGCCGATCGCCGGATCCCGGTGCGGATGCTGAACCTGCTGTGGCACCGCGTCGAGTGGCCGCCCGTCGAGATGCTGGCCGGTCGGATCGACGTTGCCCAGTCCCTGCACCCGCTCCTGCTGCCCGCGAGGCGAGCGCTCCGCTTCATCACCATTCACGACCTGGATTTCCTGGACCATCCCGAGCGAGTCTCGGCGGAGATCCGCAGGGACTATCCTCGGCTGGCTAGATCGCACGCGCGGCGTGCCGACGGCATCCTGGTGCCTTCGGCGTATACGGCGTCGCAGGTGTCCTCGCGCCTGGGAGTGGAACCTGGGCGCCTGACCGTGTTTCCCCCGGTTGCCGTCGAATGCCGCCCGCGCCAGGAGCCCGGTCCCGGGGGGCCGATCCTGTTTGTCGGCACTATCGAACCGCGGAAGAACGTGGCGGGGCTCGTGGCCGCGTACGCGCGGCTGCTCGCGATGACCCCCGACGCGCCGCCGCTGGTCCTCGCCGGGAGGGCGGCGCCTGGCGCTGACGAGGCGTACGCGGCTGCGGGGCCGGCGCGAGCGCGTGTCGAGGCGCGCGGCTACGTGGCCGACGAGGAGCGCGAGCGGCTGTACCGGACGGCCTCGATGCTCGTGCTCCCCTCTTTCGAGGAAGGTTTCGGCCTTCCGGTCGTCGAGGCAATGGCCGTCGGCCTCCCCGTCGTCACCTCGAACCGCGGGTCGCTTCCCGAGGTCGCCGGTGACGCCGCCCTCCTGGTGGATCCGGCCGACGTTGCCGGGCTCGCCGCCGCAATGCAGCGCGTGCTGACCGACCCGGACCTGCGCCGCCGGATGATCGCCGCTGGCCTGGCGCGAGTCCGGGCCTTCGATCCTGCGGGCGCCGCGAACCGCGTGCTGGAGGCGTATCGCGCTGCGGTGGCGCGGCGGAGGTGGGCTCCGTGACGACGCCGCTGCGCATCGGGGTGGACGCGCGGGAGCTGCTCGGCGACTCCACGGGAGTAGGACGATACCTTGGAGAGCTGATGCGGCGATGGGTGGAACGGCCGGACACCGGGTCGCGCCGGTTCCTGCTCTACGCGCCCGGGCGGATCCCGTTGCCGCTGCCGGCACAAGCGGTCGAGTTTCGCATCGGCGGTGCCGGCCGCGGGACCTGGTGGGAGCAGACCTGGCTGCGTGCGGCCGTTCGCGCCGACAAGCCGGATGTCTTCTTTGCACCGGCCTATACCGCGCCGCTCGCGAGTGGTTTCCCACTCGCCGTCACGATTCACGACGTCTCCTTCTTCGCGCATCCCGAATGGTTCCGGCCCCGCGAAGGGATGCGCCGGCGGTGGCTGACCGGCCGCGCCGCGGCCGCGGCATCCGTCGTCTTCACCGACTCGCAGTTCTCCCGCCGCGAGATCGGGCACTACCTCGGGGTGGAGCGATCGCGGGTCCGGGTCATCCCGCCGGGGGTGGCGCCGCGCGCCGCCGCGACGTTGGGCCCATCACGGCGGCCTCTGGTACTCTTCGCCGGCACCCTGCTCAATCGACGACGTCTGCCCGATCTCCTCGCCGCGTTCGCGCGCGCGGCAAGGATGATTCCGGAAGCGCGCCTCGTGATCGTCGGCGACGATCGCTCGTGGCCACCCCAGGACCTCCGCGCGGTGGCCGCTGCCGAGGGGGTGGAGCAGCAGACCGAGTTCCGGAGCTACGTGCCGGACGAGGAATTGGCCCGACTGTACGCGGAGGCGTCGGTGTTCGGCTTCCTGTCGGAGTACGAGGGGTTCGGCCTCACGCCGCTCGAGGCGCTGGCGGCTGGCGTCCCGCCGGTGGTGCTCGACACCCCGGTCGCGCGCGAGGTGTACGGCGGCGCGGCGGTGTTCGTGCCTCCCTACGACGTGCGCGCGGCGGCCGAGGCCCTGCGGACGCTGCTGACGTCGGCCGACGCGCGCGCGGACGTCCTGTCGCGCGCGCCCGCCGTGCTTGCGCGGTATTCGTGGGACACCGCGGCGCGGGAGACGCTGGACGCGCTCGAGGGTACCGTTCGCCGCCACTCGGGACGACCGGACGATCGGGACGCCCCGCGGGAGACGCCCGCATCGTGATCACCCTCTCCATCGTCATCGTCACGTTCAACGCGCGATCCGATACCGAGGCCTGCCTTCAGTCGCTTGCCGACGCACGGCCGGCGGTCGCGCACGAAGTGGCGGTCGTGGACAACGCGTCGAGCGACGGGGTCGTCGCGGCAGTCCAGGCGCGGTGGCCCGCCGTGCGGGTGGTCGAGATGGGGCGCAACGCGGGGTTTTCGGCGGCGAACAACGCGGGCATCCGCGCGACGACGGGCAGGTTCGTCCTGTTGCTGAACAGCGACACGCTGGTGCCGGCCGGCGCGATCGATGCGCTGGTGGCGAGGCTCGAGGCCACGCCGGAGGCCGCGATCGCAGGACCTCGCATCGTCGACGCCCACGGCGATCCGGAGCTGTCGTTCGGCCCGATGCTGTCGCCGCTGTCCGAGCTGCGGCAGAAGATCCGGCGGCGGCGGCCCGGATGGATTGCGCGTCACACGCGCCGCGAGCGGTTCGTCGACTGGGTAAGCGGCGCGTGCCTGCTCGCCCGGCGCGGCGACGTGGAGGCGGTCGGCTTGCTCGACGAGCGCTTCTTCCTGTACACCGAAGACGTCGACCTGTGCGCGGCGGTGCGGGCGCGCGGCCGGCGGGTCCTGTTCACACCCGCGGCGGTGATCGTCCACCGGCGGGGCCGGTCGCGCGCCAGCGCCGCGGCGGAGGCCTCCATCGCCTACCGCCGCAGCCACCTGGCGTTCTACGAGAAGCACCATCCACGCTGGGCGCCGATTCTCCGCCTGTATCTTCGTGTGAAGGGCGAGCTCCCCCTTGGGCCGGACGCCGGGCCCTCGCGGGTGTGAACCACGGCCACGCATCATTCCACTTGATTGTCAAGTGGAGCGCGCGTAGGGTCGCGGGCCTCGCGCGATGTTCCGCGGCGCACCCGGCAGACGACGGAGCACAACCGGGAGGCGAAGTACTGCGCGATCACGAAGGCCGGCCGTCGCCCGACGGCGGGGGAAATCGCTCGGTGGGAGCGCTCGGCGGGCCTGGTGAACAGGCTGCTCGGGAACGAGGGCGATTAGCGTGGCCGCGCTGCGGCGGGGCCGTCGCCCTTCTTGCGGCGGCAGGAACCGCAGGCTGCCTCGGTCCGGTGCGGCGGGCGGCGAGCATCGATCCGGTGGCGGCGCTGCGCAGCGACTGAGCTGCCGCACGCGGCGTGGGCCGTCCCTGCCGCCGCGCCGAGGTCAGCGCCGGCGGCGTGTCTGCGATAAGATCTTTGCACCGTGAGAATCGGAATCGACGCGCGCAAGCTGCGCGACTACGGTGTCGGCACGTACGTGCGCAACCTGCTGCGGCACCTGGCGCGCATCGATACGTCGACCGCGTACGTCGTGCTGTGCCGCGCCATCGATGCGCCGGTCGTCGAGGAGCTGGGCCGGAATTTCCGCGCCGTTCCGGAGAAGGCGCGCCCATACTCGATCCGCGAGCAATTTTCCGTGCCGATCGACTTGCGGCGCGCGCGCGTGGACCTCTTTCACGCGACGCACTACGTGCTCCCGCCGCTCACGCGCTGCCGGACGATCGTCACCATCCACGACTGCATCCATCTGCGCTTTCCCCAGTACCTGCCCAACCGCGCCGCCTACGCTTACGCTCGCGCCGCGCTGTGGATTGCGACGCACCGCTCGGACCGCGTCCTGACGGTATCGGAGGCGTCGAAGCGCGACATCCTCCGCTACTTCCGGGTCCCGGAGCGGAAGATCGACGTCATCTACAACGCCATCGACGAGAAGTTCGGGGTGCCGCCGCCCGCCGACGAGATCGAGCGCGTGCGCGAGCGCTATCAGCTCGACGGCCCGTTCGTGCTCTATGCCGGCAACATCAAGCCGCACAAGAACCTGGAGCGTCTGATCGAAGCCTTCCACTCGCTGCGGCGCGGCGGCGGCTTCGATCAGGTCCGGCTGCTCATCATCGGTGACGAGATCTCGAAGTACGCGACGCTGCGCCGGGCCGTCCACCGCCACAAGCTGCACCAGCACGTGCGATTCTTCGGGTTCGTGCCCGACGAGACGCTGGCCTGCCTCTACCGCCTCGCCAGCGTGTTCGTGTTCCCGTCGCTCTATGAGGGATTTGGTCTCCCGCCGCTCGAGGCGATGGCGAGCGGGACCCCCGTCATCACGTCGAACGTCTCGTCGCTGCCGGAGGTCGTCGGCGACGCCGCCCTGCTCATCGATCCGTACGAGCCCGACTCGATCGCCGACGCGATGCGCCGCGTGCTGTCTGACCCGGAGCTGCGAGCTGACCTGTGCGCGCGTGGTCTCGCGCACGCGGGGCAGTTCTCGTGGGAACGCTCCGTCCGCCGCGTGCGCGACATCTACGACGAAGTGCTGGCGCGGTGATGGGAGCGCGGCCAGCTCGGCGGTCGGGGCTCGTGGCTCGGCGCTCGGGCCTCGGCGATCGGCCGAGCGAAGCGAGCGTACGGCGCGTGGTGGTGGAGGCCGCAGGCAACACTCAGAGACGAGCGTACAGCGCGTGGGGGTGGGACCCCACCCGCACTGAGAGAAGATGCGCGTCGCCCTCGTCCACGATTGGCTGACCGGCATGCGCGGCGGGGAAAAGGTCCTCGACGCCATCTGCAAGCTGTATCCCGGCGCGCCCCTCTACACGCTGGTGCGCGTGCCCGGGCAGGTCTCCCCGCGCATCGAACGGCGCCGGATCGAGACCTCCGTCCTGCAGCGGATTCCGGCAGCGGGCCGCATCTACCGGCAGCTGCTGCTGCTGTTTCCGGCGGCCATCGAGCTCATCGATCTCGACGGCTACGACCTCGTCATCAGCAGCAGCCACTGTGCGGCGAAATCCGTAATCCGGCCGGGCCGTGCGGTCCACGTCTGCTACTGCCACTCACCCATGCGGTACGCGTGGGACCAGTTTCCCGCGTACTTTGGACCGGACCAGGTCGGGCCCCTTCGCAGCCGGGCGCTCCGGCCGGTGATGGCTGCCATGGCCCGCTGGGACGCCGCCACGGCAGGGCGTGTCGACCGCTTTCTCGCTAATTCTCAGTATGTTGCGGGCAGGATCCGCCGATACTATAATCGCCGCTCGACTGTTGTGCATCCGCCCGTCGACACCAGCTTCTATACGCCGGACGCCGACCGCTGCGGCGCGGAAGACGCAGGTTTCTTGGTGGTGTCCGCCCTCGTCCCCTACAAGCGCGTCGATGTCGCCATTGAAGCATGCCGGCGTGCCGGCGCACGGCTGACGGTTGTCGGTCGAGGACCAGAACTCCCGCGCCTCCAGCAGCTTGGAGGAGACGAGGTGGTGTTCTGCGGCTGGCTGTCGGATGAGGAGATCCGCGCGAAGTACCGCCGATCGCGCGCCGTCCTGCTCCCGGGCGTCGAGGATTTCGGCCTGGTCCCGGTCGAGGCGCAGGCCTGCGGCACCCCGGTCGTTGCGCTGGCGCAGGGCGGTGCGGCCGAAACCGTCGTCGACGGCGTCTCCGGCGTGCTCGTCGACGACCCGTCGGTGGACGCCTTCGCCGAGGCTGTCCGACGGGTCACGGCCATGCCGTGGGACCGCGACGCCGTCCGGGCGAACGCGGCGCGGTTCTCCACGGATCGGTTCCTGGCCGGGTTCCGGGAGGCGGTGGACGAGGCGCTGGCGGACGGGGCGTCGCGATGGTGAGGCGCTACAACCGCCTGCTGGTCATTTTCTACATCGTCGCCGACGCGGTGGGTGCGATCGCCGCGTTCGTGCTCGCCTACCTCCTGCGTTTCGAGACCTTCCTGACCGGCATCATCCCGATCACCAAGGGGCAGCCGCCCTTCGACCAGCACATCAGCATCCTCCCCTTCATCGCGGTGCTGACGCCGATCGCGTTTCACGTCCAGGGCCTCTATCGCCTGCGCCGCGGTCGATCGCGCGTCGACGATTTCTTCGCCGTCTTCGTCGGCACGACGCTGGCGGTGGTGCTCGGCATCATCGGGACGCTCTACTACAAGGCGTACCACGACACGGATTTCCAGGAGGTCTCGCGGCCGGTCTGGGGACTGTTCCTTCTCATCAACGTGACGACCGCCTACCTGACGCGCGAGTTCGTGCGCGAGGCGCTGGAGCGGCGGTGGCGTGCCGGCATCGGCCTCAAGCGGGTGCTCATCGTCGGGGCCGGGGATCTCGGGCGGATGGTCGCCGACAAGGTGATCGAGCACCGCGAGCTGGGCTTCAAGGTCCTCGGCTTCCTCGACGATCGGGCGGGCGGCGATCACATCGGCTACCGCGGCCTGCCGCTGCTCGGCGTGCTCGGCGACGCCGACGAGATCATCCGCCGCGAGCGGATCGACCACGTGTACGTCGCGCTACCGCTCGAGGAGCACGTCAAGATGCTGGCCATCGTCGAGGCGACCAACCGCGAGGGCGTGGACGTCCACGTCGTCCCGGACCTGCTGCAGTTCATCGCCCTGCGTGCCCGGCTCGAGAACCTGGACGGCGTGCCGATCATCAGCCTGAACGACGTGCCGCTGCGCGGCTTCAACAGCCTGCTCAAGCGGACGATCGACATCGCCATCTCGTCGGTCGCGCTGCTCGCGCTGGCGGCCCCGTTCGCGTTCATCGCACTGCTCATCCGCCGGACGTCGCCGGGCAGGGTGTACTACACGCAGGAGCGCATGGGGCTCGACGGCAACGCCTTCCGCGTCTACAAGTTTCGATCGATGTACGAGGGGGCCGAGGACGACACCGGCCCGGTCTGGGCGCGCGACAACGACCCGCGCTGCACGCCCATCGGCCGGCTGCTGCGCCGCTTCGACCTCGACGAGCTGCCGCAGCTCTGGAACGTGCTGCGCGGCGACATGTCGATTGTCGGCCCGCGGCCGGAACGGCCGTACTTCGTCGAGCAGTTCAAGCACCGCTTCCCGCAGTACATGCTCCGCCACAAGGTCAAGGCAGGGATCACCGGGTGGGCGCAGGTGAACGGGTGGCGCGGCAACACCTCGCTCGAGAAGCGCATCGAGTACGACCTCTACTACATCGAGAACTGGTCGGTGAGCCTCGACCTGAAGATCATGTGGCTCACGCTGCTGCGCGGCTTCCAGAAACACGCGTACTGACGATGACGATGCTGAATGCCGAGTGACGAATGCCGAACGGCCGTCATCGGTTCGGCATTCAGCATTCAGCATTCGACATTGACATGCCACGAGTGGTCATCACCGGCGCTGCCGGCTTCATCGGATCGCACCTGTCAGAGGCGCTGCTCGACCGCGGCTACACCGTCGTCGGGGTCGACAACCTGCTCACCGGCGACATCGCCAACATCGCCCATCTCGTCAACCGCGACTTTACCTTCCTCAAGCACGACGTCACCAATTACATCTACATCGAGGGCCCGGTGGACGCGGTGCTGCACTGGGCGAGCCCGGCAAGCCCGATCGACTACCTCGAGTTGCCGATTCCCACGTTGAAGGTAGGCGCCCTGGGCACGCACAAGGCCCTGGGGCTGGCCAAGGCCAAGCAGGCGCGGTTCGTCCTCGCCTCGACCTCGGAGGTCTACGGCGATCCGCTCGAGCACCCCCAGAAGGAGACCTACTGGGGTAACGTCAATCCGATCGGGCCGCGCGGCGTCTACGACGAGGCCAAGCGCTTCGCCGAGGCGATGACCACCGCCTACCGGCGCTACCACGGTGTGGACACCAAGATCGTCCGCATCTTCAACACCTACGGCCCGCGGATGCGCATCCACGACGGGCGTGCCGTTCCCGCCTTCATCAGCCAGGCGCTGCTCAACGAGGACGTGACCATCTTCGGCAGCGGCACGCAGACGCGGAGCTTCTGTTTCGTGACCGACCTCGTCGACGGGGTCATCAGGCTGATGCTGTCGGACGTCAACGAGCCGGTGAACATCGGCAACCCGCAGGAAATGACGATCGAGGAGATCGCGCGCACCATCATCCGCCTGACCGGCTCGAAGAGCCGGATCGTCTACCGGCCGCTGCCGGAAGACGATCCGAAGGTGCGGCAGCCGGACATCACCCGCGCGCGGATGCTGCTCGGCTGGGAGCCGCAAGTAGGGCTCGAGGAGGGGCTGCTCAGGACGCTGGAGTATTTCAGGACGAAGGTGTCAATGCCGAATGCCGAATGCTGAATGACCGCTGAATGCTGAATGCCGGACGATTCGGCATTCCGCAGTCCGCATTCAGCATTGACACGACGCAGCATCAGGCCCGCTGCTTCTCCTCAGGACTTGCCGTCTTCGTGCGGAGCTGCTTGATGCCGCGCTCGATGCGCTCGGCGAGCGCGCGTTCCGTCTGCAGCGCCCGCAGCGTGCTCTGCGCCTCCCGCATCGTCTCGTTCAGGCGGTTGAAGCTCTCCATGACGTGGTCCATGACCGCCTTCTGCTCGCCGAGCGTCTCCATGCTGAGGCGAACGTCCTCGATCATGTTCACGATCACGTTGGTCTTGAGCTGAACCTCGTCGACCACGCGGCGCCGTGACTCGATAGTGGCAAGGCGGCTTTCCGTCTCGCCCACGCACGCCAGCACCTCGTCGACGCGCTCACGCAGCGCCGCGACCTCGCCGCGGTGCGACTCGACGTAGTCGACGTCGGACTTGCTGCGGGCGCTGACCTCGTGGACCTCGGCGATCTCCTTGCGCACGGCGTCGACGACCGCCTTGCGCTTCGACACCGCCTGGGCCTTCCGATCCACCTCCGCGGTCAGCTCGCGCAGTTCGCCGAGCCGCGCCTCGAACGCGTCGATCTTCTTGCCGGCGACCGCGAGCTCGGTGCGCCGCTGCTCCAGCTGTCTCGCGGCGGCCTCGATCCGTTGCAGCTGATCCTCGGACGCCTGGAGCTGCGTAACGACCTCGCGCTGGTGCCCCTGGACCCGCGACAGCTCGGCAATCAGCTCGTCCTTCACGTTCGACGATCGGGCGAGCTCGGAGGCGCCCCCCTGTACCTGCTGCAGGCGCTCGGTCGCCTCGCCGGCAATCGTCCGCGCCTGCACGAGCATCTCGGTGAGCCGTTGCTCCTGGGCGGCGAGCTCCGCCTCGTCCTTGCGGGAGGCGTCGACGCGCGCGTGCAGCTGCTCGATCTCGCCCTTGAGCGCCGCCAGCTCCCCGTTCAGCGGCGCCAGCCTGGCCTGCGCGGCGCTCAGCGAGGAGAGCTTCTGCTGCGCGTCGGCCACCTGGAGTCCGACCCCCTCGACCTGCGAGCGCATCGCGTCGAGTTCGGCGCGCCGCGCGATCTGCTCCTCCAGCTTCCGATCCACGTCCGTGGTGAGCGCGTTCAGCTCGTTCAGCCGCGCCTCGACCCGTTCGACGAACTGCTGCTGTGAGGCGATGCGGGTCATCTGGCGGTCCAGCTCCTCGGCCAGCGTGGTCAGGGTCGCCGCCTTCCCCGTGCCCTCGTCCACGATCGACAGCTTGCCGGTAATCGCCGCCATGCGCGCGTCGAGATCGGGCAGCCCGGCGCTGAACGCTGCGGTGCGCTCCAGGAATGATTCCAGCGCCGTGCGGTCGCCGGCGAGCCGGTCGCGGAGCTGCACGGCCGCGGCGTGCGATTTGTAGAAGTCCTGGATCTCCGTGCGCAGCGCCTCGAGATCCTGGCGGCTCTCCTTGAGCGAGTCGTACTGCCACGCGGTCTTCTTGGCGAGGTCATCGACCCTGGCGAGCGACTCCTGGAGCGACTCGAGCGCGGCCTGCTTGGCCACGAGATCGTCGGCCTGGGCATCGAGCGCCTGGACCTGTTTGGCAATCTCGTCGACGCGCTGGCTCACCGCGGCGGCCAGGCTCTCGCGCGCCGCCAGCGCCTCCAGCCCCTTCTCCGCCTCCCCGATCGACGCCTGCAGCGCCTTGACGCGCTGGTCGAACGCGTCGAACTCCCGCCGTTCGACGCCGAGGCGCTCGGTGAAGCCGCGGACGAACTCCGTCAGGGCGGCGCGATCCTTGTCCAGCCTCACGAGGTCGCTCGAGAAACCCTCGCGCGCCTTGGTCCCGGCGTCCATCTGGCCGGAGACTTCCGCCGCGAGCTTCTCGACCCGGTCGATCAGCTCCTCGGTCTTCTGCGCCTGCCGTGACGCCTCGTTCAGCTTGTTGATCTGGATTTCCATGTTCCAGACCATCTCGTTCAACCGCGTCGACTCGACCACCGCGTGCTCGACGGTGTGCTTCTGGTTCTCGAGTGCCTTGATCTTCTGCGCGACGTACTCGGCGAGGGCGTTGAGCGTCGCCATCCGCTCTTCGGTGCTCTGGCTCAGCTCCTGCAGCTGCGCCACCGGTCCCAGCTTCTTCTCGACTTCCTTGACGATCTCGATCGTCGCGTTCGCCTCCTCGAAGGTCTCGCGCGAGAGGTCCTTCATCCGGGCAAAGTCCTGGTTGAACTGCACGGCCAGGGTACGCAGCTGCTCGAAGTCGACCTTCAGCGCATCGGTGCGCTCCGCCGACTCCCGCGCCTCGCCCTGCACCTGGCGGACCTGCTCGCGGAGGTCCTCGACGACCGTCCGGTCCTGCTTGAGGGCATCGAAGCTGGCGCGCGCCTGCTGCGCCTGCGCGGTCAGGTTCTGCATCGCCTGCCGCTGCTTCTGCAGCTCGCCGTCAGGCGCGGTGAGCCGCGC
The DNA here is from genome assembly GCA_048594975.1 of Vicinamibacterales bacterium. Classification (GTDB taxonomy): domain Bacteria; phylum Acidobacteriota; class Vicinamibacteria; order Vicinamibacterales; family 2-12-FULL-66-21; genus JBMDXB01. The sequence continues at coordinate 59,752 of JBMDXQ010000011.1, read as the reverse complement.
CGCCTCCGCTTCCGCCTGCCCGATCGCGTCGGTCAGCGCCCGCAGCCGACCGACCAGCGCGTCGAGCGCCTTCGCTCTCTCGTCGGCCTGCGCCAGCCGGGCCGTCACCTCGTCGAGGCGGGCGTGCGCCTTCCCCGCCTTCTCGTCGACTTCCTGCAGCGACTTGCCAGCCGTCGCGATCTTCGCGCTGTGCAGCTGGATCTGCGTGAGCATCGTGCTGAGCGCCGCGCGCTCCTCTTTGGAGGCGGCGATGAGTGCTTGCAGCTCGCTTGCCTGCAGCTCCGCGGGACGACTGGCCTTCTTGAATCCGTCGAGCATGGCGGGTCTCCGGATATGAACTTGTGACGGAAACAACAGGATAAGACCTGCCGCCACGCCGCGCAAGTGCGGATCGCGCGGAATCGGCCCGGAAAGAGGCGCTCAGTTGCGGATCCTGAGCGCCTGCGAGAGGTAGTGGACCCCCGAAACGATCGTGATGGCGAGCGAGGCCCAGACAAACGCGGTCACGACCGGCGACGGGTGGTTCCGGTAGTTGAAGTAGAGGGCGGCGACGCCGGTCACGATGTAGGTCGCCGTGGCGATCTTGCCGAATACCGACGGCCGGAACGTCCGGTGCCCCACGGCCAGGTTGATGACTGCCACGGTCAGGACGATGGCGACGTCGCGGCTGATGACGAGGACGGTGAACCACAGCGGCAGCCGGTTCGCCGAACCGATATCCGGCAGCGTCAGCATCACGAACATCGTCACCAGCAGCAGCTTGTCGGCCATCGGATCGAGCCAGGCCCCGAGATCGGTCTTCTGCCCGGCGATCCGCGCGATCAGGCCGTCGAGCAGGTCGGTCAGGCCGGCGGCGAGGAACACGATGAGCGCCCAGCCGCGGTGCCCGTAGACCAGCAGAATGACGAAGGCAGGAATCAGCAGCATCCGCAGGATGGTCAGCTGATTGGCGGTCGTCAGGTTCATCGCGGCTGGCTCTCGGCAAGGTCCTTCAGCTTCCGCACGGCGGCGAGCGCGTCGGCCCCCGTCACTGCGCGGGACAGCTGGAACGTCCCGTCCTCCACCGTCGTCATCACGCCGGCCTCGACCGCGAGCGCCGCGGCGGGAAAATCGAGGTGGCCGGGGGGCACATCGGGAAAGCGGCGCTCGGGGTTGCGCCACGACGCCGCCAGGCGCGGTTGCTCGAAGGCGAGCAGCGACAGGACCTGGCTGGCGGCCGCCGCCAGATCGGCGCGGCGCACGGTCGCGTCCGGCTGGAACGTGTGGTTTGGGTAACCCGGCATGATGCCGGCGCTGGTCACCGCCTGGATCCAGGGCGCCGCCCAGTGACCGCGAGTGTCAGTGAGCACCACCGCCAGGCGGCGCGGGGATCGGCTGAGGAGCGCATCGAGGTGCACGCCGAGGAGCGCCGCGAGCTGGGCGCGCGTGATCGCCGGCGACCCTTCGATCGCCTGGTACTCTCCCGGCATGGTGGCGAATGCCGCCTTCTCGTGCAGCGCCTCGATCTTCTGCGCCAGCTGATCGCTCGGCTCGAGTGCCGCGGCCGACGCGTAGGCCTCCGCGGCGCTGGAGTACTGCGCCTGCGCTTCGTAGATCTCGCCGATCAGGATGAAGTTCCGGGCGTCGGAGGGCTCGAGTGAGGCCGCCGTCTGGGCGTGGACGAGCGCCTGCGCCGGGTTGCCGGCACGCCGTTCCAGCGCGGCGAGCTCGCGGTGCAGGAACGGGCTCTCGGGGGACGCGGCGACCGCGCGTCCGTAAAGCCCGCGGGCCTCGTCCAGCCGTCCGGCCTCCGCCGCCTGGCGGGCCGCCGCGATGTCGTCCTGGAGGCCGCGGAACCTGAGCACCTCGACCCGTTGGCGCAACGCCGTCAGCGATGGATCCGCAACCACCGCCTTCTCGAAGCTGGCGAGCGCCGCCTCGTGGTTGCCCGCGGCCAGGAGCGCCTCTCCTCGGCCGACCAGTGCCGGTACGTACTGCGCATCGACAGCCAGCGCGCGGTCGAAGTGCGGCACCGCGTTGTCGAACTCCTTGCGCGCGAGCGCCACGTACCCGAGTCCAACCGACGAGGGGTAGAACGCCGGCGTTTCCTTGAGGACGGCCGAGAACTGCCGTTCGGCGGCGCGCAAGTCGCCAGTCTGGAGCACCCGCCAGGCCAGGTCGTGTCGGGCGACGATCTGCGGTGGCGCCAGTTCGGCAGGCGCCGCCGGCGTGACGAACTCCGGGTATCGCGGCGCGCCAGCGGGGGGCGCCGGCGCGACTTTCGGCGCGCACGCGTAGCCGAGCAGCGCGGCCGCCAGCGCGGCGCGCGCGGCGCAGCCGATGCGGGCGATCATGGTGTCTGCTCCACGGCGGCGTGGAACCGGTCGAGCAGCCGCCGCGGCAACTCAGCTTCTATCGAGACGTGGCCGTCGGCGGCGACGTGCCGCACGATGCGCCCGAGTCGGTACAGCTGCGCGATCGTCTCCCGATCCCGCTCGTTCGCCGAGTCGAACCGCAGCGTCACGCGCTGCGTGTCGAGCGCCAGCCGCGATTCCATCGCCGCGACCAGGTCCTCACGGCCTTCGCCGGTCATCGCCGACACGCACAGCGCGGCGGGATAGAGCGCGCGCAGGCGGCGGCGCTCCGCCTCGTCCAGGCGGTCGCACTTGTTGAACACGTCGAGCGAGGGCACGCGTTCTGCGCCGACCTCGGCGAGCACGCTGCGCACCGCCGCCATCTGCCGCTCGTGCTCCGGGTTCGCGGCGTCGATCACGTGCAGGAGCAGGTCCGCCGCTGCGACTTCCTCGAGCGTGGCGCGAAACGCCGCGACCAGCGAGTGCGGCAGCCGCTCGATGAATCCGACCGTGTCCGAGACCAGCAACTCGCGCCGATCCGGCAACCGCACCTTGCGCACGAGCGGATCGAGCGTCACGAAGAGCGCGTTCGAGGTCGCAGCGTCGCCGCCCGTCAGGCTGTTGAACAGCGTCGTCTTTCCGGCGTTCGTGTAGCCGACGAGCGCGACGGTGGGCACTGCCGACTTCTGCCGCCGCTCGCGCAGCTGGGAGCGCCGCCGCCGCACCACATCGATTTCCTCGGCCACCACGCTGATCCGGTGGCGGATTCGGCGCCGATCGGTTTCCAGCTTGGTCTCGCCGGGGCCCCGCGTGCCGATGCCGCCGCCAAGCCGCGACAGCGCGGTGCCCTTCCCGGTGAGTCGGGGCATCAGGTACTTCAGCTGCGCCAGCTCCACCTGCAGCTTGCCTTCGCGCGTGTGGGCGCGGCGGGCGAAGATGTCGAGAATGAGCTGCGTCCGATCGACGACCTTGCGATCGAGCGCCTGCTCGAGGTTGCGCAGCTGCGCCGGCGTCAGCTCGTTGTCGAAAATCACGACGTCGACGCGCGCCTCGTCGCACGCCGCCGCGAGCGCCGCCGCCTTGCCGCTGCCGATGAACGTCGCCGGATCCGGCCGCGGCCGCTCCTGCAGGACGCGCAGCACGACCGATGCCCCCGCCGCGGCGGCGAGGCCGGCAAGCTCGTCGAGCGAATGTTCCGGATCGAACTGCCTGGCAGGTCCGCTGATGAGTCCGACGAGCGCCGCCCCTTCCCGATCCGGGGACCTGGTGGATGGCGTTGCTGGATCGCGCATCGCGGAATGGCTGCCCCGCTGCTCCCGCGCAGGTCTTCAGGGCCGCTCGTCGAGCGATTCTAGCACGCGCTCCCACGCGATCGCCCCGGCGCGCACGAGCCTCGGGCCGTCGGGGCCGAGCGCGACGATGGTCGACGGCGGACCGCCCGGCGCGTCGCCGCCGTCGAGCAGCAGGTCGACGCGATCGCCGAGCGAGGCGGCGATGTCCGCGGCAGACGCCGTCGGCGGCTCGCCGGAACGGTTGGCGCTGGTCGCCGTGATGCACGCGCCGAACGTCGTCGCGAGGCGTCGCGCCAGCGGATGGGCCGGCACGCGAAGCGCAACCGTGCCGTCGGCCGCGGCGGCCAGCACCGCGACCCCGGGGCGCGCGCCGACGACGAGCGCGAGCGGCCCGGGCCAGAACGCGCGCGCGAGACGGAGGTCGCCTTCGCTGAGGTGCGCCGCCGCACACGCCTGTTCGATGCTCCCGGCGATCAGGGGTATCGCGCGGTCCCGGTCGCGTTCCTTGATCGCGAGCAGCCGCTGGAGCGCCCCGTCCGATCCGGCATCCACCGCGAGGCCGTAGAGCGTGTCGGTCGGGTAGGCGACGACGCCGCCGCGGCGCAGCACCTCGACGGCCATCGCGATGGCCGCCGTCTCGTTGGCGCTGGTGATCCGGATCACCTGCACTGCTACAACTCCTCGGTCGCCGGCGCGGTCGGCTCCGGCAGCGGCGCGGCGATCATCAGGCGCGACACCATCGCCGCGAGGACCAGCATACCGGCGGTGTCGACGAGGAAAACGGCGCGGATGCTCGCTGACGCCAGCAGGCCGTTGATCACGGGGCTCAACGCCAGGCCGGCGAGCGAGGCGGTCGCGAGCACCCCGAACCCGGCGCCGCGCACAGACGGCGGAATCACGCTCCCCGCCGCGGTATACGCGGCGGTGGTGGCCACCCCCACCGCCGCACCGAAAATCGGCGTGCCGACGAAGAGCAGCGACGTGCGGTCCGACAGTGCGTACACCAGCGTGCCGGCCGCGCCCGCCGCGGCGCTTGCGGCGATGACGGTACGGACGGACGCGCGGTGCAGGAAGGGGCCGCAGAACTGGTGGCCGAGCGCGCCGGCGCCGGCCGAGAGCGAGAACAGAATTCCCGCCACGATCGAAATGCGCGCCGGATCGGTGCCGAGCTCGCCGACGAAGAGCGGCAGCACCGGCCCGAAACTGCGGTCGATGAACTGCAGGCCGAAAATCACCGCCATCAGCAGCACGAAGTTCTGGAAGGCGAGCACGTCCCGGAACGTGACGCGCCGGCCGGCAAGGTCGTCGCTGGCCCGCTGCCTCGCGGGCTCGCGGTACATGAACTGCACGAGGAGGACCGCCGCGACGTAGAAACACGAGGTCACGAGGAAACCACGGCGCAGGCCGGCGACCTGGGCGATGACCCCGCCGATGATCGGGCCGATCGCCGGACCGAGGCGCTGCGCCGTCTGCACGACCCCGATCGCCTGCGCCATGCGGTCCTTCGGCGCCGAGTCGGCGGCCATCGCAAGTGCCAGCGCGCCGTAGCCGGCAAACAGTCCCTGGATGGCGCGCAGCAGGAACACGTGCCACGCCTCGGTGACGAACGCCATCGCCGCCATCACCACGACGAAGCTGACCAGGGATCGCTCGACCATCACCTTCCGTCCGTAGCGATCGGCGAGCCGGCCCCAGAACGGCGACATCAACGCCGTGATCGCCGGCGTGACGCCGAGGCTCACGCCCGACCACAGCGCGATCTCGCCGACGTCGCTGACCCCGAGCTGCCGGAAGTAGAGCGGCAGGAACGGCATCACCAGCGTGAAACCGGTGAAGCCGATGAAGGAGGCGGCGGTGACCGCGAAGAGATTCCGGCGGTACACCGCGCTCTCAGAATCGCACCCGGGCCATCCGCGTCTGCTCGACGTGAATCGTGTCGATGAAGCGGACGCGCGCCGGGTGGCTCTGCATGACGATCGAGCTGGTGCGTGTGCCGTCGCCGAAGAAGCGGACGCCCCGCATCAGCGTCCCGTCGGTGACCCCGGTCGCGGCGAAGATGATCGACTCGCCGGAGGCGAGGTCCCTGGCGGTGTAGACCCGGCGCACGTCGCGGATGCCCATCGAGCGGCAGCGCTCCTCGTGCTCCGGGGTGTTCACCACGAGGCGCGCCAGGATTTCGCCGTTCAGGCAGCGCATCGCGGCGGCGGTCAGCACCCCTTCGGGTGCGCCGCCAATCCCCATGACGGCGTGCACGCCGCTGCCGACGACCGCCGCGGCGATGCCCGCCGACAGGTCGCCGTCGCTGATCAGACGAATCCGCGCGCCGGTCTGGCGAATCTGACCGACGAGCGCCTCGTGCCGCGGCCGATCCAGAACGATCACGACGAGGTCCTCGACGTCGCGCTCCAGGCACCGCGCGACTGCCCGGAGGTTCTCGGCAACCGGGGCGTCGAGGCTGACGGCGTGCTTGGCGCTCGGCCCGACGACCAGCTTTTCCATGTAGAGGTCGGGCGCGTGCAGCAGGCCGCCGCCTTCCGAGGCGGCGAGCACCGCGAGCGCGTTCGGTGCGCCGGTGGCGCAGAGGTTCGTCCCCTCCAGCGGGTCGACTGCGATGTCGACCCGGGGGAGATCGCCTCCCGCCCCTTTCGCCCCCATGCCCACCCGCTCGCCGATGTACAGCATCGGCGCCTCGTCGCGCTCGCCCTCGCCGATTACGATGGTCCCGTCAATCGGCACGCTGTCGAGCGAGTCGCGCATCGCCTCGACCGCCACCTGATCCGACCTGTGGCCGTCGCCCTGCCCCATCGTCTTGGCGCAGGCGATCGCCGCCTGCTCGACGACACGCAGGAACTCGAGCGAGAGGTCGGAGTTCATTCCCGTCCTCCCTGCGGCGGCAGCGAGCACCGCGTCGGGCGATCCTGCCGGAAGCCGAGCAGGTAATCGGCCTGCATGATCTTGTGGATCTCCCGCGTGCCTTCGTAGATGACCGCGCCCTTGCAGTTGCGATAGAAGCGGCCGACCGGGTACTCGTCGGAGTAGCCGTTGGCGCCGTGCACCTGCACCGCGTCGGCGGCGGCGCGTTCCGAAGCGACGGTGGCGAACCACTTGGCCAGCCCGGTTTCCCGGGTATTGCGCCGGCCCGCGTCCTTCAGGAACCCGGCACGCAGCCAGAGGAGCCGCGATGCCTGGTAGTCGGACTCCATCTGCGCGATCATCTCCTTGACCAGTTGGTGTTCGGCGATGGGCACGCCGAAGGTCCTGCGCTCCTTCGCGTAGGCGACGCTGGCGTCGCGGCAGGCGCGTATCAACCCGGTGGCGCCGGCCGCCACGGTGTAGCGCCCCTGGTCGAGCGCGAACATCGCGATCTTGAAGCCCTCGCCCGGCCGGCCGACCAGGTTGGCCTCCGGCACCTCGACCTCGTCCATCTTGAAGAAGCCGGTGTTGCCCGCGAGGATGCCCCACTTCTCCCTGAGCGTCCCGCTCGAGAACCCCTTGAAGCCCCGTTCGACGATGAAGGCGCTGAGGCCGGAGGGATCGCGCTGCTTCTTCTTCTCGAGGTCGGTCCAGCCGAACACCAGGAAGTTGTCGGCGACGTCCGCCAGGGAGATCCACATCTTCTCGCCGCTGATGACATAGCGGTCGCCGCGCCTGACCGCGACCGTCTCGATCCCGCGCACGTCGCTGCCCGCAGCGGGCTCGGTGAGGCCGTAGGTGGCGATCGTCCTTCCCTGGGCCTGCGGGACGAGGTAGCGCTGCTTCTGGTCCTCCGTCCCCCAGGTCAGGAGCGTCAGGCAATTGAGTCCGGCGTGCACCGACATGATGACGCGCAGCGACGTGTCGACGTACTCGAGCTCCTCGCTGACCAGCCCGAGGGAGATGTAGTCCATCCCGGCGCCGCCGTACTGCGCCGGGACCGAGCAGCCGAGGAGCCCGAGCTCCGCCATCTTCGGGAGGACCGCCGGGTCGAAGCGGTGCGCTCGATCCAGGTCGCGGATCCGCGGCGCCACCTCGCGCGCCGCCCACTCCCGCACGGTCTGCTCGAGCAGCCGCTGTTCCTCGGTGAGGTCGAAGTCGATCATGAAGCAGGTCCTTTGCAGACGCCCGAACGGCATATTGTAGTGCGTTCGCCGAGAGCAGCGAGGCAAGCCCGAAGGCCCCGCGCCGAAGGCGCGTGAAGCGCGAGGGGGTGGGACCCCACTCGCGCATTGAAACATGCGGGCCGCGCGATCGAGTTACCTGTCGGCAGGAGACAGCAGGCCTAGCTCTTCGAGACCGTCACGGCAGCACCGCGCGTGAGGGCGAGCTGCTGGGCCGCGCTGCCCGCGTTGGCCGCGAGCTCCAGATGATCGGTGCTGCCAAAGAGCGCGCAGATCTCCCCGGACTGGATCTCCGCGTAGGTTGCGACCAACCGCGCGACGGTGTGTCCGGCGGCGGCGATCTGGACGCGGCCGCCCTGCCCCAGCTTCTCGAACGTGCGGCGGTCGATGTTCGTGACCAGGTTGCCGAACCGATCGACGCGCACGACGACACCCTCGATGGCGTGCTCCGAAACGGCCGGCGCCGGCAGGTCGATGCGCTGGTAATCGGACACGGACCGGCCGAACGCCGGCAGCTGGATGCCCTTGGCCAGCCACGCGGCGGCGGGCGCAAACCGGTCGCGGCCCTCGAACGTACGGCTCACGGTCGGCCGCGCGTAACGCCGCTCCGTCAGCTCGACGACGCGCCTCGGCGTGACCTCGCGAAAGACCGCGGTCAGCACGCCGTTGTCAGGCGCGACGAACCGGTACTCGCCCGCTTCCGCCGCCAGCCCGCGCCGGCTCGAACCGACGCCCGGATCGACGACGACGAGGAAGATCGTGCCGGCGGGGAAGTACCGATAGGCGGCCGCCAGTTCGAGGGCGCCTGCCAGCACATCGTGTGCCGGCACGTTGTGCGTGATGTCCACCAGCGCTGCGTCCGGGCATATCCCCAGCACCACGCCCTTCATCGTCCCGGCGTAGTGGTCCTCGTCGCCGAAGTCGCTCAACAGCGCGATCACCGGGCGCATACGCAATGAGAATAGCGTAATCCCTGATCGCTTATCGCCAATCCTGGATCCCTTATCCTGGATCCCTCATCGAATCCTGATCTTGGATCCCCATCGCGGGTTCCTCATCCCCGGGGTCCTCATTCTGGCTCGCTCATCTCATCGCGGATCGCTCATCCCCGATCGCTGTCGCGGATCCCAGCTAGCGAACGGACCGCGGGCCGATTCGGATTCAGGATCAGGGATTCGGGACCAGGGATTCAGGATGAGCGATCAGGGAGTAGGGATCGCTACCGTTTGCGCAACAGGATTTCGCGGGTGTTGCTCTTCAGCAGGAATGAATCCGAGACGATGAGCCCCTCGAACATGCGGATGATGTCGCGGTTGAGGAGCACATATTTGTGGGCACCCGGGCCGGCATGGTGGCGGTGGCGGAGCGAATGCTCGTCGGTCACCTCGTATTTGGTGAACGACGCGTGCGGAACCGCGCTGCTGCAGAAGAAGCCCATGACCGCGCCGCCCGGCCGCAGCATCCGCACGATCTGGCGGGCCAGCGACTGCGCGGCGTGTTTGTCCAAGTAATCGAAGAAATCCCAGCACAGGACCCCATCGACCGTCTGGTCGCCGTGCCGGAACCGCTTCGCCAGCGTTTCGGGCAGCGCCTCGAGCGTGCCTGCGCGGGTGTGGCGCTCGAGGTCGACGAGCAGGTCCTCGATGAACAGCTTGCAGCCGAGGCGCTCGCCGAAAAACGACACGTTCGACCCGATGACCGGGCCGAAGTCGAGCAGGAGCGGGGATTCCCGCTGCGAGAGGGCCGACAGAAACTTGGGGAGCCCGCGCGAGGGAAGGACCGGCTCGTCGGGCCGCGCCCTGTCGGCGCGACCCGGCGCGGTCTCGGTCTTCGCGCCCCAGCGACGGAGGTTCGTCAGCATGCCCGCGTTCGGAACTGGCGCCGTCGCGCCGCCCGGCGATGGAGTTCCGCGACGCCGGACGGCCCGACTGCCCGATCCGCTGTTACCGCGACTACCGCGACGCTCCAGCCGGCGTCGCGGCGGCGCTCGGCTGCGCCTGCGCGGCCTGCGCCGGTTTGGCCTCGCCCTTCGCCTCGCCCGCCTTGCCGCCGGTCCGCTGCATGTCGATGCTGCCGCGGAAGTGCGCGCCCTCGGCGATGGCCACGCGCGGCGCGGCGATGTCGCCGTCGACCGACCCGTTGTCCCGGATGTCGACCTTCTCCGTCGCGGTCACGTTGCCGGTCACCTCGCCGAGGATGATGACGGACTTGGCGAACACCTGCGCCTTGATGCGGCCGTTCGGCCCGATCGTGAGCACGTTCTGGCGGAGCTCGATCTTGCCGTCCACCTGCCCCTCGATGGTCAGGTCCTCGCTGCCATTGAGCTCGCCCTTGATGACGACCGATTTGCCAATGTTCACGGTGGTCCTCTCCGTTCCACGATTGAAGTCGCTGGCCGTTCGTGCCGGGGCCGGTTCAGCGGCCGACGGAGCGCCGACGGCGGGGGTCGATCCGGGCGCAGCCCCCCCCGGCGTCGTCGGCTTCACGGCATCATCCCTCTTCCACATGGGGCACTCTCCACCTGTGCGAAAAAATGACCGTCGCAGGGTACTTGATTCGAGCGGCTGGGCAGCAAGTCCCGCCAGTATACGTAAGCCGCGAAACCCGTGTCTAGTCCTTTTATTGCTGAGGGTTAGGGCGAATGCTATGATCGGAGATTCCGATGCGCATTTACTTCGACCATAACGCCACGACGCCCGTCGACCCCGGCGTGGTCGAGGCGATGACGCGCGTACTGCGGGACGAGTTCGGGAACGCGTCGAGCGTGCACCACTTCGGCCAGCGCGCCAAGGCGGTGCTCGACGAGGCGCGATCCGCCGTGGCCTCGTTGATCGCCGCCGAGCCGTCGGAGGTCGTCTTCACCAGCGGCGGCACCGAGGCCGACAACTTCGCGCTCCGCGGCGTCGCGGACGCGTCCGAGGCCACCGGGCGCCGGCACCTCATCGCCTCCTCCATCGAGCACGAGGCGGTCCTCAATACGCTCAAGGCGCTCGGCAGGCGCGGCTGGCAGACAACGCTGCTGCCCGTCGATGCGACCGGGATCGTCGAGCCGCAGGCGCTGGAGGCGGCGATGACCGGCGGCACGGCGCTCGTCTCGATCATGCACGCCAACAACGAAGTCGGGACGATCCAGCCGATCGCCGATCTCGCGCGCATTGCGCGCCAGCGCGGAGCGCTGTTTCACACGGACGCGGTGCAGTCGGTCGGCAAGATTCCGGTCGACACCCGCGCCCTCGGCGTGGATCTGCTCTCGCTCTCGGCGCACAAGTTCAACGGGCCGAAAGGTGTCGGCGCGCTGTTCATCCGCCGGGGTGCGCGGGTGTCGGCAATTCTGACCGGCGGCAAGCACGAGCGCAACCGCCGTGCCGGCACGGAGAACGTGGCCGGGATTGCCGGACTCGGCGCCGCGGTCGCGCTGGCGTCGCGCAAGATGGAGGCTGAGGCGGCGCGGCTGCGGGCGCTGCGCGCGCGTCTCGAGCACAGCGTGCTGGCGACGGTGCCGGGCGCCGCGATCAACGGCGCGCTCGAGCCGCGCGTGCCGAACACGACCAACATCAGCGTCGATGGGGTGGAGGCCGAGTCGCTCCTGATCGCGCTCGACCTCGAGGGAATCGCCGTCTCGACCGGCTCGGCCTGCTCGTCGGGCACGCTCGAGCCCTCGCACGTGCTGCGCGCCATGGGCCTGCCGCCGCATCGGACGCAGAACTCGATCCGTGTCAGCCTCGGGGCGGGCAACACGGAGGCCGACGTGGATTACTTCCTCGCCAGGCTGCCACAGGTGGTGACCAAGCTGCGCGGGCTGTCGCGAGCCCGCGCATGAGAGCGTGTCAATGCTGAAACGAATGCCGACTGCTGAACGCCAAAAACCGGACATCCAGCATTCAGCATTCGGCATTCAGCATTGACACGCGCATTCACGATTCAGATGCGTATCGTCGTCGCCATGTCAGGTGGGGTCGACTCCTCGGTCGCGGCCGCGCTGCTCGCGCAGGCCGGCCACGAGGTGATCGGTCTGTCCATGCAGCTGTACGACCTGCAGCAGGGAGAGGTCCGTTTCGGGACCTGCTGTACGATCGACGACCTGCACGACGCCCGGCGCGTCGCCGCCAGCCTCGGCATCCCGCACTATATCGTCAACTTCGAGCGGCGGTTTGCCGACACGGTGATCTCGAACTTCGTCCGCGAGTACGCCTCCGGCCGCACGCCGATCCCGTGCGTGCACTGCAACGGCGATTTGAAGTTCGCGACGCTCGCCGAGCGTGCGTCGGGCCTCGGTGCCGACCTCGTTGCCACCGGGCACTACGCGCAGGTCGCCAGGGACGCGGCCACCGGCCGGTTCGTGCTCAGGCGCGGCGCCGACCTGGCCAGGGATCAGTCCTACTTCCTGTTCACGCTCACGCAGCCGCAGCTCGCCCGCGCGAGCTTCCCTGTCGGCGCCCTCGACAAGGCGACCGTCCGAGCGCACGCGCGCGCCCTCGGCCTGCCGGTGGCCGACAAGCACGACAGCCACGAGATCTGTTTCGTGCCCGACGGCGACCACGCCGCTTTCGTCGAGCGGCGTGCCGGCGCGCCCGCGGCAGGCGACATCCGGGATCTGGCAGGCAGGGCGATCGGCACACACGACGGCGTGCACCGCTTCACCGTCGGTCAGCGCAAGGGCCTGGGCCTCTCCTCCCCCGTACCCCTCTACGTCGTCGGCATCGACGCTCGGTCGCGCTCGCTCACCGTCGGCCCGCGCGAGGCCCTTGAGCGGAGCACGCTGACGGCGTCGGCCGTGAACTGGATCGCGGGCGAGCCTCCGCCGCCAGGAGCGCGCGTGACCGCCCAGATCCGGTACCGCCACCGCGATGCGCCGGCCGCGCTCGAGCCGCTCCCGGGGGGGCGGGTGCGCGTCACGTTCGATGAGCCGCAAACCGCCGTCGCGCCAGGACAGGCGGTCGTGTTCTACGACGGCGACGTGGTGGTTGGCGGTGGATGGATCGAGTGATGTCGACGGAATTGACGATTGAGCCATCGGGCAGTCGAGCCGTGCAAATCGCCCGATCGTGCCCGGATCGCTCAGTGACTCACTGCCCCCCTACGCGGTGACCTGCGCCTCGCCCAGGTGCTGCGGCAGCCCTTCGAGGTACTTCTCGGCGTCGATGGCCGCCATGCAGCCGGAGCCGGCGGCGGTGATCGCCTGGCGGTAGATGTGGTCCTGGACGTCGCCGCAGGCGAAGACGCCGGGGACGCTGGTGCGGCTGCCGTCATGGGTGATCAGGTAGCCGCCGGGATCCATCTCCAGCTGGCCGGCGAACAGCGAGGTGTTCGGCGTATGCCCGATGGCGACGAACACGCCGTCGACTTCGAGCTCCTTCTGCTGGCCGGTCCTGTTGCTGCGCAGCACCAGTGTCGTCACCTCGCCCTTGGCCGTGTCGCGGATGTCCAGCACTTCCGAGTCCCACTCGAAGGTGATCTTGGGGTTGGCGAACGCCTTCTCCTGCATGATCTTCGACGCGCGCAGCGTGTCGCGCCGGTGCACGACCGTCACCTGCGAGGCGAACTTGGTGAGGAACAACGCCTCCTCCATCGCCGAATCGCCCCCGCCGATGACGGCGATCGGCCTGCCGCGGAAGAAATAGCCGTCGCAGGTCGCGCACGTGGAGACGCCGTGCCCCATGAGCGTCCGTTCCGCCGGCAGGCCCAGCAGCTTCGCGGACGCGCCGGTCGCGATGATCAGCGTCCGGCAGGTGTATTCCGCGGCGGAGGACATGCGGACGGTGAACGGCGTCCGTCCGAGCTCCACCGCGGTGACGTTGCCGCGGACGATCTCCGTCCCGAACCGCTCGGCCTGCTCCCGCATCTGGCCCATCAGTTCCGGGCCCATGATGCCGTCACGAAACCCCGGGAAGTTTTCGACGAGCGTGGTCAGCATCAGCTGACCGCCTGCCTCGATCCCCTCGAAGAGCAGCGGCTTCAGGTTCGCGCGGGCGGCGTACAGCGCAGCCGTCAGACCGGCCGGACCGGAACCGATGATGATGACGTCTCTGGCGGGCATGGCTCGATGGTGACGCGCCGTTATACGTGTCTCTCGATCACCTTCTTGAGCGTGTCCTTGTCGGCCAGACCGACGATCTGCTCGACGATCTGTCCGCCCTTGAACAGCAGGAGGGTCGGGATGCCGCGGATACTGAAGCGGCCGGCCGTCCCCGGATTGTCATCGACGTTCAGCTTCCCGATGACCACCCTGCCGTCGTAATCGGTCGCCAGCTCCTCCACGGTCGGGGCGAGCCGCCGGCACGGACCGCACCACTCCGCCCAGAAATCGACGAGCACCGGCGTGGCGGACTTGATCACCGACTGATCGAAGTTGGCATCGGTCAGTGTCTGCACCTTATCAGAAGCCATGCGTTCCCCTTTGACTGCCTTTCCTGTCCCGCGTGGGCTCGACCCGCGCGTTCCATTCCCCCTCTAAGCGCGCGGGCCCTCGACTCTCCGCGAGGTCGACCGCCGCTCGCCGGCCCCTCTGCCTTCAGCGTTTTTTCAGCGACGCTGCCCTATACACTTTGACATACTCCCGGGCTGAGACGTCCCAGGAATGGTCCAGCCGCATGCCCGCGAGTTGGATCTTCTTCCACAGCGCCCGGTTGTCAAACGCGCCGACTGCCCGCCTGACGGCTCCGATGAGCGCCGCCGGTGTGTACTCCGCAAACTTGAAGCCGTTTCCCCCTCCGGCCGCTTCGTCCACCTCACGAACCGAGTCTTCCAGTCCGCCCGTCGCCCGGACGATCGGAACGGTGCCGTAGCGCAGGCTGTACATCTGGTTCAGCCCGCACGGCTCGAAACGCGACGGCATCAGGAACATGTCCGCCCCGGCCTCGATCTGGTGCGCCAGCCGTTCGTCGAAGCCGATCGTCGCCGACACGGTCTGCGGGTTCCGGGCCGCGAGGTCGCGCCAGAGCTCCTCGTACGCCGCTTCCCCGCTGCCCAGCACCACCCACGTCGCGTCGATCGACATGAGCTCCGATGCCGCCGCGGCAACCAGGTCGAACCCCTTCTGGTCCGTGAGCCGCGAGATGAGGCCGATGACCGGGCGAGCCAGCGCTGCCTTCTCGGTCGGCAGGCCGACGGCCTCGAGCAGCTCGCGTTTCGCCGCCGACTTGCCCGTTATCCTGCGGGCGTCGTACTTCGCCGACACGTACGGATCCGCAGCCGGGTTCCACCGATCGGTGTCGATCCCGTTCAGGATGCCGACGAGGTCCTGCGCCCTTTGTCTCAGTACGCCGTCGAAGCCGAACCCGAGGTCCGGCTGCAGGATCTCGCGAGCGTAGGTCGGGCTGACGGTCGTGATCGTGGTGCTGAAATTGATCCCGCCTTTCAGCAGACTGACCTGGCCCCAGTATTCGAGCGAGTCCACGTGCAGGACGTCCCAGCCGAGACCGAGCATGGGCACGACGGTCGGGGGGAACAGCCCCTGGAACGCGAGGTTGTGAATCGTGAACACCACCGGCACGCCGCCCACCGTCGCATCGTCCGGCAGGAGGATCCGCTGGTAGACCGGGACCAGACCCGCCTGCCAGTCGTGCGCGTGGATCACCGACGGGCGCTCGCCGCGAAGCCGCGCGTATTCCAGCGCCGCGCGGCTCAGCACCGCGAATCGCCAGGCGTTGTCGTCGTAGTCCAGGCCGTCGACGCCGTAGAGGAATTCGCGGTCGTAGAGCTCCGGCGCGTCGACGAACGCGGCGGTCACGCCGCCGACGGGCGCGCGGGAGAGAAAGGTTACCGGCTGCTCGCGCCATCCGATCGACACGATCGCCGGCTGCGCGGTCGTACCGCTTGCATCAATCCGTCGATAGCGCGGGAGAACGATGGTGACGGCGTGGCCGAGGCGCGCGAGCGCCTCGGACAGCGAGCCGACGACCTCGGCGAGTCCGCCGGTCTTCGCGTATGGGTGCGCTTCGGAGGCCACCATCAGGATCGACAGCGGCGACGGGTCCCGCGGTGGCGCCTTCGACCGCGCCGCCGCCGCGCGGCGGGCGTGGCGCGACGCCGACTCCGCGGCGGGTCTCGGGGACTTGGCGGCCGGTGGTGGCGAACTTGCCGGCCTTCCGGAGCCGGCGCTGGTCGGTTTCTTCTCAGGCATCCTGCGGCGAATCCATCGGGCCTTCCAAATGTGCGAGTTTATCATGCGGCAATGCAGCGATCGCGAATTGGCTCGTGCACCGAGGGCGGCGGTGCGCCCGCGCTGCAGCGCGTCACGACCGGGAATACCGGGAGTATCTGCGGGAGGAACAACGCCGCAGCGCGGGACGCAGCACCGGCCGGATGCCGAACCAATTCGCGATCTCTGCACTACAATGCCGCGGTGGCCGAGCCCCGCACGCCGCAGCGATCGGAGACGCGCGAGATCGCGGAACTGCGCCGCCTGCGCGAGGAACAGCCCGAGCTGGCGTCGGCGGTGGACCTGCAGATCGAGCTCCTGCAGCTGCACCGCCGCGTCCAGTCCCGCATCCACCTGCCCTCCATCCGCCTTGAGTCGGCGTACCTGAACGGCCTGCTCGCCAACGGGCCGGTGCTGCAATTCGAGCACCTGCCGATCGATTTCGGCGACCTCCGGTTCCTGCTGCGCGCGGTCGCGTCGGCGATGCGGTCGCAGGACGCAATCGACGAGGAGGGGTTTCAGAGGACTGATGCGCTCTGCCGCGACGCCGCGCGGCTCCCGGCGGCGGCGCGTGCCTGGTACGAAGCGCCGCGCGAGGGCGCCCGGACGGTCGGTCCGGACGTCGAAGGACTGGAGACGGTGTTCGATCAGGCGATGCGGCCCTTCCTGATGCGCGCCGCCGAGGCACTGATGGCGAAGATGGACCTGAGCACGTGGGGACTCGGGATCTGCCCGCTCTGCGCCGGGGAACCGGATTTCGCCGTCATCACCACCGCAGCCGACCGCCTGCTGATCTGCAGCCGCTGCGCCGCGCGATGGCACTTCCACCAGATCGCCTGCCCGTACTGCATGAACGACGATCGGACCCGCATTACGTCGTTCACGAGCCGCGATCGGCAGTACCGTATCTACGGCTGCGATGCCTGCAAGCGCTACCTGAAGGCGTTCGACGCTCGGCAGGCGTCAAGGCCGGTGATGCCGGTGCTGGATTCGGTGGCGACGCTGCCGCTCGACGCCGCCGCAATGCAAAAGGGGTACAAGTAGATAACACCCAAACCGCTTGGGTGTTACGTCTGGTTGCGGGAACCTGGCAGTTGGGAGTTGATCCGGTCGCGGCTTACTGTTGCTGGTCCTTGCCGAACAGATCCGCGGCCTTTTCCGACAGCCAGTTGAAGAGGTGCCGCGTCTCCCAGAAGCGGCCGGTGTTCGACGACGCGCCGAGCACGACGACCGCGACCTGGTGATTCGTCTGCGGCAGCCGCAACAACGTGGCCAGACAGTACCCGGCCTTGCTGATGAAGCCGGTCTTTCCGCCCATGACCTCCATCGTCCCGACGTCGCCGCTGCGCACCAACTGGTTGGTGTTGTTGATCGTGATGGTGCGCCGGCTGGTGCTGACCGCGTGGCTCGCCTTGCGCATGATCGCGCCGATCCGCTCGTCGGCGGCCGCGAAGGTAATCAGCCGCGAGAGGTCGTAGGCCGACGACAGGTTGTTGGGATTGAGGCCGGACGGGTCGGCAAACGACGTGTTCTCGAGGCCGAACTCCAGCGCCTTCTCGTTCATCCGCTCAATGAAGGCGGCGGTGCCGCCGTGCGACAGCCGAGCCAGGGCGCGCGCCGCGGCGTTGTCGGAGGCGATGAGCGTGAGGTGCAGCAGGTTTTCGAGCGTCACCCGTTCGTTGGCGCGAAGGTAGGTGGTGGAGGCGGCGTAGACGTCGCCGCGCTCGATTGTGACCATACGCGACAGGTCGGGGTCGTCCTCCATGAAGACGACTGCCGTCATCACCTTGGTGATGCTCGCAATGGAGCGCTGGTCGGAGCCGTTTTCCTCCCACAGCACCTGCCCGGTCTCCGGATCGAAGATGATCGCGGCGGCGGCGCGGACGTCGGGGACGAGCGAGCCGGTGGCATCGGTCTTGTACCGCGGCGTCATCGCCTCCTGCAGGGCACGCAGGTGGCGGAGGCGCGCCTGCTCGCGGGCACGGGCGGCGGCGCGGGCGCGCGCCAGGCGTGCCTTGCGTGCACGCGAGGAGCGGGCCGAATACGTGGGTTTCTTGGCCTTGGGCCGGGTGACCTTTGACGACCTCGTCGACCGTGACTGGCCGGTCTGGCCGGCGTCGGCGGTCACGGGCATGCAGAATGCCAGTCCCAGCAGCAACACAGCGCCACGGGCAACCGTCAGAGGGCTGATTACGGACACGAGTCCTCCGTTACGAGTCCGGTTGGCTGGGATTCAACCGTCAGTCAGGAGTGGAACGCCACGAGTGTAACAGTAACCCGTTCTGGGCGCAACCACTTAAAGACCTCAGCCGTTCTGGTCCTCCATCGCGCCCCCCGTGCAGCGTCGTCCTGGTAGCCGGGGCGTTATGCAAGCCAGACACCACAGCCTTATCCACGCAACTGTCCTCCGTTAACATCTCGGTCGCGAGCCGTTCGCCCGACAGCCGATCCCCCACCTGACCGACGACGGAACTCGCCCCCGACAAAGCGCAAACGATGCGCGGACGGTCGGATCGTGGACCTTACCGTGTTCAACGGGCTGGTCCACGCGACGATGGCGGCGTCCATCCCGCATCACCCCGCATCACCGTTGCCGTCAACGCGTCGGCAACTCACGGCCTCGCCGGCACTCGCTGCGTCGGCCCTCGGATCTTCCGCCTACCGCACCCCCGTGCTGCGAAACGCGGGCATCGCCAGCGACTTCCTCCTGGCGGCGCTTCAAGTGCGTTCGTCCCCAGAGCGGTCCGTCCCGGCGGCTGCGCGTCCGACGTTTCACCAACGGCAACGACGGACGCGACCGCCGATCCCAAATCCAACCCATTGGTGTGCCACATTCAAACAGGATGCGTTTCCCGGCAGACTGCGCACGAAATCACGCCGCTTTTCGCTCGGTGAGGAACCCACCTCTGCGGTACAGGAATTGCTCGACAGCCAGTGGAGACGTTCCATGATGAGCCTCGTCAGGCTCCTCGGCTTTACGACGCTCGGCTGCGGTTGCGTGACTGGCCGTTACCGCGAGATCGCGACGAATCGCGAGGTGACGTACGTCGAGGAGAAGGGTGCCAGCTGCGATCACCCGTCGCACCGTCGGAACCACACGCTGGCGCCGGCGCGATTTGGCGTGAGCGTGCTGTCCGCGAGAGCGTCGTAACCCCGCTCGATGCGCTCGGGCGGTGAACCCTCGCGGTTCTTACGTTTTCGCCCGGCGCAACGCCGGCCGGGTGGCCCTTTTCTTTCTTTCACTCCCCGATTGTCTCGAGATCTTCGAGACCGAAGCTGGCGCTCTAATTTCATCCGCCACCGAGAGGGACCGCTCACCACCTCGGCGACGCGACCGCCTGCACCCGCGCTGTCGCCGAGGGGTAAAAGACTGCCGAACGGACGACTTCCGCCTGCCAAAATGAGGAAATCCGTCAATCCCCCCAGGAGTCCCGAAAGGCCGAAGGCAACAGGCAACTCGTGGGGAACGAACAGCGCCTGATTCCCAACTGCCAGTTTCCGGCAGCCGGCAGTTGGGTGGTGCGGGGCCGGGAGTATCGCTGCAGAAAGCCCGGGGCTCGAGCAAGCCCCGGGGCTTCGACGGCCTTTAGTTGAACGAGTACCGAAGCGAGAACTGGAGACGCCAGACGTCACCAAGCCCCGCAGTGGGCTCAAACGTCTTCGACATCAACTCGTTCGTGGTGGGATCGGGGATGCGCAACCGGTAGGTCACGCGCCCCTGCGAGTCGGCGCCGGCGTTGGTCAGCGGCTGGTTGTGCACCATGCGCCAGCCGACGCCCCAGTCGTTGTTCAGCATGTTCAGGAAGTTGAGCATATCCACGCGGAACTGGAAGGCATGGCGCCGTCCCGCCAGGTCGCTGAAGATGTCCTGCTGCACGCTGAAGTCCATGCGATGGATCAACGGCAGGAACACCGCGCCGCGCTGCGCGTACTCACCACGGTGCTCGCGCAGGTAGGCATCCTGCTGGATGTACGCCTCCCACGCCGCGGCCTGCTCCGCCGCCGTGAAGGTGTGGCCACCGGAGGGGAACTGGGTGAAGTTCATCTCGTCCACGCTGCGCGGGATGTAGATCAGGTCGTTGCTCGTCCCGCCGTCGCCGTTCACGTCCGTCGCGTAGGTATAGCTGTTGTTGCCGCCCGTGAACGACTCCCAGAACACCGAAAGCGTGGTCCCTCCGAAGCTGAAGTACTCCTTGCGGTACGAGGCGGCCAGGAAGAACCGGTGCCCCGGTGAATAGGCGGAGTACGCCAGCGGCGGCAGGTTCGGATCGCCGGGGTGCTGGTTGTTGTTCCACGAGCCGAACGCGATCGAGCCCGGGTCGACCGTGTTCTTCGACTCGCCGTAGCTGTAGGCCGTCTTGACCCAGAAGCCGTCGCGCAGCGCGCGCTCGGCGGACGCGGCGAAGTTCCACGACCGGCCGACGTCCTGGTTCTTGAGGACGATCGCGTTCGAGACGTTCGAGTGAATCCGGTTCGACGTCCAGCGCGGGCGCGCGTCCGCACCGGCAAACGCCGTCTGCGGCGCCGGCAGGTTCGCGTTGATGTAGTAGATCCCGTTCAGATCGCGGTTGTACATGTACTCGACAGTGCCGCTCCAGCCCCACGGCAGGCGGCGATCCACCGCGACGTTCGTGCGCCACGTCTGCGGAAACCGGAACTCCGGATCGGTCAGCGCCAGCTCGTACGATGAGGCCGGGGCGCCGGTCACCGAGGACGGCTTGTAGTGTTCCGGATCCGGGTGGAAGGGTCGGAATGTGGTGTTGTCGGCCTGCTCGAAGCCGGTCAGCACGCCGGTGTTGCCGATCTGATTGGAGATCCACACGAAGGCCGGCTTGCCGGTGAACACGCCGGTCCCGCCCCGCAGCTGCGTCGTGCGATCGCTGTTCACGTCCCAGTTGAACCCGAGCCGCGGCGACCATAGCGGGCTGGCGTCTGGCAGTTTCGCCGTCGAATACTGCACGGCGGCGCCGCTCTCGTCACGGAACGTCAGCGCGTCGGCATTCGGGTTGGCGTACCCGGTATTGGCGAACGAGGCCACGTCGGCCCGCAGGCCGGCATTGACGGTCAGGTTGCTTCGGACCCGCCAGTTGTCCTGCGCGTAGAGGCTCGTGTAGCCGACCTCGAGCGGCTGGATCGGCTTCTCCTGGCCGGGAATGTTGGTCCACCGCACCTGGAACCGGCGCAGGGTGACGGGCGATTCCGTTCGGTTCGGGTTCGCGAGATAGCCGTTCGCGTCGGTGTAGAAATCCTGCAGGGAGTTGTAGACGTAGATGCTCTGCTTCCCGGGGAAGAAGACGTTCTCCGACTCGTACGCTTCGTAGCTGCCGCCGAAGGTCAGCGTGTGCTTCGCGGTGTACTTCGTGAAGTCGTTCTTGACGATGAAGCTCTGGTAGCGGAGCTCGTTGTTGGGCGTGAACGGCTCGGAGCCGAACGAGGTGTAGACCGTCCCGCCCGGCGCGTTCAGGATGTCCACCATCGGGAACAGCTTGCCGACGTCGCCGCGGCTCTCGTCGTGCTTGCTGAACGTCATCAGCAGGCTGTTGGCCATCGAGCTGCCGAGGACGGAGTTCCACTCGCCGGACGTGGTGCGGATGTTCTCCAGAATCAGGTAGTTCGAGTTCGCGAAGTTCAGCGCGTTGGTGTTCGTGCGGCGGTTGCCGAGCCCCAGCGAGGAGGAGTTCGACATCAGCGTGTCGCTGCTCGAATCCAGGTGCTGGTAACGGAACATGATCTTGTTCTTTTCGTTGAGGTTGTAGTCGCCGCGGCCGAGGAAGCGCTTCGCGGGAACGAAGAACGGGTAGTCCTGATACGGGCCGGGCTCGTAGTCGAAGTTCGAGCGCAGGTAACTGCTGAGCGCGTCGAGGTCCGACTTCAGCACGCGCGTCACGCTGCCGGTGACCGGCTCGCCGCCGTTGTTCGCCCGGAACGTCGTCCCCGGCGTCTCGAGCGACTCGTCCTCGTAGTTGCCGAAGAAGAACGCCGTGTTCCTGACGATCGGGCCACCGGCGAAGCCGCCGGTGTTGCGGTAGTTGAACGTGCCGGGGTTGACGTTGTCCGTCTCGCTCTTCGCCTTCGTCCCCACCAGATCGTTGTCGCGCATCTGGTGGTAGAACGAGCCCCGGTACTCATTCGTCCCGCTGCGGGTGACGGTGTTCACGCCGGCGCCGACGAAATTCCCCTGGCGCACGTCGAACGGCGCCACGCTCACCTGCACCTGCTCGATGGCCTGCAGCGAGATCGGCGCGACGCCCGACGTCTCGCCCGGCGTATTCCGCAGGCCGAACGAGTTGTTGAACGCGGCGCCGTCGACGGTGATGTTGTTCAGGCGATTGTCCTGGCCGGCAAACGACATGTTGCCGCCCTGCTGCGGGGTGAGGCGCGTGATGTTCTCCAGCCGCCCCGTGATCGTCGGCAGCGAGGCCAGCGACTCGCGGCTGATCGCGGTGGCCGCGCCGGTGCGCTCCGAGCTGAACACCGCGTCCGACTTCTCGGCCATGACCGTCACCTCGACGGCGATCGATCGCACGACGAAGTCGAGATCGGTGGCGACGCCCAGGTTGACCGTGATGTCGTCCTGAGTCTGCGGCTCGAAGCCGCCGGCGCCACCGCCGGCCGGCGCCACCGTCACCGAGTACGGCCCGCCGACGCGCATGCCCGGGATGCTGAAGCGGCCGTCGGCGCGCGTCGTCGCTTCGTAGGTCGTGCCCGAGGGCACGTGGATCGCGATCACGCTCGCGCCGGCCACGGGCTGCTGCTGGGCGTCGAGCACGCGGCCGCCGAGCGCGCCGGTGGTGACGCCTTGCGCGAACGCCGGCCCGGCGAGCCAGGCGAAGCCGACAAAGCAGGCAAGGAGGGCGGAGTTTTTGCACGTCATGCGGTTGGGCTCCAGGAGATCTGAGACGGGCTTCAAGGGCTGGGAGTGTCCGGTGGGAAAAGGATAGCTGAAATCGGTCCGCCGGGCAGGCAAATTCCCGCCACGCGCGCGTCGCGCGGCACAGATCGAGAATACCCCCCTCCTGTGCTAGGCTCAAGCCCCACATTCCCTTTGATTCCGGCGCCGTTACTTCCTGGCGATTCGCCTTTTTGAACGCCATGCTCACATTGATTGGATCGACCTTCGGAGGTCACCGCATGGGCACCTGGATCCGATGTCTCGCCGCGTGCGCCGCGATCGTCGCGTTTTCCGCCGCGGCCGCTGCACAGACGGCGGCGACCGGCACGATCGAAGGCGTGGTCACGGACACGACCGGCGCGGTGATTCCCGGCGCCACCGTCGTGGTGAAGAACGTCGAGACGAACCTCTCGCGCGAACTGACCACCGACGAGACGGGACGGTACCGCGCGACCGCGCTCCAGCCAGGCATCTACGAGGTGAGCGTCGCGCTCGCCGGCTTCGAGGCAGCGCCGGTGGGCAACGTGCGCGTGCTCGTCGGCCAGACGCAGCCGGTGGACGTGGCCATGCGTCCCGCCGGTCTCGCCGAGGCCGTGACCGTCACGGGCGAGACGCCGATCATCGACACTGCGCGCACCGACGTCGGCCATGTCGTCGGCGAGGACGCGATCGCGAACCTGCCGATCAACGGCCGCCGCTGGGACAACTTCGTCCTGCTCGGCCCGGCGGTGACCAACGACGGCAACTTCGGCCTGGTCAGCTACCGCGGCGTCTCCGGCCTCTACAACAACAACACGGTGGACGGCGCCGACAACAACCAGGCGTTCTTCTCCGAGGCGCGCGGCCGGACCCGCGTCTCCTACACGATCAGCCAGGCGGCGATCCGCGAGTTCCAGGTGGGCATCAGCAACTTCTCGGCGGAGTTCGGCCGCGCCGCGGGGGGCACGGTGAACGCCGTGACCAGGTCCGGCACCAACATGATGCGCGGCGAGGCATTCTACTTCCTCCGCGACGACGCGTTCACCGCGAGCGACCCGTTCCACCCGATCGACACGCGCAGCGGCGAGCGGCTGCCGCGGCCCGACGAGCGCCGCCAGCAGTTCGGCGTCAGCGCGGGCGGCCCGATCCAGCGCGATCGCACGTTCTACTTCGTGAATTTCGACCAGCAGGTCCGCGACTTCCCGTACCTCGTTCGCACGTCGACCCCGTCGTTCATCAACGATGACGGCACGGCGCCGGCGAGCTGCACGGCGCCGGGCTGCGCGGCCACGGCCGCGTACTTCCATGGCCTGCGCGGCTTCTTCCCGCGGGAGGGCAACAACACGATCTTCCTCGGCAAGGTCGACGCCGCCCTCAGCACGAAGCACAACCTGTCGGTCCAGTACAACCTGCACCGCTGGGATTCGCCGAGCGGCATCCAGACTCAGCCGGTAATCACCGTCGCCGAGTCCGCGAACGGCAAGGACATCGTCAAGACCGACTTCGCGCTCGTGACGTTGAATACGGTGCTGTCCCAGCGCTGGCTGAACGAGGCGCGTGTGCAGATCGGCCGCGACTTCGAAGCGCAGGAACCGAACGGGCAGGGGCCGAGCACGACCATCTCGGGCGGGATCGGGTTCGGCATGCCGAACTTCCTGCCCCGGCCGAAGTACCCGGACGAGAAGCGGTTCCAGTTCATCGACAACGTGACGTGGTACAACGGCGCGCACAGCGTCAAGGCGGGCGTGGACGTCAACTACGTCCGCGAGAACCTCGTCAACCTGTTCCAGGGCGGCGGCGTGTACGCGTATTCGAGCCTGAACGCGCTCGCGCAGGACTGCCCTGCCGAAGCGGGCGGCTGCACGCCCGTGTTGACCGGCGGGACCATGGACCGCCGGCACTACACCTCGTACACACAGGCGTTCGACCTGCGCGGTTCCGGCTTTGCCGGGGACGTGTTCTTCACGACGACTGACTACAACGTGTTCGTGCAGGACACGTGGCGTTTGAACAGCCGGCTGACGCTGAACCTCGGCGTACGCTGGGAGTACCAGCAGTTCCCGCAGCCGGGTGACACTGAGGTGCGCGATCTGACGTTCACCGGCAACCCCGACTATCCGGCGACGACGCGCTTCAACCAGGACACCAACAACTTCGGTCCGCGCGTTGGCTTCACCTACGACGTCGACGGCAGTCACCGGACCGTCGTCCGCGGCGGCTGGGGCGTCTACTACGGGCGCTCGAGCAACAGCGTCATCTCGAGCGCGCTCACCAACAACGCCGTGACGTTCGCGACCTACAGCTTCGGGCCGACGTCGCCGGGCGCGCCGCAGTATCCGAACGTCTTCGATGCTCCGCCCTCAGGCACCGGGGCGCGCCCGTCGATCCAGTACCTCGACGAGGATCTGCAGCGGCCCACGATCTACATGTCGGAGATCACCGTCGATCGGCTGATCGGGACCGACATCACGGTATCGGCGTCGTACCTGAACAGCCAGGGTCGGCACCTGCCGACCTTCCCGGACACCAACCTGTCCGAGCCGAACGCCACGGTCGAGTACTTCGTGGACGGCGCCAGCCGCGGTACGTTCCCCTTCTATCGTGGACCCCGCCCCGACCCCTCCATCAACAACGCCATCGCCGTGGCCGACATCGTCGAGTCGACGTACCACGCACTCGTCCTCCAGGCCAACAAGCGCTTCAGCCGCGGCTTCCTGTTCAACGCCAACTACACGCTGTCGAAGTCCGAGGACACGGGCCAGAACTCCACCACGTTCATCTCGAACTTCTCGACGATGTACGACCCGCGGGACATCGAGCTCGAACGAGGGCCGTCGGCGTTCGACCGGCGCCACCGCTTCGTGGCCAGCTTCCACTACGCGCCCGACTACCTGTACGGGATCCAGATCGGAGGGACCGGCACGTTCGAGAGCGGCCTGCCGCTGACGGCCAACATCAACGGCGGCGTCTCGTCCGCCACGGGCGCGACGGCGACCTTCACGACCAACGGCAGCGGCGCCTCGAGCCGCTCGCCGTTCGACACGCGCAACGGGTTCCGGCGTGACGGGCGCAAGACGTTCGACCTGCGTATCTCGAAGCGCTTCGACCTGGGTGGCCGCCGGCAGGTCCAGCTGCTCTGGGAAGCGTTCAACCTGTTCAACACCGTCAACTACACGGGATTCGACACGAACAAGTATCGGGTCGTGAGCAGCAGCTACAGCGTCGCGACGAACCTCGTGACGGTGAACCTGGCGGAGCTGCCTGATTTCGGCGAGCCGACAACGGCGAGCAACACGCTGTTCGGGCCGCGTGACATGCAGTTCGGCGTGAAGTTTCTCTGGTAGAGACACGAGGGGCGATGCGGATATCCGCATCGCCCCTCTCTGCGTCCGGTCCTTCTGGCTCGTCTCCTCCGGACCCCGGACCCCGGCCCGCGCCGGGGCGCTACTTCTTGGTGTCGACGATCGGCACCTTCACCGAGTACGACGTGCGGTGGGTGATGTTGACGTCCTTGCGCTTCACCTCGACCTTGATCGTGCGGTTGCGCTTCCGCAGATCCGGGTTGTTCGAGTAGTAGCCGATCACGTAGTAGTCGCTCGTCTCCGCGTCGATCCGCTGCAGCGCGCGACGGTAGTCGTTCTGGTTGACCACGGCGATGCCGCCGGTCAGCTCCGCCAGCACCCGCAGCGTGTCCTGCGTCTGCCGGACGTGGTTCTGCCATTCGACCATGTCCACTTGCTCGTCGAGGTCCGGCATGCCGATCAGGCCGCGCGGGTCGATGGTGTAGATGGTCGTGTTCGCGCGGTTCGCGGCGCGCGTCAGCTCTGAGAGCTGCGCCGCTAGGTCCGCGAAGCTGAAGTTGGTCCCCTGCCGTGCGAACGGGTTCGAGTACTCGCTGTCCGAGCTGCCGCTGCCGTCACCGCTGCCGTCGGAGCCGCGGTTCGGCACGCCGTACCGCTCGTTCTCGAGCTTCTCGCGCGTCTTCGGGAACGGGTCGAAGTCGTAGCCGTTGCTCACGTAGACGAACGCCTTGCGGCGGTTGTGCACCTGCTCCAGCTGCTGGAGCATGTCGTAGGCGGTCGAGAAGGCCACGTTGGCGCGATAGCGCACCTCCGGTGGACCTTCCTGCCCCTCGGGCACGTCGAGGATGTCCTTCGGCGCGAGGCCGGCGCCCGAGATCTTGTTGAGCGCCTCCTTCAGCCGCTTCCGGTCGTAGGTCGGGTCGATGGCGATCGACGACGGCCCGGTGGACACGATGCCGAACATGTCGCCCTCGTGAATCAGTTCGTCGGAGATCTTCTTGAACAGGTCGCGGATCCGGCCGGTGTTCCGGAAGTCGAGGTGCAGGTCGTCGACGAAGATGATGAAGATGCGGCCGGCGGCGTCGTTGGTCGGACGCGGCGGCGGCAGGATGATGCCCTCCTGCGGCGGCGGCGGGGGCGGCAGCGCGACGTTGAACACGCGCCCGCCGTGAGTCAGCACAAAGGACACGATCTCCTGCTTCACGCCGTCCTCGTAGATCTCGAATTCGTCCTTCTTGAGATCCGCCACGAACTGCCCGCGCGGGTCGCGGACGACCACGTCCTGCGTGATGAGGTCGTAGCCCCTGCGGATCGTCTGCGGCGCCCGCGGCGCGGGCGCCTGCGCCGCCGGCTCCTCAGGCTTCTGCGTGGGCGGCTGGGGGGCCTTCTGCGTGGCCGGCGGTTGTGACGCCGGCGGTTGGGCGGCTGGTGCCTGGCCCTCGAGCGCGGCAGTGGCCGCGACGGCAAGCGCGAGCAGCGGAAGTGTGGTGCGCCAGGGGAATCGTGCTGCCATGTTCGCGATTATACAGGGCGTTCCGGGTCTTCGTCACCGCTCGTCGGGGCCCGCGTCGGCATCGGACGCGTCATCGAGACCGCCGGATCCAGCGCCTGCGGTTGGCGCCTGCGGCGGCTGGACCGCGCCGCGGCGTCGTTTGCGCCGGCGGCGCCGCGGCTGTCCGCCAACGATGCTCCGTACGCTCTCGAAGACGGTTTCGTATTTCTCGAGCCCCTCGGTCACCTCAGCGTCGGTGACCCAGGTGTCTGGATTAAGACGTTCGGCCTGGGTCTTCAGCTCTTCCTGACGGGCCGGATCCGGGATCCGGTCGCCGATCCGGGCCATCAGCTCGGCGTAGCGCGCACGGAGACGCGACACGCCTTCGAACCCGATGCGGGCGTGTGCCGGAGTGGCGGCGGGCACGGTCTCGTGCGGCGGTTCCAGCGCCGCGCCTTCGTCTGCGGACAGCGGCACAGCCCCGAGCTCTTCGGCGAGATCCCCCACCTCGACATGGGGCCCCTCGGTGGCAGGCTCGTCGTCGTGGACGGCCGCGAGCGCGGGTACGGGGGACTCCACCGGGCGCCGGGCCTGTTTCGACTCCGTCCGGTGGCGCTTGTCCTGCCGCGCCTCGAGGTCGCGAGGCGGCGCCGTCTCGACGCCCTGGCCCTTGAGAATTCGCGTCCAGTCGAACTCGATCTCCGGGTTGTACTCCTCGATCAGTCGGATGGCGTCCTCATCGAGCGCGGCGCGCCCGACGCGAACCCCTGGCGGGGTGCGAAACCAGTACAGTATCCGCGAGCGCCCCCTGCCCATTCGACGGCCGCCCGACTGCACGACGAACGTGTTCTCGTAGCCGCGCTTGTCGCGGCTGAACCTCAGGTGCGGCAGGGGCTTACTTCCTCTTCTGCAGGCGCTCACCTTTGCGGGCCGGCGACTTTCCGCGCGCCGCCTTCCGCAAGGGTGCCTTGGGACGCTGTGGTGCGAGCGTGCGCTTGGCGCCCGCCGGGCGCCGCGGCGCTGCCGGCGCGGGCCCCGGCCTGGCCTCAACGGCCGGGTTGCGGTGCACGAGCGTGAACCGCGTCTGGTCGCCGATCGTGTGGTAGCTCCAGATCTCGGCGACGTTGACGTTGTTCTCTGCTGCCAGACGGCGGGCCATGTCGACCGAGCCGGCCGGCACGTAGAGGTGGAACGGCGCCCGCGCGCGCCCGAGGTGCGCCCACTGTGCCATCGCTTCGAGGTGGTTGACCGATTCGGCGGTCTCGACCTCGACCGTGCCCATCAGCTTCCGCCCCCGGTCGGTCGAGGTCAGCACCAGATCGGGGAAGATCTGCACCGGCCCGATGCGCACGGACGCGGTCTGCTCCTCGCCGATGTTCATCGCCACGTCGTGGCGCCGCTTCAACTTCACCTGGAGCAGCCGGATGACGCGGTCGTGCTCGAGCTGTTCGCGCACGGGCCGCACGAGGATGGGGCTCACGGAACCTCCGAACGAAACAACCCCCGGGATTGCCTGGTGAGAACCGTGGAGTATAGCCCCTTTTCCTCTCGTTGTATAGACCAACGGACAGGCGCGACGGTCGGTTGCTTGACGGGGATCTCATTTCCCCTCAAAATGATGCGGTGATTGCCCCGGCCGCGGGCAGGCCAGCCGCACCAAGGTGCACACCATCCTCATCGTCGACGACGATCACTCCGTCGCGGACACATTTGCGCGGATGCTGAAGCTCGAGGGCTTTTCCGTGGCCACTGCCCTGTCCGCCGAGGACGGGCTGGCGCTCGCCGACCGCGTCCGCCCCGACGCGATCATCCTCGACATGCGGATGCCCATCACCAACGGGCTGCAGTTCCTCCGCCAGGTCCGGGCGAAGCCGCACCTCGTCGATATCCCCGTTGCCATCGTCACCGGCGACTACTTCCTGGCCGATCCCGTCCAGCACGAGCTGAAAACCCTGGGGGCGTCGATCCGCTTCAAGCCCCTCTGGCTCGAGGACCTCCTCGCGCTGGCCCGCAGCCTGGTTTCCGTGTGATCGATCGGTTCCTCCGCGCCTGCCGCCGCCAACCGGTGGACGCGACCCCCGTCTGGTTCATGCGGCAGGCCGGCCGCTACATGCCTGAGTACCGCGAGCTGCGGCGCCGCTACTCGCTCATGCAGATCTGCCGCGAGCCCGAGCTGGCGGTGGCGGTGACCCTCCAGCCGCTGGAGGCGATCGAGGTCGACGCCGCAATCCTGTTCTCCGACCTGCTCGTCCCCTTCACGCCGATGGGGCTCGACTTCGACTTCGTCAAGGGTGAAGGGCCGGCCATCGAGCACCCGGTTCGTGCCGAGGCCGACGTGGGGCGGCTGCGCCGGTTCGAGCCGCGCGAGGCGCTGGCGCACGTGCTCGAGACGATTCGCCTGCTTCGCCGCGAGCTCGAAGGGCGGATGCCGCTCATCGGCTTCGGCGGCGCCCCGTTCACGCTGGCGGCGTACGCGATCGAGGGCGGGCCGTCGACGGGCTATGCGCACACGAAGGCGTTCATGTATTCGCAGACAGCCGCGTGGCACCGGCTGTGCGAGTACTTCGCCGACGTCATGGGTGACTACCTGAGCGCGCAGGTGGAGGCGGGAGCGCAGGCGCTGCAGGTGTTCGACTCGTGGGCGGGCGCGCTCGCGCGCCACGACTATCGGGAGTTCGTCCTGCCGCACTCCCGCCGTCTGTTCGACCGGCTCGCCGGCGCGAGCGTTCCCCTCGTCCACTTCGGCGTCGGCACGACGGCCATCCTGCGCGACATCGCGGAGGCGGGCGGCGACGTGATCGGCGTCGATTGGCGCCAGCCGCTCGACGAGGCCTGGGCGGCCATCGGCCCGGATCGCGGCGTGCAGGGCAACCTCGATCCGGCGCTCCTGCTCGGCCCGCCCGATCGCATGCTGATGGCGGCCGACGACGTCCTGGCGCGCGCGGCGGGGCGCCCCGGCCACATCTTCAACCTCGGGCACGGCGTGCTGCCCATGACGCCGCTCTCGGCTGTCCAGGAGCTGGCGAAACACGTACACGCCGCCACAACGCGCGGATAACCGCTGACACGGTGATAGCCATAGTAGGAGGCGGCATCACGGGTCTCGCGGCAGCCTACGAGCTGACCACGCGTAAGGTGCCGTTCGTCCTGCTGGAAGCGGCGGCCCGCTTCGGCGGGATGATCCAGACCGAACACGTCGACGGCTACACGATCGAGGCGGGCCCGGATTCCGTCCTCGCCGAGAAGCGCGCGGCTCTCGATCTCTTCGACGAGCTCGGCCTCGCGGACCATGTGATCAGCACCCTGAAACCGCGAACGGCCTTCGTCCTGAAGCGCGGCCGGCTGCATCCGATTCCCTCGCCGTCGGTGCTCGGCATCCCGACGACGCTCCGCGGGATCGCGGGATACAGCCTGCTGTCCCCGCTCGCGCGTGCGCGCGTCGCGGTGGAGCCGTTCGTCCCGGCGCCCGTGAAAGCGGACGAGTCCGTGGCGGCGTTTTTCGCGCGCCGCTTCGGGCGCGCGACCGTCGGCCTCGTAGCCGAGCCGTTGCTCGGCGGCATCCATGCCGGCGACGTCTCGGCGCTCTCGATGCACTCGCTCTTCCCGCGGTTCGTCGAGGCGGAGCGGGCGCGCGGCAGCGTCTTGCACGCGTTCAAGGCGCGAACGGGCGCCAACGGGCTGTTCCGGTCGCTCACCGGCGGCATGGCGATGCTGCCGGCGGCGATCGTGCGGAAGCTTCCCCCGGGTGCCGCGCGCACCGGCACGCCTGTGGTCGCCGTCGAGCGTGCCGCCGACGGTTGGACCATCCGCACGCAGCGCGAGACCCTCGATGTGCGCGCGGTCATCGTGACGGCGCCGGCCACCGTCGCGGCGCGGCTGCTGGCCTCCGTCGACGCACAGCTGGCCGCCCTCTGCGCGGAAGTTCCCTACGTCTCCTCAGCGACCGTCGCCCTGGCCTGGCGGCGCGGGGACATCGGGCACCCTCTGGCCGGCAGCGGTTTCGTCGTCGCGCGCCGCTACACCGCCATGCGCGTCACCGCCTGCACCTGGGTGACGTCGAAATGGGAGTGGCGCGCGCCCGCCGGCATGGTCCTGATCCGCGCGTTCGTCGGTGGAGCGCACGATGCGGGCGCGGTCGATCTCGACGACGAGCAGCTCGTCGGCACGGCAACGCGCGAGCTCGGGCCGCTGCTCGGCATCACCGGACATCCTGCGCTCGCGCGGGTGCACCGCTGGCGCCGCACCGGAGCGCAGCACAACGTGGGTCAGCTTGCCCGCGTGGCCGGGATCGAGACACGGCTGGCGGCCTGCCCCGGTCTGTCCGTGGCCGGCAGCGGCTTCCGTGCGACCGGCATTCCCGACTGCATCGCCGAGGGACGTGCGGCAGCCGCAGCTGCGGCGAGTTACGCTACGATCCAATCCAGATGATGACGCGATACCTCACCGCAGCCGGCTTGGGCTTATTCCTCCTGGCCGGCTGTGCCGGCGCCCCGAGCGAGGCGACCTCCGACGTCGCCAAGATCCTGGCGGAGATCAAGGCCAAGGACGCCGAGCAGTACGCCGTGTCCGAGGAAGACGGGCGCTTCCTGCGGTTGATGGTGGCGACGAGCGGCGCGAAGCGCGCGCTCGAGATCGGCGGCGCCAGCGGCTACAGCGCCATCTGGATCGGCATGGGGCTGCGACAGACCGGCGGCAGGCTGACGACTATCGAGTACGACGCAGGCCGCGCGCGCGAACTGGCCGCCAACGTCAAGCGCGCCGGGCTCTCCGACATCGTCGACGTCGTGGCCGGCGACGCATTCCAGCAGATTCCGCAGGTGTCGGGGACCTTCGACTTCGTCTTCCTCGACGCCTGGAAGCGGGATTACAAGCGATTCTTCGACCTGGTGTTCCCGCGGCTGGACGACGGAGGCCTGTTCATCGCGCACAACGTAATCAACAAGCGCGACGAGCTGGGTGATTTCCTGGCCGCGATCGAGCAGCACCCGAACTTGTGGACCACGATCGTGGCCCCGTCGGGCGAGGGGATGTCGATTTCGCTCAAGAAGTAGGCGGAGGTGACGGTTCCGCCGGACCACTACACTTCGTCCGCCTCCGGCGCCTCCGGCTCGGTCACCGGCTCCGCGACCGGCGCGGCGGCTTTCTTGGTCGCGCGCTTCTTCCGCACTTTTCCGCGCAGGCCGGCAGGGACGGGCTCGCTGCTGGGTTCGAGGCGAGACATGCTCGTGAGGAATTTTTTTACACCGTGCTCGTCGAACTGGACTCTGGTGTAGGCGTCCTCGACGGCGATGACCGACCCCAGTCCATACGTGGGTTCAACGACACGGGAACCAACCTCGAACCGCTTCATCACGGGCTCCTTGGACGGTCCCCAAACGGGCCGCCACAACCCTCATCGTATCTAAGATTTACCGGAGACGTCAACCTCCGTTCGCGTGGTACAGTTACTGCTGCTCGGCGCCGCGGCTCGCGCGCGGCGGCATCTCGCGCATGCCTGCCGTCCACCTCATCGGCGTGTCCCTCGACCTCGGCGGCAACCGTCGGGGCGTCGACATGGGGCCCTCGGCCTTCCGCATCGCCGGGATCACCGAGCGGCTCGTGACGCTGGACGTCTCGGTCATCGATCACGGCGACGTCGTCGCGCCGATCCCGGAGGTGAAATCGGCGGGCGACCCGAACAAGCGGTACATCCGCGAGATCGCGCGGGTCTGCGAGCGCCTGTACAAGACGTCGCTGGCGGCGCTCGAGAAGGGCGACCTGCCGCTCGTGCTCGGCGGCGACCACAGTCTGGCGTCGGGGTCGGTGGCGGCCACGGCCGACTACGTGCGCCGGGAAGAAAAGCCGCTCGGCCTCATCTGGGTGGACGCGCACGCTGACATGAACACGCCTTCGACGACGACCAGCGGCAACGTGCACGGGATGCCGCTGGCGTCGCTCCTCGGCCAGGAGCCCGCCGAGCTGTCGCGTATCGCCGGCTTCTCACCGAAGGTGCTGCCCGAGCACACCGTGCTCATCGGCATTCGCAACCTGGATCAGCGCGAGAAGGAGCTGGTGCGCGACTCGCGCGTGCACGTGTTCACGATGACCGACATCGATCGATCGGGCATCGCGGCGGTGGTCGAGCGCGCGCTGGCGCTGGCGGGGACCAAGACGGCGGGCATCCACGTGTCCTTCGACATGGACGTGTGCGATCCGTCGATCGCGCCGGGCGTCGGCACGCCGGTCAAAGGGGGCCTCGACTACCGCGAGGCGCACATGCTGATGGAGATGGTCGCGGACTCGGGCCTGCTGCGCGGCCTCGATCTCGTGGAGGTCAATCCCATCCTGGACGATCGCAACACGACGGCAATGCTCGGCGTCGAGCTCGCGCTTTCGGCGCTCGGGCAGAAGATCATCTGACCCGGCGGACGGGCCCACTCCGGGGCGGCTACCGCTTCTTGCGTCCTTTCGTCTCCCCCTTCTCCCGGCGCGTCTTGTTCGTCGTCGCCGCCGCGATGCGCTTCGCGGTTGCGGCACTACGGCCGCGCTGCTGCACCGACGCCTTGATCTTCTCGTACTGTCGTTTGCGCTTTGCGCTCTTCACTCCGCGTGGGGGCATCGCCTATCTCCTCCTTCTCGCATGGTTCCCTGCGAGCGGACGATTCGAATGGTTCTCGAGAGCAAGATTCATGCTGAGAACACAGGCGCACCATGCTCTGGCATGCCGAGCTGCCTCGTGGGAACCACAGCGCTGGCCACATGACGCGCCGGCCGGTTACGACACGCCGTCCAGGACGGCTGACGCCGTCGTCGTGACGGCGATCGCGAGCGCGAGCGATGCGACCGCAGGCAAGGTGAACGCCCGCGTCCGGACCAGCACGCGTACGGCGTAGCGGCGCTCTCTCGCGAGGTGATGACCTGAAACTGGTGGTGCCTGGTGACGCAGCGTCTGCCGCGATTCGCTTTGCTGTCTTCAGCCTGGGCTCCTCCGCCCAGGCTGAGGTGTGTCGCTGCGAAGACTTTCTATCACAAAGGTAATTCCTCGTGTAAAGCGAATTCCCGCCGACAAGCGCTGCCGGTGCCGCTTCTCAAGGTGCCGCTTTTCTGGTGGCGGTGCCGCCCGGCCGTCGCCAGGTCGGCGGCGCATACGCTTACGTCCGCTCGGCCGTCCGTGCCGTGACAACAAGTTACGGGGATCGCCGGGTTCCCGTTACCGGGCGTGACGATTGCTGTATTGCATCGATTCCCTGCAAGTCGTCGCGCCGACACCGACGATCAGGTTTTTACGCCGCCTGCCGGGACTGCGGACGGCCCTGGCCGGAGCCATTCATGAGCGACCTCCAGCGCGTCCTTCTCATGTGCGTTCTCCTGGCCGCGTCTCCCGTCGCGGCGCAGACCACGCGAATCGTCGACGATGACGGGTACGGGTCGGCCGCGAACTGCGACGACCCCGGTGCCGCCTTTGCGACTGTCGGCGCCGCGATCGCCGCCGCTGCCGCCGGCGATATCGTTCTGGTCTGTCCGGGAACGTATCTCGAGACCATCAACTTCGGCGGCAAGGCGATCGCGGTGCGAAGCGTCGCAGGGCCCGCCGCCACGATTCTCGATGGCAACCTCGCTGATTCCGTGGTCACGTTCGAGTCCGGAGAAGCTGCGTCTTCCTCGCTCGAAGGATTCACCATCACCAACGGGCGATCCAGCTTCGATACGCCGGGGTATGGCGACGGCGGCGGAGTACGCATCGAATATGCATCGCCCGTCATCCGCGGCAACGCGATCGTCGGCAACCGGTCCTGCGTCGGGAACGGCATCTCGATTCACTTCGGGTCACCGCTCATCGAGGAAAACACGATCGCGGAGAACTTCCAGGCCGGCTGCTCGAGCGGGCTCGGCGGCGGAGGCATCCTGATCCTCGGAGCCTCCACCGCCGTTATCCGCCGCAACATCATCCGGAACAACTCCGGCGTGTCCTCCGGCGGCGGCATCGACCTGTTCGGCGCCGACTCGCCCACCATCGAGTTCAATGTCATCGTGGGAAACAGAGCGGAGAACGAGGGCGGGGGCATCGCCCTGCGCAACGAGGCAAACCCGAATATCGTCGGCAACCTCATCGCAGGCAACCACGCGGCGCACGGCGGCGGAATCGCCTGGGTCGTTCCCTCGAGCACCCGCGGGATTCGGCTCGTCAACAACACGATCGCCGCAAACGACAGCCCCGACGGCTCCGGGATTCGGGCCGAGGGCTATGACGGCAACGCTGCGCTCTACAACAACATCATTGCTGCGGCGGAGGGTCAGACGGCGGTCATCTGTAGCGATCTCTACGACAGCGGCGTGCCGTTGTTTCGATCGAATGACGTCTTCAGCGCCGCCGGCGGGACCTACGGCGGCGTCTGTGGCGACCAGACTGGAGCGAACGGAAACATCTCCGCCGCCCCGCTGTTCGTCGATCCTGCCGCCGGTGACTATCACCTCGGGCCCGGCTCGCCCGCGATCGACGCGGGGCAGGACGCCGCGCCGGGATTGCCGGGGGTCGACATCGACCTCCACGCGCGGATGCTCGACGGCGATGCTGACACCGTCGCGCGCGTCGACATCGGGGCGGATGAGGCGGCGACGGGCGGTCCGTCGGCAGCCATGCCCGGCGCGTTCAGCAGGATCGGTCCCGCCGACGGCGCGCTGGAGCAGCCGTTGACGCTGGCGCTGAGATGGGCCGCCAGCGATGGCGCGACGAGCTACGAGTACTGCTACGACACGGTCGACAACAGCGTCTGCGATGGCACGTGGGTGCCGGCCTGGAACCGGACGGACGCCACGCTCAACGGTCTCCTGGGCGGGACGACGTACTACTGGCAGGTGCGGGCCCTCAACGCCGCGGGCTCGACCTACGCCGACGGCGGCAGCGTCTCGTACTGGACGCTGACAACCTCGGTGCCGCCAATCACCCGGATTATCGCGTTGAGCGGAGAGCTGGCATTCGGAACGCAGCCGGTGGGCTCGTTCACGTCGCGGTTGCTGACGATCCGAAACATGGGCAACGCGCCGCTGACGATACGGAGCATCGATTGTCCGCCGGGATTCAGCGCATCCTGGACCGGGACGATCCCTGCGGGCGAACTGCAGACCGTATACGTGTCTTTCCAGCCTACCGAAGCCGGCACCTACGAGGGGGCGATCGTGGTCGCGGCCGACCACACCGGTGGCACGAATACGATCGCGGTTTCGGGAACGGCGATCAGCCGGGTCATCGTGTTGAGCGGCGATCTCGCCTTCGGCAACGTGGTCATCGGCACGGCCGCGACGAGGACGCTGACGATCAGCAACAGGGGCACCGACGCGCTGACGGTCTACGGCATCAGCGTCCCGCAAGGATTCAGCGGTTCGTGGAGCGGGACGATTCCGCCCGGGTCCTCCCAGGACGTGAGCGTCAGCTTCGCGCCCACCGCCATCGCCTCGTACGGCGGTCTGGTCTGGGTCAACGCCAACGACACGGGTGGCACGAGGTCGCTGGAGGCGTCCGGCGCCGGTATCCTGCCGCAACCGGTCGTGACGGCACATCCGGCGAACGTCACGACGGTGCCGGGCGCCCTGGCGACGTTCAGCGCGGCGGCCAGCGGCGCGGCGCCAGTCACCGTGCAGTGGCAGAGGAGCCTCGACGGCGGTGCGACGTGGAGCGACATCCCCGGCGCGACGGTCGTTCCCTATTCACAGACCGCGCAGTTGTCGGACTCCGGCACACGCTTCCGCGCGGTGTTCAGCAACGCCTATGGCTCCGCGAACACGAACGCGGCGCTGCTGACGGTGCGCGGGCGCGCACGCCCGGGAGATTTCGACGGAGACGGCCGCGCGGAGCTCGCCGTCTGGCGGCCCGCGACCGGGCAATGGTTCATGAAGCTGTCGTCGACCGGCTTCGCTGGCTACTGGGTGCACGCGGGCGGCTCGGCCGGCGATACGCCGGTGCCGGCGGATTACGACGCCGACGGACGAGAGGATATCGCCGTCTGGCGGCCATCGACGGGACAGTGGATCGTCCGCCTCTCGTCGAGCGGATATCAGAGTGAATCGACACGCACGTGGGGCGTCGCCGGCGACGTGCCCGTCCCGGCGGACTACGACGGCGACCGCCGCGCGGATCTCGGGATCTGGCGGCCGTCGACAGGCCACTGGTTCATCCGGCTGTCGTCGACGGACTATTCGAGCTACTGGGTGCACTCCTGGGGCGTCGACGGCGACACGCCGGTAGCCGCCGATTTCGACGGCGATTCGCGGGCGGAGCTGGGAATCTGGCGTCCCTCGAGCGGATGCTGGTATCTACTCTGGTCCTCGAGCAACTACACGTCGCACGGCGAGGCCGTCTGGGGCATCCCCGGCGACATGCCGCTCGCGGCGGATTTCGACGGCGATCGACGTGCCGACATCGGCATCTGGCGGCCCGCCACGGGCGAGTGGTTCATCCTGTGGTCGTCGACCAACTGGCTCGGGTACGGCGTGTACGTGTGGGGGCTCGCAGATGCCGATGATGTGCCGGTGCCCATCGATTTCGACGGAGACGCGCGCGCCGAGATCGCCGTGTGGCGCGAATCGGCCGGCATGTGGTTCGTGCGCAACTCGACCAGCAGCTACGTGACCTCTTGGGTCGATTCGTGGGGCATGGCGGGCGACGTCGCCGTTTCCGCGGCTCGATAGGCTGCTTGCGGCGTGCCGCCGCGGCGATGCGCGGCAGCCTCGGGTCTCAGCGGGAAGCGCTTCCCTGATGCGGCCGCGCCTGCGCGCGTGAGGATTCGAGCTCGGCGAACTTCGGGCCGGCGGTTACCGTGCAGAGCACCGCCCCGTCGGGTGTGCGCACCTGGTGCACCGCCGGGCGCGCGGCCATTTCCCTGACCGCCGCGACGCGCCCGCGCACCAGCCGGACGTGGACGTGGTGCTCGTCGTCCGACTCGCGCGCGAACCTCAGCTCCGGGAATCGTGGCAGGTTGTACTGGACGAGGTGGTGCGGAGCGCCGGCCACGGTGATGGTCGTTCCGCGGGATCGCGCCACGCCCGCGCTCCACTCGAGCGCCTGGAGAAAGCAGTTGCCCCAGTAGTCCATCTCGTAGCGCGCGAAGGCGCCGCGCGGCCCGCCGACGAACTCGTTGAAATACACGCCCTGGTTCGGGTGAAAGCGCACGTTGAACAGCAGAATGGTCGCGAGGCCGGCGGCGAGCGCGAGTGCAGCACCCGTGCGGAGCAGAGCGGGACGGCCGGCGTGCAGCAGCCCCGTCCACCCGGCAGCGGCCAGCACCGCGAGAACGGGATAGACGAACAGCAGGTGACGGACGCCGTCATAGAGCGTCGAGCCGAGGGCGACGGCTGCTGCCACCGGCGACAGCACGACCGTCCACAGTCCCGCCACCGTCAGCGCAGTTCGGCGGGGCTGCGCCAGCAGAACGCTGAGAGCGGCCCCGGCGAGGACGACCGGCGGCGTCGAGATGAGGAACCACGTGGGCACGTACACCCAGGGCAGGTCACGGGCCTCGTACGCGAAGCCGTCGAACAGGACGAGGCCGCCCCAGGGGAACCGCGCGGCGCCGGCGAGCGCCTGGAAGGGCCGCGTCAGCGGCGCACCGCCCGCCCACGGCCAGAACAGCGTTCCGAGCAGCAGGACGGCGAGCACGATCGCGAGCACGCGGGCCGCCGTGTCCGCGAGGCGCCGTCGGTCGGAGCAGCGGTCGATGATCACAATCGCGGCGACCAGGGCGCCGAAGTAGCCGAGATACACCAGGGCGCCGACCCTGACGTTCAGCGCGACGGCCAGCGCGAGCGCGATCTTGATCGCGGTGGATGCCGGCAGGTACGGCCAACGCGGCGAGACGGTCGAGATGTAGTAGAGCGCCGCCACGCTCGCGGCGGCGAAGGGGAGATCCTTCGGGTTGTTCATCGCGCTGGCGAAGTAGCGCGGCGAGGCGGCGAGCAGCACCATGGCCAGTGCTCCCGTCCAGGGTCCGAACAGCCGTGCGGCCAGCCGACCGGCGAAGACGATACCGATCCACCCGACCGTCGCCGTCACCGCGTGGCGGACGACGAAGCGGTTCCACTCCTCGGGCAGCCAGCCGACCAGCGCGGCGCAGATCGCGTCGAACAGACCGGGGTACACGTGCCCGCCGGTTTCGGCGAAGTCCGCGCGGCCTCGCAGGCCGCGGACGAACTCCCAGACCCGCTGGCCGTTGCGATGACGGTCCGCCTCGTCCCACGTGACCCCGAAGTCGAACGAGGCGAGGACCATGAGCGGGAGAAGGACCGCGGCGAGGGCGACACAGACGCGTCGCGCCACCTCGGCCGACCCGCTGCGTGCAACACCCTGGTCTCTCATAGGGCTGCCCGCGGCACTCTACCTGCTCTGGGACTCGTGTTCACGCGCCGTGCGGTCGAGCTGCCCGCCGGCGCCGACCGGCCACGACCGTGGCTCGGTCGTGACGATCGTTCATCGTGACGCGAAGCCTCGCGCCCCCTCCCAGCCGGTCGAAGGACCGCTTGCGCTGCACCTGTCCAAACGAGGCGCGGCAAACGGGTTCGCTGCGGTCGCGCGGGTGGTGGACGCGTCCGGTCGTGTGGTGTGCGGTTGCCCAGGCGCGTAGTGCACGCGTCAGCTAAGCGGTGGTGGGCCGCCCGGGGATCGAACCCGGGACACCCTGATTAAAAGTCAGGTGCTCTACCACTGAGCTAGCGGCCCTTTGAACCACCAATCCTAACACGCCGATCCATGATTGCCGATCACTCGCGACGGAGACGACCGCGCAACACCGCTAGGTGCTCGCGAACTTCCAGGCGCGCGCGGATGAAGTCGCCGTGCTCGATGCGCAGCTCCCGGCTGATGCGGCGGATCTCGTTGTCCTCCACGACCTGCACCGCCGCGTCGGCCGCCGACACCGCGAACAGGCACCGCAGGATCCCCAGCCGCTGCTCCAGCGTTGTCGCTGCCGCGAGGTCCCGCGTCACGGTCACGTTGTGCGTTCCGCCGAAACGGCGGTTGTCATCCAGCGCCAGCCGGACGATCGCCTCGCCCTCCTCGGAGGAGACCCTGCCCTCCTCCATGATCAGTTGCTTCATCAGCGCGGCCTCGTCGGCGCTCACGGTGGAGTCGGCGTCGGCGACGCGGCCGAGCAGGTAGGCGAACCCGGCGATGTAGCGCGCGCGCGCCGGCTCGAGGTGCTCCAGCACCTCAACCACCGAGTCGAGCACGTCGCGCGCAGCGGCCGGCCGCTCGAAGCCGAGCCACCGCCAGACGTTCCAGTCCGACATGCGCAGGATTATCTCACCGGCAGTCCACGTCCGCGGTCGATCATCGCTGCCGAAACCGCAAGAACAGCAATACGATCAGTGGATCTCGAACGTCGCCCACTGCTGCTGCTGCCGGCGTGCCTTGCCGTCGCGCACCTGCGACACGGTGACGCGCAGCGTGCAGGTGCCGGGCGCCGTGGCGTTGCTGAACTCGAGCGTCCCGCGATCAGCACCACGCGCAACGACTTGCCGCGGAGACCTGGCGCAGCGGCGATGCCGGCCCGGTGCGGACCATCCGCCCGTCGCGCAGGAGGCCTATCCCCTGCGGCTGGATCAGCGCGTCAAGCGTTCGTCGCGGGATGAACTCCATCGCGATGGCTTCGTGACCGTGCTCGCTGACGATGTCGTGAATCGTGACGATGTCCGATGATTGAGGGCAGATGCCGCCTGCGCCTCGATGAGAACGGCGGCGACGATCGTCGTCGTTGGCTGTTCCCGCCGGAAGAATCTTCAGGGCGACAAGGCGATTGAGCCGCGTATCGCGGGCCTTCCACACCTCACCCATCCAACCCGATCCGAGCGGAGCCACGAGCTCATAGGGCCCGATTCTGTTACCGGTGGTGACCGGCATCGATAACTCAGACGTGAGATCGAGCTCCTTGGCCGGAAGTCCGATGAAGGCACTCCAGTCTGAGGCCGAAGGACCATCTCGAGCTTCACCGCACGGCAAAATGGTGCCCGGGTCTTGCCTGGCGGTTTCAGGCGAAGCTTCGCTGTCAGTCCCGGTCAGATGGCAATGACTGTCGTCACCTGAAATGTCGCGGAGGACAGGGTGACGACCACTTGTTCCCCCGCGGCGAGTACCCTTGCGTCGAAGCGCAATTCGACCTTTCCAGATTCGTCGTCCAGGCTGGTGGCGATATCGTCGATACTCCACCCGAGAATTTGGGAACTGCCGGCATTAAAGGTCGACACGTTGCCGAACCCAACGATACCCGTGGCTTTGCGGAAGCTCCCTGGAGGGATCACCGGGTCGACTAGGAACCTGACACTCTGGGACTGGCTGTTTTGGCCACCCGTGCCGATCACCTGCAGATTGAATTGCGCAATACCCGTTGTCACGATGACGCGACTCGCGCCCTGGGAATCTACCAGTCCTGGCACGTCGAACTGGATTGTCTGCTGGCTCGTGACGGTCGCAATGATCGCCATAATCGAGGGCCTCCTTGACCATGGACGCGGCCAATCATCTCACAGACCGGGTACAGCGCGGGCGGCCTGCACGGTCGGGTGGCCTCAGTCGCAGCCATCGCGGACGTGAGCGCTCCCGAACCAGGAGTTGGGTCGCAGCGCCAGGATCTCAAGCGGCAAGGCAGCCTGAGAGCGGGCCATTGTGCAACGTCAGGAGCAGCGAGACGAAGACGGACCGCATGACCGAGAAGCCGATCGTCAGGAGCCGATCGTTACCCGTGATGTTCCCGATAAGGTCTTCGCCCCGGGCAATCCGTGTCGTGTGATTCGAGCGCTCGAGCCGGATAGAATTCGTGGCAAACGAACAGTTCGACGCGCCGTCTGGTATCGGCGGCAATATCAGTTGGTTCGATCTGCGAGTCCACTCGCAAGTGATCACCGCAGGTGCTGCGCCGAACTACGACCGGGACCTCGGAATCGTGTCTTCGTCGTCGCTGGAACGTCGACGGGATAGCAGTTCATCGGGCCGCATACCACGACTTGCCACGGATGAACGCCGTCTGGGCATCGAAGTATCAGCGCGAAAGTAGGCTCCGTCCGTGGATAGGATCGTTTCAGGCCCGCACCCCAGGCCGCCTGGTAAGCCGTTGTCACCTTTCCCGCGGCTGCTACTCTATTGAGTGTGAAGGAGCCCGAGCCGATGCACGTGGTGAGCGGCGCGATGCTGGAACGTTGGACTGCGCTCAGCGACGAGGAGGTGGTCGCGCGCGTGCTGCAGGGCCAGACGCCGCTCTTCGAGGTGCTGATGCGGCGCCACAACGAGCGTGTCTACCGCGCCGCCCGCGCCATCCTGCGCGACGACCGCGAGGCCGAGGACGTGATGCAGCAGGCCTACGTGAACGCCTATGCACACCTCCGGCAGTTCGACGGGCGCGCGAAGTTCTCGACCTGGCTGACGAAGATCGCAGTCTACGAGGCGATCGCGCGGGCGCGCAAGCGCGGCCGCTACGAGCCGCTCGACGAGGCGCCGGGCGGACTGGAGAGGTTCATGCCCACGAGTCCCGCTCCCGACCCGGAACACCAGGCGTTCGCGCGCGAGCTCAGCGCGATGCTCGAGTCGGCGGTGGACGGCCTCGCCGACGGCTACCGCGAGGTGTTCATGCTGCGCGAGGTCGAGGGTCTGAGCACTGCGGAGACGGCGGCCGTCCTCGATCTCGGCGAAGACGTGGTCAAGACCCGCCTCTCGCGCGCAAAGGCGAAGCTCCGCCGGGATCTGCTCGACCGCGCCGGCGCCGGCGTGGCGTCCGCCTTTACCTTCGGCCAGGCGCGTTGCGACCGCGTCGTCGCCGCCGTTTTCGCCCGCATTTCCACCTCGTCTCAGAGCCTCTCCTGACATTCGAGCGTGGGCCGGCCCGACCTCCAGCGGCGACAAGCCGCGCCGGGCCGCGTACCAACTGGTTGTCACCTGCGCGGGCGGCCGACGGCCGAACATCCATCCCACGCTCCATCGACCTACAATCAT
This sequence comes from Vicinamibacterales bacterium, assembly GCA_048594975.1. Lineage (GTDB taxonomy): Bacteria > Acidobacteriota > Vicinamibacteria > Vicinamibacterales > 2-12-FULL-66-21 > JBMDXB01. The sequence continues at coordinate 16,276 of JBMDXQ010000011.1, read as the reverse complement.
CGGTTGTCGATCGCCGATCGGTAATCAATCCGCAATCGGCTACCGACGATTTGTTAACCGGCAATCGACGATCGGCAATCCGCAATGTACCCAGTTCTCTTCCGCATTGGCTCTTTCGAAGTGACCTCCTTCGGCGTGATGGTCGCCATCGGCGCGCTGGTCGGCCTGTGGCTGTTCCGGCGCGAGCTGCTGCGCAGCGGCCTGCCCGAAGCAGCGACGGACTCGGCAATCGCCGGCCTGATCGGCGGCCTGGCCGGCGCCAAGCTGCTTTATGTGGCCGAACACATGGCCGACGCGCCGGTGGTCGACCTGCTGACCGACCGCGGCGGCATGAGCTGGTTCGGCGGGCTGGTCGGCGGGGTCGGCGTGGGGCTCCTGATGATGGTGCTCAAGCGGTGGCCGGTCCTTCCCGTGCTCTCCGCGGCCACGCCCGCACTCGCCGTGGGTCACCTCCTCGGGCGCATCGGCTGTTTCCTCGTCGGCGACGACTACGGCCGGCCGACGACGCTGCCCTGGGGCGTTGCATTCCCCGAGGGGTTGCCCCCGACGGACGTCCCGGTGCACCCCGCGCAGCTGTACGAGGCGGCGTTTCTCGGGTTGCTCGCGCGGCTCCTGATCCGTTGGCGGCGGAAGGGTGTCCCGGACGCGGTGGTGGTGGGTCGTTACCTGGCGCTCGCCGGCGGCTTCCGGTTCGCGCTGGAGTTCGTGCGCGTGAACGTCCGGGTCGCTGGCCCGCTGACGGTGGCGCACCTCTTCGCGCTGGCCATCGTTGCCGCCGGCGTGGTCATGATGCTGCTTGCGACCCGGCCGGATCCGATTCGAGCGCGCTGAATAAGGATGGGGTCGCCGGAACACTCGCGGAGCGGCGGTGCGAACGAAATCAGTGCCCGGCTCCCGGTTTCGTTAACGCGTATTCGGCAGTCGCCCAGGATCACGTGCGGCGCGACGCGTGAAGGGATAGCGATGCCGTGGATTTGCGAGAGATTTCTCGTTGACGCCCGAGTGGCACGCCCGGCAACATTTTTGCTCCGCCGCCGCCGCATGCGGACCAGGGCCGCCTCGACGTCTGAATCGGAAACGGCGGCGCCGCGAGCGGTCGCCGCGCCGGACGCCCGCCAGGGCACTCTCGTTCCGCACGTCCTCGTCGCCGATGGCGACGCCGTGTCGCGAGAGGCGCGCGAGGCACAACTGCGCGCCGCCGGTCTGCGCGTCTCGGTCGCGCGCACCGGTTTCGAGGCGATCGTCAAGGCCTCCTGTCACTTACCCGATTTGATCCTGCTGGACGACTCGTTGACCGACATCGAAACGGCGGACACCGCGCGAATGTTGCAGACGTGCCCCGCGACCGCGCACATCCCCATCCTTCGACTGGTCCGGGGGCGGCGTCTGTCACGCCGGGTCCTCACGCGTCTGTCGCGCGCCGCCATGTAAGTTCGACTTGCCCTGGATGGCGCCGCGACGCCGGCCGTTCGGCAGGCGCGCTGACCGCATCCCGCAGCCGACCCGCATACGAACCCCTGCTTCGCGTGCCCGAGAACGGCCATGATGGAGGGCGGCGTGATCCGCTACACGCCCTCGATCAGCAGCCGGCCCGCCTCCATGACCTTCCGGTCGTCGAACCAGACCGTCGGCTGCTTCACCAGTCCGTCCAGGTGGCTGGCCACTCGCACGCTCCCGCCCATCGACTTGTTGTCGCCGAACGCGATGTGGATCGTCCCCATCACCTTCTCGTCCTCGAGGATGACGCCGGTCAGGATGGCGCGATCGTTGGTGCCGATGCCGAACTCCGCCACGTTCCGCCCGTCGCCGCCGTGCGGCTCGAGGAGCGCGCGCAGGGCATCGGCTTCCCTGCCGCCGGTGATCTCCGTCGCGTAACCATCCCGGACGGCGATCCGAATCGGTTCGCGGGTGACCCCCACGCCGGCCATCGACCCGTCGACGACGACGACACCCTGCGATTTGCCCTCGAGCGGCGCGAGGTACGCCTCGCCGGTCGGCAGGTTCCCCCACTGCCCATTCTCGTGGAAGAGGCCGCTGCTCGCATGCGGCGTGCGGCCGGCGATCGGCATGGTGATGTCCGTCCCGGCCGGTGCCGCGACACGGACCACGCGCGTCGTTGCCAGCAGGTCGCAGATGCGCCGCGTCCGGTCCGCGATGCGGTGGTAATCGGCGTTCATGCAGCGGACCATGATCTCCTCGGTGACGCCCGGCAGCGTGGCAACGCGCGCCCCGGCCGCGGAGGCGGCGCGCCGCGCGTCGGTGTGCGTCAGCGACTTGGACGTCGGGCAGAGCACCAGGTGCGTGCGCGCCATCAGCGCCGCGACCTCGTCAGGGGGTTCGGCGCCGTTGGTCGCGCGGGGCAGCATCTCGACGAGCAGGACCTCGTGGCCGAGGTCCTTTGCCGCCTGCCAGAGCGCGTAGCCGATCGGGCGCAGCGGCTCGTCGGTGACGACGAGCACGCCCTCGCCGGGCCGCGCCCCCATGCAGTCGCGCACCGCCACGACGGCCGCCGAAAGCAGGTCCGCTGAGATGGTCATTGGCTTCCCTTCGGCTGATCCGTCAGATTCAGCACTGTTCGCCCTGACGCCAACGGCTTCCGGCCAGCGCCCCAGAGGAACTCTCCCGTGACGCCTTCCGGCAGCGTCACCTCGGCGTCGAGGGCCGGTCCCCTGCGCACGAACGCCACCGAGATCTCCCCTTTCGGATGCGGGATGGCGCCCGAGGCACGCGCGAGCGCGCCGAGATAAGGCCGCACGATCACGCGGGAGAATCCCGGCGCGGCCGAGTCGATGCCCAGGACCGTCCGGAACAGCTCGAAGTTCGGGCTGGCACTCCACGCGTGCGCGTCGGATCGCGTCGGCTCGGGCTTCTCCGCCCAGGTCGTCAGCCCGCGCGCGAGCATCGCGTCCCATTCGCCGAGCAGATCGAGATAGCGGTCGCCCGCGCCCACCTGGTTCACGGCGGAGTGCAGGTAGTGCCTGAAGTAATAGGTGCACTGCGTCAGCGACGTGTCTGCGATGAGGCGGTCGACCAGACCGCGCGCCTCCTCGCCTTCGACGACGCGGCCGAGCACGGCGAGCGCGTTCGCCTGCTGCGAGAACGCCTGCCGGCGCGGCGTGTCGGCGAACAGCCGGCGCGCGGGATCCCAGTAGCGAGCGCGGATCGCCGCCCGCAGCTTCTGCGCCGACGCGCGAAACGCCTCGGCGTTCGCCCCCGTCCCGAGCGCGCCCTCGAGGTCGGCGGCCCAGTCGAGCGCGAGCAGCAACTGCAGGTTGTGCGACGCCGACGCCTCGTCGGGCTCGACCGGCGGCACCCCGTTCGGCCACGCCCAGTCGACGAAGTTCCACCACGGCAGGGGACCGAGCGAGCCGTCCTCGCGCTGGTACTTCGCGAAGAAGGTCAGGACGGCGCGCGCGCCGGGCAGCATCTCGCGCACGAACGCCGGGTCGTCGCGGTACCACCAGTAGTCGTGCACCATCCCGATCCACCAGAGCGAGAACGGCGGGATGTACTGCTGCTGCCGCGTCGGGGCGCGGCTCATCGTCGCCCCCTCGGCGGTGCGCGAGTCGTTGACGAGCGCGATCGCGTTCTTCATCAGCCGCGCATCGCCGGAGTTGTAGAGCGAGACGAGCGCCTGGATCCGCGTGTCGCCGACGTACTGGAGCTGCTCGTAGTACGGGCAGTCCATGTAGGTCTCGTGCGCGTTCACCCGCGCCGTCCGCCAGCCGACCTCGAGGATGCGGTCGAGGCGCGGCTGACCGGTGTCGAGCCGCGCCTTCATCTCGAACGGGTAGCCCGTGTAGACACCCGCGAAGTCGTCGAGGATCAGCGGCTCGGCGCCGGTCTCGATCGTGAGCTCGATGTAGCGGTAGGTGCGCCACCACAGCGGGCGGTACAGCCGCCGGCTGCCGCCGTCGCTAACGAACACGTCCGAGTAGCCGCGCAGCGTCTTGCCGGCTATCTCGTTGCGGTTGCCCTTCGTCCGGCCGTCCGGGCCGACCAGCGCTTCGGCGTACGCGATCCGCACTCTCGCGCCCTTTCCGCCGCTCGTGACGAGCTCGGGATAGGCGGTGGTGAGGTGGCCGCGGTCGACGAGCACCCGGGCCTTGACGTTCGCGGGAACGGTGAGGGGCGCCACTTTCGCGGGAAACGCGGCCGGCACCTGGACACCTGCCGCGTCGCGCACCGCGACGAAGCGCTCCGGCGTCTCCTCCATGAACGGGATCGTGCGCGGAACGAGCATCCACCGGTTCGGGCCGTCGCGCACTTCGCGCGGCGCGCCCGGCCCGAGGGCCTGCGCCGCCTGCCATCCGCTGTCGTCGAAGGCGGGCTGCTCCCAGTTCCAGGGGTACTTCGACGCGTCGAGCTGCTCGCCGGCGCCCGCCGCGTAGTAGCCGCCCACGGTCGAATGGGTGACCGGCAGGGGGGTGTAGGCCTGGTCGTGGAACGCCTTCCAGGACGTGCCGGTGTCCACGGCGCGCTCGGCCGCGGAGTCGCCCTGGAGCAGGAACCCGGTCTGGTTCGTGAGCTGCGCTTCAGGCGCGAACTGCGCGAAGTTCCACACCACTGCGGCCAGGACGTTGCGGCCGGCCACGAGGTGCGGAGCGAGGTCGATCGTCTCGAATCGCCAGTGATTCAGGTCGCCGCGCGCCGGCCCCCAGACCACGCGGCGGCCGTTCACGAACAGCTGGTAGCGGTTGTCGCCGGTCACGTGGACGACGAAGGAGGAGGGCGCCACGGCGAGCTCGAACGCCTTGCGGAAGTGGTAGATGCCGTAGGCGAACGGCTCCGCGTTCGGCACCGTGATCCACCGCGCGCTCCAGGCCTTGCCGCGGAGCTCGGGGTTGACAGGCGACCGCGTTTCGCCTGCCTTCTGCACCGGGCCGGCGTCGATCAGCGCTCCCACCGCGCCGATCGCCATGACCATCGACGTTGCGCGTTTGAGCATGTTCGCCATCTTGGGATGGGCCACGGGAAAGATCAAGCGGATGCGGCGCCCGCGAGGCCTGGAACCGGTTTCATGACCGATCGCGGGGCAGGAGCGGCACGCGGGTTGTGAATTCGAGTGCGACCCCTGTCGACGATCCGGCAGCGCGTATTGGATTGGCTGGCGGGACTCCGTCGGCGCGTCACCCGCGGTTGACGAAAGTCCGGCAGCGCGGAGCGCGGCGAGCCCTTCAAACGGCGGTAAGTCTCTGTGCGGTCGTCTGTGGCCTGCCGCGCACCCCAACCCGAGCTGGCCCTGAATCTGCACCCGGGCGCGCCAACTTCCACCCTCACGTCCGCATATGGCCTCGACGGCCTGATGCGATCTGCGCTGCGCAGCTCTCCAGCCCAGCGGGCTACGTGTGCCGCCACCGCATAGAAGCCGAAGCTGCGCTCGCATTCTGCGGGCATCTGGGATGGAAGAACAGCATCGGGTCGGAACGTCACCGTCGAGGGTCGTCGCGGGAGGTCACCATGCGAAAGTACCAGCGGCAACGGGTCACCGCGCGGGGGCGGACAGGGTGGTCGCGGCGGGACTTCATCAGGATCGGCACGGCGGCCGGGGGCGGGTTGTACTTCTCGACGAAGATCGGCGGCGTGCGATACCTGGTCCGGGCGGCCATCGAGGTCGGCACGCTCGATCCCACGACCATCCCTAAGTACGAAACGCCGCTGTTGATTCCGCCGGTCATGCCGCGGGCGGGCACCATCAACATGCCGGGCGGCAAACCGGCCGACTACTACGAAATCTCCGTGAGGCAGTTCAGCCAGCAGATCCTCCCCGCGTCCATGCCCATCCCCCCGACGACGGTGTGGGGATACGGCGCCGTCAGCGCTTTCAGCCGGAGAGCCCTGCTCCTGCACAACGCGCCGTCGCTCACCATCGAGGCCCACTGGAACCGGCCCGTGCGCGTGAAATGGATCAACGAACTGGTTGATGCCGACGGCAACTACCTGCCCCACCTGCTCCCCGTCGACCAGACGCTGCACTGGGCCAACCCGCCAGGAGGGACGGATGGCCGGGACAGGCGGCCCGTTTTCACGGATACGCCCGGGCCTTACACGGGTCCCGTGCCGCTCGTGACCCACGTCCACGGCGCGGTCGGCGTCGGGGACGAGAGCGACGGCTACGCCGAGGCATGGTACCTGCCGGTGGCGAACAACATCCCGGGCGGCTACGCCACCCAGGGTACGTGGTACGACTTCTTCGCCGGCAAGGCCGCCGCGACTTACGGCGTCACCTGGGGCCCCGGCTTTGCCGTGTTCCAGTACCCGAACCTGAATCGGGCATCGACGATCTGGTACCACGACCACGTGCTCGGCATGACCCGTCTCAACGTCTACGCGGGTCCCGCCGGGTTCTACATCATCCGCGGCGGGCCGGCGGGCGACGGCGCCGTCCTCGACTCGCGTTTCCGCAAGCCGACGCCGGCTGTGTTTCCGGGTCCGGCCCCGAGGGAGGGGGACAGGTTTCCACCGAACAAGCCGTACCGGGAGATTCCCATCGCGATCCAGGACCGTTCGTTCAACGACGACGGGTCGCTCTTCTACCCCGACACGCGCGCCTTCTTCGACGAGTACGCCGGGCCGTTCCTTCCACAGACCGACCTCTCGCCGATCTGGAACCCCGAGTTCTTCGGCAACTGCATCATGGTGAACGGCAACACCTGGCCGTTCCTCGACGTCGAGCAGCGCCGGTATCGTCTCCGCTTCCTCAACGGCTGCCAGTCGCGCTTCCTGATCCTCGACTTCAACGGCATCCCGGGTGTCGAGGTCTGGCTGATCGGCAATGAGGGCGGATTCCTCGCCGCGCCGGCGAACATCACCGTCAGCCACGGCAACCGATTGCCGATGGCGCTCGCCGAACGTGCCGACGTGATCGTGGACTTCACGAACGTCCAACAGGGCAGCTACCTCCTCGGCAACGTCGGTCCCGACGAGCCGTTCGGCGGCGGCGAACCGGGTGTGGACTTCGACCCAGCAGACGCGGAGACGACCGGCCGGATAATGCGCTTCAACGTCGGACCGGCGCTGACGGCCGATCTCACCACCCCGCCGCAGTTCCTGGTGCTTCCGCCTATCGACCCGCTCCCCGCCGAGACGGTGACGCGGCGCCTCGCGCTGATCGAGATTGAGTCGGAGTTCCACGACGGGCCGGCGGAGGCGATGCTCGGTGAGGTGGACGCCGACGGTATGCCGGTGCACAAGATGTGGATGGACCCCGTCAGTGAGAATCCGGCCGTCGGCGACACGGAGGTGTGGGAGCTCTACAACTTCACCGCCGACGCTCACCCGATGCACGTCCACGAGGTGACCTTCGAGGTCGTGAACCGGCAGGCGCTCGTGACCGACGAGGATGGTGAAACCGAACCTCCGGCGAGGCTCGCCGGCGACCCTCGGCCGCCCGAGCCGTGGGAGAACGGCCTCAAGGACACGGTGACCGCCTACCCGGGCGAGGTCACGCGCATCCGCGCCCGGTTCGAGACGCCAGGGCAGTTCGTCTGGCACTGTCACATCGTCGAGCACGAGGACAACGAGATGATGCGTCCGTACCGCATCGGCCCCGAACAACCCGGGGAGCCGAAGCGCTCGGAGTAATCATCGGGGATGCGGCGGCCGGCCTCGTTTGCGGGGCCGGCCGTGCCGTCGCGGCTGCAACCGGCCGATCTGCCGGTCTCTCTGCCCCGCCCGCCACGCCGCGCACCCGGTGGTCGCCAATTCACCGCGATCGATCGTGGATAATCGGATCTGCATCCATGCAGCATCGCACCCGCCTGGAAGCGCGCTTCCCGCCGTCCGAACCGTGTGCGTGCGAGATCTGCCTCGCTTACTGCCGTCGGCCGGGCTGGTGGACCGTGCGGGAAGCCGCCCGTGTCATCGAGGCGGGACTCGGCCGCCGCATGATGCTCGAGCTCTCGCCGAACCGGAGGTTCGGTGTGCTGTCGCCTGCCTTCAGGGGGAACGAGAGCTATTACGCGCTGAATGATTTCGCGGAGCGCGGCTGCAACTTCCTGACGGCGGACAACCGCTGCGAGCTGTTCGGCACGGGGCTGCAGCCGCTCGAGTGCCGCTTCTGTCACCACGCGCGGCGCGGCGAGGGGCCGGAGTGTCACCGAGCGCTCGAAAAGGACTGGGACTCCCCCGCCGGCCGCCGGCTCGTCGAGCGCTGGGCCGCTGCCGCCGGCCTCAAGTGGCCGCCGTGATCTGGTGGTGCGTGGTCGCTCGGCGTTGGCCGTCTACTTCGGCTGTTCAGCCTTCCACTGCATCGCCGTTCGGACGCGCGTGTACCCGGACGGGTGATCGAAGAAGATCAGCTCTTCCCACCTTCCCGGATGCAGCTTGCGGTAGTCGGCGAGCAGGAGTGCCGCCTCGGCGAACCCGTCCGGCTGCCTCGCCGACAAGGGGGCGCGTTCCGACGCATACTTCGCGGGCGGCTACTGGCTGATCCTGTGGCGCTTCGCCGCTTCCACCCCGATCACTGCCGGGTCGGGCTGCGGCGAAACCCGGTTGCGCGGCGAGGGTGGCGATGCTGAAGGCGACGGCCAGTTGCAGCATGGCGCCCGAATCTTCGACCGGGGGAAGAGCAAACGTCAAACAACCCGCGCCGGCCGCCTTCGGCTATACTGACGCCCTCGCCGTCACGGTCACGACGCGGTGTCCGGAGCAGCGCATGGGCGATCCGGCGCACGGTGAAGTCACGCGTCTCCTCAGGATGTGGCGCCAGGGCGACCGCAGTGGTGAGGCGCGGCTGTTCGAGCTGGTCCTCCCCGATCTCCGGCGCCTCGCCGGCTACCACATGCGCCGCGAGCGGGCCGGCCACACGCTGGCGCCCACTGCCCTTCTCAACGAGACCTACCTCCGGCTGGTCGGGGCGAGGAACTGCGACTGGCAGGATCGCCGCCATTTCTTCGCCGTCGCCGCCCGCGCCATGCGGCGGTATCTCATCGATGACGCGCGCGCCAGGCCGAAGGCCTCCCAGGTGTCGATCGAGGCCGACGAGCGACTGCTGCTCGGGGACGAGCAACGCATTGAGACCGCACTCGCGGTGGATCGCCTGCTCGACGCGCTCGAGCGCGAGTACCCCGACCAGTGCGCCGTCGTCGAGCTGAAGTTCGTCCTCGGCCTCACCGACGAGGAGGCGGCCGAGACCCTCGGCACGCCGCTCCGGACCGTCCAGCGCCGCTGGCAGGCTGCGCGCCAGTGGCTCTACGAGCGCTCGACCGCACCGCGGTCCGGGGCTGCCGGGACGAGGCGATCGTGAAGCCGCACGACGACGACGCGGCGTTCATGGACCTGTTCGAGACGGCGGTGCGCCTGCCGCCCGAGGCACGGCGCGCGCACGTCGTCGAAGCCTGCGGCGGCGACACCGCGTTCGCGCGCGAGATCCTGGATCGTGCGGCCCTGCACGACGTCATGGGCGACTTCCTGCTCGAGCCCCTCGTGCCGCGAGAGGATCCGGACGTCCGCTTTGCCGCCGGCCAGCTCGTGTCCGGTCGCTTCCGTATTCTTCGCGAGGTCGGCGAAGGCGGCATGGGTGTCGTCTACGAGGCGGTCGACGAGAAGGTCAACCAGCGGTGCGCGCTCAAGTGCGCGAAGCCCGGGTTCGCGCGCCGGCTGCCGGCGGAAGCGCGCAGCGCACTGCGCGTGACGCACGACCACGTGTGCCGTGTCTACGGGATCTATGCGATCGACGCGCCAGGCGGTCCGGTCGACGTGCTCGCGATGGAGTTCCTCGATGGCGAGACGCTGTCGGACTGCGTTGCGCGCGAAGGCCCCTTGCCCCCGGACGACGCCCTCGAGGTGGCGCGGCAGCTCTGCGCCGGGCTTGCCGCGGCGCATCGCGAGGGCGTGCTGCACCGCGATCTGAAAAGCAACAACGTCATGCTCACCGCGGCACCCGGCGGCGGATGGCGCGCGGTCATCACCGACTTCGGGCTCGCGCGCCAGCACGCGGACGCTGCCGGCGCGCGCGGTGCCCGCGCCAGCGACGGGCCCGGCGCGTCGTCCTACACCGCGCCCGAGCTGCTGGAGGGCGCGCCGGCGTCGGTGGCCTCGGATCTCTACTCGCTGGGCGTCGTGCTGCACGAGATGGTGACCGGCGCGTTGCCGGACGACGAACGCGCCGGCGCGCGGATGCAGGCGGCTGCCGGCGTCAGCCTCGACCGGCGCTGGAGCCGATGCCTGCGGCAATGTCTCGCGCGCCAGCCGGCCGACCGCCCGGGGAGCGCGTCGGAAATCGCGGCGACGCTCGAACGTGGTCCGGCGATGGCGTGGCGGTGGATCGCTGCCGCGCTCGTCGTGCTCACGGCGACCGGCGTCGAGACGTTTGGCACCTCGTCACGGATGCCCGACTCGGTCCGGCTCGCGCTGCTCCCCTTCGACGTCGGCGCCGGGGATTCGATGGTGGCTCTTGGCGGCGGCGTGCTCCACGACCTCTCGGATCGGCTGCAGCGGCTTCGGCCGCCCGGCGTCGCGTTCGTCGCCATTCCGCTGACCGAGACGTTGAAGTACGGTGTGACGACGGCCGAGCAGGCGCGCACGATTCTCGGGGCGACGCACGTCCTGACCGGGCGTTTGTCGCCGCTCGACGGCGCGGACGGGACGATCCGGCTGCACGCGGCGGTCGTCGACGCGCGCACGCTCGTCGCCGCCCGGAGCGGATCGGCTGACTACCCCACCGCCGAGATCGACCGGATCCCTGCCGCGCTCGCGGGCACGATCAGCGCGGCGCTCGGGCTGGCAGCGCCGCCGCTGGACTCCCCCATCAGCGCGGCCGCGTACGGCGCGTACGCGCGGGGCATGTTCAACCTGCGGTCCGGCGTCGGCAACGACGAGGCCGCCATCAGCCTGCTCGAGGCAGCGGCCCGTCTCGACCCGCAGTCGGCGCTGCCGCACGCGGCGCTTGCCAAGGCGTTCGCCGCGCGGTATCGCGACACGGCCGATGGCACCTGGCTCGAACGCGCACGTCAGTCCCTGGCTGCCGCCGAGCGCCGCGATCCGGACCTCGCGGCGGTGCGCATGGCGTCGGGGCTCGTGCACCGCATCGGCGGCATGCCCGATCGCGCGATAGACGACTACACGCGGGCGACGGACCTGGAGCCGAACAACGTGGCCGCGTGGATCGGGCTGGGGCGTGCGTACGAAGCCGCGCGTACGCGCCCGGCCGATGCGGCCGCCGCGTACCAGCGCGCAGTGGACCTGCAGCCGGAGTACTACTTGTCCCACCTCGAGTTCGCGGCGTTCTATCAGTTTCGCGGCAACTACGAGCGCGCCGAGCACCACCTGCTCCGCGCCATCGCCGCCGCCCCGGACCTCGTCGCTCCGCACACGAACCTGGGCGGCCTGTACGGGGACATGGGGCGATACCAGGACGCCGAGCGGATGCTGCGCCGTTCGCTGGAGCTCGAGGAGTCGAGCGCCGCACTGACCAACCTCGGCGCCGTGCTCAACTACCAGCGGCGCGATCGCGAGGCGCTGGCGTTCTATCGACAGGCGCTTGCCCGCGGCCGTCCGACTTTCGTGCTGCTCGTCAACATCGGCGACAGTTGCCGCCGCGCGGGCCTGCCGGCGGAAGCGGCCGACGCGTACCGCCGCGGTCTCGAGCTCGCCGACCGCGAAGTGATGAACGATCCGCACAACGGCTATGCGCGCGCCTTCGTGGCGTACTTCGCGGCCAGGCTCGGTGAGCGCGCCACCGCCCGGCGCGAGCTGACGCAGGCGCTCCGGTTTGCGCCCGGCGACGGCAAGGTCATCCGCCGCGCGGTGCTGACCTTCGAAGTGCTGGGTGAGCGCGCGCGGACGCTGGCGCTCCTGCAGACGGCGACCCCGGCGGTCATCCGCGAGCTCAGTCGCCAGCCGGACCTCGTGGCGCTCAGCCGCGATCCCGCCTTCCAGCAGCTGCTCGCCGGGGCCGGCACTCAGACAAGGAGCCAGTCATGACGATTACGATCAAGCGCGTGGAGGACGGCTCACTGGTCCCGTTCGACGAACAGGGCCGGGAAGCCAAGACAGTGACGGTGCGCCCCGGCGAGCCCGTCCGGTGGGTGTCGCCGCACGGCGAGGTGCGAATCAACTTCCGGGGCGGCTCGCCGTTCGGGGGACCGCCGGAGGTACCGGGATCCATCGAGCATCGGGTCACGGCGGCAGCCGACCAGAGGTTCCGCTACGATTGCGGCGTGACGATCGATGGCCAGACAGTCGGCTGGCCCGGTCCATCGGGGCCGGGCTCGGGCGGAGAAATGGAGGTCGTCCGGCCGGCATAGCGATCCGTGGCGGGAATCGGCGGCCGCTCTCGCTCTCTGGAGCAGGAGGTGAACATGATTCGACACCTGCTCCTCATCGCGGTTGCGCTTGCCGCCGCCGGGTTGGCTCCGGCGCCTGCCGGTCCACCAGTCGCGCACGCGCAGACCAACGACCTCTCCAGCTTCCACGCCGTCGACGTGTCTCCCACGGAACTGCGCGTCGGCGTGGTTTACAGCTACGACGGCGCACGCGGCCCTGACGACATCGCCGTTACCGCGTCGGCGATCCAGGCCAACGGCGTCGCCGTTCCAGGCCTGGTCAATGACATCGGCCGTGCCATCGTGCGCGTCGGCCGCGGCCGGGCGCTGACCGTTCTTCGCATGGAATCGCCGGGCCGGCCGAGGCGAAGCATGCAGGTCGAGGTGTGCCTCAATCACCGGTTCAGCGGGGACATCCTGTGCCGCACGTTCCCGCACGTCCGTCACTGGGGTGCGACGGCGCCGCCGACGCGGCCGGAGCCCCCGCCGCCGGCGTCGCCGATGACGCCCGAGCCGCCGCCGTCGACGCCACCGACACATGAGCCGCCGGGGAGACCACCGACGCCGCCTCCGTCAACCAACCAGGGGACGTGCACGGTCTCCGGGCGGGTTACCGGACAGCTCGTGTGGACAACGACGGACACTCGCGACGGACGCAAGGTGGCGATCCGCTCCACCTTGCGGGAGATGGTCCTGATCTCGGCCGGCCGCCAGAAGCTCACGACGCCAATCAACAACGGTGCGTACGTCTTCTCCGGGGTCCCCGCCGGCAGGATCTACATCGTCGATGCCGGGCGCTTCCGCTCGAACCCGAGTTCCCGGCGGATCGACTGCCGGCCTCACATGACATTCCGAAACGCGGACTTCGAAATCACGGGCGGACCGCGCAGCTGAGCCGCCGTCCGAAGTTTTCTCGTGCCGTCGCGGGGATCGATCTCCCGGCCCCCGCGACGGCGCCGCGCCCTGTTCGAGCGGCGAGTCGGGGGCTACTTGCGCAGCATCTTGAACGCCTGCGTCCACCTGTTCGACCGGAACCCTGACAGCACCCACACCATGCACATCGCTTCGAGGTAGCGCGAGGACTCGATGCCGCCGGCGTCGATGACGCCCCAGCCGAAGTCCTTCAGGATGGCGGCGACCTTCTGCTTGGCCTCGTCGCTGTTGCCGCAGATGAACATGTCGGGCGGGCCGCCGGGCAGGTCGGGCCGGAACATCAGCGCGTTGCCGACGGTGTTGAAGGCCTTGACGACGAGCGCGTCCGGGAGCTGGCGCTGGACGCGCTCACCGCCGGAATCGTTGCCGCTCACGGCCAGCGTCGGCGGCACTCCGGCGCTGAAGTCGAGCGGATTGGTGGCGTCGATCAGAACCTTGCCGCGCAGCGTGTCCGGGCCGGCCATGCGCAGCGCGCTCTCGTTGGCGACGCCGAGCGTGGCAAGGACCGCGATCTCACCGAATGCGGCAGCGTCCGCGAAGGTCCCGGCCGAGGCGCGCGCGCCCATCTCCTTCATCCACGCGACCGCTTTCTCGCCGTTCGCGTCACGGCCGCCGATCTTCACGTCGTGGCCGAGGGTCACGAATCCCCGGCCGATTGCCCTGCCGACGTCCCCCGTACCCAGAATCCCTATGCGCATCGTCGGTTCCTTTCCCTGACCGCGCTCCTGCGACGAGCGGTTCCGTCGCATCGTCGGATCTTGGACGCCGGCAGGCGGCGGTGAGATCTCGCCTCGCGCGGCGCTCAGCGTGAAAAGTACCCGCTCCGCGCGTGCACCCTGCCCACCCGGTTCCGAAGTCTGACTGTGAGCGGGTGCCACCCGTCACCCGTGGCGACGCCGTTCGGAACGAACCACAGGACGTAGCGCTGGCGGTACTCGCGAATCAACGCGTCGAAGACCGGCCCGAGATCCCGGGACCAGTCGGCGTGGATCACCCGCCCGCCGGTGCGTTCGCCCAGCACCTGCAGCAGTCGAAGCGCGTCGTTGCCCAGCATCGCCGGTGGTACTTGATGTGCCCAGTCCACGCGCTGCAGGCAGGCGTCGAGCGCCCTGCGGCTCCAGTCCTGAGTGTTCGCGAGAAGGCCCTCCTCCTCCGTCGCCAAACCCGCCCTCCTCCCGACGAGAAACGTCGCCGGATCCCGGCGGGAAAACGCCTTGGTCAGTCGACTGGCTGCGTTCTGTCTGGGGTTTGAGGTGCCAGCGTGAGCACGATCGTTGCCGTCAGCAGGAGCAAAAGGCCGAGCACCAGCCCCACGATGAGTCCGAGGCCGCCATAGACGACCAGGTAGGGAGGCGACTGGAGAGGACGGGCGATGGTGGCGGGCAGCAAGACGAGGAGCGCTGCGCCGAGACCGCAGGCGCCGGCCTCTGCGATGCCCTGCCAGCCGCGACGCCCGGCTCCCCACCGCCGTGCATGCGTCCACGTCCGCCACGCAGCCGCCAAGGCAAACGGGGACATCAAGGCGACGCTGGTGAAGAAGAACCGGATTGCCCCTGGCCACCGAGACCAGTCGGGCGGACGAACCGGGGGATTGTCAGGCGACGCGAGGAGCGCGATCAGACCGGCGGCAATCGATGGCAGGCAGGCGACGATGACGCCGTTCACCAATGCCGCCAGCACTTCAGGGCGGCGCAGGGGTGTGGCCACGGCGTCATCTTAGCAGCAACCCTGCTTCGGTCGTGAGGTCGCCTGTGTCCGCGATCGGGGGATTCGTCCACAGCTCGGCTCGTGCCTGAGGATCCGAGAGCAACTTGCGCATCGGGATCATGGGCGCGAATCTGATTCGCCCTTTGCCGGACCGCCATCAACGTTGCGGATCTTCGATGCGCGAGTGGCGCGCGTTTCGACTTTTCCCCTCACGAACGCCCCATCGATCATCACCAGCCGCGGCGCGCTGATGTCGCCTTCCACGGAGGCAGTAGCCTGCACGTCCAGCCGCTCGGCCGCCGTGACGTTCCCGATTACGGCACCACAGATCAGTATCGTCCTGGCGGCCAGGTCCGCTTTGACCGCGGCGCTGGCGCCGATGATGAGACCGTGGTTGCCGACTTCGATCGTGCCTTCGACCTTGCCGTCGATCCGGAGATCCTGGGCGCTCGTGATCTTGCCTTCCACGACCACTCCCTGCCCGATCCACGCGCTGCCGCGCCGCTCGTCCGATGACGCGGATTCCGTGGCGTTCGTCCGGCTCGGCTCGCGTGACCAGTTCGCAGTCGACATTCAGGGCTCCTTCTAGAGCTAGAGGCGATGCCCGGGCATCGCGGATGCAGGGCGCGCAAGCAGGTTGCCACACCCGGGAAGGGCACCGCAACGGCGAGCCGCGTTGGACGCAATTCGGCTGAAACGGCGGGCCAGGCGCCGTGCACGTGGCCGCCCGACTGCGCGCCCCACAGACCCACGGCGATCATCGCCAGCATGCGTGGCGGGTGAACTGGGCGGCTTAGCCCTGGCCGTGTCGCCGTCTGCTGCGCGGTCTCGACTCTGACGGGGCGCTCGCGATATGAAAGGAGACGATTTCCTCGCGTACGAGCTTGCTCGCGTTCGCCAGGGAATCGACGGGGCCAACTCCCATTGCTGGAAACGTGCGGGGTCCAGCCCTCAATGAACACCGGGCAGAACCAATTCCTGTTTTTGTCGTCAGGAATCTGCTGCGGTTTCCAACTTCGATTCTCGTCGTGTGCTTTCTTCCTTTTGCATCCATGAACGTCCACCTCCCGGACGCAATTGGATCAGCCACGGCCCGCAGCCGTTCGCAAGTGTCTACGAAGGCCTTGAAGGGATCATTAGAAGCGAGTGACCCGTACGGACCCATGTACCAGAGGACTCCATCGACGGATCCACCCGCGGCCTATCTCGACGCCGCGCGCCCACTCCAGTTCCTGCGCGCGAACGCCGCACGGTGGAACCTCGACGCGATGCGCGTGGCCTCGAGGCGTCTCGGCGGGCGCCGCGATCTCGATGTGCTCGGATGGACAAGCTCGGCATCGAGTGCATCGTGCGGTACGAGGGTCGGCCGT
>JBMDXQ010000109.1:0-56843 GCA_048594975.1 Vicinamibacterales bacterium | reverse complement strand
CAGATCCGCGCGCGCGCACCGACCTCCGTACGATTCAACGCCCATACTGATCCACCGCGTCCGCCGCAGACGCCAGCGGCTTCGTTCAAACGGCTCTATCGGGAGTGACCCGGCGCAGTCGCATCGGCGCTCACGTGTGCGCTGGTGCGCCGGTCACTCCCGATAGAGTCATATCGTTGATCGCGAGCTATCCGTCGCGTGCCCACCGCAAAGCCGCTGGTCAGTGGACCATCACCTGGCTGTCCAATGCATCTGCGTTGACTCGCGGTTTGGCCTGTGACGCTCACCGGAATCTCACGGAATGCTCACCTCCACGTGAAGACACCGGCTGGTCCGTGGGGGTATGCTTCCATCAGCCGGCTCGATGAGCATGGCCCGATGCACCGACGTGTGCGGACTGGAGGAGCGGAGCGTATGAATGCCGGCCTGGTTTGCGGGGAGCAGGCTCGGGGGCGCCTGCGGGGTGAGGCCCGATGACGGCGGTGGGTGAGGTACCGGGGGCCTCGGGCCGCGGCCCGCTGACCGTGGTCTCGTGGCTCGACTGGAAGCTGGGCGTGCGTCTGCTGTTGAAATATCCCGCGCTCACGATCATCGGGGGCCTCTCGCTGGCGGCCGCCATCGCGATTGGGGCGGTCGGCATCGAAGTCGCCGACGAACTGCTGTACAAACGGCTGCCGTTCCCTGAAGGCGGTCGAGTCGTGCGCCTCGAGACGCAGGACACGGCGGCGTCACGCGTGGAGCCGAGGGTGCTCCACGATTTCGCGATCTGGCGGCGGTCTCTGAAGACCGTGGCGGAGCTCGGCGCCGCCCGCGTGAGCGAGCGCAACGTGCTCACGGGCGAAGACCGTGTCGAATCACTGCGCGTGGCGGAGATCACGGCGTCTGCGTTTCCGCTCACCCGCGTACCGCCGCTGCTCGGCAGGCCGCTGCAGCCGACGGACGAAATGCAGGGTGCGGAGCCCGTCGTGGTCCTGGGTTACGACGTCTGGCTGAGACAGTTCCTGCACGACCCGGCGATCATCGGCCGCGTCGTGACCGTGGGTCGCACGGCTCGCACCGTGGTCGGCGTGATGCCGCCGCGCTTCGGCTTCCCGCGCAATCAGCAGCTATGGGTGCCGTTGCCCGTCCAGGATGCGGCGCCGCGCGAAGGACCGGCCGTGCAAGTGTTCGGGCGCCTCGCCGACGGCGCGAGCTGGCAGGACGCGGCGGCGGAACTCGACGTCGTCTCGGCACGCCTTGCCGCCGACGAGCCGGCAACCCACGCGCAGCTGCGCACGCGCGTTCGCGCCTTCGCCGGGCGTACGCCAGGCGATCCGCTGCGGTTCGAAGATCTGGCGATCCACGCCGTCGTCCTGCTAGTGCTGGGGGCGATCTCGGCGAACGTCGCGACGTTGATCTTCGCGCGCACGGCGATGCGCGAGTCGGAGATGGTTGTCCGGCACGCGCTGGGGGCGAGCCGTGCCCGCGTGATCGCGCAGATCCTCACCGAAGGGCTCGTGCTGGCCCTCGCCGCTGCCGCGCTCGGGCTCGTCGTGGCCCAGACGATGGTGCGCTATGCCTGGGCCCAGGCGAGTCAGAACATGGGAGACGGCCTGCCGTTCTGGGTGGATCTGCGGCTCGAGCCGGCCACGATTGCGTATGCGTTGCTGCTCGCGCTCGTCGCCGCGGCACTGATCGGCCTGCTGCCGGCACTAAAGGCCACGGGCGGGTCCGTCCTGCGGGGACTGCAGGGGATCACGAGCACCGGCGGGACGATGAAGTTCGGCGGCATCTGGTCGTTCATCGTCGGCGCGCAGGTGGCGTGCACGCTGCTGTTCGTGCCCGCCGCGGTGGGAATTGCCGCCAACTCCCTGCACAACGAGTCGAGGTGGCCAGCGTTTCCGACGGAGCGTTACCTCACCCTCCGCCTCAAGATCGACAACGAGGCGCTGGCCGGCGAGCGCGGTGTGCCTGACGATGGGCAGATCGGCGCGCGTCGCGCGCGGGCATACGAAGAGCTCGCCGGCCGGTTGCGTGAGGAGCCTGGTGTGACGCACGTGACGCACGGCGATCGCCTGCCGACGATGGCCCCGGAGTGGGTGGCGGTGGAAATGGAGCAGGACGGTGCAGCTCCGGCTCGCGTGCAGGGCAATTACGAGCGCGGATTCGCGATGGCTGCCGTCGGTGCCGGCTATCACGACGCGTTCGGCGCCAAGATCGTGGCCGGCCGCGGCTTGCACACCGCTGACGCTGGGACGCGGAACGGGCCGGTCGTAGTCAACGAGGCGTTCGCGCGCCTGGTGGGCAGGAACCCTGTGGGCGCACGCATTCGCACGGTCCAGCGAGGCCCCGAGCGCGAGTTGGGACCCTGGCACGAGATCGTCGGTGTGATCACCGACTTCGAGACGTTGTTTCCCGCCGATTGGAATGGAGCCGCGTACATCTATCGCGCCGCCTCGCCGGCGGAGCTCGATCCTGTCGTGGTCGCTGTGCGCGTCGCGGGGGACGCCGCGCCGCTTGCGCCCCGCGTCGCCGCCCTTGCGCGGCAGGTCGATTCGGGGCTGCAGCTCCGGGACATCGTGACCCTCGAGGAGATCGTCGCACGACAGCGGGCGCCGGGGGTTTTCGGCATCGTGGTTGTCGGCACCATTCTGCTCGCAGCGGTGGTCTTCTCCGCGGCCGGTCTGTATGCGCTCATGGCCGTGGCCGTGGCGCGTCGCACGCGCGAGATCGGCATCCGTATCGCACTCGGCGCCAGTCCCCGGCGCGTGCTGCGTACAGTTTTCGCGCGTGCCGGTCGTCAGCTCGGCGGCGGGATCCTCGCCGGCAACAGCCTCATCCTGCTCATCGCGTGGCGCGCCGACAGCCTGACCGCGGATCTCCTCGTCTCGTTGGTGATCACGTCCGTCATCATGGCGGTCGTGGGTGTGCTGGCGTGCGCCGCACCGGCGCGCCGTGCGCTGCGTGTTCAACCGACCGAGGCGTTGCGGCAGGTTTGACGTGTTTCTTGGGACTTCCGAGATCGCGCATCTTCCTCGGAAACCGCAATAGCTCGCGAGAAAGTCGCCCAGTGTTGACTTGTCCACATGGCGACGAGGGTTGAGCCCGATGCCAGCTATTTATGAGATGGCTACTAATTCTGACCCCGACTCTGACTCCCGACTCTGACTCTGGCTTTCGACTGTCGACTGTCGCTAGTCCGCCTTGACCGCCGTGACGAGCGACCAGATCCTGGGGAAGTTGACCTTCTCGATCGAAACGGGTTGCAGGTCGGACTGGGCGAGGAACGCGGGCAGGTCCAGGTCCGACTTGAAGCCGATGTGAATCGTCAAGGGGGAGATGAGCCGCTCGATGCGGCCGAGGATCGGATTGGCACTGAGGAAGTGGTTCACAATGATGATGCGCCCCCCGGGGCGGCAGACGCGGCGCATCTCGCACGCCACCGTGACCGGATCGGGGACGACGCTGATCAGGTACGGCGCGTAGACGATGTCGAACGATTCGTCGGCGAACTTGAGGTCGGCGGCGTCCATCTGGAGCAGCCGCACGTGCTTCAGCCCCTTCGCCGCGCGCTCCCGCGCCTTCTCCAGCATCGATCCCGAGAAGTCGATCCCCGTCACCGAACAGTGCTTCGGGTAGAGCGACAGGTTGATGCCGGTGCCGATGCCGACCTCGAGCACGCGCTCGCCCGGCTGGATGTCCATGCGCTGGATGGCGCGCAGCCGGCCCGGGTGGAGGGCCGGGCCGAAGATCAGGTCGTAGACTTTCGCGAGCTTGTCGTACACACCCTCGACGAACGCGTTCTCGACGACGGTGACCGAAAGCGCACGGGTAGCGGCGTCGTGGCCCGAGCCGAGATGATCGGTCGGCTCGGACTTGCGGTCGAATAAGGCCATAATTCGTTCCGGACTATAACCCGTCAGGAGCCCCCGAGCAACCCGCCGGCGCCCGGCGGCGAGCCTCCAGGGGAAGCATCGGCGAGCAGGCTTTACACCACTTCCATGACGGCGAGTGCCGCCTCGACCGCCTCCCCGGCGGCGGAGATCTGGATGCCTTGCACCAGCGGGCGGATTTCGGCCGCGATCTCGCGGGCGATGGCCATGCCCTCCTCTGATGCGCGGCCGAGCGCTTCCGCTTTCCGCATCCGGTCGATGACCGGTTCCGGGACAGTCACGCCGGGGACCTCGTTGGCCATGAACTCGGCGTGGCGCACGCTCTCGAGCGGCGTGATCGACGCCAGGATCGGGATCCGGTTCGCCTCAATCCGCTTCAGGAACTGCGCGAACGCGCGCGTGTCGAAGACCGGCTGCGTGATTGCGAACTCGGCTCCGGCTTCTACCTTGTAGGCGAAGCGCCGCACTTCCTCGTCCGCATTGACCGCGCCGGGGTTCACCACCACGCCGATGTGGAACGCCGTCGGGCTGCCGATCCCCTGCCCGCCGATGTCCAGGCCGCGGTTGAGGCGCGCCACGACGTTGGTGAGGCCAATCGAGTCGACGTCGAACACCGCGGTGGCGTCCGGGTAATCGCCCACCTGCGGCGGATCGCCGGTCACGATCAGCAGATTGCGGACCCCCATCGAGTGCGCGCCGAGCAGGTCCGACTGCATCCCGAGCAGGTTCCGATCGCGGCAGGCGTAGTGCAGGATGGTCTCGACGCCGGCCTGCTGCTGCACGAGGACGGCGGCGGCCAGCGCGCTCATGCGGGCGCTGGCCCGCGGGCCGTCCGGCACGTTGACCAGATCGACGCCGTGCACGCGCAGCTGCCGTGCCTTCTCGACGAACGCCTCGGCCCGAAAGCCACGCGGCGGAACCAGCTCCACGCTGACCACGAACGCGCCGCGCGCGATGCAGTTGGCCATCGGCGACTTCTCCGCGCGCGGCACCGGCGCGAGAGGCTGTGGGACCGTTGCGGCGGCGGCGCTCCCGGACGTCCGCTTCGCCTCCGTCGGCGCCAGCGCCCGAACCGCCATCTTGATGTGCCGCACGTGCTCCGGGGTCGTCCCGCAGCACCCGCCGACGAGCCGGACGCCGTTGTTGATGAAGCGGCGCGCGTACGAGGCCATGTACTCCGGCGAGCACAGGTAGATGTTGCGGCCGTCCACGTCACGCGGCCGGCCGGCGTTCGGCTGCGCCGAGAGCTTCACGGTGGCTACGCGCGCCACCCGCTCGATCGCCTCGAGCATGGCCGCCGGACCCACGCTGCAGTTAAGGCCGACGACCTCGGCGCCGAGCTGCTCGAGGGCGGGGACGAACGTCTCCGGCGGCGTGCCGTCGAGACTGTTGCCGTCCTCCTCGGTGGTCATCTGGGCGACCACGGGCAGATCGCAGACGCTGCGCACGGCGCGGATGGCAGCGCCGATCTCGTTCACGTCCCGGAACGTCTCCAGGATGAACAGATCGACACCACCCTCGACGAGCGCCTTCGCGACCTCGCGGAAGTACTCCTCGGCCTCGTCCACGCCGGTCTTGCCCCACGGCTCGATCCGTATCCCGAGCGGGCCGATCGCCCCGGCGACGAACGCCTGGTCGCGCGCGGCATGGCGCGCGATGCGCGCACCCTGCAGGGCGATCGCGTGGACGCGATTCGCCAGCCCGAACGCGCCGAGTTTGATGCGGTTGGCGCCGAAGGTGTTCGTCTCGAGCACGTCGGCACCGGCGCGGCAGTACTGCTGGTGGATCTCGGCGACCAGGTCGGGCTGGGTCAGGTTCAGCTCGTCGAAGGAACGGTTGAGGAACACCCCCTTCGCGTACAGCATCGTCCCCATCGCCCCGTCGCAGACGAGGACGCGCCGGTCGAGCTCTTCGAGAAAGGATGGTCGACGCATCAGCAGCTACGGCAACAGAACATGGTACTCCATCGTGCCCGCGTCGATGAGCAGGTACGAGCGGGAGACGAGGTCCAGGCCCACCGAGCGGACGCCCTGGCGCTCCTGCTCGGTGAAGCGATGGTGGTGGCCGAAGAGGTGCAGCCGCGGCTTCATCGCGGCAAGCACCTCGTTGACCGGCGTCTTGCCGCCATCCAGGCGGCCGATACGATAGGGCCGCGGCGCTTCGTGACTCAGGAACAGGTCGACGCCGCGCAGCGCGGCGCACGCCGCGACCTCTTCCCGCACGAAGTGGCGCCGCTTGTCCGCAAGCTCGGTGGCCTTCGCGCTCCCCTTCTTCGGGTGCGGCAGATCGGCTGCGGGCGCCTCGTACCAGGTCGGCGCGAACGTGCCGCCCAGGCCCGCCATCCGTACGCGCGCGGCCGCCGGCTGCCCGGCGGTATCAGGCGCCGGCAGCTCGACGAGCAGCCCGTTGGGAACGTAATTGAGATGTTGCGGGCCCAGCCGGAATGGCGGGCCGTTGCGCACCGCCATATCGATCAGGTCGAAGTCCTCGTTGTTGCCCTTGATCCAGTACAGCGGCCGTGGAACCGGCTCGTAACTGCCGCGTCCGTCAGCGAGGTCGCCGACCGAGACCCAGAACGGCACGTCGGCGTGCCGCTCGATGATGCGCCGCGCCGTCAAGAAATCCCCGTGGATGTCGCCGAGCGCGCCAAACTGCATCGGTGAGCACGTGCAGGGGTAGAGGGAAAGGGGGAAATGTGCCCCTTACCCTACGCCTTGCGCTTTCACTGTACAGGTGTCTGCGTAATCGTCGCCGGCACCAGCAGGTCGGCCTTGTCCCAGATGAAGTCCTTGCTGCTGTAGACGGCCAGCTCGTAGTCCTTGCCCATGAAGATGGCGGAGACCGGACAGGCTTCCTCGCAGTAGCCGCAGAAGATGCAGCGCGTCTTGTGTATCTGGTAGACCTTGGCGTAGCGTGGCCCCGCCTGCACGGTGCCGTCGTTCTCGGCCGGCTCCAGGTAGATCGCGTCGGCCGGGCAGGCGACGGCGCACAGGCCGCAGGCCACGCACTTCTCGAGCCCGTTCTCGTCGCGCATCAGCACCTGCTTGCCACGCCATTTCGGGAAAACCGGCACTTTCTGGTCGGGATAGTTAACGGTGATCGGTCGCCTGAAGATATGCCGGAGCGTGGTCGCGAAGCCGACGAGGAGGGGACGGATCATCCGGCGATCATAACAAAGTCGAGTGCGCGGGCCGGAGCCCGTGGTCGACCGGACGAAGAGGCGTGCCTGTCAAGTGACTCTGGATGCTATACTTAGCCGCAGCAAGCTCGACATCTCTCATGCCGCACACGACGCTGACGCCCGAACGCCTGCTCATCACGACGCTCCTCTTCAAGCTGGCGCTCATGGCCATCCTGTCGACGATGCTGGTGCGGTTTCCGTGGTTCCGGCGGATTCTGCTGACCGAGAGGCGTGACTGGCCCGAGCGGCTGGTGTTTGCCGCGAGCCTCGGCCTGCCGCTGACGGCCGGGGTGCTCGCGCGCATTCTGCTCAGCTACAACGCCGCCGACCTGACCCTGGCGGGCTCGTTCCTCGCCGGCCTGCTGGCCGGACCGTATGCGGGGGCCATCGTCGGTGCGATGGTCGGGACGCCGCCAGTCTTTGCCGGCGAGTGGATCGCGCTTCCCTTCGCCGTCGGGTGCGGTTTTGCCGGCGGCGGCCTCCGCGAAATCTGTCCCAAGGAAGCCATCTGGCATTTCTCGCCGCTGTTCTTCACCGACCTGCACCGGAACGTGTGGCGGCTGGTTCGGCGCTTCCAGATCGATTGGGTCGTCATCCTCCTGGCCGCGCCGATCGGCCTCGAGATCATCCGGCAGGCACTCGCCTACCGCTTTGGCGTTCCCCCGCGCCTCTTCCACGACGCCGCGCCGATCCTCGACGTGGCCACCCCGGCGGCGTGGCTCACGGCAGCAGTGATCGTCGCGACGGTGCTGTGCGTCGCCATCCCCATCAAAATCTGGAACAGCGCGCGCATCGAGCACCGTCTGCAGGAGCAGGAGAAGCTCCTCATGGCAGCGCGGGTCGAGGCGCTCGCCAGCCAGATCAACCCGCACTTCCTGTTCAACACGCTGGCCTCGATCTCCTCCCTGATCCGCTCGCAGCCCGAGACGGCACGCATGCTCATCGTCAAGCTCTCCGGGCTGCTGCGGCGGCTGCTCCGCAGCCAGGAGCACTTCGTCACGCTGCGTGAGGAGCTCGAGGCGATCGACGAGTACCTCGACATCGAGGCCGTCCGCTTCGGCTCGAAGCTGCGCATCGAGAAGGACATCGCGCCCGACAGCCTGGACGTGGTCGTCCCCAGCATGCTGCTGCAGCCGCTGGTGGAGAACTCGATCAAGCACGGGCTGTCGCCGAAGATCGGGGAAGGCCGGATCACCATCCGCAGCGCACGGCACGCCGGCCACGCCGTCATCCACGTCACCGACAACGGCGTGGGCGTGCGGCCGGAGCACGCCGACCGCATCCGCGACGGCGGCATCGGCCTGCGGAACGTCAACGAGCGCCTGCGCGTGATCTACGGCGCGAACTACCAGTTGAAGCTGGACAGTGTGCCCGGCGAGGGGACCTGCGCGCGGGTGGTCATCCCCGAGCTGGTCGTCCCGGCGCGCATCACGGCATGAGGCGCTGATGGAGAGCCCGCCAACGCTCCGCGCTGTCGTCGTCGACGACGAGCAGCTCGCGCGCGACGAGCTGGTGTTCCTCCTCGGCCAGACGGGCGGGGTCGAAGTCGTCGCCCAGGCCGGTAACGGTCTGGAGGCGCTGCGCGTAATAGGGGAACAGGCGCCGGATCTCGTGCTCCTCGACGTGCAGATGCCCGGATTCACCGGCTTCGAGGTGGCGCGGCGGATGCTCGAACATGGAATCGAGTCGGAGCTGGTGTTCGTCACCGCCTACGACCAGCACGCGATCGAGGCGTTCGAGGTCAACGCGGTCGATTACCTGCTCAAACCCGTGGAGGTCGAACGGCTGGGAACGGCCATCGACAGAGTCCGGCGGCGGCGGCAGGCTGGCCGGCCGCACCCGCGCCCGGCCGCGGCCTCCGGCGAGGACCTGGAGAAGCTGTTGCAGCTGCTGGCGGCGCGGCAAGAGCGACGCGAGCAGCTCGCCGTCAAAGTCGGCGACCGCTTCTTGCTGATTCGTACCGATGAGGTGGTGCACGCTTCGGTGGAGAACGACGTCATCACCGTGGTCACCAACACCTTGTCAGGAACGTCCAACTATCGCACACTGGACGAGTTGCAGGCGCGGCTCGATCCCGCGGTATTCTGGCGGGTGCACCGCTCGCACCTGGTCAACATCAACCGGATCAAGGAGATCGTGCCCTGGTTCAGCCGTAACTACATCCTGAAGATGAAGGACGCCAAAGGGTCCGAGATCCCCGTGAGCCGGTCGCAGACCAAGCGGTTGCGCGAGTATTTGAGGCTATGAGCGACAGCGAGTACGACCCGTTCAACAGACCTCCGTCCGGCCCGGAACCGCCGGAACTGCCGCTGGCCCTGCGCTACGAGCCGTCGCCCGCCGAGGGGACCGTGGGGACTGCGCTGCCGCCGGCGGAGCCGGCGCCAGCCCTCGCAGGCGGCGTCGAACCGGGTGACCCGCGCCTGCTGACCGATGTCCGGCCCGGGGTGGCGGGTCGCATCGCCGACGAGTTCGTCGCCTGGCTGAAGACACTCGCCTCGGCGGCGGTCTACGCCACGCTCATCGTCACCTTCGGCTTCCAGGTGGCGCGAGTCGAGGGGCAGAGCATGGCGCCGACGCTCGAGGACCAGGATCGGCTGATCGTCAACAAGGCGGCCTACAAGATCGGCGACCCGCAGGTCGGCGACATCGTGATGCTCTACTACCCGAACAAGCCGGAGAAGTCGTTCGTCAAGCGCGTCATCGCCGCCGAGAACGACCAGGTGCGCATCGTCGCCGGCAAGGTGTACGTCAACGACAAGCTCCTGGACGACTCGTTCGTCCCGCCGGAATACCGCAGCCACGATGACTGGGGCCCCGAGGTGATTCCGGAAGGCTACTACTTCGTGATGGGCGACCATCGCAACAACAGCTCGGACAGCCGCCACTGGGGATTCGTGCCGAAGAAGTACATCATCGGCAAGGTGCAGCTGCGCTGGTGGCCGATCCCGGACGCGCGGATGTTCTGGGGTCAGCAACTCAAAAGTACGAACTGAGACCTGGATCGATACGCCGCCGTCTATCGCGTACTCGCTCGCGTCCTGTTGCTGAATCTGGCGGTCGCCGGCGCGAAGCTCGTCTTGGGCTACGCGACCGGGTCGGTTTCGGTCGCCTCCGACGGGTTCCACTCGCTCGCCGATTCCATGTCGAACGTCATGGCGATGATGGGGTTGAACGCCTCGCGCAAGCCGCCTGACGCCGAGCATCCGTACGGCCACCGCAAATTCGAGACGCTCGCCGCCGGCGGCATCGCCTTCTTCCTGGCGCTCGTCGTCCTCGGGGTCGTCCGCTCGGCGATCCTCCGACTGCGCGGCGGCGACCCGCCCGAAGTGACGTTCCTCAGCTTCCTGGTGATGCTGGCGACGCTGCTGGTCAATCTGGCAGTCGTACGCTACGAGGCGGGACGCGGCCGGGATCTGAACAGCGAGGTGCTGCTCGCCGACGCCATGCATACCCGCAGCGACATCTACACGACCTGCGGCGTGTTCGTCTCGCTGTTCGCGATCTGGGCGGGCTACCCGATCCTCGACCCGATCGGGGCGCTGATCATCGCTGGCTTCATCGCGCACACCGGCTGGGCGATCGCACGCCAGACCTCGTCGGTGCTCGCCGACGAGATGGTGATCGCCGAAGAGGACATCCGTGATGTGGTGATGAGCGTGCCCGAGGTGGTCGGCTGCCACCGCATCCGGACGCGGGGATCACTCGATCACACCTTCCTCGATTTGCACGTCTGGTTCCCCTCGACGATCACGCTGCTCGAAGCGCACCGACTGTCGCACGTGGTGAAGGACCGGCTGCTGGAGCGCTTCCCGCAGATCGCCGACGCGGTCATCCACATCGAGCCGCCCCCTCAGGAGATACCGCGCGAGTGAGCCTTGGTGCACGGTGCAGGGTGCACGGTGCAAGGTGCTGTGCAGGTGCAGCGTGCGGGTTATGCTTCCGGCGCCAGACTTCCTGCTCCTTTGCTCCTGTTTCTTGAAAGCCGGCTCAGGGTCGGGGTCGTCGTCAAGGAATCGGATCATGCGTGTACGGCTCGTGCTCAGGGGCTGTCCGCGTACAGCCGTTCGATCACCTGCCGCCACTTCTCCTCGATCACCTTCCGGCGGATCTTCATCGTCGGTGTGAGCTCGCCCGATTCGATGGTGAACTCGGTGGGCAGCAGGGCGATTTTCTTGATGCGCTCGAACTGCGACAGCTCGTGGTTCAGCGCGTCGACGATCTCCTGGTACAGCGCGAGAATGTCGGGGCGGGTGACGAGCTCCTCGCGCTCGCCTGGCGGGCGGCCGAGATCGCGCAGCCGGCGCTCGAGCTCGCGAAAGTCGGGCGCGATCAGCGCGACCGCGTACTTGCGGCGGTCGCCGAGCACGATCGCCTCGGACACGAGCGGGCTGCGCTTCAGCACCGCCTCGATCGGCTGCGGCGCGATCTTCTTGCCGCCCGACGTCACGAGCACGTCTTTCTTCCGATCGGTGATCGTCAGGTAGCCGGCGGCGTCGAGCTGGCCGATGTCGCCGGTGTGGAACCAGCCGTCGCGCACCGCCTCCGCGGTCGCCCCGGGGTTGTTGTAGTAGCCGGCCATGAGGTTGGAGCCGCGCGCGAGGATCTCGCCGTCGCTGGCGATGCGGATCTCGACACCCTCGACGGGTTTGCCGACCGTGCCGACGCGCGGCGCATCGGGCGGGTTGACCGTGAGGATCGGCGCGGTCTCGGTCAGCCCGTAGCCTTCGAGCACCGGGACGCCGACGGCGTGAAAGAACTCCGCGGTGTCCACGCCGAGTGGGGCGCTGCCGGAGATGACGAAGCGGATGCGGCCGCCGAGCGCAGCACGGATCTTCGAGAAGACCAGGCGATCGGCAAGAGACGCCTTGAGTGCCGTCAGCGGACCGACGGCTCGGCCGCGCAGCGTCGCCCGCGACTTCGCCGTTCCGGCCTTGATCGCCCAGCGAAAGAGCGCCGCCCGCGCGGGCGGGCCGGCGAGCGCCCGCTCGAACACCCGCGCCTGCATCTTCTCGTAGGCGCGCGGCACGCCGGTAATGAGCGTCGGCCGCACGCTCGCGATGTCGCGGCCGACGGTGTCCATCGACTCGGCGAAGATCATCGTAACGCCGGCGAACAGGTACACGTACGACGCCATCCGCTCGAACGAGTGGCTGAGCGGCAGGAACGAGAGGGCGACGTCATGATGATCGACGTCCAGTACGGTCGTAGCCGCGCGCATGTTCGAGACGAGGTTGCCGTGACTCAGCATGACGCCCTTCGGCTGGCCGGTCGTGCCGGAGGTGTAGATGATCGTCGCGAGCCGGTCCGGCATGATCGCCCGCGCGGCGTCCCGGTACTCGCGGCCGGCGCCCCACTCGGCCGCCATGCGCTGGTGGCCGCGGGCGATCACCGTGGCCAGGCTCAGAACTGACGCGCCGGCGTGCTCTGCGGCTTCGTCGATGACGACGACGCACTCGAGCGACGGGACCAGATGGCGGATCTCCTGCAGCTTGTCGAGTTGGAGACGGTTGGACGCGACCACCACCTTCGCGCCGCAGTCCTGCAGGATGTGACGGGCCTGTCCCGCCGACAGCGTCGGGTATACGGGAACCGTGACGGCGCCGGCGGTGAGCACGGCCACGTCGGTGAGCAGCCACTCCGGCCGGCTCTCCGCGAGGATCGCCACGCGATCACCGGGCGCGACACCG
This sequence comes from Vicinamibacterales bacterium, assembly GCA_048594975.1. Lineage (GTDB taxonomy): Bacteria > Acidobacteriota > Vicinamibacteria > Vicinamibacterales > 2-12-FULL-66-21 > JBMDXB01. Next base: position 44,103 of record JBMDXQ010000109.1, on the reverse strand, counting down.
ATCGCGCCCAGCCCGAGCGAGAGATCTCGGACCTGCTCGAAGAAGTCCTTGTTGGACACACCCTCGACGCCCGCGCCGCGGCAGCGCCCGACGAGCAGCGGCTTCGGGAACCGGCCCAGGACGTGGAACGGCAAATCCGCAATGGTTCTGACGTCGTCTTCGGGTTGCGCGACACTGGTCTGGGCCACGGCCGGGTTAGCGTAGCACGGGTCGAATCTCAGAACTCCAGCGACGAACCTCCGAGTACAGAACTTCAAAGAGCGTCACTGCCAGTCAGCATTACCCGGTGCGAAATTGTTGGTTGGAAGCGTCATCAGTACCCGGCACCTTTGTCTACGACGTTCAGCAGAGGCTGACCAGCGTCGAAACGCTGCAGGTTCTCCGCAAACAAGTTGGTCATGACGTCCCAGTGATCGGTGCGGATCCACGACGTGTGCGGAGTGATGAGGAGGTTCGGCACGGTCCAGAGCGGGCTGGCCGGCGGGAGCGGCTCGTCGTGGAACACGTCCAGCGCCGCTCCGCCGATGATCCCGCGCGCGAGCGCGTCGGCCAGTGCGACCTCGTCGACCAGGGCGCCGCGCGAGACGTTCACGAGCACGGCGTCGCGCCGCATTGCCGCGAGTTCGTCGCGGCCGATCAGTCCGCGCGTGGCTGTGGTATGGGGTGCGGCAATGACGACGACGTCCGCCGAGGGCAGCGCGTCGCGGAGCGCGTCATGCGGCCGGACGTCCACTCCGCGGGGCGCCGGCGCGGCGACGTTGCGCCGCACCGCCGACACGACTGCTCCGAGCGCGAGCATCTTCCTGGCGACCGCGCTCCCGATGGCACCGAGGCCGACCAGCAGCACGCACGCGCCGGCAAGCATCCGTACCGGCGGAGCCGCGGCAATCGCCTCCTGCGCCCATTCCGCGGCAGCCTGGCGGCGGATGGCGAGGGGCAGCTTGCGGAAGATCGCCAGCACGCACGCCAGGACGTGCTCGGCAATGGTCTCGGCGGCCACGCCGCGCGAGTTGGTAATGACCACGCCGCTCTCGAGCATTTCTGGGAACAGCATGCCGCCGACGCCCACCGCCGGGCTGTGAATCCAGCGGAGGCGACGGGCGGCCGCCAGATGCGCCCGGCGCACCTCGGATGCGAAGGCGACCTCGGCCTCGGCAACGAGCGACACCGCCTCGTCTGCCGAGCGCGCGCGCAGGAACTCGTGCCGGGGGAACCGGCGCCGCAGCGCCTCGATATGCCGCTCCGGGATGGTCCAGCCGGCGAAGGGGCTGTAGATCGCGACGAGTACCTGCATCGTTCAATGCGCGTGGGGCCCCACCCCCACCCTCGTTTCATCCTCCGTCCTTACGCTCGGCCCGGCGGTACTCGGACTTTCCCCCGTGTTTCTCCATCAGCTGGATCTCGCCGATGACCATCGCCTTGTCGACCGCCTTGACCATGTCGTAGATCGTCAGCGCGGCGACGGCGACCGCGGTCAAGGCTTCCATCTCGACGCCGGTCTGGGCCGATGTGCGCACGCGTGCCTCGATGTCGTAGCCGTCGGCACGCGGGTGGAGTGCCACCTCGACATGCGACAGCGGCAGCGGGTGGCAGAGGGGGATCAACCCGGCGGTGCGCTTGGCGGCCATGATCCCGGCGAGCCGCGCCGTCTGCAGCGGGTCGCCCTTGGCGACCTCCCCGCCGCGGATCTGCCGGATCGCTTCCGCCGACATCGTGATACGGCCGCGGGCCACCGCCTCGCGCGCCGTCACCGGCTTGGCGCTGACGTCCACCATACGCGGCGCGCCGGTCCGGTCGACGTGCGAAAGGCGAGCGTCTCCGGCAGCAGTCCTCGGTGCGCGCGGGGCGCCACTTTCCTCGCGCGCCGGGGCCCGACCCCCGGCGCTGCCGCGTCGCCCGTCCGCGCTGCGCGGCGGCTGAAGGCTCGCGCGCGCTCCACGCGCCTCCGGCGCGCGCGCGCTTCCGCTTTCGCGCGAAGCGCTTCGGCGGCCCGGCGTCCTCGACGGGGGACTACGTCTCATCCGACCCGTTCCCGTGCGCGAGAAAGAACGACAGGCTTTCCAGCGACACCGTCAGGTCCACGCTCTTCAGCTTCACGTCCGGCGGCACCTGTATCGTGCCGGGGGAGAAATTGAGGATCGCCTTGATCCCTGCCGCGACGACCGCGTTGACCACGGTCTGCGCCGACCCGGCCGGCACCGCGATCGCGGCGATCCGGATGCCCTGGCGCTGCACGATGCGCCGCAGCTGGCGGATGTCGTGAATCGGCACGCCGCCGCGGGAGCGCTGACCGATCTTCGCGTCCGACGCATCGAACAGCGCAGTAATCCGGAAGCCGTCGGCCCGGAACCCGGGGTAGTCGGCGAGCGCCAGGCCGAGGTTCCCCGCGCCCACGATCCCGACGGCGACCTGCTGGTCGAGCCCCAGGATCTGGCGCAGGTGCCGCCGCAGCTCCTTCACGTAGTAGCCCACGCCGCGAACGCCGAACTCTCCGAAATATGCGAGGTCCTTCCTGATCTGGGCGGCGTTCAGGTGGAATTGCTCGGCGAGCGCCTGCGACGACACGCTCCGCACGCCGGCGTCTTCGAGGCTGTTCAGGCACCGCAGATAGACCGAAAGGCGGTTGGTGGTCAGCTCCGAGACGGACTCCGCCGCCTCCGCGGGGCCTCCTCCCTTGTTCGCCCGCTTCACAAGCCAGAGATTCTATACCGAGGTGCGACCTGCAGATGCAGGCGTGCGACGTGCAACTCGCACGTCACCACGTAGCACATCAGCGCGTCAGCGCATATCACGTCGCACGTGGCACGTTGCACGTGTCAGCATGCCGCACACAGGAGCCGGCGCCGGAAAAGCTGCTATATTCGCGGCATACCCAAGGAGCGCTTCATGTCTGATGCAACCGCAGGGCTGACGCCGCCGCTCGTCTGGAAGTACTTCGCGGCGTTCTCCCGGATCCCCCGCTGCTCCAAGCACGAACAGAACGCCGGCCGGTTCGTGATCGACACGGCGAAAAAGCTCGGTTTCGCGGCGAAGCAGGACCGCGCTGGCAACGTCGTGGTGAAGAAGCCAGCGTCGCCCGGCCGCGACCGCGTGAAGAGCCTCTGCCTGCAGGGCCACCTCGACATGGTCTGCGAGAAGAATGCCGACACGGTGCACGACTTCGGCAAGGATCCGATCGAGCTGGTGCGCAAGGGCAACGTCCTGATGGCCAACGGCACCACGCTCGGTGCGGACAACGGCATCGCCGTCGCCACCAACCTGGCGATCATGGAGGACCGCACGCTCGAGCACGGGCCGCTCGAGCTGCTGTTCACCGTCGACGAAGAGACCGGCCTGACCGGCGCGCACGCCCTGCAGCCCGACTTCCTCGAGAGCCGGACGCTCATGAACCTCGATTCTGAGGAGGAAGGCGCGCTCTATGTCGGCTGCTCCGGCGGCAAGGACACGACCGGGACGTGGACCGTGCAATACGAACCGGCCCCCGCCGGCAGCGTCGGCCTCGACGTGGCGGTCACCGGTCTGCGCGGCGGGCACTCGGGTCTCGAGATCGACAAGGGCCGCGGCAACGCGCTGAAGATCCTCAATCGCGTGCTGATCGCCATGGGCGCTTCAGGCGCCCGCCTGGCGAAGATCGACGGCGGCAACAAGCGCAACGCGATCCCGCGCGAGGCGCACGCGACAGTCTTCGTGCCGAAAACGAGGCTCGAAGCCGCGAAGGCACTCGCCGCAACCTGGAACGATACCGTGCGCGCCGAGCTGAAGAGCGTCGAGCCCGACCTGCAGCTCGCGGTCACCGAGATCAAGGGGCGCAAGGGCTCTGTGATGAAGCGGAAGTACCAGAAGCAGATCACCAGCGTGCTCTCGGCCCTTCCCCACGGCGTCATCAAGATGAGCGCGGACATCTCGTGGCTGGTGGAGACTTCCACCAATGTCGCGGTGATCACGACGACCGGGCGCAAGGTGGTGCTCGCGACCAGCCAGCGCAGCTCCGTCGCCTCGGAGATCGCCGAGATCGCGCAGACCGTCCGCACGATCATGGAGATGGGCGGCGCCGAGGTCACCCAGGGCGACGGCTATCCCGGGTGGAAGCCGGACATGGACTCGCCGATCCTGAAGCTGGCGGTGAAGACCTACCAGGAGCTGTACGGAAGGACGCCGGAAACCAAGGCGGTGCACGCCGGCCTCGAGTGCGGGATCATCGGCGAGAAGTACCCCGGCATGGACATGGTCTCCTTCGGCCCGACACTGGAGGGCGTCCACTCGCCCGACGAGAAGATCCACGTGGACACCGTGCCGAAGTTCTGGGACTTCCTGGTGGCAATTCTCAAGAATGTGAGCTGAACACGAGACAGAAGACAGGGTGCAAGCCGTCTGTTTGCTTCTTCAGTGCGCGTGGGGCCCCATCCCCACGCGCTTTTTCGCTCGCTTCGCCCGCGGGCGCCCTTCGGGGTTGCCGCTCGCTTCGCTTCGGCGGAGGAGTCTCTGTCGCACGCAACGAGACCAGTAACCGCCGTCTCCCGTCTCCCGACTTCTGACAGGGTCAGCTCACATCACCGCTGGCGGCGGCGCGGGCTCGTCCGGGCTGCCCGCCTTTCCGAGCGGCACGACGATCAGATACGCCGCCATTCCCAGGCCGACCAGGATCGCCAGCCAGCTGCCGCCCGCCCACGCGATGCTCGGGAAGTTGCCGTAGAAGAACACCACCGCCGCAACCAGCAGGCCCATGAGCGCCTCGCCAGCAATCAGGCCCGAGGCGACCAGCACGCCGGTGTTCTCGACCCGCGCCTTCTGCGCGGCGTTGAAGTTCCGTCGAGCTGCGCGCTGGTCCACGATCCCGCGAATCACGCCCCCCACGAAGATGGCGAACGTCGTCTCGAGCGGCAGGTACATCCCGACCGCGAAGAGCATCGGGCTGCGCACCTTGATGAGGATCAGGGAGATGCCGAGTGCGATGCCCACGATCACCAGCGGCCACGCCATCTCGCCGCCGACGATTCCCTGCGCGAGCGTCGCCATCAGGCCGGCCTGCGGCGCCGACAGCGCGCGATCGCCGAAGCCCACGCCGCCCATCTGGATGTTCGAGAAATGGAGCACGTAGAGCGGGAAGAACAGCAGCAGGCCGGCGGCCACGACGCCGATGAGGTCGCCGACCTGCATCTTCCATGGCGTGCCGCCCAGGATGTGCCCGACCTTCAGGTCCTGCAACATCTCGCCGGCCACGGCCGATGACACGCAGACGACGGCCGCGACGCCCAGCACCGCCGCGACGCCCTGGTTCCCCGACACCCCGACGATCACCATCACGAGCGCCGCGACGATCAACGTGGCCAGCGTCAGGCCGGAGACCGGGTTGTTGGACGAGCCAATCATCCCCACCAGGTTGCCCGACACCGCCGCGAAGAAAAAGCCAGCGACGAGCATCACCACCGCGGCGAGCAGCGCGCCGCCGATCTGCTCGGTGAAGTAGAAGTACAGGCCGACCATCAAAACGAAGACGAGGGCGATGCCGATAAGCACGGTGCGGAAGCTGAGATCCTGCTCGGTGCGAAGCGTGGCAGCCGAGGCGGCGGCCGACTTCTTGACGTCCGCCACACCACGGCGGATGCCGGTCGCGAGGTTGGCGCGCATCCGCCACAACGTGAAGGTCGCCCCGACGAGCATGCCGCCGACCGCGATGGGCCGGACGATGTAGAGCCAGAACCGGGTGGCCAGCGCGACCCACGCCTCTTCGCTGCCTGGTGTCAGCCCGTTGGCGGCGGCGAAGTCGTTCATGACCCGCGGCCCGAGAAAGAACACCAGCAGCGGCACGAACAGGCCCCAGGCCAGCAGGCCGCCGGCGAAGTTCAGCGCGCCCAGGACCGGGCCGATGATGTAGCCGACACCGATATAGGCCGGGCTCACCGCCGGAGCGGAAATGGTCGAGACTCCGCCGGCAGCGACCGTGTAATCCTCGCGGCGGAAGCCGAGACGCACCAGGCTGCGCCCCGCCTCCCCGACCCGGATGACGAAGTCGTTCGAGGCAAGGAAGACGCGGAAGTTCGCCAGGAGCTGGATGAAGGCGCCAATGCCCATCGCCTGGAAGAGCTGCTTGGCAGCCTCGGCTCCGGTCTGTCCCGCCTTGTGGATTTCGCTGGCCGCGACCGACTCCGGGAACGGCAGCTCGCGATCCTCGACCATCACCCGTCGCAGCACCGTAACGAACATGATGCCGAGGATGCCGCCGACCACCATCAGCGCCGACGCGGTGAGGTAGTCGCGGACGGTGTCGAAGGTCCACAGGTGGAGGATCACGAACGCGGGCAGAGTGAAAATCGCGCCTGCCGCGACCGATTCGCCAATCGAGCCAACGGTGCGCGCGAAGTTCTCCTCGAGCACCGTGCCGCGGAAGATGCGCAGCACCGCCATGCTGATGACCGCCGCGGGGTACGTGGCCGCGATCGTCATGCCCGCGCGAAGCCCCAGGTAGGCGTTGGCCGCGCCCAGCACCACGCTCATCACCAGTCCGAGCAGCAGCGCCCGGATGGTGAACTCGGTCATCGTCGAGCTAGCCGGCACGAAGGACTGAAACCCGGTGCCCGGGGCACCGGGCGACGATTTTGATGAGTTCGCTGCCATGATGCGGCGCATCTTAGCACGGGGGACGCAACCGCCCGGGCGTTGCGCCGCGCTGGTGCAGCCGCTCGATCGCCGGCCCGTCTCTGTGCGATCCTGAGGACACCATGATCCGGTTGGCGGCCCTGTTCGCACAGGTCGCGGCGGTTACGGCCGTCGCCGTTCTCGTCGCGTCAGCTCAGCCGCCGCGGCGGATTGCGACGACAGCCGCCGAGCTGGTCGCCAGCCCGGTGTTTTTTCACGGCAAGCAGGTGGTCATCCACGCGCAGGTCACGTCTGCCACCGACACCACGCGCGTGGACGGCACCCCCAAGCCGCTGTTCATCGTCTGGCGCGACCGTGGCACTCGCGCCGCCGGCGAGATCCGCGGCGACTTCTGGGATCTCGGGCGCCTCCAGGAGGGCGACAGCCGCGTTGCCGGCATCGACTTCCAGCCCGTCCTCGAGGCCGCGACCCAGGGACGCTGGCCGGCGCGCGACCAGGTGTTCGTCATCACCCGCGCCGCGCTGGTGGATGCCGAGATTCCCGCCACCGCGACCATCCGCGCCCTTGCGCTTGCCCCCGAGCGCTTCGAGGGCCGCGGCGTCACGATCGTCGGGCGATTCAGGGGGCGCAACCTGTACGGCGACCTGCCGCAGTCGCCGGGCAAGAGCAAGTGGGATTTCGTCCTGCAGTCGGCCGACGCCGCGGTATGGGTCACAGGGCTGCGGCCGCGCGGCAAGGGGTTCGACCTCGACCCGGCGGCGCGGGTCGACACTGGCCGCTGGCTCGAAGTCGCCGGCACCGTCCGGCGCGACGGCACGCAGGTGTGTGTCGAAGGTACGGCGGTCAAACAGACGACGGCTCAGGAGGACGCCGCCGGGCCGGTCGTGGTCCAGCTTCCGCCGGAGCCGCCGCCGCGTGTGATCTTCAGCGCCCCGGTGCCGGATGACACCGAGGTCGAGGTGGGAACGGCCGTCCGGCTGCAGTTCTCGCGGCCGATGGAGGGCAAGTCGTTCCAGGACCGGGTCCGGGTCAGCTACGCCGCGCCCTCACAGGGACAGGCTCCGCCAGCGCCCCCGTTCACGGCGAGCTACGACCCGGGCAACCGCTCGCTCGAGATCAGGTTCAAGCCGCCGCTGGAGCGGTTTCAGCGAGTGAAGGTGGAACTGATGGAGGGGATTAGCGCGGTTGATGGGCAGCCGCTGCAGCCGTGGACTCTGACGTTCACGACTGGTGGACAATAGAGTGCTTCCGCCTCGAGGCGGAAGCTCCGAACCTTACTCACCTCAAGCGACACGCACCCGCCGCGCGGCCCAGCGCCGCCGCACCGCCCGAATGATCCACCCGGCGAAGATCACCATCAGCATGAGGCACGCGATCACGGCAATGGCGGCGGCCGCCGGGTACTTCAGCGCCAGCAGGCCGAGGCCGACGACGAACGCATCCTCGCCCAGGCTCAGAATCCAGTTCGAGAACGGCTCCGGGCTGGTGTTCACGACCGCCCGGGTCCCCGCCTTGCCGAAGTGCGTCGTCGCGGCGAGGGTCCCTCCGAGAAGCGCGACCAGCCCCTCGACCGCCGGGCTCGCCTCGCCAATCGTGGACACGGCGATCAGCGCGCCGCCGATCGGCCGTACGACCGTATGGATGGCGTCCCAGATCGAATCGACCCAGGGGATCTTGTCGGCAATGAACTCGACGACGTAGAGGAGGATCGCGGCGCCGATGACGAGGTCGTTGTCGAAGACGCGGAACTGCTCGGGGAGCGTCACCCACTGGTAACGGCTGGCGAGGCCGAGGATCGCCACCGTCGCGTACAGATTGATTCCCGCCGCAAACGAGAAGCCCATCGTCCGACCGACGGTCGCAAGCAGCTCCACCAACTCATTCTACATTCAGCAGCGACTCGATCCGTCGGCGGACCTCGTCGATGACCGCGTCACGGTCGTCGAGCGTGAGGGCGGCGGTTTCGACCGGCTCGCCGAAGCGCACGGCGACGGTGACCGGACGGATCACGAGGCTCCCCTTGCGCATCGCTTCACTGGCGCCCTTGATCGCCACCGGCACGATCGGCGCGCCCGCCTTGATGGCCATGATGAAGCCGCCCTTCTTGAACGGCAACAGCTCGCCGGTGCGGCTGCGGGTGCCTTCGGGAAAGATGAGGAACGAGTTCCCCGCACGCAGCGCCTCTACCGCGCGGTCGATAGCCGGCAGGCTCTGCTCGCGGTTGGCGCGTTCGAGGGGGATGAACCCGACGAGGTCGAACGCGCGCACGAGCACGGGCAGCTTCCGGAGTTCCGCCTTGTAAAGGACCCGCAGGCGCGGGAAGAGCTCGTCCAGGGTGTCGAACAGTATCGGCGGCTCGACGTTGCTCGCGTGGTTGACCGCGTAGACGGCCGCACGCGTACGCTGAATGCGGTCGCGGCCGTGCACGCGCGAGTGGATCCCGCTCAGGAACAGCCCGACGCGGATACCGATGTGGCCGAGAGTGAAGAGAAAGCCGATCCGGCCCGTGAGGAAAGCGAGGAGGAGGGCGGGCGGGCCGACCACCAGCACGTAGGTCGCGACGGCGACATACGTGGCGATCGACCGGACAGCGGCGATCACGAGTGTCCGGGAGCCGGGGCGCGCGGCCCCGGCTCCCGCGGGGTGACTAGGAGGCGCGGGCGGTGCGGCGCGCGGAGACACGCGTCGAGGCGCTGGCCTTGGCCGCCTTGGCGCGGGCGATGGAGCGGTTCTTCATCGCGAAGCAGCGCTCGAGCGCGCGGTCCACCTTCTCTTCCACCATGGCGGTCTGCTCGCGCGAGACCTCGGAGATCTCGGACACGACCAGGAACTTGGCACGGTCGAGCATCCGCTTCTCGCGGAACGAGAGGTTCTTGGATCGCGAGAGGAACGTCAGGCTCTTGAGCACCTCGACCACGTCGTAGATCGAGCCGGTCCGCATGCGATCCGAATTGTCCTTGAAGCGCCCTTTCCAGTTCTGGTGATTGTCGATCTTGCCGTCGCCGAGGAGGGAGAACAGCCGGTCGATCTCATCGTCGCCAACGGCTCGCCGCAGCCCGACGCCGTCGACGTTGTCGACGGGCACGAGCACGGTGGTTTCGTTGGCTACCATCCGGAGATGGTAGAAACCGCATGTGGTACCGAGGATGGTTTTGGTTTCGATGCCCTGAACAACGCCGAGCCCGTGGTTTGGGTAAATGACCTTGTCACCAACCTGGAATGTCACATGTCCCCCACAGAGAAAGGTGAGTAGGATGGGTGTGCGTTACGATGAGCAGCCTTGTAAGTATAGCGGAAGCAGTTCGGGCAGGCAACGAAAAACCCACGAAAACCGGCCGTTTTTCACACTTTAGCCCAACCGGCCCAAGAGTTCGGCAACAACATCAAGCTCGTCAGTTGATTCTGTGATGTCGCTAAATAGCTTGGACTGTGGGGCTTCCGCCTGCGCCCCAGCCGGTCGGGCTCAGGCGTATCGGGCCAGCGCGAGGTCCACGATCTCCCCTACCAGCTGGGTGTACGTCCGCCCGGATTTGCGGGCGGCCATGGCGAACTCCGCTTTCGAGGCCAGCCAGGGGTTCGGGTTTGCCTCGATCACGGCCACCCTGCCGTCGGGCCGCAGGCGCATGTCGATGCGGGCGTAGTCCCGCAGGTCCAGCGCCTGGTAGACGGCGACCGCCGTCTGCTGCAGCAGCGCGACGGTCTCGTCGGACAGATCCTCGGCCACCACAGACTTCGTGTCCTTGTAGGCCCGAGTCCCCTTGGCCCACTTCACCTCGGCGCCGGCGATGCGCGGGCGGCCCTCGGGCAGCCTCGACAGGTCGAGCTCGACCACCGGCAGCGCCGCCGGCACGTCGTTGCCGAGCACGCCGACATACATCTCGCGCCCCTCGACGTACTCCTCGATGAGCACCGGCGAATCGAAATTCGCGTGCAGCCAGTCGATCCGTTCCATCAGCTCGCGGATGGACGAGACGACGGCGTTGAACTCGATGCCGATCGAGCCGTCCTCGCGCGCCGGCTTGACGATGACCGGGAACTCGAGGTCGTGCGAGAAGTCGAGTCGGCCGCGGTACGAGCGCGCGAACACCGGCGTCGCGATGCCGTGGAACTCCAGGATCTTCTTCGCCACGCCCTTGTCCTGCGCGTAGAGCAGTCCGTGCGATCCCGACCCGGTGAAGCGCTTGCCGATCAACTCGAGGTAGGCGGCGATGCAATGATCCGCCATGTCGTTGCCGGCGAACGACTCGGCGAGATTGAAAACGAGATCGCAGTCGAGGCGGGCGAGCGTGTGCAGGCTCTTGAACGATCCGTCGAGGACGTGCAGCGTCGCCTCGTGCCCGAGCCGCCCGAGCGCCTCGGCGACCTCCTCCTCGACTTCCTTCTTGTCCAGCGTGCGGGTGAGCGGCGCCTTCTCGGCGGGGGTGGCGGAGCCCGGCTCCTCCCACCGATCGTACAGGATGACGATATTCAGCCTGCTCACGGGCGGCTGGCGATGTCGGAAGGCACGCGTGGATTATAGGGCACCGATCCGCACCGCTCAAGATGCCGGTGCGATCGCGCGACCGTCACCGCCGCGGTCAGCGGCGCGGAATGAACGAGTCGAGCACGCGTGCGCGCCCGGCCGCCTTTGGTGCCAGCGCCTGGTGGCGCTCGGCGACCGCGGCTTCCAGCGTCGGGCCAGGCGCCGGATCGCGGTAAAAGACGCCGGTGTAGAGCGTGCGGCCGTACTCCTGCGCCAGCTCCATGGCCGCGATGCGGTTCGACGGGTCGTGGCCTTTCGACTGCAGCGGCACCATGCCCGCCTTGTGCGCCTTCAGCTGCTGGTCCGGCTGGCCGAAGGTAATGCAGGGCGACTGCACGTTGACGAACGCGAACCCCGGGAACCGGATCGCCTCCTCGATCAGCATTGCCAGGCCGGCCATGTCGGCCGGCGTGCCCTGTGCGACGAACCGCGCGCCGTAGCCGAGCACGTAGAGCAGCGGGTTGACCGGATCCTCGAGGCTGCCGAAGACCGACGATGCGGTCGTGAGGCCGCGCGGCGAGGTCGGCGAGAGCTGACCCTTGGTCAGGCCGTAGATCTGGTTGTCCATCACGATGTAGGTGATGTCGACATTGCGGCGGATCACGTGCGCGACGTGGCCGCCGCCGATCGAGAAGCCGTCCCCGTCGCCGCCCGCGGCCAGCACCAGCAGTTCCGGGTTGGCGAGCTTGATGCCCTGCGCGATCGGCAGCGCCCGGCCGTGCACGCTGTTGAAGCCATACGCGGTCGTGTAGCCCGGAATGCGGCTCGAGCACCCGATGCCGGACACGAACGCGGTCTCGTGCGGCGGCCGCCCGACCGCCGCGAGCGCGCGGTAAATCGCCTGGACGACCCCGAAGTCGCCACAGCCCGGGCACCAGATCGGCTTCAGGTCGCTCTTGTAGTCCTTGGCCTGGAAGGTCATGGTTGCTCTCTTGTCAATGCTGAATGACGAATGCTGAATGCTGAATGTCATTGCTGAATTCGCTGCTCGCATTCGGCATTCGGCATTCAGCATCGACAGCGTCAGTCCAAATGTGGCTCGAGCTCGGGCATCCGCGCCCGCTGGATGGCGACGGCGCAGTCGCGCAGCCGCTCCACCACCTCGGCGGGCGTGAACGGGTTCGATCCGCTGCGCGCGAACGGCTGAATCCCGCGCGGCACGTCGACGAACATCCGCAGCAGCCGGTACAGCTGGCCCTGATGCGACTGCTCGAGCACGAAGCCGGCGCGCACCGAGGCGAAGAACTCCTCGTAGATCTGCTGCGCCACCGGGTAGAGCAGCCGGGGCACCAGCAGCTTGGCGCGGACCCCGCTCGCCGCGGCGCGCGTGAGCGCCTCGCGCGCCACGCCGGCGACGCTGCCCCAGCTCACGATCCCGACCTCGCCCCGCGGGTCCCCGTAGACGTCGAACAGGTCGCGCCGCCCCTTCAGCGGCTGGAACTTGCGGATGCGCTTCTCGTTCATCCGGGCGTGAATCGATCCGGTCGCGGTCGGCGCACCCGACTCGTTGTGCTCGATGCCCGACGCGAGGTAGTTCCCCCCAGCCACGCCCGGCTCGCTGATCGGACTGATCCCCGACTCGGTGAGGGCGAACCGCTGATAGCGCTCCAGCTCCGGCGGCGTCGGCCGCCGCCGCTCGACGAGCTTGAACCGCGAGATGTCGATCGAGTCGACCACTTCCTTGCGCTGGCCGATGTCGCCGTCGGAGAGCACGATGACCGGCGTCTGGTACTCCTCCGCGAGGTTGAACGCCTCCACCACCGTCGCGAACGTGTCCCCCACCGTCGTCGGGGCGAGCACCGGCCGGACGACGTCGCCGTGCGCGGAGAAGACCGCCTGGAACAGGTCCGACTGCTCGCTCTTGGTGGGAATGCCCGTGGACGGCCCGCCGCGCTGCACGTTGACGCACACCAGCGGCAGCTCGGCGATCGTCGCCAGGCCGAGCATCTCAGTCTTGAGCGACATTCCCGGGCCGGACGTGGCGGTCAGTGCCTTCTTCCCAGCGAACGAGGCGCCGACCACCGCGCCGACGCCGGCGATCTCGTCCTCCGCCTGGAACACGACGCCGCCGTACTTCCACAGCTCGCGTCCGAGGTACTGCATGATCTCGCTCGACGGCGTGATCGGGTAGCCGCCGAAGAACGTGCAGCCGGCGAAGATCGCTGCCGCGCCGCACATCTCGTTGCCGTCGGTCAGGAGCTTGGGCGCGGAGACGGCCTGCGCCGGCGCCATCGGCCGCGCCGTGCGCAGCGGGTTGGCGCGCGCGTAGCTGCGGCCGGCGTCGAACGCCTGCTCGTTTCGCTTCTGGACCTCCTCGCCCTTCTTCGCGAACTTCTTGCGGATCCCGGCGATGAGCGCCTCGGGCGCGAACCCGAACCACTCGGCCATCAGCCCGAGGACGACGGTGTTCTTCGCGCGGTCGGTGCCGGCGAGATCCTTCGCGAGCTGCGCGATCGGCGCGGCCACGACCTCGGCGGGGCGCACGCCGGGCAGTGGGACGCCTTCCGGCCCGAGCTGGTACTGCGCGTCGTAGACGACGATCGTGTCCGGTCCGACCGGCAGCTCCGCGCCGAAGCGGAGGAAGTCGTCCCAGTTGAGCGCCACCGCCACGTCGAGGGTGCCGCCGACGGTGAACACCTCGTCGACGGCAATGCGCAGGCGGAAGGACGATTCGCCCCCGCGGATCTGCGGCCCGAAACTCTTGGTGAGCAACGCGTGGTAGCCCTCGAGAGCCGCGGCGGTGATGAGGGACTCACCCGCCGAGATGATGCCGTCGCCGCCGGCGCCGGCCATGCCTATGAGGAGATCGTGACTGGTGACCATTGCGCCCCGACGACGCAAAGGGGGTACCTGTGGGAATCGGGCGTATTGCGGCCCGATACACCTCAGGGTGACGGAAATCCGGCGGTCGTCTGTGCAGGCGCGAACCGATCCAGGCAAGCGCCGAGCTCGGCGGCGCAGGCGCGGACGTCGGTTTCCGGGGCGTCTGCCGCCGTCCGCTCCAGTCGCTCGGCGAGCGCGCCGATCTCCGCGAGGCCGAAGGAGGAGGCGGTCCCTTTGAGGTTGTGCCCGAGCGCGCGCAGCGGGCCGCGGTCGCCGTGGCCGAACGCCGTGAGGGCCGTCGCCAGGGCGCCCTTGGCGGTCCGCACATACTCCGGGCCGAACGAGGCGAGCTCCCGCGGCTGCTCCGCTGCCGGGCGCGGCGCCTCGCCCGGGGCGCGGCCGTAGCGGTCCAGCACCTCCAGCAGGACCGCCCGCCGCACCGGCTTGGCCAGGTGCTCCGTGCATCCCGCGCGAAGGCTGATCTCGATGTCCTCCGCAAAGGCGTCGGCAGTCAGCGCGATGATCGGCATCTGCGCCCGGCCGCTTGCCTCTTCCCACTGGCGGATCATCCGCGTGGCGGCGTAGCCGTCGATGCCGGGCAGCCCCACGTCCATGAGCACGACGTCGAAGACGCCCGTGCGGCACGCCTCCACCGCCGCCTCGCCGCTCTCGACCGACTCGAGCTCGTGGGGGGTGTCCTTCAAGTACGCCCGGATCAGCATCCGGCTCTGCTCCTGATCCTCGACGAGCAGTACGCGCAGTGCCCTGCCGCCGGGGGCCAAGGCGGGCGCCGTCTCGACGACGGGCGCTGCGCACCCGGCCAGCGGAAGGGCCACCGAGAACGTGCTGCCGCGCCCGGGCTCGCTGTCGACCCAGATGGCGCCGCCCATCAGGTCGACGAGCTGCCGGCAGATGGCCAGGCCGAGGCCGCTCCCGCCATAGCGCCGGGCGGTCGCAGAATCGGCCTGCGCGAACGCGTCGAAGATGTGCTGGTGTTTTTCGGCGGGGATGCCGATCCCGGTGTCCGACACGACGAAGCGCACCAGCTCCCCCGCCGCCCGTTCGGGCACCACGTCGACCGTGATGCCGCCGCTGTGCGTGAACTTGAGCGCGTTGCCGAGCAGGTTGAGGAGCACCCGCCGCAGCGCCCGCGCGTCGCCGTTGACGTACGGGGGGAGTGACTCGTGGACGCTCCATTCCACCGCCAGCTGCTTGCGCCGCGCCGCGCGCTCGATCACGTGAATCGTGTCGCCGACGAAGGTGCGCAGCTCGAACGGGGCGTACTCGACTTCGTACCGTCCCACCTCGATCTTCGCCAGGTCGTGCGTGCCCTCGACCAGCTCCGAGAGCGCCTCGCCGGCCGCCTTCAACGTGCCGAGGTACTCGCGCTGCTCGGCATCGAGCGTGGTCCCGGCGAGCACGTCCGCGGCCCCGACAATGGCGTTGAGCGGTGTGCGGATCTCGTGGCTCGCCTGGGCGATGAACGTCGACTTCGCGGCGTTGGCGTGCTCTGCCGCGTGGAGCGCTGCGACGACCTTCTCCTTCTCCCGCTGCAGCTCGCCGGTGCGCTCCGCGACCAGCCGCTCGAGCCCCCGCCGCTGCCGCTCGACCACCATCAGCCGCGCGCGGTGGACCGCGAGCATCCCGATCGCGAGCGCGATGACCGCAAGGGCCCTGAACCACCACGTCATCCAGAACGGCGGAAGGATGACGACGGCGAGCTGGCGGGGCTCGCTCCACGGCCCGCCGTGGCTCGAGGCCTTCACCATGAACGTGTAGGTGCCGGGGCTGAGGTTCGTGTAAGTGGCCATGCGCCGCGACGAATCGGTGAAGTTCCAGTCGCGGTCGAAGCCGGCGAGCATGTAGGCGTAGCGCGTTTGGTGCGTGCCCGCGAAATCGAGCGCGGCGAACTCCAGCGCGAACACCGTGTCGCG
Organism: Vicinamibacterales bacterium; assembly: GCA_048594975.1. Lineage (GTDB taxonomy): Bacteria > Acidobacteriota > Vicinamibacteria > Vicinamibacterales > 2-12-FULL-66-21 > JBMDXB01. The sequence goes on along the minus strand of JBMDXQ010000109.1, from coordinate 28,227 downwards.
GTGCCGGAGCGTCACGCGCTCGGCGTCGGCAATGCGCACGTCGAGCGGGGACTCCGACCCGACGGCGACCGGCTTGTTGAGAACGAGAAAGCCCGTGAGGACGACCGGTGGCGTGGAGCCCGGCGGCCGGACCTCGGCGGGATGGAAGACGTTGAAGCCGTTCGGGCCGCCCACGAACATGCGGCCCGTGCCGGCGTCGAAGCAGCCGCCGCTGGCGAAGTCGTTGCCCTGCAGCCCGTCGGCGGCGTCGAAACTCGCCGCCGTGCCGTCGGAGGGACGCAACCGCGTCAGGCCGTTGTCGGTGGCGATCCACAGGTCGCCCGCGGCGTCGGGCAGGACGCGATGCGTGCGGTCGCTCGACAGGCCGTCACGCTCCCGGTACACCCTGAACCCGTCCGCCTGCACGCCTACCCCGTCGTAGGCGCCGCTCCCGGTCAGGTCGAAGCGGACGACGCCTTCGTCGGTCCCTGCCCAGAGGCGGCCCCGCGGCGATTCGGCGATCGAGGAGACGGCGCCGCCGAGCGCCGGCGGCGCCCCGGGCAGCGCCGCGAGGCGGATCACGCGGCCAGTCGCGCGGTCGAACGCGTCGAGGCCGCGGCGGGTCGCGATCCAGAGGGTGCCCCGGCTGTCTTCGAGGATGAACTCGACGCGGCCGTCGGAGAGCGTGGCGGGGTCGCCGCTGGCGTGCGCGAAGCGCGTCACCGCTCCGGTGGACGCGTCGAGGCGGTTCAGCCCGTCGCCGATGGTGCCGACCCACACGATGCCCTGGCGATCGACGGCGACCGCGGTGATGCGGTCGCTGCTCAGCGTGTCGTCCTCTCCGGGCACGTGGCGGTGGTGGCGGAACGTGCCGCGAGCGGCGTCGTACTGGTGCAGACCGCCGTCGCGCGTCCCGACCCAGAGTATGCCGTCGGGGCTCTCGGCGATCGCGGTGACGCGAATCTCGGCCGGCCGCCTCCCTGGGCCGGGCGGCGGCGGGTAGCTCTCGAACGCGGCGGCATCGCGCCGGAGCCGGTAGAGCCCGCCCCACGTCCCGACCCAGAGCGACCCGGCGCGATCCACGTGCAGCGCGTGGACGCGGTTGTCGCCGAGCGCGCCCGGGTCGCCGACAACGTGCCGGTAGTGCGTGAAGAACTGGCTGCCGGGCGGCACGAACCGGTTCACCCCGCCGCCGTAGGTCCCCACCCAGATGGCGCCCGATCGGTCCTGCGCCAGCGCGGTGGTGTCGTCGATGGCGAGGCTCTTCGCGTCGGTCGGATCGTGCCGGTAGGCGATGAACTGCGCGGGGCCGTCGCCGGTGGACACGAGGCGATTGACGCCGCCGCCCCACACGCCGATCCACAGGTCGCCGCGCGTGTCTTCGAGGAGGGCGTTGACGCTGTTGCCGCTGAGACTCCCCGGCACCGCCGCGTGCACGTGGTGAACGAACCGCCCGGTCGTCACGTCGAAGCGATCCAGCCCGCCGGCGTCGGTGCCGATCCACAGGCGGCCGCGGCTGTCGACGAGCAGGCTGCGGACGAAGTTGTCGTTGAGCGACCCCGGCCGCGCGGCGTCGTGGAGGAACGTCTCGACGCGGCTGCGCGCCGCGTCAATGCGGTTCAGCCCGGCGACGGTTCCCACCCACAGCGCGCCATCCTGGTCTTCCGCCATTGCGATGATAGTCGGAGCGGCGAGGCCGTGCGGGAAGGGTACGAAGGCGTGTGCGCGCCGGTCGAACCGGTTGAGACCGGCCTGCGTGCCCGCCCAGAGGACGCCGGAGCGGTCGACGAACAGGTCGTTGATCGCGTCGTGCGACAGGCCGCCCGGCTTCGAGGCGTAGCGCGTGAAGCGGTTGTGCGTGGGGTTGAAGGCGGCGACACCGCGGCTCGTCCCAATCCAGAGGGTGTAGCCGTCGGGCTCGTCGGTGCCGACAATCGCGGTGATGCTGCTGCTCGGGAGCGAGTTCGGGTTGTCCGGGTCGTGCTTGAAGACCGTGAAGCGGTAGCCGTCGAAGACGTTGAGGCCGTTCTGGGTGGCGATCCAGATGAAGCCGCGGCGGCCCTGGTGGATGGCGCGGATGACGCTCTGGGAGAGCCCCTGCTCGACGGAGAGGCGCTCGAACCGGAGCTGCGGCGGCGCGGAGAGCGGGGCGGAGGGTTGCGCGCCGGCGCGAGACGACACCATCGTCATCGCGCACACGAGTGCGACGAGCAACCCTGGCCTCCGGGATCCCATCTGGAGCGGTATTGCTGATGATACCGCAAACGGTTGGTATACTGGGAGTTCTTCGCCCGGGCCGGAGTGGTGAAACTGGCAGACGCGCGGGGCTCAAAATCCCGTGGGCTTTACCGCCCGTGTGGGTTCGATTCCCACCTCCGGCACCAAATTCCTAGTGTTTTTAACAATTGACCGAAGTCCCGTGGCGTCGCCGGGCGCCGGGCTAGCGTGGGCGAGCGCTCGGGCCCGTGTTAGCTCGCCCTCGTATCGGACAACATGGGTGATGAGAAAGACGTCGGAGACACGTTGAACAAGGTGAGGGTGCAACATGTCGCGGAACCGGCCCGGTGCCGTCTGTCCCCCCCACTCGTCGCAAATGGGCCAGAGTCACAGACTTCACAATGCAAGTTCCCCCGCTGCGAACAGCCGCGCATATCAATTACGTGCCGAACTCGCAGGCGACTTGGTGGGCATTCAGGTAGGCGGCCTGATGCCGGCGGCGCCGAACTGATGGATGCGCCCCGGCTCATTCGGAGTCGTTAAGCTTCACGGCGAACGCTGGGCCATTCTATGGCGGAGCCGCTCGGTCTTGAATCCAAGACGGTACGAGTCGTTCCGTACGACGATCGTTGGCCGGCGCTGTTCGTAGGGGAGGCCAAACGAATCGGCGATGCAGTGGCGGCGGCCGGATTGCCGGACCTTGCTCTGGAACACGTCGGCAGTACGGCTGTCCCGGGCCTTGCCGCCAAGCCAGTTCTTGACATTGGGGCGGGGTACGCAGCGGGCACCGACCCTTCGGCTTACGTTGTCGTGCTTGAATCGCTGGGCTACGTGTATCGTGGGAACGGCGGTCTGCCGGGCCGCGAGTTCTTCCGCCGTGGCGAGCTCCGGACGCACCATCTTCACCTGGTGGAGCGGCACGGCACACATTGGGTACGCTACCTGCGCTTCCGCGATATCCTCCGTGCCGATGCTGCGGTCCGCGACGCCTATGCGGCTCTGAAGCACGAGCTCGCTATCCGGCATCCCCGCGATCGAGAGGCGTACATCCTCGGCAAGGCAGAGTTCGTCGAGGACGTTCTCCACGCTGACACACCGGGTCGTGAAGCCTAATAACGGCTTGCAGGCGACGGCGGCAGGCGACATCGTGAGCCGCCGCGGCTGAAGCGGAAACGTGAGGCCGACAGGCTATCGACGATGAGGGTGACACCGCCACTTCGGCCATCGACGGTTCGTCAGGTCAACGAAGGATTGGAGATCGTGATTCCTGCGAAGCGAAACTCTTTCTCAAAATGAATCGAGTCCTGACCGCGATCCTGATGGTGTCCGGTCTGCTTGTGACTGCCGCGTTTGTGGCGGGGCTGCCGTGGCAAGAGACGCCCAAGGAGTCGACGTCCAGTCTTCGGTTCGAAGACTGCGCGACTGCAGAACGATTTGACGGGGTGCCCGCTCCCGTTCAGTTGCGAAGTGCGCCGTACGGGCGTACGTTCAGAACTCGTCTACGCGAAGGCGCGCGGGGCGGTCCGAACTTCGCGGGTCGCTTCACGCTCGTCATGTGGGGCTGCGGAGCTCCGTGCCAAATGGTCGCGGTCATCGATGCCGAGAGCGGCCGGCTTTCGCGGCAGCTTCTTCAGACGAGCAATGGGTTGAATATCGCATCAACAGTCGTCTCATCTTCGCTGATCCGGTTCGACCGGGTGACCCAACACGATGTGCGTCGTGCGGGACACCTGCTGCGTACCTCTGGACCGGCGAGGAGTTCCAACCCGTCGGCCCAGCAGCGCACGACCATCGGATGAACTGGCCTCGTCGACACCATCGGCCTGACTAACAACGCGATGAAGCCGACGCCCGCGGCCGGCTCGCGCCAGCCAGCGGGTTCCCACGCGGCTGGTGCTATGCTGACGCGGCGTGGCGCGGCTTATCGCGAACGTTAGAGTTAGGCAGCCCGGGTCACTGCGCATTCCACACAACGGGTACACACTGGGCGAGTGACCTTCACGTGGGACCTGAAAAAGGCGGCGAACCTCAAGAAGCACGGCATCGATTTCCGCGAGGCTGCGACGGTGTTCGACGACCCGCTCTCGGCGACCTTTCCGGATCCGGATCACTCGGCCGGCGAGCAGCGGTTTCTGATCGTCGGGATCCACACTCCGGTCGAATCCTCGTGGTGTCGCACACTGAGGCCCGCGATACGATTCGGATTATCAGTGCGAGAACCGCCACACGGCGTGAGCGAAAGTCCTATGAAGAGGACGAGACCAGCACCAAGTGACGACATGCGGACTGAGTTCGATTTCGCTTCGATGAAGGGTGGCGTTCGCGGCAAGTATGTGCGGCGGGCGCGCGAGGGCACGAACGTCGTTCTCATCGAGGCTGAGGTGTCCGACGCATTGCCGACTGAGCAGGCCGTGCACGAGGCGCTTAAAGGCGTTCTCAATACAGCTCGAGCGGTACGGAGTTCGGCCTGAACGGACGCACTCGCGCCGCCGCACGCGAGCGTTAGAGGCAACGGGAGGGTTGGGAGAGATGCTCGGGAGGCCGTTTGGAATCATCGTGCTTGGGGCTGGGCTTCTCGCAGCAGGCCTTGCAGGGATCGCCGGATTCTGGGCGGCCTGGCCAAGGACTGCAAATACCTCCCCTCTCGCGGCGCTGTTCGCCCTGGCGTGGAGCTGCACGTACCTCGCCGCCGGCGCCCTGACGTGGCGCCGCTCTCGCCTCGCAGCTCCCGTCTTCCTTACGGCGATCGGATTACTGGTGGTCCTGTTGTGGTTCGTTTTCCCCGGGGGCCAACGCTTTCTCCTCCCTTCGTTCGTGGTCATCTTTGTTTTCACTTTCTTAGGCTACCGGGGTCTCCGCAGGGCATGTCATCCCGCCCCTAACCAGCGGGCTGCAACCGACGGCGCGGGCGTCAAGGATCGGTGACGCGTCGCGGCTAAACCGCGGGCGTTGACACTCAACGACGCGTGGGGTGGTTTTTTGGGCATCCTCGCGGGATGAAGGCCTGGCATGTTCGTGCTTGTTCGAGCGGTGACCTATGCTGCGCTCTTTATCGGCCTCGTACTGATGTTCCTGCCGGCGCGGATCCTGTCCCCGACCGGCCTTGTCCGGCCTCAAATCGGCGTGTGGCAGGTCGCCGGGATGTTGGTGGGAGCCGCCGGCGCGACACTCGCGCTCACGTGCAGACTCGCGTCGCGTTCGTCGGTCGCGGGACTCCCGCGCCGTTCGATCCGCCTCGTAGATTGGTCGTTCGGGGTCCGTATCGTCGACTCCGGAACCCCATGTATGCCGGGGCTGGCCTTGTCCTCGCCCGGTGCCGCGCTCTACTATCACTCGATGTCGCTTCTTGGTTACGCCGCCCTGTTCCTTTCACGCACCTGTTCGTCGTGCTGTACGAAGAGCCCACGCTGCGGCGGACGTTCGGGAAAGAGGACGAGGCGTACTGTCGGCAAGCGGGTCTGTGGTGGCCGACACGATGAGCAATCTTCATCGCCGCCTAACACGCTGCACCCGACGGCGGCTGGCGCAAGAGCGACGTAATCGGAAGGACTGCCGGCGGCCGCCGCGGGTGAGCCGCATCGCGTTCGGCGCACACGAAGTTGCGTTGGCGCCCGTGGCCGGGCCGACTGATACTGATTGGTGTCTGAGAGCGTCGGGGAACGTCTACGCCCGGGGGAGGTCGGAGATGAAATGCCTAGTCTGGAGGCGGGCGGTCGGAAGCCTTGGCGGAGCGGCTCTCATTTGCGCGGCGATCGCATCGGCCTCGCCGTCCGGGCAGAACTCGGCGCCGCTGATGGTGTCGTTCACGGAGCTGAAGTGGACGGCCCTACCCGAGCGGGCAGGAATGGAGTTCGCCATCCTGTCAGGGGATCCGAAAGTGGGGCAATACACGCAGATGCGGAGGGTTCCTGCCGGTACGGACAACCAGCTTCACGCACACAGCAGCGAACTGACGAATGTGATCATCAGCGGCGTGTGGTACACCGGCGCGGACGCGTCGTCTGCCAGGGACTTCGGTCCAGGCTCGGTTGTCAGAATGCCCGCAAACTGGGTGCACGTCAGTGGCTGCCGCCCTCGTAGTGAGTGTGTCTTCTATCAGGACGGAAAGGGTAAGTTCGATTTCAAGCCTGTGGCGGCGGCCGGCAAGTAGCGGATTGAGCTGGCGCCGAACAAAGCGAACAAGAGGTGCCGCCTCATGCCCGCGATGTCCGACTGGACGCGGACACAGCTTCGCAGCCTTATCCCCAGTGTTAGACGGCACCGGCTTCGCTGTACGGAGAGGGCACGGCCACGAACGTAGCGCGCAATCACGATCAGGCTCTCGCGCAGATCCGGCTGGCGACGGACCTCCTCACGCCAACAACCGTTGCCTGTGCGTTCGTCGCCGCGCGCACGACTTTGTCCAGCGGCTCGAGGTCGCTGGCGATGACCACGTCGTGGCGAACGTCTCCATCCCGCTGCCCCTCAGCGATCGAGACATCGATCGTTTCCTTGTGGACATCGATCAAGGGTGTGAACGTCGAACGGTGGCAACAAGTCGCGCTCGCTTAGGAAGCAGCTGAGACCGAGGGACCCCTCAGGAAGAGATGGGAATCCTCACACATGGCAGCCCAACAACCGGTTGCAGCGCGCGGTCCGCTGCACGGCCCGCCGCTGGACCGGAACGTCAGTTTAGCCAGACCACTGAATGGACCGCCGCAGATAATGCGTCCTATCACGAGTGAAGATTACAACCTCGGTGAAGTATCAGCGAACTTGGAGGGGCGCCTGCCAGCCTTCAATGAAGCAGCGAGCGGCCCGCTTCCATCGAAAACCGGTTGTGCTGCCGTCCGAAGCGATGCCGGGGCCTTGCTTGGCGGGCTGGTCGGCGAGATCTTTTTGAACGCCGTGTACATTCAGCATCTCTGGGTCGATGAGGCGCACCGCCGCCCAGGTACGGCGCGGCCTTGCTCCGAGCGGTTGAAGATGCGGCCCGTGCCGAGTCCTGCGACGTGGCGTATCTGAGCACCTTCGACTTTAAGGCACCGCGTTTCCAGGAGAAACATGGCTACCGCGTCATCGTACCGCCGGGGTCGAGACGTCGCTGTTTCGCAAGCCTCTGCTCGCGACAGTGGTGTAAGCACTGTAGGAGCCGACGCGGTCGAACCCTGTGACAGGATTCGCGGGGATGTCGTCGCGGCACCGAGTGCTTGGTGAGGCGCGCCGTCCATTACCGATGTCGTGGAGGAACGCTGTGGATGCATTGAATCGCGTGGCTATCGCTCGAAGACTGCCGAAATACGTCTCGTGGCTCTTCTTGAGCCTTGCAGCGAATGCTGCGTATCTGGCAGCTGCGCTGACCCACTCGCTCTCTGAGGCCCCGGCGACCGTGCTGGTCGCGACTGGCGTGCTTGGTGTTCTGGTGTTTCTGGCCCAGTCCGCGCGCGAACTGGCGCGCATACGTGCCGACTGTGGCCGTTTGCCCGGACACTGAGACGAGGTTGGACGCGTCCGGTAGATCATCACGCGGTCTAACACGCGTTGCATCCAGGCGGCCGAAGGTTCGAACGTGAGCGGCCGCTGGTGAACGCTAGCCGTTAGACCGACGGGATAGGGACCGTAACCGTACGCGATAGCAGGCGCTCAACTTTGGCAATTTGATGTCGACAGCCTTCGTTGGGGCTTTTCCTCTGCCGCTTTCGGACGGCCCTCGTGCTTCTCGTCAATCAGCGATGGCCTGTGCTCACGCAGCAAGGGCGTTCGATCCAAAACCGACGCTCCTGCTCGCTCCGGCAAGACGTGCAAAGCGTCAAGCTGAGAGCGGAGGGAATCAGCTACGATCTACCTGCGCGGTGTGCACGAATGGTCAGCCGCAGGTACGCAGTGGGACGATTGAACTTGCCTCCCGTCGCGCTGACTGATATCACCTGCGACCGGCAAGCGCCGCGGGCGACCAGGGAACGCTCTGGCCCTCGCGCTGACACGGAATCCTCACGATTCTTCACCCCGGGCTGAGCGCCCTCGCACCCGGTTGGGCGTAATGTACCGGCGAGGGCCCGGAAAGCCGCGTCACCATGTCTCCGCGCTGGATGCGTCACCTCGCGTGGACGCTGATCGTGCTCGTCACCGCGTTCTGGCTGTGGTTCGGCATCGCGTCGGCGGTCGCTGAACGGCTGGGCGCCCTCAACTCGATCGGCCACATCATCGTGCCCGGCGGCATCCTCGTCGTCACGGCGCTCGTCGCATGGCGCTGGCCGATCGTGGGCGCCGCGCTGCTCATCGCCGAGGGGCTGTTCGTGGCGATCGCCTACCCGTTGACCTTCGGCCGCCGTTTTCCGCTGTTCACGACCGTCATGGTCTGGTTGACGATGGCGCTGCCGCCGCTGGTTGCGGGCGTGCTTCTGCTCGTCGACCGGCGTGCCGGGCCCGAGCAGTTTCACAGGACCTGATTGGGGTTCGCTGTCCTCGTTTACCCCGGTGTGGCACCCGGGCAGCATACCGCCAGCAAAGTCTCGTCGAGCCGCCAGCGTCCGGGATGGACGCCCCGACTCGACTGTTCTGCTCTTTTCCGCCGTGAAGGGAGCAGAACCCTGTGGCGCGTCGAACAAGGCGAGCCGACCGGGAAATGACCTACGATCTCGATCGTTTCAAACAGGCACACGAATCAGACTTCGCGACGGCCCTGGCCGAGCTCCGCGCGGGCAGGAAGCAGACTCACTGGATCTGGTACGTGTTCCCTCAGCTTCGGGGCCTGGGGCTGTCGCCGCTCGCGGAGCGTTATGGCCTGGACGGAGTCGGCGAGGCCGAGGCCTACCTGCGCGACCCGGTCCTGCTCGCACGCCTGCGCCAGGCGGCGGAAGGCGTTCGCCATCACCTTCATGAACGCCAGGCGCGCCTCGACACGCTCATGGGTTCCCGCACCGATGCGATGAAGGTGGTCTCGTCGATGACGCTGTTCGAGCACGTCGCACGTGCACTCGACGACACCCAGCCCAGTCGCGACCTGGCGGACCTCGCGGACACGGCCGCCGCAATCCTGGCCGCGGCTGCATCGCAGGGTTATCCTCGCTGCCAGTTCACGCTGGAGAGGCTGTGAAATGGCCACGCCTCCGTCGGTACGAGGCAGGAAGGCGCGGTGGGCTCTGCCAGCTCCCGAATGGAGTCGCGGAAGCGCGCGGTGAGGTCAAATCCGGGTGGGTCCGGCGAGCCTGCCCGCCGGACCCACTCGCATGCCTGGAACGGTGACGCTGTCCGCTAGAAGATGATCGTCACCTCGTTTGAGCATTTCGTGGTGCTTCCGGCCTCGCAGACCTTGTAGGTGTAGGTCCCGCCACCGCGGCTGTTGATGTCGTCGGTAAAGGCGCCATCGTTGGCGGTCGTCGCTCGGAGCACGCTGTTACGGTAGACGTCGACGTCGGCAGTCGTCGCGCCGCTCCACGAGAGATCCGCCTTCTGCTGACCGCGCACCTTGTAACCCAGGACCGAGAGGAGAATGTCGCCCTGCGGCGGGCTGGTCACGGTCACGCTCTGCGTGTCGCTGTCGGCAGCGCCATCGTCGTCGGTCACCGTCAGGGTCACGCTGTAAGTGCCCCCCGCAGCGAACGTATGACTCACGGTGACACCGCTGGCGGTCGTGCCGTCGCCGAAGTTCCACGCATGGCTCGCGATCGTCCCGTCGCCGTCGCTGCTGCCCGAACCGTTGAAGCTGCAGGCGAGACCCGTGCACGTGAACGTGAACGACGCGGTGGGCGGCTCGTTGCCGCCGCCACCGCCGCCGCCGCAGGCGGCGTTGCCCGGATCGAGGTGGCACAGCGCCGCCTTGGCGCGGACGAGGCCGTAGCCGTACGTGCTGTCACGCCCGGCGCTACCGAGATCCTCCGCCGTCGCCTGGAGCGCCTGGCGGATTTGGGCGTTGGTCCAGCCAGTGTTGTAGCTCCAGACCAGCGCTGCGACTGCCGAGACATGCGGCGTGGCCATGGAGGTCCCGTCGAAAAAGGCGTAGTTGCCGGGTCCGGTCGTGACCGTCGCGCTCTGACCCAGGCGGTTCGCCTCGAGGAAGCTGCCGTCGACGCCGGAGATGCCGACCGACGGTATCGTCGTCACGGCGCCGCCAAGCGTGCCGCTGAACAGCGCCGCCGCGTTGTTGTAGACGACCGCGCCCACACCCCCGCCGGCCTGGCAGTTCTGGACCTTCTCGGCGAAGGAGTTCGTTCCACGCTGTATGAGACAGACTTTCCCTGCAGCCGCCGAACACACCGACGTGCCGAGACCGCAGTCCACCAGCGCACCAGTGGCGGACGTGTTCGGCGACCCGTCCATGGCGACCGCCTCGTAACCGGTCCCCCCGACGGTCAGGCTCTCGTCGGCGCCCGTGCCCATCGGGACGGTCGAGCGGACGGCGACGCCCGGAGCGGCCAGTTCGACAGTGCTGTTCCGCTGAGAAAAGCTGCCGGCCACCTTGGCCGAATCCACGGCGGCCACGGACACGACCGACGCGTAGCCGGCCGGATACGAGATCTGGGTATTCCCGGCGTTGCCGGCGGCGGCGACGGACAGGACGCCAGCGTTATAGGCGTTGTTGAACGCGTTCTCCTCGGTCGTGCTCCGGCAGAACGTGCCATTGCAGCCGAGGCTCATGCTGACCACGTTCGCGCCGGCATTGCGGCACACGTTCAGCGCGCTAATCAGGTTCGAGCTGTAGGTCCAGGAGCAGTTGTCACCGAACACCTTGACGATATGGAGCCTGATGTTGCCGCCGCCCATAGCGCCGACGACGCCGCGATCGTTGTTGAGCGCCGATACCGTTCCCGCCACGTGCGTGCCGTGGCCGCAGGTGTCGATGTACCAGTTGCCGGTGCCGGAATCGGCCGTCCCCGACACGCTCGAGTCGGCGGCAAGGTCTTCGTGGTTTCTCGAGTAGCCGGAGTCGATGATGCAGACCAGGCGGTTGGAGGCCGCCCCATCGCTGAGCAGGTCTGCCTGTACCATCTTCACTCCGTAAGGTGTGGTCTGGGTCAACGGGTACCGGCGAGGGTCGTCCTCGAGGTACTCGACGTTGGGGTTCGCACGCAGGGCGGTGACGGCCTGCGCCGGGAGCTCGACGGCCAGCGCGTCCTGTGGCCCCAGCTCCAGGACGATGCGGCCGCCAGCCGTCTGGACGGCCGCTCGCGCCGCCTGGCCCCTGCCGGAGTGGAACTTGACTATGTAGCGTCCGTCATCGGCAAACGCGGGGATCGCAAGACCGAGCGTCGAAACGACGACCGCAGCCGCAAACGAGCAGACTGCCCTCATTTGAACCTCCGTGGGGAGTTTGCGGATTATAGCCGAGTTTCGCCGGAGCCCTGGGGAATGGCGATAATGGCCGGGAAATGCGCCCACCCGCGCTGTGTCGAGGCGATAACAGCATGCAGAACCTCCGCACGTCTCTCCCAGTCGCCCGGGTCCTCAGCTTGACGGCAGTCAGTGTGCTGTTGGCGGCGCCGGCCGCTCCAACCGGCGCGCAGGACCTTCGCGCCGGGGCGATGTCGCGCACCTTGCTGGCGGTCTTCGCGCATCCCGACGATGAGACGATGGTCGGACCGCTGCTGGCGCACTACGCCCGGCAGCCACGCACGCGCGTCGTCCTCGCGATCGTGACGAACGGGGACAAGGGGGTGATGCCCTTCGCGAAAATCCCTGCGGGCGAGCAGCTCGCCGCCGTGCGCGCGAAGGAGGCCGCGTGCGCCTGTGCGGCGCTCGGAACGGATCCTCCAGTGCTTCTCGGACTTCCCGATGGCGGGCTCGCCTCCAGCCAGGCGCTGGCCCAGGCGGCAATGAAGTTGAAGAGCGTCATCGACGATGTCCGGCCCGATGTCATCGTGACGTGGGGGCCGGACGGCGGATACGGCCATCCCGATCACCGGCTGGTCAGCGCCGTCGTGACGCAGCTCGTCCAGGCGGGAGATGCGACGCGCCTCCTTTATTACGTCGGCTTGCCGAAAAGCCGGCTCGAGTCCGACGCGCTGAAAGCGCTGCGATTCCCCGCACCGTTCGCGCCGGTCGTCGACGAGATGCTGAACGTGCGCGTGCCGTACTCCAGCGAGGACGCGGATCGCGCGCGCACGGCACTCGCCTGTCACGCGTCGCAGTTCACGCCGGAGAGCATGCAGCTGATGACCGCGCTGACCCAGAAGGTCAACGACGGACGCTCCCACCTCCGCCACTGGTCCGGCGGACCTGGGGGAACGGACCTGTTCGCCGGAACGCAATAGCGACTGCCACCTGCGTCGCGCCTTGGCGGCACTGCGGCCGACGCCGTCGTGCGGGGTCAAGGTCCTCGGCTCGGCACCAACGTTCCTGCCTCATGGCAGGCGTCCTGGCGTGTGTCCTGCAACTCCATCCTCCGACTCGCGCGTATACAATCGAGCGGAAGGCTCTGCAAGCAGATGCTCGTCATCATTCGCGACTCATAGAACGGAGGCCTGGCGTGGACAAGCACACGGATCTCAATCGGCGCGGCTTCATCAGAACCACGACCTGCACGCTGGGCGCCGCCGGATTGCTGGGGGCTCTCGGCGAAACGGCGGCGGCGGATCAGCGACGCCAGGGCGCGGCGAAGCCCCGCACCGAGAAGGAGAAGCTCGCGCAGATCGCATCGAATACCTGGCCGCTGCGCTCGTTGTTCAAGGGCCGGCCTGGCGGCCGCGGGAACCCGCGAGCCGAGGAGATGAAGAAGAAGTATGGCGAGATCACCATGCTCGACATGCCGCAGTTCACGAAGGAGACGTTCCCGGGCGTGACGCGCATGGATCTGTTCAGCGGGCTCTTCGGGGACGTCAGCGACGAGACGATGTACGTGACGGGACCGGAGGGCCGTGGTCGCGAGTTCGATCCGGCGAGCGCGTCAGGGCGGAAGTGGCTCGACACGCTCGCCGACAAGATGGCGTCGACCGGCACCTCATGCCAGCACATCTCCAACAACGCGCCACGCGATCTCAGCGAGCTGGACCCCGAACGCCGCAAGGTCGGCATCGCAGTCGCGAAGAAGTGGCTCGACGCCGGGAAGATCATCGGCGCGAAGTCGATGCGCGTGAACAGCGGTGGACCGCGGATCGCCCCGCCGGCGGTGGCGCAGCCCGGGGATTATCCAAAGGCCGACGAGCTCGCGCGCTACATCGCGGCGTGCATCGAGTCGCTCAAGGAGCTGGCGGACTACGGTGGAAAAGCCGGGGTGAAGGTCACGCTCGAGAACCACTGGGGCCTGACGGCGAACCCGATGAACGTCCGCGCGATTCTCGACGAGGTGGCGCACCCGTACTGCGAAGCGTCGCCCGATTTCTGCAACTGGGAGCACGAGTACCTGCTCTACCACGGGCTGAAAGCGCTTGCGCCCTACACGCGCACCACGGTGCACGCGAAGTACTGGAATCGCTGGAAGGAGAACGACATCGCGCGCTCCGTGAAGATCATGCTGGACGCGGGCTTCACGGGAGCCTTCGCGCTCGAGTACGAGGACGGCCCGTGGGACGGCGTCGAGGGATCCAGGTACCTCTACCGCGAGGTTCTGGCGGCACTGTAAGGACCGGGAGGCAGGTACGGCGGCCGGACTTGCGCTCGGCGTCGAACGGCGTTATGAACGTCCACATCGCGGGCAGGCATGGTCGCCGGCATGTGCATGCCGGAGCAAGGAGCCATCATGAAGACGGGCGTCACGCGCCGGCAATTCCTCGAACAGACCGCGGCACACGTCGTGGCCATCCCCGTCGGCATGCAGTCGGTGCGCGGCCAGGGTGGCGGGCGGCCCGAGACCGGAGGTCTGCCGCGGCGGCCGCTCGGCCGCACCGGCGTGACGGTGCCGATCCTCGCCTTCGGCTGCGGAAGCCGCTTCCTCATGTACAAGGACGAAACGGACGCGGTCCGCATCCTGAACGAGGCGATCGACAGCGGCATCACCTACCTCGATACCGCGGCGGACTACGGCAAAGGGCTGAGTGAAACGCGCGTCGGGCTGGTCATGAAGAACCGGCGCAAGGACGTGTTCCTGGCGACGAAGATCCCGCCTTCGGCACGCACCCGCGACGGAGCCCTCCGCGAGTTCGAGCAGAGCCTGAAGCGGCTGCAGACCGACCACCTCGACCTGGTGCACCTCCACAGCCTGGGCGAGGCGGACGATCTGGCGGCCATCGAGGCACCCGACGGCGCGCTGAAGGCGCTCTACGAGCTCCGCGACCAGAAGGCCGCGCGGTTCATCGGCATGACCAGCCACACCGACGGCGCCGTGATGGCCACAGCGATTGCCCGCCACGGTCTCGACGCGGTGCAGATGGCGATGAACCCGTCGCGCGCGCTGCAGTTCGAGGCGCTGGCGCTCCCCGCCGCGGTCAAGAAGGGCATCGGCGTGATCTGCATGAAGGTGACGGCGCAGGACAAGCTGGTCGGCAGCGGCTCCGGACTCGCGCCGATGGCGACCCTGATTCGCTACGCATGGTCGCTGCCCGTCTCGGCCGCCGTCGTCGGGATGCCGAAGCCGGAGTTCATCCGCGAGAACATCGCCGCCGCGCGCGCGTTCAGGGCGCTGTCGCCCGACGAGGTGGACAGGGTGCGCCGGCAGGTGGCTCCCGCGCAGGCCGGCATCGAAGCGTTCTTCTCGGCACACGCCGACGGGTAGCGGGTGAGGAACGGGCTGGTGGATCCCGGCTGAGCTCGGCTCGAGGCGGCTTCGATGGCTGGCGAACAAGACGGCATACATATCAGGCTCTCGGGACTCACGGTCAAGACCATTGCCGTTCACACGGTGACGTACGTCATCGCTGGCGTCCTGGCGTTCACGCTCGGAGACTACGAAAGGACGTTTTCAGAGCCGCCGCTGTCCTACTTCATGCGCCCCACCTCGGATCTCTTGGTCATGGCGGGTCCCTTGTTCCAACCTCTCCGGGGCGTCATCTTTGCGCTGGCGTTCTACCCTTTCCGCCAGGTTCTCTTTGCACGGCCACGCGGCTGGCTGACGGTCTGGTGGCTCTTGCTTGCGCTCGGCATCCTCTCCACGTTCGGACCGGCTCCCGGCTCCGTGGAGGGGGTGATCTACACCATCATTCCGCCGATCGACCAGATGCTCGGCCTGTGGGAAGTCGTCCTGCAATCGCTCCTCTTCGCCGTCGTCCTTTGGTACTGGGTGAATCATCCGGAGAAGCGATGGGTCAATTGGACGCTCGGCGCGGCATTCGCTCTCTCGATCATCTTGCCGGTCCTGGGGCTTCTGTCGGCCGGGTAACCTGCGCGCTCCGGTTGGCAGGCGTGAAGGCCTGCGCTACCAGGGGCGCGTCGTCCCCCTCGCAGCGCAGCCTCGGTCATCTGAATCCCACGTCTGGGAGATCGAGCGCGTTGAGTGGCCCCTTCAAGCGCGGTAGTCCGGTCGCATCCGTGGTGTTGCCTTCAGAGGGAAGATGAACAGCCGGTTGCGGACGCTGCGCGGTGTGATCGGCATCGGCTTGCCGAGGGATCTCGGCCCGGGGCGCCGACCTCCCGTGATGTGACGCTGTGGTACGATCCCGACTTCCGTTCAGCGTGCCCGTGCCAAGCCGTATGGCCGCATCGACCGAACGCCGCAGCGTGTCCCTTTGACCAATGTGAACTCGCGGATCCAGGCCGCGCCCGCAGACCCCTTCAGCTCCTTGTCCTCCTCGCGGCCCGTCACCGGGTCCCCTCGGCCGGCGTGCGCACCCTCGGAGGCGGCACGCCTCCTCACCATCGCGCTCGTCGCGGCGGGCGTGCTCGTGTTCGAAGTCGCCGTCACGCGGATCCTGAGCGTGACGCTCTGGTACCACTTCGCCTTCCTGGCGGTGTCGCTGGCGATGCTGGGGATCGGGCTGCCCGGCGTGTGGCTGGCGTTCGCGCGTTCGACGCCGGCGTGGCTGCCGGCGGCACTGACGATCAGCAGCATCGCGGCGCCGCTCGCCACCATCGTGCTCGTGCGGCTCGGCTCGTCGCTCGACTACGGCAGCCTGCCGCTTGCCGGCGCGAGCGTGCTGACCAACGGACCGGTGCTCGCCGCGATCGGCTGCGTGCTCGTACCGTTGCTGGCGTCGGGCACGGCCGTCTGCCTGCTCCTGATGGATGCCGCCGGTGCGAGGGTGGCGCGCATGTACGGCGCCGACCTGCTCGGCGCCACCGCCGGGGCGGCGGCCGTGGTGCCGCTGCTGCTGACGCTGCCGACGCCGATCGTCGTCGCGGGCACGGGGCTGCTGCCCGCGGCGGCGCTCTGGCTGTTCAAGGGACGGTGGCGGGTGACGTCGGGCGTGCTGGTCGCGTCGATCGCGCTCCTGCTCGCGTCGCAGACGCCGCTGCGCCTCACGCGCGGCTCGAAGTCCGGGAACCGGCCGGCCGCCGTGCTCTACGAGCGGTGGACGCCGACGGGCCGCATCACCGTCCTGCCGGAGGGTTTCTTCGGCACGACGGCGTTCGCCTGGGGCATCGGCGGGAAGTATCGTTCCGACACCGCGGTGCCGCACCTCTGGATGGAGCAGGACGGCTCGGCGGGAACGCCGATCACGCGGCTGCCCGACAACCCCGCCGCGCTCGACCATCTCTTCTACGACGTCACGAGCCTGGGGTATCAGTGGCGGAGGCCGCGCACCGTCTGCGTCATCGGCCCGGGCGGAGGGCGCGACATCCTGACCGCGCTGAAGGCGGGCGCGACCAGGATCGACGCGGTCGAACTGAATCCCGCCATCGTCGACGCGCTACGCGGGCCGTTCAGGGAGTACGCGGGGGACGTCTACGGCCGTCCCGGCGTGCACGCCGTCGTCGGCGAGGGCCGCAACTTCCTGACGCGCACCGACCGGCAATACGATCTGATCCAGATCTCGCTGATCGACAGCTGGGCGGCAACCGCCGCCGGCGCGTTCTCGCTCGCGGAGAACTACCTGTATACGCGGGAGGCCCTGGAACTGTACCTGTCGCGGCTGCAGCCCGCTGGAGTGCTGTCGATCAGCCGCTGGATGCGCGGCTCCTTCCAGATGGAGAGCGCGCGCCTGGCGCTGCTCGTCCGCTCGGCGCTCCGGGCCGCGGGCGCCGGCCAGCCCGACCAGCACTTTCTCGTCTATCAGGCGGGCAGCGTCGCGACGTTCCTCGTATCACCGACGCAAATCGACACGGCAGGCATCGACCAGGCGGATTCGCTTGCGGCGTCGCGCGGGTTCGTCCGTCACTGGCCGCCCGACGGCGCGGGAGCCGACTCGCTGATCCGGCGGGTGCTGGCCGGCGAGATCGGCGACCTCGTGAGCTCCGGCGCCGATCTGTCGCCACCGACCGACGATCGGCCGTTCTTCTTCCACACGCTGTCGATCTTCCATCCGCCCACGCGCGCCGAGTTGCAGCGGCTGGGACCAAACGAGCAGGCGGTCGCGCTGCTGCGGATGCTGCTGGCGGTCCTCGGGGTGGTGGCGGGCACGCTGTTCCTGGTGCCGTTCCTGCGGCGGGGCCGCCTGCCGCGCGGCGCCGGGCTCGCGCGCAGCAGCGCGTACTTCGTCGCGATTGGCGTCGCGTTCATGTTCGTCGAGATTCCCTGGCTGCAGCGCTTCGTGCTGTACCTGGGCCACCCGAGCTACGCCACGACGGTGGTGCTGAGCGCGCTGCTCGTCGGCGCCGGCCTCGGAGCCATGACGAGCCCAAGGCTGTTGCCGCTGGCGCGACCGGGCGTGGGCATCGTGCTGCCGCTGGCGCTGCTCGCGCTGAACCTGGCCATGGGTGCGGTCTTCGCTGCGACGCTCGGATGGTCTCTCGGCTGGCGCGTGGCTATCGCGGCCGCACTCGTCGCTCCCGCCGGATTTCTCATGGGCGCACCGTTTCCGCTGGGCATGATGCTCAGCGGATCGGACAGCGGCGAAGCGCGCGTGGTTCGCGCCTGGTTCTGGGCGATGAACGGCATGGCCAGCGTGCTCGCCACCGTCCTGGCGCTGGCATCGGCCATGAGCATCGGCTTCGTCGCCACCGTCACCCTCGGTGCCGCAGCGTACGCGCTGGCGGGCTGGGTGCAGCCCCGCCCGCGCCAATCGCCGGCTGCGTGAGGCGCCGGGCGTCACACCCGTCGCACTCCGCGCGTACCTGGGTCAGATCTTGTTTCCTGCAGCGGGCCCCGGCGAGGGGGCAGGCGTCCACTGAGGTCCGACGTGCAGGAAACAAGATCTGAACCCGCTGATCAGGCGAGGACCCTCACCCAGCCGTGCATGTTGTCGCGGAAGTGCGGCAGCACACCGCAGACGACCAGGTACACGCCCGGATTCGTCAGGCGGATGATCTCGACGCGGTCGAGCGTCGGGAACAACGGCGTGGGGTTCGGCCCGCGGTAGACCCGGTTGTTGGGATCGGCGATGAGGGGCGGGAATCCCTCGCCGGACGGAATCAGGTTCGTATCGTCGATGCTCTCCATGGTCGTGCCGGGGCCGTAGACGAGCACCTGGTGAAGCCCGGAGATGATGAAGTTGACGCTTCCGCCAGCCTTGATGGTGGCGACGTACGGGATCACCAGGTGCGCGTTGGTCTCAGGCGGCGGCGGGCCGCCGAAACGGTCGATCGGCGGATCCGTCTTCCACTGGCCGAAGCTGACTGTCGCACTGGCGAGCGGACCGTCGACCTGCGCGTGGTCGTGCTGCGCCGCCGCCGGCCGCGCACGGCCGGTGAGCGCGGCCGCCGCCGCGAGGCCCGCCGATCCGATTCCCAGCTTCTCCACGAACTCGCGTCTCTTCATCGCTGCCCTCCTGTTTGCTCGCCCGACCCATCGTCGTGAGGCGGATGCCCGTTATAGCCGCAACAGGGCCGGCGGGCAACTGCCCAGGGAGCAGGCTGCGGGCATGAGCCATCCGCCCGAATCCCGGTTTTCGAGTCCCCGGTTCAATTTGGTCAGGATCCCATCGCGTCAGGCCGCCGGTTTGCGGGCGATTCCCGGCCTTGCGGGATGGCACGGTGCCCGCAGGAGAGAGGTGGATGTCCTTCGTCCGCCTGGTGGCGCTCACGCTGCTCGCCTCGGCCCTGCCACACATGGTGCGGGCGCAGGAGTGGGCCGACGCCTACACGGCGGGCGACTACGCGACGGCGGCGCGGCTCCTGCACGTCGTCGTGACGAGTCCCGATTACGTCCTGCGCCCTGACGACCCTGAGCCGGCGCGGTACTTGAGCCTCCTCTATTCACGAGGCTTGGGGATTCCGCGCGATCCGATTGCCGCCTGCGCGCTCGCGCAGCTCACCCAGGACGTGGAGATCGCGGGACCGAAGTCCATTGACGACGTGCCGGCGTACAAAGCCGTACTGCGGGAGCGCGAGCAGTTCGTTCGGCGGCAGTGCGAAGCACTCTCGTACGAGGACCGCCGCAAAGCGGTCGGGGCGATGGGCTGCTTTGCGTTCGGGTTACACGACCAGACGCTGGAAGTTGGAGGGTCCTACGTCCGCATCGGCCGCGATGGTATCGCGGTGGCGGAAAGCGACGAGCGGCCGAGCGACCTGCCGATGTGCCCCGTACTGTTCGCCCGAGCAAAGCCTATATCGGTCAGCCCTCCGGAGAACGCCGATCCCGACGTCACGCCACGGCATTTCCTCGAGCTCTTCACCTGGCACGTCGTGGGGGGGCGCGCGCACGGCGGCTGGCAGTACGTTTTGATGTGGCACCTGTACGAGGTCAGCAATCACACGCTGGCCATCCTGACGCTCGAGGAACTCGAGGTCAGCGCCACATGGCCCGATCCGCCCGCGCCCGCCGGCCTCGACTCGCGCGTCGCGTTCGAGATGCTCCGGTCGGGGAACATCCGCTGGCGACTCGCGGGCGCGCCGCCCAAGCGCGGCTGGCTGCTGCAGGAGAAGAAGGCGCCGTGATGCCGTTCCGACGAGTCCTGGCCGTCCTGGCTTTTGCGGGCGTTGCCGCGTTACCGCGGACCGCAACGTGTGAGTGCATCGCGAGCGGACCGCCGTGCCACGCCGCCGCACAAGGGGACGCGGTCTTCGCCGGGACCGTGCTGTCCGTCACGGAAAGAGCCGCCACGACCATGGAAGGGGTCGCCTATACCGAGCAAATCGTGCGTTTTCACCTCGAGCGCGCGTTCGTCAACAGCACACCGGGACCAATCGAGCTCACGCAAGCGGCGCTGAGTTCGAACACGTACCAGTTCGCGGTTGGCGTTCGGTACGTCGTCTACGCGTGGAAGGATGCCGATGGCCGGCTCTCGACGAGCAACTGCTCCAGGACCAGGCCGCTCGCGCAAGCGCGCGAGGATCTGGAATACTTCGCCACGCTGCCGCAACGAACGGCCGGCGTGCTGGTCAGCGGCCGCGTGACCGAATGGGGCCGCCATCCGGCCGAGGAGCATGGCGCCGACTACGGTCCGCTGAAGGATGTCGTCGTCAGCGCGACCGGCGCGACGTACTCACGGAGCGTCACCACCGACCAACGCGGCAGGTACGCGTTTCCGGAGGTGCCGCGCGGCAAGCTGACCGTGACGGTCGTCGCCCCGGCTGGACTGGGACCCGACGTGCGGCGAGAGTTCGACGTGAAATCGTTCGGCTGCCTGCCCGCCGACTTCGCGCTTTCGGCCACCGCGACGGTCACAGGCACCGTGCAGGATCAGAACGGGCGTCCCATCAATGGCCTCGCGATCGACGCCGTCGCGGAGGAGCTCGCCGCGTTTCGTCCGCACGCCTACGAGCGGCCGGTCCGGACCGACGAGTACGGCACGTTCGTCTTCGACCGGCTCCCTCCCGGGCGCTATGTGCTCGGCGTCAATCTCACATCCCCGCAGGTCCGGCCTGCGACCGGCACGCCGCTGTTCTTCCCCGGCACGACCTCCGCGCAGGACGCGACGGTCTTCGAGCTCACGCCGGGCGATCGCAAGGACCTTGGCATCGTCCGGCTGCCGCGGTAACCGTCGCTGAAAACGGAGGCCGCCAAAAGGGCAATCTCCAACGCCCACTCCCAAGGGCCTGAGGCTGGCCAACTTGAACCGTCTTGAGAGTTGGATGTGGAGGTCGAGCGTTGTCGCCTGCGCAAGAGCCTGCCCTACAGCGGCCCCGCCGTCCACGGTCCCCAGATGGCCACGGTCGCCGCCCGTTCGAAGGTCTCCGGTCCAACCGGGATCTGCCGCTCGGCCCTGAAGGGCGACGTCGTCCGCACCGTCGAGCGGCCGTACAGGTTCACGAAGAGCGTGGCCCCGTCGGGGCTGAAGCAAGCGCCGGCGAACTCGATCGTGTTTCGCAGGTTACGCGCCAGGTCGAAGATCTCTCCGGTCGGCGAGATGCCGCGCAGGTACTGCGCGACGCCAGCGTCCTCGCAGACGATGAGGCCGCCGCGCGGCGTGGTGCAGATGTTGTCCGGCCCGTCGAAGACGTGATGCCCGGGGGACTCGGCAATCAGCATCAGCGTCTCGGCGGCCGGCGTGTACACGAACACCTGCCCGAAGCCCATGTCCCCTCCGTTCGTGGAGACGAAGAAGACGCGGCCGTTGTCGTACCAGCACCCTTCCAGGCGGCGGAATCGCGCGCCACCGGCCGCGTAGCCGGCGGCAAAGACCGCTGAGCCGGATGAACCTTCGATGGTCGCTGTGGCGGGCGTGGGATCGGGATCGGCAATCGGCACCCACTCGACCGGCAACGGCACGCCGATCGTCTGGTTGATCGCTGTCTCGTACTGGTGTACCCCCGCGATCTTCATGATCTCGAACGCGCCACCGGTGGCGGCAAGATCACCAGGCCGCGTCGGCTTCGTGGCCGGCACGAACCGGTAGAACCCGGAAACGTCTCCCTGATCTTCGGTCTCGTACACGATGCCCGTGGCCGGATCGACCGCCACCGCCTCGTGGCTGAAGCGCCCGAGGTGCCGCAACGGCGCGGCAATGTCAGGCGCTCCGGGCTCGGACGCGACCGGCACCTCGAAGATGTAGCCGTGGTTCCGCGCGAACCCGGTCGCGGAACTGCCCGACAGCGTCTCCTCGCATGACAGCCAGCTTCCCCACGGCGTGGGCCCGCCGGCGCAGTTGCGCAACGTTCCGACGAGGCTCCAGTACTGCCGCACGACCCGGCGTAAGCCGTGCGGCTCGACCTCGAGCGACGTCGTGCCGCCGCCGGCGAACGCGTCGTAGGCGCGATCGCGCGGTCCGTAGTGCGTGTCGAGGATGTCGCTGAGGATGCCGTCGGTAGTCGAGGTGCTCCCCGGTGGGCGCGGACGAAGGCGCTGCGGTGCCTCGTTGTCCTCGTGGTTCCGGATCAGCAGGACGTCGCCGTTGGCCAGCGGGAACGCGGCCATGCCGTCCATGGCTTTCGGCGTGGGAAAGCCATCGGTCATCGGCTCGTCTTCCTCGCTGATCACGCGGTACTGGAAGCCCGGCGGCAGCGCCAGGTCGTCGCCCACCGGCCGAAGCGGCCCATAGCCTGCGCCGAGGCGGTCGCCTGGCACGGTGCGCGCGCTCGCCGAGCGTGCGACGAGCGCTTCGAAGATGCCGCCGCCCATTGTCGTCGCGCCAACGGCGGCCGCGGAGCGTGCGAAGAACTGCCGCCGGTTGAAATCGGAGCGGTGTGCTGCCATGTGCCCCCCTGCATTGATGCGCGCGCCGGGACGTGAACAGGGCCACGCACGGGATCCGTGCGCCGTCGAGGAGGCAGATTTTGCGCGCCCTGTGTCGGGGCAATCACCAGGAATGTCGGGCTGAGCTTCGGGTTTGGGCCATGTCGGCGCGGGCACGGGCCGCCGGCTGCGATGGCCCGCGCCGGGAGTGGCGCCCGCGGCTTAATTGCTCGTGTCGCGCCACGGCTGCGATCCGAAGAACTCGCGGCCGGTGAGGCGCTCGAGGACGGCCACCGCCTCCTCGACCCGGCACCTCGGCATCTGGAATTCCTCGTCGACGGCGCGGCGCAGCTCCGGCAGGGAGTCGATCGTCGTTTCCTGCACGTCGCCGGCCGTCACGCGCAGCAGCCGCCGGTTGCGCAGTTCCAACGCGCGATCGTCGAAGAAGCGGGTGATGCGCAGGACGCGCATGAACGTCCTGCCAGGCTCGAACGAGCGGAGGATCACCGGCTCGAAGAACGACGCAGCGCGTGCCGGTCCGTGGACGAGATATCCCTGCCGCGGCTCGCCAAGTGTGAGGACGGTCATCTGGTGACCCTCGCCGCGGCGGTCGAATACGTATCGATCGTTCCCCCACGCGATCTCGTACGGCAGGCCGTCGAGCGGGATCGGCTCGCGGAACGGGCCGGCGTAGCCGACGTCGACGTGAAATTCGCGCGCCTCCGCACACACCCGGATCGAGGTATGGACGTTCGCGGTGTCCATGTCGGCACCGTACAGGACCGCGTCATAGTCCAGGGCGGCGAGAAGTTCGGCGAGGAAAGGATTGCTCGTGTAGCAGGTGCCGCCGAGATCGGCGTGCTCGATGTCGTCCAGGAACTCGGCCAGCGTGGTGACTCGCCCGCGTCCTTCGCGTGAGAACAGGAGGAGCTTGGAAACGTTCTCGAAGGGCACGCGGCACAGGTGCCGGCGGACGAGATCGCGCAACCCGGAAAGACCCGCTGGCCGTGTCTGCACCCCGAGCAGCCGCAGGTAACGCTCGTGCAGCGGCCCGGGGGCAGGCGAAGTCAACTCGCCCTCGCCTGGCGGGCGGCGGCAAGCCTCCAGAACTGCGTCTCGTTCAGCAGCGTGATGCGGTGCCCCTTCTCGCGCAGCCGCTTGATCTCCATCAGCTTGAGGCCGCCGTCCTTCCCCGCCGCCTGCAGCGGGTTGGGACGGCCACGGACGACCACGGTGGTCTTCGACGACGGCCCGCCGTGGATGAAGGCACCGGCGCGGCGTGCGGCGCGCATTGCCTCGCGCCGCGGCTTGCCGAGGATCCCGGTGAACGCGAGGTGCACCCCCTTGAGGGAGCGCAGCACGCCCGACTTGAGTCGGCGCGGCCGGGTACGCAACGCCTCGATCATCTCGTCGGCGCTCTCGTAACGCTTGCGCCGCTCGCCGATACACCGATGGATGATCTCCTTGAGGTGATCGCTGCACGGGAGGCCGCGCACCTCGGGCGTGCGGATCCGCGCGCGCGCGTCCCCTTTGATCAGCATGGCGAGCAACTGCCCCACCTGGTAGACGTCGTCGCGCGCCTGCCACTTCGGCGCGTCGCGATCGATCAGCTCGCTGGGGGCGGTCATCAGGTTCATCGTCCGCGCGGTCACGCCGCGCCGGTCGCTCTGCTGGCGGACGATGCCGAAGTCGCCCAGTTTGAGCCGGCGGCCGTCGCAGACGAACACGTTCATGGGCGTGAGATCGCGGTGGAGCAGCTGGCCGTGGTGCAGCTTGCGAAGCACCTCGAGAACGCCGATGATCTCGCGCCTTGTGCCCGCCTCGCTCCAGCGCTTGTCCTTTCGCCTGAGGTAGGCGCTCAGGTCGCCGTGTTTCGCGCATTCGAGGACCAGCGCGTACACGACCTGCCCCTCGACACCGGCAAGCGGGAAGCGGTCGTACACGCGAATCGCCCGCGGGTGGTCGTCCAGGAGCAGCCCGAACCAGGCCTCGCGCACCCAGGCATCGGCATGGGTGCTGGCCTTGACGCAGACCTCCTCCGGCACCGACGACGATCGCCCCAGGCGGGTCGCCAGGAATACCTGCCCGAAACCGCCCTGCCCGAGTAGCCGCTGGATGCGGTAGCGGAGCCGCGTGCCGGGACTCTCGACAATCTGCCCGAGCCTGAGGAGTTGCCCGGCAGGTAGCGGTGGATGGTGCGCGGTCCGGGTGGTCGCGCTGGGATCGAACGTGGTACTCACGCGGTGGTTCTCTACGGATCGTTGCGACGGGTCGTTCGCGAACGGCTGGTTCGCGACGATTCGTTCTCTGCCGATTCTACCCGAGCGACACCGCGACGTATTGGAATCACCGCCGGGTTCTTCGGACCACCCGCGAGCTTCCGTTCAGTGCGAACGACCCGTGGCGGACGATCCGTGGCGAACGTCCCGTCGCGAACGTCCGTCGCGAACGCCTAGGGTCTGCCTTCGTGCCCAGGCGCGTGGCGGCCGAGCGCGCGGAGCTTCTCCGCCTCGTCGCGTCGGAGGAGCACAGCGTCGAGGTTGACGATGCGCAGCGTGGCATCGCGCTGGACGGGAAAGAGGCCGGTGAGCTCGTACCCGAGCGCCGAAAGTTCAGCCAGGGAGGCGAGATAATCGGGGGCCCCGCGGTAGACGTGTCTGACCGGCAGCTCGAGCTGGACGCCCGGCAGGCGATCGAGGCAGCCGGCGGCGCCGCGGATCACCGCCATGTCGTAGCCCTGGGTGTCGGACTTCAGGAAGACGCGCCGCGCGGTGGCAGGAACCACCTCGTCGAAGATGGCATCGAGCCGGCGCACGCGAATCACCTCGGTGCGCGCCAGCTCGGTCTCGCGCAGGTACTTGTCGTAGCCCATGGCACGCAGGCTCTCCTCGTTGCGCGGCAGCAGCGAGCTGAGCGTGCGCTCCGCCATCACCCCGATCTCCGCGCTGCGCTCGTCGTCGCCGAGCGCGAACCGGTGGACGTACCACGAGCGATCGGACTCGGCGGCGCGCCGCAGACGCTCGAACATCTCGGTCACGGGCTCGAAAGAGATGACGCGGCCGGTGAAGCCGACGTGCAGGCGGAGGAACTCGTGGAACTGGCCGATGTTCGCGCCTACGTCGAGGACGCAGTCGATCTGCAGCATCTCGAAGAGCTGCCGCAGGTGCGCGCTCTGGTCGAGCTTGTCCAGCCGCCACTTTGCGATCACCGGGTAGCCGAGCCGATCGGACGCCGTTCGAACAATGGATAAGAACCGGCCCACAGGCACAACCGCCCCGTGTAGGGCGCGGCGCATGATACCCGATGTTCTGCCAGTCCAATCTCGGCCGTTGTGCAACGCTGTGCATGAGCCGACAAGCCCCGTCGCGAACGCCCCGTCGCTCACTCACCGCCGCCTGTACTTGAACACCACCGCGGTTTCCTCCTGCAGAACGAGCGGCCGTACGAACGTGACGAGGGTCCCGGCCCGAACGTCGATCGGCACCGCTAGCACGCCGGACACGCGGCGATGGAGGTTGAGGACGTTCTGGAAAGGCGCCTGCTGCACTTGTGCCGCGTCGCGCGCGGCTGTCCGTGAGACGGCGTCGAGAAACGGCGCCTACGCCACTTCGCCGACCTCGCGCTGCGCGCCCGCAACCGTGGGGAACGACGCCTGCAGCTCGAACGAGCTGTCGGCCCGCGGCCGTTCGAGCGCGACCAGAAACTGGTGGCGGCGACGCGCGGCGTCCGCGACCGTGACCGCGGCGATGCCATCGGCGGCGCGGGCGGCGGAGCGGCGCACCGCAGGCTGGCACGAAGAAGGTGAACTCAGAGGCCACCGCGGGTACACAGTCGGTGAGTGACCCTCTGCCGTACCCTGCGATTACGTGTCTCTGCGCCTCCGCTTTAGCCTCTGTGGCCTCTGTGGCCTTTGAGTTCCAAATCTCTGTGGCCTCTGAGCTCCCAGTCGTTCGCGACAACTCGCCACGACGAGGTGGCGCCTCGACGGTAGTGCGCAATTGCGACCAGGGCGTACAGCATAGATACATGAGGTGCGCCGAGCAGATGCGCGTGCGCACAGGGCGATTTTCACGCGCCATTCTTGTCGAGCTACGGTGGCACCTCACTTGCTCGGGAGTTGAGCGGCTACATTGACGAACCCGGATCTTCAGGAGGAGCAATGACCCGTCGCACAACACCATGGATCATCCTGCTCGGTGCAGCGTTGATCGCGTTGCCGGCAAGCGGCCTGGCGCAGACGCCGGCGCCACAGCAGCCGCCGCAGCAGCAGACGGCGCCCGAGCAGCCCCCGGCGACGCCACCACCGAGCCAGGCACAGCCGCCCGCCACACAGCAGCCGGCGACCCAGCCACCCGCGAAGGAGCACGCGGAGCATCACGGACAGTCCGCCGCGGACCATCTCGCGAAAGCGAAGAGCGCGCTGAACGAGATCGAGACCACCGCCGTCACCGGCCACGCGCAGGCGAGGCTGGCGGAACTGAAGCGCCTCGTCAACGCGCTCGATCGCGCCGTCGCCGCAGGTCCCGAGACGGGCAAGCCGTCGCGCGCGAAATCGGCGACGAGGAACTGGGCGACCGACGTCGCGGCAATCGATCGCATCCTCACAGAGCTGACCACCCCTGTGTCGAGCGCGGCGGATCCCGCAGTAACCGGCACAGCCGGAACGACGGGTACGACTGGAACGGCCGGCAAGGGCCGGTCCGCGGCGCAGTCCGCGCTCACGGTTGACGATGCGACGCGCGCGAAGCTGCTCGAGGTTCGCACCCACATCACGGCGTTCGCCTCGGCGATGAGCGGCACCTCGCCGGCGCCTGAGGCGCCGTCGTCCGCAGCGAGTGCCGCGCAGCCGGAACCGCCGACCACGGGAACGCCTGCGACGCCGCCTCCGGGGCAGCCGGCGACGCCACCCACCACGCAGCCGCAGACGAACCCGCCGACGCAGCCGCAGAGCAATCCGCCGTCGACGGAGCCGCAGACCACTCCGCCGTCCGCGCCACCGCAGCAGACCACGCCGCCATCGCAGCCGCAGACGGCGCCGGCCGATCCGGCAGCGCCCGCGGCGGGCAACGTCGATCCTGAGGCCGCGCGCCGCCGCCTCTCGGAAGCGCGCGACGTCCTGAGCCAAGTCACGCAGATGCCCGAGGCGACACAGCTCACCGGCGACGCCCGGACGCAGGTCTCGGAGCTGATTACGAACTTCAACGAGCTGATCACGACGCAGACCGAGTGGCGTGCGTCCTACGCCAAGGTGCAGGCGAACCTCACGGCGCTCGTCGGCGCCGAGCGGACCGACGAGGCCGACGTGCCGCCGCCGGCGACCGGCACGGCGGGCGCGGTCGGGACGTCCGGCAACGCGACGCTCGACCCGAAGATCCGCGAGAAACTGGTCGAGTTCCGGACCAAGCTCGCGGCCTTCGAGCGCGCTGCCGGAGGCGCCATCCCCAAGTAAGACGGACGCGGCGTCCCCGCCCCACCGCCGGGGCAGCGCGCAACCCGCCCGCCGGATGGCGGTTCCCGCAACGGCCACAGTGAAA
>JBMDXQ010000108.1:0-4974 GCA_048594975.1 Vicinamibacterales bacterium | reverse complement strand
TTCCTGAATCGCGTGCGCAAGCGCCGGCGCGAGCGCGAGTGCGCGCGGCGTTGCCACGATCCCGCGGCCCTTGCGCACCACCAGCGGATCACTGAGAGCTGCCCGCAGCCTCGCCAGCGCGTTGCTGACCGCCGACGGCGTCACGTGGAGGCGGGCGGCCGCACGGGCCACGCTGCGCTCGCGCAGCACGTGGTCGAGTACCAGGAGCAGGTTGAGATCCAGGGCGGATAACATCACCGTCCGTGATTGTATATGTCACCAATCATCACTTGTCAAAATGGGTTTGGCGGAACAGATTGATTGCGTGGACACCATAACCATCGCCCACCGTCGTGTCGATGTACTCGACTCGCCCATGGCTTACCAGGAGGCCGGCCGCGGCCGGATCGTGGTCTTCCTTCACGGGAATCCAACATCGTCTTACGTTTGGCGAAACGTGCTCCCGGCACTTGCGCCGCGCGCGCGTTGCCTCGCGCCGGACCTGATCGGGATGGGTGAGTCGGGCAAGCCCGAACTGGCCTATCGCTTCGTCGACCACGCACGCTATCTCGACGCCTGGTTCGACGTGCTGGGGCTGGGCGACGTCGTGCTCGTCGGCTATGACTGGGGCGGCGCGTTGGCGCTCGACTGGGCCGCCCGACATCCCGGGCGCGTGCATGGCGTCGTTGTTTTCGAGACCTTCCTTCGACCGCTCGAATGGCGCGAGTGGCCGCCGCAGGGCGAAGAGCTGTTCCGCGCCCTGCGCACGCCCGGGATCGGCGAGCGGTTGGTCCTCGAAGAGAACCAGTTCCTGGTCCGATCGCTCGGCGCTGGCGTCAGGCGGCAGCTCACCGATGAGGAGCGCGCGCGGTACTTTGCGCCGTTCCCGACGCCGGCGTCGCGCCGCCCCATCCTGCAGTGGCCGCGTGAAATTCCGATCGACGGAGAGCCGGGCGATGTAATGGCGATTGTCAATCGCTATGGCGCGTGGGCCGCATCCTCCTCGGATGTCCCGAAGCTGCTAATCACTTTCGACGCACCGAGTGTGCTCGGTTCGCCGGACGTCGTTTCCTGGGCACGCGACACGTTCGCGGCGCTCGAGGTCGTGCGGCTCGGTGCGGCGGGTCATCACGCTGCCGAGGATTTGGCCGGCGACATCGGGGCGGCTATCGCCGCGTGGTTGGACACGCACGCGCTGACGGACCGTGTCGATCCCTAAGTGCTCCGTTTCACGATTAACGATGACCCATTTCGCGGGGGTGCGTGGCACCAGCTGCACGAGCCCTCAGCGCCGGCCTAACGTCGCGTGTCTGGCCCAAGAAGGTCCCAGCGGTTTCCTTCGAGATCCTGGAACACGGCAAGCCGGCCGTATCGCTCATCGCGGGGTGGCGATACGAAGTGCACGCCGTTGGCAATCATGCGCTGATAAGCAGCCTCGAAGTCATCGACGCGCAAAAAGAGTCCGACGCGGCCAGCGAACTGCCGGCCGACGGTGCCCACCTGCCTCTCGCCGTCGGCGCGCGCAAGCAAAATGCCCGTTTGACCTCCGACGGGCCGAACGACAACCCATCGCTTGGGACGCCCGTCATTGGTCAGCGACGGTATGTCTTCCACCAACTCGAACTCGAGAACGTCGACGAAGAAGCGGATTGCGGCGTCGTACTCCCGAACAATCAGCGCGACGAGGTCGATATGAGACATTGCCCCAGAGTACCCGGCTCCGTCGCACCGTGTCGACAGGAGCATCAAGTCAACATCTCACTCTCCTTGACAGGTTAGGAAGCGAAGATCTAGAGTCTCCTAAGTAATCTAGGAGTGCTGCACATGGCGCAACGGGCCGAACTGTTGCCGGGTACGCTCGATCTCCTCATCCTCAAGGCGGTGTCACTCGGGGCTCTGCACGGCTACGGCATCCTCCTTCGAATTGAACAGATTTCCGGCGGTGCCCTGACGATCGAGCAAGGAGCGCTCTACCCCGCGCTGTATAGACTCGAGCGCCAAGGGCTCCTCGACACCGAGTGGGGAGCATCCGACAGCAATCGCCGTGCGAAGTTCTATCGACTCACACCGTCGGGACGAAAGCGTCTGCGTGCTGAGACCGAGGGCTGGAACCGCATCGTTTTCGCCATGGCCGCGGCGCTGAAAGCACGGCCCGAGGAGGTCTGACATGCTGCGGAAATTCCGGTCGCTCATTGGTGACATCTTTCGGCGCTCGCGGTTCGAGCGCGACATGACTGAGGAGCTGCAGTTCCACCTGGACCGCCGAACTGAAGATCTGATCGCGTCCGGGCTGTCGCCGGAAGAGGCGACTCGACGCGCTCGGATTGAGTTTGGCGGTGTCGAGCGGTACCGAGAGGAGTGCCGAGACGCGCGCCGCCTTCAGCCTGTGGATCACCTGTGCCGCGACCTCCGCTACGCCGCGCGCATGCTCCGCCGAAATCCGGCGTTCACGCTGATTACGATCGTCACGCTGGCGCTCGGAATTGGAGCGAACACCGCCATTTTCAGCGTCGTTCGCGGCGTCCTCCTGCGTCCGCTGCCTGTGGACGGCATCGATCGCCTGGTCGTGGTCCGAAGCGACCTTCCCGGTCTCGGCGTCGTCGACGTTGGGCTCACCGGCCTGTCGACGACGGATCTGAACGGTCGCAGAGATCTGTTCGAGCATTTCGGCGGGTGGGCACCTGACAGCTACAACCTGACCAGCCTCAACCAGCCGCAGCGCATCTCTGCCGCGCAGACAGTCGGCGACTTCTTCGAGGTCTTCTGGGTGCGTGCGCACCTCGGCAGCTTGTACACTCCCGAGCACTCGCAGAGCGGCCGGCATTTTGTCGCTGTTCTGAGTCATGGCTTCTGGCAGCGAGCCTTTGGTGGAGACCGCGGCGTAATCGGACGCAAGCTCGAGCTCAACGCTCAGCGGTACGAAATCCTCGGCGTGCTGCCGCGGGAGTTCCGATATCCACGAAATGTCGACATCTACGTGCCGATGGAGCGTGACACGCGGCAATACGGGAACGCGATGGCGGTGACGGCGATCGGCCAGATCCGGCCGGACCTGACGACGACGCCTTTGGCCCGTCAGTTAGAGACCGAGAGCCCTGGCTGGGCGGAGAAATACGGAATCCCGCAGGCGTTCGGCTTCACGTTGCGAGCGCTTCCATTTACGCGGTTCAACGCCGGGCAGTTGCGTCCGGTACTACTGGTGCTGCTCGGCGCCGTCGGATTCGTATTGCTGATCACATGCGTCAACGTGGCGGGACTGCAGCTGCTGAGGAGCCTGGCGCAGCAGAGAGAGTTCGCGGTGCGGGTCGCCCTGGGGGCGGGACGATGGGCCCTGGTCCGACAAACGATCGTGCAGAGCGTCACGCTCTCCGTCGTCGGTGGAGTGGGTGCGCTGGCGATCGGGCTTTTTGCAGTTGAGGCCGTCAAGAAGTTCGCGCCGGAGAAATATCCTCAGCTTGAAGCCGTCGACCTCGACGCCGCGGTACTGTTGGCGACGGGCGTCCTCGCCATCTTCGCGGGGCTTTTGGCTGGTCTGGCCCCGGCTCTCCGCGTGATGCGGGTGAATGTCGACGAGAATCTCAAGGAGGCGCGCCGGAGCGCGACGACAGGCGCCCGGCGGCATCGTCTGCTCTCGGGACTCGCTGTCGCTCAAACGGCGCTCGCGCTCGTCCTCGTGACCGGCTCGGTCCTGATGTTCAGGACACTGGAACGACTGTTAACGTCCGACCTTGGCTTTCACACTAATCACGTCGTGTCGATGGAGATCACGCTCGCCGGACCGCGCTATGCACGTTCGCCAGTGATCGGGTTCATTCGTGAACTGGACGATCGGCTTGAGCGCGGGCACGGGATTGAAGCGGCCGGCATGACGAGCAACTTGCCGCTGTCGGGAAGCGCGAACAGCAGTCCGTTCACCATCACCGGACGGCCGGACGGACTCGGCGCCGAGCAGCGTCACGCCGACATGCGGATGGTGTCGTCGGGCTTCTTTCGGGCCATGGGGATTCCGCTCCTTCGCGGCAGGATGTTCTCCGCGGCAGACATCGATGGTGCACCCCTTGTGTGCCTGATCGACAAGCAACTCGCACAGCAGTTCTTCGGAAACGAGGATCCAATCGGGAAAGAGATCAGCCAGGGCCGTCCCGCGATCATCATTGGGATGGTTGGCTCGCTCAGCCACGGCGACATCGGGAGGCGCCGAAGGCCACGATCTACTACCCGCTCGAGCAGTATCCGGTTAATAGCCTGGCGATCGTGATCCGATCGCCACATGAGACCGCAGCTGTCGCGTCGATTGCGAAGTCGGTGCTGGCGGAACTCGATCGCAACGTGCCGGTGTACAAGGTACGTCCTCTGCCGGAGCTTGTCTCCGACTCGCTCGGCCCGCAGCGACTTGCGGTCTGGATCTTGTCGGCATTTGCAGGGTTGGCGCTGGTCCTGGCTCTGCTCGGGATCTACGGCGTCGTCAGCTATTCCGTGACGCAGTGCCGCCATGAAATGGGAATCCGAATCGCGCTCGGCGCGTTGCCCAGTGAGATCGTCTCCACCGTCGTGCGCCAGGGCGTGCTGCTTGCTGGTATCGGCATCGCGATCGGTCTGATTGGCTCGACGCTGATGACGCGTGTCCTGTCCGCTCTGCTCTATCAAGTCCGAGCGGTAGATCCGGTCACGATCGCGTTTTCGGTGACGCTGTTGATCTCCGTGGGTCTGGCAGCGTCCTGGCTGCCAGCGCGGCGAGCAGCTCGCATCGATCCGACACATGTGTTGCGGAGCGAGTAAAGGCATCGTTCTGCGCATTGCTTATTTCATAGCCGCTGGTCTCGACAGAGGAGGCGAGTCCTCGTGCTACACTTTCGACCACAACTGACACCGCCCAGGTGATCAGGGGAAGTGGGTGCGAAGCCCACACGGTCCCGCCACTGTAAGCGCGGTTCGCCCGCGCGAGTCAGGAAACCTGCCCTGGGTGATTGTCCCTTTCCACGGCGCGTGAGACGC
>JBMDXQ010000107.1:0-32723 GCA_048594975.1 Vicinamibacterales bacterium | reverse complement strand
GACGGCGAACGGCGTGTGCCGTTCGGCGCGTTTTACACCGGGTACCGCACTTCGGTGCGGCGGCCCGACGAGTTGATCGTGGCGATCGAGATTCCGCGAATCGAGGGACGGCAGTACTGGCGAAAAGTCGGGACACGCCGTGCGCAGGCGATCTCGAAGGTCATGTGTGCGGCGGTGCGCGGACCTGAAGTCCGTGTGGCATTGGGCAGCGTCGGCCCTACTGTCGTCCGCCTGCGGCGTACCGAGCGCGTGTTGGCCGCGGGCGGCCCGCTGAAGCAGGCGCAGGCTGTCCTGCGTGGCGAGATCGCGCCGATCGACGACATGCGATCGACCGCGGCGTACCGTCGCAGGGTTGCGCAGAACCTGCTGGGCGAATTCCTCGGATCGCTGTCGTGACGGGTCCGGTCGACGTGGTCGTTCGCAGCCGCCGTGTCGTCACCCAGGACGGGATTCGCCCGGCGGCGGTGCACATTCGCGGCCGGCGCATCGCGGCGGTGACCGCCCACGCGGACGTCCCGGCGGGTACGCCCGTTCGGGACGCCGGCGATCTGGTCGTCATGCCGGGGCTCGTGGATACCCACGTCCACGTGAACGAGCCCGGCCGGGCCAACTGGGAAGGGTTCGAGGCGGCGACGCGCGCCGCCGCCGCAGGCGGCGTCACCACCATCGTCGACATGCCGCTCTATTGCGTGCCTGCGACGACCAGTGCCACCGCGCTGCGGGCGAAGCGAGCGGCCGCCGATGGCCACATCGCGGTGAACGTCGGGTTCTGGGGCGGGCTCGTCCCCGGCAACGCCGGCGAGCTCGCGGCCATGTGCGAAGCGGGTGTGCGTGGCGTCACGTGCACCCTCGCCCCCGCGGTGCCGGACGGGTTTGCCGCCGTGGGCGAGCGCGATCTGCGCGACGCACTCCCCCTCCTCGTCGCGCACGATCTGCCGCTGCTGGCGCACGCCGAACTGCCCGGTCCAATCGAACGCGCCGCCCGCCGCGCGGGCGGCGACCGGCGGGCGTACGCGACCTGGCTGGCGTCGAGACCCACCGCGGCCGAGGTCGAGGCGATCCAGTTGCTCGTTCGTCTCGCACGCGAGTTCGGCGCGCGAATCCACGTGCTGCACGTGTCGAGCGCGGAGGCCGTACCGCTGCTGCGCGAGGCGCGTGCTGACGGACTGCGGATCACGGCCGAGACGTGCCCGCACTATCTCACCTTCGCCGCCGAAACCATCGAGGCGGGCGCGACGCTCTTCAAGTGCGCGCCGCCGATCCGCGACGCGGCCAGCCGCGAGGCCCTGTGGCGGGCGCTCATCGACGGCGACCTGCAGCTCGTCGCCAGCGGTCACGCCCCGTGCCTGCCGTCGCTCAAACGGGAGCAGACGGGCGATTTCGTCAACGCGCAGGACGGCATCGCCGGTCTCGAGCTCGGCCTGGCCGTCACGTGGAGCGGCCTCTCGCGTCGGGGCGGCGGGATCGAACGGCTGGTGGAGTGGCTGTCGGCGGGCCCAGCGCGTCTCGCCGGATTCGAGGAGCGTAAGGGCGTGCTCGCCGCCGGTGCCGACGCCGACATCGTCATCTGGGATCCGAACGCGCTGCTCACTGTAGAGACGGCGCGCCTGCACAACCGGCACAAGCTCACGCCGTATGCCGGCATGACCCTGCACGGCCGGGTCGAGGCCACCATCGTCGGCGGCCATCTCGTCCACGAGCGCGGCATCGTAAGCGGCGCGCACGGCTATCTGTATTGACTCTGACTCTGACTCTGACCGTCGACTGTCGACAGCCGACTAATGTAAGAATGACCACATGCACCGTCTTTCCTGTGTCCTCGTGCTGATTTTCGCCGTGGCCGACGTCGCGCTCTGCCAGACGATGCAGCCGGCGGCGCGCGATGTGGACGTGGCGCTGTCGAAGGTCGCCCCGAGCCTGGTCCGCATCCACGTCGTGACCGTCAATCACCAGGACGGTCGGGAGCTGAAGCGCGAGGCCGCGGGCAGCGGCACCATCATCACGGCGGAAGGCCACGTCGTCACCAACCACCACGTGGCGGGGCGGACGCGGCGGATCATCTGCACGCTGGCGACTCGGGAGGAGATCCCCGCGGAGCTGGTGGGGACCGATCCGCTGTCGGACATCGCCGTGCTGAAGCTCCAACCGACGCGGCCGCGGACGTTTCCGGCCGCCTCGTTCGGCGACCCGGCGAGGCTGCGCGTCGGCGACCGCGTGCTCGCGCTCGGCAGCCCGCTCGCGCTGTCGCAGTCGGTGACGATGGGGATCGTCAGCAACACCGAGATGATCATGCCGGGGATGTTCTGGCCCTTCAACCGCATGACGCTCGACGGCGAGGACGTCGGCTCGCTCGTCCGGTGGATTGGGCACGACGCGCCGATCTTCGGCGGCAACTCGGGCGGTCCGCTGGTCACGCTCGACGGCGAGATCGTGGGAGTCAACGAGATCAGCATGGGCCTGGCGGGCGCGATCCCCGCCGACCTGGTGAAGGAGGTGGCGGACGCGATCATCCGCGTCGGACGGGTGAAGCGCAGCTGGCTCGGCCTCGAAGTACAGCCGCTGCTCAAGTCCTCGGAGCTCGAACGCGGCGCCCTCGTGGGCGGCACCATCGAAGGATCGCCGGCGGCGCGCGCCGGTTTCGAGTCAGGCGACGTCCTCCTCAAGCTGGCGGGCCGTGACGTCAGCGTCCGCTTCGCCGAGGAGATGCCGCCGTTCAACCAGCTGGTGATGCGCCTGCCGCCCGGCCGGCCGGTCGAGGCGGTGGTGAAACGCGGCGGCGCCGAACGCACGCTCACCGTCACGCCGGAGGAGCGCGAACGCGCCGATGCGGAGGTACGTGAGCTGCCGCAGCTCGGGATCACGGCCTCCGACCTGACCGCGCTCGCCGCCCGGGAGCTGCGGCGGCCGGACCGGCGGGGCGTGCGCGTCCGCGGCGTGCGGCCGGGCGGGCCGGTCGACCAGTCGAAGCCCGCGCTGATGCCCGACGACGTCATCCTGGCACTCGACGACGTCCAGGTGGACGACGTGGTCGCGCTGGAGAAGGCGGCCGGGCGGCTTACCAACGGCGGCGGGGATTCCGTCACGGCGGTCGTGTCGTTCGATCGCCGCGGCGATCGGATGCTGACCGTGGTGGAACTGGGACGGGCAGGGCTGCAGGATCCCGGCCTCGAAGCGCGCAAGGCGTGGGTTCCGGTCAATGTGCAGGTGCTGACGTCCGAGCTGGCCGCCGCGCTCGGCCTCGGCGAACGCACCGGGGTTCGCGTGACGCGGTTGCTGGGCGGTGGCGGGCTGCAGGTCGGCGACATCATCATCGCCGTCGACGGCGATCCCGTGCGCGCGTCGCAGCCGTCGGACGCCGACCTGTTCGCGACCATGATCCGGCAGTACAAGATCGGTTCGACCGTGAAGCTGACGGTGCTGCGGGGCGGGCAGGAGCGACAGTTCGACGTGAAGCTCGAGACCGCGCCGCGGCTCCCGCGCGAGATGAAGAAATACGAGGATCCGAACTTCGAGTTCCGCGTGCGCGACGTGGCGGCGGCCGACCGCCTGCAGAACGCGATTCCGGAATCGCAGCCTGGCGTGCTCGTCGAAGCGGTGCGCGAGGGGGGCTGGGCGGCGCTCGGCCGGCTCGCCGACGGCGACCTGCTGCTTGCGATCGACGGCGAGGCGGTGACGACGGTTGAAGCGGTGCAGGCAAAGATGACCGAGATCGGCAAGTCGAAGCCGAGCGCCGTCGTGCTGAAAGTGCGTCGCGGCATCCGCACCTTTTTCGTGGAACTCCAGACGGGGTGGAAGTAGTTGCGCTCGGCGCTCGACAGTCGGCCGAGCGAAGCGAGGGGGCAGGCGCCCGGGGTGGGGCCCCGGGCGTATTGAGAGAAGTAGGCCCCCACGCGCAGTGAGAGAAGAGAGTAGATTGATGGAACTGCGAACACTCGCGGCGTCGCTCGTCGTGATCTTGCTCGTCACGCTGGTTCCCGCCCGCGCGCAGACCGACGCGCGCGGCAACGCCCGCGAGGTCGTCAAGAAATGGCAGGCCGCGATCGTCAACGTCCGCGTCGTGCTGAAGACGCGGACGTCCATGGCCGGCCGCGAACTGCAGTCGTCGGACGACACGGTCGAGGGCATCGGCACGGTCATCGATCCCTCGGGGCTCGTCGTCATGTCACTCGGCGTGCTCAACCCCGGCGGCATGATGACCAAGCTGATGGGGGCGATGGGCGGCGGCGGCGCCGACCAGAAGATGGAGTTCACCAGCGAGCCGACCGACCTGAAGGTGCGGCTGCCGGACGGCCGCGAGCTTGCCGCGAAGATCGCGCTACGCGACGAGGACCTCGACCTGGCGTTCCTGCGCCCTCTCGCACCGCCGGACAAGCCGCTCGTTGCCGTCAACCTGGCGGAGGCGGCGAAGCCGGCCCTGCTCGACCAGGTCGTGGTGCTGTCGCGGCTCGGCCGCGTCGGCGGCTGGACGCCCGGAGCCGCCCTCCACGACATCGGCGCGATCATCGAGCGGCCTCGCACGTTCTTCGTACTCGCTACACCGGCAACCACGGTCGGCGTCCCCGCTTTCATGCCGAATGGGCGGATCGTCGGCCTGCTGACCGTGCGGCAGGTCGACGCGGGCCGGGCCGGGATGATGTCGATGATGGGCGGCACCGAGTCGCTCGGCCTGCTGCCGGTCATCCTGCCGGCCGCCGACGTGCTCGAGATCTCGAAGCAGGCCGCTGAGAAATGAAGCGTGTCAGTGCCGAAGGCCGAATGCTGAATGTAGAATGTCGAATGCTGAATGCCGGATGCTGCCAGCTGCCGACTGTCTCGTGAGCTGAGTGCAACACCACCATGACGCATGAGAGCGGCGAGCGTTTCGCCGTCACGAAGAGCGATGAGGAGTGGCGGCGGCAGCTCACGCCGGAGCAGTACCAGGTGCTGCGGCAGCACGCCACCGAGCGGCCCGGCTCGTGCGCGCTGCTGGTCGAGAAGCGGCCGGGCACGTTCAAGTGCGCCGGCTGCGGGCAGCGGCTGTTCATCTCCACGCGCAAGTTCGAGAGCGGCACGGGGT
This sequence comes from Vicinamibacterales bacterium, assembly GCA_048594975.1. Taxonomy (GTDB): domain Bacteria; phylum Acidobacteriota; class Vicinamibacteria; order Vicinamibacterales; family 2-12-FULL-66-21; genus JBMDXB01. The sequence continues at coordinate 27,667 of JBMDXQ010000107.1, read as the reverse complement.
GGCCCAGCTTCTTCGCGCCGGTCGAGGGCGCCGTCGCCACCGCGACCGACCGCAGCCACTTCATGGTCCGCTCGGAGGCGCACTGCACCCGCTGCGGCGGCCACCTCGGCCACGTTTTCGAGGATGGCCCGCCGCCGACCGGGCTCCGCTACTGCATCAACGGGGTGGCGCTGACGTTCGAGCCGGACTAACGGAGAGCGGATCGCGCCCGGCGGCCGCGCCTCCTGCCGCCGCGTATCAAACCCTGGAGGTCGAGGACTCCCCACGTCGCCTGCCCACTCGAGCAGGGCGTTCCGCCGACGGCGATGCGCTGCATCTCGCGGCGGCAGCCGGGCAGTTCACCGCCGCGGCCGCGCCATCCCACCGATCCCGCCTGGCGCCGCACTGCTGGCCATAGGTAGCCGCGTCGAACATCAGCGCGAAGCACGACGGACAACTGATGGTCGGCAGCCGCGCGCGGCAGCACGAGCAGCGTCCCGTGTCCGGCGCGACGTTCGCCCCGCAGGCCGGCAGCGGAGCGAGGCGGTGTCGGGCGTCATACGGCAGTAGAATAGCCGTGCTCTCACCACCCGTCATGGAACAGGATTTCCGCGGGCCGATAGGCATGGTCCATCGGTCCATGATGCGCGCTGCGAACACGGTCGGCGGCCCGGGGAGTCGCGTGCGGCGATGGGCCAGCCCGCTGTACGCGAACCTGCTGCTGGCGCTCAGCGGCGGGGCCGGCGTGCCCGGCGAGATCAACGGCGCGACGTATCGACTCGATCCGCGCTACCGCTGGAGGCTCTGGCCGGACTACGAAGCGGCACTCGCCGAGTTCCTCCGCGCCCGTCTGCGCCCCGGGCAGTGCTGCGCGGACGTGGGCGCCAACATCGGCATCTACGTCCTGCAGATGGCGCGATGGACGGCGCCGGACGGCCACGTGGTGGCGTTCGAGCCGAATCCCGCGACTTTCGACGTCCTGCGCAGACACATCCGGATGAACGGTCTCGACGGGCGCGTCACGGCGGTACCGAGCGCGGTCGGGCGTGCCGCCGGATCGGCGCGCCTGTTCGACACCGCCGGCGGAAGCGGTCTGAGCCGGCTGGGTGCGGCGAATCCTGCCGTGGCGGCGCTGGCCACAGCCACCGAGGTACCGGTCCTGGCGCTCGACGACTACTTCGCGGGGCGGCGCGCGCCGGACTGGATCCTGGTGGACGTCGAGGGCTACGAGTTCGACGTGCTCGCCGGCGCTGCGCAGACGATCCGGGGCGGCGCGTCGGTGGTGGTGGAGATGCACCCGCACCTCTGGCCGGGCGGCGCCGCCGCGCGCGACGAGGGCGAGCGGCTGCTCGCCGACCTCGGCCGCCGCGCCGTCGCCGTCGGAGCGGAGCGGGATCCGTGGGCGGCGGGAGCGGTGATCCTGGACCCGGTGTAAGAGGAGCGGCGAACAGGCGCGAGCCGGCGGGCCTGCGCCCGCGGCGGAGCCCGCGTGGGCACGAGGGAGCACAGCAATGGGCATCATGGATTTCATCAAGGGCGAGCTCATTGAGATCGTCGAGTGGACCGACGACTCGAGGGACACGCTCTCGTTCCGCTTCCCCGACGACGACAAGGCGATCAAGAACGGGGCGCAGCTGATCGTCCGTGAATCGCAGCAGGTGCAGTTCGTCTACCTGGGCGAGTTCGGCGACACGTTCGGACCCGGCAAGCACTCGCTGATAACCGACAACATCCCGGTGCTGACGCGGCTCAAGTCGTGGAAGTACGGGTTCAACTCGCCGTTCAAGGCGGACGTCTACTTCCTCAATACGCGCCTGTTCACCGGGAACAAGTGGGGCACCGCCAACCCGATCATGATGCGCGACGACGATCTCGGGATCGTGCGGGCGCGCGCGTTCGGGACGTTCGATTTCCGCATCGTCGATGCGAAGCTGTTCCTGAAGGAAGTGGCCGGCTCCGATCACAACTTCCGCCTCGACGAGTTCGCCGACACCATGCGCTCGCGCATCGTCAGCGTGTTCGCCGACGCGCTTGGCGTCGGCCAAGCTGCCCGTCTTCGACGTGGCGAGCCGCTACACCGAGCTCGGCGAGGCCCTGCTGCCGCTCATCAACCCGGCCGTGTCCGCCAAGTACGGCCTGAGCATCACCAGCTTCATCGTCGAGAACGTCTCGGTCCCGCCGGAGGTCGAGCAGGCGATCGACAAGCGATCGAGCATGGCCGCGGTCGGCAACCTCAACGACTACGTGAAGTTCCAGATGGCGCAGGGGATGGAGAAGGGCGGGAGCTCGGGCGGGATGGCCACGGAGCTGGCCGTCGGTCTGTCCATTGCGCAGCAGATCATGAAGGACCAGGGCGGGCTGCCCGGAGCGGGCGCCGCGACCGCGACGGTGGCGCCGGCGCTCCCGGAGCTGCTCGCGCCGGCCGACGTCGCGAAGACGCTGGGGGTGCCCGAGGCCGACGTGATGGCGATCATCGAGTCGGGCGAGCTGCAGGCGAAGAAGATCGGCTCGTCGTACCGGATCAGGCGCGCCGCGCTGGAGGAGTACCTGGCGAAGTGATGGTCTGAATTGATCTAACCGTCTCTCGAACCGTGACCGTCGCCGATAAGAACGTCACCGCGCTCGACAAGTACCCCTGCGCGGCGTGCGGAGCGCAGGCGGAGTGGAATCCCGCGAAGCAGCTGCTCGTGTGCCCGTTCTGCGGTACTGCCGCTCCGTTCGAGGTGGACCAGGCGACCGGCGCGCTGGTCGAGAACGATCTCTCGAAGGCGCTGCGCGAGCTGCCCGACGAGCAGCGCGGGTGGCAGGCCGCGAAGCGGTCGGTACAATGCCGGAGCTGCAAGGCGATCTCGGTCTTTGATGCGGAGCGCGTCGGCCAGACCTGCGATTTCTGCGGGTCGCCGGCGCTCGTCGACTACCATGAGATCAAGTCACCGATCCGGCCGCAGTGCCTGCTGCCGTTCAAGGTCAGCGAGGCGCAGGTACGCGAGCAGATGGGGCGCTGGTACGCGGGCAAGTGGCTGGCGCCGGGCAGCCTGAAGTCCCGCGCCATGGTCGATCGCGTGCGCGGCGTCTACATCCCGTACTGGACGTTCGATGCCCAGGCGGTGTGCCCGTGGCAGGCGGACGCCGGCCACTACCACTACACGACCGAGACGTATCGTGACAGCAAGGGGCACACGCAGACGCGGCAGGTCCGCCAGGTGCGCTGGATGCCGGCGTCCGGAGTGGTGCGCCACTTCTTCGACGACGAGCCAGTGCCGGCGACGCACGGGATCTCGCAGGTGCTGCTGAAGCAAGTGGAGCCGTTTCCGACGCCGGACATGGTCCCCTACGACACCGCGTTCCTCTCCGGCTTCGTGGTCGAGCACTACCAGATCGCGCTGGTGCAGGCGGCGCAGCGCTCGCAGGCGTCGATGACCGAGCAGCTGCGCGGCATGTGCGCAGCCGCCGTCCCGGGCGACACCCACCGCAACCTGCGCATCGCTCCGGCGTTCTCCGGCCGCACGTTCAGGCACATGCTCGTGCCGGTCTGGGTGCTGACCTATACCTACGGGTCAAAGCCGTACCAGGTCGTGGTGAACGGCTTCACCGGCCGCCTCGCCGGCCAGTACCCGCTCAGCAAATGGAAGATCGCGCTGCTCGTCCTGGTGGCGCTGGTCGTGCTGCTCGTCATCCTCCTCGCCAGTAATTCGTGAGGGCGCGGACGCTCGGCTTCTGGTCGGCGGTGGCGCTGGTCACGGGAAACATGATCGGCTCGGGGGTGTTCCTGCTGCCCGCCTCGCTGGCCCCGTACGGCGGCGTCAGCCTCGCCGGCTGGGCGCTCTCGACCGCCGGCGCGCTCATGCTGGCGATCGTGTTCGCGCGCCTGGCCCGCGCCGCGCCCGCGGCCGGCGGCCCGTACGCCTACACGCGCCGCGCCTTCGGCGACTTCGCCGGATTTTTCGTCGCCTGGGGTTATTGGATTTCGATGTGGTCGACCAACGCGGCGCTTGCCGTCGCTGGCGTCGGCTACCTCGAACCGTTCGTCCCGTCGATGGTCCGTTCGCCGCTGGCGGCGGCGGTGTTGGCGCTGGCCGCGATCTGGACGTTCACCGCGGTGAACCTGAGCGGCGTACGGGCAGCAGGCGCGGTGCAGGCGGTCACGACGGCCCTGAAGATCGTGCCGCTCGTGGCGATAGGCATCGCCGGGCTGTTCGTGCTCGAGCCGTCGCATTTTGCGCTGCGCGACACCGGCGCGCGCGCGCTCGCCTCAGGCGCGACGGCGACCGCGACGCTGACGCTGTGGGCGTTCCTCGGGCTCGAGTCGGCGACGATCCCCGCGAGCAGCATCCGCGATCCCGATCGGACGATTCCGCGCGCGACGCTCGTCGGGACGGCGCTGGCAGCCGGTGTCTACGTGCTCAGCACCGTGGGGGTGATGGGTGTCCTGGCGCCGGGCGCGCTGGCGGGCTCGACGGCGCCGTTCAGCGACGCGGCGCGCGCGCTCGCCGGCGACGGCGTCGCCGCGGTCGTCGCGGTCGGGGGAGCCGTCTCGTGCTTCGGCGCGCTGAACGGCTGGATCCTGCTCTCCGGTCAGCTCCCGCAGGCGATGGCCGCAGATCGGCTGTTCCCGAGGCTCTTCGCCAGGGTGTCCAGCCGCGGCGTTCCCGCGCCCGCAGTCATGGTGAGCAGCCTGCTCTCCACCGTGCTCATCGCGATGAACTACTCGCGCGCGCTCATCGACCTGTTCACGTTCGTCATCCTGCTCGCCACGCTGAGCACGCTCATCCCTTACGTCTTCTCTGCGCTCGCGACGTTTCTGATCCTCGATCGTCCCCACGGCGAACCGCGGCGGGGCTCCGGCGGGGTGGTGGCGGCTGCGCTGGCGTTTGCCTACTCGCTGTGGGCGATCGGCGGTGCCGGCCCCGAGGTCGTCTATTGGGGATTTTTGTTGCTCATCGCGGGGTTGCCGGTTTACGTGTGGGTGATGAGGCACTGACGCTGCCGGGTGCGGCGTTCGGGGCTCGGGCCTGGCGAGCGACTGATGATCAACGGCCCACGCGATTGCCCACCCGCCGGGCGCAGCGAGCGTAAAGACGCGTGAGGTGGGGCCCCCGGCATTGAACAACGCGGACAGAACCCAACGAGGAGAGGACGCCGTGGCTATCAGCAAGATCTCCATGCCTCGCAAGGACGACGCCCTGCCGGGGCGCGGCGAGCGCATGCCGGTGCCGGAGCGCCATTACGTGAACGGTGCGCGCCTCGAGGAGCCGTTTCCTGCTGGCCTCGAGCGGGCGATGTTCGCGATGGGCTGTTTCTGGGGTGCGGAGAAGGCGTTCTGGAAGCAGCCTGGCGTTTACACGACCGCGGTCGGCTACGCCGCCGGGTTCACGCCGAACCCCACGTACCGCGAGGTCTGCACCGGCATGACCGGCCATGCAGAGGTCATCCTCGTCCTCTTCGATCCGCAGGAGATCGCGTACGAGCAGCTGCTGCGCATCTTCTGGGAGAACCACGACCCGACGCAGGGCATGCGCCAGGGCAACGACATCGGGACGCAGTATCGATCCGGGGTCTACTGGTTCACAGAGGCGCAGCGCGCCGCGGCGGAACGGTCGCGCGACGAGTACCAGCAGCGCCTGACCGCCGCGGGCTTCGGCCGCATCACCACCGAGATCCTCGAGGCGCCGGAGTTCTACTACGCCGAGGAGTACCATCAGCAGTACCTGGCGAAGAACCCCGGCGGCTACTGCGGGCTCGGCGGGACGGGCGTGTCGTGTCCTGTCGGCCTAACCGCCTGAAGGGGGAATCGTGGAGTGCTGAGCTGAGCGACGTGCGGGGTACTATGCACCGGACGAATGGAAGCACCGTGCACCGGCACTAGCACCGTGCACTGGCACCCTGCACCCTCCACCTTGCACGCGCAGTTGCTCCCGCCTGCGCAGCTGGCACCGCCGCACTTGAGCGGACGAGCGACCTTCTCCGGGAGCACATGAGCCGCCTCCTCCTCGGTACCCATACATTCGCCGCCTCCGGCGATGGGGCGCGCCGCCAGGCGGCGGCGGTGGCCTCGATGTGCGCGCTCCGCGACGCGGATGTGGTGAACCTGCAGTTCGCCGACGCGCCGCACGACGTCGAGGGCCTCGAGACGCTCGCGGTGCTTCGGCGTGACTCGCGAACCGTTTCCGGCCGCCGCACCGGCCCCCGCAAGGCGATCCTGCGCGAGATGCTGGACGCGCTCGCCGTCGAGGCGGGCCGCCGCGCCGCCCGGTACTTCTGCTACAGCAACGGCGACATCGTCTGGTCGCAGGCCGCTGTTGACTGGGTCGCGGGAGGGGGCAGGCAGGCGGTCGCGTTCTCGCGGCTCGACGTCGACGGCGCCACCGGGCGCGACGTCGGCATCCAGCTTGCCGGCGTCGATGCGATCGCGATGCAGCCGGCGTGGTTCGCCGGGCACCGCGACCGCTTCCGCGACTACATCGTCGGCGAGGTCTGCTGGGACAACGTTTACACCGCGATCCTGATGCGGCACGCGGAGTCCGCGATCGAGAACCGCCTCGGGTTGCTGCGCCACGTGCGCCACCCGGGCGCGCCCGTTCCCTCGCCCACGTTCGGCGCCTACACGAGCCTGCTCGCGGCCCTCGACGCCGACTACTTCGATCTATGGTGCCGCTACTGCAGCCGCGTGCAGACGATGCGCCGCCAGGGCGCGACCTCGGACGAGGAGGCACGGATGGCGCGGGAGGTCTTCACCTCGCAGCCTCCGTGGTACGCCCCCGCGCTCAGGGCGGCGCGGCACGTGCGCGCGCGCGTGCGCTACGCCGCCGCGCGAGTTGCCATAGAATAGGCGCGCTTCCCGCCGCAGCGAATGTCCTGGTGGCACTGGCTCGTGATCGGCCTGGTCCTGATCGCCCTGGAGATGGCGGCCTCGGGCGGCTTCTACGTCATCTTCTTCGGCATCGCCGCGCTGGCCATCGGTACCCTTCACCTGTTCGGTGTTGCCGGCCCCGCGTGGCTGCAGTTTCTCCTCTTCTCGGTGGTGGCGGTGGTCTCGCTGCTGCTCTTCCGCAGGCCGATCCTGCGCTGGCTCGAGGTCGATCGTCCCGGCAGCGACGTCGACTCGCTCGTGGGAGAGACCGCCGTCCCGCTCGAGGCGATCGCGGCCGGCGCGGTGGGCCGCGCGGAGCTGCGCGGATCGGTGTGGTCGGCGCGCAACACCGACGCCTTCCCGCTGGCGCCCGGGCAGCGCTGCACCGTGGTCTCCGTCGATCGCCTGATGATCCTCATCAAAGCCGAAGGAGCGCGCCCATGACCGGCGGCCTGATCGTCTTCTTCATTCTCGCGGTCGTGATCCTGTTCGTCATCGCGCGGACGGCAATCGTCGTCCCCCAGCAGAGCGCCTACGTCGTCGAGCGCCTCGGCCGCTACCACAAGACGATCAGCGCCGGCTTCCACATTCTGCTGCCGTTCGTGGACACGATCCGCTACCGGCACTCGCTGAAGGAGGCGGCAGTCGACATCCCGGCGCAGGTGTGCATCACCCGCGACAACGTGCAGGTGGGGGTCGACGGCGTCCTCTATCTCAAGGTGCTCAACCCGGAGCGGGCCTCCTACGGCATTGCCGATTACTTGTTCGCCATCAGTCAGCTGGCGCAGACGACGCTGCGCAGCGAGGTGGGCAAGATCGATCTCGACCGCACCTTCGAGGAGCGCACGAACATCAACACCGCGGTGGTGAGCGAGTTGGACAAGGCGTCCGATGCCTGGGGCGTGAAGGTGCTGCGCTACGAGATCAAGAACATCACGCCGCCGCAGGACGTGCTCGCCGCGATGGAGAAGCAGATGCGCGCCGAGCGCGAGAAGCGCGCGGTCATCCTCACCTCGGAAGGCACCCGCGACGCCGCGATCAACACCGCCGAGGGCGCCAAGCAGGAGGTCATCAAACACTCGGAAGCGCGCAAGCAGCAGCAGATCAACGAGGCGGAAGGGCAGGCGTCGGCGATCCTGGCGGTCGCGGCCGCGACTGCCGAAGGCATCCGGCGCGTGGCCGAGGCGATCAAGGTGCCGGGCGGCTTCGAGGCCGTGCAGCTGCGCGTCGCCGAACAGTACATCGCGCAGTTCGGCGAGCTCGCCAAGGCCGGCAACACCATCGTCCTGCCGGCCAACGTCGCCGACGTCGGTTCGATGATTGCGCTGGCGATGAAGATGGTCGGAGGGGAAGCGCCTGCGGCGCGCTAGCGCCGGTCGAATGCCGAATGCCGAATGCCGAATGGTCGGCGTTCGGCATTCGTCATTCAGCAACGACACGCGTCAGGACTGCACCATCGGCACTGGTTCGGGCAGCGCCACGTGCCGGACCTGCGCGTACTCACGGCGCAGCTCCGCGCGGAAGTCGGGATGCGCAATCGAGATGAGCAGGTCCGCGCGCTCGCGCAACGACTTACCGAACAGGTTGACCGCCCCGTACTCGGTAACGAGCCAGTGCACGTGTCCGCGCGTCGTGACCACGCCTGCGCCGGGCTTCAGCGACATGACGATGCGCGAGATCTTGCCGCCGGCTGCGGTCGACGGCATCGCGAGCACGGGCTTGCCTTCCTTCGAGAGGGCCGCGCCGCGCATGAAGTCCATCTGCCCGCCGATCCCGGAATAGATCCTGAACCCCATGGAGTCCGCGCAGACCTGGCCCGAGAGGTCGACTTCGACGGCCGAGTTGATCGCGATGACCCGGTCGTTGCGCCGGATGAGCGCGGTGTCGTTGGTGCGATCGCAGGGGTGGAACTCGACGAGCGGGTTGTCGTTCACCCAGTCGTAGAGCCGCCTCGAGCCCATGATGAAGCTCGTGACCGTGCGCCCCGGGTGCACCGCCTTCAGCCGGTTGGTGATGACGCCCGCCTTGACCAGATCGATGACGCCGTCGGACAGCATCTCGGTGTGCACGCCGAGATCGTGCTTGTCGAACAGCCGGCGGAGCGCGGCGTCCGGGATGGCGCCGATCCCCATCTGCAGCGTCGCCCCGTCAGGCACGAGCGACGCGACGTGGGCGCCGATCGCCTCCTCGACGGGCGTCGGCTTGGTCGGCTCCTGCATGTGGAGCGGACGGTTCGTGTGGATGAAGGCGCTGATCCGCGAGAACGGCACGATGGTGTTGCCATGGGTCCGCGGCATCTGCTCGTTGATCTCCGCGATCACGTAGCGTGCCGAATGCGCCGCGGCGAGCGCCGTGTCGACCGACGTGCCCAGCGTGCAGTAACCGTGACGATCGGGCGGCGACAGCTGCACCAGCGCCACGTCGAGCTGCACCTTGCGCGACGAGAACAGGCACGGGATATCCGACAGGAAGATCGGCATGAAGTCGGCGCGGCCCTCGGCGATCGCCGTCCGCACCGGCTGGCCCGTGAAGAGGGAAATCGACAGGAACCGGCCCGCGTGCTTCGGCTCGGCAAATGGAGCCGGGCCGTTGGTATGCATGTGGTACAGCGTGATGTTCTCGAGATCGTGCCGCGCGGCCAGCGCTTCGAGCAGGGGCGTCGGAGTCGCGGCAGCCCCGTGGACGAAAACCCGCATCCCGCTCTGAACGCGCTTCAGCACGTCGCCGGCACTTACCGCCTGTTTTGACCAGTCATTCATATGAATTCCACCGGACGGAGCCGAAAATCCGGCGAGGAACCGCCGGGACGCTCCGATCCATGCATAGATGATGCTACCTTCTTGCTTTCTGACCATACAGGGAGGGCGTGTGCGCGTGAGACTCATTGTCCCGCTCGTCGTGCTGGTACTCGCCCACCGGGTGGTGAGCCACGTGACCGCCGCGCCCGCGCAGCCGGCCGGGCGGGCCGCGGTGAAGGCCCTGGTCGGCGGCACCCTGATCGACGGCTTCGGCAGCCGGCCGATTCGCAACAGCGTCATCGTGGTCGACGGCGAACGGATCAAGGCAGTCGGGCAGGTTGACACCCTCGACATCCCGACCGGCGCAGAGGTCATTTCTACCGAGGGGATGAGCGTGCTGCCCGGGCTCTGGGACATGCACGTCCACCTGATGATCAACGGCCATGCCGACTACGCGCACTGGGACAAGACCTACCCGTCGCAATTCGAGCAGGTCATCATGCCGGCCTCGGCGAAGCAGCTGCTGCTCGCCGGCGTCACCAGCGCGCGCGACCTCGGCGCGCCGCTCGAGCCCAGCATCAGCGTGCGCGATCGCATCAATCTCGGGAAGATCGCGGGCGCGACCGTGTACGTCTCCGGCCCGTTCATCCAGCACGAACCCTATCCGGGCACCGAGCCGTTCCGGTGGGGCGTCAACGGTGCCGACGATGCGCGGGCGAAGGTGCGCAAGCTGGCCGACGCGGGCGTGAACGTGATCAAGCTGATCGACCAGGACCAGATGACGATGGCGGAGGTGGACGCGGTCGTCGACGAGGCACACCGCCGCAGACTGCCGGTCGTCGCGCACGCACATCGGCCCGAGGAGATCCGGCGGGGCATTGCCGCCGGGGTCGATTGCTTCGAGCACACGGGCCTGTCGAGCGCGCCAGAGTATCCCGACGACGTGATCCGGGCGATCCGCGAGCGCACCGCGAACATGAGCCGCGGGCCGCTGTTCTGGACGCCGACGATCGAGGGCCTGCTCAACTACGAGTACCTGCGCGACAACCCGGAAGCGCTCGACGACACGGCGTGGCACGAGGGCCTGCCCCCCGCCATCGTCGACGACATCCGCCGTTCCATCGAGCATCCCGACCGGCTGCCGTACTTTCAGCTGACGCCGGCGCGGCGGCCGACGCTGGCGCGCAAGTTCCGGCAGCTACAGGAATCCGGTGTCGTGCTGCTCGTCGGTACCGACAGCGGCATCCCGATGAAGTTCCACAGCCAGTCAACGTGGCGTGAGCTGGACGCCTGGGTCAACATCCTCGGGGTCGACCCGATGACGGCGATACGCGGCGCGACCTACTGGCCGGCGGTCGCGATGAAGGTCGATCGCGACGTCGGCACGGTCACGCCCGGGAAGTACGCGGACATCATCGCGGTGCGCGGCGACGTGCTGCGGCACGTCGCGCTGCTGCAACGCGTGGACGTGGTGGTGAAGAGGGGCACGCGCTACAAGTAGGCGAGGTCGCCGCCGTCCCGCCGCTGCGCCGGCGCGGCGGGAGGTAGACTCGATCCGTGCGCTGGCTGCCACTCCTCCTCGCGTCCGCCCTCCCGGCGGCAGCCGCTGGCCAGGAGCCGGCCAGTCCTCCGACGGTGCGCGTGGGTGCGGTCGTGACCGACGCCGCGGGCCGGCCCCTCCTCGACCTGAAGGCCTCCGACTTCGATGTGCGCTCCGGCGGCGTCACGCAGGCGATCGAAGCGGTCGAGCTCCGCCGCCACGCGGCGCAGCCCGGCGGCTCCCGCTCGTTCGCGATCTTACTGGACGAGTTCCACGTCAGCGCCGGTGCCAGCACCGAACGCGTCCGGGACGCGCTCCGACGCTTCCTCGACGAGCACGCGCACCCGTCCGATCGCGTCACGGTGATGAAGCCGCTCGATTCGCAGCTGACCATCGAGCTGTCGCCGGATCCTGCCACCTGGAAGGCCGCCGTCGAGACGTTCGACGGACGTGCCGGCGACTTCGCGCCACGGTCGGCGTTCGAGGAGCAGTACCTCGGCCGCGCGCCGGCGCTCGTCGAAGCGTCGCGCGCGCAGATCGTCACGTCCGCGCTGCGCGCGCTGGTCACGCGCCTCGGCGACGCGGCGCCGGGACGCAGCGCCATCGCCTTCGTCAGCGAGGGATTTGCCGGTCCGCCTGCCGCCGATCGCGAGCGGCGGATCCCGGACTTCCAGGGCATCGCGCGTCTCGCCGCCCGCGCGGGCGTGTCCATCTATACCCTCAACCCGGCCGCCCCGTCCTCCGATGCAGCGGCCGGGCGTGCCGCCGTTGACGAGCGGCTGCGGCGGCTGGCTGCCGACACCGGTGGCGAAATGGCCGCCGGCGACCAGCTGCCGGCAGCGCTCGCCAGGATGTCGCGCGATCTCGACACCTACTACGTTCTCGCCTTCCGTCCGTCGCAGCCCGGCGAGGGCCGGTTCCACCGCCTCGAGCTCACGGCGAAGCGGCGCGGCGCGATCGTTCGCGCCCCGGCCGGCTTCTGGACGCCGATCCCGCGAACGGCCGCCAGGACGGACGAGCCGCCGCGGCCGCTCCGGGTGCTGCGGCGAAGCGCGATGATCCGGTCATGGTACGGAGTGACGCGGCTCGCCGACGGCGGGATGCGCCTGCGGGTGACGTGGGAGCCGCCAAGCCGCGCGCCTGCCGCCACGCGACGGCCGCACGCCGTCCAGCTCCGCGCCACGAGGGGCGGCGGCGGCGCGGTGCTGTTCGACGCGACCATCGGTGCGCTGGAGCTGGCCGAGGGGATCGTGCCGGCCGGCCGCGTCGAGCTCGATTTGACGATCCTGTCGGCCGACGGGTCGGTCCTCGATCGCGAGGCGCGCGACGTCGACGTGCCGGGGCCGGACGGGCCCCGCCTGGCGTCGCTGCCGCCGGAGATCATCCGCGCCCGCACGCTGCGCGAGTTCCAGGCGGCCAGCGTCAACCCGGAGGCACCGCCGACACCGGCGCGGGAGTTCCGCCGATCCGACCGGCTCATCGTCCGCGCCCCGGCGATGACGAGCGACGCCCGGCCGGTGCACGTGTCGGCGCGGCTGCTGAACCGCTGGGGACAGCGGATGCGCGACCTCGACGTGCTCGACGCGACCGGCACCGGGATCGTGCAGTTCGGTCTGTCCCTCGCCTGGCTCGTGCCGGGCGAATACGAGATCGAGCTGCGTACTCGCGAGGCCGGCCGGGAGACGAGTCAGAAGATCCCAGTCAAGGTGATCGGCTGATTGCACGCCGACTCCTGCGTGCCGCAGCGCTTCTGGAGGCGTCATTGCAGCGATTCGTATCCTGGCGGTCGGCAGCGGTTGCGGCGGCGCTGGCGGTTGCCATCGCTGTCCCCGCCCTGCGCGCGCAACCGCCTGCACCGGCGGACGCCTCGTTCCTGTTGAAGGCGTACGACGGATACCGGGCGATGGCACAGTCCTCCGCTTACCGGAACGTGCCGTGGCAGTACCTCGGTCCGATCAACGTCTCGGGCCGCGCCACAGACATCGCGGTGGCGGACCGTCTCGGGTCGCGCCGCATCTACGTCGGCTACGCGACGAGCGGCGTATGGAAGACCGACGACGACGGCGCGACGTGGCAGCCGATCTTCGACGACCAGGCGACGACCAGCATCGGCGACATCGCCGTCGCCCCGTCCGACCCGTCGATCGTCTGGGTGGGCACGGGCGAGGCGAACATCTTCCGCGCCTCGATGCCCGGCGCCGGCATCTATAAGTCGACCGACGGCGGCGGCTCGTTCCGCCATGCCGGGCTGACCGACACGCACACCATCGCGCGCATCGTCGTCCATCCCACCGACCCGGACGTGGTGTACGTGGCGGCGAGCGGGCGCGAGTGGACCGACCACGAGACGCGCGGCGTCTTCAAGACGACCGACGGCGGGAAATCGTGGACGAGGGTGTTCTTTCGCAGCCCGCGCACCGGCGCGATCGATCTCGTCATGGATCCGTCGGACCCGAACACGCTCTACGCGGCGATGTGGCAGCGCATCCGGCGGAAGTGGAGCGATCCGCGCGTCGAGCCGGGCTATGACGAGGGCGGTATCTGGAAGACAGGCGACGGCGGCAAGACCTGGTCCGAGGCAAACACCGGCCTTCCGCCGGCGATGGCCCGCGGCCGCATCGGCATCGACATCTCCCGGACGAATCCGAACGTGCTGTACGCGTTGGTCGACAACTACGAGCCCGGGCGGCCGCCGAAAGAAGGGGAGCTGGACGCCTACCACCGTCCCATCCTGGAGGCCCGCATCAAGTCGGCGGAGATCTACCGCACGAGCGACAGGGGCGCCACCTGGAGGAAGGTCAGCGAGTCCGACGACTTCATGCGGAACCATTCCGGGACGTACGGCTGGGTGTTCGGGCAGATACGCGTCGACCCAGCCGACGCGAACAAGGTCTACACGATGGGCCTGCGGCTGAACGTCTCGAGCGACGGCGGCAAGACCTACACCACGCTGCGCGGTATGCACGTCGATCACCACGGGTTGTGGATCGACCCGAAGAACCCGTCGCTGCTCTACAACGCGAACGACGGCGGGTTCTACCAGTCGGACGACGCCGGCAAGACCTGGAAGTTCGCGGTCGCCGCCGGCGGAGCGCAGTTCTACAACGTGACGATGGACACCAGCAGCCCGCCGTGGGTGTACGGCTCGATCCAGGACCACGAGAGCTTCCGCGCGCGCCTCGAGCTCGGCAGCGGGCGCGACCGGATTCCGGCCGTGGCGTGGCAGCGCGCGCCGGGCGGCGAGGGTTCGTTCCAGGCGATCGATCCGGGCAACGCGAACATCGTGTACTCGCACGGCTTCTACGGCAACTTCACGCGCACGGACCAGAGCATCCCGCCGCCGGAGGGTGGCCGTCGCGGCGCGCCGCCGCCGCAGGGGCGGCAGCGCGTCACCCGCATCCGGCCGCCGGGCGCCGATCTCCGCGCGCAGTGGATGGCGCCGATCATGGTCTCGCCGCACGACAGCCACACGATCTACGCGGGCTTCCAGTTCGTGTTCAAGTCGATGAACCGCGGCGACGAGTGGCAGAAGATCAGCCCAGACCTGACCGGCAACGATCCCTCGCGCATGCTGCTCAAGAGCTCGAGCGCGATCCCGTTCCAGACGATCAGCGCGCTCGCCGAGTCGCCGAAGGTGAAGGGCCTCATCTACGCGGGCACCGACGACGGGAAGCTGCACGTCACTCGCGACGGCGGCGGCGAGTGGACGGAGGTGACCGCGGCGCTCCCGATGCGCAGGTGGATCTCGCGGGTCGTTCCGTCCGGGCATGCCGAGGCCACGGTCTACGTCACGCAGCGTGGCCGCGAAGACGATGACTTCGGCGTCTACGTCTACAAGTCGACCGATTACGGGCGGACCTTCACGAGCCTGAAGGCGAACGTCCCGGCCGGATCGGTCAACGTCATCCGCGAGGATCCGGCGGACGCGCAGACGCTTTATCTCGGTATCGATTTCGGTGCGCTCGTGAGCCGTGACGGCGGGCGCAACTGGCACGTGCTGGGGACCACGCTGCCAACCGTGCAGGTGTCCGATCTGGCGGTCCAGCCGCGCGACAACCTGATCGTCATTTCGACGTACGGGCGCGGGATGTACGTGATGGACGCCCTGAAGGTCCGGGCGATCCGGTGAAGAGTTGCAGGAACTTGCGCCACGGGCCGAGCCTCTTCGGCTGAGCGGCGCTCCGCTTCGGCCTGGCGTTCCGCAGCGCCTCGCGAGCCGGCCCCAGCTCGCTGATCGCGTGTCCGGTCCGGAGCGGTGCCTCCGCGATTGCTTCGCCGGCCCGGAGTCGGAGGGCGCTCGCGCTGACGAGCGACAGCGGTGCCGCACCGATCGGGTCAAGCCCTCGGCCACCAGGGTCAGGAGCGGCTCGGCGGTCGGCGCCAGCACCGCACGCGTTCGTTGAAGGGCACCGTGAACATCTCGTCGCCCGGCCGCGCCGATCGCGCGAAGGGGCGCCGGCGGCGAGGAGCGCGTCGCGCTTGCGGTGCGTGCCGGTGCTCGATTCGAGCACGAGCCCCACGGCGGCCGGCGAGTCGTCGTCTAGAAAACACGATCCGCTGCGCGCGGCGGTCGTCGTACACGCTGAACGCGTCAGGCCCGGACGCTCACGCCGAGACCGCAGACAGCGGATGCCCAGCGAACCGTGACAGCCGCGCGCCCGCGGAAGTCCGTTATTCCTGCCGCAGCGCAACCATCGGGTCGACCGATGCGGCGCGCCGCGCCGGGACCGCGCTCGCCACGAGGCCCGACAGCGCCAGCGTCAGCAGCGCGGCGGCGAAGATGCGCGGATCGGCCGGATCGATCTGGAAAAGGAAGGTTGCGATCGCGCCGCCGAACCACCACGCGACGGAGGCGCCCACGAGGATGCCGGCCCCCGTGAGAACCGCGGCGCGCCGGAGGACCATGGACATCACCTGCCACTTCGTTGCGCCGAGCGCCATCCGCACGCCGATCTCGGCGGTACGCTGCGCGACCAGGTAGGCCATCACGCCGTAGAGTCCCGCTGCGGCGATCGCGAGGCCGAGCAGGCCGAAGAGCGCCAGCAGGGCCATGTTGAACCGGCGTTGCGCGATCAGGCGATCCATGTACGCCTCGAGCGTCACCGTCTCCGTCCTCAAGCGTTGTTCCGGGTTCACCGACCAGATGGCCGTTTTCACGGCCGGCAGGGAGTCGAGCGGCTGCGCGGACGTCCGCAGCACCAGCGTCGCGCTGCCGAAATAGCCCGCCTGCGCGGCCGGCACGTAGCACTCCTGCCGTGGCGGGATCTCAGGCCCGAGATGCCGGATGTCGCCGACGATGCCCACGACCGTCCAGTCCTTGCTGTTGATCCGGATTCGCTTTCCCAGGGGATCGTCGCCCGGCCAGTACTTGCGAGCTGCCGCCTCGTTGATCACGATCGCGGGGTCGGACCCTTCGCCATCGCCCTCGTTCAGGTAGCGGCCGCGCCTGAGCGGAATCCGCATCGTTTCCAGGTAGCGCGGCGACACCGAGCGGCGATCGATCGAGTCGTCGTCTCCCTTCAGCGCGCCGCGTCCCGGCAACTCGACGCTGTTGCGGCTCCAGCTGCCGGTCAGGGGCAGCCCGCCCTGTACCGCCGCGGCCGACTCGACGCCCGGAACCGCGCGCACCACCGCGAGGATCTGCTCGACGTACGGGCCGCCGCGCCGGTTCATGTCGTCGAACACGGCGCGCCCGGTGAGCTTCGGGTCGGGCCGGACGCCGACGTCGAGCGTCAGCACGTTGCGGTAGTCGAACCCGGTGTCGACCGCCATCAGCTTCGTGAAGCTGCCGATGAACAGCCCGGCGGCGACCAGCAGGACGACGGCCAGCGCCACCTCGGCGACGACCAGCAGGCTGCGCAGCCGCTGGCCGCCGGCGCCGGCCGTGGCGGCGCGTCCCGCGTCCTTGAGCGACGTAGCGAGATCCGGCCGCGACGCCTGGAACGCCGGCACCACGCCGAAGGTCAGCCCGGTCAGCACTGCCGCCGCCGCGGCGGCGAGGAGGACGCGCAGGTCGATCGTGATCGCCGTCACCCGCGGGACGTTCGCCGGCATCCACGCGCGCAGCGCCTGCACGCCGAACCACGCGCACACGATCCCGAGCGCCGCGGCAGCGAGCGAGAGCAGCAGCGACTCGACGAGCAGCCCTCGGACGAGCCGCCAGCGGCCCGCGCCGAGGGCGGCGCGGATCGCGATCTCCCGGCCGCGGACGGTCGCCCGCGCGAGCATCAGGTTGGCCACGTTGGCGCAGGCGATGAGCAGCACCAGCGCCACCGCACCGAGCAGCATGAGCATCCACGAGCGCACGCGTCCCACGAGGTGCTCATGCAGCGGGACGACGCGCGCGCGGCGTCCCGGGCTCCATTTCGGGTGCTGGGCGTCGAGCGCCGCCATCAGCCGGTTCATGTCGTCGTTCGCCTGGGCGAAGGTCAGCCCCGGCTTGAGCCGGCCGAGCGTGTTGAAGTTGTAGTTGCGGCTGCCGCTGCGGACCCTGTCCTCCTCACGGAACGCAATCGGCGTGTACATGTCCGTCGGCCGGTCGCTTGCCACGGGGTAGGCGAACCAGGCGGGCATCACGCCGACGACCTCCCACTTCTGATCGTTCATCTCGAGCACGCGGCCGACCGCATCCGGCAGTCCGCCGAAGCGGCGCAGCCAATAGCCGTGGCTCAGGATGACCAGCCGGTGACGGCCGTCGATCTCGTCCTGTTGCGTGAACGCGCGTCCGAGCAGCGGCGCGACGCGCATCACGCGGAAGAACTCGTGGGTCACGCGCAGCGACCGCGCCTCGGCCGGCTCGCCCGCCTCGTTCTTGAATTCAAGCCGGCTGGACCCGACGGCAGTCACGGCCTCGAACGACTGCTGCTGCGCCCGCCAGTCCAGGAACATCTGCGTCGTCGTCGATCCGCTGCCGAAGGTCGTTGCCCGCTTCGTGTCGTGCTCCAGGACGGCGGCGAGCCGATCGTGCTCGTCGAAGGGCAGCCCGCGCAGAACGACGGCGTCGACGACGGAGAAGACGGCCGTCCCGGCGCCAATCGCCAGCGTCAGCACGGCCACGGCGACGATCGTGAACGTGGGGGAGTGACGAAGAGCGCGCAGCGCGTGCTGAACGTCCTGGAGCATGGCTGGTTAGACGCGGTGGTGGCCGCTCGAGTTGGGCGGGATGTTACCCCTCCGGAGGCGCTTCGCACCATCGTTTGCGGCACATCCGAGCGGTCCGACTCAGCCTTTACGTGGCCGCCGCAACCGTGTAGAGTTCACGCCCGTGCCTTCCCTGGCGCCCGTCGCGCAATTCGTCCGCCGCCGCCCCTTCCTTGCCGCGCTTTGGACCCTCGTCGCGCTCGCGGCGGCGATCCAGCTCGTTCGGCTCACTACCTTCATGGTCGATCCGCACCGGCCGTCGGCGTCGGTCCTGCCAGGGAACCGGTTCTTCCGCGAGCATTCGTGCCTGACGTCGTTCACGGAGGCCGCGCGGTTCGCCGAGGGCGGCCAGGCGAACGTCTACGACCCGTACCTCTATTCGGAGCCCGGGTGCGCGGACCTCCTCACCTGTCGGGAGCGGTCCATGGGCCCGCTGAAGGTGGACATCTACCAGTATCCGCCGGCGTTCCTGCTGCTCCCGGCCACTGCGCTCGCCTTGAGCAGCGATTTCTGGACGATCCGTACCGGCTGGTTCTTCGTGCAGGTGGCGCTGCTCGCTGCGGCGACGATCCTGCTGGCGCGCTGGATCGGCGGAACGTCGGGGGTGGCGGTCGCGGTCCTGTCGGTGGTGATCTGGGCATCGCCGTCGACGCTCGTCGGGATTCAGCTGGGCAACTTCCAGGCGACCGCGTTCGCGCTGAGCGTGCTCGGCATGATCGCGCTGGCGAGCGGACGATCGCCGGCGGGCGGTGCCGCGATCGGCTTCGCGGCCGCGAGCAAGCTCTATCCCGCCATCCTGCCGGTGTACCTCCTGGCGCGGCGGCAATGGCGCGCGGTCGCGTGGATCGCGGCCGGGGGCGTGCTCGCCACGCTCGGCGCGCTCGCCATGGTGGGCACCCGGCCGTTTGTCGACTTCCTGCACTACCAGATGCCGCGGCTCAACAGCGGCGAGGCCTTCTTTTGGGTGGACCTGCCGCCGGCGGTGCTGGTGAACTACGGCATTTACGGGCTGCTCGGCCGTCTGCGGGGGCTCGGCATCCTCGATTTCACACGCGAGACGGGAGCGCTCGTTTCGGCGTGGTACGGTGGCGGCCTCTTCGCGGCAGCGCTCCTCGCCGGCTGGTCGATCTCGCGGTCCGACCGGACCGCGGGCGACGAGCGCGACCGGCTGCGCGAGGCGCAGGTCTGGCTTGCGCTGCTCAACCTGGGGTCGTTCCGCAGCCCGTTCGTGCCGGACGCGTACGCGCTGATGGGCACGCTGTGGCTGCTGACGCTCGTCGCCGCCGAGCGTCCGCCGTTGACCGTCACGCGCGTGTTCGCCTTCGCGGTGCCGGCGGCGCTGTTCGCGCTCGTCCTCGACGGCATCTTCGCCACCCCGCCGCGATGGCTCCTGCTGCTCACGCTCGTGAACCAGCTGGCGAGCCTCGGACTGAATGGCTGGGTGCTGGCCCGGGCGGTGAGCCCTGCGCCTGCTGCCGTCCGCCGGCGCGAGGCGGTCGCCATCGAGAGCTCAGCGAACCTGTAGTCGCTCGACTCGTTCGGGCGCTCGCCGTGGCTTCCGTCCTGCTGCCGGCCCCCGCAACGGCCGAGCGGCTGCCGTCTCGCGGGTAAACCGCGCTGCTGGCGTACCTGCGGAGGCTCTGACCTTCGCCGCGCCGGTGAGGCGACGCATTGGCCTGCGGCGCCGTACAGACAACGGCCACGGAGAGCATTGCTCCCCGTGGCCTCGGAGCCCCGGACAGGCGTGGTCAGCCGGTTACCGGTTCGTGATCGCCTCGGCCGGCTTCACGGTCGGCACAGTACGGTTCCGGGCGCCGACGAACACCTGCCGCGGCCGCGTGATCTTCTGCTCCGGATCGAGCAGCATCTCCTCCCACTGCGCCAGCCAGCCGACCGTGCGCGGAATCGCGAACAGCACCGGGAACATGTCCACCGGGAAACCGATCGCCTGATAGATGAGCCCGGAGTAGAAGTCGACGTTCGGGTAGAGCTTCCGCGAGACGAAGTACTCCTCGTTGAGCGCGATCTTCTCCAGCTCGATTGCGATGTCGATGAGGGAGTTGCGGCCGCAGACCTCGAACACCTCGTGCGCCATCTTCTTGAGGATCTTTGCGCGCGGGTCGTAGGACTTGTAGACGCGGTGGCCGAATCCCATCAGCCGGCCCTTGCCCGCCTTCACGTCGGCGACAAAGCCCGGCACCTGGTCGATGCTGCCGATCTGCTTCAGCATGCGGAGCACCTGCTCGTTGGCGCCGCCGTGCAGCGGCCCGTAGAGTGCGGCGGCCGCGCCGGCCAGCGCCGAGTACGGATCCACGTGCGAGCTGCCGATGCTCCGCATCGCGCTCGTCGAGCAGTTCTGCTCGTGGTCGGCGTGGAGGATGAACAGGATGTCGAGCGCGCGCGCGACCGTCGGGTGCGGCGTGTACTTCGCCTCGGTCATCCGGAACAGCATGCTCAGGAAGTTGGCGGGGTACGACAGGTCGTTGTCCGGCAGCACGTAATGCAGTCCGACGCTGTGGCGGTAGGCGTAGGCGGCGATCGTCGGGACCTTGGCGATGATCCGCTGGATCTGCCGGCGACGCACCTCTGCCGAGAAGATGTTCTTGGCGTCGGGATAGAAGGTCGAGAGCGCGCCCACGGTGCTGAGGAAGATGCCCATCGGGTGCGCGTCGTGCTGGAAGCCGTCGATGAACTTCTTGATGTTCTCGTGCACCAGCGTGTGTGTGGTGATGTCGTGCCGCCACGCGCTCATCTCGTCGGCCTTCGGCAGCTCGCCGAAGAGCAGCAGGTAGGCCACTTCCGCGAACGTGCAGTGCTCGGCCAACTGCTCGATGGGGTAGCCGCGGTACTCGAGGATCCCCTTGTCGCCGTCGATGAAGGTGATCGCGCTGCGGCAGCTGGCGGTGTTCATGTACGCCGGGTCGTAGGACATCAGCCCGAAGTCCTCCGGACCGGTCTTGATCTGCCGCAGGTCCGGCGCCGAGATCGTACCGTTCTTGATGGGAATGTCGTACGACCGTCCCGTGCGGTTGTCGGTAATGCTGAGCGTGTCCTTCGCCATGTCAGACCTCCCCGGCGGGGCCACCCCCCGGCCTGAGTGGCGGCGGGGACGGCGGCTGCAGCCGGATTCTCGTCTGTGCCGGGATTCCGCCGGTGAATGGAATGAAAAGCAGGCCTGATGCTGGCGGATCCCGGAGAGACTGCCTCGACGATGCAAGAACCGCCGCACCACTGGCATCGAACTGGCACCTTGAGAAGCGGCCCGGAGCAGCGGCCCGGCCGTTTGGCTGCCGGGCTAGGAGGCGCCCGACCGCGCCGGCAGGGAGGCTGTCATGAGACTCGCCACGCTCGCGTTTCTGCTGGTGCCTGCGCTCGCCGCGGGCGCCGTCCAGGAGAGACCCCGGATCACTCGCATCGACTTCCGTCCGGCCACGGTCGAGGAGGGCGGCGGAATCCTGATTGCGATTGACGGCAGCGGGCGCTGCAGCTACACGATCGACTTCGGGGACGGACAGCGAGAGCAGCGGACGGCGGATCTTCCCGACCAGCTGCGGCACGAGTTCGCCAGCGGCAAGGCCTACGACGTCGTCGCTACGCCCGAAGCGCCGTGCGAGGGCGTGGCGCGCGCACGCATCGACGTGCGCGCGATCGAGCGCGGGATCTGGCGTGTCAGCGCGGAGCTCGCGTCGGCAACCGAGCCGGCCGTCGTCGTGACGATCGACGGTCAGGGCGCGTGCAGCGTGGTCGTCGATTTCGGCGACGGGCGGTCGGAGAAACACGACCTGAAGCTGCCCGCGAAGGTGACCCACACGTACCCGAAGGTCGGCACCTACGAGATCCACGCCGGGACGCAGGAGCCCTGCCGGGGGGAAGGACGCGTCAGGATCGAAATCAAGCAATCCCTCATCCCTGATCGCTGATCCTGAATAATCCTGAATCCCGGATCCGGAATCGTTCATCGTGAATCCTGGATCCGAATCGACGAGGGATTCTCGATCAGGGACCCGGGATCGGCGATCCAGGATGAGCCATCAGGGATCAGGTGGCGCATTCGCCGTCCATGACTTCGGGCGTGAACGTGTGGTCCTCGGCGAGATCGACGAAGTCCTCAGGCGCCGCCGAGGCGGGGGAGAGCTCGAGGCCGGCGAGGGCAGCCTTCACCACTGCGACATCCACCCGGCGGAAATAGGCGAGCGCTGACTCCCCGGGTTCGGCATCACGCTGATAGAGGGCCACGAGGCGTTCGACGGCCTCCGTTGCGCGCCGCGCTGGGATGGTCGCGGCGTGACGGCCGAAGGTCACCTGCTGTTCGCGCGTGCCGCCTCCGACCATCACGAAATAGTGTGGCGCCGGCCTGCCGCCGATCTTGCGCAGGCTGCCCTGGAAGCCGATGCCCGCGATGTGGTGCTGGCCGCAGCCGTTCGGGCACCCGCTGATCTTGATGTCGAGGCCGGGAACGGCGGCGGCGAGCGCCGGCCGTTCGCGCAGGTGGTCGGCCAGCAGCCGCCCGAGGCCGCGCGACTGGGTCACGGCCAGGCGGCAGGACTCGGCGCCCGGGCAGCTGGTGACGTCGGCGAGCGTTCCCGCACCGGGGCGCCCGAGACCGGCGGCGGCGAGGCTGCGATAGATCGCCCCGACGTCGCGTGCCCGCACCCATCGGAACAGCAGGTTCTGATCCGCGGTGGTGCGCACTACGCCGTCGCCGAACGCGGCAGCGAAGCGCCCGATGACGCGCATCTGCGCCGCGGTGAGATCCCCGAGCAGCGTCGTGGCCACGACCACGGCGTAGCCCTCCTGCTTCTGCGCCTTCACGTTCGTCGCCGCCCAGCGCATGAATGCGGCGGGGGTCCCATCCTGCGCTTCGATCACCGGCAGGACGCCCGGACCTTTGAGCGTCGTCGAGGCCGCGAGCCGCGCAATCGCCGCCACCGGCAGGGCGGCGGGGCGATCCCGGTCCGGGGCCACCTCCACGGGCGGGGTGTCGGGGTCGAACGGCAGGCGCGCTCCGCCCGCCGCACGCACCCGCCGCAGTTCGTCCTCGATCTCGGCCCGGAAGCGATCCCACCCGAGGGACTTGACGAGGAACTTCATGCGGTTGCGCTGCTTGTGCTGGTAATCACCCAGCCGGTGGAATACCCGCAGGATGGCCTCCGAGAGATCGAGGACGTCCCCTGCCGGGAGGAACTCGTAGAGCAGGTGCCCCGCGCGCGTCAGCGTGGAGGTCCCGCCGGCGACGCTGACGCGGAACCCGTGGCGCACGCGGCCCGGACTCGCTTCGATCCGGGCCTGCCATCCGATGTCGTTGATCCCCGCGGCGACGTGGTCTTCCGGGCAGCCCTCGAAGGCGATTTTGAACTTGCGCGGCAGCGTCGAGCTGAGCGGGTGTCGCAGCAGGTAACGCGTCAGCGCTTCCGCGTAGGGGGTGACGTCGAAGGCCTCCTCGCGCGCCACGCCGGCGTAGGGGCAGGCCGTGATGTTGCGGACCGAGTTGCCGCACGCCTCTCTCGTCGTCAGCCCCGCCTCGGCGAGGCGGCGCATCGCCGGCTCGACGTCGTGCAGCCGCACGAAATGGAACTGGACGTTCTGCCGCGTGGTCAGGTGTGCGAAGCCGCGCGAATAGCGCCCGGCGACATCCGCGAGCGCCTCGAGCTGCGCCGGCGAGAGGACCCCCTGCGGCACCTTCACGCGCAGCATCTGGGCGTCGTCGGTCTGCCGCTGCCCGTAGGTGCCGCGAACGAGCCGGAAGACGCGCCACTCATCGGGCGTGATCTGGCCGCACTCGAAGCGGCGCAGGACGGCTACGAACTCGTCGATCTCCGCTTCGTCCGCGAACGACAGGCGTGCGCGCCCGCTGACGGAGATTGCGTCAGGCTGTGCGGTTCTGATCATGGCTTCCTCGCTGCGCCTCGCACGCCGCCAGGACGGCGCGCAGGGCGACGACCCTGCCGATCACGATCGTGGCCGGCGCGTCGCCGTCGCCGGCGTCGATGCGCTCGCGCACGCCCGCCAGCGTTGTCGTCCATGCCGTCCCCTGCGCGGTCGAGGCGCCAGCCGCGACGGCGACCGGCGTGGATCGCGGCCAGCCCTTCGCGATCATCAGCCTCGCGATCTCGGAGATCCGGCCGAGCCCCATCATCACGATGACGGTGGCCGACAGCGGGGCGAGGCTCGCGAGGACCGCGCGATAACCCTGCTCCGCGTGGCCGGAGACGACCACGAACGCAGAGGCGATTCCGCGGTGCGTCACCGGGACGCCCGCGAGCGCAGGGGCGGCCACGGCGGAAGTGACGCCGGGCACCACTTCGCAAGGGATACCGGCGGCGCTCAACGCGAGCGCTTCCTCGCCGCCGCGCCCGAACACGAACGGGTCCCCGCCCTTCAGCCGTACGACCCGCATGCCGCGGCGCGCCGCGCGCACCATCAGCCGGTTGATGAAGGCCTGCGACACCGAGGGCCGGCCGGCGCGCTTGCCGACGAACACGCGCCGCGCGCGCGGCGCCAGGTCCAGCGCCCGCCGGTCCACCAGCGCGTCGTAGAGGACCAGGTCGGCCGCTGCGAGCCGGTCGGCGGCCCGACGCGTCAGAAGATCCGGAGCGCCCGGACCCGCGCCGACGAGGGCAACGGATCCACGCCCGGCCGCACCGGCCGACAGCGGGTGCGTGTGCTCGAGGCGTCGGGTCACGTGCCGGTCCCCCCGTCAGCCGCGCGCGGCCGCGACGCGTAGAGCGACACGAGCGCTTCGAGCAGCAGCGGACGTCGTGCCGACATCGGGACGCGCGCGGCGAGCCAGCGCGCGCGCGTCTCGACGGCGCACGATATCCACGCATCGAGGTCCCGCGGCAGGAGCGCGTCGAGGCCCTCGCGCAGCAACCCGGCGAGCGCCGGCGCTACGCCGTCGGTCGAGACCGCAACCGTCACGCCGTCGCGCCGCAACACGCCGCCGAGGTACGCGCTGGCGTTGCGGACGTCGTCGACGGCGTTCACGAAGATGCCGCGCTGCTCCGCGCAGAACGCGACCTCGCGGTTGACCTCCGGCGGGGCGGCTGCGACGACGAACCAAACGCCGTTGAGGTCTTTCGGCGAAAAGGGGCGCCGGGCAAGTCTGGCCGGTGCCGCGGCGATCTCGGCGGTGATCGACGGGGCGACCACCGTGACGCGCGCTCCCGCGTCGAGAAGCGCGCGCAGTTTCCCGGCCGCGACGCGGCCGCCGCCGACGAGCAGCACGCGGCGGCCGGCGAGCTTGAGGAAGACGGGAAAGAGAGCACTCATGTTCGTTGTCCTGCGCAGAAAAGAAAAAGCCCGGAGGGCCTGGGCCCGCCGGGCTGCGATCTGGTGCAACGCTGGAGCGAGAGAATCAGCGCGTCATGAGAGCAACACCCCGGCCGGGCGGCCACAGGCCACCGGACAACAACAGGCGCAGGTGCAGGCGACGACGCGCGTCACAGCGGCAGACTACCGATGAACGTGGGAGGCTGTCAACCCGGTCCCCCTGATGCACGAACTGATGACGATCCCGCGTGCGGCGGATGGGTCGCGGCTCGCGAACCGGTCATTCCCGGGCCGGTGACGAAGCCGGGACCGCGCCCGGCTCGACGCTGAGGGGCGGCTGCGGCGCCCGCGACATCTCCGCGCCCTCCGCGGCGGCGGCATCCGGGCTCGCGGGCCCCGCCCCGGGGCCCGGGGTGGCCGGCGGCAGCTTGAGCCGCGGGCGAAGCGTTTCGAGCGTCTGCATCATCGCCTGCACGGCGCGGGGCACGCGCGCCGATCGCAGGTACACCCAGCCGGTGTCGCGCACCAGCTGCTGGCCGGCGATGCGCGCACAGCACAGCGTTCCCGCCCGCACTTCGCGCGCGACCGCCTGGTAGGGGATGATCGTGATCCCCATCCCGATTCGCACCAGTGCCTTGATGATCTCCACGTTCTCCGTCTCGGTGACGATTCTCGGATTCACCTGCTCGCGGGCGAAGAACTCGTCGATCGATTTCCGGGTGTTGGAGCCGGACTCGAAGAGCACGAACGGCTGCCGCACCAGGTCGGACGGCGTGACCTGCCGGCGGCGCGCCAGGGGGTGTTGCGGTGCGGTCGCGATGAGCAGCTCCTCGCGCATCACCGGCACGGCGACGAGGTTCGGATCGTCGACCGGCAGCGTGAGCAGTCCGAGATCGGCGGCGCCGGATCGCAGGCGGCGAATCAGCCGCGGCGTCGCCCCCGGCGTCACCCGCACTTCCACGTTGGGGTGCAGCCGGCGGTACTCCTTCAGCAGCGGCGGGATGACGTAGAGGCACACCGTCATGCCCCCGACGATGCGCAGCGAGCCGTTGAGCGTCTGCTGCCCCTCGAGGATGCCGGCGCGCGTTTCTTCGATGTCGTCGATCACACGCTGGCTCAGTCGCAGCAGCGTGGCGCCGGCGGGCGTGATCCGGATCTTGCGGCCGATGCGCAGGAAGAGCTGCTCGTTCAGCTCGTCTTCGAGCAGGAGTATCTGCCGGCTGACCGCCGATTGCGAGAGATGCAGCTGCCGGCCGGCCGCGGTGAAGGACCCGGACTCGGCAACCGCACGGAGGATTTCCAGTTGTCGCAGGTCCATTGCCAACTGTACGGGCGACCGCGACTATAAGTCAAATTCATGAGTTCAATTCTTTCATAAGGAGAGGGTATCCCGCCGGTCCGCGGGATCAGACCGGCTCGAAACCGAGGCCGTCCGCCGTGAGGCGGGCGAAGTAGCGGGCGACCGTCACGCCGGGTGCCAGCCGGCAGAGGGTGTCCGCCGCTTTCAGCAGGTCGGCATGCTGCTCCGTCTCGAGCCGCTCGGCCGGCAGCGCCAGGCGATGCGAGTAGTAGGCGCAGCCCTCGTGCGCGACGAGCACGACGGTCTTGATGTCGTGGACCTGCACGAGGAATCGAACCTGTTCCTCGATGCCGCGGGCGTCCCAGAGGGCCAGCAGCCGGCCGGACAAGGCGACCGGCCCGCCGGGGCAGACGACGCGGTCGTAGCGCGGAAGCCCCAGGCCGTGGTGCAGGAACTCGTCGACCTGGTCGCCGATCCGGCCGTCGGAGCAGTAGATCGCCGCCGCGTAGATGCGCTCGGCCCGGTACGGTGTCCGGCTAACGTACATCGGCGCGGGCGACGAGGAAGCGGCTGACGTCGGCGTGACCCGCGCGCGTGGCATGCGGCAGCGCGGCGGCGAACACTCCGATCTTCGCACCCACCCAGCGTCCCGGCCTGGCGGTCAGGTTTCCGCCGAGAGGAGTGAACGTGCGGCCGTCGAGACTGTAGCTGAAGGAGTACTCCGCCCGCTCGCGCACGGCGGCGCGAAGGTGCACGAGCGGCTGGCCGATCAGGACCGGGTTTCTGTAACGGCCGTCCCGGAGGTCCGCCACCCAGTGAAGAGCAGGGGCGGCCGGGACCGTCACGGCTCC
>JBMDXQ010000106.1:0-37453 GCA_048594975.1 Vicinamibacterales bacterium | reverse complement strand
CGCATGAAAGACGAACCGGTGCCGAAAGGCGTGCACTACGACCTCTGGCTCGGTCCGGCTCCCCTGCGGCCGTTCAATCGCAACCGCTTCCACTACAACTGGCACTGGAACTGGGACTACGGCAACGGCGACATCGGCAATCAGGGCATCCACGAGCTCGACGTCGCGCGCTGGGGGCTCGGCGTGAAGGTGCCCACCAGAGTCCATGCCGTGGGCGGCCACCTCATGTTCGACGACGATCAACAGACGCCCAACATGCTGATGGCGACGTTCGAGTTCCCGAACCCGAAGGGCGCGGCGGATAAGAAGAAGATCCTGCAGTTCGAGGTGCGCGGCTGGATCACGAACGCCGAAGAACCGTTCTTCATGCCGAAGCGGGGCGCCTCTCCGCAGGCGCCAGGCATCGGGGCCGCCGGATACATGGCCACGGGTCCCGGGAACGCCATCGGCAATCTCTTCTTCGGATCAAAGGGGTACATGGTGAAAGACGTCGGCGAGTGGCGCACGTACATGGGCGAACGACGCGAGCCGGGCCCGACGGGCAGCGGCGAGGCGAATCACTATGCGGCCTTCGTGAATGCCATCCGTGACGCAGACCCGGCGACATTCAACGCCAGGATCGATGAAGCCTTCTACTCGTGCGCCCTCATCCATCTCGCGAACATCTCGTACCGGCTCGGCCGGAGCATCGACGTCGACCCGGAGACATTGACCTTCCCGCGCGACGCGGAGGCCAACCGCCTGCTGACTCGCGAGTACCGCGCCCCGTATGTCCTGCCCCACCTGGCGGGCACGGAGAAGACGCAGTGAGGCAGTGCCGGGTGTGAACGGACGCGAGCGCTATGTCGGCGTGCTCGAAGGAAGCCCCGTGGACTTCCTCCCGCGGATCCCGATCCTCATGCAGTTCGCCGCGGAATATATCGGCTCGCACTATGGCGAGTTCGCGTCCGATTATCGGGTCCTGGTCCGGGCCAACGCCGAGTGCGCGCGCGCGTTCGGCATGGACCAGGTCAGCGCCATTTCAGATCCCTACCGCGAGACGCAGGGATTCGGCGGAACGGTCGAATTCGTGCGGGATGGCGTGCCGCGCTGCCCGCCTCCGCTCAAAGCAGCCAAGGACTTTGCGCTGCTCGCACAGCCGGACTCGCTGCATTCCGAGCGCATGGTGGACCGCGTGAATGCCGTCCGCAGTTTCAAGAAGTCATACGAAGGGGAATACTCGATTCTGGGCTGGATTGAAGGACCGGCGGCGGAGGCGGCCGATCTGCGCGGCGTCGGCGAGTTCCTCATCGATCTGCTGGACGACGAGCCCTTTGCCTGCGAGCTCATGGACAGGTGCGTCGCGATCGGAATCGACTTCGCCCGCGCGCAGGTCGAGGCCGGCGCGGACACTATCGGAGTCGGAGATGCGATCGCCAGCCAGGTCTCCCTGCGTCTCTACGAGCGGCTGATTCAGCCGCGCGAAAAGCGCCTGGTCGAGGCCGTCAAGGCGATGGGCGCATACGTCAAGCTCCACATCTGTGGCAACACGACCCACCTGCTTCCGGGGATGGCCAGGCTTGGCGTGGACATCGTCGACGTCGACCACATGGTCAGCCTGACCCGGGTCCGCGAGATCCTCGGGGCGGGCGTGACCATCACGGGGAATCTCGACCCCGTGGCGATGGTTCGATTCGGCACGCCCGACCGCATCCGCGACGCCGTGCAACGAGCCTACGAAAGCGCCGGGAATCCGTACATGGTGAACGCGGGGTGCGAAATCCCGTCTGGGACGCCGCCGCAGAATCTGCGGGCGCTCTGCGAACCGACGCCCTTTCAGCGCTGAGACCCCGCCATCGTGCTCGCTAGGCGTCGTACTCGAGCAGCGCTTCCCACATGGCCACGACGTTCTCCGGCGGCACGTCGGCCTGGATGTTGTGAATCGTGCTGAAGACATATCCGCCGCCGGCCGCCAGGGCGTCGAGGTTGCGGCGCACGTTGTCTTTAACGTCCTGCGGCGTGCCGAACGGCAGGACGCTCTGCGTCTCCACGCCGCCGCCCCAGAACGCGAGATCGCGGCCGAAGTCGCGCTTGAGCGCGGCCGGCTCCATGCCTGCCGCGGTGACGTGGATCGGGTTCAGGATGTCCACGCCCAGCTCGATGAAGTCCGGCACGAGCGGCCGCACATTGCCGCACGAGTGGAAGAACAGCCTGGCCCCGGGCGCGAGCTGCTTGATGCGCGCGAACAGCACCTGCAGCCGCGGCTTGATCAGCCTGCGGAACATGCGGGGGGAAATTAGCTGTGACGTCTGGGTGCCGTAATCGTCCGCCTCGGACACCACGTCTACGACATCGGCCAGCTGCGGCAACGCCATCTCCCAGAAGGCGAGCTTCAACTCGACCATCTTGTCGAGGAGCACGCCCGACAGCGCGTCGTCGGACGCCATGTCCATCAGCAGGTTCTGCATGCCGCGCACGCGCTGTGCCATCTCGAAGATCCCGGCCAGCACGCCCTTGATCATCACGGCCTTGCCCTGGGTGCGGTATGCCGTCGCCCGCTCGCGCAGCCCGGCGATCCGCTGCGGCGTGGCAGTGTTGGGCCACGGATGCGCCAGCACGTCTGCGCAGGTGAGCGTGGGACTGTCGAGCGGCGACCTCGCGACCGAGTAGTACAGGCCGTCCCGCTTGGGGCGATGGTGCGTGATGCCCCACTCGTCGCGGTAAACCCAGTACTCGCCCGCCTCCGCGTCGACGATGTTCCAGTTGTGGCTGTTCAGCGGAAAGAGGCCTCGCACGTCGACGCCGAGGTATTCGATCACGTCGTCATCCGGCAGCGCCAGCTGCTGCACCGCGTCGCACATCGCGGGCTCGAATTGCGGTAGGTTCAGGTACGTGCGCAGCCGCCGATAGGCGACGGCATGGATGCCGGTGACCTGGGTGCTGCCCAGATCGAAGGGAATCCGATCGGGCTCTCGATGGTCGAGCGTGGTGAGCAGACGTTCCCGGGAGTTCATGACCCGCCTCATCACGACCAGCGTCAGCCGGCGATGAGCGATTGCGTCAGCGCGACGGCCCGGCTCGCGTCGGGCGCATAGCCATCGGCGCCGATGGCGCGCGCGTAGGCGTCGGTCAACGGCGCGCCCCCCACGATGACCTTGACCCTGTCGCGCAGGCCGGCCGTCTTCAACGCCTCGATCGTCGCCTGCATCGATGGCATCGTGGTCGTGAGCAGCGCCGACAGTCCGACCACGTCGGGCTGGTGCGCTCGCACCGCGTCGACGAACGCTTCGGGCGCGACGTCGAAGCCCAAATCGACGATTTCGAACGCCGCGCATTCGAGCATGATCGCGACCAGGTTCTTGCCGATGGTGTGCAAGTCGCCCTGCACCGTGCCGATCACGATCTTGCCCGCCCCCGTTGCCCCGATCCCTGCCAGGTGCGGTTTCAGCACCGCCATCCCTGTTTGCATGGCGCGCGCCGCGATCAACATCTCCGGCACGAAATACTCGCCCGCCTCGAACAGGCGGCCGACGTCTCTCATCGCGGCAACCATGCCGGCGTTGAGGATGGTGTCGGCCGGGACGCCGGCCTTCAACCCGGCATCGACCTGGTCGCGAACGAGTTCCTGGTCGCCGTTCAGCACGCCGTCGTAGATCCTCTGGATCCAGTCGCCCATCGATCAGTCCTGCGACACGGCATTCAGTTTACCGCCCAGGCTGGGCGGGAAGTCCCTTGTTGGTGCCTTCGCCGCACGCTACGATCTGGCGTCACCATGGCCCGTGGACCGCTGACCGCTGAAGAACTGCTTGCGTACGGCCGGGACGGCTTCGCCCTCGCCCGCGGGCTGTTCGACGCCCGCGAGATCACGGCGCTCCGCCGTGCGGCGAAAGAGGACAAGGCACTCGACGATCATTCGTACGGCCGCGCCGACGGCGAGGGGGGCGTCGTGCGGCTGTCGCTGTGGAACCACCCGGGCGAGGGGATCTACGGCATGTTCGCGCGCTGCCGGTCGGTCGTGGAGACCTGCGAGCGTATTCTCGGCGGCGAGGTCTACCACTACCACTCGAAGATGATCATGAAGGAGGCGAGGGTGGGAGGCGCGTGGGCCTGGCACCAGGACTATGGCTACTTGTACGACTACGGCATCCTCTACCCGGACCTCGTGAGCGTGTTCATCGCGGTGGACCCTGCGACGCGTGAGAACGGCTGCCTGCAGGTCCTCAGCGGCTCGCACCATTGCGGCCGCGTGAACCACGTGCTGACGGGCGACCAGGCCGGGGCGGACCCGGAACGGGTAGCGGAGATCGCGAAGCGGGTCCCCCTGGCGCACGTCGAGATGGAACCGGGAGACGCGCTCTTCTTTCACCCCAATCTGCTGCACCGCTCCGACCAGAACCGCTCGGAGCACCCCCGCTGGTCGCTGATCTGCTGCTACAACGCGAAGCGCAACGACCCATACCGCGAGTCGCGTCACCCGCGCTACAGGCCGCTCGCGAAGGTCGAGGATGCGGCGATCCTCGAAGCGGCCGCGAAGCGCTTCGCCGACGCGGGAGACGTTGGCTGGCTCGCCTGACGGCCGACGCAAGAAGGCCGGGATACCGGCGGAGCACGATCGTCTCCTCACCGCGCGAATCGTAACGTGCCGGCGCGCCAGCGTGATCCTCCATGACGGCGAGGAGTTGCAGCTCGAGCTCTCCGGCGACCTCGGCGAGAGGAATGCCGGCATGCTGATCTTCGTCGATGGCCGTGAGCGCCCCGAGTACGTGCCCTGGATCGATGTCGAGCAGGTCGACCTCGACCGTCCGCCGCGCGGCCACCGCTGAAGGGAAGTTGCAGTCATCGGTACCGCGTCAGGCGATTCCGACTTCAAGCGTCTTCACAAATGGCCGCAAGGAACGATCCTTGGCTCGTAGCGCATCTCATCGAGTTCTTCGACTA
This sequence comes from Vicinamibacterales bacterium, assembly GCA_048594975.1. Taxonomy (GTDB): domain Bacteria; phylum Acidobacteriota; class Vicinamibacteria; order Vicinamibacterales; family 2-12-FULL-66-21; genus JBMDXB01. The sequence goes on along the minus strand of JBMDXQ010000106.1, from coordinate 32,536 downwards.
CGCTCCGAGCACGACCATGAGGGCAATGGCCTTACAGGCGCGTACTTGGACAACGCCCGCAGCGCCCGCAGAATCGCAATCGCGCCAGGCGAGCCGGAGCGTCGAGCCCAGCGCGGTGAGTAGCCCGTCCCGCGGATCACGAGGCGGAGAATGCGGCGATCGAGAGGGTCGTCGCTCACCGCGCCCTCTCTCCGAGTACCTCACTCTCGCCGCGGGACCAACGTCGCGACTTCGATGGTCGCAAACGTTTGTCCACGGACGTCTTTTCCGTCGGCCGACTGTGCCGCTGACAGTCACGCTGTCCCCAACACCCGGTGTGTAGCCGGCCCAAGCGATTCGGTCAGGTCCAGCCCTGCTCCCTTCCTTTCCCTCAGTCTTCTTCGAGGCCACGGACATTTGGCCGGTCTTTAGGAAACGGCGCGAAGCGATGTGGATCCCGGGCAATCGATCCGCTCCAACACCGGTGAATCCGCTCGTCTGGCGTCGTACGCAGCGCGCCCCAGAGCCGCCGGCGTTGCGAACGGGGCCCATCTCGCGACACGACAACGCGGCCGGCTTCGCGCTCGTCGAGCTGCGCCAACTGAAGTTGCTAAATGCGGCTGGCTGGATAAGGTGAGTGGCCTCAGGGCACGCGCCCGTTACCGGGGGACTCGCGGGCGGCGCTTGAACGAGAAGATGCCAACGAAGAAGCCGCATTCACGACCTCCGAGGCGATCTGCTCGAAGCGTGTAGGCATTCTGCTCTCCCGACCCGTCTGAGTCAAATGGACGGGCTCGGGAACGCCCGACACCATGCCGCCCGGACGGCGGACGGACGACAAGCTGGCGCACCTCGGATTCATGGTGAGCTGCTCAAGCTCGGGCTTGAGGTCAGTCAGGCCAGCGTCGCCAAATACATCGTCCGGCGGCGTCAGCCTCCGTCGCAGACCTGGCGCTCGTTCCTACGGAATCACGTGGCCAGATCACGGCCGCCGATTCTTCGTCGTCCCCAATGCGACCCGCCATCTTTTCGTGCTGGTCATGCTGGCGCACGATCGCCGACGGTGCGGTCACCGCGGTCCAACCGGTCGATCGATGTGAGATGAACACAGGCGATGGCGAACACATGGACTCGCGGCCCATTGCGTCACGACGAAGACCTGCCTGCGCCTCTTGAACGAGGCGGTCCCGGCCGTATCTCGGCCGCGGCAGGGGTGCGGGATCGGGACACCCCACCGCCTCGTACCGCGTGCCAATTCGAGTTCCACTTACTTGATCTTGGCTTTTGCCTTCCGACGCTCGGCCCAGTATCGCTTCATGCGCGCGGACACTGCCTTCCGCGCGGCGGCAGACATCATTCGAGTGCGCTGCGTCGCGTGACTGACCGAACGGCGCAGCGCACGGCGACGCTTTGGGAGAGCTAGCTCAGGGAACGTCCGCTCAATCGCGATGATCTCGGCACGGAGCTCTTTGAGCGCCAGTTCTGCACCCGCCCGAGCGAGTTCCTTCAACCTGTCTGTACTCAGAGCGTTCGCGGTTCTCGCCATCGACATCTCCTCGAATGCGAATCGAACGATTGCTGCGAAATGGATCGCAGGCGTGATTCTACTCGAATTGGGGAGGCTATACCGCGACCACGCAGCACGAAGGCGGAATTCCACACGGTCACCTGATGGGTCGACTGAACCGCCCTACGAGCAGAGAATCATCCGTCGTCGCGTGCTGGTTTTGGCGAACGACGGCGGATGAGGCCAACGGGTTCAGGATCCGTCGGCTGAGAGGTTGGTCGACTCGATGCGATCCACAGAGCCGCGCCGTTCGCGGCTAACCGCGGGACCAGGCTGGCGTACACACACACACACACACACACACCTTGCCTAGCTCATGGCTATCCGTAAACTAGGGTGTGAGCGAACGTAGGGTTCGTTCGTCACGATTAGCTGCGAAACGACAGGCTCCGTCGCGGATCAGGAGAATTGCTCATGAGGGGCGGAATCTATCTGTTTGGCATGGCGACTGTCGCTGCCGGCATCATGGACCTCGTCTGGGGCGATTTTGAGGCCGCCCATCAACCGATCCAAGCCTTCGGCGACCACATTCCTGGCCGCGAGATCTTCGCGTATATCACCGCCGTCTGGCTGATCGCTGGAGGCGCGGCCATCCTCTTGCGTCGAACCGCTCGCGCGGGGGCAGCGGCAGTGGCCGTCATCTATTTCATCTTTGCCGTGTTCTGGTTGCCCCGATTCTATACGGCGCCTCAATCCCTTGGTTTTCGAATCCCGGTCTATATCGGTGTGCTGGCTGGTGTCGCCCAGCAGGCCATCCTGGTCGCTGCAGCAGCAATCCTCCACGCCTCAGCGGTGGCGCGCGGTTCAGCATGGCAGCAGAGAGCGGCTCCCATGGTCCGCTGGACATTTGGACTCAGCTCGGTCTGCTTCGGCTTGGCGCACCTGGCCGGTGTTCAGGCCGTGGCGGCCATGGTCCCGAAGTGGATGCCTTTGGGAGGGGACTTCTGGACGGTGCTGACCGGAATCGCGTTCCTGCTCGCCGGCGCTGCAATCCTCGCGGGGATTCTCGACGTTCTCGCTGCCCGGCTCCTTGCCCTGATGCTGTCGATCTTCAGCGTGCTGGTATTGGCCCCTCCCCTCTTGGCTTTGCCCAGCGACCACGTGGCATGGGGCAGCAATGCCTACAATCTGGCTGCGGTCGGGGCCGCCTGGCTCTTCGCCGAGTCGATTCGACGGAAATAGGACATTCTTCATCAACGCCCGTCTCTCGCTGGACAAGGATGCTCCGGCCCCGCGGCGTGTGCAGCCGCCGCCGTGTGCCCGATCGTTCAAGTTCCGCATCTCGGCGGTCTGTACCATCACTACGACGGCTCCGCAGCGAGTTCGACGGCCGCGACGAACGTCTTCGTTCGCATCGATCATTTCGGCCGGAGATCGGTGTCCACCTCGGGACGCGGGAGCCGCCCCGCGCGTGCCAGACCGACCGCTTCCACGAGCGCCTTCGCGGTGGTGCGGACTTCCTGCTGCAGGGCGGCATCCTCGTCCAGCGCGTCGTGGCTGGTGGCATACGGCCCGTAGTAGCCGATGTAGCGATCGAGGCCTCCCTGTGCCACGGCGGGGACCAAGTGCATGTCCGAGAGCCAGTCAGTGAGCGATCGGCGCAGCGTCTCGGCACCGACGGTATCGCCATGCACCACGACCGCAAACACGCGCCCCGCCAGGTGTCGCGGGTAACTCCAGCCGGCGAGCTCCAGCGCCTTCGCGTCTTCCACGTTCTTCCCACGGGTCGTCGTCTGATCGGGATTGCCGCCGTCGGCGCACACGAGGCGATCCATCATCAGCTTCAGCACGCTCGGCGCCTGATACCAGTAGACCGGTGTGATGATCATCACGCCGTGCGCCGCCACCCAGCGCGGATACAGCTCGTTCATCCAGTCGCCGACCTGGCCCATGGCGTGGTTGGGATAGCACGAGCAGGGCCAGTGGCACAGCGGCATCGCCGTGGAGACGCACGCCTTGCAGGGAAGAATCTGCCGTCCGTACTGCGCGGTGAGCAGGCTCAGATCGAGGAAGTCGCACCGAAGGCCTGAGTGCTCGATCTCCTCGCGCGCCTGTGAAGCAAGACGAAACGTCTTCGACATCTCACCCGGGCACGTTTGATCGTGGCGCGCCGCGCCGCAAACGAGCAGCACTCGGCCGGGACCGGCCCCCGCTTTCTGCTGCCACTCAGCCTGCTGGATGGCCTCGCGGGTTTCGAGCCACTCGATCGGCAGCTCGACCTCCGGCCTCGCAAACCCCGGCCCGGCTTCTCGCCTCCGGGGACTCTTGTGGTACTCGTCATAGACCTTCCACGCGACGTCGATGATGTCCGCGAGCTGACCTTCGACTGTCTGGAACGCGGGGTCGTCGAACCGTTCGCGGAGCCGGCGCTCGAATGCCTCACGCGTGAGCTTCACGTCGCCCTGCCCCTTTCGCACGCTGACGGTCATGGCGCCCTCCACGGGGTCGTGAATGAGGACATAGGCGGGTGGCCGGACACTTCGGGTCTGGATGGAGTTTTCGGACAGTACGCGCTCACCGCAGCGTGAAGTTGACGGTGACCGTGAGAACCACGTCCTGGTTGCCGGGGGTGAAACGCCACTGCTTCACCGCGTCGATGCAGGCCTGATCGAACAGTCGACTGGACGATTTCAGAACTGTGACGTCGCTGACGGTGCCGTCCTTGCGAATAATGGCGTCCACCACCACCGTGCCTTCGATGCGGCTCGTGCGCGCGATCGACGGGTAATTCGGTTCGACCTTCTTGATCAGCCCCGGCCCCTGACCAGGGGACACCCGAATCGGCCCCATTTCCTGTGCGGGTGCCGCTGCAGGCGGCGCTTCGGACGGCGGCGGCGGTGGAGGAGGCGCCTTGACGGGCTCCGGCTCGTCCGGACTGGGATCCGGCCGCGGGACCTTTTTCTTCACCGGTTCCGGCGACTTCGGCGGTGCCTTCGGGGGCGGAGGTGGAGGCCTCAGGAACTGGATCTTCATCGCCTGTTCCTGCGGTGCGTCGACGCGGAGCGGGTCGGGCCCCCAGTTCGGCATTCGGGCGAACAGCATCGTCGCGTGCAGCGCAACGGCGGCCACGAGCGCACGCGTGATCAGTTTGCGCTGCGCAGGATCTCCGGCAAGCAAGCGCTCGGCGTCATCGAGCTCACGGCGCGAGCGTTCGGACGCGCTCATGCCGCGGACGGGGTCGGCCGGCCCTCCTCCGCCGGATGACCGGATGTCAGGGGCCGGAGGATGTTCGGCCATCACTTCAACTGCTGCAGGCCGTACAGCTGCAGCTCGGTGGTCGTCGGGATCACGAGGTTCTGCACCCCCACCTGACGCAGCTCGTCGAACACGTCGGTCATGGCGTGATACGGAGCCTCGAGGGAGGTCTGCAGGATCACCGACTTCGTCGGGTTCCGTTCCAGTTTCGGGAGCAGATATCCCTGGAGGTCGGCGAGCGCCATCGGCCGACTGTCCACCGTCAGTGCGCCGGTGGAGGCGATCTCGATGAGCGTCGCGGCTTCAGGTTCCGCGGTCAATGCCGCTTCGTCGTGCTTGGGCAGCGAGAACTGAATTCCCCGCGTCACGCTGTAGATGGACGTCACGAGAAAGAAGATGATCAGCAGGAACGCGACGTCTGCCATCGACGCCGTCGGGATTTCGGCGGGTACCTCGCGCCGGATGATCTTCATGATCCGGCCTCGCCGCGCGAGAGCAGTGTGACGTTTTCGGCTCCCGCCGCTCGAAGCTGCTCCAGCACCTGGTCGATGACGCGATACTTCACATTCCGGTCCGCCTTGATCACGAACGGGTGCAGACGGTTGGCTGCCGTCACGCCCCGAATGCCCTCAGCCAGGCCGCCGATGCCGTCCACGAGCCGCGTATCTTCCTGCCCCTCGGAAAAGCGGTACGTCTCCTCCGCGGTAATGGCGATGACCGCGGCCCCTTTCTGCGTCTGTTCCTGTTCCTTCGTCTCGGGCAGTTCCAGCGGCGTCCGGTCCAGGCTGTAGGCCGTCGTGATCATGAAAAAGATGATCAGCAGGAAGGCGATGTCCGCCATGCTCGCAGTAGGAATGACCGGCGCAAAGCGGCGCCGCGACCGCTCGAGGCGCATCTAACGCACTCCTGCGGGTGTGGCGGCGAGATCCGAGGCTGGCGGCGTCAGGTCGACGGGCTGCGTGCCGCCGGGATCGTCGGTCGACATCGCCTCCAGCACGACGTGGGCAGCCGACTCCATGTTACGCACCAGCGCATTCACGTTGGTGATGAAGAAGTTGTAGGCCATCTGGACCGGGATCGCGATTGCCAGGCCCGCCGCCGTCGTGATGAGCGCCTGCGAGATGCCCCGGGCGACGGCCGCCGGATTGTTCAGACCGACTGCGGCGAGCGCCTCGAAGGAATTGATCATTCCGGTCACGGTGCCAAGGAATCCAAGCAAGGGCGCAATCATCGCGACGGTCGCGAGAATCGGCAGGCCCCGCTCGAGCACGGAGAGCTCGTGAGCGGACGCATCCTGGAGCGCTCGCTCGACTTCGTCCTTGGGCCGGCCGAATCGCAGCAGGCCAGCCTTGACGATTGACGCGACCGGACCGCGGTGACGCTCGCAGACCGCGATGGCGGCGGGGACGTCGCGGCTGACCAGCTTCGCGCGCAGCTCCTTCAGGAACGGAGCGACGCCCGATGTCGCCTGCCGGAGCGCCCACCAGCGCCAGAAGATTACGGTGATGCCGAGGAGGGAGAGTGCGAGCAGCGGCCACATGATCGGACCGCCCTTGTCAAAGTACGTCCACATATGGCCTTTCAGCAGCGCGCGGATCCGGCGCGCGGCACCCTAGAAGGGACAGCAATCGCAGTGCCAGAGTCGCCATGCCAGCTCAGCCGTCTGCTTCGCAGCGCGGGAAGGAGATCGCGGTACGCGTTGCGCTCGGAAGCGGCCAGCACCGTCTGTTCGCGCACTTCTTCGTTGAGAACGTCGTCCTCGCCGCGCTGGGTGCAGCCGCGAGCGTGGCCGCGGCGTTTGGCCTGGTGCGTGGACTCGTGGCGTGGGTTCCGTTCGACCTGCCCGCAGCGACGCCGATACGCGTCGATGGCGCCGTGCTCGGCTTCGCCTTGGCCGTCGCGACGGGAACCGCACTGGTGCTGACGTTCGTTCCGTTAGTCGTCACGCGGCGGCTGATGTCCACGACACGCCGAAATCAACGGGCCGGCCGGCCGGAACACGCTTCGCACCGGCACACGAAACGTCCAGGTCATTGCTGAAGTTGCGCTGTCGACAGCTTTGTTGATTGCCGCGGGTCTTCTGATACACAGCCTGTACAAGATGCAGCAGGAACCGCTCGGCTTCACGCCTGATCGGCTGACGACATTCGTGACACCCTTCGATAGCACTCGAAGTGGCGCCAGCCGCGCGAACTTCATTCGAGAGCTCGGTGAACGACTGGAGAGCGTACCAGCCGTGCGCGGCGTCGCGGCGACCAACGTCCTGCCGCTCACTGGTCAGGCGAATCTCCCGACCCAGCCCGAGGGGCACCCCGAACAAAGCATCGGCGGCATGGAGATCCGGAAGGTCACGCCGAACTATTTCGAGATACTTGGGATTCCGCTGCGTAACGGCCGTTCGTTCACCTCGGACGAGGTCACTGCTTCGAGGCCAGTGGCTATCGTCAACGAAACGGTGGCAGGGAATTGGTGGCCGGCCGCGAATGCCATCGGTGACCGGTTGACCATCGGCCTTGTTCCGAGGCAAACGGCTCACCAACGACTCGCCTCGCGAGGTCGTCGGCATTGTGGGCGACACGAAGACCGTGACGCTCAGAGCTCCGCCGCGGCCGACTGTTTTCATACCTGTGAAGCAGGTCGTGGCAGACACGTCGTCGCTCCATGGATCGTGAAAAGCGACGACTCGCCGGGTCTGGCCGCGAATCTGCGCGCAGTGATCGCGAGTGTCGATCGCCGCCAGCGCGTTCTGCAGCTTCGGACGATGGGCGCCATCGTCGCGTCCACCACGGCGACATCACGATTCAATGCGTTGCTTTTTGCGATGTTCGCGGGAGTGGCAGTCATCCTCGCCGCGATCGGCTTGTACGGAGTCCTTTCGTTCCTGGTGGCACATCGGAATCATGAGATAGGCATACGCATGGCGCTGGGCGCCCGCCGAGCGGACGTGTTTGGTCTGTTCCTGAGGCAGGGCGTGACGCTGACGGCCGTCGGCCTGGCGGTGGGATTGGCGCCGCCTGGGTGACCACCCGCTGGTTGTCGGCCCTCCTCTACGGCACATCAGCCACGGATCCAACGAGTTTCGTGGCGGTTGCCGCCCTCCTGCTCGTCGTTGGTGCCGCCGCCAGGAATCTGCCAGCTCGCGGAGCGGCGACGATCGATCCGATAAGGGCCCTGCGGTCCGAATGATCCCAAGTGCAGCCCGTGCCGCACGCTGGCTCGCGGCAACGGAGCTTTCTCCGCTCGGCCGGCCTGTCGAAATCACGCTCAGCCGTCTGAGCCATTCGCCGATGAGGTTCCAACTCGCGAATGTCAGGGTCGCTGAGGCCGGAGTTACTCATTGCCTCTGAGTATTCGCGCGCTTACTGACTCCGAAGCGTGGCAACAGCGTCAATCCGCGTAGCTCGGCGCGCTGGCAAGTACGAGGCGAGGGCCGAAGCTCCAATCAGCAACAACGCCGCGCCAGCAATGGCGGACGGGTCAAGCGGATGAACCTGGAACAGCATGCCGCGCAGCAGCCGAGTACTCACGCTTGCTCCAGCCAATCCGATCGTGGCGCCGAGACCGGCCAGCCGCACGGCCTCCGCAAGCACGAACCGGCGCACGCCGCTCGCGGTGGCACCCAGCGCCAGCCGCAGCGCAATCTCACGATCTCGCTGGCGGACGTAGGCTGCCATTACCCCGTAGAGGCCAATGGCCGACAGCACCAGTGCTACGGCGCCAAAGATGCTGAGGACGAACGCATTGAACCTTGGACGGGCCAGAGGACGGTCGAGCATTTCGCTGAAGGCCGTGAGTCGCATGAGTTGCACGTCGGGGTCAATGGTTCCGACTCGGTCACGTGCCAGGGAGGCCACGAACTCAATCGACGCCGTAGTGCGGAGAACGAGCATCGTCGCGGTCATCTGAAACTGCGCGGCGGGAAGATAGAGCGTCGGACGCTGGCGTGCGAGGTCGCGGTAGCGGGTCTGTGCTGCGACGCCGACAACGGTATACCAAGGACCCCGAGAGCCTGGCCGGCCCATCTTCAACCGCTTGCCCACCGCATTCTCTCCAGGCCAGGTCCGCGCTGCGACGTCTTCACTGACGATCGCCACCGCCAAAGCGCCCTCGCGATCGGCCGCGGTGAACGTGCGTCCCCGCACGAGGGGTACCTCGAATGTCGCGAAATAGTTCGGATGCACCGACTCGATGTTGAGCGATGGGTTCGAAGTGGCCTCCTCATCGCTTTGTCGTTCCGCGGTGAATCGTGGCAGATCCCACCCCCGACCAGAAAACGGAGACACGTTGACCGGAGTCGCAGCCGAGATGGCGGGCACTGCCTCGAGTTGTGCGATCACCTCGTCGAGGAACTGTGCATGCCGGTCACGGTCCGCGTATTTTGCCTCGGGCATGTGGAGGTCCAACAGCACGAGGCGGTCGGCGGGCAGTCCGAGATCGACTGACTGCAGACTGAGAACAGTTCGAATGAGCAGACCCGCAGCAGCGACAATCGTGACCGCAAGGGCGACCTGTGCGACGACGAGTGTCCGCCGGCCGCGGGTCCCTGCGGAGCCTGTAACCCCACGTCCGCCGGTTCGCAATTGGGAGACCAGATCGTCAGGCATGGATAACAGCGCTGGGCCGGCGCCGGCGAGGAGCGCCGTCACGAATACGACTGCAAACGAGAACAAGACCACAGCCGCATCAATACGGACGGACTCGGCACGCGGTAGCCCGTCCGGCACCAGGGCGATGAGCGCGTGCAGACCCCACCATGTGGCTGCGAACCCCGCCGCGCCGGCCAGCACCGCAATCACGACGCTCTCTGCCAACACTTGGCGCACGATTCTCCCGCGACTGGCCCCTAGTGCAACGCGCACCGCAAGCTCACCGCGTCGCGCCTCGCCGCGCATCAACAGGAGGTTCGCCACATTCACGCTCGCAATAAGCAGCACGAGCCCGACTGCGGCAAACAAAGCAAGCATGCCAGTGCGGACATCGCCGACGACTACGTCTACGAAGGGATGAACGACAGGAATGAGACCACGCGGCGCATTGACGGGCGCCTCAGCCTCCAGTCGGTGGCTCAATGCAGTGATCTCGCTCCTCGCCTGCTCAATCCCCACTCCGGGACGAAGCCTCGCGATGAGGTTGACTTCGCGTCGCGCGGCGTCACCGAAAGGACCGCCCGTCGGCACGGAGCTCGTGGTTCTCCACACTTCCACGCCAGTCGGATAGTCGAGATCTGGCGGCATCACGCCGACAATCGTGAACTGCTGCTCATCAAGAGTGAGACGTCGCCCCAAGACCTCCCGTGACGCACCATAGCGGCGTTGCCAGAAACCGCTGCTCACTACTATGACGTTCTCCGCTCCGTTCTTTTCGTCGGCAAGGGTGAGTGTCCGCCCAAGAATCGGCTGTACGCCCAGCACATCGAAGAAAGCGCCGGTCACGAGTCCAACATTCGCGTAATTCCGGACACCGTCATCGGTTACGACGGAGCGCCCCACGCCATTCCGCGTGACGCCGGCAGCTTTCTCGAGAAGCTGACTGGATTCGGCAACGGTTTCGATCTCGGTGTTTCCGAACGGATACTGCACCGAACTCGAGGTACGCACCTCCTTCCAGGCAATGATCAGCTTGTCTTGTTCGTGCACGGGAAGCGGCCTGAGGAGCACTCCTTCAATCAGCGCGAACATGGCCGTCGTCCCGGCGATGCCCAGCGCAAGCGTCAAGACCGCGGCTCCCGTGAAAGCCTTTGCCCGCCATAGGCCGCGGCATGCGACGCAGAAGTCTTGGCTCAAGCTCTCGAGGATCATCATTCCGTCTCAGCAGCGACAGTGGATCCGTTCCCGACGGCCGGTGCGCCGGCAAGATGACGCGAATGACGACGGCAGCGACGAGGATGACCACAGCCAGGTCGATCGGCGGGTCAATGGGATTATGCCGAAGGGGATCTGGCGAACCGTCAGACGCACGGCCCTAAGAGGGACCATAGCCATCAATCCACGGACGACGCTGGCTACTCGCAGTCTATCGCTCGCCTCGGACATTGAACAAGCGGAGAGATTGGTCGGGTCTCGAGCGGCGGAGGGCTTCGAAGTTGCCCGACGAATATGCCGTCGCGAGTTCCTCCGATATCTGCTCGGGATTCCGTACACCCGGCGCGCTGATCATCTCGACGTGATCGTCTACACCCACGTCAGCGTGGGACGACTCAGCAGCTCCGCGAGGCGTGACCGTGGTTCGACTCGCTGCGCTCGCTCAGGGCAGGTTTTGACCTGTCATCCGCAGCGGCGGCTCGATCGCCGCTGCCACATCCTGCCAGCGGAACACGAGGAAGTTCCGCGCCTCGCTGTTCATCGCGACCATGATCCCGTGCGGCAGCCCGGGGCCGAGCGGAGCCGACGAGATCTCCAACCCGTCGGTCGCGTCAGCGCCGCCGCGGACGACCGCAATCTCGCGCGAGTGATCGTGCGGGTTGCCGGGGGCACCCTCGCGTGGATAGATGTGGTACTCGCTGTCGCCGTCCAACTGGTCGGTGCACACGATGTATCCGGTGCCATCGGGGAGCGTATAGATTGCGATCCCCTCGCGATCGCCGCGGAACCCTGAGCGCGCGAAATGGGCCAGCTCACGCGCGGCGTCCGGGTGATCCGGATCGGCATGCCACTTGTGGATGCCGTCCGCTTCATCCGCGTAGTACACGTAGCCCAGCTCGTCGTCCACGGCGACCGCTTCGATCTCGTTCTCTTCGCGTACCGTGCCAGCGCTGAAGGTCCCGAACCGGCGGACGAACTGCGCGGCGATCCGGCCGCCCGCGTCCGCCAGCCGGTACTCCCACAGGTATCCGTCGCGCGGCCCTTCTTTCGGTGAGACGATCGCGAACACCGCGCCGTCGCGCGGGCGCCGATACAGCCCGATGCCCATCGGCGCTCCGGCCTCGCCGGGCTGCTCCTGCAATATCGGAATCCCACCAAGATCCACGAGTCGCCCCCCGGCGGCATCGACGCGGAACACCCGAAGCTGCCGGCGGAGCCGCTCGGTCGCGACTACGAGATCGGCGCGGCGGCCGCCGAGCCGGAAGCCGTATTCGACGTCCACGTTATTGGGGCGATCGATTCCGGAGATCACCTGACGGATCTGCCCGTCCATCCCAAAGACGACGAGCGCGCCGGCCGGCGCGGCCACCTTCATGGTTCCGATGATCAGGCTGCGCGCCGAATCGTCGGGATGGACCCAGATGGCGGGGTCGTCTGGATCATTGGAGAGTTGCGCCGTGCTGTATTCGGCCTCGATCTCTATCGCCTGCGAGAGCGGCGAGGGCGGCGGCGGGGGCTTGGTGGAGTCCTCGTCCGGTGGTGAGGTGCCGCGGCAGCCCCAGGCACTCGAGAGCGCCAGAGCTGCCGCCAGCGCGATGTACGCAGGTAAACGCACTCAGAACCGGAACTTCAGCCCGAGCTGGATGACGCGCGGGCCCCCGCGCGTGCGCGTGATCTGCCCGAAGTCCCCCGAGCTCAGGTCCTCCTCGGGGTTCCGGAACGACGGCGTGTTCGTGATGTTGTAGATCTCGGCGCGGAACTCGAGCGTGCGTCCGCCCACGATCGGGGTCGTCTTCGAGATGCTCACGTCGACGCGCCTCTGCGAGGGTCCGATGACGGTGTTCCGGCCCAGGTTGCCGAACCGCTCGAACGAGCTGACGAACGCATCGCGATTCAGATAGTTGTCGATCCGATCCGTCACCGGGCCGGGCGTCGTCTGGTCTTCGTGGGTCGCGCCCGGCGCGAGATCCGGACGCGGGTCCGTCGTGCCGAAGATCACCCCGCTGAAGTCGTCGTCGAACACGGTGAAGGGGCGGCCAGACTGGAACGTGCCGATGCCGGCAATCTGCCAGCCCTCGACGAACCGGTTCCCGCGGAAGGGGAGATCCCAGGCCCAGCTCATGATCAGCCGGTGCTTGCGGTGGAAATCCGACAACGCCTTGTTGTTCTCGGGCCGCGTCTGGTCGTGGGGGACCTGGAAGATCCCCTCGTCGGAGAAGTAGTCGATGGACCGGGACAACGTGTAGTTCACGTTGAACATGTAGCCTCGGTCGAACCGCTTCTGCAGGCTGGTCTGGAGCGCGTTGTACCAGGACTTGCCGGTCGAGACCAGCATGTTCGCCCCTTCGTCCTCGTCGAGGCCGAGCAATGCGCCGCGCAGCTCCGGCGAGATGATGCAGTCGCCCGGATCGTCCTCGAAGCAGCCGGGCGGAGGTTCGGTCAGGTTCACGAAGTCGTCTTCGTCGGGGTCGTAGTAGTTGCCGATGAACCCGCCGCCCGGCACGCCCGGACGCGGCTGGAAGCCGGTCGCCGAGACGTCGATCGCCTGGTTCTGGTTGACGTACATCAGCAGGTTGCTGCCCCTGCTGCCGACGTAGCCGATCTCGAGCAGCCAGTTGTTCCGGAACTCCCACTGCGTGTTGACGCTCCACTGCTGCAGGTACGGCGTCTTGAGATCGGGAGAGACCATCTGCGTCTCGAGCGCCTCGAACTCGTTGTCGGGATCGTTGGACCCGACGAGGATCGGCTCGTTGTCGTCGAACCCGATGCTGAAGGCCGGGATCGGGAGCGCCGGGATGTCCGTCGGGTAGGTATTCCAGTTGCCCAGGTTGTTCAACTGCAGCTCGCGGAAGAACGGCGGCGCCTGGCGCAGCGAGTTGGCAAAGCCGCCCGTGGTCCGCTCGTAGAACACGCCGTAGCCGCCCCGCAGCACGAAGTTCTTCCGCTCGAACGGCGTCCAGGCGAACCCGACCCGCGGCATGATGTTGTCGTAGTCACCCGGAACGAGGTTCTTCGTGTCTCCCTTCTTCAGGTCAAGCCCTTCGGCCCCGGGGACGGAGCTCGGATTGAAGTTCGATGCGAAAATGAACCCGTCCTGCACGTTGCCGGTCTCCAGCGCGGCCGGATAGTCGAACACGGCGAGCAGGCCGTTCTTCTCGGACGGAAACCCGAAGTACTCCCAGCGGACGCCGAGATTCAGCGTGAGGTCAGGCGTGACCTTCCAGTCCTCCGCGATGAACGCGTTCACGTCGTGCATCCGGTAGCCGCGCGCGGTCTCGCCGTAGTTGAGCGAGCTGTCCGAGATCTGGCGCGCGCGGTTGCCGTCCGCGGGGTTGCGATAACCGACCGTCAGGAAGTCGAACCACGTGTCGAAATTGTGGCGCCGGTTGCGTCCCTCCTGTAGGTCGCCGTCGAGATGATGACGGCGCAGTTCGCCGCCGACGCGGACCGAATGGCTCCCCTTGCTGAACGTCAGCGTATTCCCGAACGTGAAGGTCGTCTGCAGGTCGTAGATACGGGTGCCGTCGGCCAGCGTGCCGAACCGGATCCCGCCGCCCACATCGTCGCCATCGATGTCTATCTGCGTCAGGTCGGGAACCAGATCGGCCTGCGGGTTCTCGATCCCGAACTGCGCATTGGTGAAGTACGTGACCGGGTCGCTATCGTTCCGGTTCCGGAAGACGCCGGCGCGGAACTCGTTGACGACCGTCTGGCTGAAGATGTGGAGGTCGGTGAACGAGAACGTCCGCTGCCGGGTCAGCTCCTCGCGCTCGTGGAGCGTCAGCGCGTCGCCGTTGGCCAACGGATCGCGGCTCGGCTGGTTTGAGTAGAAGAACTTCCCGCTGAACCGATGCGACTGGGTCAGCTGATGGTCGAGATTCGTCGTGAACTGATGCTGATCGAACGTCGCCGGGATGACGGACACGACCTGGCAACTCTCGAACAACTGATCCTCCTGCACGCTGCAGTTGATCCCCTGATCTCCAGACCGGATGAGGTACGTGCCGTCGGGAAACTGCGCCTTGAGCAGTGCCCGTGAGATCGGGTTGATGACGCTCGTGTTCACCGGGCCGTACTCCTCGGCCCAGATGGCCCTGGCAAACGCGTCGATGCCGGCGTCCGAGCGATCGTCGGTGAGCGCGCGTGGAACCAGGCGCGTGTTGCTCGCCTCGTCAACGTAGGACGTCTCGGCCTGCGTGCGCTGGTAGGACCCGAAGAAGAACGTCTTGTTCCGCTTGACCGGCCCCCCCAGCGTGAAGCCTCCCTCGTGCCGGTCGAGAATCGGCTTCTCGATGCCGGCCCGGTTGAAGAAGAAGTCGTTCGCCATCAACCCGTCGTTCTGGTTGTAGTAGTAGGCGCTCCCGCTGAACCGGTTCGTGCCGCTCTTCGACACCAGCGTGAAGTTGCCGCCGCCGTTCCGGCCGGTGGCCGCGTCGAACAGGCTCGTCTGCAGCTTGACTTCCTGCAGCGTCTCGGGCGCCGGCGCGATGTTGCGCGAGAGCGACCCGCCGCCGTTCTCGATGGTTCCGGCCGATCCGCTGACCCGGCTGTTGCAGCAGAGCAGGCTCGTCACGTCCACGCCGTTGAACACGAAGCTGTTGTTCGTCGTCCGCGCGCCGTTGACGCTCGGGGAGATGGAGGCGTTGTCGTTCGACAGCAGTTCGCTGATGTCGGCCGACACGCCGGCCTCGACCACCAGGAGTTGCGTGAAATTCCTGGCCGACGTCGGCAGCGCATCCAGCTCTTTCTGGTCGAGCGTCTTGACGAGCGTCATGGATCCCGACGAGACCATCTCGGCGTTGGCGACCACCTCGACCGCTTCCGTGAGTCCGCCGACCTGGAGCGACACATCGAGGTTGACCATTTCGGCCGTGGATACTTCGACGCCCTCCCGCCGAAGCGGCCGGAACCCGTCGATCTGGAAATTGATGCGATAGGTACCCGGCGACAGGAAGCGCGCTTCCCAGCCGCCGTCGGGACCGGTCGTGACGACTCGTTCGCGTCCGGTGTCGACGTGCGTCAGCGTGACGGTGACGCCCGGGACGGCGGCGCCGGTGGAATCAGTGACGTGCCCGGTAAGGCCTGTGCTGGCGCCCGATTGCGCGAACACAGGGCCGCTGAACAAGGTGAAGGCAAGCGCCATCCCGGCGAACCCCTGGCACGCGAGCCCAAGCACTCCCTTGGCTCTCATTCACGCTCCTCCTTTACGCCTTTACGCCGCCGCGTCGACAGCGATCCCGATGCCCGTGCGCGGCTCGGTCTATTTCGGATTGATTTCGGCCATCTTCCGACCCTATCGTTGCATTCGCGCCGAGTATAGGTTCGGCAAGCCGGAAGTCAAGTCACAACCGTGCGATCGGTGCTCGTCAGAAAGCGCACGCATCGAAGCATCCGCCGCCCTCGTTCGCACGGCTGTCGGCACGTATTCGTCCCGACCTGGTAGAGGACGCGGCCGGAAGTAGCAGGCCAGGAGAGACGACGATGATGCATGCGCGTAGCCTCCTTCTATTGATGACCGTCGTGGCGTCTGCTCTGGGTGCGGGCGCGGGGCGGCAGCTGGCCTCTCCGGCGGGCCAGCTCCCTGTCGCCGGCGCCGACGAGCGCCTGGCGAAGCTGCCCCCGGCGCTTCGCGAGCACGGGCGCCGGATCCTGGCGGAGGCTGACGAGGACAGGCGCGCGGACCTGGTGGAAGAACTCGCGGAGACCGATGCCCTCGGCGCGCTCGACTTCCTGCTGGCGCTGCTCGAGTCGGATCCGTCGGCCGACGTGCGGGAGGACATCGTCGACGAGCTCGAGGAGGTGCCCGATCCGCGCGTGGAGCCTGCGCTCGAAAGGCGTGTGTTGACCGATCCGGATCTCGAGATCGCGCTGGCATCGCTCGAACTGCTGCGGGCGCGCGCCGAGGCGCCGCTCCTGAGGCTGCTCGAGCAGCGACTCGAGATCGAGCGAAAGACCGGGAATGCCGACGCGAGCGGCCAACTCGTGCGCGAGCAGGAACGCTGGACGACGGTCGTCCGCGGGGGGCTCCTCCCGACCTTCCTGCAGACGCCGCCGCCGCTTTTTGCGGTCGCGCCGCCGGGACAACGCGTACGCGTGCTCGCGTTCGGCGACTACGGGGACGGCAGCGAGGCGCAGCGGATCGTCGCCGCGGCCATGCTGAAGTACCATCGGGAACATCCGTTCAACTTCGCCGTGACGCTCGGCGACAACTTCTACCCGAGCGGGATGGAGAGCCCCGCCGACCCGCGATGGGAGACGTGGTGGAGCGCCCTCTACGATCCGCTGAAAATCCCGTTCTACGCGACGCTCGGCAATCACGACTGGAATCAGCCGAACAGCCCCGCTGCGGAGATTCTCTTCACCCGGGAGAGCCCGAGCTGGCGTATGCCCGCGGCGTACTACACCTTCACGGCCGGTTCCGTGCAGTTCTTCGCGCTCGACACCGACCTGATCTCCGAGGCGCAGCTGCTCTGGCTCACCAGGGAGCTCGATCGCAGTGCTGCCGCCTGGAAGGTGGTGTACGGGCACCATCCGATCTACTCGGAAGGGCAGCACGAGGACAACAATGTGAAGATCGAGCAGCTCCTGCCCGTCCTCAAGGACCGGGCGGACATCTATCTGGCCGGTCACGATCACGACATGCAGCACCTCCAGCCTGAAGGGCGGCTGCACTTCTTCATCGCGGGCAGCGGTGGCAAGCTGCGGACGATCGAGCCGGGTCCGCGTTCGCTGTTCGCCAAGAGCGCGAACGGCTTTGCCGTGGTCGAGGCCGACGCGCGACGCCTGACGGTGACGTTCGTGGAGACCGACCTCACGACGCCCTACACGTACACGCTGACGCGCGGGCAATCCGACCGCTGAGGCTCACTGATGAGAGACGTTCTGCGGATTTCGGAAGGGTGGCTGTGGAAACACGGCCTCCTTCCAGCATTTCTATCGATCCCGATACTCGCCGGCTGTGCATCGGATCCGGAGCCGGCAGGCGCAGGAGGTCAGCCGGCGTTTCGCGTTCGCGGCGACTTCGCGGCCGCCTTGAATGCCGATCAGGGCTGGGCCGGAGCGCTCAACGAGAACGTCGCCATCCCCGCCGATCGCCCCTTCCGCGTTCGCCTGGAAGTGGAGCAGCCGCCCGACAGCGCGGACCGCGCGCCGTTCAGGCTTCAGTACCGGCGGAACGCCGGCGAGTGGACCGACCTCGACGCGCACGACTTTCCTCACCCGGTGCGCGAACTCGATCTGGATTTCGCGAAGCTGGAAGCCGGCGCGACACCCGAAAGCTGGAGCGTCGCGACGGGCGATGCCGGTGGCATGACCGCGGCGTCGGTCGGACAGGAGAAGGTTCTGCGCGCCCGCGCGGCGCAGGAACCCCTCACTGGTGTCTACGCCTCGCCGTGGCCCGTGACCGAATTCGCCGCGGAGTTTCGACTGCCCGCCGAAAACCGGACCGGGCTCGGATTCGTGTTCGGCTACGTCGACGCCGGAAACCACTGGCGCGTCTTCCTCGATCCCCGCGCCGCCGCGGTTCGTGTGAGCCGCTTCGTCAACGGAACGGAAGCCATCGTCACGGAGAAGAAGACGGCGATCACGGTCGGCGAATGGCACGACATCGAGATCCAGACCGAGGGCGGCGAGCTTGAAGTCACCTATGACGACGATGCCCTGGAGTTCGCAGTGGACCTCGGGACCACGCTTCCGCCCTCTCAAGTCGGGATTCACGTTCCGGCCCGCAGCGCAGCGGAATTTCGAGAAATCAGCGTCGCGGGCGAGGCGCGAACGCCTCGGCTGAGCATCGTCTCCTGTTCCGCCTATGCGAACGGCGCCGCGACCACCGATCTCCTGACGGGTTCCTCCGCCAGGTTCCAGGCCGGCGCGGGTATCAGTTCCGCCGAGCGCACGCCCTCATCGATCGGCGCGGGTTCTCACGCCGAGTTCGAGTGGCCCCTCGTCATCCGCCGGTTCGCCGATGGAGCCGTGACCAACGAAGAAGGCGACACGTTCGAACTGAGGATGGTCGATGCCGGCGGCGCTGTGGTGGGCGGATCGCCCACTCCGTCAATCCGGCTCACGATACCGCCGCGCCACGTCGGGGGAACTTTCGTGGAAACGCCGGGACGCATCGGTCCGTGGCAAGCCCGGAACGGCGACCTGTACTTCATCATGGAGCCGGCGGAGACGGACAACGTGTTCATGATGATCAAGTCGACCGACAATGGAGTCAGCTGGCGCGAGATCGACGGAGCGAACCGCCCTGAAACCGACGACCTCGAATCGGTCGATGCGCGGCAGGTGGGTGACACGATTCATATCATTCATCAGGTCACCAACACGACCCGATATCACGCGTTTCGCACGTCCGACCACCCCGCTCAGCCGGATACCTGGGGCGTGCGCGATGAGCTTGCCGCCACGGTTCCCTCCGTCGCCCAGGCGGCGACGCTCGCCGTCCGATCCGATGGAAGCATCGTCGCCTTCTATGTAGCAGACACCATTCACTCCAACATCCGCTCCTCCGCAGGGACGTGGGGTACTGACAGCGTCCTCGATCCGGGAGCCGCTCCCAAGTCAGCAGGTCCCAGGGCGGTGCTCGGCGCCAATGACGTCGTGCACGTCGCGTACTACGGCATGGACGGCACGATCTGGTATCGGCGGCTCCTACGAGACGGAACCCTGACCCGGCGGCAGCAGCTCGCGTCGGGCCTGGGCATCACGCGAGCGGAATATGGGGCGGTGCTGCCGCTCGTCTTTATTCCCCGCACCAACACGGTTGTCATCATCTATCGGCAAACCGACGGCAGGCTGTGGGAGCGGCGTGTCGTCAATGACGGAGCGGTGACGCCGGCAGTGCAGGTCACCGACCGCGTCGTCATCCAGGACGCCGTTGACTCGCAGCAGCCCGCGGCCGACGCGGTGCTGGATGGAGAGACGCTTCGCCTGCTGTTCGTCGAGGAAATGTCACGCAGCATATTCAGCACTCATGACAGCGGCGGCTGGCAACCCTCGATTCTCCGCGTCGACAAGATTCTCGGCTCCTGGATCCGCGGCAACGTGTACACCCGTCAGGACGGGATGAAGATCTACGGGTACATCTATGACGCTGGCTCGGACGGCGGGGCCGGCATGAACCGTTTCGACGAGGTCGCATTGACCGTGCGATGAGGGGCACGTTCATCTGTCTTGCATCCCGTAGTGTCCCGGAACTCCGTCGAGATTCACGCGACCCGTAGGTACGTGAGTAGTTTACGTTCGGTAGTCGTCGAGGGTGTGCCGACGACGTTTTCGACACGACGGCACTCCGGACCACGCTGCAGATGAGACGATCTCCGGATTCGAGCGGATCGCGGCGCATGTATACCGGGCTTGAGCCGATGGCGGCGTGAATCCTGGCGGAGCACAGAAAGGCGCTCCGTCGTTTCGAGCCGAAACTCTCCGCGTGGCCTTCTCAGCTCCGGGAAGATGCGGAGAAGCCAAAAACGCATGTATTCGGACAGCCGAAACCGGTAGAATTCGCGGGCGGTACGTTGGCGTCGCGGTCAATGGATTAGCTTCGACGCGAGATCGCATGTCCCCAAAATCTGCGAACACACTCGATAGCGGCGAATCTGCGAAGACACACGATATAGTGCAAGCCACGCGATCGTACGAGCGCTGGCTTCGCCTTCATATTCGCGTCGTGGCTGACGATCTCGCCCACAAACACGAGCGGATGACCGAGAGCCCGTTCGCCTTTCTTCGCGCCACCTTTTATCGATGGCTGCAGCACTGGCCGACGGTATGTGCGGACGAAACTGACGCTCCGACAGTTGCCGTCGTCGGTGATGCTCACACCGAGAACTTCGGCACATGGCGCGATACCGAGGGACGCCTCGTGTGGGGTATCAACGACGTCGACGAATCGTGTTCGATGCCGTACACGAACGACCTCGTCAGGCTGGCGACGAGCGTCACGCTGGCGATTGGGGAAGGATGGCTCACCATCTCGGAACGGGCGGCCTGTGGTGCCATACTTGAAGGCTACGGTCGGTGTCTGTCGGAAGGCGGCCGGCCGGTTGTGCTCGCGGAGCATCAGCGCTGGCTTGGCGACCTTGCGGTATCGCAGCTCGCGAATCCTGTCGCTTTTTGGCAAAAGCTTCGTGCGCTGAAAAAAGCGAGCGGCGATCTGCCGCATCATCTCTTCCGATCGTCGCTGCCCGATCCGGGTGTCCGGTACGACGTTCGCAAGCGAGTCGCGGGCCTCGGCAGCCTCGGCCAACGGCGTTTCGTCGCGCTGGCTACATGGGGCGGCTCGCTCGTCGCCCGCGAGGCCAAGGCACGGGCGCCGTCCGCAGCAGTCTGGGCAGCCGGCCGGCGCGTCGATCCCGCCTTCGCCCGCCGACTGCTCCAATCCGCTGTGCGCATTCAGGATCCATGCTTCGTCGCCGATCGCTCGTGGATCGTGCGGCGGCTGGCGCCTGATTGCGCGCGCATCGAAATGGCCGACCTTCCTCGCAGACGCGACGAGAAGAACTTGCTTCGCGCCATGGGCTGGGAAACGGGTAACGTCCATCTGGCCAGCCGCACGCGCCGGATTTTCGACGACCTTCGCAAGCGCCCGACGAAGTGGCTGCAGCGCGCAGCCGAGCGGATGTCGGCCGCTACCTGGGAGGACTGGCGCGACTGGCGACGACAGGGAGACTAGCGCATCGATTCCCGGGTTGGACGTCTATGCCGTTCTCGCTCGTGATCGGCGCATCGTCAGCCCAATTGGCCACCTACCACGCAGGCAGAGCCTCGGTTTGCATCGGGGAATCTTCGCGCGCGCGCGGGGCTGGGATCGTTGAGGAGCAGCCGGAGATCGTGGCAGATCTCGTCGAGCGCTCTGACTCCAAACAGGCTGAGCTGGCGGTCACCTGTGGGTGGATTGAGCGGTCGAGGGGTGAAGCACAGGCCTTCGCCTCCACTTCATTGTCTCGACACCGCGGCCTGAACGGGGAGGTTCAGCGAGGAAGTGATCCTGCAAGAATTCGTCACGCTCAACGGCCTGGCGGCTGGCCAGGACGACAGTGTCGACTTCATTCCCGCTTCGACGCGGGCGATCGGAGTTTCGGCGACGACCAGTTCGCGATCGACTTGAGGCTGCTCGACGCCAGGGCGTCCGATCGCGGAGCCGTGTCACTGACGTACACCCGGCGCGACACTCCGCCGGCAGATGCGTGAGGTCGCCGGGGCGTCGACAAGCGATCGACTCTAAAACCCACTTGCGATCTGACTGAGGAACACATCCTGCTGAGAACGGCTCCAATTCGAGCTTACATCCTCGCTTCGGACGTCTCGCCAGCACGCAGATTCTATGAGCAGGCTGTTGGCCTGATGCCGAAAGAGGAATACGCCGGAGGCGTGATCTACGAGTGCGGCGGCACCGAAGCCTTCATGTACCCGACTCGCAACGCGGGTACGTCCCGGGCAAGCCAGGCGTACTGGCAGGTCGATGACGTCGAAGCCGAGGTGGCCGAACTGAAGGCACGGGGCGTCGTGTTCGAGGAGCACGACCTGCCGGGCGCGCCGATCCCGCCAACGCCGGTGCTGGTGGATCAGTTCTTCAACGACTCCACCGGACAGGGTGCGGACGGCGAGATCGACGTCCGGGGCACGCCAAGTTCGGGCTGCGGCGATCAGGGCTTCCTTACCAGACCGACGCGTTTCAGCAGATCCTGGAAACGCGGGTCTGAGTGCACCGCGACGAATACCGGTTCGACCGCCAGGTAGACCATTCCGTTCGACCGCTCCTCGTACGCGCGTTCCAGCCACTCGAATCCCCGATCGACATCGCCCAGCCGGAAGTACGGCTGCGACAGCGCGAACGGCGACACGTACTCGGTACGCGCACGAGCCAGCAGTTCCCGCACCAGACGCTCGGCCTCGCGGCGCCGGCCCGCGATGGCGTTGACGTTGGCGAGGGTGATCACGCTGGGCGGATTACGCCGCGTCAGCCGGGCGACCACTTCGGCCGACGCAATCGCCGAGTCGAATTGCCCCGTCTCTGCGTACGCCGACGCGAGCCGCGAATTCGCTTGGATGTAGTCCGCATCCAGCGCAAGCGCTTCGCGATACGCGGCAATCGCCTCGTCGAACCGACCGGCGTATGACAGCGTCCAGCCGACGTTCGTCTGGACGACCAGCGAGAAGGGATCGAGCTCCCGGGCTCTGTCGACGTGCGCGACCGCCTCGTCGAGCCGCCGCAGCGAGGCGAGGTAGTTGGCGTACCAGAGGTGGACGAGCGCATTGTTCTCGTCGAGCTCGAGCGCCCGCTGGAACGAGCGGTCGGCGGCATCCCATTGCCAGTCGTAGTGGCGCGCGTATGCCAGGGCCGCGTGCGCCTCGGCGAGCATCGGATCGATCTGCAACGCGGCGATCGCCGCTGCGAGCGCCAGCGGCCGCATCCGTGCCGGAGACCCGCTGCCGACTAGCACGGTCCCCAGCTGGTTGTAGCAGTCGGCCAGGCCGACGTGCGCGGGCGCGTAGGTCGGATCCAAAGTCATCGCGGCGCGGAAGTGCTCGACGGCGGTCGCGAGCGACTGCTGCGTCCGCTTGTTCCAGTTGAACCGCCCCTTCAGGTACGCCTCGTGGACGTCTGGATCGACCGATCGCACGCGCCCCAGGCGTGCATCCACCTGCGGCGTGAGCGCGAGCGCGATGTGAGTGGCGGCCGTCCTCACGATGTCGCGCTGGAGCGCGAGGATTTCGCGGGCCGGCCGATCGAAGGTGTCCGTCCACAGCTGCTCGTTGCCGCCTCGCAGCAGCGTCGCGGCGATGCGCACCCGGTCCCCCGCGCGCAGGACGGAGCCGTGCATGATCGCGTCCACCTTCAGCTCGGTCGCCACGTCGGACAACGCCTTGCGCGTGCCGCGGTATCGCATGGCCGTCGTGCGCGGCGTGACGCGCAGGCGGCCCATGTTGCCCAGCTCGCCAATCAATGACTCGGTGACACCGTCGGCGAAATACTCCTGTGCGGGATCGCCGGACAGATTCTCGAACGGCAGCACGGCGAGCGCGCGAATCGCCGCCGCGGCAGGCTGACGGTCGGCCCTCCTCCATGGCCACGTCGCGGACGCAACTGCCGCCAGCGAAACCAGTCCGATCGCCGCAGCCGCCGCAAGCCGCCGTATCGAACGGGGTGACCTGCCCGCGACGAGCTGCGCCCTGACCTCGGCTGCGTCCCGCGGGCGAACCTCCCTGTCCTTCGCGAGACATCGCGCGATGCAGGACGCCAGAGGCGCCGGCACGCTCGCCGGAAGTTGCGGGGGCGCGTCGTTGAGGATCGCCGAGCCGATCTCGTACGCGGTCTCTCCCGCGAACGGCAGTGCGCCGGTCACCATCTCGTGGAGCAGCACGCCGAACCCCCAGAGGTCGCTCCGCGCATCGGCCGGCTGACCACGCAGGATTTCCGGCGCGATGTACGGGAGCGTGCCGCCGGCTGCCGTCAGCTGTCCTACAGCGGTCGAGACGGGGAGCGGGGCGATTGACAGGCGATCGACCTTCCGGGCAAGCCCGAAGTCAAGGAGCTTCAGGTGGCCATTCGGTCTGACGATCACGTTGGCGCTCTTCAGATCGCGATGAATCACGCCGTGGTCGTGCGCGTGGCCGAGCGCGTCGAGGATCTGGACGGCGTAGTTGACGGCCGTGGCGGCGGAGAGGCCGTGCCGGGGGATCAACTCGGATAGCGGCCGGCCCTCCACGAACTCCATCACCACGTAGGGGCGGCCCTCGTCGTCTCCAACGTGGTGAATCGTGCAGACGTTCGGATGATTGAGGTGCGAGGCGTGGCATGCTTCCCGCCGTAACCGATCGTGCGCCGCCGGCTCGTCGCGTCCGACGACTTTGATGGCAACGCTGCGTCCGAGGTCGGAGTCGAACGCGTGGTAGACCTCCCCCATCCCTCCGGCGCCGAGCAGTGAGTCCAGACGGTACTTCCCGAGCCACGTGCCGATCCTCGCGCCACGCGGCAGGTCGGGTGGGCAGTGCCAGTCGATCGCCGGCGTCTCGATGAAGCTCCCCGCGGCGAAGTGCGCGGCAAGCAGGCGCTCTACCTCCGCGCAGACTTCATCGCTGGCGCATTGCTCCGCGAGCCACTCGACGCGGTCTTGCGTCGGTCGATCGAGCGCCTCGTGGAACAGGCGCTTGACCTGCTCCCACTGCGCCGGCGTCACCGGGCGCCTGCGTGGAGCCGCGCATAGAGCCAGGCCCTTGCGATCGTCCATTCGCGGCTGACCGTCGCGGCCGATATCCCGAGGACTTCCGCGGTCTCGTCGATCGTGAGGCCACCAAAAAACCGCAGTTCGACCAGCTCGCTCTGACGGGCGTCCGTCCGTGCGAGCTGACGCAGCGCCTCATCCAGGGCGAGCAGGTCGAGATTGGCGGGCAAAGACACTCCCAGCTCGCCACCCGGCACGATCAGCTCGGCACCTCCGCCGCGTTTGACGCTGGCCCGCGCGCGGGCCTGATCGATGAGCAAGCAGCGCATGACGCGGGCGGCAATGCCGAAAAAGTGCGCGCGACCGTCGCACCGGACGCCGTCCTCCTGCACCAGTTTCAGATAGGCCTCGTGCACGAGGGCCGTCGTCTGCACAGGGGGGTGGCGCTCGCGGCGCAGGTGCTGCGCCGCCAGGCGCCGCAGCTCGTCGTACACCAGCGGAAACAGCTGATCGAACGCCTCGCGGCGACCGCCACTCCACTCGTGCAGCAGGCGGGTAACGGACGGGGACGAATCGGGCACGTCAGGCCGGATGTTACGCGCCGGCGTCCGGGCGTTCAACGAATTGCAGCGCGCGTGAGGGACACGCGGGCGATTTTCCGCATGTAGCAGCAGGTCTCTCCCTGCAGGCCGCGTGGTGGGTGTCAAAACTGTAACGAGCTCAGCAGTGGGAGGAGACCATGAAACGACTCTACGTTCTTTGTGCGGTGCTGCTCATGGTCACCGCACCAACGGCGCTCGGCGTCGCGTCGCTGCAGGTTCTGACGGTTCCGAGTGACTTCGGGACGATCCAGGAGGCGCTGAATGCGGCGGAACCCGGCGCCATCATCACCGTGGCGCCGGGCACGTACTGCGAGCGCGTCACGATCAAGACTCCGGATATCCGCCTGCGCTCCGCCCCGGCACTCGGACAGACTGGCGCCATCCTGAGCGGCACCGCGTGTGGTGGCGCCGCCGGCGTCGGCTTCGGCATTCACGTCATGGGTGTGAGCGGCGTCGAGATCTCCGGCTTCACCATCGAAGGCTACGAGAGCGGCATCGTCCTGCACAACGCGACGCAGGCCCGGATCCACCTGAACGAGATCCGCAACAACGTCTACGCCGGGTCGGCGTCCACGTTCCCGTTCCGCGCGCAGGGCGTCGTGCTCATCGCGTCCAGCTTCAACGACATCACGCAGAACTCGATCCACGACAACGGGCATCTGGGGATCGGCTTCGTCAACAGTAGCAACAGCAACCTGGTCCGCGCGAATCGGCTGACCGACAACCAGGCGCAGCAGAGTACGTATGCCAACTACGCCTGCTCGATCATGCTGTGGGGCTCGACCAACAGCGGGAACCGCATCGTCGAGAACGAAGTCATCGGATCGCTCGGGTCTGGAATCATGGTCAGCACAGGCGTGCAGGCCGGAAATCTGGTCGCGCAGAACCGGGTGCACGGGCATCCTGGGCCGGGCATCATCGTGATGAGCGGGGCGTCGGGCAACGTAATCCAACAGAACGACGCGCGGGGCAACGGCACGGACAACTGGACCGATCTGTGGGATTTCAACGCGACGACCGTGAACGTGTGGCAACGAAATCTGGGGACGTGCTCGGCAGGCAACGCAGGCTGCGAGTAAGCGGGTGAGGGCGGGGCCACGCGTCGCGGCGCGTGGCCCCGCCCCGCGCTGCCGGAATCCCGTCGCCGCCATCGGCGTAACGTCCGACAAATCGGCCGACCGACCGATTTGGGTGGCGCGCTAGCGCTACGCCGCACGGTAGTAGTAGCTGAGAAGGCCGCCGATGCGTTGACGCCGCCGAACGGAGGCGGGGCGATGCTGGTCTCCGACACCATCAATCAGGTCGTTGCCGAGCCCTTCATGATTGCGTTCGCGCTGATAGTGGATCAGGAACTCGGCGAGCGTACGACCGAAGGGCCGCTCACCGAGCGGGATCACCTGATTCAGGCATTCCTCTTGATTGAGCGGACGAATCGCTCCGCGGGCGCGTTGCAGTTGGGCGTGCGATACGGTGTCCGGATCCCGCGCACACCGGATGTCTCGAGCAGCTGCCGAACGCCGGTGCTCCACTTTCGATCGCGGTCGCAGATCAGGATGCAGGGCCCGCCGAGCACGCCGTAGGTCGCGTCGGTGAGCTGACGGCCGATCTGGAGATCACCGAGCGGGATGACGCGATTCAGGCACGCCTCTTTGATGGAGCGTACGAACCGCTCCGCATGCGCATTGCAGTTGGGCGCCATGAACGGTGTCCGAATCAACCGGACGCCTCCCGTTGCGAGGAACCGCTCGACCGCGGCGCTCCACTTCCGATCGCGATCGCAGATCAGCACTCGATTCCCCCGGAGGACCCCATCGACATCGTCAATCAGGTGGCGCATCGTTGGATGACGAACGCCTCGTCCGGGTGCGTCGTTGATCCGAGAACATGGACACGACGGGAGTGTAGTTCGATCACGAACATCGTGTAGTAAGCGACCAGGCCGCGCACGGTCCAGACCTCGGTCGTGAAGAAGTCCGCAGCGAACAGCGCCAGTCACTGGGCGCGCAAAAAGGTGCGGCGATGATCACGTGCAGCGGCAGCACGCACGGAGTCTACGCCAAACCCGTGTGGATGGAGTCTTCGGACATTACGGGTCACGACTCTCGGAGTCGTCTTGGCGCGGAGATGTCAGCCCTCCACCGCTCTATTCGTGCCGATGGAGTTTCTGATCGGGACAGCACCATCGCCGCCGAGAGTACCCACTGGCGCCCTATTGAGGCGCGGCATAGTCCTTGCTCCCAATATGGGAGCAGCCTATACTGGCTCGGAGTGCGCATCATTGCCCGGCGTACGCTGCGTGAGTTCTGGGAGAAACACGCCGACGCTGAGGCGCCGTTGCGGGCGTGGTACCACGATGTACGGAAGGCGGATTGGCGCTCTCCGGCGGACGTCAAGCGGGTCTACGCGAACGCGAGTTTCGTTGGCGACGACCGCATCGTCTTCAACATCGGCGGAAACGAGTACCGGCTCGTCGTCGCGGTCAATTATCGATATCAGATGTGCTACGTGCGATTCATCGGCACGCACAAGACGTACGACCGAATCGACATCGCGACGGTGTGAGGTTGCTATGCAGATTCGTCCCATTAAGACCAAGGCTGATCACCGAGCAGCGCTCAGGGAGATCGAGCGCCTGATGAACGCCAAGCCCGGTACACCAGCGGGCGACCGCCTTGAAGTCCTCATCACTCTCGTCGATCATTACGAATCCCAGCATGAGCCAATCGAGCCGCCGGATCCGATTGACGCGCTGCTCTACCACATGGAAAGCCGTGGGCTGACTCGCCGAGACCTCGAACCGTTTCTCGGGAGTCGTGCCCGTGTCGCCGAGGTTCTCAACCGTCGTCGCCCGCTCACAATCGACATGATCCGGAAGCTGCACGAAGGGCTCGGGATTTCAGCAGACGTGTTGATCCGCCCCTACAGCGTCAGTGGCTCCGCGGCGTAAAGTCTGAGGCAGAACACGTCAGGGATGCCTGAGACGTCGAGTCAAGACCGGAAGAACCATGCCTGATGCCGCACGCTCGCGCATGAGCTTCCCCTGCACGGGCGTACAGTCCAGAGCGGTCGAAAGATGTGGACTATCGAACTCGATGAACCCGTAACTGTGGGTCTCCCGGGAACAACACGATTCGGACGGCGCACGTGCGCCGACGGGTTGTGCGCGTCGCCGTCACCCACCATCCCACCGCGGCGTGGACCGCTCGACAGCTGCACGAAGCGTTTCCCTGGGATCAGGCACTGCGATACCTCCTCAGGGATCGCGATCACGCGTTCGCTGGCTGGGCGAAGACGGCGAAGACGATGGCCATTGATGAACTCATGTGCGGCTCTCCCCTGATGCATTTCGCGCTCCTGAGGTGGCTGGCGCGCGACGGCGACATCGATTGGTCCCGCGCAGGTGGGCATTCTTTACGCCGGCGGCGCTACAATTCTCCCGCACTCCTGTAATAGTCGGCCTCCTCGCGCGTCAAGGCTGGTGAGGCGGACGAGGTGCCCACAGCCAGCACGCAAATCGACGAGCTGCCGATCCCGATGGCTTCTACGACCCCGCTGGCGGGGTTTGCCGAGCTGTACGAGCGCCACTACGAGGCGGTATTCCGCGCGGCCCTGCGCGTCACAGGGAATCCGGCCGATGCCGAGGACGTCCTGCAGACCGTCTTCCTGCGCGTCCTGGCCCGGGGTGGAGACGTCGAGGACGTTGCGCTGCCGGCCGCCTACTTCCGGCGCTCAGCCGTCAACGCGGCCGTCGACGTGCTGCGGCGCCGGGCGCTTCGTGCGGAGTCGGTCTACGACGATCGGACGCCGCACGCCGCCATCCAACACCCATTGCTTCTGAAGGCGCGGCTTCGACGCGCCATCGCCACATTGGAGAGCGAGGACGCAAGCCTGTTCCTGCTGCGTCACGTCGAGGGGCTGTCGATCGAGGAGCTGGCCGGGATGTTCCGAATAGAGAAGAACAACGTGACCGTCCGACTCCACCGGATCCGGCACCGGCTGCAGGCCGAGATGCAACGCTAGAAGCTATCTCATTGAACTGAGGCTCGTTCCCGGGCGCAAGCGAGCCGCGCGAGCGAGCCACGCGAGCGGAGCGGGGCGATCCCAGGCCGCTCGTCTTCAACCTGCCGCAGAAGGGCAAAGGACACCGCAGGCCCGGCTGAGCAACAGTGGAAGATCGAGAAGGGTACCGCCACCGCCGGCAAGGCAAGTGCAGCAGCCCGACGGACCGCTGTTCAAGTTCACGCTGATGGTCGTCAAGGGACGTCTGCAGGGCGATATGACCGGCGAGCGCGACGGCATCGTGCGCGGCCGCGCCAAGGTGGATGCCGCGAAAGCCGCGAAGGCAAAGTAGTCGCGCGAGCGAGCGCCGCGAGTGAGGTAGCGTGTGAAGGCAATGCTGGAACGGTGGATCAGGGACTTCAGGCACGCCGCGCGGAGTCTTGGCCGCGCGCCGGGCTTCACGCTCGTCGTCGTGCTGACGCTCGCGCTCGCCATCGGCGCCAGCGCCGCGATCTTCAGCGTGGTCAACGCAGTGCTCCTCGAGTCGTTGCCGTTCCCGCACGCGGACCGGCTCGTCCATATCGGCGGAACGGCGCCCGGAAGTGATCTACCAGAGGAGTTCGGCGTTCCCGATGAACTGTACTTCGAATACCGCGAGAGCGTCCCCGGTCTCGAAGACATCGGGCTGTACGGCACCGGTTCGTCGACTACGCGTGCCGAAGGGCAGGTCGACCAACTCTTTCTGACGCAGGCGACGCCGTCGTTCTTCACGACGGTGGGCGCCCAGCCTCTGCACGGGCGGCTGCCCAGCGATGAGGACGGAAACCGTGTCGTCGTCATCAGCCATTGGCTGTGGCGCACCTGGTTCGGCTCCGATCCGGCGGTGATTAACAAGAGTTACATCTTCGGGAACGAGACTCGCACTGTCATCGGCGTCATGAGACCGGAGTTTCGCTTCCCGGATGAGCGCGTCGCGTTCTGGGTCCCGATGACGATTCGCGCCGCGCAGGCGACGCCTGGCGGGTTCGGACCGCGCGCGGTCGCACGGATGAAGCCGGGAACGGACCGCGCGACACTGGTGGCCCAGCTCCAACCGGCCGCGCGTCGCGTGCAGCAGCGGCTGGGTGGTCCCGCGCCCTACGTGCGGATCATGGAGCGTCACCGGCCGGTGGTGAAACCACTCCGCGAACACCTTCTCGGCGACATCGCGATGCCGCTGTGGATTCTGCTCGGCACGGTCGGAATCGTGTTCCTGATCGCGTGCGCGAACGTGGCCAGCCTGTTCACGGTGCGCGCGGAGAATCGGCGTCGCGACCTGGTGGTGCGGCGTGCTCTCGGAGCCGGACGAGGCGACCTGGTGCGCTCACAGGTGACGGAGGCGCTGCTTCTCGCTGCGGCGGGAGGCGCGGCCGGCACGCTCATCGCCTGGGCTGGCGTCCCGGTCCTGGTTCGCGCAGCACCGGACGCCGTCGCGGGCGGCTTTGGCGGCGCGCCGATTCCCGGACTCGCCGTCGCGGGTCTGGACCTCACTGCCCTTCTTTTCACGGTCGGCATCTCGGTTCTGGCGGCGTGCGCATTCGGCCTGCTGCCAGCCCTCCGCTTCTCAGGCTCACGCCTGGGCAGCCTTCATCACGCCGGGCGAGGGATCGTCGGCGGGAATCTCGCGCGGGATGGGTTGGTGGTCGTGCAAACGGCATCTGCGCTCGTCCTGCTGGTTGGATCGGCGCTGCTCATGCGCAGCTTCTGGCAGCTCAGCAACGTCGACGCCGGATATGACACGGACGGCATCTTCACATTTCAGATCGCGGCCGGTCGCCCCGACCTCAACGATCGGGCCGCGATGTCGAGGTTTCAGTACGCGTTCATGGATCGCCTGAAGGCGCTCCCGGGCGTCGAATCCGTGGGGTACATCACCACTCTCCCCCTGGACGAGGGCGCTGGCAGGCAGAGCATCACCACTTCCAGGCTCGAGGCGAGTGGCGCCGAGGCGCCTCTCGTTCGCTTCGCTGGTGCCGGGGGCGCCTACTTCCAGACGATGGGCATCGAACTCGTGCGCGGTCGCTACTTCGAACGGGTCGAGGAAGCACGGGCGATGCCCTTCGTGATCATCAGCCAGTCGGCCGCTCAGTTGCTGTTTCCCGGTGAGGATCCGATCGACAAGCAGTTACGGCCCGCGGCCGGTGGCCAGACGTGGTACAGCGTCATCGGAGTGGTCGAGGACGTCCTGGTTGACGACCTCCGCCGCAAATCCCCAGAGCCAATGGTGTACCTGCCGGCCGTGTCCTCATCGCCGGCATACGTCATGAAGTCGACCCGTGCGGACCAACTCGAACCCGAGGTTCGCGCGATCATTCGCGACGTCATCCCGACATCTCCGATGTATCGCATCTTCACGATGAAGCGTCTGGCCGCGAAGGCCATGGCCGACCTGTCATTCACGATGCTCATGGTGAGCATCGCAGCGGTGCTCGCGCTCGTCCTCGGCGCGGTGGGGCTGTACGGCGTGCTCTCGTATCGGGTGACGAGGCGCGTCCAGGAGATCGGCGTACGCATGGCCCTGGGCGCGGAGGCGAAGACCGTACGGCGGATGTTCGTGTGGCAGGGCGGGCGGGTCGCCCTGGCCGGTATCGTCGTGGGAACGCTGGCGGCAGTGGGGCTCACGAAGTACGTCACGACATTGTTGTTCAACGTCGGGCGACTGGACGTGTTCGCGTTCGCCGGGATGTCTGCCGTGATGCTTGCCGTGGCGCTGCTTGCAAGCTACGTCCCGGCGCTCCGCGCCTCGCGTGTGGATCCGGTCGCGGCACTACGGGCGGAATAGCCCCGGCTGCTTCGGCACCCCCATGTAATAGTCGGCCTTCTCCTGCGTCAAGACTGGTGAGGGCCGCATCGGCAAGGCGCGAGCGAGCGTTACGAGCGAGCCACGCGAGCGGAGCGCGCCGGCGAAGCGGCGCGCGAGAGAGCGTGTAGGGAGAGTCCGAGGGGCGAAGCCCCTCGGCAAGGCGCGAGCGAGCGTTACGAGCGAGCCACGCGAGCGGAGCGCGCCGCCGACCCGGGGCGCGAGCGAGCGGGTAGGGGGTGTCCGAGGGGGGCAGCCCCGCGGCATGGCAACGATCGGCCGCTCGCCTTTCATCTCGGCGATCCGGGCGCGGCAGCCGGGACAGCGGCTGAGATGGTCCTCCACCAGGATTCGGCGGCTGCCGCTCAGCTCCCCGGCCAGGTAGA
>JBMDXQ010000105.1:0-77387 GCA_048594975.1 Vicinamibacterales bacterium | reverse complement strand
ACGCGCCAAACCAAAGCTTGTCGCCCGTGCCCGCGAGCGGCTGTGCCAGGCTCCCGCCGGTTTGCTCAAAATAGTCGTTACCCATCATCCCTTCGACTTGCCGCACGCTGTTGAAGAGAGACACATTGTTCGCGGAGCCGTCAGCGCCCTCGCTGAACTTGTGCGTTGCGGCGCCGACATCTTTCTCGCGGGCCACATTCACCTCTTCCACTCCGGGCTGACGACGCGCCGCTACCGAGTCCCAGGCAACGCCGCCCTCATTATTCAGGCGGGTACCGGACTTTCCACCCGCACACGTGGCGAGGTGAACGCATTCAATGTCATTCATGCCGACGCAAGCTGCCTGGAACTTCAAAGGTTCTCCTGGTCGCCGCAAGAGAAGAATTTCACGATGGCTTGGTCTGAATGGTTTCGCAGAACGCAAACCGGCTGGATGTCTGACGCTGAAGCGGCCTGACACAATCGTAATGCTCGACGAATGTAATACTTCTGTCATGTCACGGAACTATGCGTTGCGCGCTCACTAGCATCGTGACATGCAATCATTCACCGCAGTTCATAACGAAGTCGCACCACATCCGAAGGGAACACAGGCACGCATTCTTCTAAGCTCCGTCTTCGGCCCATACGCGCAGGACGACCAGTTCGGGAGCCGCTCCATAAATCCCATGGAGCTCTACCACAACCAGGTCACACGTGCCCAAGGCAGCTTCTCGCTCCGCATGTTCCACCGCTCGTGGGGCCTGATGTTCCTGCAGGAGAACATCACGGCGCCGTGCACCGTCCTCGACTTTCCCACCCGCGAGGAGTTCGTGCGCGAGCTCACCACCCACGGCTACGACGTCGTCGGCATCTCGAGCATCATCGTGAACGTCGGCAAGGTGAAGGAGATGTGCCGCCTCGTGCGGCGGCACTCGCCGCGCTCCACGATCGTCGTCGGCGGCCACGTGGCCGCGATCCCCGGCATCGCGAGGATGATCGACGCCGACCACGTCGTGAAGGGCGAGGGAATCGCGTGGCTGCGCGGCTTCCGCGGCGAGCCGGTCGATCGGCCGATCGTCCACCCGGTCATCGCCTCGTCGTTCCACTTCCGGGTGATGGGGATGCCGAACCTCCAGCACCGCCCGACCTCGGCGACGATCGTATCGTCGGTGGGCTGCCCGATGGGGTGCAACTTCTGCACGACGTCGGCGTTTTTCGGCGGCAAGGGGCGCATCGTCAACTTCTACGAGACCGGCGCCGAGCTGTTCGAGGTGATGTGCCGCGCCGAGCGCGCGCTCGACGTGAAGGTGTTCTTCATGATGGACGAGAACTTCCTGCTGCACCGCCGGCGGGCGATGGAGCTGCTCGACTGCATGAAGAAGGCGGGCAAGTCGTGGTCGCTGTACGTCTTCTCGTCGGCGAACGCGATAGCGAAGTACGAGATGCGCGAGCTCGTCGAGCTCGGCGTCGAGTGGATCTGGCTCGGCCTCGAGTCGCCGCGGAGTACCTACGCCAAGCTGAACGGCACCGACACGCGCGCGCTCGCGCGCGAGCTGCAGTCGCACGGCATCGCGCTGCTCGGGTCGACGATCATCGGCCTGGAGCATCACACGCCGGGGAACATCGGCGACGAGATCGAGCACGCGGTGGCGCACGACGCGGTGTTCCACCAGTTCATGCTCTATACGCCGGTCCCGGGCACGCCGCTGCACGACGAGGTGTGCGCGCAGCGCCGCCTGCGCGAGGATGTGGACCTGGCGGACATCCATGGCCAGCACGAGTTCAACTTCGTGCACCCGGCGATCGCGCCGGCCGACTCCAAGCGGTTCCTCGACTACGCCTTCCGCCGCGACTTCGAACGCAACGGGCCGAGCCTCTACCGGCTGGCGCGGACGATGTTCGAGCGCTGGAAGCGGTACGGGCGCGAGGCGGACCCGCGCATCCGGGAGCGCGTGCAGCGCGGCGGGCGGCAGCTCGAGACCACCTACGGTGCCGTGCTGTGGGCGATGGAGAAGTACTTCCGCCGGTCGAACGCCGACGTGAGCGCACGAATCCACGCGGTGCGCCGCGACCTGGAGCGCGAGATGGGGACGCTCGCCACCGTCGTCACCCGCTCGCTCGGGCCGCTGCTGCTGTTTGCCTCGCGGCGCGACGCGCGCCTGCACCCGCGCGGACGCCGGCTGGAGCCGCGCACGTTCGTCGAGCGGGCACGCTGGGCATGAAGACGGATCGTACGCGACAGGTCGTTCGCCGCCGATCGGTCATGACGCTACGGAATGGGTCGGGGTGCGGTGAGCCGCGCCGTCGCGGTCACGTCAGGAGCGCGCGAGCGCGGGTGAGCCGCTCCGCGATCTGGACTCCGTGCGGGCAGCCGACGGTGCAGCCGTCACACGACGCGCAGCTGACCGCCGGAAGCGCCAGCGTCGCCTGCCGGAACTGGTCTCGCGCTCTCGCCAGGTTGCCGTAGCCCTCCGCGTACATCAACGCGCGCAGCATGTCGCTCACCGGCAGCGCGTGCCGGCACGAGCCCTCGCACGTGCCGCAGTTCTGACAGTAGACAGGAGCGATCCGGTCGGCGACGCGGGCCAGCAGGTCGGCCTCGCGGCGGTCGAACGGAGTGGACGCCGCCTCCAGGTTCCGCCGCAGCTCGCGGTCGGAGCGCATCTGGATGGGGACCGTATCGATCTGGCGGTTGTGCAGCGCCCACTTCACCGCCGCCGCGAGCGCCTCCTCGCGCTTCGCCCCGGTGTCGAGCGTCGCGACCCATGGCCGTGCCGGCGGCGGCACGTACTTGAGGCCGCCCATCAACGGCTTCATCGCCACGATGCCGACATCAGCGGCGCGCAGCTTCCCGATGTCCCCGGACACGTCGGTCCAGGTTGCGGCGTTGCAGGTCACCATCACGGCGCCAATCACCTCGCGCAACTCGATGAGCCGAGGCGCGACCGCGGCAAACGCGTGCGTGCTCACCGCCAGCGCGCGGATCTTCCCGGCCTGCTTCGCGGCCCGCGCTGCGTCGAGCAGATCGTCGCTGATTTCGTCGGGCCGGCGCTTGGACGTGAGGTACCAGAGATCGACGTAGTCGGTCCCGAGGGCGGCCAGCTGCGCGTCCAGATCCGCCAGCACTGCCCTCCCGGTCTCCTCCCCGCGCGGCGCAACCTCGCCCGGCAGGCCCGCGGCGCGGCGTCGTGCGCGCAACTGCCCGTCGCCGTCGATGGCGATGACGACGCCCGCCCGCAACGGCCGGAGCGCTTCACCGAGCACACGCAGCGGCGTCAAGTCTCCGGCCGATGTGAACAGGTTGAAATGGTTGATCCCGGCCTCGGCGGCGGCGCGGACGAGGGCGGGAGCCTTGACCTCTTCGCACCCCATGCCGAGCCGCGTCACCATCAGGCCGGTGTTGCCAAGCGCCGCGGGACGCGTCCAGGACGGCGGGGACGACAGCGCTCCCGACAGCGCCGGCAGCCACAGCGCGCCAGCCAGCCACTCGCGGCGCGATACCTTCATTGTCATCAGGGGCTGCACCGAGCGTAGCACGTCGGCATGGTGGCCGCACGCGAAAGCGGGGTTCGGCGGCCCCGTGGTGTGCGGGTAGCGGACGCTGCGAGGTACGAATGCCCCGCCGTAACGACTGCGGTGGTCGCGCCTTCGCGCCTTCGTGCCACGCGTCAGCGGTTCCACCGTCGCGAACCGACTATTGTCTCCAGCTCGCGCCGCCGTCGATCGTCCTGAAGACGCGGCCGTCCGCGGTGGTCACGGTCGCGCGCGTCGCGTCAGTCGCGGTGACGCCACGCAAATCAACCGGTAGCGGAAACGTGACGCGACGCCACGTCGACGCATCGGTAGTGAGGAGCACCGTGCCCGAGCGCCCGACGATCCAGCACGCACGGGGCGATGGCGCCGAGGCAGCCGTGAGTTCGACGGTGACGCCCGATGCCTGCGCCACCCACGTCCTGCCGCCGTTTGCGGATTGCTGGATCACGCCGTCTGCCCCGAACCGCCAGCGGACGGCGGGATCGGGCGAGACGACCTCCCGCTGCGCCGCGGCCAGCGGTTTCGAGACAACCGCGCGGCGGTCGGTCGCGAACTCGGCGCCTCGCGAGGTAACCGTGATCGGTTCCTGTGCTGGTTGCGCCGCCTGCGGGGGCTGTTGCTGCGCTTGGCCGGCTGCCCCAGCCTGTTGCGCCGCCGGTGCCTGCTGAACGCTCTGCGTCTGCCGGGTGTCTGCGGGCGTCGGGCTGGCCTGCCTCTGCACCGGTGGCGACGAGGGGGGCCTGGTCTGCGTCTGCACCGTCGAAGGCGCTGAGGCGGGAGGCGGCGGGACCACGCGTGCGCCCGCCGCGGCGTCACGGCTCAGATCATCGACGCGGACCGATCGCTCGCGGGTCGTCACGGACTCTCCTGTCGAGACAGGGCGGGGCTCTCCGGCCTTGGCGGCCGGAGCAGCAGGGCGCTGCGCCAGTGCACGCCCCCCCAGCTCCGCGTCCGCAAGCCTTCCCCGCTCTCCGGGAACGGCCGGCTTCGTCTCCACGGGCGCCGGCGAATGGGATCCGAGCGGTTGCGTACGATCGGGCGCAGGGGCGGATTCGGTCCGGCTCACCAGTTGCGGCGTCGCGGGCGGCATCGGCTCGCGCCACAGCAGCACCCACACCGTCAGCGCGGCGGCAGCCGTGGCGAGCGGCACGAGCCACCGGATCGGCGTCCGCAGCCACACCGCACGCGGCGCCACCTCGACCGGGTCGGTGCGCGCCATCGCCGCCAGCACCGCCTGGCACCGCTCGCAGTCGGCGGCGTGCGCTTCGGCAGCGGCGCGGGCAGACGGGTCGATTGACCCCTCGGCCCAGGCGGCGACAACGTCCGCGTCGAGATGTTCCTGGTTCACGGTGACTCCCTCACGTAGAACGATCCAGCACCGGGCTCTTGCGTCCGGCGCCGAGCATGCTGCCGAGATCCATCGCGCCCGCATCCTCCGCGGCGAGCTCGAAACAGCGGTCGATTTGCTCGACGTTCAGCCCGAGCGCGCCGAGCCCATCCGTGACCTTCTGACGAATGTCGCGCCGCGTGCGCGCCAGGTGCCGCGACGCCGTGGCTTCGTGCTCGCCGAGCAGGCGGCCAACCTGCGCCAGCGTCAGCTCCTGCGCGTAGTAGAGACCGAGGCGCAGGCGGTCGCGCGCCTCGAGCGCGGCGACGGCGCTCCCGAGCGCCTGCTGCAGCAGCGCGACGTACCTCGCCTCGTCGGGATCCGGGTCCGGCACGACTGCCCCGCCCAAGGCTGGCTCGTCGTCGGGCAGCGGTTCGAGCCTCCGTTCGACGCGGAGGCGGTCGACGTAGCGCTGCGCGAGCACCGCGCGCAGCCAGGTGCCGAGACCGCTCCGCCCGTGGAAATAGCGGAACAGCGAGCGGCGCTGCCCCTCGCGTTCCGTCAGTCCGTACAGCTCCGCGTAGAGGCTGTCGGCGAGCTCGCGCGCAGCCCCTCCGGGCGCAAGCGCATCGGCTGCGCGATACAGGGCCGGGCGATGCTCGCGGACGAAGTGGTCCCACGCGCCGTCGTGTCCCGCCTCGCAGGCACATGCGAGCACGAGATCCTCGAGGTGGAGCGACTCGAGGTAGTGCTCGGCCCTGCGCTGCGCGTCGGCTGGCGCCCGCGCCAGGCTGGCCTCGAGTGCGGCGGCGAACGCGGCCACCGGCACGTCCCAGCGCCGGGCGCGCGCCTGTCGGTAAAGCCGTTCGATCGTGCGCGCGTCCACGCTGCGCATGTCCTTCTTATACTGACGTGCCTTTCCGGCAATGCCAACATGCGCCTTCGGCGTCTGCCTCTGGGGATGTGGACCTGGCGCTCGACCGGCGGAGATTGGGAGTGAACGATCTGACCGCTGGTCGGGGCGCTTGAGACTTGACCGACTCGCAGCTAAGACGCCGCCAATGACGAGGACGAGGAAACGACTGGCGATGGCGCCGCGCGATGCGCAGCGTGGGGCTGGCTCTCCACCGCGCGGCGGTACGCTGCGGCCGGGTACCTTCAGCGTTCTCCCTCCTCACCTTTGGCGGCTTCGTCGCCTTTCGGCGTACCTGTCGACGCTCCTCCGCGACCAGTTCGGGCCGGAGGCCGCCGACGGACGCTGGCCTCTCTTCGCGCTCTGCGAGTTGCCTGCCCGCTGCCGGTACTCTGTTACGATCCCGAGCCGATGGACCGCAGGACGTTTCTCCGAGGTTCGCTGGCGGCTGGAGGTCTCGGCCTGCTCCAGCGGCCGCTCTTCGGCCAGGCGCCGGCGATGGTCACGTCAGAGGCGTCGCGACCCGCGGCGCCGCAGGGCGTCGCCGCCGGCGACGTCGGCGACGGCCGCGCCGTGGTCTGGAGCAGGGCCGACCGCCCGGCGCGGATGTTCGTCGAGTACGCGACGACGGAGCGATTCGAGAACGCGAAGCGGGTGCCCGGACCGGTCGCCCTCGACACGTCGGACTTCACGTCGCGCGTCGTCCTCCACGATCTGCCCGCGGGTCAGCGCATCTTCTACCAGGTCCTCTACCAGGACCTCTCGGACCTCCGCCGCTGGAGCCTGCCGGCGGCGGGCAGCTTCCAGACGCCTCCCTCCGAGCGCGAGCCGCGCACCGTGACGGCCGCCTTCTCCGCCGACACGGTCGGGCAGGGCTGGGGCATCAATCACGAGTGGGGCGGGTTGCGGACCTACGAGACGATGCTCGGCGCCGAGCCCGACCTCTTCGTCCACCTCGGAGACACGATTTACGCCGACAACCCGATCGTCCCGGAGGTGAAGCTGGACGACGGGAGAATCTGGAAGAACGTCGTCACGCCGGCGAAGTCGAAGGTGGCCGAGACGCTCGACGAGTATCGCGGCAACTACCAGTACAACCTGCTCGACGAGCACATGCGGCGCTTCAACGCACGCGTGCCGCAGATCGTGATCTGGGACGACCACGAGGTGTTCAACAACTGGTACTGGGAAGCGAGCCTCGAGAAGAACGCGCGCTACACACAAAAAAGCGCGGCGCTGCTGGCGGCATTCGGACGGCGGGCGTTCCTCGAGTACAACCCGCTGCCGGTCGGCCCCGACGATCCCGATCGCATCTACCGGCGCGTCGGCTGCGGGCCGGCACTCGACGTCTTTGCGATCGATCTCCGCAGCTACCGCGGGCCTAACTCGCCGAACCTGCACACGACGCTCGACGAGGCATCAGCACTCGCGGGGAGCCGCCAGATCGAGTGGCTGAAGGCGAGCCTCGCTGCCAGCCGTGCGATCTGGAAGGTCATCGCCTGCGACATGCCGATCGGCCTCGTCGTCCGCGACGGCGGCAACTTCGAGGCGATCGCGAACGCGGACGACGGTCCGCCGCTCGGCCGCGAGCTCGAGATCGCCGGGCTGCTGCGCTTCATCCGCGATCGGCGGATCCGCAACCTCGTGTGGATCACCGGTGACGTGCACTACTGCGCCGCGCACTACTACGACCCCGCGAAGGCGAAGTTCACCGAGTTCGCGCCGTTCTGGGAGTTCGTCGCCGGCCCGCTGCACGCCGGCACCTTCGGCCCCAACGCGCTCGACGCCACATTCGGTCCCGAGGTGAAGTTCAACGGCGTGGCGAAAGGAATGAAGGGCAACCGCCCGCCGAGCGACGGCTTCCAGTTCTTCGGCACGCTCACCATTGACGGCCGCACGCACACGATGACCGCGAAGCTGCACGATCTCGCCGGGAAAGTACTGTACTCGGTAGAGCTGGCGGCGGAGCGTTGACCAGCAGAGCGAAGCGAGGTGCTGCATGAAACTCAACGCCAGCTGGCACAAGGCGCACCGCATGCCGAAGAACGCGACGCTGGAGCAGCGGCTGCGCTGGCACGCGGCGCACGCGCGGGCCTGCGCGTGCCGGGAGATGCCGGCGGCGCTGGCGGCGGAGCTGAAGAGGCGCCAGACGACGGCGGCACGTGGCAGGAGCGAGCGGCGGAAGCACAGGTGACCGCGCGCGGACCTCGAAAAGCGCTCGGGAGCGCGGATGGCGGTAAACTGGCGGCGTTCCCGAGGAGGCGCATGCGTACTTCTGTAGCGCTCGTGTGTGCAGTTGCGTTCGCGGCCGCGGCCGCCGCGCAGACCCCGAACAGCCCGATGAAACCGGGAAAGTGGCAGATCACCATGGAGATGGACATGCCCGGTATGCCCATGAAGATGAACCCGGTCACCATGGACCAGTGCCTGACCGAGGCGGACGTCGCCGATCCGCAGAAGGCGGTGCCGAAGGACCCGAAGTCCGACTGCAAGGTGAGCGATTACAAGCTGACCGGCAAGTCGGCGACGTGGTCGTTGGACTGTCCGGCCCAGAAGATGAAAGGAACGGGTGAGGCCACCTACACCGGCGACACCTTCACGATGGCGACGAAGATGAAGACGGAAGAGCAGGAGATGTCGGTGAAGTACACCGGCAAGTGGCTAGGCACCTGCACGAAGTAGATCGAAAGGGTGAAATGGTGAAGTGGTAAGTGGTCATCGCGCCACGAGGCCACGGCTTACCACTTACTATTTACCACTTCATCTTCCCTCGCCTTGATAGATGCAACGATTCTGGGATGTCGTCGGCGTCGGCGCGAACTCGGTCGACTACGTCTACCGCCTGCCGGCGTACCCGGAAGCGGAGGGGCCGCAATCGAAGATGCGGATCTCCAGCCACCGCATCTCGTGCGGCGGACAGATCGCGACGACGCTGGCCACGTGCGCGGCGATGGGCCTGCGCGCGAAGTACGTCGGCGCGGTCGGCGCCGATGGCAACGGCCAGCGGCTGCGCGCCGAGCTGCAGCACCGCGGCATCGACGTCACGTCGGTCGTCGAGCGCGACACCCTGAACGCCTACGCCGTCATCCTCATCGCCGATCAGGTGGGCGAGCGGATCGTGCTCTGGGACCGCTCCGACGCGCTGGCGCTGCGGCTGGACGAGCTGCCCCGCCAGGCGATCGCCTCCGCGCGCGCTTTGCACGTCGACGACGTGGATCAGAACGCCGGCATTGCCGCCGG
Source organism: Vicinamibacterales bacterium (assembly GCA_048594975.1). GTDB lineage: Bacteria > Acidobacteriota > Vicinamibacteria > Vicinamibacterales > 2-12-FULL-66-21 > JBMDXB01. Next base: position 68,391 of record JBMDXQ010000105.1, on the reverse strand, counting down.
CCGGTTCGGCCGCGAGGCCGGCGTGATCGTGACGAGCGACATCGACCGGATGACCGATCGGACCGAGGAGCTCGTCGCCACCGTCACGGTGCCGATCTTCGCCGAGCACGTCCCGCCCGCCCTGACCGGCGAGGCGGACCCGGAGCGTGCGCTGAGGAAGATCCGTCGGACGCACCCGGGCCTGCTGTGCGTCACTCTCGGCGCGCGGGGATCGATGCTGCTCGACGGCGACCGCGTGCACCACGAGCCGGCGTTTCCGATCACGCCGATCGACACCACCGGCGCCGGCGACGTCTTCCGGGGCGCGTTCATCGTCGCGCTGCTGCGCGGCGACACGCCGCCGTGCATCCTGCGCTTCGCCAACGCCGCCGCGGCGGTCGCCTGCACCCGGCCCGGCGCCATAGACGGTGTCCCGACGCTGGCTGATGCCCTCGAGCTCTGCGGGACCTGACATTCCCTGGAGTTTCGAGGATGTGCCAGGTGGCGCGTGGGCGTTGGGAGTCGTGGGTCCCTAAACCAAAGCGTCCCTGATTTCGTCACATACCTCATGCGGAAGCTGAAACTCGCGCTGCGGACGCTCACCCGATCGCCCTTCCTCACGCTCGTCGCGGTGGTGTCGCTGGCGCTGGGCATCGGCGCGAACGCCGCGATTTTTTCGATCTTCAACCAGGTGCTGCTCGCCTCCCTGCCGGTGCCGCAGCCCGAACGTCTGGTCAACCTCTCGTCGCCCGGTCCGCGCTCGGGGTCGGTGTCGTGCAACCAGGCGGGGCCGTGCGGGAACGTGTTCAGCTACCCGATGTTCCGCGACCTCGAACGCGTGCAGGACGTGTTCACCGGAATCGCCGGGCACCGGGTGTTCGGCGCCAGCCTGGCGTATCGCGGCGAATCGATGACCGGCCAGGGCATGCTCGTCTCGGGGAGCTACTTCCCGATCCTCGGGGCCCAGCCCGCGCTCGGCCGCCTGCTCGGACCCGGTGACGACCCGGCCCCCGGTGAGGGCGCGGTGGCAGTGCTCAGCCACGCCTGGTGGACGTCGCGGTTCGGCGCCGATCCCAACGTCCTCAACGGGGTGATCACCGTCAACGGCCACCAGTTGACCATCGTCGGCGTCGCGCCGAAAGGGTTCACCGGCACGACCTTCGGATCGCTGCCGCAGGTGTTCGTGCCGATCACGATGCAGCCGAAAATGGAGCCGAACCGGATGCCGCCGCTCGACAACCGGCGGTCGTACTGGGTCTACCTGTTCGCGCGCCTCGCGCCGGGCGTATCGCTGGAGAGCGCGCGCAGCCAGATGAGCGCGCGCTACCGCGCGATCCTCAACGAGCTCGACGTGCCGCTCCAGAAGGGCATGGGACCGGACACGCTCGCCCGCTTCAAGGCGATGGAACTGCTCCTGGAAGCGGGGCACCAGGGACAGAGCAGCGCGCAGGCGGACGCCAGGGCGCCGGTGCTGATCCTGCTGGGCGTGACCGGGCTCGTGCTCCTCATCGCGTGCGCGAACGTCGCCAACCTGCTGCTGGCGCGCGCGGCGGGGCGTTCCGCGGAAATGGCGGTGCGCCTGTCGCTCGGCGCGAGCCGCGCGCAGCTGGTCGGCCAGCTGCTGCTGGAGTCGTGCCTGCTCGCCGTGCTCGGCGGCGCCGCCGGCCTGCTGGTCGCGCGCTGGACGCTCGGCGCGATCGCCGCCATGCTGCCGCCGCAGGCGGCCGGCAGCATTACGCTCACCATCGAAACGCCAGTGCTGCTCTTCACCGCGGCGCTCTCGATCGGCACCGGGCTGCTGTTCGGCCTCTACCCGGCGCTGCACGGCACGAGCCCGGATCTCGTCGCAACGCTGAAGAACCAGGCCGGCCAGCCGTCGGGGGCGAGGGCTGCGGCTCGCTTCCGCATCATCCTGGCGACGGCGCAGGTTGCGCTGTCGATGGCCCTGCTCATTTCCGCCGGCCTCTTCATCAAGAGCCTGGTCAACATCAGCCGGGTCGACCTGGGCCTCACCGTCGACAACCTGGTCACCTTCGGCGTTTCGCCCGAGCTCAACGCCTACACGCCGGAACGCTCGCGCCAGTTCTTCGAGCGCCTCGAGGATGCGCTGGCGCCGCTGCCGGGAGCGGTCTCGGTGACGGCCTCGCGCGTGCCGGCGCTGGCCAACAGCAACACCACCAACAGCGTCTCCGTCCAGGGCTTTACCGCGAGCCCGGACGCGGACACGAACGCCTCCCTGAACCTGGTCGCGCCCGCGTACTTCCGCACCATGGGCATCCCGCTCATCGCCGGACGGGAGTTCACGCGCGCCGATACGCTCAACGCGCCGCGCGTCGCCATCGTCAACGAGACCTTCGCCCGCAAGTTCAACCTGGGACGCGAGGCGGTCGGCAAGCGCATGGGTATCGGCAGTCAGCAGCTCGACGTCGAGATCGTCGGGCTGGTGCGCGACGCGAAGTACAGCCAGGTGAAGGACCCGGTTCCGCCGCAGTACTTCCTGCCGTACCGGCAGAGCGAGCGGGTCGGATCGTTGACCTTCTACGTCCGGACGGCGACCACTCCGGAGGACTTCCTGGCGAACGTCTCGAGGGCGGTCGCGACGCTCGATCCGAACCTCCCCATCAGGAACCTGCGGACGATGCCGCAGCAGGTGCGCGAGAACGTGTTCATGGACCGGTTCATCAGCCAGCTGGCAGCGGCGTTCGCCGCGCTGGCGACGCTGCTCGCGGCGGTGGGCCTTTACGGGGTGCTCGCCTACACGGTGTCGCAACGGACGCGCGAGATCGGTGTACGGATGGCGCTCGGCGCCGCGCCCGGGCGGGTCAGGTCGATGGTGATGAAGCAGGTCGCGCGCATGACGATCGTCGGCGGCGCGATCGGCCTCGCGGCGGCCGTGTCCATCGGCCGGACCGCCGAATCGCTCCTCTACCAGCTGAAGGGCTACGACCCGATCGTCCTCCTCGCCGCCACGATCGCACTCGGGCTGGTTGCCCTCGCCGCGGGATTCGTCCCGGCACTACGCGCCTCGCGCGTCGACCCGATGCTGGCGCTCCGTTACGAGTAGCGCGCCGCCGCGCTCAGCGGACGGAAGAGCGGTCTTGCGCGGCGGGGAAGGCGGCCGGACGCGTCGGCGCTGCGCCCGGCCGCGACCAAAGCGGTGCGCTACTTCGAGACCTTGATGCGATCGACGACGGATTTCACGCCGTCGGTGGCCTTCGCGAGTTCGACGGCACGCCGCTTCTCGGCAGCGGCGGCCACCGTCCCGGTGAGCGTGACCACGCCGTCCTTCGTATCCACGTCGATCTTCAGCCCCGGCGTCTCCGTGTCGCCGAGCAGCTTCGCTTTCACCTTCGTGGTGATCCCCGCGTCGCTCAGGTCGTCACCGATCCGGTCGGCGCCCTGGCGGGCCCGCTCCGCGCCTTCGCCCGCCTTCTCCTTGCCCTCGCCCGCGGCTTCCCGCGCGCGATCCTGCATCGGGTCGTCGATGCCGGTGGTCGGCGTAGCGCCCGGCGTCACCGTCAGGCGATCGACGACGTCGCGCACGCCGTCGGTGCCGCGCGCGATTTCGATCGCGCGTTCCCGCGCGGTCCGGGTGTCGACCGCCCCGCTCAACGTCACCACCCGGTCCTTCGTGTCGACGTCGATGCGGTAGGACTTCACCGTGTCGTCCGCTGCAAGCTTGGTTTTCACCGCGGTCGTGATGCCGGGGTCGGACTGCGCGCACGCGACCGCCAGCAGCGCCGCGATCACGATCCCGCTCCATCCGACGAGCACTCTTCGCATATCGATTCCCTCCTGAGGTTTACCGCCGTGCCGAGTTGTGCATTGCCCGTACCACCGCAACCTCGGGTACTCCAGCAGCTGGTGCGCAGGCGGGTAAAGCGCTGCCCCTATGTGCCTGGGCTGTGTGGTCGGAAGGTACAACTGATGAAGTTCGCGTCTGGCGCCCTACGCGACAGTTACCTCGCGTACATCAAGTGTGACTCCACCTACTCTAGAGTCGCGTCAGGCACGTTTCGTGAATCGTTGTTGTCCGTCATGCAGAAGAGGCTCAGCCGGACCCGGCTTCTCGCGGTCGTCCTGGGTTGCGCGATGGCGGCGTGCTCGACGAGCGCGCACCGCGGTGATCAGCCCGAGCAGGAGCGAACGGCGCCGCCGCAAGCCGAGCGTCCGAAGTCGGAGCGGCCGGCCGTTGCCGCCCGGGCGGGCGAGCAGAAGGTCAACACGGATGCGGCGATTCTGATGGACTTCAAGGACCGCATCGACGCGTACATGAAGCTGCACGACCGGCACGAGAAGGGCAAAGCGGACCCGAAAGAAACGTCGAGCCCCGAGAAGATCAAGGCTACGCAGGACGAACTCGCGGCGCGCATCCAGGCCGCGCGCAAGGATGCGAAGCCGGGCGACATCTTCACGCCCGAGATCCGTCAGCTGTTTCGCCGCCTGATGTACCCCGAGATGAAAGGGCCGGACGCCTTCGAAACGAAGCAGGCGATTAAGCTGGAGGAAAAGACCCCCTCGAAGGGCCAGATCCTGAAGGTGAATGGCCGGTACCCGGAGGGGTCGCCGCTGCCGACGGTGCCGCCGAACCTCCTGGTGCGGCTGCCGCACCTGCCCGACGCGCTCGAGTACCGGATCGTCAACAAGGACCTGATCCTCCGCGACGTCAACGCGAACCTGATCGTGGACTTCATCCCGAATGCGATTCGATAGACAAACGGAGGGACGCTCCATGCGGCGGCTGATGGCGACCATCCTGGTCGTGGGCGGCGTGCTGTCGTCGACCGACGCCCAGCAGCAGATCACGCTCCCCAACAAGAACGGCTCGCTGAAGTTCGCCGTCATCGGCGACAGCGGCACGGGTGGAGGCGCGCAGAAGAAGATCGCCGACCGCATCGCCGCCACCCGTCAGGCCTACCCGTTCGAGTTCGTGATCATGCTCGGCGACAACCTCTACGGCAGCGAGCGCAAGGGAGATTACGAAGACAAGTTCGAACGGCCGTACAAGCCGCTGCTCGACGCTGGCGTGAAGTTCTACGCCGCGCTGGGGAACCACGATGACCCCGAGCAGCGCCTGTACAAGCCGTTCAACATGAACGGCGAGCGCTACTATTCGTTCAAGCCCTCGCCGCTCGGCGGTGTCCGCTTCTTCGCACTGGACAGCAACTATGTGGACCGAAAGCAGCTCGACTGGCTCGAGAAGGAGCTGGCGGCGAGCGGTTCCGACTGGAAGATCGCGTTCTTCCATCACCCGCTGTACTCTTCCGGCGGGCGTCACGGTTCGGACGTGGTGTTGCGCGAGCAACTCGAGCCGATCTTCATCAAGCACGGCATCAACGTGGTCTTCACCGGCCACGAGCACTTTTACGAGCGGGTCAAGCCGCAAAAGGGCATCGCCTACTTCATTTCCGGGTCGGCGGCGAAGCTGCGACGCGGCGACATCGAGAAGTCGGATCTCACGGCGAAGGGCTTCGACCAGGGCTACACGTTCATGATCGTGGAGATCGACGGCGACGAGCTGCACTTCCAGGCCATTTCCGAGACCGGCCAGACGGTGGATTCCGGCATCGTCCGGCGTGAGAAACCGCCGTCGCAGAAGAGCGCGAAGTAACCCAGGACAGGCCGGGAGCTCGTTCGACGACCCAGGCCTCACCCCGCCTGGCTGCGTGACACTATCACCGCCGCTCCCAAGGTCGCCCGAAAGACAAGTGCGTCGACGTTCGCATCCGCTTCTCGACTGGCCGCGACAAAAGTCGCGATGAAGGAAGACTTTTTGCGCCTGAGGCAGCTAAGATCCTCCGAAATGGCGAAGTTCTCTGCAGAAAGGCGATCTTCCGGGAACCGAGGGCCGGGATTGCCGCTTGCATTCTGCCGCCCGCGCACGGAGGTCATTATGCTCAGAGCCGCCATCTGCCTCGGCGCGCTGCTCCTGACAACCGCAACACCCGCCAGCGCCCAGTTGATCGATCTGGGCAACGGCATGGTTTACGACCCAGTGCAGGATCTGACCTGGCTGCGCGACGCACGATATGCGGGTAGCTCGGGGTACGACGACGACGGGTGGATGCTGCAATCCGAGTCAATCCTCTGGGCCGCGAACCTCGAGTTCGGCGGTTTCGATGACTGGCGCCTGCCGCTGTTCCTGGGCGGCGGCGACCTGGACTATTCGTCGGAATTATCCATTCTGTTGACGCAGCTCGGGTGGCACTGGGGCCCGGTGTGGGGCGACGTGGTCGTCGGAGACGCCGGCCCCTTTCTGAATTTCTACGCGGAAGGCATCAACATGTACTGGCTGGGGAACCAGACCTCTCTGATATGGCACGAGTTGCTCGCGTACGACGTTCGCGACGTGGCTGACGGCGTTGCGGGTGCCTGGGCGGTCCGGGCCGGATACCCTCATCCCCGCCTCGCACAACCGACGACAACCGCCGACTGCAAGAACGGCGGTTGGCACAACCTGGTGCGCGAGGACCTGACGCCGTTCTCCCAGCAGGGCGACTGCGTCAGCTACGTATCCTCGCGGAAGTAAGCAGCGGCCTTCGACGGACATCCAGGTCCGACTGGCCTCACGCCGTCCGGCAAAACCAGGATCCTGGTCTGCGCGGCGCAAGCCGCGTCTAGCCTGCACGGCCGGGCGCCATCCCGTCGCCTTGGCGTCGGCGGTCGCGATCTGTACCGCCCTCGACGAAGCCGGGCGGATCTCCAATCAGCGCAGCCGGCGATCCAAAACGGGACACTGCCCCTCCAGGCGCGGCCGACGCCGCATAACCGCAACCCGCACGCATTTCATCACTTCGGGGCTGCCAGCACGGTCTTCGGCTGCTGGCGCTGCAATTGCGGGAGCAGAGTCCCGGTCTGCCATCTCACCGCGGGGTCGGCGGTGCGGCTGCGCCATCCCCGGCGGACCGCGCTTGCGGGCGGCGCACCTGCCTTCCGGAGGAGGCGAGACATGCACTGCCAGTGTCCGAGGGACTGCTGCAGTGAAGTTACGCGGCTTCGCGAAGACAATGCCGCGCTCCGAAAGTCGGCCGAGGCGTTCGGCGCGCTTGCGGAGCGCCTCAACAAAGAGCTGCAACGGGAGCGGAATGCCGCCGAGTCCGCCCGGGCCGCCTCCGCCTCGCACCTTCCTTCGGCCCGCCTCGTACTGCTCTGCCGCGACGCACTTGCGAGTATGATTCGCGTGGTCCTCGGCGGGCGAGGGGATACCGTATCGACGGGCCGCGTCCGGCGCTGAGGCTTCGCCGGCCGCGTTCCGATGGATCGGGGGGCGGGGCACGATGCCCCTGGTCGACATCACGTTCGTACGCGGCAAACTCAGCGCAGCCTTCTCGCTGCTCCGCAATTACATCCATCGCGTGCCTCGCCTCGGCCTGCTGGCCGCGACAATCCTGTTCTTCGCTGAGGCGTCCACCAGGCATCCGCTGATGCCGCTGGTGAAACCGTTCGCGCCGGAGCGCCTGAAGCTGACGCCCCGCGGATATGGGCACCCGATCAGTTTCCGCCGAGCCGGCACGGACGTGGCCGTGCTGCGCCAGGTGCTGCTGGACGATGAGTACCTTCCCGTGGCGGGTCTCAGGGACGTGCGGCTGATCGTCGATTGCGGCGCCAACATCGGCCTGTCCGCCTACTACCTGCTCCATCATTATCCGGCTGCCCGCCTGATTGCGGTCGAACCGGACCCGGAGAACTGCGCGCTGTGTCGGCACAACCTCGCCCCGTTCTCCGACCGTACCACCATCCTGCAGGGCGCAATCTGGTCCGAGAACCGGAGGCTGCGCATCGTCCCGTCGTCGCGCGGCCTGGGATCGTGGGCGCTCCGCGTCGAGGGGTGGGACGGCGGCGAGGTCGAGGGGCTCACGCTCGTCGAGATCCTGCGGCGAAGCGGGCACCACGGCCCCATCGATCTCCTGAAGATGGATATTGAAGGGGCCGAAGAGGAGGTCTTCCGCGATGCGCCGCGCTGGCTCGACGTCACGCGCAACATCGCCATCGAACTGCACGGCGCGGCCGCCGAAGCGTGCCTCAGTCGTGCTCTCGCCAGCTACAGCTACGAGTGGCGGCGCGCCCACGAGCTGACGCTGGTGCTCGACCTGCGCCACGTTCCCGGGAGCATGCCCACCCGCGGCGTGTGGCCGACAGCCTGACGCCGGCGTCGCGTCACCCTCTGCCCTCGGCCCTCGTCGAAGGCGACGTATAGGCGTCCTTCAACGGGACCCTGACGACTGCCGTGCCGGTCAAACCGGACGCGAAGTCGTAAACGACCACCCTCGCGTATTGCGCGCGCGACGTGACGCTGACGTCGACGCGTACGGTCATCCCCTCCTTCAGCACCCGTTCGTAGCCGGACGCCGTCAGGTTCAGGTCCACCTGCTTCCACGCTTCGCCGACGAGCCGCTCACTCCCGTCGCCGCAGAACACGGTCAGGTCCAACCTGGCTACCTGACGATCTCCGCGGCGTTCGAACGCCACCCGGGAGACGTCGCACGTCACGTCGACCGCCAGTGACCGTCGCGAGATGATGGGGGCCCATCGTCACCTTGATGTGATCGAGGACCCCGTCGAGCCGGCCCGCCGCATGGATGGGCGGCTGGAGGTGATGAACGGCCGCCGATCGAGGGGCACCCACTGCTCCGACGCGTAGGAGCCCTGGCGGTGCATCACGCGCACGCCCGCCCGGTGACCTTGACCACGACGTTCCTGAACTTCCCGTCCATCGCCGGATTCGCCGGCGCGTACCCGAGCAGGTACCTGTCGCGAGTTCTACGAGCGCGACCGAATCTTGATCCCGTCCGTGATGGCGTCGCTGGGGTACACGATGATGCGCTGCCCCGCCTCGAGACCCGCGGTCACCTCTGCCTCGAGGCCGCTGCGCTGGCCGATCTCCACCGGCTGCCGCACCGCCAGGTCGCCATCCAGGCGGTACACCGCCCATGTCCCTTCGTGGCGGAACAGGCTGCTCGTCGGCACCTTCAGCACATCGTCCTTCTGCCAGACGATGATGCGCAGCTCGACGCGGTAGCCGTCGCCAATCGACTGCCACTTCTCGCGCGGCTCGTCGAAGTCCACGATGACGTTGACGCGCTGCTCCTCGACGCCGAGCGCCGAGATTTTCGTGAACCCCGACGGCTCGACGCGGCGCACCCGCCCGCGCAGCGCGCCGTCGCCGCCCCACTGCTCGATCAGCACCGGCTGTCCCGCCTTCACCTTCACGGCGGCGCTCGAAAGGAAGTCGGACACGATCTCGAGATCGGTCAGATCGCCCACCTCGATGAGCGGCTGTCCGGTCGGCACCACCGTCTCGCTCTCCTGCAGCAGCCGCAGCACGACGCCGTTCACCGGCGAGTAGAGCGGGATGACCGCTCCCTTCCCGCCGCGAGACTGCAGCAGGCTGGCACGCGCGACCTCGAGCTGGTGCTGCGCGGCCCGCGCCGCGAAGTCGGCGGACTGGCGCGCGCGCTCCAGCGACTGCTCCTGCCGCTCGGCCGCCTCGAGCTCGCGCGGCGCGATCACGCGTTCCTCGACCAGCGCCTCGAGCCGCTTCAGCTCGGAGCGCGCGAACGTCAGCTCGGTCTCCACGCGCTCGCGCTCCGCGCGGGCGCCGCCGACGGCCGATTCCGCCGCGCGCGCCCGCGCCTCGAGCTCGGCGCGCGTCCGCACGTCGAGCAGCGCGGGATCGCTCGGAACGAACCGCGACAGCATGGTCTTGCCGGCGACGACCGGGTCCCCTGGCTCGAGCTCGATGCGACGCATGCGCCCCGGCAGCGGCGCAGATACGACATAGCGGTCGCGCACCCGCGTCTGGCCCTCTTCGTCCACCGTCACCTGGAGATGGCCGCGTTCCGCAGTCGCGAAATCGGCGGCGACCGGCGCCGGCCTGAACGCCCAGTAGCCGACGGCGGCCACGACCGCGACGACCCCCGCTATCTGGATCCACCGTCTCCGCATCACTCACTCACACCGGCAGGCGCGCACGCATCCGTGTGACGCCGCTCGTCCACGTCAGCCCGTCGCATTTCGGCTCGTCGCAGGTCACACGTGACACCACTACTCCCTCGTCTTCAGCACCGCCACGAGATCCAGGTGATCCAGCCTCCGGCGCACCGCCAGGCCGGAGAGCGTGGCCGCAACGACCACCGCCGTGGCGGCGTAGGCGTAGGTGCGCAGCGTGATCACCAGCGGAAACCGATACAGCTCGGTATCGAGCACCATCACCAGCAGGCCGGCGAAGACGTACCCCAGGAGCAGCCCGATCGGGATTGCCATCCACGTCACCAGCGCGAGCTCGCCGAGCAGGATGAACGAGATCTCGCCACGCGTGAAGCCGAGGACGCGCAGGCTCGCCAGCTCGCGGCTGCGCTCGGAGAGCGCCACGCGCGCGGCGTTGTACACCACGCCGAACGCGATCACGCCCGAGAACAGCAGGTTGAAGAAGATCATCACGTAGAAGGTTTCCTGCAGCGTGCTCTGGAAGCTCTCGATCGCGGCGCGCTTCAGCGTCACCCCCGCGACCGCCGGCACGGTCTTCAGGCGCTCGTAGAGCGCCGGGGCCAGCGCCGGATCGACGCGGAGATGCGCGCCGGTGATCGACAGTTCGCCGACCATAGTGGTGAGCGCGCCGATCTCCATGTATGCCGCCATGCCCATGTACTCCTCGACCATGCCGACGATCGGCATGCGCCGCACCGGCCGGCGCCCGTCGAGCACTTCCACGACCAGGATGTCGCCGGTCTTGGCGCCGAGCACCTCCGCGAGCTTCTGTGACAGGACCAGCCCGTCGGGGGGCAGCCGCAGCGCCGCTCCGGTCACGTCGACGACGCGGTTGAGTTCCGGTTCAGCGACCAGCCCGCTGATCGCGACGATGCGCGAGCGATGCGCGGCGCGGAGGCGCGCGGGCACGGCGCGAACCGGCTCGGCGTCGATGACACCCGGCAGGTGCTCCACCTCGTGCAGCGCGCCGGCAGCGCGCGGCAGCACGAACGTCACCGTCACGTCCTGCCGCTGGATCACGAAGAACTGCTGGTCGAGCAGCACGTCCAGCGAATCGAGCGAGAAGGTCCCGAGGATCAGCATCGAGACCGAGGCGGCAATGCCGATCACCGACGTCGCCGTCCGGATCGGATGCCGCCCGACGTTGCGGAGGATCATCCGCACCGGCGCCGGCAGCATCCGGCCGACGGCGCCGCGCTCGAGCCAGCTCCGGCGATACTGCGCCGGCGGCTCCGGCCGCATCGCCTCCGCCGGCGGCAGCCGCACCGCGAGCATGACCGCGTGCAGCGCGCCCAGCGTCGCGGCGACGAAGCTCACGACCACCCCGCCGGCGACCACCGCCGGCGGCAGCACGTAGGACAGCGTCGGGAACCTGAAGAACTCGTTGTAGATCTCGATCATCCCCGAGCCGAGCGTGGCGCCGCCGAGCGCGCCGATCACCGCGCCGGCCGCGCCGACGACCAGGCTCAACTTCGTGTAGTGCCAGGCGAGCTCGAGGTTGGTATAGCCCAGCGCCTTCAGCGCCGCGATCTGCTCCCGCTGGACCGACACGATGCGCGTGAGCACCACGTTCAGCAGGAACGCCGCGACGAACAGGAACACGAAGGGCAGGATCAGCCCGACGGTCTGCAGCTGCTTCAGCTCGTTGTCCAGGTACCAGTGCGACGTCTGCAGCGCCCGGGGGATCGCGCCGGCACCGCCGTACGGCTCGATCATCCGATCGAGCCGGGCGATGACGTCCGCCTCCGAGGCACCCGGTAGCAGCGTGAGGGAGAGGTTGTTGAACCCGCCCTCCATGTCGAAGGCCGCCGCCAGGCTGCGGCCGTGCATCCAGAACACCCCGAACCGCGCGTCGTCGGGCAGCAGCTCGCCCGGCCGGATGCTGTAGGTGTACTCCGGCGACAGCGCGATGCCGACGATCTCCAGCTCGCGCCGGCGGCCGTTGATGATCGCGCCGACGCTGGCGCCCGGCTCGAGTTCGCGGGCGAGCGCGAACGCTTCGCTGACCAGCACTTCCTCGGCGCGGCCTGGCGCCGGGAAGCGGCCGCGGCGCAGGAACACGTCGTTCAGCATCGGCTGGTGCGGGATGTCGATGCCGATCAGCCGTCCGCTGGCCGGTTCGGTCATCGCCGGCACGTCGATGGTGACGTCGACGACCACCCGCGCCTCGACCCGCGCGACGCCGGGGATCTCGGCGGCGCGCTCGCGCAGCGTCAGCGGCGCCCGCGTCAGCCCGGCGAACACGTGCGCGAACCGGTAGCGGTCGTAGTAGGTCTGCTGCGTCAGCCTCAGCGACGCGAACGTACTGAGGTACATCACGAACATCGCCACGCCGGCGCCGATGACGAGGCTGATGGCGAGCGCCTGTCCCTTGAGCGTCCACAGGTCGCGCAGCAGCTTGCGGTCGAGCGGGCGCACTACCATTGCAGCTCCGAGGCGGGCGCCTTTCGCTCGTTGCGCCGCTCGTTGACGATGCGGCCGTCGGAGAGCGAGACGACGCGATCGGCCATCGCCGCCACCGCGGAGTTGTGCGTGATCACCGCCGTCGTCGTCCCCAGCTCGCGGTTCACCTGCGCGATCGCGTCGAGCACGAGGATGCCGGTGGCGATGTCGAGCGCCCCGGTCGGCACGTCGCACAGGAGCACGTCCGGCCGCTTCGCCACCGCCCGCGCGATCGCGATGCGCTGCTGCTCGCCGCCGGAGAGCTGCGAGGGGAAGTGATCCATCCGCTCCTGCAGGTCGACCAGGCGCAGCGCCTCCTCCGGAGCCATCGGGCGCTCGACGATGTCGGTGACGAGCGCGACGTTCTCGCGCGCGGTGAGGCTGGGGATCAGGTTGTAGAACTGGAAGACGAAGCCGACGTTCCGCCGCCGGTACATCGTCAGCGCGCGCTCGTCGGCGGCAGTCAGGTCCTGCCCGCGATAGATCACCGTGCCGGAGGTCGGCACGTCGAGGCCGCCGAGGATGTTCAGCAGCGTGGACTTGCCGCTGCCGGACGGCCCGAGCAGGACGAGGAACTCCGATTCGTAGAGGTCGAGGCTGACGCCGCGCAGCGCGTGCACGTCCACCTCGCCCATGTGGTAGACCTTGATGATGTCACGCGCGGAAAAGACGGGCGTGGGCAAGCTTCGATCGTAGCATTGCCTCCGGCTTGCGACGATAGAATCGGGTGGCCGTTCGACGATCTCATTCGCCCGCACCGCTCTCTGTCTCGTGTTGTTCGCCGCCCTGTCGGCGGCGCAGGAGCCGGAGGTTCACCCCGGTGAAGCGCTCGAGCGACTCGAGGCGGCGCTCGGCACGATCGGCCCAGTGATCGATACGGCTCGATGGCCCGCGCCCCTGCCGCCCACTCCGCGAGGTCGGACTTCTTCATCTGCCTGAACGGCCAGCCGTCGCTCGACTACGCGGCATGCGCTTCGACGACGGCCAGGGAGCGGCCGCGTTCGGCCGCGTTGCCGCGGGGATGGACGTCGTCCGGCGGATCCAGCAGCAGCCCACGGAGAAGCAGGCGCTGACGCCCCCAATCGTGATCACGAAGGCCGCGCGCGTCCGTGAGCGGGTGCCGCGCCCTCGCGGGTGGGATGCGGAACCGACGACGCGCGCTCGCCAGACGCGCGCCAGGCGCGTGCCGTCAGCGCGATTGCCAGCCGGGGATGTCGAGATCGCGGCGCGTGACCGTGCGGACTCGCGAGCCCGTGGCCGGCGCGCGCAGCTGTCCCTCTTCGAGCACGAGCAGAATGTCCTGGAAGGGAGGTTTCGAGGATTCCCGCGCGCGTATCAACTGAATCCGGAAGCGGACGTCCAGCGCGCCTGCCGGGGAAAAGGGCGACAGGCTGGCGTGTTCTGCCGGAAACACGGCGGGGCCGGTCGACCTGGTCGAGCAGTCCTCGCCCGGCTGCCACCACCAGACACCCTTCGGATCGCGCCGATCGATCGCCACGCAGAACCCCCGCGCGCCCACCCCGAGGTCGATCGGCGTCGCGGTGACGACGTAGCGGGCCGCGGCGGCGCGCGGAGCGTCGGCCGACCGGCAACCCGACAGCATGAGCGCGAGCGCAACCGCCATGACCGCAGACGGGCGGGGAATCGCGTGCCAGGCTCCAGCCGCGCGGCGCGCCGGGACTCTGCCCGCGCTTGCAGCCGCGTGCATGACATCGAAGACGTCGATGCCCGCCATGGCGTTATCCACAGATCTGATCCGACAGACGGGCTTGGCGAGGTGGTACGGGGAATCACGCACGACCCGACCTACTTCTTCTCCGCCAGGTCAGCGAGCTTCGCCAGCGACGATCGCCAGCCGGTTTCGTTATCGGCAGGCGACAGGCCTGGCGGCAGCCGGTCGTGAACCGCGTGGATCTCCGTTCCGCCGTCGGCCTCCACGAGCGAGATGGTGATGGTCATCTCGCCGCGCAGCGAGGGATCCGCGGACTCGAACTCGACGACCTCCACGACCTGCTCGTTGGGCACCAGCCTGACGAAGCGGCCATGGAACGTGTCGGTGCTCTCGTTCGTCTTCCCCGTTCCGGTCGCCGTGTCGTAGGTGAGCGAAATGCGGAACGCGCCACCTTCACGCGCGTCGAACTCGTGCACGTGGCTGGCCATCCCGGTCGGCACCATCCAGGTGGCGACCGCGTGCGGGTCGAGCAGCGCGCGATACACCTCGGCGCGGGGCGCATTCACCCGCTGAATGATGCGGGTCGCGCTCATGCCACACCGTCCACACCGCTGCGCTCCCGGGCAGCCTCGTCAACGCTGGTTCGGCACAGAAACGCGGTCATGCCGTGGGGCAATCGGACGCCCCCGTAATCGGGAATCTCCTCTGCATCGAAGCCGAGGTCGCGCAACGATGCCAGGACCGCGGATGGGTCGAGGAGGATCAGCCGGTGGACTTCGACGTCACGCTCGTACAGCGTGCCGACCTGGCGGAAGCTGGTGTTCGTGCGCAACAGCACTCCGGCTGCCGCATCACCGTCCGTCTGCACCAGGACGGCCCAGCCCGGCCCTTCGGCGAACGTGCGCTGCGCGGCCTGGCTTGCACGCTCCGGTCCGGCGACGTCGAACATGAACAGGCCGCCCGGGACGAGGGCGTCGCACACCCGGCGCAACAGGCGGACGCGCGCGGACTCGTCGTTGCCCGCGTCGAACTGGTAGTTCAGGACCTCGCCGATCGCGGTGACGCCCACGCACGTCGGCAGAGCGGCAGCCACGAACGATTCGACGCGCAACTCCGCCTGCGGCGCGCGCCGGCGCGCCA
The DNA here is from genome assembly GCA_048594975.1 of Vicinamibacterales bacterium. Lineage (GTDB taxonomy): Bacteria > Acidobacteriota > Vicinamibacteria > Vicinamibacterales > 2-12-FULL-66-21 > JBMDXB01. The sequence continues at coordinate 53,171 of JBMDXQ010000105.1, read as the reverse complement.
GCGCGATCATCGCCTCCGAGGCGTCGATACCGAGCACGTGATACCCGGCGTCTGCCAGCTGGCGCGCGAGGATGCCGCTCCCGCAGCCGAGATCGACGACCGTGCCGCGCCGAAGCCCAGCGCGGGCGAGTTCCTCGAGGAACCGGGCGGCGGCGTCGCGGGCAAGATCGCCGTGGCCGGCGTCGTGGATGCGGGCGAGTCCCTCGCGATAGGGTTGGTCGATTGACATGAACGCTGCTACCGCCGCCTCCCCTCGCGGCGATCGCGGGGGATTCCGCGGAAACTACTGGAAGTCGCGGCCGCTTGCGGGATCAGCGACCGGATGACGAGCCGCCATCATGGCGACCGTCCAGGTCCGGCCATTCCGCACCCCGCTGTCATCCGCGAGGACTCGCGCGGCGCTGTACCTCCTCGACGTATTGCTTGGACTCCTTGAGTCCTTTTCCTGTCGCCAGCCGATATGCCTTGATCGCCTCGATCTTCTTGCCCTGCTGCAGCGCGTCGTGCACGGTCGGCGGAACGTCCGAAAACGGGTCGAAGCGAATGCCGTCGTGCTCCAGGAGAGTATCCAGCTTCGCCTCGATGCGAGAAAGCGCGCTCGGACGCCGTTCGCGTGACGCCACGCGCGCCAGGGCCGCGACCGCGGCGAGCGCGCCGATGACGAGGCCGGAGACGAACTGTTCATTCACGAGGGCCCCCTCTTGCACTGTCGCATTGAAGACTGTTCGCGCGGCTTCGTCACCGGCACCCCTCCGCCAGGGGTGTCCGAGCCAGCCACCGCGGCAGCCGACACCGCTGGGACCGGCGGGAGAACGCGGTCATCAGATCGTCAGGATAATGCCGCTGTCTAACCTCGCGAAACCGTTCGACCCATTCAGGATGGACTAGTCGTGAGACGCCGGCCCGACCGTCGCGGTCCGGAGCCGTCTTCAGTACGCCATCGTACGCGTTGAACACCGGCACGGCCGTGCCATCCGGCCATCGGTCGCGACCGCAGCCGGCATCGGCCTCGGGGCGTCCGACGCCGCCCATGGCGCCCGGCCACGCTGACTGGGGCTACACTGCGGTAATGGCCCGGACGTGCGACCTCCTCCTGACGAACGCCACCATCCTGACGATGGACGAGCAGTTCACGGTCCATGCCTCGGGAGGCGTGGCCGTCGCCGGGGACGCCGTCGTGGCGGTCGGGCCGGAGGCGCTGACCTACGAACCGCGCGAGCGAATCGACTGTGGCGGCCGCCTGGTGATGCCCGGGCTGGTCAACGCTCACACGCACGCCGCGATGTCGCTGCTGCGCGGCCTCGCCGACGACCTCCGGCTGGACGTCTGGCTGATGGGCTACATGATGCCGGTCGAGCGCGAGTTCGTCAGCCCCGAGTTCGTCGCGCTCGGGGCCCGCCTCGCCTGCGCGGAGATGATCCGCTCTGGCGTGACCTGCTTCGCCGACATGTATTACTTCGAGGACTCGGTCGCCGAGGCCACCGCCGCCGCCGGCCTGCGCGCGCTCTGCTCGCAGACGGTGCTCCGCTTCCCGTCGCCGGACGCGGCCAGCTACGAGGACTCGCTCGCCCGCGCGCGCGAGTTCATCGAGCGGTGGCGCGGCCATCCGCTCATCGTCCCCGGGCCGGCGCCGCACGCGCCGTACACCTGTACGGCCGAGATCCTGCGCGCGTGCGCCGAGCTGGCGGCGGAATTCGACGTCCCGCTCCATACCCACCTCGCCGAGACGCTGCTGGAGGTCGAGGACTCGCGCCGCCAGCACGGCATGCCGGTGGTGCCGTACGTCAAGAAGCAGGGGGTCTTCAACGCCAGGGTGCTCGCCGCGCACTGCGTGCACGTGGACGACGGGGAGATGCGCGCGTTGAAGCACGCGGGCGCGGGCGTGGCGCACAACCCGACGAGCAACCTGAAGCTGGGCGCCGGCGTCGCCCCGGTTGCGCGGATGCTGGAGCTGGGGCTGAACGTCGGCATCGGGACCGATGGCCCGGCTTCGAACAACGACCTCGACATGTTCGAGGAGACGCGACTGGCGGCGCTCGTCGCCAAGGGCACGGGCGGGGACCCGACGGCGCTGCCGGCGCGCGACGCGCTGGCGATGGCGACGCGCATCGGCGCGCGCGCGCTCCACATGGGCGACCTCACCGGGTCGCTGGAGCCGGGCAAGCGCGCGGACCTCATCGTGCTCGACCTCGATTCCATTCACAACGTGCCCTCCTACTCGCGCGATCCCGCCGGCATCTACGCCCGCGTCGTCTATGCCGCCAAGTCGAGCGACGTCGTCGACGTGATGTGCAACGGCCGGTGGCTGATGCGCGACCGCGCGCTGCTTACGCTCGACGAGGACGAGCTGCGCGTGGCCGCGCGCCGGCAGGCGGCGGCCATCGATGTGTTTCTGGGCAGCCGCGAGGTCAGCGTTCTGCAGAAGCTGGTCGCCGTCGGCGGCGCGGTCGAGCAGGAGAGCTTCGAGGTGCAGGTGAAGGCGCGCGTGCCGTCGGCGCGCCAGGTGGTCGACGCCATCGCCAGCGAGGAGCTGACGGTGATCCGCTCGAGCCACTACCGCCAGCACGACATCTACTGGTCGTTCGAGGATCCGGATCAAGGACGGCTGCGCTACCGCGTGGACGAGTTTCTCGACGCGGCGGGGAACGTGAGCAGGGAACGGGCGCGGCTCACACTCACCGGACGCACGCGCGAGGATCGCTTCGGGTCGGTCCTGCTCTTCCGCTCGCGCTACCTCGCGCCGGCGACGCACTCGCCGCGGTTCTACCGCGAGTACTTCCGCCCCGCTGCCGAACACTCCGTCGAAAAGGACCGCCGCCGCTGGCTCGTGGCCTACCGCGGCGTGGAGTTCTACGTGCACATCGACCGGCTGGAGAGCCCGTACCCCGAGGGCTGTTTCCTCGAGGTGAAGTCACGCACCTGGTCGCGGCGCGACGCGCAGGACAAGGCGCGCGTGATCACGGAGCTGCTCGCGCGGTTCGGCGCGAGCCCCGACGACACGATCAGCGACGGCTACGTCGATCTGTGGAAGGATCTGGGGGAAACGCAGAAGTCGTCATGATGTGGCGCGCCGATTGCACGTCGTGATGCCCATACGCGAGGAGGCCATGGCTGAGCAATCGACACCGCTGCGCCACGTGGACGAGGTTGGACGCACGGGCATCTATCCGGCGTCCGGTCCGCTGCCGCCGGGCGGCGCGACCGTGCGCGGGCAGGCAGAGCTCGGACACCCGGAGCAGCATCGCGCACAGCGCCTGCTGACCGGGCACGTGTCGAACACCGCGCCGCTGCTGGTCGCGCGCGCGCTGTTCGGCGGCTATTTCCTGTACAACGGCATCAACCACTTCCTCAACTTCACGATGATGCGCGGCTACGCGCAGGCGAAGGGCACGCCTGTGCCCGGCCTCGCAGTCGCCGGAACGGGGCTGATGCTGATCGCCGGCGGACTCAGTCTGCTCACCGGCGTCCGGCCGAAGATGGGCGCATCGCTGATCTCGACCTTCCTGGCAGGCGTGTCGCCGCAGATGCACGCGTTCTGGAAGGAGGCCGACCAGCAGGCGCGCATGAGCGAGATGATCAACTTCACCAAGAACGTGGCGCTGGTGGGCGGCGCGCTGTTCGCCGCGGCGACACCGGAGCCGTGGCCGGCCGCGCTGCGTGCACGCACGTAGGCGGGCCGTGATCATCACGGAGGGGATGGCAGCTGCCCGCGCTGGCGAGCCGGTTCGGGCCGCGCGCCGTCGATCCGTTTCCCAACGGCGGCTTCGGCAACCGGTCACGCGCCCGCGACGGCGAGGATGACGGTCAGCACGACCTGCACGGCGTGGACGGCGGCCGGCTTCGCGACATCCGTCCACTCGTCCGGCGCATGGCTGCGCCCGCCGTGTCCGCCGCGGCCGATGGTGATCGCCGGGATGCCCATGCTCATCGGCACGTTGGCATCCGTGCTGCTGCTTCCGTAGGCGGGCGTGAGGCCGAACGCCTTCAGCGCCGCGGCGGCGGTGCGAACGATCGGCGAGTCGACCGGCGTCTCCCCGCACGGACGGTCGCCAATCGGCTTCGGGTCCGCGACAACCCGGCCCTCCATCGTCGAGCGGACGGCGTTCTCCGTCGCGACCGCCTCGCGCACGAGCGCCAGGAACGCTTCGTTCACCTTCTTCAGCTCGGTGCACGAGACGGATCGGATGTCCACGGTCATCTGCACCTCGGCCGGGATCGAGTTCACGGACGTCCCGCCGCTCACCACGCCGACGTTGAAGGTGGTCTTCGGCTCCGCGGGGACCTGGAGGCGCGAAAGCTTCGCGATGGCGTCGCCCATCGCGAACGCCGGGTTGACCAGCCCGAACGCGCCGTAGCTGTGGCCGCCGGGCCCGTTGAAGACGACGCGATAGCGGCGGCTGCCGACACCTCCGCGCGTGATGACCGCCTGGTCGCCGCCGTCGATCGCGATGAACTGCCGGATGCGGTCCTTGTAGCGGCCCTGCTGCAGGAGGAACTTCACGCCGCGCAGGTCGCCCTCCCCCTCCTCGCCGACGTTGCCCACGAACAGGATGTCCGCGGCGGTCCGGAACTGCCCGGCGGTGATCGCGCGGACGACCGCGAGCATGAGCGCCGCCCCCCGCGTGTTGTCTCCGACGCCCGGCGCCATGAGGCGCGTGCCCTGACGCTTCACCCTGACGTCGGTGGCGGCAGGGAACACGGTGTCGAGGTGTGCGACGACCGCGACCATCGGCCCGCCGCCAGTTCCGCGGCGCACGCCCATGACGTTGCCCTCGGCGTCCATCTCGGTCGCCTCGAGGCCGGACTCCTTCAGCATCGCGAGGTACGCCTTCGCGCGTGCCGATTCCTTGAAGGGCGGCGCCGGGATCTCGGTCAGCGTCACGAGCTCGCGGACGAAGCGGTCGTAGTCGCGCTCGATGGAGGCGCTCGCCTGCTGGAAGGCGGCGCTGCCGAGGATGCGCCGGACGGAGGCGTCCGGCGACTGCGCCGCGACTGCAGTCGACAGGACGAGGACGCACAAGATGCCAGCACGCTGCATACGTCGTATCCAAGGGGGCAGCCCCTTCTTCACGTTCTTCGCCGATTTGAATGCACGCCTCAACCGCTTCGGGTCGTTGACTTTGCCGTGATCTTCACTTTCGCAGCTGTCGGTCGCCTGTCAGGCGGCGCCAAGAATTCAAGCCTTGGCATCGATGTCGAAGGAGGACCGTGCCCGCCGCCGGGCAGGCCGCCCACTCCAACAGCGGCCCGTGCAGGCGGCTGCCGAACAGCAATGGCGCCGCGGGCGTGCGGTGGTCTAAACGCTTCGATTTCATCGGGTCGCAGCGACGTCCGTCCCACGAGATCCGTGCATTCAAATCGGCGAAGAGCCCTTTTCAGCGTACGGCTGTGACGGCGGTCGCGGATTTCGACGGATCGCTTTCCGATGTGACAGTCACGATGACGCGGCCGCTCCGGGCGCTCCTGCCTGTGGCGCGGAGGTAGACCCGCACGTTCGTGGATTCGCCGGCGTTCAGCCCGACGAACGCGTTCTGGATGCTCGCCGTCCAGCCACTGCCCTCGACGGCGAGCGCGACGCGGTAGATGTCGGCCCCCAGCGACGACGGCGGAGCATGCGGGTGGACTGCTGCTGGGACCGCTGTGGCCGTTCCCGTGTTCCGGACGAGCACGTCGAAGGCGCTGACGGACGCAGCGAGCTCGGCCGCCTGCGGGGCGGACACCGACACGCCCCGCGGCTGCGGCCCGGCGCCGTCGAGCGACCGCACGCCGACCCTGTAGGTCATCACGCCAGCGGCGCCTGTCTGGAGGTCGGCGACGTAGAAGTGGAGCCGGTTCGGCATGTCCACCCATTCGTACTGGCTGCCGGAGTCGAGGCCGGCATGGAACAGCGCGTCGTTCAGCTGGCGGTAGTCGGCGATCGTGCGCATGACGCGAGTGCCGTCCGGCCTCACGAAGTCCAGCCGGTTGATGTCCTCGGGATGTGCGTCGATGACCCAGGTAAAGCAGTTGTAGCCGCAGGTGTTGCCCTCGCCGGTCTTGTTCTTCGCGATGAGCACGCCGCTGTCGGGCGTGAACGAGTCGTAGCCGATGCGCTGCACCACCTCGACGCTGTAGAAGTTCCAGACCGGGTCCCCTGCGCACCGCGGGTCCGCCTTCATGTCGCACGGCGGCGTGCGGTCCTGCGGCGCGTCGCCGTCGAACGTCACCGTGATGCCGGCAAACGATCCCGGCGGCGGCTCTACCGCACGCGCAGCGACGCGCGCGAGCGCGAGCCCCGTCTGCGCGAGCCCGTTGCGACTCAGGGTCACGACCTGCTCCGGTTTCACGAACGCGAAGCGGACGCGATTGCGCAGCATCAGGCCGGCGGGCATCGACGCACCCTGGTTGGCAGGCACGACCCAGCGGCGGTACGGGCCGCCGGGGCCGTTGAACGAGCCGCGGTCCATGATGTCCCACGGCCCGGAGCCCACGCGCCGGTAGGGCTGCGCGTACGGGTTGTTGTTGTTGTCGCCGGTGCGGAACGCGAAGTGCGCGATCTCGTGGGTGATGGTGCCGGAGCTCTCGCCCTGGCGCACCGAGGCGAGGCCCCACTGCTGCGCGCCCGCCTTCCACGACGTCCACGGCACATAGCGCGTCGGCACCCACTTCGGCTTCTCCGGATCGGGGTTACCCCATGCGTCCGGGATGTCCTCCTTTGTGGCGAACCTCATCTCCCCGAACTCCTGCCACACCGTGGTCTCGTCGTAACCGGCGTAGATGCGCAGGACGATGTCGTACTGGCGCTTGATGTCGGCGCCGGCCTCGGCCGCCCACAGCGCGTCGACGTCGGGCTCCATCCGCGCGTCGCACTCGAACCCGGTCGGACAGCCGACCTGCTGGCCGTACTCGCGCAACCCGTACTGGAACAGGTTCTTCGGCATGCGGTACGGCCCGAACGTGTCGATCGCCGGGATGCCGACGCGGCCGCGCGACTGTTCCATCCAGTACTCGTGGATCGTGTGGCCGTGGTTGAACGCGTTCGGCCGGCCCCAGAAGTCGGCGTAGAAGCACGGGACCTGCTCGCGCGGGATCGGATCGATCTGCGGGTTGCCGAACAGGTCGGACTGCTTCGCCAGCGTGATCACGAACGGCTGGTCGGGGAAATCGACGGCGACCAGCGCGACGCGGAAGTTCCGGATGCTCCCTGGCACCGGCGCCGCCCACCGCGTGCCCGGGATGGGGCGGTAGTCGGACCACGTCATCTCGTCCTGGTCCTGCCAGTTCTGCGGGTCCAGGGGGGCCGCGACGGGGGCCTGGCTAATGGGAGGGTGGCGAATCAGGGCGGCCGCCGCGATCGCGGTCAAGGCGAGAAGTCGAGCCATCATCATTGTCAACGCTGAATGACGAATGCTGAATGCGAATTCTAGTTCCTTCGGCATTAGCATTCAGCATTGACACCCGTCAGTATGCAATGACAACCCTGAACGACCCGGAATTGTCCTCCAGATAATCGTCGTTGACGGCCAGGTAGAGGCGTCCTGCCCCGCGGACCCGAATCGCCTCGGCCGCGTTGCCGATGAAGAACGGATCGCCGTTCGGGCCGATCCTGCCGATGAGGGCGGCGGCCGGCCGATCCGGCATCGGCCGGTGCGCGTTGAACGGCGAGTTGCGCTCGCCGGCGGCGCCGGCGCGCCGGCCGGGGCCCCAGCGGACCTCGCCGGTGGCGCTGAAGTAGACGTTCTGCCCCACCCGCAGGTCGATCCCGGTGTCGGTCCACGCGGTGCGCCCCGCCACTGACACGGAGCGCTCGCGCAGGCCCGCGCGCGGGCGCCCGCCGCCGAACGCGTCGTCGCGATAGCGCCAGCCGGCGTCGCTCTCCTCGAACTGGATGGCGCGCACCTCCGAGCGGCGGTACTGGCGCGTCTGCCCGTCGCGATCCTCGAACTCGACGCGGTCGCCGCGCACGCCGACCAGCGTGCCCTCGACCCGGCGTCCGTCGCGCAGCACCAGCACGTCGGCCACCACCACCGTTTCGGCGGCGCAGGCAAGCGCCGCCACGAGCGCCCACGTCGGTGTGATTCTCGTCATAGGTCCTCCGGCGAGGCTCGACTCCGCAAGGAGTGTACCTGGCGATTGCGTCGGCCTCGGGTTCCGGGGTTCCTCGGGGTCTGGGTTCCGCGGGTCCAGGGTTCCGCGGGTTCCAGGTTCCGTTTGGAACCTGTCCAGGCCAGTGTTCAGGACTGACCACCGAACAGGACGGTCCATTATGCGACCAGGCGACGGGCGCCGCCGCACCGGCGGAAGGGCATCCCGCGCGAGCCGTTCAACCGAACCCGCACCACCTTCTTGCGTCTAAACCTCACATGCAATTCCTTCCGCTCAGAACCCGCCGCGTCGCCCGGCGCCTGGCCCGTGCGCCGCTCTTCTCCGTCGTCGCGATCCTCACGCTCGGCCTCGGCATCGGCGCCAACGTCGCGATCTTCAGCGTGGTCAACGGCGTCCTGCTGAAGCCGCTGCCGTTTGCCGAACCGGAGCGTCTCGTCGGCGTCTGGCACTCCGCCCCCGGGATGAATTTCCCGGTCCTCAACCAGTCGCCCGCGACCTATTTCGTGTATCGCGAGGAGGGGCGGACCTTCGAAGGCATCGGCATGTGGGACAACACCGCCGTGACGGTGACGGGCATCGGCGAGCCCGAACGCGTGGAGGGCCTGCTGGTGACCGATGGCACGCTCGGCGTGCTGAGAGTCGAAGCGGCGCTCGGCCGCCGCTTCTCGAAAGAGGACGACTCGCCCGGCACGTCCGAGCGGGTCATGCTGGCGCACGGCTACTGGATGCGGAAGTTCGGCGGCGACCCGGCGATCGTCGGCCGCGGCCTCACGATCGACGGCCGGCCGCGCGAGATCATCGGCGTGCTGCCGGCGAGCTTCAAGTTCCTGAACACCAACCCGCAGATCATCCTGCCGTTCCGTTTCGACCGCGCCAAGGTCTTCGTCGGCAACTTCAGCTACCAGGCGGTCGCGCGTCTGAAGCCCGGGGCCACGATCGAGCAGGCGAACGCCGACATCGCCCGCATGCTCCCGATGGTGATGGACCGGTTTCCGCTGCCCGCCGGGTTCACCCGCGAGATGTTCGCAGAGGTCAAGATGGGGCCCAACGTCCGGCCGCTCTCTGCGGACGTGATCGGCGACGTCGGGCGCGTGCTCTGGGTGCTGCTCGGAACAGTGGGCCTGGTCCTGCTCATCGCCTGCGCGAACGTGGCGAATCTGTTCCTGGTGCGCGCCGAGGGGCGGCAGCAGGAGCTGGCCATCCACACCGCACTCGGTGCGAGTCGCGTGCGCGTCGCCTGGGAGCTGCTGTCGGAGAGCCTGGCGCTGTCGCTCGCCGGCGGCGTGGTCGGCCTGCTGCTCGCCTCGGCGGGCATCCGCACGCTGGTGGCGATCGCCCCCGAAGGCCTGCCGCGCCTCGGCGAGATCGCCATCGACGGCACCGTACTCGCCTTCACGCTGGCGGTGTCGCTCGGCGCGGGGCTGCTCTTCGGGATCATCCCGGTGGCGCGGTTCGCGACGCCGCACGTCGCCGGCGCGTTGAAGGAAGGCGGGCGGCTCTCGAGCGCGGGGCGCGAGCGCCACCGCGCGCGCAACGCTCTCGTCGTCGCCGAGATCGCCCTAGCGGTCGTGCTGCTCGTCGCCTCCGGCCTGATGATCCGCACCTTCCAGGCGATGCGGCGCGTGCCGCCGGGGTTCACCAACCCCGAGGACGTGTTGACCGTCCGCCTCACCATTCCGGAATCGCTCATCCCGGATCCCGCGCTGACCGCGCGCACCCACCAGCGGATCGTCGAACGGATCGCGCAGATCCCGGGCGTCACGTCGGTCGGGCTGTCGTCGTCGATCACGATGGACGGCAACGACAGCAACGACCCCATCTTCGTCGAGAACGTGCCCGCACCCGAGGGACGGCTGCCGCCCCTCCGGCGCTTCAAGTGGATCGGCGAGAACTACTTCGAGACGATGGGCAACCCGATCGTCGCGGGGCGCGCCATCACCTGGAACGACGTCTTCACGATGGCGCCGGTCGGCGTCGTCACCGAAAACTTCGCGCGTGAGTACTGGAAGGAGCCGGCGGAAGCGATCGGCCGGCGTATCCGGCCGACGCCCAAGTCGCCCTGGCGGACGATCGTCGGCGTGGTCGGCGACGCGCGCGATGACGGAGCGGCGACCGCCGCGCCGGCGATCGTGTACTGGCCGCTGCTGCACCGGCAGCTCTGGTTCGACGACGTCGTCGTGTCACGCTCGATGGGGTATGCGATCCGCACCGCCCGCGCCGGCTCGCCCACCCTGCTGAAGGAAGTACAGCAGGCGGTGTGGGCGGTGAATCCCAACCTGCCGCTCTCCGGGGTGAGAACGCTCGCGGCCATCCAGCGGGACTCGATGGCGCAGACCTCGTTTGCGCTCGTGATGCTCGCCATCGCCGCGGCCGTGGCGCTCCTGCTGGGAGTGGTCGGCATCTACGGCGTGATCTCGTACGTGGCGACGCAGCGGACGCGCGAAATCGGCATCCGCATCGCGCTCGGCGCCGAGCGGCGGGACGTCAGCGGCCTGTTCCTCCGGCAGGCGCTGGCGCTTGCTGCCCTTGGGATCACGATGGGAATCGCGGCCGCCGCCGCGCTGACCCGCGTGATGAAATCGCTGCTCTTCGGCGTCGAGGCGCTCGATCCGCTGACCTACACGGCGGTGGCCGTGGGCCTCGGGCTGACGGCGCTGCTCGCCAGCTATCTGCCGGCGGCGCGGGCGGCGGCCGTGGATCCGGCGCACGCGCTGAGGTGGGAGGCGTGAGCGTGGCGCGCGCCCGACGCCGCTGGCTGCAGCTGGTGCTCGCCGCGGCCTGCGCGGTGGCGGCACAGAACCCGTACGAGGCGCGGATCCGCCGGATCGAGGAAGGCCTGGTCCCGCCCGTCGTGCTCAAGGGCCGACCGGTCAGGACCACGAAGCTCGTCGACCGCATGCGCGAGCTGACCATCCCCGCCGTCAGCATCGCGGTCTTCAACAACGGCAGCCTGGAGTGGCTGCGGGCGTGGGGCATGGCCGACGTGGCGGCACGGCGGCGCGCCGACACCGACACGCTCTTCCAGGCGGCGTCAATCAGCAAGCCGGTCGCAGCGGCAGCGGCGCTCGCGCTCGTCTCGCGCGGCCGGCTGAAGCTCGACGAGGACGTCAACACCTTCCTGGTGTCATGGAAGGTCCCCGCGAACGAATTCACCGAGAAGCAGAAGGTCACGCTCAGACATCTCCTGACACACTCGGCAGGGGTCACCGTTTCCGGTTTCCGTGGCTACGCAGAGGGGGAGGACGTGCCGACGCTCGCGCAGGTGCTCGACGGCGCGAAGCCGTCCAACTCGGGACCCGTGCGCGTCGACATTCCGGTGGGCTCGCAGTTCCGCTATGCCGGCGGCGGCTATCAGATCGTGCAACAGCTCGTGGAGGACGAAACGAAGAAACCGTTCGCCCAATCGGTGCGCGAGCTCGTGCTCGAGCCGTTCGGCATGCGCCACAGCACGTTCGTGCAGCCGATTCCCGTCGATCTCCGGGACGAGGCGGCGACCGGCTATCGGTCCAACGGCGACCCCGTTCCCGGCGGCTGGCACACGTATCCGGAGCAGGCGGCGGCGGGACTCTGGACGACCCCCGAGGATCTCGGGCGGTTCGCGATCGAGGTGCAGAAAGTCGCCACCGGCCGTTCGCAGAAAGTGTTGGCGCGCGAGCTGGCGGGGCGGATGATCCGCCGTGAGTTCGAGGAGTACGGCCTCGGCTTCGGGGTGATCGGCGGGGGGGCGGACGCGCGCTTCGGCCACGGCGGATCGAACGCGGGCTTCCGCTGCTTTCTCGTCTGTTACCGCGACACCGCCTCGGGCGTCGCGATCATGACCAACTCGGATCTCGGCGGGCTCATCCTGCAGGACCTCGCCCGCGCAGTGGCGCGCGAGTACAAGTGGCCGGGCATGGACCCGATCGAGCGGACGCCGGGCACGGCCGATCCGTCCACCTACAAGGATTTCGCCGGCAGCTATGAGATTGGGGTGCGCTCCCCGCCGGTGGTGCTGCAGATCGTCGCCGAGAGCGATCGCCTCTTCCGCGGCACCGGGCCGCAGCGCTCCGAGTTGTTCCCGGAGAACGCCACCACCTTCTTCGCGACCGACAGCGACTTCCGCGTCGAGTTCGTTCGCGACGCCTCGGGCGCGGTGCGCGAGGCGAAGGTGTGGCAAGGGGACACGGAGCGGAGGGCTACCCGACGATGACGCCCAGCGGCCAACCTCCGATTCCCAAGGGCCTGGAACTCCCAACCGCACTCGTAAATTCGACCGGGTTGGGAGTTGGAGGTTGGGAATTGGGAGTTGATTAGGCTTCTCTCAGCAGTTCGGCAGGGCTTATCGAAGCAGCCCGGCGCGCCGGGACGTAGCACGCGAGCACGGAGACGACCGCGGCCGCCGCGAGCGCGGCGGCGAAGGTGAGCGGGTCGAACGGCGAGACGCCGTGCAGCAGGTGGCGCAGGGCGCGGGCTGCGGCGGCGCCGGCCGCGCCACCCAGCACGATGCCAGCGCCGATCAGCAGCAGCCCGCCGCGGACCATGAGCGCGACGGCGTTGCCGCTCGTCGCCCCGAGCGCCAGCCGCACGGCCAGCTCGTGGCGGCGGTCGAGCACGTTCTGCGCGACGGCACCCCACAGCGCGACGGCCGCGAGCGCAAGCGCCAGGCCGGCAAACGCGGTGGCGAGCTGGAGCCGTAGCCGGCGGTCCGCCATCGACCCGGCGACCACCTCGTCGAGCGTCTGCGGGGTGAAGAGCGGCAGCGTCGGGTCGATCTCCTGCACGAGGCTGCGCAGGGGACCGGCGAGCGTCGCCGGCGGCGCCGCCGATCGCACGACCAGGTGCGCCTGGCCCGGCGCGAGGTGCTCCCACGTCGTGAAGATGGTCAGCGCCGGGCCCGCGCGATCGAGCCCGCCGTACTTGACGTCCTTGATCACGCCGACGACGCGCGGCCGCAGGCGCTGGCCGCTGGCGGTGGGCATCGGCGCGGGCCAGTCGCGGCCGACCGGTTCGCGATCCCGGAACAGCGCGCGCGCCGCTGATTCGGTCACCACCGCGACCGGCGTCGGCGTCAGCCGATCGGGCTCCGCGAACAGACGCCCTTTCACGAGCGTCGCGCCAATGGCCTCGAGATAACCGGGGGTCGCGGCGGCGTAGCCGAGTGTGTAGGTCTGGTCGTGCTGCCGATCGCTCGTGGTCACGCGAATCGTCATCGACAGCTGCGGGCTGGTCGGCGGCAGATCGCTGCCAACGCCGGCGGCGCTGACGCCGGGCAGCGCCCGCGCGCGTTCCACCAGCCGGTCGATCAACGACGCGCGCTCGGTCGCGTTGAACCGCACGGTCTGCGTGAGCACCAGCCGCACGGCCATGGCCTGCCGGGCCTCGAAGCCGCGCTCGGCCGCCGCGATCGTGAGCACGGTGCGCATCAGCAGCCCGGCGGCGACGAGCAGCACGACCGTCATCGCGATCTGCCCGGCGACGAGCGCGCCGCGCAGCGCCAGGCTGCCGCGCCCGATGCGATCGGAGCCCTGCTTGAGCGCGGTGTTGGGATCGCTGCGCACGGCGCGCAGCGCCGGCGCGGCGCCGCTGAGCAGCGCGACCAGGACGGCGAGCGCGAGGCTGGCGAGCAGGATGGGGGCGTCGAGGCGCACGGCCGACAGGTTGGGAATGGCGCCCGCCGCCCGCGACTCGAAGACGCGGATCACCAGCCAGGCAATCCACAGACCGAGGGCCCAGCCGAGCAGCGAGACCGTGAAGCTCTCGGCCAGCGACGCGCGCAGCACATGCGCGGCGCCGCCGCCGAGCGCCCGCCGTACCGCGAACTCACGCTGGCGGAAGACGGCTCGCCCGACGAGCAGCCCTGACACGTTCGCGCAGGCGATGAACAGCACCAGCAGCGCGCCGGCGAGAAACGGCAGGATCTTCTCGCGCCCCCCGCGCCGGACCCACTCGTCGAGCGGCACGAGCGTCGCGTCGCGGCGCTGCGCCTCCGCCGCCGCGTTCATCGCGTCGATCTCCTTCACGACGCGCTTCACGTCGTCGGTGGCCTGCGCGAGCGTGACGCCGGGCGCGAGCCGGCCGACGAGCGTGAAACGCCGCTGATCGCGGCTGCCGAAGACCACGATGCCGGGCATGACATCGGCACGGACCCACACCTCCGAGCGCTCGCTCGGAAACGCGAACGACGGCGGCATAATCGCGGCCGCCGTGAAATCCCGGGCGCCGAGCGTCAGGCCGCGCGACCGCCACGAGCCGGATCGGCCGATCTGGTCGGCGAGCCGCGCGCTCACGGCGATCCCCGTGCCCTCCGCCACGTCCCGAGTCGATCCCTCCAGGGCGCCGGCGCCGAGCATTTCGAAGAACCCCTCGGTCGCCATCGTGCCGCGCACGCTCCGCGGATCCCCGGCGCCGCGGAGCGTGAAGTCGGCCGTGGAATGCGCCGCAAGGTGCTGGAACACGCGCGTGCGCCGCCGCCACTCCTCGACTTCCGCCAGCGGCACGCCCGCCTCGCGCCGCTCGATGGCGGTGTAGACCAGCGACAGCACCGCGAGGCGATCGGCGTCGGGATACGGGAGCGGACGAAGGAGGACCCCGTAGACGACGGCGAATACGCCCGTGGCCAGGCCGATTCCGGCCGCCAGCGTAAGGACCCCGGCGGCGAACAGGATCGGCGTGTGGAGCAGCGCGCGGATGGCATACCGGACGTCGCGGAGTGCTCCGTTCATCTGCAGGCATTAGATACCGGCTTCGCCGGTGTGTTCCCGTGACATCCCAGTCCCGAACGACCAATGTCGGCCCTGACGCTCGACGCCCGAGCCGACTCCCGTCGTCTGGAACTCCCAACGCGTTGTGCACTCGGGAGTTCGACCGTTCGGTCGTCGGAAGTGGATGTCAGAGTCCGGACCGGTGGTCCTCGTCAGTTGGTCCTTGGGAGTTGTCGGAGCCGAAGGCTATAATCTCGAGGTTCCCCCCAGAAGGACGCCTATGAGCAGGACCCTCGTGATCCTTGCCGCGTGTGCCGTGTGCGTGCCCCTCGATGTGCAGTCGGCGCGGCTTCCGCTGCCGCCGACCGCAGCCACTCTCTCCCCGAACGGCTCGGACGGGCCGATCGACCTGCAGCCGGGTACCCTGATCCCCGATTTCCGCTTCGTTGACTTCGACGGGTCCTCGCGCAGCCTGTCGGAATTCCGCGGCAAGTACCTGATGCTCTCGTTCTGGGGCACCTGGTGTCCCTACTGCCGGGCGGAGATTCCGTTCGCCAACGCCGCCTACGCGCGGTTCCAGTCGCGCGGGTTCGAGATCCTCGGGATGGACCATGAGAAGCGAGCCACCGTCGAGGACGTCCGCCGGTTCCTGCGCGACAACGCCATCACGTGGACGGTCGCGCGGCCTGACAGCGTCGACACCCTCATCACCGAGCGATTCGGAGTACGCTCCTATCCCACGATCGTCCTGCTCGATCCGGAGGGGCGCGTGATGCCCGTGCGCGAAGCGGCGTTGCGCGGGCAGGCGCTGGCGGCGACGCTCGATCGGATCCTGCCGCGCTAGCGGATAAAGCTCCGGGAATCGACCTTCGTCTGCCGATGCAGAACGGCCCGCTCCGGCGACGACGCCGGATGGAACGAGCCGCGCCGGACCCGGGAGTTCCGGGAACGGCGTCGGCCGTTCTGCCAGCGAGTAAACTACCGGCTCATGTCGAAGATCCTGCAGCAGCTGCCGATCGGCGAGAAGGTCGGCATCGCGTTTTCGGGCGGCCTGGACACCAGCGCCGCGCTCCACTGGATGCGCGCGAAGGGCGCGATCCCGTACGCCTATACCGCCAACCTCGGGCAGCCGGACGAGGATGACTACGAGGCCATCCCGCGCAAGGCGCTGCAGTACGGCGCCGAGCAGGCGCGGCTGATCGACTGCCGTGCGCAGCTCGTCGCCGAAGGGCTGGCCGCGCTCCAGTGCGGCGCGTTCCACGTCTCCACGGCGGGTCTTCCCTACTTCAACACCACCCCGATCGGCCGAGCGGTCACCGGCACGATGCTGGTCGGGGCAATGAAAGAAGACGAGGTCGACATCTGGGGCGACGGGAGCACGTTCAAGGGGAACGACATCGAGCGCTTCTATCGCTACGGCCTGCTCGCCAACCCGCACCTGCGCATCTACAAGCCGTGGCTCGACCAGCGCTTCATCGACGAGCTCGGCGGCCGCGCCGAGATGTCGGAGTACATGGAAGGCGCCGGCCTCGAGTACCACATGAGCGCCGAGAAAGCCTACTCGACCGACTCCAACATCCTCGGCGCCACGCACGAGGCCAAGGACCTCGAGCGGCTCGACAGCGGCATCGCCATCGTCCACCCGATCATGGGCGTCGCCTTCTGGCGCGACGACGTCGTGGTCCGGAAGGAAGAGGTGGTGGTCCGCTTCGAGGAGGGCGTTCCGGTCGCGTTGAACGGGATGACGTTCCAGGACCACGTCGCGCTGATGCTGGAAGCCAACGCCATCGGCGGCCGGCACGGCCTCGGGACGAGCGACCAAATCGAGAACCGCATCATCGAGGCGAAGAGCCGCGGCATCTACGAGGCGCCGGGCATGGCGCTGCTGTACGTCGCCTACGAGCGGCTGATCACCGGCATCCACAACGAGGACACGATCGAGCAGTACCGCGACAACGGCCGCCGTCTGGGGCGGCTGCTCTACCAGGGCCGCTGGTTCGATCCGCAGGCGATGATGCTGCGCGAGGCGGCGCAGCGCTGGATCGCGCGGCCGATCACCGGCGAGGTGACGCTGGAGCTCCGGCGCGGCAACGACTACTCCATCTTCGATACCCGGTCGCCCAATCTCACGTATCACCCGGAGCGGCTGACGATGGAGAAGGGCGAGGGATTCTTCACGCCGCTCGACCGGATCGGCCAGCTGCACATGCGCAACCTGGACATCACGGACACGCGCGAGAAGCTGATCAACTACGTGAAGACCGGTGTGCTCGGACCCTGGAGCGGCACCGCCCTGCCCCGCCTGCCGGCGGGCGATCCGGACAGGCAGCGGAAATAGCAGGATGCCAAAGGCGCCGTCCCGTCAACGCCGGAAATTCACCTCGCAACTCCCAACTGCGCGCACCTGGGCCATGCGCACGCGATTCGCGCTTGCTGCCGTCGTGACGATCGCGGCATGCCTCGTCGGCGTCGGTGCCCAGCCGCCAGCCTACGACCTCCTGATTCGCCACGGCCGCATTGTCGACGGCACCGGCAGCCCGTGGTACCGCGGCGATTTGGCGCTGCGCGGCGACCGGATCGTCGAGATCGCCGCGTCCATCGACGCGCCGGCGGGACGCGTGATTGACGTCGGCGGGAACGTTGTCGCGCCAGGATTCATCGACATCCACACCCACGCGCGCCGCGGCATCTTCGAGGTGCCGACCGCGCCGAACTACGCCCGCCAGGGTGTGACCAGCATTTTCGAGGGTCCCGACGGATCGTCGCCGCTGCCGCTCGCCCCGTTCCTCGAGAAGCTCGACGCCCTGCCCAAGCCGCTCAACATCGGCAGCTTCGTCGGCCAGGGATCGATACGGACCGCGGTGATCGGCAACGTGAACCGGCCGGCCACCTCCAAGGAGATCCGGAAGATGGAGGCGCTCGTCGAGCAGGCGATGCGCGACGGCGCCTTCGGTCTGAGCACCGGGCTGTTCTACGTCCCGGGCGCGTTCACGCCGACCGGCGAGGTCGTCGCGCTCGCGCGCGTCGCCGGCCGCTTCGGCGGCATCCACATCTCGCACCAGCGCGACGACGCGGCGAAGGTGCTGGACAGCGTGCGCGAGACCATCGAGATCGGGGAACAGGGCGGGCTGCCGACGCAGGTCACGCATCACAAGGTGATCGGCACGGCCAACTGGGGCCGCGCCGCGGAGACATTGCGGCTCATCGACGAGGCGCGCGCCCGCGGCGTGGACGTGACCAGCGACCAGTATCCGTACACCGCCTCGAGTACCAGCATCCAGGCCGCGCTGCTGCCGGCGTGGGCGCTCGAGGGTGGCCGCGACGCGATCGCCGCAAGGCTGAAAGACCCGGCCACGCGCGCGAAGGTCAGGGCCGGAGCGGTGGCGATGATCCGCGACGAGCGCGGCGGCGGCGATCCGAAGAACGTCCGGCTGGCCAGCTGCCGCTTCGACCCGTCCCTCGCGGGACAGACGCTCGCCGATGTGACGCGCCGGCGCGGGATGGAGCCGACGATCGACAACGCGGCCGACGCGACGCTGTGGATCGTCGAGCAGGGCGGCTGCCAGGGCATCTTCCACGCGATGAGCGACGAGGACGTGGAGCGGATCCTGCGGCATCCCGCGACAATGGTCGCCTCGGACGGCGAGGTGCCGGTGTTCGGCGAGGCGAACCCGCACCCTCGGAGCTACGGGACGTTCGCGCGGGTGCTGGGCGTGTACGTGCGCGAGAAGAGAACGCTGACGCTCGAGGACGCGATCCGCAAGATGACCTCGTTCCCGGCCGCCCGGCTCGGGCTCGCCGACCGCGGCCTCCTCCGCGCCGGCATGAAGGCGGACCTCACGGCGTTCGATCCGGCGAGAGTGCGCGACACGGCGACGTTCGAGAAGCCGCACCAGTACGCCGAGGGCGTCTCGCTCGTCATCGTGAACGGCCAGGTGATCGTCGAGAACGGCGAGATGACGGCGGCGCGGCCCGGCCAGGTGCTTCGTGCCCGGCACGGAGCACGCTGACGCCCCGCGACCCGGCGACCTACTTTTTCGCGTAGTCGGGCGGCACCGTGAACAACTCGTCGGCGAGCGGCTCGATGGAGACCGTCGTGGTCTTCTGCGTCAGCTTCACGCCCGCCAGCTGCTTCAGCATGGGCACCATCGGCCCGGACCCTTCGATCGACGTCGTCATCTCCGTCAGGTGCGGCAGCCCGGGGATCGAGCCAAGCGCCGCCAGCACCTTGTCCGTGCCGCCGCTGGACTGGTTCCCGAACATCCCGGCGAACAGCCCGGAGAGGTTCGCCTCGGCCGCGGCCTTCTGGAAGGCCATGTACTCGGCTGCCGCCGGCCCGGACTGCGTCGCGCACACGGAGCCCTCCACCACCATCCGGACGTCCTTCAGCATCTCGGACAGCTGTTTGGCGAGCTCGGAGGAGGCCTCCTTCGGCGGCTGCTGCGGCGCGGCGTCCGCCATGGCCACCGACATCTTGAGGGCGTGCTCGTCGCACTGCACGCCGTCGATGGTCCTGGACTGACCGGTCGGCTTCGAGCTCGCCTCCACCTTCATGTCCGGCATGCCGCTCCCCACCGCGGTGCCGACGCTGAGCGGCTGTGCGGTCTTCAGCGCATGATCGAGTACCACGATCTCTTTCGTCGCGAGATCCACCAGCGTGGAGCGCTTCGCGTCGCCGGTATCCATGTCCATGCGCGCCTTGTTGCCCTTGATCCGGGTCACCATGGTCATCGGCGGCTGACCGGCCACCGCGGCGCCCGCCGCGCCCCCTTCGATGCTCATGGCCTGCGTGAGGGTCACGTCGGCGTGCAGCGGCGCCAGGCCCAGGACGAACGCAATTGCCGTTGCGAGTGATCGCTTCACGGGACCCCCCTGTCGCGCGATGGTAACACGCCGGCCGCGCGGCCGCGGGCGCGCACTCGGCCAACGTGGCCGTCGCGAGAAGCGCCTCTCGGGTCATCGCGACAGGCGTCGGGCCGCTCCGGCGGCATTCTCACAGGACACCGCGTGGCCTCCAGGCGACAGCCGGATCGAGCGGCGCGCGTTTGGGCCGCAAAAGCAGCGGCGATTTCACCGGCACGACTCTGGCGTATGCTGGATGACGTGCCTGCAGGGCGGTTTCCGGCGGCGGCGCTCCTTCTCGGTGGACTCATCGCGTGCGGCGGCGGCGATGGAGGTTCGACCCCTACGAACCCCACGGCGAACCCGCCGGCGCAGAACGTCGACGCCTGCGGGGCGATCGGGGCGAGTTCGAGCGGTCTCACGGCGATCACCAACGGCGCGACCTGTTCAGCGGGGAATGCCTCCGTCGTCAGCCTCACGATGAGCAGCGCGACCGGCAATTCGTTGTGTTCCGGGACGATCATCGCTCCGCGTGCGGTGCTGACCGCCGCGCACTGTCTCGACGGAGGCGTGACTGGCGTCCTCGTGTGGCGAGGAGAGCACCCACCCGAGCAGATTCCCGCCTCGTCCTTCAGGCCTCATCCCGACTACAACCCGGGTGCAAGCATCATGCGGCTCGACGTGGGTATCGTTCGCGTGGACCTCGACCTGGGCCGGCCGGCGATGCCGCTCGTGGTGGAGCGCGACGCGCAGCAGGGCGAAACCGCCGTCGTCGCTGGATTCGGACGGGACCTGCAGAGCGTCACCGCAGGCGCGTTGCGGGCCGGCGTGACGACCTTGAGGCGCGTCGAGCCGGACTTCCTGGGCACGAACTACAGCTCGACGACCGGCGGCATCTGCAGCGGAGACTCCGGCGGCCCGATCCTGCTCTCGGACGGCGGCCGCTGGGCGATCGCCGGCATCATCTCGGCGATGAGCCAGTCGGCATGCAGCACCGGCGAGCACTTCTACGCGAAGGTGCGGAGCAACGCGATCCAGTCGTTCATCCGCGAGCACGTCCCGGAAGCGACCTTCCGCTAATCCCTCGTCCCTGATCGCTTATCCTGAATTATCGTGAATCCCTGATCCTGAATAATCCTGAATCCCCGTCCTTACTCTCCTGCACTGCTAATCGCCGACCGCGGACCCCGAATCCCGGATCTCGACTGTGAGCGGTCATGCTTCGTGCCCTGGCCTGCCCCCCATGGCAGAGAAGATCGAGGGATTGCCGGTGTACCAGAAGGCGGTCCGCTCTGCGATGCAGTTATTGCGATCCTGGATCGTCCGGCGCCGTGCAGGGACACCTGCGCGATCAGGTCGCGTCCGCGGTCGATTCGATCACGGCGAACAGCCACGAGGGGTTCGAGCAGTCCACGGATCGGTCGTTTCGCAAATTCCCTCTTCACTTCCAGAGGCTCGCTGACCGTGACGGCGCGGGCCCGGAACATAGGCTGTCCACGTCATGGCCGCCCGACCGTCGCACGACCCGATTCCTCCTGGCATCCTCGAGATGCTGGTGCTCACCGCGGATGATCCGACGCTCGGACGCGGCGGATCGTCAGCCGCAATACGCGGAGTGGACCCTGCCCTGCTGATTGAGGTTCAGGTTCAGCCGCGATTCGAGGAACTCCATGGTGATGGGCTGGTTGGGGCGAAGGAATCGCGCCGTCGCAGCCCCGGCCGCCGTGCGTGCGCGCTCGAGGAGCCCGTCGCTCGCGGGCTGGCCGATCGCGAACCGGGCTTTCGCCGCGTCGCAGGTCGAGGACGTCGGAGGAGGAGGCGGCGGCGGCGGAACGGGCCCGCGAGTACCTCCGCCGCCGTCCGGCGCACTGGGTGTCACGACCGCCGATGGAGACGTTCCTGACGTGTCGGTTCTGCCGCAGCCGACCACGACGCAGCTTGCGGCCAGCAGAACCGCCGACAGAGCGGCACGAATGCGCATCGTCATTCCCCGTCAATAGAGTACGGCCGGCACCGCGGGCCTCTCGATGTTAGCGAAACGCCGACGCTGCGTCCAGAAGCCGCCCGCTCGAGCCGGTGGAGCGGTAGGGCGGATTCCCGCTATCACGTCGTGGGTCATCTCGGGGAGCCGTTGCGGCTCGCGGACGGTGCGCGTGCCGCGCGGCTGTCGCCTTCCACTCCACCGGGGTGCCCGGCCGCCTGCGCACCGCGACCAGGCGGCCCTACATCACCTCCATTGAACTCGAGAAACGGCTGCGGCTCGGCGAGGAACTCGGGAAGATCGGCGGGTTCATCCGGTATTTGCACCGGTCCGACTTCATGGACAGTGGCCGCCACAACCTCCGCAATGCGAAGCCGCGAAGTGACGGCGCAAGTTAGTGCGGTCGGTCGGCGGCGACGCTCGAGGTTCGGCGCCCGAGGTTCGGCGCTCGGGGTTCGGCGCTCGGCACCAGGGCCGGATCGGGGATGCCGGATCAGAGATGCAGGATCAGGGATGAGGATCAGCGATCAGGGATGAGGGATCGTATAATTTCGTTCCCATGACGCGGGCCGACGTCGAGCGGATGCTGGCCGAGCACGCCGCCGGGTTCACGGCGCGCGACGCGGCGCGGCTCGCGGCGACGCATACCGCGGACGGCACCTTCGAGAGCCCCGCCGTCGGCCTGGTGCGCGGCCGGCCCGCCATCCTCAACGTCTACCTCTATTGGTACAAGGCGTTCCCCGACTTCACCCTCACCTGGGAGTCGCCGATCGTCGATCCGCCGCGCGCGGCGGTGTTCTGGACCTTCGAGGGCACGGCCGAAGGGCCGTTTTTCGGCGACCCCAAGCCGGGCAAGCACGTGAAGATCGTCGGCTCGGCCGAGTTCACCTTCAGCCCCGAGGGGATCGTCTCGGTCCGCCACCTGTTCGATTTCTCCGCCATCCTCGTCGCCACCGGCGTCCTGAAGATCCGGCCGTCGTAGCTCACGGGCTGGCGCGCAGCTTGTCGAGCGCGCGCATCTCGATCTGGCGTACCCGCTCGCGGGACAGGTTGAAGCGCCGCGCGACCTCGGCCAGCGTGAACTGGTGGTCGCTCGCCAGGCCGAAGCGCATCCGCACCACTTCCTTCTCGCGATCGTCGAGGCGCGACAGCGCCTGCCCGACGCGGTCGGCGAGCTCGCTGCGCAGCAGCTCGTCCTCCGGCGAATTGATCGCGCGGTTCACGATCCGCGCGCCGAGCTCGCGGTCGTCCTCCTCGTGCGCCGAGACGTCGAGCGAGAGCGGCAGCTTCGCGGACTCGAACAGCAGGCGAACCTTCTCCGCCGGCATCTCCAGCCGCACCGCCAGCTCCGCTTCCGTGGGCTCGCGGCGCTGTGCCTCTCGGAAGTCCCGGCGCGCGCGCTCCACGCGACCGAGCGATTCGACCACGTGCACCGGCAGCCTGATGGTGCGGCCGTAATCGGCGACGGCGCGGCCGATTGCCTGGCGGATCCACCACGTCGCGTACGTCGAGAAGCGGAAGCCGCGCCGGAACTGGAAACGGTCGGCGGCCTTCATCAACCCGATGTTCCCCTCCTGGATGAGATCGAGCAGAGAGAGGCCGCGGTCGCGATAGCGCTTGGCGATGGAGACGACGAGGCGAAGGTTGGCCTCGATGAGGGCGCGCTTCGCCTCGCGCAGCACCTCGTCGCGCTCGGCGAGCTGTCGGAAGACGCGGCGGAAGTCCTCGGCGGGAAGGCCCACCTGCTGCGCGATGCGGCGGCGCGCCTGCGGCCCCGCCCTCCCGCCGGAGCGCTCGGCCTCTTCCAGCAGCGCGTCCAGGCGCCGCAGCGTCTCCACCAGCTCGTCGACCACCGAGGGGCGGATCGGCTGCGCGGAGAGCGTCATCGCAATCAGCTTCGTCGCGCGGTCGATCTGCGGCTGCCGGTCGCCGTCGCCCTGCTCACCGCGCTGCTGCTGCCAGCGCTGCCGGCAGCGATCGACGCGGCCGGCGCGCGATAGCGCCCGCAGCACCGGCGCTACCCGATTGGGCTGGAGCTCCCCGCCATCGGGAAGCAGAATGAGTTCGACCGCCGGCGCGCGTCCCGCCCGAACCAGGGCGGCGAGGCTGCACAGGCTCTGGACGGCGCACGGGATCTCCGCCAGCGCAGCGAGCAGGTTGGCCCGCGCGAGCTCGATGCGGCGACCGATCCCGACTTCCTGGTCCGGCGTCAGCAGCCGCGTGCGACCGATTCGGGACAGGTACTGGCGGACCGGGTCGGCGTCGGCGAGGCTGACGCCGTCGCCCGGTCGCTCGCGCACCAGCTCGGCCGCTCGGAACCCGCCTTCCTCCTCGTCCTCCTCGTCGAAGACCGCCTGAGGTGCCGCCGCCTCCGGCTCCTCCTCGGCGAGCAGCGTCTCTGGCGGCGGGAAGTCGGGCTCCGCCGCCTCGCCCTCGTGAAAGCCTCCGAGAGGACCGAGCCCCCAGCTGTTCGCGCGACGGCGCCAGTCGAGGACGTTGACCTGCGGCTGTGCTTCGACCCAGTCGACGAGAGGTGTCTCGACCTGGACGGTACTCCGCCTTCGACGCGGCATGCGTACGGCCGATGCAGACTTTGATCCAGACGCGACTGCGCGGACGAGTTCGTCAGGTGAGCGCGGCGCGAATCAGCCCGCGCACCGAGAGTAGCTCGACCGGGTCGCCGGTCTCGGCAAATAGCGACTGCAGCTGCGCGCGGACGAACCGTCCGCGATTCGCACGCCGCGTGAGGAAATTGGCAAACGCGGGATACGCCAGCCAGCGTTGCATCCGCCTGTACGCGCGGAACCGTCCGCCGAACCGCGCGGCCAGCGCCTGTGCGTAGTCGGCCGCCGCCGACCGCAGCCCCGCTTCCGAGCAGCCGGCACGAAGCGCTGTCTCGGCGGCCAGGATCCCGCTCTGCAGCGCCTTTCCGATTCCTTCGCCGCTGAACGAATACGTCAGCCCGGCGCCCTCACCCACGACGTACAGCCCGGGACGCGCCAGGGTAGCCCCCTCCATCGCCGTGCGGAGCGGCGCCCCTTTCAGCGGGCCCAGCACTCGCGCCCGCTGCATCAGCGCCGCCGCAGGCGCGAAGTCGCGCAGGAAGGTCGCCAGCAGCGTGCGCAGGTTCGTGTCCCGCGGCAACGGCGAGTCGTAGAAATATCCGGCGCCGACGTTGAACACGTCGTCCGGCCCCGGGAAGATCCAGCCGTAGCCGGGACAGACCGATGACGAGTACGCGATGCAGAGGTGATCGAAGGCAGACGAGAGCTCGCGATCGACCTTCATGTAGAGCCGCGCTGCCGTCGCGGAGGGCTTCGAGCGAACGCACATCCCGAACCGGCCGAGCACGTCCGATGCTGCGCCAGTGGCGAGAACGGTCGCCGGCGCGAGGATGGTCGAGCGCACCGACGTTCGCGCGTGCACGAACTCGGCGCCGCGGACGACGCCGCCATCTTCGATCGGTGAGAGCGCGCGCAGGTGCGGCCGGAAGTCGGCGCCGGCGCGGATGGCGGCGCGCCGCAGCCGGTCGTCGAGCGCGAACCTGGGAACGCACGCGCACTCGCCGTGGAGCGTGAGGAAGGAGTCGTCCGGCGCGTACACGCGCAGACAATCGAGCCGCCGCCCGGCGGCGAGCACCTCGTCGCGGAGACCCAGGTCGCCGAGCGCCTGCAGGGCATCGGGAATCAGGGCGTCGCCGCACACCTTGTCGCGGGGGAATTCGTGCCGATCGGCGAGGACGACACGCGCGCCCCCGAGGGCGAGCGTGCGAGCGGCGGCGGACCCGGCGGGACCGGCGCCGATGACCAGCGCGTCGGCGCGCAGGACTGTCACAGGCGGTCAACTTTATCAGTGATGGCGATGGCGCCGGCGGTCAGCCGCACGGCGCTCGAAGCGACCGCGCCCGGCCTTGCCGGACGCCGGCACGTCCGAGAGGGCGCCGGAATCGCGGGTCCGGCGGCGGCGTACCCGGGACGGCCGCTCGACGTTGTCCACTACCACCCTGCCCCGACGTCTCTGATCACCGTCCATTCGCCGGCCTCCGCGCCTCCGAAGAGCTGCCAACCGGGTGCCAGATTCCCTTGCGGCTGAGGCGGTGATCGTTCTATCTTCGGCGCGCCTCCCATTGCTGCGAGCTTATGTGGCCGCCTGAGCCTGGCACGAGAGTCGCGAAATACCGCCTCGAGCGGCTCCTGGGGGCCGGCGGGATGGGGTCCGTGTACCTTGCCCGCGACCTCGATCTGAATCGCGACGTCGCCATCAAGTTCATCGCCGCCGACCGCGCCGCCGACCCGGCGGCGCAGCGGCGCCTGGTACACGAGGCGCGGGCCGCCGCCGCGCTCGACCATCCGAACATCTGCGCCGTCCACGACGTCATCCTCCAGCCCGACGGCCGCGCCTGCATCGTCATGCAGTACGTCGAGGGTGAGACGCTGTCGGGGCGGCTGCAGCGCGGACCGCTCGCGCCGCGACAGGCGTTCCAGATCGCCGCCGACGTCGCGGCGGCGTTGGCGGCGGCGCACCGCCGCGGGATCATCCACCGCGACATCAAGCCGCAGAACATCATGATCACGCCGTCGGGCAAGGCCAAGCTGCTCGACTTCGGCATCGCGCATCTCGACGATCCGTCGCCAATGGGCGACAACGCGATGACGGTCACGAGCCTGACCGGCCCGGGGCGCGCGATGGGCACGCCGACCTACATGTCGCCCGAGCAGGTGCAGCAGCAGCCGCTCGACGGTCGCAGCGACCTGTTCTCGCTGGGAAGCGTCCTGTACGAGTCGCTGACGGGACGGCGGCCGTTCGAAGCGCCGACCGACGCCGGCACCTACGTGCAGATCCTGCACGAGCATCCGCCGCCGGTGTCGAGCGTGCGCGAGGAACTGGGCGAGAGCGAGGACGAGTTGTGCCGCCGCCTGCTCGCCAAGCATCCGGAGGATCGCTTCGCCTCGGCAGACGAACTGCTGGGGGCGCTGCGCGTGCTCGCGCCGGACACGTCGCACGCCTCCAACGCGCTGCGTACGATTCCCGCGATACGCCGCGGTCCGCTGCGGTGGTTCGGCCGCCGGCTGCGCACCCGGAGATGGCAGGTTGCCGCGCTGTTGCTCATCGCCGTCGCGGCCGCGGGGATCTGGCGCTGGCGGTCTACGGCTGCACTGCCCGAACCGCCGGCCGAGGCGCAGCGCTGGTTCGTCAGGGGTACGCAGCTGATCCACGACGGGGCCTACCACAGCGGCAGGCTGGCACTCGAGGAGGCGGTCAAGATCTTCCCGGAGTACGCCCTCGCGTATGCACGCCTCGCGGGAGCCTACAGTGAGCTGGATGATCAGGACCGCGCGCAGCGTGCGCTCCTCACCATGGACCGCCTCATCCCGAACCGCTCGCGCCTGCCGCGCGAGGACCGCCTCCGCCTCGACGCGGTCCGTGCGCTGGCGCTGCAGGATGCGGCGTCGGCGGTGAAGGCGTACTCCGAGCTGGCCGAGCGCCGCCCTGGAGATGCGGCGGTGTGGCTGGACCTGGGGCGGGCGCAGGAAGCCGCGGCGTCCCCCCGCGAGGCACAGCGCAGCTACGACCGGGCGATTGCCGCCGACGCCCAGTATGCGCCGGCCCACCTGCGGCGGGCGGTGGTCCTGACGCAGCTCGGGGCGCGCGACGGCGCGCTGAAGGAATTCGACGAGGCCGAGCGCCTCTATCGCGCTGCCGCAAACGTCGAAGGCGAGACCGAGACGCTCCTCTGGCGCGGCACGTTCCTCGCGGGATTGGGGCGTCTCGCCGAGGGGCGAGCCGTGCTCGAACGTGCCCGCACGCTCGCGGCGAGCGTGCAGAGCCGGTCGCAGGAGATCACACTGCAGCTGCGCCTCAGCAGTCTGGCGGCACGCGAGGGCGTCTTCAGCGAAGCCGAGCGCCTGGCAGCCGACGCGGTGGAGGCGGCACTGGCGAACGGGCTCGAGACCGTCGCTGCCGACGGTCTGATCGAGCTCGGGACGCGGCTGATTCGCGAGCGGCCGGAGGATGCGGACGCACGGCTGCAACGGGCGATCGAGCTGGCGGAGAAACGAGGCGCGCAGCGGCTGCTGGCGCGGGCACGGCTGCAGCGCGCCGCGCTCCTGTTGGCGCGCGGCCGCGTGGACGATGCGCTGGCACTTGCGGAACCGGCGGTGGCGTTCACGGGCGCGCACGGGTACCAGCGGCTGGAGATGCAGGGCCTCAACATCCTCGCCCGCGGGTACGAGATGAAGCGGCAGTACGACAAGGCCAGGCCGCTCGCCGAGCGCGTGCTGCAAGTGTCGGAACGCCTGGGCGACGACAACCAGATCGCGGAAGCGCTCGAGAACCTCGCCGGGCAGATGACGGCGGTTGGAGATCTGCCCGGAGCGCTGCAACTGCGCGAACGCAGAGAGCAGATCAATCGGACGCACGGCAACGCTGCCTGGCTCGCGTTCGATTTGACCAGCCGTGCCGAATTGCTGCTGCGCCTGGGCCGCTTCGAGGAAGCAGAGGCGGTGCTGCGCGAGCTGGACAGCGGCATGGCGAACGGCGTGGAAGCGTACAAGGGCCGTGCGCGTCGCGCCGAGATGCTCCGGGCGCTGCACGCCGTCCTCGTGCAGAACTTCGGTCGAGCGGCGCAGGCGGCCTCGGCGGTGCTTCCCGTCCGCCAGCCGCCCGACCCGACGGGCACCTACGCCGCCGCGCTGCTCGAACATGCCGAGGCGAAGCTCGGTCGGCGCCGGCCGGGCGGCGAGATGACCGCGACCGCTCCCGATGATGTCACCTACTGGCGTCTGAGCGCGCGCTGGGTGGCCGGCGACTATCGCGGGGTGCTCGGCGCGGTGGACGCCCTGCTCGGGCCGGAACTGGTGTCCACCGAACTGGAGTGGCGGCTGGCCGCGCTCGGAGCCGCGGCCGCCAGACGAATGCAGGCGGACGATCGCGTGCTCGCCTTGCAGCAGCGCACCCAGCAGGCGCTCGATCGGCTGCGCGGCGCATGGAAGGAACACGCGCGCTCGTATGAGAACCGGCCGGACCTGGCCGATCTGCGGCGCGCGGCCGGGCTCGACGTCCGGCACTGAGAAAGGAGTCAGCTGTGGGCGAATTTGGAGACAGCGATGACCGGCCCCCGATCGAAGTCGTAGCGGGGTCCATCGGGTTCTGGCACGGCTACCACTGGAAGGAGCATGAGGGCACGACCAGGAAGAAGTGGAAGATCGCTCACCCCGCCGGCAAGAGCGTCGACTTTTTCGAGGTCGAGGTGACCCGGACCGGCGGCGGATGCCCCAAAGCCACCGGCAAGAAAGTCACGATCCTCTACAAGAGCGAGGGTACCGAACGCAGGTTCGACATCGAGCGCAAGCAGTTGGGCAGCGGCAACAAGTTCGAACCGCTGCTGACGTCCCCGGTCGAGTTGGATCGACACAATACCGGTCTTGGCCTGCTGTTCGAAAAGGACGGCGACATCATCGGCGTAGACGTCGACGGCGACGCCATCAACCTGAACGGAGCGACCGCCACCCGCGTCGTGGTACAGCCGAGAGGTCCGGCGGGAGGCAAAGCCGAAATCAAGGCGTTCTTCAAGGAAACCGTCGTCCCCGCCCTGATCGAGGCGTTCAGAGAAGCCGTGGGGCCCAAGAGGCGCGGCGGCGACCGGCCGAAAGCCGAACCCCGGCGCGGCGGCAGGGCGGAGCGCGGTCGCAGGAGGTAGCGGGCGGGCCAGTCGGCATGACGGCGAGGGGCCGGCACGGCGCCTCGCCGTCTCGCCGCGCGCTATGCCAGGTGCTTCCTGAAAAACGCCACGGTGCGATCCCACGCGATTCTGGCCTGCTTCTCGTCGTAGCGCGGCGTGGTGTCGTTGTTGAACCCGTGACCCGTTCCCGGATAGGTGTGCGCCTCGTGCGGTACGCTGGCCGCCTTCAGCGCCGCTTCGTAGGGCGGCCACGAGGCATTCACGCGCGGGTCGTTCTCCGCGAAGTGCACGAGGAGCGCCGCCTTGACCTTCGACGCCTCCGCCGGGTCGGGCGCACCGCCGTAGAAGGGGACGACGGCGGCGAGATCCGGCAGCCGCGTCGCCAGCGTGTGCGACATCGACCCGCCCCAGCAGAACCCGACGACGCCGATCTTGCCGGTGCAGTCGGGCCGGCCCGTCAGATACGCCGCCGCCGCGACCATGTCCTCGGCCGTCTTCTGGCGATCCAGCTTCTGAAAGAGCGCCCGCGCCTCGTCTTCGGTGCCGGGGTAGCCGCCGAGCGCGGCGAGCGCGTCGGGCGCGAACGTCATGAAGTTCTCGAGCGCAAGGCGGCGCGCGACGTCCTCGATGTGCGGGTTCAGGCCGCGGTTCTCGTGCACCACCAGGATGCCGGACAGCTTGCCGCTCGCGTTGGCGGGCCGCGCCAGATAGCCGCTCGTCTTTTCGCTGCCCTGCGGCGAGGGGTACGGCACCCGCTCGGTCTTCAGCCGCTTGTC
This sequence comes from Vicinamibacterales bacterium, assembly GCA_048594975.1. Lineage (GTDB taxonomy): Bacteria > Acidobacteriota > Vicinamibacteria > Vicinamibacterales > 2-12-FULL-66-21 > JBMDXB01. The sequence goes on along the minus strand of JBMDXQ010000105.1, from coordinate 23,126 downwards.
GTCGGGCGCGACCTGCTGTGCCTCGGCGAACTTCGGGTTCAGCGCGTCGAGCAGCATCGCCGCCGTCATCCCGCCGACGGCGTACTTCCGTGCCTTCTCGAGGAACCCCCGGCGGTCGAGCGCCCCGTGCACGTAGGCGTCGAAGAGCACCAGCACCTCGGGATCGAAATCAGCGACGGTCTTGCGTTCCATTCGTCCTCCTCCTCCGCGCGAGGAGGCAGCATACCTGCGGGAGGGGGCGAAGGGAAGGGGGAAGGGGGAAAGGCGCGCTGCGTGATCCAGCGATTTTGCATCTCCTTGTACCTCCAGCACCGTCACTTTTTTTCGAGGTATGACGGCCGCGCCCTCGTGCCCGATCGTCACGTGGACGGCCGCCCTGGTTCGGTCCGGATCACCCCGCGCGCCGGAAACCCAGAAGTCGTACGGCTCGCGTTCGAGTTTCTCGAGCTCCGCGCGATTACTGCGCTCGAGGGCAGCGGCAAGCCGGGCCCTGTGCTGCAGCTCGCGGGCGTCAGTGGCGATCGGCTCCGCAACAGTGCCGGTACCTTCCTATTGGACCCCGGTCCGCCGGCGATGGCCGAGCGCGGCCGGTATACTCTCGGACATCATGCGAAGGACCCTCTGTGTTCTTGCTCTTGCCGTGTGCGCCGCCGGCACACCGGACGCACAGTCTTCGAACCGCCCCTTCGGCACGCTGCGCGAGCAGGCGGCGATGCAGCAGCAGTGGCTGCAGAAGCGGCTCGACACCTTCCTGCCCTCGCTGATGCGCGCGCACCGCATCGATATGTGGGTAGTGCCGATGCGCGAGTACAACGAAGACCCGATCTTCCTCGCGATCACCTCGCCGACGACGTTCGCCGCGCGCCGGCGGACGATCTACGTGTTCTTCGACAAATGCGCGGCCGCCGAGGCCCCGCCATCCGCGCCGTGCGTCGAGCGCATCGCCCTCGGCGGCAGCTCGCAGGGCGGAGTCTTCGAGGCGAAGCGTTCGACCAAGAAAGCCGCCGGCGACGTCGGGCGCGGGCAACAGGCCGAGCTCTGGGGTGACGAGCAGTGGGAGGCGCTGAAAACGGTCGTCGAAGAGCGAAACCCCCGCGTCATCGGCGTCAACCGCTCGACGATCTTCGCCTTCTCCGACGGCCTGTCGAGCGGCGAACTGCAGGGCATGAGCGCCGCGCTCGGCCAGCAGTGGACCTCGCGATTCAAGAACGCCGAGGGGCTCCCGCTCGAGCTCATCGCCGTGCGGCTGCCGGAAGAAGAGCTGTTCTTCCGGCGCATGCAGGAGCTGGTCTGGTCGCTGACCCAGGAGATGTTCTCGTCGAAGACGATTACTCCTGGGAAAACCAGAACGAGCGATCTCGTGTGGTGGTGGCGGCAGCGCGTCAACGACCTCGGGCTGGGGACGTGGTTCCAGCCGAGCATCGACGTGCAGCGCAGGGGCAAGACGGCCGCCGAGATCGGCGACGATCCGGTGATCGCGCCGGGCGACCTGCTCCACTGCGACGTCGGCATCACGGCGGCGCGACTCAACACTGACACGCAGCACCTGGCCTACGTGCTCCGTCCCGACGACATCGATGCACCCGCGGGGCTACGCGCCGCGCTCGCGAACGCGAACGCGCTTCAGGACATCGTGATGGAGGTGATCCGTCCCGGGCGCACCGGCAATGAGATCCTCGCCGCCTCGCTCGCGCGCATGAAGGCAAAGAAGATCGACGGCACCCTGTACTCGCATCCCATCGGGCTGCACGGCCATGGCGCCGGCCCGCTGATCGGGCTCTGGGACTACCAGACCGGCGTCGAGGGTCGGGGCGACGCCAAGGTCATCCCGAACACGTGGTGGTCGATCGAGCTGCAGGCGACGACGGCTGTGCCGGAGTGGGACGGACAGGCGGTGCGCATGGCGCAGGAGGAGGACGCGGTCGTCGGCGCCGACGGCAAGATCCGGTGGGCGCTGCGCCGCCAGGACAAGCTCTTCCTGGTGAAATAGGAAACGAGCCATTGGGCGATTGAGCGATTGTGCCATTGCGGTGGGGCGACAAAACGTACGCCATGGCCGCAATGGCCCAATCGCTCGATGACTCGATGCTCGTCGGCTCAATGGCCCAATGACTCAATCGCTCAATCCGCCGATGCACGTTCGCGGCGTACAATAGTCCCGTGATTCCGTATCACGACGAGAACCAGACGCTCCGCACGCCGTACGTGACGTTTGCGCTGATCGCGACGAGCGTCTTCGCCTGGGTGTTCGTGCAGGGCGCGGGCGGAACCCGTCTGCTCGCCGAATCGGTATGCAACCTCGGCCTGATCCCGGGCGAACTCACCGCGTCGCTCGCGCCCGGCACACCGTTCCCGATGGGCGAGCGGCTGGTGTGCCTCACCGACCCGGGGCGGCAGTGGTCGAACCTGGTCACGTCCATGTTCCTGCACGGGTCCTGGATGCACCTCATCGGCAACATGTGGTTCCTCTGGCTGTTCGGGAACAACGTCGAGGACTCGATGACGAGGCCCCGCTTCCTCGCCTTCTACCTGCTGACCGGGCTGGCGGCGGCGCTGGCGCAGGTGGCGGCGGACCCGGCGTCGGAGGTGCCGATGGTCGGCGCGTCGGGCGCGATCAGCGGCGTGATGGGTGCCTACCTCGTGCTCTTCCCGCGCGTCCGGGTGTTCACGCTGGTGCCGCTCGGCTTCATCCTCACGTCGATGGCGCTGCCGGCGTGGGTGATGCTGATCTACTGGGCGTTCCTGCAGTTTGCCGGCGGGATCACCAGCGTCGTCTCCGAGCAGGCCGGCGGCGTCGCCTTCTGGGCGCACCTGGGCGGGTTTGTCGCGGGGGTCGTCCTGATCAAGGTGTTCGAGCGGCGCGACCGGGTGCTCGAGCACGGCGCGCAGCACTGGCGCCCGGCGCACCGCATCGACACGCGCTGGTAAGCGCCCAGGAATCGGGACCGGGTGCGGACTCGCATCCGGTCCCGATCCCGAGCGGACTGCACGACGTCAGGACTTCGCGGCCGCCGCTCCCTGGAACAGCAGCGGCGCGAACTCGATCAGGTAGTCGCGCCAGTTGAGCCAGGTGTGGCCGCCCTGCGTCTCCTTGAACACGGGGTCGAACCCGTGCTTCTTGAACATCTCCACCGTCGCCTTGGTGGTCGGCATGAGGAAGTCGTCGACGCCGGTGGCAAACCAGAACAGCTTCAACCCCTTCTTCGCGGCCGCGCTGTCGAGCGCCGCGCGGTTCTGCTCTATCCACGCCTGCCCGGTCGGCGCGTTGGTCGGGGCGCCGGGACGCGGCGGCCCCGCCAGGCCAATCAGCCCCGAGCTGTAGATGCCGATGGCGCTGAACTTCTCGAGGTTCGCGACACCGATGCGCAGGGACTGATCGCCGCCCATCGACAACCCCGCGATCGCCCGGTTGGCGCGATCGGGGATTACGCGATAGGTCTTCTCGACGTGCGGCAACAGGTCGGTGACGAAGTCGTTGACGAACTCGGTCGTGCTGTTCGGACCGCGCACCGCGCTGGTGTGGCCAGCGGGCATGGCGACGATCATCGGCTTCGCCTTGCCGGCGGCGATCAGGTTGTCGAGGATGAAGCCTGCCCGCCCGACCGTCGTCCACGCGTCGTCGGAGTCGCCGGCGCCGTGGAGCAGGTAGAACACCGGGTAGCGGTTGCGCCCCTGCTCGTAGCCCGGCGGCGTGTAGACGTGCATGCGGCGGAAGCGTCCGAGCGTCGTCGAGTAGTAGGTGACCTCGGCGACGGCGCCGTGCGGCACCTGCTTCGTGTCCATCAGCTCGGCGCCGGGGACGTAGACGAGGCTCCAGGTGTTGGTGTTCGACTCGCTCGTCGACGGGTTGCGCGGATCGATCGTGGCGACGCCGTCGACGTTGAAGTTGTAGCGGTAGGCGCCGGTCGGCACGGGGCCGAGTGTCACCTCCCACACGCCGTTGTCGGCTTTGGTCAGGGGGCTCTGGCGGTTGTCGGGGATGTCGGTGCCGGTGAGCCGGACGCTCTGCGCCTGCGGCGCGTGGATGCGGAACGTGATCCGGCGGTCGGCGGACACCTCGGGCGAGACGACGGCTGGCGCCTGGGGAGCGGCAGCCGGCGGCGGCGCGGCCGGCGGCTGGGCGTGTGCAGAAATCGCCACACCCGCCAGCATCGCCGCGGTCGCGATGACGTTCTGGACGATGAGTCGTGGATTCATGCGCCCCCTAGTGTAACCAAACCAATCAGAGGGGGCTGCCTCCTTTGCGGTAAAGAACGCAGCCCTTTCTGGCCGCGGGCTTGTGCGGCACGCGTCGTCCGCATATAGTCACGCCTCGGCCGGTCTTGCAGGCGCTGAGAGAGGGTTCATGAACAAACAAAGGCTGTTCGTCGCCAGTTGCGTGTCGCTGCTGACCACCTCGATGGTCTTCTCCATCCGCGGCGACGTCGAGGGCGCCATGAGCTCCGCGTTCCACCTCACCAAGGAGCAGATGGGCTCGATCTGGAGTCCGGCGTTCTGGGCGTTCACCATCGCCATCTTCATCAGCGGCGCGCTGGTCGACGTGCTCGGCATGCGCGTGCTGCACGCCCTCTCCGGGGTCGGCTACATCATCGGCATCCTGCTGGTCATCTTCGCGCCCCTGCCAACCGGCCCCGTCGACTCGATCTTCGGGAGTACGGGCACGCTGATCCTCTACATCGGCTTCCTCATCATGGGCCTGTCGCAGGGGCTCGTCGAAGGTGTGATCAACCCGCTCATCGCGACGATTTACCGCGAGGACAAGACACACAAGCTGAACGTGCTGCACGCCTGGTGGCCCGGCGGCATGATCATCGGCGGACTGCTCGCCTACGCGCTGACGCAGTTCAACGTCGGCTGGCAGGTGAAGCTCGCGTGCATCATGGTCCCGGCGGTCATCTACCTGTTGATGGTGCTGACCCAGAGCTACCCGGCGACCGAACGCGTTGCCTCGCAGGTGTCGACCGGGGACATGTGGCGCGAAGCGGGCCGGCCGCTCTTCATTCTCCTGTTCATCTGCATGTGGATGACGGCCGCCACCGAGCTCGGCCCCGACCAGTGGTTCCCGTCGGTGATGAGCGCGCTCACCGGGCTGGAGGGGATTCTGTTCCTCGTCTACACCGCCGGCCTGATGTTCGTGCTGCGCTTCTTCGCCGGCCCGCTGGCCCATCGCATCTCGCCGCTCGGCATGCTGGTCGGCTGCTCGATCCTGTCGGCGATCGGCCTGTACTGGCTGGGCAGCCTGCAGACCGGCGTCTCGCCGATCATCGCCTTCGCCGCGGCTACGGTCTTCGGCGTCGGCAAGACCTACTTCTGGCCGACGATGATCGGCGTGACGGCAGAGCAGTTCCCGCGCGGCGGCGCGCTGCTCATCAGCCTGATGGGCGGCGCGGGCATGCTGTCGGTCGCGGTGGCGCTCCCCATCATGGGCGGCTTCTTCGACCAGTACGGCGCGGGCGCGGCGCTGCAGTACGTCGCCGTGCTGCCGGTGATTCTCACGTTCATCTTCGGCGCCGTCTATCTCTATTTCAGGGCACGCGGCGGATACCGCCCGGTGCAGCTGGGCACCGACCTGGGGACGGCGACGGGGGGAATGTAGAATCCGGCGATCGGGCGATCGGGGCGTTTGAGTGACGGTGATTGAGTGATTGACCTTGAGCACCTCCGGTTCCCCATCGTCCAGATCTCGCTCGATCTGACCTCCATCGACGAAGCGCTCGCGACCGCGGCGGTTGCCGTCGACGCCGGCGTCGACTGGCTGGAGGCGGGGACGCCGTTGATCCTCGCCGAGGGCCTGCACGGCGTGGAACGCCTGCGCGCGCGCTTTTCCGACCACCCTATCGTCGCCGACCTGAAGACGATGGACGGCGGCTATCTCGAAGCCGAGATGATGGCGAAGGCGGGTGCGAACCTGGTCGTCGTCATGGGCCGCGCGCACGAGGCGACGATCCGGCGCGTGGTGGCGGCCGGCCGGAAGTACGGCGTCAAGGTGATGGGCGACAACCTTGCCGCCGACGATCGCGTGGAGAACGCGCGGTGGATGGAGAGCCTGGGCGTCGACTTCATCATCCACCACATCGGCTACGACGAACGGAATATGATCGAGGGCCTGAGCCCGATGGGCGAACTCGAGGACGTGGTGCGCGCCGTGTCGGTCCCCGTGCAGGCGGTCGGCGGCCTCTCGATTCGCCAGGCGATTGAGTGTCCCGCTCACGGCGCGCCGCTCGTGGTGCTGGGCGCGCCGCTCGTCATCGACGCCGACGAATTCAAGACCGCGAGCACGGATCTCGGAAGCGTGCTGTCCGAGATCTGCAGGGAGATCAAGAGGACGCCCTATCGACGGCCATAGAGGGACCAACGTACGGATCGTGACCCGGGCGGGCACCGGCGCGGGGCCTGTCGCCCGGCAGCCCACGTGGTCGCACTGGGCTTTCGTGGGGCTCACCGGTACGCCCACTGCGCCCACGCGGGCGCCCGCCGTGCGCCACCCGCGCAGCCCGCTTGCGGTCACGATGCGTGTCTGACACTCCATGCCAAGCCAGCCAGCCCTCGTCCAATACGAACTGAAACCCATGCACGTCGAGCTGCGCGACGTGCCGGTCCCGACCATCGGCGACGACGACGTGCTGCTGCGCGTCGGCGCGGTGTCGGTGTGCGGATCGGAGATTCACCAGGTCCACTGCACCCACACGTGGCCGGTGACCGTGCCGGTCGTGCTCGGGCACGAGTTCGGCGGAACCGTCGCCGCCGCCGGTCGGACCGTGCGCGGATTCCGGGCGGGCGACCGCGTCGTCAGCGAGACCTCGGCCATCATCTGCGGCGAGTGCGAGATGTGCCGCAGCGGCCGCTACAACCTGTGCCCGCGGCGCAAAGGCTTCGGCTACGGTGTCGACGGAGCGATGGCCGAGTACGTCAGGGTGCCGGCGCGATGCCTGCACCACATCCCCGACAGCCTGCCGTTCGAGCTCGCCTGCCTCGCCGAGCCGCACGCCGTCGCCTACAACGCGATGTGCGTGAACTCGCGCATTCGTCCGGGCGATCTCGTCGTCGTCGTGGGGCCGGGGCCCATCGGCCTGCTCTGCGCGCGGATGGCGGCGCTCTCCGGGGCCAACCCGCTGGTCGTCGCCGGGCTGCGCGCGGACGGCCGCAGGCTGGACGCGGCCCGCCAGCTCGGAGCCACCCACACCGTGAACGTGCAGGACGAGAAGCTGGACGAGATCGTGCGCGGCCTGCGGCTGCTCGGCGCGGACCTGGTCTGCGACGCGTCGGGCGCGGGCCGGCCGCTCGAGGCGGCGCTGGCGATTGCGCGTCCCGACGGCCAGGTAACGAAGGTCGGATGGTCGCCGGCCGGAACGTCGATTGACACCAACCCGATCGTGCAGAAGAACCTGCGGCTGCAGGGCTCGTTCAGCCACAACTATCCAATCTGGGAACGCGTAATCCACCTGCTCGCCCAGGGGCTGACGCGAGCCGAGACGATCGTCGGCATGACCACCGGCCTGGACGACTGGCGCACGGCCTTCGACGCGATGCACGACGGCCAGGTGATCAAATCGGTGCTGGTGCCCGCGTGACCGCGACCGGCGAGGCCCACGCGCGCGGACGCCTCGACGGCCGCGTCGCCGTCGTCACCGGATCCACGTCCGGCATCGGCCGCGGCATCGCACTTCATTTTGCGTCGCTCGGCGCACGCGTCGTCATCCACGGCAGCAGCGTGGAGCGCGCACGCGCGGCGGTCGAGCAGATCGTTGCGGCCGGCGGCGATGCCGCGTCGTTCACCGGCGACCTCAGCGACCCGGCCGCCTGCCGCGGGCTCATCGGTTTTGCCGTCGAGCGGTTCCGCGCGATCGACGTCCTGGTGAACAACGCCGGGAACTTCACGCGCGGCGACCTCGAGAGCACGTCGCTCGAGCTGTGGGACCTGATCATGGCGATCAACCTGCGCGCGCCCTTCCTCTGCCTGCAGGAGGCGGTCCGCCACATGAAGCCGCGCGGCCGCGGGTCGGTCGTGAACATCGGGTCGGTGAATGCGTACATCGGCGAACCGAAGCTGCACGCCTATTCGGTCTCGAAGGGCGGGCTGATGACGCTGACGAAGAATGCGGCCGCGTCGCTCAATCGCTACGGCATCCGCGTAAACCAGATCAACGTCGGCTGGACCCTGACAGAGGGCGAGCACCGCGTGAAGCTGCTCGAAGGCAAGGGCGAGCGCTGGGCAGAAGAGGCGGTGCGCACGCGCCCGTTCGGCCGGCTGTTGGATCCGCAGGACATCGCCTACGCCGCCGCCTACTTCGCCTCGGATGAGAGCGCGCTGGTGACCGGCAGCGTGCTCGACCTGGAACAGTACCCTGTCGGCGCGCCGCCGAACTGGTAGGTCTCACGGGGTTCCGGGGGTTCCGGGGGCTCCGGGGTTCAGATCATGAGAGTTGAGCGAGGCCTTTCGGCTCCGCTCCGGACCCAATCCCACCAGCGCGTCGGCATCGGTGTCATTCGACTCCCGAATCCATTCAGGCTGCCTCTCCTCGAACCTCCGCCGTCTCCGGTCATCGAGGAGAGCTGACAGTTCGACGTCCGCGGGCGTCTGTGGATAGCCGAGGTCGACCGGGTTCGTGATCCAGCGGCGCGCCGATTGACGGGCAGGCCACTGCCCCGCCTCGCGAACGCGCAGAAGAAAGTTTGGTGAGCCAAATTTTCACGAGTTGGAGCAGATCCTGCCGTTCCCGCGCGAATCGACCCGTTGCGCTGGCCGGAGAGCGCCTAGAGCTCGCTACTCTTCACGCTGGGCGGTGATGGCGCTGACATCGGCGGCGCGACGGAAGGGGCCGTACGCGGCGAGGGCGGCGACGAGCAGCATGAACGTGGCAGCCGTGACGTACCCGTGCAGGTTGATTGTCGGCGTCTCGTAGAGCAGGCTTTGCAGCAGTCGGGCCGCCGATGCGGCACCGCCGATTCCGATGACGGCACCAAGGCCGGCCAGCCGCAGCCCGCGCGCGAGGAACAGGGTGACGATCGACTCGCGCCGCGCGTCGATCGAATGGCGATTTCGCGGGTGCGCAGGGTCACCTGATACGCCAGCAGGGCATAGAGACCCGCGCCCGCCAGCAGCATGGCGATGCTCGCGAACACGCCCAGCACCTGCGTTTCGAAGCGGCGTCCATCCAGTCGCTCCGAGAAGCGGCCGCTCGCCGTGAACACCTCCGTGAACGGAAGGGTGGGATCACTGCCTCATCGTCGCCCTGGGCATCGCAGCCGACGGCGAGAAACACGCGCTGGGCACCAAACGAGCCAACTCACTCCTCGTGCTCCCAGGTAATAGGCGAACCCGACCGAGAGCAGCCCCGATAACATCGCGCCGAGTCTCGAGTATCGTCCCGATCTCTGAAGCGGTTTTGCACAGTTCGGGCACTGGAATACGCAGCAGAGTGGCCGGGCTCGCCAACTTACTGGCCGTGGACTGTAGAATGGCCGTTTTCGAGCTCTTCGTCCTGACATGAAGCAGAATGACATGCAGCAATGACGACATGGTAAGGCCGCTTTGCGGGGCTTTCCGTGTCAATCCTGGACGGTCCTTGCGTTGACACGTTCTGCAGCCCTTAAGGGCTGCCCGCGCGCCGTGAAGCAGGCGTGAAAGACGGCGCCCCCCACGGCAGGCCTCGACAGCGAGCTCGTGAACCTCGGCATCAACCGGACCATGCATGCCGGAACCTCGGAACCCGGGGAACCGCGGAACCGGAAACTCCCGACTGACCCATGCCCCAGCCGCTCATCAGCGTCTTCCCCAAGTGCTACTTCGACGAGCTCGTGCGCGGTGACATAGACTACATCCGGTGGATTCGCGATGCCGCGACGCTCGGCGGCGAAGGTGTCGAGCACTACGACGAGTTCTTCCGCAGCTACGACGCGCGCGACGTCGATCCCGTCCTGGCGGCGATGCGGGATACCGGCCAGGTCTCGTCCATGCTCTGCTTCTCGCCGGACTTCACACACCCCGACCCGGACGAGCGCCGGCGGCAGCTGGAACGGCAGCGGGCGGCCATCGACCTGACCGTCCGCATCGGCGCGCGCTTCTGCCGCACGCTCAGCGGCCAACGCTACCCCGAGGTCTCCCGGCGCGACGGCGTCGCGTGGACGGTCGAGTGCATCCGCCGTTCGATCGATTACGCCGAACAGCGCGGCATCGTCCTCACGCTGGAGAACCACTACAAGGTGGGCGAGTGGAGATTCCCTGAATTCGCGCAGCAGTCGGACGTCTTCCTGGAGATCCTCGACCGTATCCCCCCCTCTCGCCACTTCGGCGTCCAGTACGATCCATCGAACGCGCTGGTGGCCGGCGCCGACCCGATCGCGTTCCTCGAGCAGGTCAGGGACCGGGTCGTGACGATGCACGCGTCGGACCGGTACCTGGTGCCGGGCACCACGCTCGAGGAGATACGGCAGGCGGACGGGACCGTCGGCTACCCCGACAAGCTGCGCCACGGCGAGACGGGTAAAGGCGCGAACGACTACGACGCCATCTTCCGGATCCTCGCAGGCGTCGGGTTCACCGGGTGGATCTCGGTCGAGGACGGGGTGAACGGCCTCGACGAGCTGGCGCGGTCGGTGGCGTTCCTGAAGGTGAAGCGGGCGGAGTACTACCCGTCAGGGTGATGCGAGCGCTCGGCCTGCGTCCCTCGCGCCTCGAGTCAGCCGGGCGCTGGAGCAGCGGGTCGCCAGGCCGGTGAGCAAAGCGAAGCCCACGAGCACGAAGCGCGACCGCGAACGAAGCGAGCGTAAAGCGCGTGGGGGGTGGAGCCCCACGCGCACTGAGTAATGCTGACAGCCTCACTCTTCACACTCCAACGTCCGTAGCATCGCGTCGGCGGCGACGTAGTCGAGCGTCTCCCGTCCATCGGTCACGGCGTCGAACGCCGGCCGCAGCACCGCACGCGCCTCGCCGCACCGCTCCAGCCTCGCGAGCAGGTGCGCGAAGGCGCGCGCGGCGCGCAGCTCCAGCCAGCGCGCCTGCTGGTCGCGGGCGATGCGCACGCCCTCGGCGAACCACCGTTCGGCGGCCTCGAAGTCGCCCTTCCGCGCCAGCACTTCGCCCTGCAGCCGCGCGTGCTCCGAGGCGTAGGCCCGCTGGCCGGTGGTGCGCGCGCTGTCTGCGCCCTGGTCGAGCGCGCGCAGCGCTTCGTCCAGCCGCCCGGCACGCAGGAGACCGCCGGAGAGGAGCACGAAATAGTAGGGGCGCAGCAGCGCCGACCGCGTGATCGTGTGCGTGGCCAGCCCCGCTTCGAGCTCGCGCAGGCCGGCGTCGACCTCGCCCAGCTCGATGAGCGCGCGGCCGCGCAGCGGCTCGGCCCACTGCAGCTCCTGGGCGATGCCACGGGCGGTGCACACCGCCGACAGCTCGTCGAACGCGGCGAGGACGTGCTGCGGCTCGCGCCGCGCCAGGTGAACGAAGGTCTTGAACAGCAGCGCGAAGGCGAGCGTCTGCGGGTGATCGATCGCCCGCGCCTGGCGGACCGCCTCCTCGATGCAGGCAAGCCCGCGATCGGGGTAGCCGCGCAGCGTCCACGTCCGCGACAGCTCGCACCGGCAGAAGATGCCCGGCTCGATGCCCGTCTGCCACACGCGCGGGGTGTGGAACGAGGGATCGTACAGTGCGATGCCGCGCTCCAGGTGCCGGTGCGCCGCCTCGAGCTCGCCGAGGTGGAACAGCGCCGCGCCCAGCGACCAGTTGCCCAGCATCTGCAGGTTCGGATCGCCGAGCCGGTCGAACAGCGCCAGCATCTCCGTCCCGATCTCGCGCGAGGTCTCGATCTCGCCGGAGACGATGTGGTGCGCCGACAGCCCGATGAGCACCGGGATGACGCGCGCCGGATCCTCTACCTGGCGGCACAGCTCGCGCGCGCGGGCGTAGGCGCTGCCGACCTCGGGCACGGCGTACCCCTGCCCGGTCTTGACCGCGAGGCCGTAGGTCATCTGCAGATCCAGCTCGATCGCCGCCTTCCGCGGTGAATCCGGTTCGGCCGCCAGCAGCGCGAGGCCGCGCTGCGCGAGGCGTGCCGTCTCGTCGTGCGCGTAGAGCCGTGCCGCCGCCTGCGCCGCCCGGGTGAAGTACTCGGCCGCCTTCAGCCACTCGCGCGCCGTCTCGAACAACAGCGCCACGTCCGCCGCGCAGTCGCACGGCGCGTCGCCCAGCCGCGTCACCAGCGTCTCGGCCACGCGACGGCTCAGGCTCGCCCGTCGCGTCACCCGCAGCGCGTCGTAGAACGCCTCGTGGTAGACGTGGTGGGCGAAGCGGTAGCGCAGCGTCAACGTGCGGTCGTGCTCCTCCGCTTCGGCGACAAACTGCACGAGCGCGTGCTCGCGCTGGAGCCGCTCCAGCCGATCCTCCGCCTCGTCCGGGTCCATCTCCGCCACCGCGGCGACGAGCGCGCTGTCGAAGTCCACCCCCTGTACGGCCGCGACCGACAGCAGCCGGCGATCGACCGGGTCGAGCGCATCCATCTTGCGCTCGATGAGGCTCTTGACCGACGGCGGGATTTCGCGCTCGAGGGCCGACAGCTCGCCCTCCATCACCCAGCGGCCGTCCTGCTGCCTCAGGACGCGGCGCCGGCACAGGTCGCGCAGCAGGTCGGCGAGGAACAGCGGGTGGCCGGCGGTGCGGCGGCCGATCAGTTCATCGAAGCCGTCCGGGAAGGCGTGGCCGCTGAACTGCACGGCGATGTAGCGCGCTACCGCTGCCGCATCGAGCGAGCCGAGCGTGATCTCACGGCACATGTCGCGCGCGAGCAGATCGAGCTTCAGCGGCAGGAACGGGTGACGGGTCTGGACCAGGTCGGAGGGCCGGCAGGTCGCGACGATGAGCACCCGCGCGTGGTCCAGCCGCCGCGCCATGTATCCGATCAGATCAATGGTCGAGTGATCGGCCCAGTGCGCGTCGTCGAAGCAGAGCACGACCGGCTGGATCCGGCTCACCTCCTGGAGGAGCGCCATGATCTCGCGCTTCAGCCGCTCCTGCGACCCGCCGGCGGTTTCCGCCGCGAGGCGCTCGGCGGACGACTCGTCGAGCGAGGGGCGGCCGATCTGCGCGTACCAGCTGGGCGCCAGCGCGCGGATCAGCCGCGAGAGGGTGCCGTGCTGGTCGTGCGTCTGCAGCGTCTCCAGCGCCTCGAGCACCGGCAGGTAGGCTTCGCTGCCAGCCAGCCGCTCCGAGCATCGCCCCCGCCCGACGCGGATGGGATCCGTCCCCTCTTCGAGCGACCGCAGGAACGCGTCGACCAGCGTCGTCTTGCCCATGCCCGCCTCGGCCGCGACCACGACCAGCCGGCTGCGCCCCTGCTGCGCGCGCTCGAACTCGCGGGCGAGCGTCTCGAGCTCGCCGTCCCGCCCGACCAGGGCCGAGCCCGCCCGCGCACGCGGCAGCGACACGGCCATCTGCGACAGCGAGACCGCGATCGAGGCGTCGTGCGCGAGTCCGAGGCGGTACATCACGTCGGCGGCGCCGGGCCGCAGCCGCGGGTCCTTCTGCAGCATTTCCAGCACGAGCTGCTCGACGTGGCGGGGGACGTCCGGGTTCAGAAACGACGGCGGCTCCGGGGTCTCCCACACGATGGCGTGCAGCGTGGCGATCTGGGACGCGGAACGGAACGGATGCCGGCCGGTCAGCAGCTCGTAGAGCACCACGCCGAGTGCAAAGATGTCCGCCTCGGGCCCGGCCGGCTGACCGCTGGCCTGCTCCGGCGCCATGTAGCCGATGGTCCCGACGAGCAGGCCGGATTCGGTGGCGGTGGCGGTGGCACCGGCCTCTTCCGGTTTCAGCCGCGCCAGCCCGAAGTCGAGGAGCTTGATGTAGCCGTCGGGCCGCACGATCACGTTCTCCGGCTTGATGTCCCGGTGGACGATGCCGGCGGCGTGCGCGACGGCGAGCGCCTCGGCCACCTGGCGGCCGATCCCGAGCGCGCGCCCGACATCGAGGCCGCGCTCGGCCAGCGCCTGCAGCGTCAGCCCCTCGACCAGCTCCATCGCGACGTAGCGGTCGCCCTCGAAGACGCCGGTATCGAAGATGGCGACGATGTTCGGGTGGTTGAGGGCCGAGGCGAGCGTTGCCTCGCGCAGCAGGCGGTCCATCGCGGCGTCGCCCACGGCGCCGCGGTGTATCAGCTTCAGGGCGACCTCGCGATCGAGCCGCGAGTCGCGCGCGCGGTAGACCTCGCCCATTCCGCCGGCGCCAAGCGATGCGACGATTTCGTACGGACCGACGCGGGTCGCAGGCGCCAGGGGCATGGGGACGAAGCGATTATATCGTGCGGGTCGCGCCGTTCCGGAGCGCGGCCGCGCGTGCCACCGCGCCGCTCAATGCGTCACGCGAAGAGCAGCCGCTCCTGGTACTTCGCGCGGTTCTCGTCGTAGTACGGCGCCGTCCAGCTGTTGTCCTCGGCGAGGTACAGCTTCGCCGGCGGCCGCCCCTCCGCTGCCGCCTGCTGCGCGAAGGCGCGGAAGCGGTAGTGCGTGTAGAGCCGCATGAACTCGCCCAGGTAGATGTCTGCGACGCGGGTGTCGCCGCGGATGATCAGCATGTTCTCGTCGTTGTTCCTCGTCGAGGCGTCGCTGAAGTTCGCCGATCCGGTGACGACGATCGGATCGTTGCCGAGCGCGTCGATCAGCATGTACTTCGTGTGGATGTACTTGACGTGCTTGTTGATGCCGGTCAGCTCCTCCTCGCCGAAGTTGGTCCGCACCCAGGTCTCGAGGACGTCCTCGTCGAGCAGGCTGCCAACGGCGACGAGGTTCTGGCGATCGTGCTGGTAGGCGGCGATGTCGGGATCCTCGACGTTCGGCTTGTCCTCGCTCTCGAGCAGCAGGTAGCGCAGGTACGGCCTGTCGGTGGCGAGGACGCGCCGCAGCCGGCGGTTGACGCCGAACGCCGCCGTGAAGAACACGCTCGAGGTCGCGCGCTCCATCAGCTCGGCGTAGTACTGCAGCGCGTCGATCGATCCGCGCGGGCTGAACAGCGCGGTCGTGCCCTTGCGCGGCCGGCCGTCCGGCACCAGCGTGTGCTCGTCGGTCCACTCCCGCAGCTCCTTGGCCGCCGGGTCTGTCGCGAGCTGGTTCCAGTACTGCAGGTACTTGCCGGCCACGCCAGGGTCGTCGACGACGTGCGCGAGGTTCGAGTGGCCGAAGATGCCGCCCTCGGTGATGTTCGTCGAGCCGGTCCACACCGAGACCGCCTGGCGGCCGTCCACCAGCACGATGAACTTGTTGTGCGAGATGTAGCTCGTGTTGGCGGTGCGCGGCGTGCACCTCGCGAGCTCGCCGAGCCCGGCGGCGTCGATCGCGGCGTGGTTGCGCGCGCCCGGCTTCTGCTCCCCCTTCTTCGCGTCGAAGACGACGCGGACGTCCACGCCGTCACTGGCCGCCTTGGCCAGCGCGGCGAGCACCCGGTCGTAGTGGAACTCGTACACGGCGGCGCGGATCTTCAGGCGCTCCTTCTTCGCCCGGCCGATGTAGCGCAGCATCGCCTCCTCGAGCCCGCGCGAGAGCCAGGGATAGGCGGCGGGATTGTGCACCCGATCCGGCGGCTGGTTGTGGAAGCGACGCGCGTAGGCCTGCGAGGCGGCCGCGCCGCGGTTGAAGTAAACGGAGTGCGGGCGGCCGCGTTCGGGCTCGGTCCTGAACCTGATCTCGACGCCCTCGCCTTCGCTGAGCGCGTTCGGCTCGCCGTAGAGCGGCACCACCCGGTAGGTGTAATCGTGCCCGGACTTGGCGGCGTAATCGCTCCACATGAACCCCTGCATCGGGTTGGTGCGCGTGCTCGTGGGCCTGCTCGGGTGCGGCTCCTCGGTATCGCTCCGGAAGCGCTTCATGCCCGGCAGCCATCCTTCCTTGTTCTCGGTATGGTTGCGCCGCCAGATGCCGAACCCGAGCAGGCCATCGAGCATCGGCGACCCGTCCGCGATGTCCAGCCCGAGCAGCGTCACGTAGGTCCCCGCAATCGCGTGGACGCTGAGGTCGCCCTTGCGCGCGCGCTTCCGCATGAATGCCCCTGTCCGCCCGGTGCTTATGTCACTTCTTCCTCTTGCCGTCCCCGAAGCCGCTGAGGTCGTCGCGCACCTGCGACGCGTCGCTCCACGAGCCGATGCGGCGCGCGTACATGTAGTAGTGCGGACCGCCGTCCCAGCGCAGCAGCCCCACCGCCGCCAGGGCGTCGGCGGGCGTCGCCTCCAGGAACCTCTGCTCGGCGTCGTCGGGAATCCGCATCGGCGCGACCTCCCAGGTCGCCGACGACTCGGAGGTGAGCCCACCGCGCACCATCGCGCAGAGTTGCTTCGGATGGCCGTAGCTGCGGCGCCCGCGCGTGACCGTGGCGACGAACCGGTCGCCAAGCGCCGAGACGAGCGCCACGTAGGCGTGCAGCACCGAGGAGCCGATGCGGTGCGGCGGGCGGATGTCGCGCACCGTGCACCAGTGCTCCCAGACCTTGCCGCCGTCGTTGTGACTGTTCGTCGGTTGGTTGAACTGCTGCCGCCGCCAGCCGTTGAACAGCGTCGGGGGATCCTGCGCGTTGCGCGCCGAGATCCGGCCGACCGAGTTGCCCTCGACGAAGCCGAGCAGCGTCGAGCCGGCGAGCAGACGCTGACCCGCGTCCGACTCGATGCGGTGCGTCCGCACGCCGCCGTCGGCCGGCTCCGTGACGCTCCCGAAGTACTCGTCGACCGTGGGATCGTGCGAGACCTCGAGCCACAGGAGTTTCCCCTCGGCGGTGCGGCGGACGCCGCCGGCACCGACCAGGTGACAGGCGACGTGCCAGGCGCCGTAATCGAAGTCGCCGGCATCGCCGGGGCCGAGATCGTCGCCGTCGATCATCGCGCGATCGAGCCACAGCCGCCTGAGCCGCTCGACGTTGCCGGCGTCGTTCACCACGTCGCCGGCCGCGGTTACTTCGAACTCGAACGTGCCGCGCTTCACGGTCCACCTCCTGCCCCGCCGGAACAGCGCGCCGACCCGGCTGACTGGCCTCACCATATCGCAGGCGGGGCAGCCAGCCGGTGAGGAGAACCCCGTCCGCCTCCGTCTCGAGCACCCGCTGCCGGGGAGAGGCGTAGTTTACCGGGCGTCGGCAAAACGTCAATACGCGAGGCGACGACGCCGGACGAGCGCGAGCCTGAGCGCGACCTGGTCGCGGACCGCCCTTGACAGCCGTCAGCGGCCAGGGAGACACTTCCGCGCGCTCCCCGGCACACCGGCAGCTTCAATCGCCTGTTCGAGTGGGCGCGCGCCCTCGTTCGGTGCTCGAGAACGGAGGTCATACATGAAGCGAACACCACGCCGCGCGGGCCGCGGCCTCCTCGACGGGGCCCGCGTGTACCTGTCCGGCCCCATGGACTTCGTCGCCGATCGCGAATACGAGATGAAGTACGGGTGGCGGTCGCGGGTGGGTACCATCCTCCGGAACATGGGCTGCGTCGTCTTCGACCCCTGGCAGAAGCCGGAGGTGCGCGGCCTGCACGAGTACGGGCGCGAGGGCGTGGATACGGCGAAGGTCCGGGAGAACTGGACGTTCCGCGACGGTGCGGCCGGCGCCCGGGCGCGGGCGAAGCTGACCGGCAGGTTCTGGGAGACGCTGCACATCGACCTGCGAATGGTCGACACCAGCGACTTCGTCGTCGCCTACTGCCCGACCAACGTCTACAGCGTCGGCACCCCGCACGAGATCGCGCTGGCGCGGATGCAGCGCAAGCCGGTGCTGTTCGTCAGCCCGCCCGTGGAGTTTCCCGCCTACGACGCGCTGCAGGCGCACCTCGCGCGCGACCGGCGCGGCCGCGAGCTGCTGAACGAGCTGGCGGTGCAGCTGCCGATCAAGCCGAACGCGGCGGGAATCCCCAGCCTGTGGTACATGCCGCTCGTCGGTGGCGAGAACTTTTTCGACGGGTTCGGGTTCACCGGGCGGCACCGCAAGCGCTACGGCTGGCCGGCGGGGCCGCTCGACGAGCGCGAGCGCAAGCGCAGGCCGGTGCGCCCGCTCCTGCCGTTTCTCGAATCGCTGGCGCACATGCTGCCGAAGAAGTGGGACTACCGGCGCAACCGCTACGTGCGCAACGACGACTGGCTGCTCTGGGATCTGCAGCGTGACGATCGAGGCGCCGAGATCACTGCGCCGAAGGCGCTGAAATGACCGACCCGCTCGCGCTGCTCGACACCGATCGCCCGCGCACCGATGACGAGGACCGCGCGCTGGCCGCCGCCTGCGCCGAGGTCCTCGCGCAGTACCGCCAGGCGGCGACCGGCGGTGCCGTGCCCGCGCCGCTGGCCGGTCGCGCGCGGCGCGCGTTCCTCCACCTGGGCGGCGACCCGGCGCGCGCGAGCGCGTCGCTGAAGGACTACGACTACGATCGCTACGGGCCGTTTCTCGGCGTGAGCGACGAGGGCAGCGCCGCCGGCGCGATCCGGGAGGCGGCGTTCGAGTCGCCGAAGGTGGGCGCTCTCCCGGCGTCGGTCCGCCCGGCGCCCGTCGTCGTCGGCATGGCGGTCGACGCCGAACGCCTCGTCGGCGTCGGCGAGGTGGTGGTCGGCCCGGAAGAGTACGCCGACATCTGGCTCGCGACGGTGGGCCGGGTGCTGGTCACGACCAACATCGGCACGCAGGTGAACATGCGGGTGTACCGGCCCGAGCCGCGCGTGCGCGTGGCGAGCCGGCGGCCGTCGGCCCTGGCCGCGGCGATGCGGGAGATCGCCGCGGAGTTCAAGCCTTACCTCGACACGCCCGACCTCAAGCCGCGGCCGCGTACCGTCTTCGTCGAATTCCCGCAGTCCGCCCGTTTGACCGTCCGGCAGAAGGCCGCGGTGCTGCAGCAGCTCGCCGCGTTCGTGTCGTCGGGAGAGGCGGCGGGCAGACCGCGCGCGCCGGAGGGACAGGTCCTCGGCCTGGCGGCGTTCGTCGGCAACGGCCCGACCGGGCGTGACCGCGCGCTCGCCGCGATCGACCTGGCGGCCTCCGCGGGCCTCGGCGTCGTCCTGCTCGACGGCACCAAGAGCCGGCGATCGCAGTCGGCGATCACGCGCGGCGGGCTGCGCGATTACTTCGAGCCCGGCCTGATCGGCCCGATCCTGCGGCGCGCCGGCGCGACCGGCGTGCGCGTCCGCGCGGCGAACCTCCCCGACACGGACACCATCGCCCGGAGCATCTGGGTCGGCCTCAACACCGCGCGGTCGATGGGCGCCAACCTCGGCAAATACGGCTGCGTGCCGCTCACGCTCGAGGAGATCGACGAGGTCGTCGCGCTGGTGCAGGCCTGGATGAAGGACTGGTCGGCGGCGCCGGTGTTCTTCGTCGACCAGGGCCTGGTCGGCGCGCGGTCGGTCGACGTCGAGCGCGACCTGCCGCGCGGGATCGAGCGGTGGCTCTCGGCCGTCGCCGCGCGCGGCGCCCGCGTCGTCCTGATCGACACCGTCGACAAGTCGACCGGTCGGCGGCTGCTGAAGAAGTCGGCCGGCGACGCGACCGGCTACCTCGGGCTGCGGCAGATCGAACGGATCGAGCGGTACGCGCGTCGGCCGGACGTGAACATCAAGGTGCTGTGGGCCGGCGGGCTGGGGCTGCGCGACGCCTACGAGATGGGCCGCCGCCGCGTGTTCGGCATCTACGTCACGAGCGCGGCCGCCACGACGATCCCCGTCGCCGGCAGCTACGTGCGCGACCCCGCCCTGGCCGGCCTCAAGGAGCCGTCGAAGGAGGGCGTGCTCCGCACCAAGACGCTGCTCGAGGCCGGGTTCCTGGCGGCGACGCTGGCCGGCACGCCTGACGGCGAGCGGATCGAGCAGGCCGCCGCCGCACTGCTCTCCGCGCTCGACGCGAAGGAGAAGGACGGCGAGGCGATCAAAGCCGGGACGCATTCCCTGCGCGCCGCCTGCGTGGACGGCTGGAAGACGCACTGGAACCGCCGCTGACCGGCGGCGCCGATCGGTGCGCCGGCAACGCCCACGTTCCAACTCCAGCGACAGACGTGTTGAGAGGTGGACGTTGCGAGTGGGCGGTTCCACGCCCTGCTATCGCTCCGCCACGGTTGCCAGATCCCAGCGCGACAGATCGGGATCGCCGGCGGGAACGAGTCCGGCTCCACGTTCAGGTCGTAGATCGCGTTGTCCATCTGGCCCAGCACGCCCATTGATTCACGCGATCGCTGCATGGCATGTAGCCGACAGCGTTGGCCGAATCGGCGCTGAAGAGAGTGCCCACGCGGTTCCGCTTCTCCACGTCGAGATGCAGGCCCAGCCGCATGAGCTCGCCGGCGATGCGCGACACCTCCCTTCGCAAACCACCCGTTCGCGAACCCAGCCGCTGCAAAAGCCGTCGCGAACGATCCGTGCGAACGATCCGTTTACGGTTTCGGCACGCGGATCGTGCTGATCATCAGGCTGCCGCTGATCACGAACAGCACGCTGATGGGGTGGAACCCGCGGCCGAGCAGTTCGACATGGCCGCCCGCGAAATCCCGCCCGGTCATGCCCAGCGCGAAGAGCACAGCCATGAGCAGCACGAGCAGGATGCTTGTCGGGATCGGCGTGCCCTCGAAGTACCGGACCTTGCCGGTATCAACGTCGGTGAGCGCCGGCGCGGTGACGTTGAAGCGGGCGAGCCGGCTGATGCCGCAGCACACGAAGTAGGTGAGGCACAGCACGTCCCAGAAGCCGCGCAGTCCCAGCGTATAGCCGAGCACCGCCGGCGCGACCCCGAACGACACGATGTCGGCGAGCGAATCGAGATCCGCGCCGAAGGCCGACTGCCGCTTCGCATCGAGGCGCGCGACGTAGCCGTCGAAGAAGTCCAGCACCAGGGCCGCCACCGGCAGCACGAACGCCGCCCAGATCTGCCGCGACCGCGCATCGTCGATGTAGCTGAGACAGGCGAAGATCGAGAGTGCGCCGCAGCTGGCGTTGGCCAGCGTCAGCAGGTCCGCAGGGGTGTACGAGCGGAGCATCGAGAGGCGGCGCGGGCCGTTGAGCGTGTCGCTCACGCGCGCATGTTACCCGATGCTCGTCCGAGCCGGGTCTGATAGCATCCCGTACGACGCGCCGGTCGCGGTTCGGCGCCGGCACCCGTCACGAGAGGGGGAACCATGAGAATGCATGTGAAGGGGCGCGTCACGGCCTCAGCCGTCGCTATCGCCGCCGTCGTCGCGTGTGCGCTGCCGGTGGCGACCGGGCAGACGCCGCCCCCGCAGGCGGGACCGCGCCCGCTGCGCGCCATGACCTATAACATCCATCACGGCAGCGGCAACGACGACTGCACGCCGCCGCCGGTGACGCGTCCGCCGTCGACCGAGTGCGCCTTCGATCTCGACCGTATCGCCGAGGTCATCCGCGCAGAGGCGCCCGACATCGTC
This sequence comes from Vicinamibacterales bacterium, assembly GCA_048594975.1. Lineage (GTDB taxonomy): Bacteria > Acidobacteriota > Vicinamibacteria > Vicinamibacterales > 2-12-FULL-66-21 > JBMDXB01. Next base: position 1,761 of record JBMDXQ010000105.1, on the reverse strand, counting down.
GCCCTGCAGGAGGTCGATCGCTTCTGGGGCCGCAGCGGCACGCTCGATCACCCGGCGCTGCTCGCCGCGGCGCTGGAGATGCAACCGTGTTACGGCGCGAACCTGAACCACAATCCGGATTCACACTCGAGCGTCCCCCACCAGTACGGGACGCTCATCCTGTCGAAGTTCGACATCCTCGAGTGCCGGAACACGTTCCTGCCGAGCACGCGCCCGGCGACCGACACGACGCCCGCGGTCAACCGCGAGCAGCGCGGCCTGCTGGAGGTGCTCGTGAACGTGCGCGGCGTGCCGCTGCGCGTGTACAACACGCACTACGAGCACACGAGCGAGTACACGGACGTGCGCGCCGCGCAGATCCAGGCAACCATCGCCCACGTCGGCGACTTCGAGGAGGACACGATCCTGGCGGGCGACCTGAACGCGCAGCCGACGGCGCCCGAGATCCTGCCGCTGTTCGCCGTCTTCCGCGACACCTGGCCGATCGCGAATCCGGGCGCGCCCGGGTACACCATCCCGGCATCCCCCGACGAGGAACCGGATCGGCGCATCGACTACCTGCTGCTCTCGCCCGCGATCGAGGTGCAGGGAGCGGAGGTCGCCATCACGCCGCTCACGCGCATGGCGGCGGACCACTATCCGGTGCGTGCGGACCTCGTCCTGCCAGGGGCGCACGTGGGAATCGGAAGAAGGCCGTAGCGTCGCAGTCGGAAGCGGTCAGGGCTGCCCGTCGCGTTGCTCCTCTGGCTTCGCGTAGACCTGCGGTCGAACCGCCGGAGTCCCGGAGACCCGCAGCCGTTCGCTTTTCGGCGATACTGTCCGCCGTGAACGCAGACCGGGTTTCGCGTCGATCGCTCCTCGCATCAGGGTTGGCGTGGCTCACGGGGTCGGCAGCTGCCCGGGCGGCGCAGACCCCGCGCCGCACGCGTCTGATGCTCCTCGGCACGGCCGGCGGGCCGACGCCCAAGGCAAAGGGCGCGGCGCCTGCGCAGGCAATCGTCGCGGGCGACCGCATCTACCTGGTGGACTGCGGCGACGGCGTCGCCCGGCAGCTGACGCTCGCGAACCTCGCCGTGAAGCAGCTCCGCGCGGTGTTCGTCACGCACCTGCATTCCGACCACATCGCCGGGTACGGCCCACTATTCCTGCTTGGCTGGACGGCCGGCCTAAGGACACCGGTCGACGCCCACGGCCCGCCGCCGCTGACCGAGATGACCGCCCGGCTGCTCGAGGCGTACCGCTACGACATCGATCTGCGCATGGCGGACGAGGGACGTCCGCCGCTCGGTCCACTCGTACGGCCGCACGAGATACTCGAGGGCGGCGAGATCTTCAGGGACGATCGTGTACGCGTGACGGCGGCGCCGAACGAGCACCCGCCGATCCGCCATTCCTTCGCGTACCGCTTCGATACTCTTGACCGGTCCATTGTCGTCTCCGGCGACACGCGATACTCGGACAGCGTGGTCAAGCTGGCGCGGGGAGCGGACGTGCTCGTCCACGAGGTGGTGTCACGCGAGTACTGGGAAAGGCCTGACGCGCCGCAGCCGCCCTCGGTCGTCAGACACATCCTCGCGAGCCATACGGACGCCGCGGACGTCGGCCGAGTTGCCGCCGCCGCCGGCGTGAAGACGCTCGTCCTGTCGCATTTCGTTCCGACCGAGGGACCGGGCGCTCCTACCGACAACGAGTGGCGTGCCGCCGTGCGACGGCATTTCCAGGGACACGTCGTGGTGGGACGTGACCTGATGGAGATTTGAT
>JBMDXQ010000104.1:0-165779 GCA_048594975.1 Vicinamibacterales bacterium | reverse complement strand
ACGGCGCGGTTGGGTACTTCGGCACCGGCGAAGAAGTCCCATTAAACGCTAGTGGCATCACGATCGCGGCCGGGGACGGCAGCAGTAACAAGGTGAAATGGTCTGGCGTCGGAGATATCTGGGGAACCGGCGGCTTCCTATATTTCAACGCTCCGATTGCCTGCAACAGCACGATTCAAAGCACCGGCGGGGCTGGCACGGTGGTTCGGGGCTACGACGTCGAAGCCCTGAACCTGCTCATCTGTGAGGGCACGCCGACCGGCTCCGGAACGGCCGTGGTCTGGGACGGCGCAGACGGCGGGTTCAAACGCGATTCATCTAGCCTTCGGTATAAAGAGCACGTTGAAGCATGGCCGCCGAAAATCGCATCCTGAACGCGCAACCGATCACCTTTTGCTACAAGGGCCAGTCGCAACGGCGACTCGGCTTCAGCGCAGAGCAGCTCGCGGAAATCGATCCGCTGCTCGTGAACTTAGACCGCGAGGGCCGGCCAGACTCAATCAGTCATCCGGCGATGTTCGCCTATATCGTGGCGATGCTTCAGAACCTGGATCAGCGGCTGCGGGCACTCGAAGCGCGCGACGACGTGACGGGCTAGTCAGCCGCAAACTAGTTTGCGTGCGAGTAAACAGGCTGAATCCTGTTGACGGCTGATGCTGACGAGGCGCAAGATAGGCGGGAATGCGGCGGTGGTGGTGACACCGCTCGCATCCCCTAAGGCGTCGAGCAGACGTAACCTGCCGGTCGCCCTGCCTTTTATTATCCACCAGACAGAACGCCCGGCCATTCCTGCCGCATTGCGGCGGGAGGCGTTTATGGCTCGTGCCACTCAGCGGATCACACAAGCCCAGCGTCGAGTGCTGGCGAATCGGCACAGCGATGCCGATCTCGCACTGGCGCTCGGCATTTCTGGGCGTCTCGGCGAACTCGCCAATTATTGGGGCCGACACCTTGTGAGATTGGATGTCTCGCGGGGGAAGGGGGCGCAGGCGTACATGCGCGCCTATCAAACGATCGTCAATGAACTGTACGAATCTTTCTATGGAGATGGCGTCAACGACGGTCAGATGGAAGTGCGGCGCTGCGCGCTCGCGCAGAAGTCCTTGACTCTCTCGAAAATCAATCCGCAGGTATCGGCGGTGATCGAGGGCATCATGGACCATTTCATTGGCGTGGGTTCCAAGTCCGGCGATGCGGCAGTGCCACCGCCGGTCACGCCAACAGCGGCTGCGGCGCGAACCAAACACGGACGCGTTCTGACGTTCCCGCATTCGGCCTAGCGAGCCGGGGCGGAACGGGTTAAAACCGGTGGGCGCCGGGCTGCGGCTGGCGCCCGAATTATCCCGAGGCGAAAAAAAATGAAGTCACAACAGCGGCGGCGCGTCCGCATCGAGCGGGGCATCTACCGCGATCGCTGGGGCTATTCCGTGATCGTGACGGCGCGGGGGATGCGTCGCGAGGAACGTTTTCCGGTCAACGTAGAACTCAAGACATTGAAGGACCGGCGCGACGAACTCCGGGTCACGCTCCGGCGGGTCGCGCCGGCTGCTGGCCGTGGCACGTTCGCGGCGGATGCCGAGCGGTACTTGCAGGCGGTTGCGGCGATGCCGACGATCGCGGAGCGGCGGAAGCATATCGAGTTGTGGAGCGCGGAATTCGGACAACGGGCGCGGCACTCGATCGAGACGCCGGAGATTGACGCCATCCTGAGTCGCTGGCTGAATGTCGGGCTCGCACCGTCCACCGTCCGCAACCGCCGGTCGGCGCTGCTGCACCTGTGGAACCGGCTCGACGGGACTGCGGCACCGAATCCCGTACGCGCCGCGCTGAAGCCGCAACTGCCGGAACCCGAGGCGCGGGCGCTGCCGTACCCGACGATCGCGAAGATCCTCGACGCGATGCCGGACGTGGGGCAGGGCATTCGCGGGAAGGCGCGCGACGACGCCAGTAAGACGAAAGCACGGCTGGCCGTGGTTGCCTACACGGGCCTGCCACATGCGCTCCTGAAGCGTCTAACGCCCGACTGTATCGACTGGCGCGCCGGGACCGTGACGGTCCCGCGCCGGCACAAGGGGAAGGGGGCGAAGTCTCGGAGGTTGCCGTTGACGGCTCGGGGACTCGCGGCGCTGCGCCGGTTCGCGGACCTAGAGTGCTGGGGGCCGTTCAGCAATTCGAGTATGATCAAAAGCTTCCACCGGGCCTGTGATACCGCGAAGGTTCCCAGGGTTCGGGTTTACGATCTGCGCCACTCGTTTGCCACGGAGCTCTACCGGCAGACGGGCGATCCGAAGGCAACCGCCGAAATGCTGATGCACGCGCCGTCGAGCCGGATGATGGACCGATACACCCTCGCGGGCGTCGAGGCGCGGTTGCAGCTCGCGACGAAAGCCTTCAACGCGGCCGTCCCGGCAGGCAAAATCGTGGCAGTACCACGTGGAAGTACTTCGGGCAAGCACAGCAAGACGGCGTGAAATGCTTAGCAATAAACAACTTACAGCGATCGCGCCCGTAGCTCAGCAGGATAGAGCATCGGTTTCCTAAACCGGGGGTCGCAGGTTCGAGACCTGCCGGGCGCGCCATTTGAGTCGAGAGTCGGGAGTCGAAAGTCAGAGTCGGAGTCAGAGTCGGAGTCAGAGTTAGACCAAGAGCCGGAATGAAAGCAACTGAACGTCACAAGCTGAAGGAGAACGAGTTCGCGCGGTCGGTCGCGCGTGCGCGCGAAGTGTTCGAGGAGCGCGGCCGCGACCTCGGACTGGTGCTGATCGCGATCGTCGCCACCCTCGCGGCGGTTGGAGGCTACACCTGGTGGCGGCAGGCGCGCGAGGCGAAGGCGACGGCGCTGCTGGCCGACGCGTTGGTCGTGCACGAGGCGCCGGTGGTCGCGCCTACCGAGCCGAAGCCGGGCAGCCCCATGCCGGTGCAGCAACCCGGCACCTACCGCACGGAGCAGGCCAAGCTGGAAGCCGCGCTGCCGAAGTTCATGCAGGCTGCCGACACGTATCCGTCGACCGAGGCAGGGATCGCGGCGCGGTTCCACGCCGCCGGCATCCTCGCCGAACTGGACCGACACGCCGAGGCGGAGCAGCGCTACCAGGAGGTCATCAACCGGGGGGGCCGTACGATCTACGCGCGTACCGCGCGGCTCGGCCTCGCCGAAGCACAGGTTGCCCAGGGCAAGCTTGATTCGGCGATCGCGATCTACCGGGATCTGACCACCGAAAGCAATCCGCAGCTGCCGGTTGACGGAGTGCTCATGCAGCTCGGCCGCGCGTACCTGAAGGCGGGGAAGAAGGAAGACGCCGCCCGGGCGTTCAACCGGGTCGTCGAGGAGTTTCCCGAGTCCGTGTACGTCGCCGACGCGCGCCGCGAGATGGAGGCGGCGAAGAAGGGCTGATTTCGCCGGGCGACGACCAGCGGATCCGCGCCGGGAGGTGAGGGCCGTGTGGATACCCTCTATCCACGCCTCCGCGTTCCTGGGAGTCTGAACCGCCGTCAGGCGGTCCTGGGTTCCGCTTCGCCCGACCAGCCCACGCGCGGCGTGATCGCCACGAGCGGCCGGCGCTCCTCCGGCTCGACCAGCATGCGGAGCGCGTATTCGGTGGGAGCGCCGGTCTCGGCGCTGCACTCGCCGACGCGGAAAATCGCGGAGAGGATGTTCGACTTCCGCAGGACCGCCGGCAGGTCCGGAGCGTTGCGCGCCTGGCGGTCGATCTGGAAATAAACCAGCCGGTAGAGCGGGATCGCGCTGGCCACGTTGCACTCGACCGAGACCCCGAGGTCGCTGATGTCGCGGGTCACGACGGGCGTCATGCGCGTGGAGCCCTTCGCGTCCTTCCAGACGATCTGCGCTGGGAGCGCCAGGCGCCGCCGTTCGGATTTCCGGCTCTCCGTTCTCGGCCCTCCGCTCTGCACCAGGCGTAGTCTCTGTTCCATCGCGTCCTCCGAAAGCAGTCGGGGGAGTGCTGTATCAAGGGCCAGGCCTGAACCTGGACGATCAGCCCACAATGGCGGCAATGCCCTAAGAACCTTTTGATACATGGAGTTGCGAGGATGGGATGCGACCTGGGCAGTTACTGGTGTTGATTAGCTGGTATACAGATCGTCGATTGATTGAATACCTGGTATCCAGCTCGACGGCCTCTATGCGCCGACCGGCACCCCGAGTCGCTGCATTTTCAGGTACAAGCCGCGCCTCGTGAGCCCGAGCAGCCGCGCCGTCTCCGACACGTTTCCAGACGCGCGTTCGAGGGCCGACTGGATCATCTCGCGCGCCAGCTTCTCGATCGCGGAGGCCAGCGTGGTGCGGCGCGCCCGAGCCCGCGACGCTCCATCGGCGGCGAGCGCCGGCGGCGCCAGTGCCGGCGAGAGCAGGTCCGGCGCAATCAGGCCGCCGGGCGACGCCATCGCGACGGCGCGCTGCACCTCGTTGCGCAGCTGCCGCACGTTGCCCGGCCAGGGGAACGCATCGAACAGATCCAGCGTGTCCGCCCCGAGGCGGATGCCGGGTTTGCCTAGCCGCTCGCAGGCTTCGCGCAGGAAGAACGTGCTCAGATGCGGGATCTCCTCACGGCGATTGCGCAGCGGCGGCACGTGGATGCGGATGACGCTCAACCGGTAGTACAGATCCTCGCGGAACTTCCCGTCGGTGACGCGCTGCTCCAGGTCGGCATTGGTCGCCGCAACAACGCGGACATCGACACGCTGCGGGCGCGTGTCGCCGACCGGCAGGACCTCGCCCTGCTCGAGGAAGCGGAGCAACTTGGGCTGCACGTCGAGCGGGAGGTCGCCCACCTCGTCGAGGAACAGCGTGCCGCCCACCGCGGTGCGCAGCACCCCGGGCTGATCCGAGACGGCACCGGTGAAGCTGCCGCGGCGATGACCGAAGAGCTGGCTGTCGGCGAGCTCGCGGGTTGCGCTCGTGCAATTGTAGGGCAGGAACATGTTCGCCCGCCGCGGCGAGCCGGCGTGGATGGCGCGCGCGACAAGGTCCTTGCCCGTACCGCTCTCGCCGGTAATCAGCACCGTGAGGTCGTTGCCCTGCAAGCGCTGGATCTGATCGGCGACCCGCTGCATGGCGGGCCCCGCGCAGATGAGTCCGGGGAGCAGCGGTTCGAGTTGACGCTCGATCACGCCGGGCGCCGGCTCGGGCCGCTCGCGCGCGGAGCACAGATCGAAACCCTGGCGCAGCACCGCGCAGAGCGTCCGGAAGCGCTGCAGCGTCGGCGAAGAGAACGGCCGCGTCATCGAGACGACCGCGAAGCGGGGGCCGTCGGGATCGCGGCCGATCGGCTCGCTGATGAGCAGCGGCGCGGCGCGGGCGGTGCCGCTCCGGCCGGCAGCCAGGGCGAGCGCGCGGGCGGTGTCGAGATCGCTGCCCGCGTGCCCGAGCACGCGCACCTGGCCCGAAGAGGTCTGCACGTAGAGCACCGCCGTCTGCGCGTCGCAGGCCTCGAGCAGTGCCGTGGCGCCCTCGCGCGCGAGCAGCGCGGGCACCACCGAGGCATCCACGATCCGCCGCACGATGGCGTCGTCGCCGTCCATCTGCACGCCGACGAACCTGCCGCTGGCGGCGGTGGGGATGCCGTCGAGCGCCGCCCGGGCGTCGGCGAGGTCGGGGGCGGCGTTCAGCGACTCGAAGACCGCCGCAGCGCTGGTCAGGTAGCGCGTGGCGCGCGAGCGCGCACCCGCCGTCGCCGCGAGGCGGCCCAGCGCGAGGTAGCTCAGGCCCGCCTGGTAGCGCTCACCGAGCAGCTCGAACACGCTGACGCTCTGGCCGAAGTCGTGGTACGCCTCGGTGGCGTGGCCGAGCGCGCCCTGGACGCGGCCGCGCATGCGCAGGAACTCGCCCCAGGTGCTGGTCATCGCGCCGGGATGCAACCGACCGGCGACATGGTCGAGGCGCTCGCGGGCATCATCGGTGCGCTCGAGGGCGAGCAGCGCCTCGATGGCGGTGAGCTCCGCCTGCAGCGCGTACGCGCGCGGCACGTCCCCCGACTGCGCGACGTCGTTGGCCAGGCCCAGCGCCCGCGAGGGGTCGGCCCGGCGCAGGGCGAGCCGCGCTTCGAGCACACGGACCGACCACTGGTACCACCGGCTGGCGCGGGTCTCGCCGTAGGTCTCCCGTGCCTTCTGCAGCGAACGGCTGGCGGCCTCGTGCGCGCCGCGGATCAGGTGTATCTGTGCGAGCGTGTCGAACACCGCGCCGCTCGTCTCGCGCATGAACTGCAGCGGGCTGCGCACGTCCAGCGCGCGGTTGAGCGCCTCTTCGGCGCGCGCCAGGTTTCCCAGCCGGACGCAGATCTGCCCGAGAGAGGCGAGCGCCACGCCCAAGCCGTGCGGCGTCCCGGCCTGTTCCTGCAGCTCGACGCTGCGCTCGGCGAGCGACAGCGCCTGCTCGTGGCGATGCTGCATCAGCGCGACGTTGGCCTGGTTGCCGCAGACCGTGGCGAGCACGTCGGCCGCCTGCGCGATCATCGCCAGCCGCTCGGCTTGGCGCAGCGCGCCCATCGCCTCGTCCAGCCGGCCTTCCTGCGCCAGCGTGATCCCGGAGAGCGAGTGGACCATCGCCAGGTGCCGCCGATCGCCGGCGGCGTGCAGGGCCGACGCGGCCGTCGAGAGGTGCTCCCTGACGATTCCGGTGTCGCCGACCTGGCGATAGCACAGCCCGAGCTCGTAGTGCGCCAGGCCGATCGCCCGCGAGTCGTGCGCGCGCTCGGCCTGTCGGAGCGCCTTGGTGAGCAGGGCGATGCCCCGCGACGGCTCGCCGCGGGCAACGGCGAGGCGTCCGTGCATCCGCCAGAGGTCGGAGAGCCTGGCCGGATCGAGTCGATCACGCCCTTCGGGCAAGGCGCCGAGCGCCTCGGCCGCCTGACGGATGTCGTCCTGGAGCAGCCACGCCTCGGCCAGCGCGGCGCGGACCTGCGCTTCGTCGGTGCGGGCCAACCCCGGCCGCTTGAGGGCACGCGTCAGCAGCGAGGCTGCCTCCGCGCCGTGTCCCTGCTCGAGGGCCTGCATCGCGCGCTCGTACAGCTCGGCCATGACCGAGAGGAGTATACCTGGTATACAGATCGCTGACTAGATCAGATCGGGGGCGCGGAGGCGAAGCGGTAGGTGAGGATCTTGTAAATCAGCTTCGCACAGAGAAAGTTCGGCGCCATGATGCCGGGCAGCGGACTGAGCTCCACCACGTCGCAGCCGACCACCGTCTTCCGGCTGACGACCGCCCGAAGCAGCCCGAGGAGCTCGTACCACGACAGCCCCCCCGGTTCCGGCGTTCCCGTGGCCGGCATGATTGCGGGATCCAGGCCGTCGACGTCGATGGTGAGGTAGACCGTGTCGCTCAGCGTCGCGACCACGCGATCGATCCAGTCGGGATCGCACCGCATCGTCGCGTCGTAGAAGATCGTGGTGTTCAGCGCCGGGATTGCCCGCGCCTCTTCGGTGGACAGACTGCGGATCCCCACCTGCGTGACCGGCGCGTAGTCGAGCGTGCGGCGGATGGCGCAGGCGTGATTGTGCGGCGTCCCCATGTAGCAGTCGCGCAGGTCGGCGTGGGCATCGACCTGCAGCACGCTGAGGCCGCGGTGCCGCGCCGCGGCGGCGGCGACGAGCGGCGGCGTGATCGAGTGCTCGCCGCCGAGCGCCACCAGGAACTTGCCCCGCGACAGCACTTCTTCGGCCACCCGCCGGATCTCGGCGATCACCGCCTCGAGCTCGCCGAACGGCAGCTCCATCTCCGGCAGCGTGAAGATGCCGACGCCATGGACATCCGCCCCGACCTCCTCGTCCCACAACTCCATGTGCGAGGAGGCGACGAGGATTTCGCGCGGGCCGTTGCGCGTGCCCGGCACGTACGACGTCGTGCGGTCGACCGGGATCGGGAGGATCACGACGGCGGAGTCGTCGAACGACCGCGCGTCGGGCAGCGTGCCGCCGAACGCGAGCGGCGCCATGTAGTCGTAGTTGAACGGGAGGCTCATCACCGTGCCTCGTACCGCGAGGCCGGGAACGGCCGGCCGTCAATGCCCATCACGGGCCCGGCGAGGTCGAACTGGAGACGGCGCCGCGATCCGAGCGCGTCACCAGCGCTGGTGGCGAGCGCGGAGACGAGCAGCGGCAGGGCGACGGTCGCGTCGGCGTGCACGGTGACCTGTTCGGCGTCGGTCGCGAGCTTGCCCCAGCTCTGGGCTTCCTCGAGCGTCGAGCCGGAGGCACCGCCGAAGTGCGGCACGTCCGTGACGATCTGCAGCGCGTAGCGGTGGCCGCCCACCCGGTCGTCGTAGAACTCCGCCTGGACGCTCGCCTGGTTGATGAAGTTCTTCGGCGTGCCGCCGCCCAGGACCACCGACGCCGTCCGCGGCCGCCGGATGACGATGTTGGCCGACTCGATGATGTCGCCGACGACGTCGATGACGCCGGCGGAGCCGTCACGGTGGCGCGCCTGGGAGACCCCCATGCCGATCGAAGAGTCGGCGATCGCCGGACAGAAGATCGGAACCGACGCGCGGTATGCGGCGGTGAGAATGCCGTCGCGGCCGGTCTCCTGCCAGAGGTGCTCGCCCAGCCGGTAGAGGAACTCCCGCGAGGTGTAGGGCCGCCGCTCCAGCGACAGCACGAAACCCGCGATCCACTCGTCGTTGTCGCAGAACTCCTCTTCGCTCGCGTAGGTGTCGTAGACGCGATCGATGCGCTCCTCCTGCAGCGCCGCGTCGTTCTCGCGCGGGGAGCCGACGTAGTGGCGCCGGCCGCGGGTCTCGTGCAGGTCGTGATACAGGTTGGCGCCGGTCGAGACCAGGCAGTCCACGTAGCGCTGTTCGATCAGGTGGGCGACGATCAGCCGCAGGCCACCGGCGCTCAGCGCGCCCGCCATGCCCAGGAAGATCGTGCAGTCGCTGCCGAGCATCTTCTCCCAGATCCGCCGCGCGGTCGCGAGCGAGCGGCCCTGGAAGGAGATGCGCTCCATGCGGGCGAGCACCTCGTCCGCCCCGAGGCCGGGCTCGACGGCGAACGGCTCGATCGGCACCCGCAGGAAGCGGGACTTCTTCGCCATTCCGCGGAGTATTCAACCACACAACGGCGCATTGCCGAACCGGAGAAACCACTGGCGGAGCGGCGACGTGCTGCCGCCGACGACAGAGAGCCTCAGAAAGCGCGGCCCACGCGGCCGAAGGCGACGACGCCGCGGCCGCGCGCCCCGTCGTGCCGCCAGGCCACGCCGCCGGTGACGGTCAGCGCGAGCGATGAGGCGAGGACGGTGTCGAAGGACAGCTCTGCGCCCGCGGAGCGATGCACGCTGCCGGCGCCGAAGCGCCGGTCCCACGCGTGTCCCGCGTCAACGAAGACCGCCCCGTGGACGCTGCGCAGGAAGACCGGCAGCGTGCCGAGGCCGCGCTGCACCCACCCGAGCGGAAACCGGTAATCGAGGTTGACCACCGCCGCGTGGTCGCCGATCAGCGCCGACTCCTCGAAGCCGCGCAGCAGGCCGACGGCACCCACGCCGAAGTCGAAGGCGCCGGATTGCCCGGGGCCGCCGGCGCTGAACGCCCGGCGCAGCCGAGCGTCGCCCCAGGCCGTCGCCCCCGCGAGGCGGGCGGCGATCACCCCGTGGCGGGGAACCGCCCGCGCGTAATGGCGCACGTCGGCGCCGAACGTGCCGGCGTCGGCATCGGCGCCGAGGACGCGGCGCGTCAGCTCGGACGTGACCGTCAACGACGATCCCTGCTCGGCGCTGATCGAGTACCCGTACGACTTCGCGCTGGAGAGTCGCCAGCCGAGACGGATCGCGCGGCGTTCGCGCTCGGAGCCGGTCACACCCTCGCACGACGCACACTGGAGCGTCTGGCGTGCCGCGAACAGCGAGGCCATCGCGGTGCTCGTCCATCGCACCCGCCGAACCGGAAACAGCGCGCCGGCGGTCGCCTCCCGCGACCGGACGTCGCTGACCCGGCCACTTTCCGTGTCCGTGGAGACGCTCGCAAAAACAGCCGGCCACCAGCGAGCGTAGACGTAGCTCGCATCAGCATCGGCCCGGCCTCCGTCGATGCTCCAGCCAAGCGATGCTGCGTAACTGTGCCGTCCCAGCGCATCACTCCCTCCCGTAGCCGCCCCGAGCAACACCTCGTCCCCGTCCGTCTCGACGAGCGGAACCCAGAACTTCGGCGAGAGCGTCGACCAGGGCCGGTACGGGGCGCGCCGGGCAGGGGGGACGCTGCCGGCGGGAATCTCGTTCAGGCGGGATTCGCCGATGCCAGCCGGACCCTCCGCAACCGGAAGCCAGGCAACGGCAGCCGTCGGGATGGAATAGAGGTCGTAGCCGTCCGCCGAGTAGCCCACGAACACAATCTCGGCGCCGTCCGGCGACACCGTCGGCGCGTGCGCGCCGACACCGGCGGCCGCGACACGCCGCAACGCCCCCGTGGCGACGTCGACGGCGTACAGCGTGAAGGGGCCACCGTCCCTGTCGGAGGAGAACAGGATCGTTCGCCCGTCGGGCAGCCACGCCGGTTGCGTGTGACGCGCCACCGCCGAAGAGGCGACTGTTCTGATCTCACGCGTCTCTACGTCGACGACGACAATCTCGGAAGGACCATGGCGGCGACGGCGTTCCGCGGCGATCAGGCGGCCGGTGGGCGACCATCGCGGCCAGCTGAACTCGGCGTCATCCTCAGCGACGAGCGTCCGCGGCTGCGCGACACGTCGCGCCGGCGGAAGCGCGAACGTGGCGAGCACCCGGCGGCCGGTCTCCTGCAGCGTGCACGCGATCGTCGTGCCGTCGGGGGAGACGTCGGGATCGGCCGCACGCGCGTGCCGCGTGAGGCGCCGCGTACCGCCGCCGCCGAGCGGCCACGCGTAGACGTCGGACTGTACGTCGACCTGGCTCACCACCTCGAGTTGATCGAACACGATCAGGCCGCGGCCTTCGGCGAGGCGGCTGCCACGGTAGCGAGACGCGAGTTCCCGCGGCTCGCCGTCTGCCGTCAGCTCCATCAGGGCAGGGAAGCCGTGCGGGTTGGAAATCGAGTAGAGTAGCCGACCGTCCCGCGTAAACAACGGCGAGGCAACGGTGAAGCCGTGCCTGGTCAGCCGGGTTCGTTCCGTACCGTCGGCCTGCCCTGGAGGATCGGCGGTGCGGCTGCGTGTCTCTTCCGCGAAATCCGCCCACAGCCGCCCGAGCGAACGCCCGTAGACACGGCGGAACGCCGGCGAGCCGAAGAAGGGCAGCCGCCGCGCCGTGTCCTCGGCAAGGCGCGACAGCGAGTCGCGCCCGTACCTCCGGGCCAGGAATTCGTGAAAATAGCCGCCGTACAGATATGGCGAGTGCCCCCCCGGCCAGTCGATCATGGCGCCGATCGCGCGGTCGAGCGAGGGAACGCGTCCCGACGCCGCGGCCTCTTCGAGGACCATCCGGAAGTCACCGGCGGGAATGCGGCCGCGCCCCGTCACGGCGCTCTCCTGGAAGGTGGCGAAACCCTCGATGTGCCAATCCGGCAGCGCCAAATTCGAGTAGAACAACGGCAGGCGGCCGAACACGTGGCGAAGGCTTCCCAGGAAGCCACCGGATTTCTCGAGGTGGACGACGTGGGTGTACTCGTGTGTGAAGACCATCCGCAACCAGTCGTCGGTGTTCCCGATGAACGAATACGACGGGGGCGGCGCCGCCGTGAGCTCGATCACGTTGTAGGGCACGATCGTCGCCCACCCGTTCGCCAGGTCCGACTGGTCGACGAGGATCAGATGGACGCGCCCGCGCGGCCGTCCGATCTCCGTGGCCAGCCGCTCCGCCACTTCCTCGGCAATCACGGCGAGGCGGCGGGCAAGCGCGTTCTCGCCCTGGTGAAAGTGCACGCGGAATCGCCCGGTGCTCAGCGTCTCGAACACGAACCGCGGGTCGTAGCGCGTGGCCTGCGCCGCTGCCGGCGTTGCGACGGCCGCCATCGCGAGCGCGACCGCCAGCGCCGCCACGCTGAGCCGCGCGAGGGCGCCCCGCATGCGGCAGGCGTTGTCAGTCGCCCGCGTCGCGCTTGAGCTCGGCGAGCAGTGCCAGCGCCTGCAGCGGCGTGACTTGGTTGACATCGATGTCGCGCAGGCGCCGGTGCACCGGGTCGTCGCCCGCCGGCGGCGCCTGGAACAAGCCCATCTGCCGCTGGCGGGTCCCGCCGGCGCCGCTCAGCGAGGGGCGGCCGCCCCGCGACAGCTCGTCGCGCTCGAGTCCGTCGAGGATCTCGCGCGCCCGCGACACGACCGCCGTCGGCAGGCCGGCGAGCCGCGCCACCTGGATGCCGTAGCTCCGGTCGGAGCGCCCCGGCACGACCTTGCGAAGGAACACGATGTCGTCCTTCCACTCGCGAACGACGACGTGGAAGTTGGCGACGCCGGTCACCGAGTCCGCGAGGTCCGTGAGCTCGTGATAGTGCGTGGCGAATATCGTCTTCGGGCGCGCGCGGCTGTTCGCGGCGAGGTACTCGGCGACGGCCCAGGCGAGGCTCAGCCCGTCGAACGTGGCCGTGCCGCGCCCGATCTCGTCCAGGATGACGAGGCTGCGCGAGGTCGCCGAGTGCAGGATGTTCGCCGTCTCCTGCATCTCCACCATGAAAGTCGACTGGCCTCGCGCGATGTTGTCCGAGGCGCCCACGCGGGCGAACAACCGATCCACCACCGGCAGCTTCGCGGTTCGCGCCGGCACGAACGAACCGGCCTGCGCCATGAGGCAGAGCAGGGCAGTCTGCCGGAGGTAGGTCGACTTGCCGCCCATGTTCGGCCCGGTCAGCACGATCAGCTGGTGGGTCGAGCCGTTGAGCGTGACGTCGTTGGGCACGAACGCCTCGGGCACGTGGCGCTCGACGACGGGGTGGCGAGCTTCGGAGGCGACCAGCTCGTCGCCGGCGTGCACCAGCGGCTTCGTGTAGTTGGCGACGGCGGCGACCTCGGCCAGGGCGGCGAGGACGTCGAGCGCCGCGAGCCCGCGCGCCGTGTCCTGCACGCGCGGCGCCTCGGCGGCGACGCGTGCCCGCAGCCGCTCGAAGATCTCGACCTCGCGCTCGATGATGCGCTCGTCGGCGCCGAGCACCTTCTCCTCGTACTCCTTCAGCGCCGGCGTGATGAAGCGCTCGCCGCCGGCAATGGTCTGCTTGCGGGAGTAGTCGGGCGGCACGGCGCCCAGGTTCGACTTCGAGACCTCGATGTAGTAGCCGAACACGCGGTTGTAGCGGATCTTCAGCGACGCGATGCCCGTTCGCGCCCGTTCGGCCTCCTCCATCTGAGCGATGCGCTGCCTGCCGGATCGGCTGATGGTCCTCAGCTCGTCGAGCTCCGCATCCACGCCGTCGCGGACGACCCCGCCTTCGCGCGCCAGCGCCGCCGGCTCCTCGACGAGGGTCCAATCCAGCTCGTCGCGCACGTCCTGCAGGTCGTCGAGCTCCGCCACCAGGCTCTGCACGAGCGGCGCCTGCAGAGGCTGCAGGAGCAGGCGCACACGGGCGACGACGACGATCGACTGGCGGAGGGCCACGAGGTCGCGCGGTCCGGCGGTGCCGAGTGCCGCGCGCGCCACGAGCCGTTCCATGTCGTGGACCGCCTTCAGCGTCTCGCGCACCTTCGCGCGCTCGGTGCTGCGGAAGGCGAACTCCTCGACGGCATCGAGCCGGTCCTGGATGCGTTCGAGCGCGACCAGCGGACGGAGCAGCCACGCGCGCAGCAGCCGACCGCCCATCGACGTGACGGTCCGATCGATGTGCTGCAGCAGCCCCCCGGCGCGGGTGCCGTCGGCCGCCTCCAGCACCTCGAGGTTCCGCAGCGTCGTCGCGTCAATCAGCATGCAGTCGGCGCCGGTACGGAACGTCACCTCGCGGACGTGGGCGAGATCCACCTTCTGCGTGTCGCGGAGGTACTGCACCAGCGCGCCGGCGGCGCAGACCGCTGCCGCGTGCTCCTCGAGACCGTAGCCCTGCAGGCTCTGCGTCTGCAGCTGCGCGAGCAGCGCCTGCCGGGCCGATGGATGGTCGAACGTCCAGCCGTCGGCCCGCGTGATGCGGCTGCCCAGGCGCAGCTCGTTGGCCAGCGCAGCGGCGTCATCGAAGCCCTCGGGGACCAGAATCTCGCGCGGCCGGAGGACGGCGAGCTCGTCGGCGAGCGACTGCCGCGCCTCCGGGCCGACGTACTCCGCCGTGGTGAACTCGCCGGTCGAGACGTCGAGCAGCGCGACGCCGTATCCGCCCTGCCGTGCCGGCGCGAGGCCGATGAGGAACGCCGGTTCGCGGGCGTCGAGATAGCCGGCGTCGGTCAGGGTGCCCGGCGAGACCACGCGCACCACTTCGCGGCGGACGACGCCCTTCGCCTTGCGCGGGTCCTCCATCTGCTCGCAGACGGCAACGCGGAACCCCTTGCGTACCAGGCGCGCGAGGTAGCCGTCTGCGGCATGGTGGGGCACGCCGCACATCGGAATGGCGCCGCCGCTGGCGTCCTTCGATCGCGACGTGAGCGTCAGCTCGAGGGCACGCGCGGCAGTGAGCGCGTCCTCGTAAAACATTTCGTAGAAATCGCCCATCCGGAAGAAGAGGATCGCATCCCGGTACTGGCGCTTCGCGTCGAAGTACTGGCGCATCGCCGGTGTGCCGCCGGCGGGCGGGGACGAGACGGGCGGGGAGGACATCGGGACTCGGTCCGGCGAGTATAACATTCGAGTTGTGCTGGTCCTGGCACTCGACACCACCTCGCGCGCGGGCAGCGTCGCAGTGCTGCGTGAGGGCGCCGTTATCGTCGAGGAGACGGGGGATCCCGCGATCACGCACGGCCAGCGCCTCCCCAGCGACCTGATGCGCGCACTGGACGCAGCGCACGTACGGCTCGCGGACGTCGATCTCTTCGCCGTCGCCGCTGGTCCCGGATCGTTTACCGGGCTGCGCGTCGGGATCGCGACGATGCAGGGACTCGCGATGGCGGCGGGACGGCGCATCGTGGCGGTCTCCGCGCTCGACGCGCTGGCGCGCGCCGCCCGACACGGCGCCGCTCGCGTCGGCGCCTGGATGGACGCGCAACGCGGGGAGGTGTTCGCCGCGCTCTACCTGGCGGACGGGTCGCGCGACGGCGAGCCGACGTCGGAGCCTCCAGACGTAACGTTGCAGCGATGGTCCGCCTTCCTCGCCTCTGAGCCCGTGCGCTTCATCGGGGATGGCGCGGTCCGGTATCGCGACGTGATCCAGCGGCTCCGCCCATCGTCGCCGATCGTGGAGCCGGTGCCACCGCTGGCGGGGCTTATCGGCGTTATCGCGTACGAAGCGCCGGAACGCGCGGTGCTGCCGCATGCCGTGGTGCCGATCTACATCAGGCGATCGGACGCCGAGATCGCGCGGGCCAGGCGGCGTGCCGCGGCGCGGTGAGGAGCGCGGCAGGTGGACTTCGCGATCGAACGCCTGGCCGCCGGCGCAGATCTCGACGCCGTGATGGCGCTCGAGGCGGCATCCTTCACCAATCCCTGGTCGCGAGAGGTGTTGGAGCGCGAGCTCGCCGAGTCGCGGGTGACGCGGCTCTACGTGTTGCGCACCGCCGACCACCCGGTGGCGGCGTTCTGCCTGTGCTGGCTCATCGCCGACGAGCTGCACATCAACACCATTGCCGTCGAGCCCTCGGCACGGCGGCGCGGGCTGGGGACGGAACTGATGCGCCACGTCCTGGCCGAGGCGGCGTCCGCCGGCGCGACCCGGGCCACGCTCGAAGTGCGCCGCTCGAATGCGCCCGCGATCGCGCTCTACGAACGCCTTGACTTCACGGTCTGTGCGGTGCGGCCCGGCTATTACACGAAGCCGGACGAAGACGCGCTCATCCTGTGGCGCGACGGCCTGTCGAGCCGACCCGGCCGTCCTTGATGGCTTCGCGCGGGTTGTGGTAGCGTGGCCTTATATGAGTGTCTGCACCGAATGAGCCCTCGTTCCTGCTAGAAAAGGAGGCGGAGATGCCGACAGACTTCGAAGAGCTGAAGCAAAAGCTGCTGCAGACCGACGAGGAGTTCCGCCAGCTCGCCACGCTGCATCACGATCTCGACGAGAAGATTCACAACCTGGCCGCCCGCAATTACCTCTCGGAACCAGAACAGCTCGAAGAAGTCACGCTCAAGAAGCAGAAGCTCCGTCTGAAGGACCAGATGGAGAAGATCCTCCGGCGCCACCGGACCGAAGCGGCCCACGCGTCGCACTGAGCGGCGGGCCACCGCATTTTTCTCGGGCCAGCCGGCGGCGCAGCGCTCCCCGCGCCTCCTGCTGGCCCGTGTGACATCAGGGCGAGCCGCCATCGTCCACGCACGCACCCTCGCATGAGCATCGATCGCGCCGGAGTGCCGTTCATCGCCGGGGCCCTCGCCCCGGCGGCGCTCCTGGCGCTCGCCGGTCGCGCCCGCTGGTCGGTTCCGTTCGCGGCGCTGGCCGGTTTCTTCGCTTTCTTCTTCCGCGATCCCGAGCGCAAGATCCCGGCGGGGCCGGGGCTGGTCGTCTCGCCCGCCGACGGCCGGGTGATGATCGCCGGGCCGAGCGACCGCCGCTGGTCGCCGCCGGGCGAATGGAAGCAGGTCACGATCTTCCTGTCGCCGATGGACGTGCACGTGAATCGCGCACCGGTCGAGGGCCAGGTGACCCGGATCGACTACCGGCGTGGTAAGTTCCTGCCGGCGTACCAGGAAGCGGCCAACGACAACGAGCTCAACGAGGTCTGGGTGGACTACGGGGGGCGCCCGGTCGTCTTCCGGCAGGTCGTCGGCATCCTGGCGCGGCGCATCGTCTGTCGGATCGCCGAGGGAGATCACCTGGAGCGAGGACAACGGATCGGGCTGATGAAGTTCGGCTCGCGCATGGACGTCTTTCTGCCCGTCGACGCGGTGCTGCTGGTCCAGGTGGGGGAGCACGTGGTCGGCGGCGAAACGCTGCTGGCGAGGGTCCCGTCACGTGGTGCTGAGTAACCTGCCCTTGCGGCGCCGCCGGAGCGATCGCCCGGAACGCTTCCGGCGCGGCGTCTTCCTCCTGCCGTCGCTCTTCACGGTCGGGAACCTGTTCTGCGGCTACGCCTGCGTCGTGTACGCGACGCGCGGGGACTACGAACGTGCGGCGCTGTTCATCGGCGTCGCGATGCTGCTCGATGTGTTCGACGGGTTCATCGCCCGGCTCACGAACTCCTCGACCGCGTTCGGCGTCCAGCTCGACTCGCTGGCCGATATCGTCTCGTTCGGCCTGGCGCCGGCCATTCTCGCATTCACCTGGGGGTTGAGCCCGCTGGGGCGCCTCGGGTGGGCGGCAGGGTTCCTGTTTGTCGCCGCCGCGGCGATGCGGCTCGCCCGTTTCAACATCCAGAGCTCGAACCCGGCGGTCCTCGACAAGCGCTATTTCGTGGGCATGCCGAGTCCGGCTGCGGCTGCGGTCATCGTCTCGACGGTGTTCCTGTACCCGTATCAGCTGGTCGATCGACAGAGCGCCGTCGCGGCGTTGGCGATGGTGCTCGTGCCGGCGTTTCTCATGGTCAGCACGATGCGGTTCCGCAGCGTGAAGGCGATCGACGTCGGGTGGCGCCGGTCCTATGTCGGACTGTTCGTGGCGGCGGTCGCGATTGCGCTGGTCGCCGCGCAGCCGCGCATCGCGCTCATGGCCCTGTCCTACGCGTATCTCGCCTCGGCGTTCATCGGCTGGCTCATCACCCGGGTACGGCGGCGCGGCGCCGAACACCCGCCCGCACATACCGATTTGCCGGGTCGACACGGAGCCGCCTGAGCGCAGGGTCTTTTCTCCGCCGGCTACTTCGCCACCGGGAGCGTCATCCTGACGACGGTACCCTGGCCCTTGCGGCTTTCCACGTCCATGCGACCGCCGTTCAGCTCCACGTTCCTGAGCGCGATCGGCAGCCCGAGGCCCGTGCCGGTGGTCTTCGTGGAGAAGTACGGCTCGAACACGCGCGCGATCGCCTCGTCGTCCATCCCCACGCCGGTGTCGCTCACCTGAATGGTGACCTCGGCCGGCGAGGCCGCAGCCTCAAGGGTCAGCGATCCCTGGCCGGGCATGGCGTGAAGCGCGTTTTCGATGATGTTCGCCAGCGCACGCGCGATTAGCGTGCGATCGACGAAAACCGACGGCAGCGGCGAAGCCACCCGGTTGACGATCTCGATCCGCCCGGCCAGCCCGGTCCGATACGGCTCGACGACCTCGGCGACGAGCTCCGCCATGTCCACCCGCGCCGGCCTGGCGGTCGGCGCCGACGCGAAGCTGGAGAACTCCGCCGAGATCTGCCGCAGCAGCCGCACCTGGCCGAGGATGGAGCTCACGCATCCCTCGAGCACCTCGCCGAGCGGCTCGCCGCGGTCGGCATGCACTCGCCGCAGGTGTTCCGCCGACAATTGGATCGGCGTGAGCGGATTCTTGATCTCGTGCGCGACCTGGCGCGCCATTTCCGCCCAGGCCTCCAGCCGGTGGGTCCGTTCCAGCTGCGCGCGCTGCGCCTTCAGCTCCGCCGCCATGCTGTTGAACGCGTCGACCAGGCGGCGCAGCTCGTCGGCGGACCGCACGGCGATGCGGGCGTCGAAGTCGCCGCGCGCGATCAGCCGCGTGGCCCGCGTCAGCCGGCGCACCGGGTCGGCGATGCGCTCGGCCATCGAGAGCCCGATGCCGGCACCGAGGAGGATGAAGCACAGCGCCGCGAGGTGAACGCCGCGATCGAGCTCGTCGATCTCCCGCTCGATTTCGCGCTGCCGGGTGGTCAGCGGCACCGTCAGGATCCCCTCCAGGCGATCGGTGCGCACCGGCGAGGCGGCGATCATGTACGGGAACGTGCCGATGCGATCCTCCCCGACGAACGCCGGCAGTCGCTGCAGCACGATCGCGCGGTAGACGTCGTCCGGAGTCCGCTCCGGCAGCAGCCCCGAGGCGAACAGGTCGCGCTCGCTGGTGGCGAGCAGGCGCGCACCGGCGAACACGTTCACGTCCTGGTCGATGAGCTGGCTAATCCAGACCAGCATGTCGTCGGTCACGCGCGGCGACTCGCCCAGCACCCCGCGCTCCAGCGCGCCCGTTTCCTCGACGACGCGCTGCGCGACCGCCGCGGTCCGCGCCGCCTCGGCCTGCACGTCGTCGCGGAGCTGGCGGGCGAAGTACTCGCGGATGACGAAGGCGAGCGTGAGCACGGGAATCACGGAGGCGAGCACGAAGGCGAGGAACAGCTTGCGGTAGAAGCTGGCGCGGATCTCGCGCAGCAGCGCGCGGCCCACCTTCGGCCGTTCCCGCGACAACCGCGTGAACACCGCCGTGCCGAGCAGCACCCCCAGGTACACGGAAGCGGCAAGGGTCGTCAGCTCCGCCAGGTGCACGAGGTCGTCGAACAACGTCGGCGCTCGATAGCCGAGCGCGTAGATGCCAACGCGGTCGTTGGCGAAGTAGACGCGGTAGGTGTCGCTGTCGTGCTCCAGCTCGGTCCAGAACGGCTCACGCGACTTGTACAACCGCGTGAAGAGCGGCTCGGTGATGGGCCATGCCACGCGGCCGCTGGTGAAGATCGGGCCGAGCCCCCATCCGTAGATCACCGTCTCCACGTGCGTGGCCGTCGTGCCTTCGCGGGCAGCGCCTGCATCCGGCGGCCTGAACACCGCGATATAAGGACTCTGAGACGTGATGAACGGCAGCGTGCGGTAGTCGAAGACGACGTGCACGACGATCGTCCCGAGCGGCTGCAGCGAACCATCCGCGGTCCTGACGCAGATCTTCCGCTCCGCGTGGAGCATGTTGCGTTCGTCGGATCCGAAGGGCGCGGCCTCTCCGAAGACGTCCCAGCGGCAGCCCGCCAGCGCCTGCGGCGGCTGAGCGGTGCCGGCGTACTCCGGGAAGTTGAGCGCGAAGCGGCTGATCAGGCCTCCCGCGCGATCGTAGAGCTCGACCGCCGACGTGAGACGGGCGCGCGCGAGCGCCGTCTGCCGCCACACCAGGAACGCCCCCTCCGGCCCCGGACCCTCCGGCGGCGGCGCCGCCCGCTCGCCGACCAGCGTGGGCAGCGCCGGGAGATGGTCGATCTCGTCGAGCGTCTGCGTCAGCCGATCCTGCAGTTCCTGCGGATGGTTCAGCGCTTCGACGGCGTAGCGGCCGGCAATCAGGCGCCGCATCGCCCGGCCCGTGAAGAACTCGACCGAGGGGTACAGCAGCAGCGCGGGTACGAGGAACGCGACGAACAGCGTCAGGATGCGTGCCGCGACCGTTGCGCGCCGGTACCATTGCGCGATCCGGTGCGCTACGAGCGCCGCGAGTCCGCACGCGGCCGCCGACGCGAGCACCCCTTGCAGCGGCACCGGCCAGTCCGACACCGGGGCTGCCACCGCCACGATGGCCGACGGGGCCAGCCAGAGGCCGAGCATCACGAGCGCGAGGCCCACGCGCCGCCGCGCAATCCTCCACGGGGCGCGCGCGGTCGTGAGCGCCAGCGCACCCACCCACAGCGCCGCTGCATGGCAGGCGACCATCCCGCAGAGGAGCACCAGGCGCGAGACGCTCCACGGGTAGAGCGAGAAGTGACGCAGGTCCACCGTGGCCGGGTCGACGACGGCGAGCAGCACCCGTTCGAACACGAGGATGACGCCGGCGAGCACGGCACCGGCGGCGAGATGCGAGGCGGCGAAGAGCGCGGGCGCTTGCCCGGGCGAGCGGCGTCGCGACCGCCAGCCCACGCGCAGGCGCGCGAGCGGGCCGGCGAGCACGGCGGCGAGGGCGGCCGCAACGCCGGCCCGGAGCAGCAGGACCTCGGACGACTGCGTGCGGCCGGGACGGGCTATGGCGATCGCGGCCAGGATTCCGCCCGCGCCGGCGAGCAGCAGCAGCGCCGCGCCAACCGTCGTCCACGCCGCGGTCCGCCAGCCTCGCCCGACCGCCCGGCGATCGAGCAGCGGGCCGACGAGCAGCAGCAGCGTGACCGCCAGCAGGGCCGACATGGCGGCGCCCACGGTGCGCCGCCACGCGCGGCGCGCTGCCGCGATCGTTTCCGGCGCCACGAACGCTTCCACCAGAGGCGCTCCCGACGGATCGCGGAGCAGGAACGCGTTCGGCGCGCCGCGGTCCCCGGCGCCTTCCCATTGCATGCGCAGCGACGCGGGCCCGACCGGCGTCGCCATCGTCCACTCGGTGCTGGTGATCGTCGGAGCGGGGGCGGGCGAGAGCACGTGCTCGACCGCCACCAGTCCGAGGCGGAGGCGATCGGCTCCGTCGACCGGTACGACGTGCACGAGGCGGAGGCCGAGCGGCGTCTGCCGCACGAAGAAGGGCCGGACGTTGGCGACGTCGATATCCGAGGGACGTCCGATCCAGGCGCGCGCCGCCCCGCCGCGGTTGTAGAGGGTGACGCTGATGCGCTCTGCGTCTTCGGGACGGACGCGCCGGTCGAGCAGGTCGAAGAGCATCCGCGCGCCGCCAGCGCTCGCGGCGAGCCCCGCGGCGGCAGCCGGATCGCCCGCGACCGCCGCGGCGACGCGGGTGAGATCCGCGATCATCCGGTCGAACTCGCCGGAGACGTGGCGCTCCACGCGGGCGGGCGCCGACCCGCTGGTCAGGCCGAAGCGCCACGCCTCGGCCGCGGCGCCGATCGCCGCCGCCAGCGCCGTCAGCGCGACACCGCCGGCGAGCAGCCGCCGCCAGCTGACGCGCCGGTCCCGCTGCCGCGCAGCATCGATCGCGAGCACTCGAGCAGCAGGATACCGCAAAGGGTAAACTGGAAGGCGGCATCGATGGCGTCGCCACCCGCCCTGAAGACCGCGCTCAAGCGCGGCGCGCTCCTCGCGGCCGCCAACTGGCCGCTCGTGCTCGTGCAGTTCGTCGCCGAGGGAACGCTGAAACTGCTGCTCGCGGTGCCGATCGTGGGCGGCGTCTTCCTCGTCGTGCTCGTGCTCGGCGCCGACGCCGACGAGGTGCTCCAGGGCAGCGCCGGCGACATCGCGACGACGGTCTTCGCGCTGTTGCTCGCCAACCCGGCGGCGCTCGCCGCCTTCGCCGCCTCGGCGTTGATTGTCCTGGTCGGCGCGTCCGCGCTGACCTTCGTGGTGAAGGGCGGCACGGTGACGCTGCTCGCCGAGGCGGAAGCGGTGGCCGGGTCGATCGAGCGGCCGCCGCTCCGCCTCGCCGCGCTGCAGCGTGCCAACGTCACGGCCATCGACCGCTTTCTCGACGGCTGCGCGCGGTTCTGGCGCCGCTATGTCGCGCTCGGCGCAGGCCTGCTGGCGGTGTACGCGATCACCGCCATCGTTTACCTGGCGTTCATCGTCGGCGGGTATTCACTCGTCGGCAACTCGGGCGTGCTGCTCGGCTGGGGCGTTGCAGCGTTTGTCGCCTCGAGCGCGCTCATCGTCTGGATCACGCTGGTCAACCTCTTCTACCTGCTCACGCAGATGGCCATCGCCGTCGACGACACGAGCGTCCGCGGCGGCGTGGCGCGCGTGATCGAGTTCCTGCGCTGCAGCCTCCGCGAGGTCGCCGGCATCTTCGGCGTCGTGCTGGTGCTCGTCATCGTCGCAACCGTGGTGTCGATCCTCGCGACCGCCGGCCTCGGGCTGATCGCGTTCGTGCCGCTCGCCGGCCTGGCCGTCCTGCCGCTCCAGATCGCCGCCTGGCTGCTGCGCGGCGTCGTGTTCCAGTACCTGGCGCTCACGGCGCTGGGCGCGTACCTGACGTACTACCGCATCGCCATGCGCGGCCAGCCGGCCGAGCCGGCCCGGGAGGCGAGCCCGGCGGACTTCCAGGGAAGACGTCCCGCATGATCGACTACGACCGCTTCCTGTCGCACGCCGCCGGGCACATGAAGGAGTCTCCCATCCGGCGGATGGGCACGGTGCTCGCGCAGGGCGCCGACATCATCTCGTTCGCGCCCGGCTATCCCGCAGTGGAGACCTTCCCGTGGGGCGAGTTCCAGGAGATTGCCCGCGAACTGCTGGCCGGCAGCGACGGCAGCGTGCTCCAGTACGGGCCGACGCGAGGGTACCGCCCGCTGCTCGAGGCCATAACCGGTATCATGGCCGACCGCGGCGTCAGTACCTCCGCCGATCGACTGCTCGTGACGACCGGATCGCAGCAGGGGCTCGACCTGGTCGCGCGCGTGTTGCTGGATCCAGGCGACGCCGTGCTCGTCGAGCTGCCTACCTATACCGGGGCGATTACCGCGTTCCGCAACGTTCAGGCGCAGATGGTCGGTGTTCCGCAGGACGCCGACGGCATCGATCTCGCCGCGCTCGACGACGTGTACTCGCGACTGCAGCGTGAGGGCCGCCGCCTTCGCCTGATCTACGTCGTGCCGAACTTCCAGAACCCGACCGGGTTGCTGCTGGAGCTGGAGAAGCGCCGCCACTTGCTCGAGTGGGCGGCGCGGCGCGACCTGCTGGTCCTCGAGGACGACCCGTACCGCGACCTGTACTTCAGCGACTCGGCATCCGAATCCGACGTGAGATCCATCCGCGCCGACGACAGCGACGGCCGCGTCGTTTATCTCAGCAGCTTCTCGAAGACGCTCGCGCCCGGGTTCCGCGTCGCCTGGATCGACGCGCCGCCGCCGCTCGCCGGCAAGCTGGAAATCGCCAAGCAAGCGGCCGATCTCTGTACCTCCGGACTCGATCAGCGCATCGTGTTCGAGGCCTGCCGGCGCGGGATCCTGGCGCGTCAGTTGCCGCTGCTGCGCGCCCACTACCAGCACAAGCGCGACGTGATGGTCGAGTCGCTGCGCGCCGGGTTCGGCAACGACGTGACCTGGCCGGATCCCCGCGGCGGGTTCTTCCTGTGGGCGACGCTGCCCGGAGAGGTCAATGCCGACACCATGATCCCGCGCGCGGTGCGTCACGGCGTCATCTACGTGGCAGGCGAGGCCTTCTTCGTCGACGGCTCCGGCCAGCAGGCGCTCCGGCTGTCGTTCTCGGCGCCGTCGGCCGACCGCATCCGCGAGGGCGTGCGGCGGCTCGCCGCGGCAGTGGGGGAGGAGCTCAGCGAACGGCGGCGGCAGCCGACGGAGCCGCCGGGAGCGGAACCGGTGTCCCGGGCAACACGGTGAGCGGCGCGGTCGGGATCGACGTCGCCGGCTCCCAGATCGAGAGCCTCCAGTCGCCGGCAACGCCGCCCGTGATTGCCGCCGCCAGCGGGCCGCGGTCGGACGCCTGGACGGCGAGCGGACCGGCCAGCGGTGCACCCAGAGCTAACCCGGCCCCGGGCTTGCCGGTGGCGGCATCGAGCGTCTGCAGCTCGGCGACGTAGCCTGGCGCCAGGACGACGGTGCCGAGCAGCACCGGACCCGAGTAGGGTCGAAACGGCAGCGGCGCCTGCCACTTCAGCGCGCCGTCCACCCGATCGAAGGCGCGCAGCAGGTTGTCGGTGGTCGCGACGTAGACACGCCTGGCATCGATCGCCGGACGACCGATGACCACCGCGCCAATTCTGTGCCGCCACTCGCGATCGCCGTCCTCCGCGTCGAGGCAGTAGAAGTACTTGTCGGCCGAGCCGACGTAGATGCGATCGCCGAGCGCGGCGATCTCGGACGGCTGGTCTCCCAGCTTGCGCTCCCACTGCACCTCACCGGTGGTCAGCGTGACGGCGAGCACCCGGGCATCAGCGAGCGGCAGAAAGAGCTGATCCCCCTCGATCGTCGGAGCGTGGCGCGGCGCGCCGTGAGGTCGGCGCCATACCACTGCGCCGTCGGCCGCGCGGCTCGCCACGACCTCGTTGCCGGACGCCACGATGACCCAGCCGCCGTGGACGAGCGGCGGCGCAGTCAGCGTCCCCGTGGGCTGACGCCACGCAACCTGGCCGGTCCTCGCATCGAGCGCATGGAACGCTTCGCCGGCGGCGACGAACAGCTTGCCGTCGTACACCGCGAAGGGATGATCCGGCTGGAGATCGACCCGCCACAGCTCCGCGCCATCGTCGAGACCGAACGACGCCACTGCGCCCGGCGGCACGAACGCGAAGACCTGGCGGCCATGCATGACCGGTGGCAGCGTCGTGGAGGCCGGTATCGACTTCGACCAGCGCTGCGCGATGGGAAGCGGCTCGCCGACCGGATCGTTGCGCCGCGGCTGCGCCGTCGCGTCTGCCGGCTTCGCCATCGGCGACTGGGGCGCCGCCGTCACGGGTTTGGGCTGCTCCGGCGGCAGTTGCGGAACGGGCTGCGATTGCTCGGGCGGCAGTGGCGGGACCGGCGCCACCTGCGATTGCGGTCGCACGGAGGCCGCTGCGGGCGCTCCGACGAGCAGCGAGATCGCGACCGCTTGGGCGAAGAACCTACAAGATGTTGTGGTGCTCACCGCGGCCACACTCTATAATAAAGCCCTCGAGCGCCCCTCGATCTCTCCGGCGCCGACACCACGGGTTTCGTGACTCATCAGACCATCGCTGTGCTGGATTTCGGCTCGCAGTTCACCCAGCTGATTGCGCGCCGGCTACGGGAGCTGTCGGTCTACTCGGAGATCCTGCCGTTCGACACGCCCTGGGAGGAGATCGAGAAGCGCGCGCCGGTCGGCATCATCCTGTCGGGCGGGCCGAAGAGCGTGTCCGAACCGGGTGCGCCGCGATGCGACCCGTCGGTCTATCGGACGACGGTGCCGCTGCTCGGCATCTGCTACGGCATGCAGCTGATGACCGATGCGCTCGGCGGCGAGGTCGCGCCGGCGCCGCACCGCGAGTTCGGTCTCGCGACGATTCGCGTCGAGGAGCGCGCGCCACTGTTCGGCGGCGTGCCTTCGGACCTGCGCGTCTGGGCCAGCCACGGCGATTTCGTCAAGGCGCCTCCCGCCGGGTTTCGCATCACCGCGACGAGCGCCAACGCACCGGTGGCGGCGATGGCCTCGGAGGAGCGGCGCATGTACGCGCTGCTGTTCCATCCCGAGGTCGCGCACACCGACCACGGCATCGACATCCTGCGCAACTTCGCCTACGGGGTGTGCGGCTGTACCGGCGACTGGACGATGGCCTCGTTCGTCCAGGAGGCGACCGCGAAGATCCGCGCGCAGGTCGGACCGGGGCACGCCGTCTGCGGGCTGAGCGGCGGTGTCGATTCGACGGTGGCAGCGATGCTCGTCCACCGCGCGATCGGGGATCACCTGACCTGCATCTTCGTCGACAACGGCGTGATGCGGCAGGACGAGGCCGACCAGGTCCGCCGGCGGTTCGAACGGCTGCACCTGCCGCTGGTCTTCGTGGACGCCGCGTCGGTGTTCCTCGAACGGCTCGTCGGGGTCACCGACCCGGAACAGAAGCGCAAGGTCATCGGCGGGACCTTCATCGAGGTCTTCGCGGCCGAAGCGGCGCGGCTCGGATCGTTCGATTTCCTGGCGCAGGGCACGCTCTACCCGGACGTGATCGAAAGCGTGTCGGTGGTCGGCCCGTCGCACGTGATCAAGAGCCCCCACACCGTCGGCGGGCTGCCGGAGCACATGCCCTTCACGCTGGTGGAGCCGCTGCGGCTGCTGTTCAAGGACGAGGTGCGGCTGGTGGGCAAGGAGCTCGGGCTCGACGACGAGTTCGTGTGGCGTCAGCCGTTTCCCGGCCCCGGCCTCGCGGTGCGGATCCTCGGCGAAGTCACGGCGTCACGGCTGCACCTCGTGCGCCGCGCGGACCACATCGTCGCCGAGGAGGTCAAGCGCGCGGGGTGGTACCGGCGTCTGTGGCAGTCGTTCGCGGTGCTGCTGCCGGTGCAGAGTGTCGGCGTCATGGGCGATGCGCGCACCTACGAGTACACGGTCGCGATTCGCGCCGTGGAGAGCAAGGACGGGATGACCGCCGACTGGGCCCGCCTGCCGCACGATTTGCTCGCGACCATCTCCTCGCGCATCGTCAACGAGGTCGTGGGGATCAATCGCGTGGTCTTCGACATCAGCTCGAAGCCACCCTCGACGATAGAGTGGGAATAAGAGCATTGCGGATTGGGGATTGAATCGAGGATTGCGGGCTGTGGATTGGTGCGCTCCGCGATCGCCGCTCCGTCGGGCAATCCACCATCAACAATCAGCAATTCAATCCACAATCCACAATCAGCAATCCACCATGGCTGATTTCGTTCATCTGCACCTCCATTCGGAGTACTCCCTCCTCGACGGCGCGTGCCGGATCGACGAGCTCATGGATCGCGCGGTGCAGCTGCAGATGCCGGCGCTCGCCATCACCGAGCACGGCAACATGTTCTCGGCCATCCTCTTTCACGACCAGGCGCGAAAACGGGGCATCAACCCCATCCTGGGGTGCGAGGTGTACGTCGCGCCCGGCGATCGGCGGACCCGGAGCGGCACGCCGGGGGAGACCGCCAACCACCTGGTGCTCCTCGCCGAGACGCTCGAGGGCTATCACAACCTGATCAAACTCGTCTCGGCCGGCTACACGGAGGGTTTCTATTACAAACCGCGCATCGACAAGGACCTGCTCGCGCCGCACGCGAGGGGGCTCATCGGCCTGAGCAGCTGCCTCAAGGGCGAGGTCGCCACCGGCATCCGCACCGAGCAGGTGCAGAAGGCGGTGCACGCCGCCGCGACGTACCGCGACATCCTCGGCCCCGGCAACTTCTTCCTCGAGATGCAGTATCAGGGCATCGAGGAGCAGAAGGCGGTCAACGCCGGTCTGCTGCCCATCGCCCGCGACCTGGGGCTGCCGCTCGTCTGCACGAACGACGTCCACTACCTGCAGAACTCCGACCACAGGCCGCACGACATCCTGCTCTGCATCGGGACCGGCAAGACCGTCACCGACGCCGAGCGCCTGCGCTACCACGGCGACCAGTTCTACCTGAAGACGCCGGAGGAGATGGCGGCGATCTTCGCCGAGGTCCCGGAGGCGCTCGCCAACACCGTCCGCATCGCGGAGCGCTGCGCCGTCGACCTGTCGGGAACGGTCAACCACCTGCCGAATTTCGAGGTCCCCGCTGGCTTCACGCTGGACGACTACTTCGAGCACGTGGTGCGGGAAGGCTTTCAGCTGCGGCTGCCGCGGCTCAGGGACCTGGCGGCACGGGGACTCCTCACGCACACGATCGACGAGTACGCGCGGCGGCTCGACTACGAGATCGAGATGATCAAGCGGATGAAGTACCCGGGGTACTTCCTGATCGTCTGGGACTTCATCCGCTACGCACGCGAGCGCCACATCCCGGTCGGCCCCGGCCGCGGCTCGGCTGCCGGCAGCCTCGTCGCCTACTGCCTGCGTATCACCGACGTCGATCCAATCGAGTACGACCTCATCTTCGAGCGGTTCCTCAACCCCGAGCGCGTCTCGCTGCCCGACATCGACATCGACTTCTGCGAGCGGCGCCGCGGCGAGGTCATCGAGTACGTCACCCACCGGTACGGCCGCGAGAACGTCGCTCAGATCATCACCTTCGGGACGATGAAGGCGCGGGCGGTCGTGCGCGACGTCGCGCGCGTGATGGACTTCCCCTACGCCGACGCCGACCGCGTCGCCAAGGCCGTCCCGCCGGCGCTGGACATGACGCTGGCCAAGGCGCTCGAAGAGAGCCCGGCGCTCAAGGAGATGGAGCAGAAGGACGAGCGCGTGAAGGAGCTGCTGGCAATCGCCCGGCGGCTCGAGGGCATGACCCGCCACGCCTCGGTCCACGCCGCCGGCGTGGTGATCGCGCCGCAGCCGCTCACCGAGTTCGTCCCGCTCTACAAGAGCCAGAAGGACGAGATCGTCACGCAGTGGGCGATGAAGGAGATCGAGCGCGTCGGTTTGCTGAAGATGGACTTCCTCGGGCTCAGCACGCTGACGCTGATCCGCGACGCCCTCGACGAGATCAAGCGCACCGAGGGCATCGATCTGGACATCGACGCCATCCCGCTCGACGACGAGAAGACCTACCGGCTGTTCTGCGAGGGCCACACCTACGGCGTGTTCCAGTTCGAGAGCTCCGGCATGCGCGAGCTGCTGCGCAAGGCCAAGCCGGAGCGGCTCGACGACCTGATTGCGCTCAACGCCCTCTACCGCCCGGGACCGCTCAAGAGCGGCATGGTGGACGACTTCATCGCCCGCAAGCAGGGCAGGACCGAGGTCGCCTACGAGCTGCCGCAGCTGCAGCCCATCCTGGCCGACACCTACGGGGTCATCGCCTACCAGGAACAGGTCATGCGCATCGCTGCGGTCCTGGCCGGCTTCACGATGGGGCAGTCGGACGTGCTGCGCAAGGCGATGGGCAAGAAAGACCCGGCCGTCATGGCCAAGCAGCGCGCCGCGTTCATGGAGGGCGCAAAGCGGAACGGCATCAGCGAGAAGAAGGCCGCGAAGATCTTCGACCTGATGGAGTACTTCGCCGGGTACGGCTTCAACAAGTCGCACTCGACGACCTACGCGTGGATCGCCTACCAGACCGCGTACCTGAAGGCGAACTACCCGGCGCACTTCATGGCGGCGCTCCTCACCATCGAGGCAGCCAATACCGACAAGCTCGCGACGTACCTGGGGGAGTGCCGCGACCTCGGCCTCTGCATCCTGCCGCCGGACGTCAACGACAGCGAGCTGCGGTTCACCGTTGTCGACGGCGCGGTGCGGTTCGGTCTCTGCGCAGTCAGGAACGTCGGCGAAGGCGCCGTGCAATCGATACTCCAGGTGCGCCGCGACTGGGGGCGCCTCGACGCGTTGCATACGCTGTGCGAGCACGCCGACCTCCGTCTGGTCAACAAGCGGGTCCTCGAGAGCCTGGTCAAGGCGGGCGCGCTGGATTCGTTTGCGGCCGGCGGCGGGAGCGTTGCGGCGCGCCGGGCTCGGCTGTTCGCGGCCGGCGACAAGGCGCTCGAGCACGGCGCGCGCCTCCAGCGCGATCGCGACAAGGGCCAGTCGCAGCTGTTCGGCGGCGCCGAGACCGATGCCGCCGGCGGCCACCCGGTTTCGCTCCCCGAGGCGCCTCCGTGGACCGAGGCGCAGCAACTGGCCGGCGAGAAGGAAGCGCTGGGCTTCTACATGAGCGGCCACCCGCTCGAGCGCTTCGCGCACGAATTGAAGGCGTTCGGCGCACAGCGCATCGCCGAACTGACCGCCCCCGAAGGGGACGTCTGGACCGGCGGCATCGTTTCCGGGCTCCGGCCGTTGAAGACGCGCAAGGGCGACCGCATGGCGGTGTTCATGCTGGACGACGTGGCCGGGAGCGTCGAGGTGGTGGTGTTCCCGGAGACGTTCGGCAAGCACGCGTCGCTGATCGAGGCTGACGCGATGCTGCTCGTCCGCGGCAAGTTCGAGAAGGACGACGAGTCCGCGCGGATCGTGGCGACGGAGCTGCTGCCGATCGCCGCCCTGACCGAGCGCACCACCCGAGAGGTGGTCATCCACCTGTCCGGCCGCTCGCAGGCGCGCCGCACCATGCAGGCGCTGGCGGAGCTGCTCGCGCGCCATCGCGGCGACCGGAAGGTGTCGTTGGAGCTGGACGTGCAGGGGCAGCGCGCGCTGCGCGTGCGCGCCGACGTCGCACAGCGCGTCCGGCCCTCCGAACGCCTGGTCACGGAAGTGGAGCAGCTGTGTGGCGCAGGATCTGTGGAGCTTCGATGAAAGCGTGTCACCCATGCCACCTGACCTGCTCGAGTTCGAGGAACCGATCGGCGTCCTGCTGAAGGAAATCGAGGCGCTGGGCATGCTGCCTCGCACGCCGGAGCGGGAACGATCGATCGAGAGCCTGCGGCAGCGCGCCGAGGAAATCCGGGCGGAGATCTACGCGAACCTCACGCCCTGGCAGCGCGTGCTGGTGGCGCGCCACCCTAACCGGCCGAACACGCTCGACTACGTCGAGCGCCTGTTCACCGGCTGGGACGAGCTGCACGGCGACCGCCGCTTCGCCGACGACACCGCCATCGTCTGCGGGTTCGCCGACTACAAGGGGCAGCCGGTCGGCGTCGTCGGCCACCAGAAGGGCCGCGACACCAAGCAGAAGATCTACCGGAATTTCGGCTACGCCCGTCCGGAAGGCTACCGCAAGGCGCTGCGGGTGATGCAGCTCGCGCACAAGTTCAGCCGGCCGATCATCGTGTTCATCGACACGCCGGCGGCCTACCCCGGGGTCGAGTCGGAGGAGCGCGGCGTGGCCGAGGCCATCGCCTACAACCTCCGCGAGATGATGATGCTCGAGGTCCCGATTATCGTCGTCGTCTGCGGGGAGGGAGGGAGCGGCGGCGCGCTCGGCATCGCCATCGGGGACCGGGTGCTCATGCAGGAGTTCGCCGTGTACAGCGTGATCCCGCCGGAAGGCTGCGCGGCGATCCTCTGGCGCGACGCCAACCGCAAGGTCGAGGCGGCGGAAGCGCTGAAGCTCACCGCCCCGGACCTGCTCGCCCTCGGCCTGATTGACACCATCATTCCGGAGCCGGCGGGCGGCGCGCACAACGACCTCGATGCCGCCACGGCGCTGGTCGACCAGGCGATCGACCAGGCGCTCCCCGACGCCGCCGCGCCGAGCATCGCCGCGCGCCTCGACGCGCGTTACGAGAAGTTCCGCCGGATGGGAGAGGAGGGATCGGCGTTCGTCGACGGCAACGCCGCGCGCCAGGAATGACGCCCCTGTTGTGGCAGCACCTCCCCTGCAACGACGCGGAGACCGCGACGCTGGCCGCCGCGCTCGGCCTGCACCCGACGATCGCGCGGCTGCTCTGCCTGCGCGGCCTGGCAGACCCCGAGCAGGCCGGCCGGTTCCTGGCGCCGCGCCTGGACCATCTGCACGATCCGTTCAGGCTCGCCGATATGGACCGGGCGATCGCGCGCCTGGAAGAGGCGCTCGCGCGCAGTGAGCGCATCGCCATCCACGGCGACTACGACGTGGACGGCATCACCTCGACCGTGATCCTGCGCCGGGCGCTGGAGATGCTGGGCGGCGACGTGCTGCATTTCATCCCCGAGCGCCTGCGCGACGGCTACGGGCTACAGGCGGCGGCGATCGAACGGCTGCACGCGGACGGCGTGCACCTGATCGTATCGGTCGACTGCGGGATCCGCAGTGCCGAGGCCGCCCGCCGGGCGCGTGAGCTCGGCGTCGACCTCATCATCACCGACCACCACGAACCCGAGGGCGAGCTGCCGGCGGCGCTCGCGGTCATCAACCCGAAGCGCCACGACTGCAGCTACCCGGACAAGCACCTGGCAGGTGTCGGGGTCGCGCTCAAACTCGTTCAGGCGCTCTGCCAGCGCGCCGGACGGGAGAAGTGGCTGCCGGCCTTCGTGAAGGTCGCCGCGATCGGCACGCTGGCCGACGTCGTGCCGCTCGTCGGCGAGAACCGCGTCATCGCGCGCCTCGGCCTCGCCTCCCTGACCAGCGGCCCGCACACCATCGGGCTGCGGTCGCTGCTCGAGGCGGCCGGGCTCCACGGCCGGACGATCGACAGCTACCAGGTCGCCTTCATGCTGGCGCCGCGCGTCAACGCCGCCGGCCGCATGAGCACGCCCGACATCGCCACCCGGCTGCTCCTGGCCACCGACGAGGCGATGGGCGAGGAGGCGCGGGCCCTGGCGCAGCAGCTCAACGACGAGAACCTGCGGCGCCAGCGTGAGGAGGCGGATCTCGTCGCCTACGCGCGGAAGGCGATCGAGTCCGACCCTGCCGTGGGCGCCCACAACGTCCTCGTGGTCGGCGGCGAGGGCTGGCACCGCGGCGTCATCGGCATTGCAGCGTCCAAGCTGGTGGACACCTACCACAAGCCGGCGATCGTCCTCTCGATCGATGGGGAGATCGCGCACGGATCCTGCCGCAGCATCCCGGACTTCGACATGCTGGCCGCTCTCGAGTGCTGTGGGGATCTCTTCATCCGCTACGGCGGCCACCGGCAGGCGGCGGGCCTGACGATCGAGGCGGCGCGGGTGGCGGAGTTTCGCTCCCGCGTCAACGCCTACGCCGACGAGATGCTCGAGCCGGACCAGCTGCGCCCGCGGCTGCGCATCGACGGGCCGCTGAAGCTTAAGGCGGTCGACTTCGAGCTGTTGACCGCCCTCGATCAGATGGCACCGTTCGGCCTTGCCAACCCCCGGCCGGTGTTCTGCGCGACGCCGGTGGAAATCGTGGACGGCCCGCGTGTCCTCAAGGAGCGCCACCTGAAGATGACGTTCTGCCAGGACGGCCGCCGCTTCCGGGCGATCGCGTGGCGCGCCGCCGACCTCGCCGGGTTCCTCGAGCAGCACCGCGCCGCCCTCAGCCTCGCCTTTTCGCTCGAACGCAATGAATACCAGGGCGAGACCTTCGTCGAGCTGAGCGTCGCCGACGTCAAGGCGCTCAGCGACGTACAATAGAAAGCCAGAATACGAAGTCAGAAGTAGGACACGGTCAGGCTGCATCTCCGTACCGGTGGTGACCGGTTCGGACCGCCTTCGGTGTTCTTCGTTCTGACTTCTCTACTTCTGACTTTCTTCATGCGCTGGCAAAGACCTGCCCGGATCGCGATAGCGGTGCTCGTCGTGGCGTTTGCGGTTGTCGTCGCGCTGGCGCTGCGACGCGGCAAGCAGCAGCCGCCGGTACAGGCCGAGATCCGCCGCGAGCACGCCGACAGCGTCTCCGAAGCGGGCCGCGTGACCTTCAAATCCGCCGAGGCGGGCCGCACGTCCTTCGCGCTCGTCGCCGGAACCCATTCGACGTTCCCGGACGGCCGCAACGAGTTCGGCGGCGGCGTCCGCGTCGACTCCGAGCGCAACGGACGCCGCTTCGTCATTCGGTCGGAGACCGCCGAGGTCATGCCGCTGAAGGAAGGCGAGCGCGGCATCAAGACCGGCCGCTTCGTCAACGACGTGCGGCTCACGACCGCCGACGGCCTCGAGATATCCGCCGCCGAGGCGACCTACCAGAACAGCGACGGCGTCGTCACGATTCCCGGTCCGGTGGAATTCGCCAAGGGCCGGCTGAAGGGACGCGGCATCGGCGCGACTTACGACACCGAGCGGGAAGTGCTCTGGGTGCTCGCGAGCTCGCACGTGACCGTCGCCCCAGACGAGACGGGGGCCGGCGCGATGGAGGCCGATGCAAAATCCGCGGGTCTGGCGCGGGCGGAGCATTACGCGCGGCTGCTCGGCGAGGCCCGCATCGTCACCGAGGGCCGCACGATCCGCGGCGACGAGATCACGATCCGTCTCAGCGAGGACGACAAGCGCGTCCAGAGGCTGGAACTACGCGGCAACAGCCGCATCGACGGCGGCGGCGGCGGCCCGCAGTCCATGGCCGCCAGCGAGATCGACCTCACGTATGCCGAGGACGGCAAGGCGCTGCAGTTCGCCCGCCTGGTCGAGAACGCGCAGGTGCAGCTCGCCGGCTCGCCCGGGGCCGCGGGCCGGCGCGTGGACGGCCGCAACATCGACATCGCGCTGGCGCCGGACGGGACCACGGTCACCAACCTCACCGCGAACGAACGCGTGCAGGTCGATCTTCCGGCGGAAGGGGACCTGCCGGCGCGGCGGATCACCTCGGACACGCTGGTGGCGGCCGGTACGCCCGCCGGCGGGCTGCAGGAGGCCACCTTCGCGGGGAACGTGGTGTTCCGCGAA
Source organism: Vicinamibacterales bacterium (assembly GCA_048594975.1). Lineage (GTDB taxonomy): Bacteria > Acidobacteriota > Vicinamibacteria > Vicinamibacterales > 2-12-FULL-66-21 > JBMDXB01. Next base: position 131,331 of record JBMDXQ010000104.1, on the reverse strand, counting down.
ACCCGCCCGGCGCGCGGCAAGGCCGCCGCCCTCGACCGCACCGCGCGGTCGCTGCGGCTGGTCGCCCGGACGAAGCCGGGCTTCGGCGCAATCGAGCAGGCGGACTTCCGCGGCAACTTCCGGTTCAGCGATGGCCAGTCGTCCGCCGAGGCGCCGCATGCCGTCTACCAGGTGGATGCCGATCGCATCGATCTCTCGCCGTCGGAGGATCCGGGCCCGCCGGCGCCGATGGTATCGGACAGCAAGATCGAGGTGCGGGCGCGCACGATCGAGTTCACGGTCTCCGGACGGAAGCTGAAGGCGGACACCGACGTGCGCAGCTCCATGCAACCGCAGAAGAAGCCGCCGGCCGGCAGCGAAGCGACGAAGCTGCCGTCGCTGCTCAACGACAGCGAGACGGTCAGCGTGACGGCGAACCGGCTCGACTACGATGGTGCGGCGTCGACCGCCAGCTACACGGGCAGCGCCCGCCTGTGGCAGGGCAATGACACCTCGATCCGGGCCGGGGTGATCGTCCTGGACGATCGCAACGGCAACCTCGTCGCGCGTGAGAAGGTGGAGACGCGGATGATCGTCGAGCACGTGGACTCGAAGACCGGCGAGCGCAAACGCGTACCGCAGACCGGCCGCGGCGAGACCTTCGAGTACAACGACGCGGCACGCCTGGCGACCTACACGACGAGCGCCTACCTCGAGGGGCCGCAGGGCATCGTGACCGCCGAGCGGATCGTCCTCCACCTCAAGGAGAAGGTCAGCGAGCTGGACAAGGCGGAGGCGTTCGACAGGGTGACACTCAAGGAGGGCGTGCGGCTGGTGCAGGGGTCGAAGCTGGTCTACACGGCGGCCGACGACACCTACATCGTCACCGGGCCGCCAGTGCTGATCATCGAAGAGCAGCCGAAGTGCAACGAGATGCTCGCCATGCGCGCCGTCTACGACCGCAGGACGGGGAGCATGAGGGCGGAAGGGACGGATGCGAACACGCGCTCGCAGCCGTGCACCGGAAAACGGCTGTTCTGAATGGCGACGCTGGAGACGCGCGAGCTGACCAAGTCGTACGGCGGCCGGACGGTGGTCCGCGGGGTCAACCTGGAGATTGTCTCGGGAGAAGTGGTGGGCCTGCTGGGACCGAACGGCGCCGGCAAGACCACGACCTTCTCGATGGTCGTCGGGCTGACCGCGCCGGAATCGGGCCGCGTGCTCCTCGACGGGGCGGACGTCACCGACGACCCGATGTACGTCCGGGCGCGCAAGGGCATCGGTTATCTCCCCCAGGAACCGTCGATCTTTCGCGGCCTCACCGTCGAGCAGAACATCAGCGCCATCCTCGAAACGCTCGATCTCAACGGCTCGGCGCGGCGCGCGCGGCTGCGCGAGCTGCTGGCCGAGCTCGGCCTCACGCCGCTCGCCAAGGCGCCCGCCTACACCCTCTCGGGCGGTGAGCGGCGGCGCGTCGAGATCACGCGCGCCCTGGTGATCTCGCCGCTCTTCATGCTGCTCGACGAGCCGTTCGCCGGCATCGACCCGATCGCCGTGACCGACATCCAGAAAATCATCTTCCACCTCAAGGCCCGCGGCATCGGCGTCCTGATCACGGACCACAACGTCCGCGAGACGCTGCGGATCACCGACCGGGCCTACATCGTGCACGACGGCGTGATTTTCCGGAGCGGAACTCCGGACAGCCTCGCCGCCGACGAGGACGTGAAACGGATTTACCTCGGCGCCGACTTCCGATTGGACTAAGATTGGAAGAGCCGGCTCGTGGCCGGACTGACCGATGGCGATCCAGCAGAAGCTGCACACCAAGCTCGTTCAAAAGCTCATCCTGACACCGTCCCTGCAGCAGGCGATCAAGCTGTTGCCGATGTCCACACTCGAGCTGGCGGACCTGCTGAATCAGGAAATGGTCGAGAACCCGCTGCTCGAGGAGGTTCCTACCGAGGAGCTCCAGCCCGCCGAGCCGCAGCAGACCGACAAGGCCGCCGAACAGCCCACCCCCGAGAAGCCCGACACCTGGGACGACGCCGACTATGAGTACTTCTTCGGCGACTACCTGGACGACGGGTATCGCTCGCGGGCGCCACAGGAAGTGAAGGAGCTGCCGCCGATCGAGAACACGCTTTCGAGCGCCGGCTCGCTCGCCGATCACCTGCAGTGGCAGCTGTCGCTGCAGACCGAGGACGAGAAGTTGCGGGAGATCGGCGCGGCGATCATCGGGAATCTCGACGACGACGGGTATCTCGTCGCCTCGGTCGAGGAGATCGCGGCGATGGCGGACTGGCCGGTGGCGGAGGTGGAGCGTGCCCTGCAGCACGTGCAGACCTTCGATCCGATCGGGGTGGCGGCGCGCGATCTGCAGGAGTGCCTCTGGCTGCAGTTGAAACACCTCCACCTCGAGGGCACGCCGACCGAGAAGATCGTCACCGAGCACCTGCGGCTGCTGCAGAATCACCAGGTCCCCGAGATCGCGCGCAAGCTGGCAATGACCATCGACGAGCTGAAGCCGCACATCGAGATCATCCGCAACCTCGATCCGAAGCCGGGCAGCCGCTACAACCCGTCGCAGTCGCAGTACGTGATTCCCGACGTCTACGTGGTGAAAGTGGAGGACCAGTACGTCGCGGCGCTCAACGAGGAGGGGCTGCCGCAGCTGCGCATCAGCCCGGTCTACCGGCGCCTGCTCGACAAAAGCGGCGGCGAGTCGAACGACGAGACCCGGGCCTACGTGAAGGACAAGTTCCGCTCGGCGCTGTGGCTGATCAAGTCGGTCGACCAGCGCCAGAAGACCATTCACAAGGTGGCCACCAGCATCATCAACTTCCAGCGGGAGTTCCTCGACCACGGCATCGAGCACCTGCGCCCGCTCGTCCTGCGCGACGTCGCCAACGACATCGGCATGCACGAATCGACGGTCAGCCGCGTGGTGAACAACAAGTACATGCACACGCCGCAGGGCGTGTTCGAGATGAAGTTCTTCTTCCACAGCGGCATCAGCAGCTCGTACGGCGACAGCGTGTCGTCGGTCACGATCAAACAGCGCATCCGCAAGATCATCGAGAACGAAGACCCGAGAAAGCCGCTCAGCGACTCCAAGATCGTGAGCATCCTGCAGAAGGAAGGGCTCATGCTCGCGCGGCGCACCATTGCCAAGTACCGCGAGGAGCTGAAGATCCCGACCTCGAACCAGAGGAAGGTCCTGTTCTAGCGGATCCCATCATGCGACTCGAAATCACCGGCCGTCACGTGGAGGTGACGGCACCGCTCAGGCAGCTGATCGACCGGCGGCTGGCGCGGCTGGCGCGCGTGCTCAACGACGCCGCCGTGTCGGCCCAGGTCATCCTGACCAAGGAGAAGTACCGCCACCTCGCCGAGATCATCATCCACGCCCGCGGCGATCACACGATGCGGGGCACCGGCGAGGGCAACGCCTGGCAGGTCTCGATGCGCCAGGCCGCGGAGAAGATCGAGCAGCAGGCGCACCGGCTGAAGGGCAAGTGGAACGGACGGAAGCGCGGCGCGGCGGGACGCCGCGCGGTGTCGGCGCCCGCCCCCGCCGGCGCGGCTGCGGAGCCGGCGCTGGCGCCGCGGGTGATTCGCGCCACCCGCTACGCGGTGAAGCCGATGTCGATCGAGGACGCCGCGCTGCGCGTGGAGGCCGGGCCCGAGACGTTCCTGGTGTTCCGCAACGCCGACACCGACGGCGTGAGTATCATGTATCGCCGCAGGGACGGTAATTTCGGCCTCATCGAACCCGAGTAGGGGCGCTCGGGGTGCGGCCAGAGTGCTCAGGGCGTTGACCGGGTGCTGGGGCGCTGAGGTGCGAGTCGTCGCACCGTCCGGTACCCGCACCGCCCGGCATGCCTCCGCACCCCTCGGCGCACCCTCGCCCCGGACCGCCATCGCCGCATGACCGAGACAGCGCAGCCGCCGGGCGTGACGGTGGCAACCGTTCTGCGCGACCTCGCCGAGTCGCGCGCGCTCGATCTCGAGATCCTCAGCGGCGGCGACGGACTCCAGCGGCTGATCACCATCCCCCACACCCAGAAGACCGGTCTGGCGCTCTCCGGCTTCGACGCCTACCTGCGCAGCGGCCGGATCCTCGTCTTCGGCGAGAGCGAGGTCCGCTACCTCGACACTCTGGACGGCGACACGCGCGCCGCCGTGATGCGCCGGGTCTTCGCCCGCGATCTGCCATGCCTGATCGTGACCGACGGCCACCTGCCGCCGCCCGAGGTCATCGCCGAGGCCGACCGCGCCGGCGTGCCGCTGCTGCGGACGCGGGCGGCGACGGCCGAGACCATGGCCAGGCTCTCGACGCTGCTCGATACCCACCTGGCGGCACGCGGCGTCGTCCACGGCGTGCTGATGGACATCCTCGGCCTCGGGGTCCTCGTCATCGGCGAGAGCGGGATCGGCAAGAGCGAGTGCGCCCTCGACCTCGTCGTCCGCGGCCATCGCCTCGTCGCCGACGACGCGGTGGAATTGCGGTGCCGCGCGCAGTCCTTCCTGATCGGCACCTGTCCCGAACTGACGCGGCACCACATGGAGATCCGCGGCCTGGGGCTGATCAACGTGCAGGACATGTTCGGCGTCGCCTCGACGCGCACCTCCAAGCGGGTGGAGCTCGTCGTCCAGCTGGAACGCTGGGAGCCGGGCCGCGAGTACGACCGGCTCGGGCTCGACGAGGAGTACTACGAGACGCTCGGGGTCCGCGTACCGATGATCCGGATGCCGGTGGCGCCGGGCCGCAACGTCGCCATGCTCGTGGAGGTGGCGGCGCGCAACCAGTTGCTGCGCAGCCGCGGCCACCACGCGGCGCGCCGCCTCGCCGACCGGCTGCGCGAACGCCTCGGCCCGGGCGGGAGGCCGGCCGATGCCGAGGCCGATCACGGGGAGGATTTCTGATGCGCGACCGCCGACAGGTCGCCAGGCGCGCCGCGCGCACGGCGGTGCGCTCGCGTTTCGTCGTGCTCACCGGCCTGTCCGGGTCGGGCAAATCGCAGGCGATCCGCGCCCTCGAGGATCTCGGCTACTTCTGCGTGGACAACCTGCCGGTGGCGCTGCTGCCGATGCTCGCCGAGCTGACGCTGCGCGCCGGCTCCGAGATCTCCCGGGCGGCGGTGGTGGTGGACGTCCGCGAGGGCCGCATGCTCACCCAGTTCCCGGGCGTCTACCGGAAGCTCAAGGCGATGCGAAACCTGAACCCGGTGCTGATCTTCCTGGAAGCGACGGAAACGGCCCTGGTCCGCCGCTTCAGCGAGACACGCCGCCCGCACCCGCTGGCACCGGACCGGTCCGCAGTCGAAGGCATTCGCGAGGAGCTCGAGGCGATGCGCGCCATCCGCAGGATGGCGGACCACATCGTCGACACGTCGGGGATGACGGTCCACGATCTCCGGCAGACGTTCACCGGCGTGGCCAGCGGCCGCGCGCCCGGCTCGCAGCTGGTCGTGACCATCCTCAGCTTCGGCTTCAAGCGCGGAATCCCGGTCGACTCGGACTTGCTCTTCGACGTGCGCTTCCTGCCGAACCCGCATTTCGTCCCGGCGCTGCGACCCTTCACCGGACGCGACGCCAAGGTCGTCCGCTATCTCGACCAGGCGAAGGGCACGCAGGAGTTTCTCGACCACACGCTGAGTTTCCTTCGCTTCCTGATCCCGCAGTACGTGCAGGAGGGAAAGGCGTACCTGACAATCGGGATCGGCTGCACCGGCGGCCGGCACCGATCGGTGGCGATCGCGGAAGCGCTGCGCAAGGGACTGAGCGGACTGCCCGGCGTGCAGGTAAGGGTCAAGCACAGGGACATCGCGATCGACTGAAGCCGTACCCTGAAGGGTAAAGAGAGGGGCAAGGGGTAAGGAGCAAAGGGGAAGGCGCAGGCAGGTGGGTCGGTCATGAAGCTCGGCGTCGTCGTCGTCACACACGGGCAGCTCGCGACTGAGCTGGTGAATTCTGCGGAGATGATCGTGGGGGATCTGCCGCAGTTTGCCGCCGTGTCGATTGGCTGGCACGACGACGTCGACCACGCGCGGGAGGAGATCGGGCGGGCGATCGAGCGCGTGCGTGGCTCGGCGGGCGGTACCGAGGAGGATCCCGCCGGAGTGCTGGTGCTGACCGACATGTTCGGTGGCACGCCGGCGAACCTGGGCGTGACCTATGTCAGCGAGCACGTGGAGGTGATCACCGGCGTGAATCTGCCGATGCTGATCAAGCTGGCGCGCCCGCCGAAGGAAACCGACCTGCTGACGCTGGCGAGGGAGATGCGCGAGCACGGCCGGAACGCGATCTGGGTGGCGTCCGACCTGCTGCGCGGCGAGAAGGCATGATCTCCTGCCAGGCGACGATCGTCAATCCCCTCGGCCTGCACGCGCGGGCGGCGGCGCGGTTCGTCCACGCGGCGAGCGCGTTCCGCTGCCGGGTGCGGGTGGCGCGCGGCAGACGCGAGATGGACGGCAAGAGCGTCATGGGGCTGCTGCTGCTGTCGGCGGCGCAGGGCAGCGTCATCACCATCAGCGCCGACGGCGTGGACGAGGCGGAAGCGATAGCCGCCTTGTGCGCGCTGGTCGGGCGCGGATTCGACGAGGGACCGTGCGCCTGAACGGACTGGGAGTCTCCCCGGGCATCGGCGTCGGCAAGGCGCTCGTGCTCAAGCGCGGGTCGCGCGATGTCCGCTACCTCGTCCCGGAAGCGCTCGTGCCGCGCGAGCTGCAGCGGCTGGACGAGGCGCGCGCGCGCGCGCGTGAGCAGATCGAGCACATCAAGAGCCGCATCGTGGGCGGCACCGGCGGCGAGCACGCCTACCTGTTCGACGCCCAGCTGCTGATGCTCGACGACACCATGCTCGTGGACCGCGCGCGCGAGATCATCCGCGTCGAGCGGCTGAACGCCGAGTCGGCGCTGCAGCGCGTCCTCGAGCAGATCTCCGCGCTCTTCGACCAGGCCGATGACGCCTATCTGCGCGAGCGCAAGGGAGACGTCGCCGACGTGGTCGGGCGGCTGTGCATGAACCTGCGCGCCACCGAGGATCCGCTGGAGCGGCTCAAGGGGCTCGAAGACCCGCTGGTGCTGGTCGGTGACGAGATCACCCCGTCGACCATCGCGCAGCTCGACTGGCGGCAGCTGGCGGCGATCGTCACCGATACCGGCAGCTGGACACACCACAGCGCCATCCTGGCGCGGTCGATGCGGATTCCCGCCGTCGCCGCGCTGCCGTCGGCCAGCTCGATCATCTCACCGGGCGCGACCGTGGCCGTCGACGGCAGCTCCGGCGAGGTCCACGTCGCGCCCGACGCCGAGACGCTGCGCAGCGTGCTCGCGCGCCAGGCGCAGCAGGCGGCGTGGGAGCAGGCGCTGGAGGAGTTCCGCCGCGGTCCGGCGGTGACGGCCGACGGTGTGAGCGTCCGCATCGAGGCGAACATCCAGGCGCCCGGCGACGTCGCGCAGGTGCGCGAGCACGGTGCGGAGGGGGTGGGGCTGTTTCGATCCGAGTTCCTGCTCGCCGAGGCGGGGCAGGCGGCGCTCGGCGAGGAGGCGCAGTACCGGGCCTACCGCCAGCTGGTCGAGGACATGGCGCCAGGCCGGGTCACCATCCGCACGTTCGACGTCAGCGAGCCGCAGCTGCGCATCGAACAGGCGGCGGTCGACGGCGCGCGCGCGCCGCTCGGACTTCGCGGCGTCCGTCTCAGCCTGACGCTGGAGGAGATTTTCGACGCGCAGCTGCGCGCGCTGCTGCGCGCATCGGTGCACGGCCAGCTGCGGATCATGTTCCCGTTCGTCTCGGGCGTCGAGGAGCTGAGGGCGGCGCGGGCCGCGGTGGGGCGCGCCGCCGACGCGCTGCGCACGCGCGGGTGCCCGGTGCGCGACGTGCCGATTGGCGTGATGATCGAAGTGCCGTCGGCGGCGCTGACCGCCGACCTGCTCGCCGAGCACGCCGACTTCTTCAGCATCGGCACCAACGACCTGATCCAGTACAGCCTGGCGGTAGACCGGACCGACGACCGGGTGTCGCGGCTCTACGAGCCGTTCCACCCCGCGATCATCCGGACGCTGCGCCTCGTCGCGCGCGCCGGGCGGCGCCGCGGCATCCCGGTCGCCGTCTGCGGGGAGATCGCTGCCGATCCGGTGCTGCTCATGCTGCTCGTCGGCCTCGGCCTGACGGAGTTCAGCATGGCGCCGACCGCGATCCCGCTCGCCAGGCGCGCCCTGCGCCGCCTGCGCTCCGCCGACGCCACGGCCGCCGCCAGGCGCGCGCTGCGCGCGAAAACGGTGGCGGAGGTGGAAGAGGCGCTGACCGGGGAGGCGTTGAAGGCGGAGTAATCGCGGGGCGGGGCTCGGCGCGCAGGGACGCATTCACCAACAGAAAGCCACACACATGACGCGAGTCGACAAGCCGTGGGGATACGAGCTGCACTGGGCGAAGACCGATCGCTACGTCGGAAAGCTGATCCACGTCGAGGCCGGGCACGCCCTCAGCCTCCAGTACCACAACCACAAGGACGAGACGATCTTCCTCTGGTCGGGGCGCATGCTGTTCGAGATCAAGGAAGGCGACGCGCTGGTGAAGCGCGAGATGAAGCCGGGCGAGGCGGTGCACATCACGCCCGGCACGATCCACCGCATGACCGCGATCGAAGACTGCGACATCTTCGAGGTGTCGACGCCGGAGCTTCACGACGTCGTCCGGCTCGAGGATCGCTACGGGCGCGCGACGTAGGGAGGGCGCGCGGCGGTACACAGTGCTTTGCACGGTGCAGGCGCTGCAATGCCGGCTCTGGTGACGGTACGCAGGAACTTCGTCGTCGCACCCGCAGAGAAACGCAGTTGACCGGAAACCTGCAGCAGCACACAATGGCGCCGCTCTTGAAAGAAGACGAAGAAGACAGGGATGGAAAGGATCAGCGCGGATGGGCAGCGTCAACAAGGTGATACTCGTCGGCAACCTCGGTCGTGACGCGGAGCTCCGCTACACGCCCGGTGGCTCCCCGGTCGCCAAGTTCAGCATCGCCACGACGGAGGTGTGGAACGACAAGGGCGGGCAGCGCCAGGAACGCACCGAGTGGCACAACATCGACCTCTGGGGCAAGCAGGCCGAGTCGCTCTCGGAATACCTCGTCAAGGGCAAGCAGGTGTACGTCGAGGGGCGCCTGCAGACCGATGAATACACGGACAAGGACGGCGTGAAGCGCAAGAGCACGAAGGTACGCTGCGATCGCGTCGTGCTCCTCGGGGGCGGCGGGGGAGGGCGGCCGGCCGCGCGCGCCGCCGCGCCAGCCGCGACGACCGACGAGTCCGCGGGCGAGCCCGCAACCGAGCTGACCGACGACGATATTCCGTTCTAGCTGACAGGGTAGGGTCGCGCGCGGTGCGCCGTCCCGTGGCGACGGCGCACCAACGCCAGCGGGCCGCGGTCAGTCCTGCTTTCCGCGGGTCAACACGTCGAGCCGCTGCCTGGCCAGGATTGCCTCGTTCGAACCTTGGTGGCTCTTGACCACCGTTTCGAATGCCTTCCTTGCCTGATCCGGCTGCTTCAGCGCCTCGTAGGTCAGCCCGAGCTTGTAGTAGGCAGCGGGAACGGTGTCGGCCTGCGGGTAGTCGCTGATCACCTTCTGGAACGCCGCCACCGCGTCCGGGTAGCGCTTGGCCGCGTACAGCGAATCGCCAATCTTCAGCTGCGCGTCGTCGGTCCGATCGGTGCGGGGGAACATCCGGATGTAGGTCTGGAAGCCCTCGATTGCCAGGTCGTAGTCGCCGCGCGTGTAGTCGCTGAACGCCTCGTCGTACATGCGCTGCGCCGAGACGCCGGGCGGGACGGCGCCGAGCCCCCCGGCGGGCGGGCCGGCTGGCGGCGGCGCAGTGGTCCCCGGCTCCTGGCCAGGGACGGCGGCGGCCTGCGCCTGCGAGCCCATGGTCTGCCGGATGGTCTCGAGCTCCTGGGTCATCGCGGACAGGCGCACGTTGGTATCGTCCGCCTTCTCGCGCAGGATGCGGGTGGTTTCCGAGACACTCTCGATGAGCAGCCGCTGGTCGGCGAACGTCTTGCGGGTGGCGGTCGACTGCTCGTCCATCCTGGCGTTCAGCGCCTTGAGCGATTCGGCCAGCGACTCGGCGAGGTTGCCGAGCAAGCTCTGGATCTGCTGCTGCTGCTCCTGCAGCATGCGGATCTCCGCCATGATCTGCTGGTGCGTCTTGTCCGCCGCCGCAAACGCGGGCGCCGATGCGCCCACGAGCGACGCCGCCACTGCGGCCGCACATGCGACTCGAAGCATCTGAACCTCTTCTTCAACAGCGCGCGGGGGACTCCACCGCCGCGCGACCACCGTACCGTGGAGCCGCACCGCCGGCCCGCCAACCGGCGCGCAGGCCGCCGGTGCGATGGTGTCCGCCTTACTTGCTCGTCACCACGAAGTGCGCGCGGCGGTTCTTTGCCCAGGCCGCCTCGTTGTGGCCGGCGTCGAACGGGAACTCCTTCCCGTAGCTGACGGTCCGCAGCCGATCGGCCGGGATCCCGAGCGAGACGAGGAAGTTCCGTGCGGCCAGCGCGCGCCGCTCCCCCAACGCCAGATTGTACTCGGCGGTGCCGCGCTCGTCCGCGTGCCCCTCGAGGGTGATGATCCAGCTCGGGTATTTGCGCAGGATTTCCGCGTTGGCGTGGAGCGCCTGCTGGCCCGCGCCGTCGATGTCGAACTGGTCGTAGGCGAAGAACACCGGCTGGAACGGCGAGTTCCGGTTGATGTCGTCGATGTCCTTGCTCGCCAGGTCGTCGGCGGCGAGCGTCGGCTCCGGCGGCACCGGCTGCGGCTCTTCGACCGGCGTGGGCGGCGTGGCCGTGGCGCCGGTGTCGGCGGCGGGCGGGGGAGGCACCGGCCGGGCGATCGGCGGCGTCTTCTTGGCGCACGCGCCAAGCGCCCCGAGCACCGCCACGACGGCAATGGCGACTGTCAGTCTTCGAGTGTGCATCTGCGTGTCTCTTCTACTTACTGCGCGCCGGGCCATCGGCCGCCTGGGCGCGCTGCTGTCGCGGCGCCTCCGGCGGCTGCGACCAGTTCGGATAGCGGTTCTCGCCGGCGCGCGTGATCTGCCGGACGTCGCGGCCGTCGCGCGCAATCGTGAAAATCTGGTACCGGCCGGCGCGCGAGGACATGAACGCGAGATGCCGGCCGGTCGGCGAAAACGCCGGGCTCTCGTTGCTGCCCACGCCGTCGGTGATCCGCACCGAGGAGCCGCGGGAGAAATCGTAGATGTAGATGTCGTATCCCGCCGCCGACGAGCGGCCGGTGTACGCGATCTCGTTGAGGGGAGGCGGCGACCAGGTGGGCCGGTCCGCGTACGACACGTCCCCGGAGATGCGCTGCATCCCGGTACCGTCCACGTTGATGATGTAGATCTGCGGCTGCCCGGAGCGATCGGAAGTGAACGCCAGCTGGTTGCCGGTCGGCGACCAGGTCGGCGTGACGTCGGCGTTCGGGTGGTGGGTCAGCCGCCGCAGCCCGCTGCCGTCGCGGTTCATCACGTAGATCTCCGGGTTGCCATCGCGCGACGACATGAACGCCAGCCTCAATCCGTCCGGCGACCACGCCGGCAGGTAGTTGTTGACCTTGTCCGACCCGCCCGCCGGGTTTTCCAGCCGCCCCTCGAACAGGAACGAGATGAAGATGTCGGCGAAGCCGCGGCGGTAGCTGGTGTAGGCCAGCGCACGCCCGTCGGGCGACCATGCCGGGGTGATGTCCAGCGACTTGGTCACCGTGATCCGCCGCTGGTTGAAGCCGTCGTAATCCGAGATGTAGATGTTCGAAATGTCGCGCGCGCCGACCGGGCCCTTCATCCGCTGACCGTCCCGGTCGGAGGTGAAGGCCAGCTTCGTCCTGGCCACGCCGCGCAGGTTGCGCTGGTTCATGTGGATCTCGTCGGCGATGGTGTGCGCAAACAGCCGCGCGTTGGCGAGCGACGAGCCGGTGTACTCCCGCGACATCGCCGCCTGCCCGCTGCTGGTCTGCAGCAGCTTCATCTGGACCACGACGCCGCTGGCCGATTTCTGGACGCTGCCGACTACCACCCCGTCGGCGCCAAGCTCGCGCCACCGATCGAGCGCCACGCGATCGATCGACTGCGGCGGCGGGATGGTCTTGTACGTGTCGCGCCCGATCAGGTAGAACTCGCGCTCGAAGTTCAAGTCTTCCCACAGCACTTGGCCGATCGTCCGCGCCGCCGCCGCGGTGTCGGCGTCGTTCGTGAGCGCGATGAAGTCGGGGACGGCGAGCTTCGGCGGCAGCCCTTCGCCCGCGCCACTGATCACGACCCGCACCTCGCTCTGCGAGGCCGGCGGCGCCGGTGGCTGCTGGGCGGGCGGCTGCTGCGCAGCCAGGGCGGCGACGAACGAGGTCACCGCGGTCACGAGAGATATGGACACTGGTTTCATCGGCTTCACTACCGCTGATAGTCAAAGACGACGTGGACGGTGAGCGTGTTGTCGGGGAACTCTGGCGGCAACGGCAGCAGCTTCCGCGTCTTGACGAGCGCCCGCCGCGCTTCCTGGTCCAGGTTGAACAGACCGCTCGATGTCTCGACTTCGACGTTCCCGATCGTGCCGTCGCGATAGATCGTGAACTTCACCTCAACCCTGCCGGCGGAGCCCTGATTCTGGTTCCAGTTCGAGCGGATCGTCTGCACCATGGTCACCAGGTAGGCCGGGCAGCAGAAGTTCTGGACGTCCACCCGCGCGCCGCCGGCACCGCCGCCACCCGTCGTGAGGCCGCCGAAGGGCGTGGCCGCGCCGCCGGTTTCGTAGGTCGCCGCCCCCGACCGGACCACCGGGCCGGTCGCCGCCTTCCGCGACGTCGATTTTTCCGCCGGTTTCTCGACCGGCTTGGGAGGCGTTTTCGTCGCCGGCTTCGCGGTTGGCGACGGGAGCACCATCTCCGGCGCCTGCGCCGCCGGCGGCGTCTGCGGCGCCGGCTTCGCGTCCGGTGGCGCCACCTCCTGCACGGCGCGCGTCGAGATCGACGTCATCCCGCCGGTCTGCGGCCCGGGTGTACCGCCCAGCTCGATCGTCATGATCGGCACGTTGCTCTCGAGCTTCGACGCCAGCCAGTGGCCCGGCACGAAGTATACGAGCGCGATCAGCAGCGCATGCGCCCCGATCGAGTACGCCAGCATCCGCGCGAGACCGTCGGCCGCACGCGCGCGCTCGACCAGGATCTCGCTCACCACCTCGCGCATCTACCGCCTTTCGATCGGCTTGGTCATGAAGCCGACCTTCGTGATCCCTGCCTGCGTCAGCGTCTCCACCACGGTCGTGAAGTCCTGCATCGTGGCGTTCGCGTCGGGCCGGATGAAGATTGACTTGTCGTCGCGCGCGAGCGTCGCCTGCTTCACGCGCTCGCCGAGGAACTCGATCGAGACGAACTCGTTGCCGAGCTGCACGCGCCGGCTCCGCGAGAAGTCCGCGGGAATGGTCACGTAGATCGGCTGCGCGTTGACCGGACTGGCGCGGCGCGCCTGCGGCAGGTTGACCTGCAGCCCTTGCTGCATCATCGGCGCCGTCACCATGAAGATGATGAGCAGCACGAGCATGACGTCGACGAGCGGCACGACGTTGATCTCGGACAGCGCCGACGCGACGCGCTTGCCCCGCCCCCGACGACCGCCGCCGCTGGCGTCTACCGGATGGATCTTCGGCATAGTGAGTCGACAGTCGACAGTCGACAGTCAGAGTCAGAGTCACGCTGCAGACTCCATGTCGGCAGTCGACCTGAACTCAGGCTCAGACTCTGACTCCGATTCTGACTCCGATTCCGATTCTGACTCAGACTCCGATTCTGACTCTGATTCTGACTCTGACTCTGACTGTCGACCGTCGACCATCGACTGATCACCATCACGTGAAATTCCTCTCTGCAATGTTGAGGAACTCCAGCGAGAAGTCATCCATATCGGCGGAGAAGTGTTTCACGCGATTGGTGAAGTGATTGTAGAAGTACACGGCCGGGATTGCGGCGAACAACCCGGCCGCCGTCGCGATGAGCGCTTCGGCGATGCCCGGCGCGACCACACCGAGGCTCGACGACCCGGCAGCGCCGATGCCCTGAAACGACGTCATAATCCCCCACACCGTTCCGAACAGGCCGATGAAGGGAGTGATGCTCGCCGTCGTCGCGAGGAACGGCACGCGTCGCTCGAGTCTCGTCATTTCGACGGTGCTGGCGCGCAGCAGCGCGCGGTCGACGGCGTCCAGGCTCTTCAACGTTGGACGCGGCGCGACACCTGCGGGTTTGGGGTCGTTGCCAGCTGGCGTCCGCAGCTGTGCGTTCAACTCGGCGTAGCCGGCGCGGAACAGCCCCACCAGCGGGCTCGCCGCGACGTGCTGGCAGACCGCCTGCACTTCCGAGAACTTGCTGCTCTTCCTGAAGACGTCGAGAAACGACGACGTCTGGCGTTCGGCGCGGCTGAACTGCCAGAGCTTGTAGAGGATGATGGCCCAGGAGATCGCCGAGAACAGCAGCAGGATCGCGAGCACCACCTTGGCCGTGGGGCTTGCGTTCGTGACGAGATAGACGATGTCGGTGTTTACTTGTCCGGCCCCAGCTGCCGGCTCACCTGCGCCCTGGGACACAGCCAGGGCGACCAATCCAGGCGTGCGCAAACGGACCTCCGCAACATAAGTAGCGCCGCTGGGACAGCGCAGGTCCGAAAAGCGTAGCATGCGGCCCGACTGCTGTCAAACATCTGATAAGATGGAACTTCCGCGTCGCGCGGCGAATCCCGGGCACGCCTCCGCCGACCACAGGGCGGGCGGCCCGCCACTACATAGGACGGCGGCTGCTCCACCACGGCCGTCGGCGGCCTGAGACGTGCTCCGATTCCTGTCCGTCCGTCATCTTGCGGTCATCGACCGGCTCGAGCTCGAGTTCGCGCCCGGACTCAACGTCCTCACCGGCGAGACCGGCGCCGGCAAGTCGATTCTCGTCGGGGCGGTCGGCCTGCTGGTTGGCGGGCGCGCGTCGGCCGACATGGTGCGCACCGGTGAAGACGCCGCCGTCGTCGAGGCGATCTTCGATGCGCCCGACGGCCGGGAGATCGTCGTCCGTCGCGAGGTTTCGGCACAGGGCCGCAGCCGCGCCAGCGTGGACAATGCTCTCGTCACCAGTGCGTCGTTGCGTGAAGCCTGCGGCGGGCTGGTCGACCTGCACGGCCAGCACGACCACCAGGTGCTGCTCGACCCGGCGTCGCACATCGAGCTGATCGACGAGTACGCCGGCCTCGGCGCGGAGCGGGCGGCGGCCGCCGAGGCATTCGCCGCCTGGCAGCGCCTGCGCATCGAGCGCGACCGTCTGCGGGTGATGGAGCGCGAGAGCGCGGACCGCGCGGAGTTCACCGCCTTCCAGCTCGCCGACATCGATCGCGTCGCGCCGCGGCCCGGAGAGGACGACGAACTCGCGGCCGCACGCCTCGTGCTCGCCAACACCGACCGGCTTCAGCGGCTGTGTGGCGAAGCCTACGACGCGCTGTACGAGGGCGATCACGCGGTGCTGCCCGCGCTGGGGACCGTCTGGCGCAAGCTCGCGGAGCTGGCGGCGCTCGATGCGAAGTTCGCACCGTACGTCGAGGGGCGCGAGGCCGTCAAATCGCAGCTCGAGGAGACCGCGTTCTTCCTCCGGTCGTACGCGTCCGGGATTGATGCGTCGCCGGCGCGCCTGCAGGAGATCGAGGATCGCCTGGCGCTGCTCGAGCGTCTCAAGAAGAAGCACGGACCGACGTTGCACGACGTCATCGGCCGGGCAGAGCGCTTGCGCCGGGAGCTCGAGGAGCTGCAGCACGGCACCGAGCGCGCCGCGGAGCTGGACGGGGCGCTGGATGCGGCGCGGCGCACCTATCGCGCGGCCGCGGAGGCGTTGACCGGACGGCGCCGGGCCGCCGCCGAAACCTTCGCGCGCGCGCTCGAGAAGGCCCTCGGCGACCTGGCGATGCCGCGTACGCGCTGCGAGGTGCGCCTGACGCCGGCGACGTCGGAGGCGGACTGGTCCGAACGGGGCCTCGAGACCGGGGAGTTCTACTTGTCGCCGAACCCGGGAGAGGACGTGCGGCCGCTCGCGCGAATTGCGTCGGGGGGCGAGCTGTCACGGATCATGCTTGCGCTCAAGACCCTCGCCTCGACTGACGCGCCGGGAAAGACGCTGATTTTCGACGAGGTGGACGCCGGTATCGGGGGGGCCGTGGCGGACGTGGTCGGCAGCCGTCTCCAGCGGCTTGGTGGGCGCTATCAGGTGCTGTGCATCACGCATCTGCCGCAGATCGCCGCCTACGGCGCGACGCACTTCCGCATCAGCAAGCGCGTCAAGGCCGGGCGGACGGTGACCGAGGTCGCGAGGCTCGACGGCGTCGAGCGGGAGGAAGAGCTCGCCCGCATGATCGCGGGCACAGGGACGTCGGCCGCCGTGATGGCCAGCGCTCGTGAGATGCTGGAGTCACGACGCGCCTCGAGAGCGAAGCGCGACCGGGAAAGATAGCCACCGACGACCGACAGGGCGAAAGCGAATAAAAGACGAAAGCGAAAGCACAAAACGTGTCGCGCAAGTTCTTGATCGAGACGTTCGGCTGTCAGATGAACTTCCACGACTCGGAGCGCATGGCCGGGCTCCTCGAGCAGGCAGGCTACGAGTCCACGTCGGACGAGCGGGACGCTGACGTCATCGTCATCAACACGTGCAGCGTGCGCGAGCGCGCGGAAGAGAAGCTGTACACACGCCTCGGCGAGATCCGCCAGATCGGCCGCAAGCACGGCGAGCGTCCGGTCGTCGCCGTCGCCGGGTGCGTGGCCCAGCAGGAGGGCGCCGAGATACTGAAACGCTCGGCGACAGTCGACGTCATCCTCGGAACGCAGAACGTCAAGCGACTGCCCGTGCTTGTCGCCGGCGCGGTCGAGCATCGGCAGGCGGCGACCGTCGACGTCGATCCCCTGGATGACGTGTCATTCCCGCTCGGCATCGCCCGTCGCGCCGACCCGTTGAAGGCCTACGTGACCATCATCGAGGGATGCAACGAGTTCTGCTCGTTCTGCGTCGTTCCGTACACGCGGGGGCACGAGCGCATGCGGCCGGTCGCCGACATCCTCGATGAGGCGCGTCTGGCCGTGGCGACCGGCGCCAGGGAAGTGCAGCTGCTCGGCCAGATCGTCAACCACTACCAGGCGCCCGATGACGCGGCGTGTGATTTCGCCGGACTGCTGGAGCGGGTGAGCGCGATCGACGGGCTGGAACGGATCCGCTTCGCGAGTCCGCACCCGCGCCACGTGACCGCCCGGATGCTCGCGGCGATGCGAAACCTGCCGAAGGTCTGCCGGCACCTCCACCTGCCCGTACAATCCGGTTCCACGCGGGTGCTGAAGGCGATGCGGCGGCGCCACACCCGCGAGGAGTACCTGCGTCTCATCGATCGCGTACGCGAGGACATGCCGGACGTCGCGCTCTCGACCGATATGATTGTCGGCTTCCCGGCAGAGACCGCCGAGGACTTCGAGGAGACGCTGTCGCTGGTGCGGCGCGTGCGCTTCCACAGCATGTTCTCGTTCAAGTACTCGCCGCGGCCAAACACGCTGGCCGCCAAGCGGCTGCCGGAGGACGTAGAGGAAGTGGAGAAGACGCGGCGCATCGTGGCGCTCCAGGCCGTGCAGAAGGAGATCCAGCGGGAGCTCCACGCGGCGGCGGTCGGCACCGTGGTGGAGGTGCTGGTCGACTCGCGCAGCCGCCGCCGCGACTGGGAGCTGTCGGGGCGGACCAGCGGGAACACGGTCGTGAACTTCACTGGGGACCCCACCTGGATCGGACGGACGCTCCCGGTGAGGATTACCGCGGCCAACCCGAACAGCCTGCGGGGTGAAGCGGTCGTGCCGGTCGAGCGTCCGTAGCGGGTAACATCGGCAGGCGCCGGTGACAGCACGGGGGTTGGCGGTTGCCGGTCAGGCGTGACCGGCCCGAGAGGCAGCCATGCAGATCGAGATGACGATCAAGGGATTGATGGTCGATCCCATCACCAACATGCCGATCGTGATCCTGCGGGACAAGGAAGGACAGCGCGTCCTCCCGATCTGGGTGGGCGTGTTCGAGGCAAACGCCATCGCGCTGCAGATCGAGAACATCTCCACGCCGCGGCCGATGACGCACGACCTGCTGCGCAACATCATCGCCGACCTGAAAGCGGACGTGCAGAAGATCGTCGTCTCCGACCTCAAGGAGAATACCTTCTACGCGCTCATCTACCTGACGGTCAACGGCGAGGCGGTGGCCATCGACGCCCGTCCGAGCGACGCGATCGCGCTGGCGCTGCGCGCCCGCGCGCCGATCTTCGTCGAGGATCGGGTGATCGACAACGCCAAGACGGTCGACTTCGCCCCGGAGAAGGGGGACTCCGAGCGCCTGCAGAAGTGGCTGGAGAGCCTCGATCCGGACGACATGGGCAAGTACAAGATGTAAAGGGTGGCAGCTGAATGCGGAATGCTGAATGGCTGAATGCGGCACCAATCGTTCAGCATTCAGCATTCGGCATTCAGCATTGACACCTCTCAAGTATTGACACCTCGCAAGTCGTTGACACACCCCAGGTTGGTCCCTACAATGGCCGCACTCCCTGTGAACGCGCTCCCTCGCCGTACATGATCGTCGCTATCGCCAACCAGAAGGGCGGGGTGGGGAAGACCACGACCGCCATCAACCTGGCGGCCGCGCTGTCGTTGCGCGGCAAGCGCACGCTGCTCGTCGACCTCGATCCCCAGGCCAACAGCACGATGTCGTACCTGGACATCGCCCAGGTGACGCGCAGCGTCTACGACGCGATCGCCGATTCGACGTGCGGAATGGCGGACGTCATCCTGCCTTCGAACCAGACGAACCTCTGGGTGGCGCCGTCGCGCATCGCGCTCGCCAAGGTCGAGGCGAAGCTGGTGGGGGAGCTCGATGCGCACTTCCGGTTGAAGGATCGGCTGGAGCCGATCCGCGAGGAATACCCCGCCATCGTCATCGATTGCCCGCCGACGCTGGGGCTGCTGACGGTGAACGCGCTGGTCGCCGCGACGCACCTGCTGATTCCCATCCAGTCCTCGTACTTTGCGCTGGAGGGCACCGACGACCTGCTGGAGACGATCGAGAAGGTGCGGGCGCGCGCCAACCCCGGGCTGCGCATCCTCGGGGTCGTCATCACGATGCACGACCGGCGGACGGCGCTTGCCCGTGACATCCGCGCGCAGATCGACAAGGTGTTCGGGAGCAAGGTGTTCAAGACGGTCATCACGAAAAGCGTGCGACTCGAGGAGAGTCCGGCCTACAAGGAGTCGATTTTCTCGTTCGCGCCGGAGTCGAGCGGCGCGGCGGAATACTACCGGCTGTGCTAGGAGGTCATGGATCGTTCCTAAGCGAGGACTGCCGCAGACCATCCGGATGCGTCACGACGAGCACTACGTCGAGACCCTGACGAGCTCGGCCGGCGCGCCGGTCGGCCGGGTGGTGCCCATCGACCTGATCGACGCGAACCCGAACCAGCCGCGGCAGGTGATGGGCGACCTGTCGGAACTGATGGCGTCGATCGCCGAGAAAGGCATCATCGAGCCGATCATCGTACGGCAGCGCGGCCACCGGTTTCAGATCGTCGCCGGCGAGCGGCGCTACCAGGCGGCGGTCCAGGTGGGACTGCGCGAGATCCCGATCGTCATCCGCGAAGTCGACGACAACGAGATCATCGAGATCGCGCTGGTGGAGAACCTGCAGCGCAAGGACCTGACGCCCTTCGAGGAATCGGAAGCGATGCATCAGCTCGCCACCCGCTGCCACTACACGCATGAAGACATGGCGCGGCGGCTGGGGAAGTCACGTACGGCGATTACCGAGTCGCTCTCGATCAATAACATGCCCGAGGAGGTCAAGAACCTCTGTCGGCTCGCCGACATTCACTCCAAGTCGCTGCTTTTACAGATAGTTAGGCAGGGCGACACTCAGAAAATGATCGCCCTGGTCGAGAGGATGTCCCGCGAAGGGGGCGTCACCCGTGAGGCGATTCGCAAGGAAGCGGCGAAGCCGAAGCCGGGACGGCCCAAGGCCTTCGTCTTCAGCTACAGGGCCCCAACCAAGGCGTTCAAACTGCAGTTGCGGTTCAACAAGTCTCGGGTGGATCGCGATGAGGTCATCGAGGCGCTCCAGGCGATCATCCGTGAGCTCAAGACGCAGTAGGTTCGTGACTGATCGTCCGTGACGGGATGGCTAGAACACAGCGTTCGCTACCGATGCGCGGGGATGGCCCGCAAGGGAGCGTGCGTTGTCGTGGTGACCAACCAGAGGGCCGTTGGAAGATTCCGTCGCAAACATGGCCGCGTTAGTTAACATAACGCTCATTATCAGACCCACGCCGTCAGCCACCGGAAACAGGCCTGTGGACGGTTCGCGGATGCCCAATCTGGCTCCAGCCCTATAATCGACTCCCGGTCCTCAGATGCTGCGCACAATCGACCGGTACCTGATCCGTGAGACCCTCCCGCCGTTCTTCCTGTCGCTGCTCATCTTCACGTTCATCCTCGAAATCCCGCCCATCATGCGCGACCTCGAGCGCCTGGTCGCCAAGGGCGTCACGTGGTCGGCGGCCGGCCAGATCCTCCTGACCCTGATCCCGCAGGCCCTCGGGTTGACGATCCCCATGGCGCTGCTCACCGGCCTCCTGATAGGCCTCGGACGGCTGTCCGCGGACCGCGAAGCAGTCGCGCTCCTGGCCTGCGGCGTCAGCCCGTACCGGCTACTCCGGCCGGTCCTGGTGATGTCCCTTGTCGCCGCCGGCGCCACCCTCTACGTCATGCTCGAGGCGATTCCCAACGCCAACCAGCGCTTCCGCGAAATCACGTTCGAACTCATCAGCAAGAAGTTCGAGAACGACGTCCGGCCGCGCGTCTTCTTCGAGGATTTTCCCGGGTGGGTGCTCTACGTCCGCGACGAGCCGGAGACCGGCGGCGGCTGGCGCGACGTCCTCGTCGCGGATACGCGGAAGTCCACCGCGACCGAGGTTTACCTGGCGCATGGCGGCCGGGTGGCCCTCGACCGCGACGCACGCACCGTCGACCTGGTCCTCACTGACGGCTCGCGCTACACGGTCAGCGCGGGCGGCGAAACCGACATCTACCGGTTCGAGCGGCAGCTGATCCTGTCGCTCGACCCGAACAGCGTTTTCCCGCGCGCCGAACTGCCGCGCGGACTCACCGAGAAGACCATCGCGGAGCTCCAGAAGGACGCGGCCGCCAAGCTGGCGGCCAAGCCGCAGCCGTTGTCGCCGCACCCGGAAATCCACGCGATGCACGTGAAGTTCTCGGTGCCGATCGCATGCGTCGTCTTCGGCGTGATCGGGCTCGCCCTCGGCCTCAGCGTCGCCCGCGAGGGCAAGATGGCGGGCTTCGTCGTCGGGCTGGTGGTGATCTTCGCCTACTACTCGGTGATGTTCCTCGCCGAGTCGCTGTCCAAGGGGCACTTCCGGGAGATCGAGGCGGCAGGCGGGCTGCAGACCGCCGACTTCACCATCGCCCACCTCGCCAGGTGGTGGCCGAACATCCTGCTCGGGATCTTCGGGGTAGCCGCCCTGCTCTGGCGCGCCCGTTACTCGGAGGCGCGCCTGCCGATCCGGGTGCCGATCGGTCTGCCCCATCTCCCCTCGTCGTGGCAGCGCGCCCCCTCCTCGCGGGCGCCGTCGCACGCTGCCCGACCGCGCCGGAAGGTGGTCCTCGTCATCCGCGTGCCGCGGGTTCGGCTGCCCGGCCCGGGCATCCTCGACCGCTACATCAGCCGGATGTACCTGCGCGTGGTCGGGCTGTCGTTCCTGGCACTGCTCGGCATCTTCTACATCGCCACGTTCCTCGACAAGACGGACAAGCTGTTCAAGGGCGAGGCGTCGACGACGATGATCCTGACGCTGCTCGTCTACATGACGCCGCAGTTCGTTTACTACGTGATTCCGATCGGCGCGCTGTTGAGCGTCCTGATCACGTTCGGCCTGCTGTCGAAGAGCAGCGAGTTGACCGTCATGAAGGCGTGCGGGATCAGCCTCTACCGCGCGGCGCTCCCGCTGGTGGCGCTGTCCCTCGTCTGGACGACCATCCTGTTCGGCCTGGAGCAACAGGTCATGGCTCGCTCGAATCGCAAGGCGGAGATCCTCGACGCGCGCATCCGCAACCTGCAGCCCAAGACCTTCGACCCGCTGAACCGCCGCTGGGTGGTCGCGCGCGACGGCAACATTTACAATTACCGCTACTTCGACGCCGATCAGCACGTGATGCACGGGCTGTCCATCTACTCGCCGGCCGAGGACGCCTGGCGCCTCGAGCGCCAGACCTTTGCCGTGCGCGCCGAGTTCCGCAGCGGGACTTGGCGCGGGTTCAACGGCTGGATCCAGGAGTTCACCGCCGATTCCGCCGGGCACTGGCAGCCGTTCGCCGAGCGTGTGCTGCCCCTCGAGGCGCCCGAGTACTTCGAAACGGAGCAGCCGCTCGCCGAGTTGATGACCGTCGCCGAACTGCGCCGTTACATCGAGGAACTGCACGACAGCGGTTTCAACGTGGTCCCCTCGATGGTGGAGCTGCAGCGCAAGGTGGCGTTTCCCTTCGTCACGGTCGTCATGACCCTCGTCGCGCTCCCCTTCGGCGTCACGATGGGACGCCGCGGCGCACTCTACGGGATCGGCCTGGCGATCGTGCTGGCCCTCGCCTATTGGCTGCTCTTCAGTGTGTTTCTCGCGATCGGCCGCACCGGCCTGCTCTCCCCCGTCCTCGCCGCCTGGACGCCCAACATCATCGTCGTCGGTTGCGCCATCTACCTGCTGCTGACCGCCCGGACCTGACGCCGGCCGCCCGATCGCGGAGGCGGAGAGCCGTAAGCGAAGTGCCGGCCGGTGTTCTAGTAACCTAGTGTTCTAGTGACATAGTATGCTAGTATACTAGCGTGCTGATTGATCTGGACCCCAAAGATCCGAGGCCCGTCTACCGTCAAATCGTCGACGAGGTTCGTCGCTGCATTTCGATCGGGGTGTTACACGCGGAAGATCCGCTACCGGCGGTGCGCAGGCTGGCGGGCGATCTGAAGGTAAACGCCAACACGGTTCAGCACGCCTACCGGAGCCTGGTACAGGAGGGTGTGGTGCACGTGCGCCGCGGGCTGGGAACGTTCGTCTCCGCCGCCCCGAGGGAGGCGCCCAGCGCCAGGCAGGGGGCGGTGGCGCGGCAGATAGCCGAGCGCGCGCTGCGCGAGGCGTTCCGCCACGGCCTGCTCGCGAGCGACTTGATCGCGGCGCTCAATGACATTGCGCCGGGAAAGCTGTCGCGGCGCGAGCCGGACGTTCGAAATCGAGAATGACCCGCGGGAGCCCGGGGCGGCGTTGGTGAGGTCCACCACGAAAAGGAGCGACCGCGCGGTGGACGAGTCGGGCATCGAGGCCCCGTCGCCTTCCGCCGCACGCATCTCCCCCACCGGCACGACGACGGTGCGGCTGTCCGGATCGAGGTAGACCGACTTCCCCCACCGCCGTTCCGTTCCCGGGAAGCGCAGCTGCACCGAGACGCGCATGGGCGTGGCCGCGCGGCCCTCGAAGACGACCTGCGCGGCCGGCGTTCCGCCGGACAGGTCTCCCGCCAACGCCACGAACTGGCTCGCCCGCGCATCCGGGCGAAGCGCGTACTCGACCGAGATCCTTCCGCCCGGCGACACAGCCAACGAGCCGGCGGAGACTGCGTCCTTCTCGATGCGCCAGTCCGGGGTCACCGGCACGCCGCCGGACGGGACCGTGGACATCTGCGGCGGAACTGCCTGCGGCGCGCGGATCGGATTGGTGACGATCCACGGTACGGGAGGCGCGCCCGGCGCTTGCGTCAGCTGCACCTCGCGCCAGATGACTCCGCCGGCGGCTCCATGTTCGACGACGGTGGCGCCGGCAGGCAGGATCCAGCTCGACGCCGACGCCGTTGGATCGATCGGCGCTGGCCGCGCGAGCGCGTCAATCGCGGCGTACACCCTGCCCTGCCGGATCGCGTCCAGGATCGCGCGAGCGTCGGCGGTAGCGTTGCCGGAGAGCGGCCGCTCGAGCAGGACACGATTGGCGAGCGTGCGGAAGCTGGCCTCGTACGACGGCCCGCCGCCGACATAGCTCCCCCCTTCCAGCCGCCTCTTGACGCTGCCGTGCGCATCCAGGCCGGCCAGCGCGACGACGCGCCGGCGCCGTGACAGCTCTTCCCAGCGGTCCAGGGTGGCCGCGGGTCGATCGAGCAGCGCGGCCAGGGCGGGAGCCGGCCGCACGGCGTAGTCGATGACCGCGCGGATCAGTCGCGTCGTCGATTCGTCGCGCCACTCGCTGTCGGCGTTCAGCCACTCGAGGCCGTCGATCGGCGCGCGCCAGTCCGTCCAGGCGAGCTCCGCTTTTGGCGAATCCGGGTGCGCGGCGATCCCGAAGCCGCCGAGCCGGGCAACGTCTTCGACCACCGCAGCCGCGTCGCCACCAAGAGGGTACGGGGAGGCCGGCATGTCCAGCGCGACGTAGTGCCCGCCGTTGGTGCTGATCTCCACACCGTCGATGCACAGCACGTCGTCGATGTACTCGGGCGGATCGGGCGCGCGCGTGCCGTCACCGTGATCGGTGAAGATCGCGAAGGCGAGGCCTGCCCGACGCGCGGCGGCCGCAACCGCCGCCTTGTCCTCGGCGCCGTCGGAGCGTGTGGTGTGAATGTGGTACGCGCCGGGCACAGTGCGCTGCGCGAGCCGCGGATCGACGCCGGCCACACCGACCGACCGCGGCGCCGGCGGCAGCGTCGCGAGCACAAAAAGCAGGACGGCGGCCACCAAGGCCGCCGTCACCAGGAGCACTCGCGTCACCGCGCCTCAGGCGTCGGCGCGCAGCGCGTTGGCCCTGTCCGTCCGCTCCCAGGCGAATTCCGGCTCGTTGCGGCCGAAGTGGCCGAACGCGGCGGTCTTACGGTAGATGGGACGGCGCAGGTCGAGCGTCTCGATGATGCCGCGAGGCGTCAGCTTGAAGTGGGCGCGCACCAGCTCGCTGAGCCTGTCGTCGGAGACCTGGCCCGTCCCATGGGTGTCGATCAGCACCGAGACCGGGTCGGCCACGCCAATCGCGTACGCCAGCTGCACGAGGCACTTGTCGGCGAGGCCGGCGGCGACGACGTTCTTGGCGACGTGGCGCGCCATGTAGCAGGCCGACCGATCGACCTTCGTCGGGTCCTTCCCCGAGAAGGCGCCGCCGCCGTGCGGCGCCGCGCCGCCGTAGGTGTCGACGATGATCTTGCGGCCGGTGACGCCGGCGTCGCCGTGCGGGCCGCCGACCACGAAGCGCCCCGTGGGATTGATCAGGAAGCGGGTCTTCGCGTCGACCATCTCGGCCGGGATCACGCGATTGATGATCTTGTCGATCACGTCTTCGCGCAGCGTGTCGTTCGAGACGAGCGAGCTGTGCTGGGTGGAGACGACGACGGTGTCGACGCGCACCGGCCTGCCGTTGTCGTATTCGACGGAAACCTGCGACTTGCCGTCCGGGCGGAGGTAGTCGAGAACGCCGTCACGCCGCGCGCACGAGAGCCCCTTCACGAGCTTGTGCGCCAGCATGATCGGCATCGGCATCAGCTCCTCGGTCTCGGTGCACGCGTAGCCGAACATGAGGCCCTGGTCGCCGGCGCCGCCCGGATCCACGCCCTGGGCAATGTCCGGCGACTGCTCGTGGATCGAGGAGAGTACGGCGCAGGTCTCGGAGTCGAAGCCGTATTTGGCGCGCGTGTAGCCGACCTCCTTGATCGTCTCGCGCACGACCTTCGGGAAGTCGACGTAGCAGCTGGTGGTGATTTCGCCGGCAATGATCGCCAGACCGGTGGTGACGAGGGTCTCGCAGGCCACGCGGCCGACCGGGTCCTGCGCGAGAATCGCGTCGAGGATGGCATCGGAAATCTGATCCGCGATCTTGTCGGGGTGCCCTTCGGTGACGGACTCCGACGTGAACAGGTAACGGCCGTTACGGCTCATGGATCTCGAACTCCTTGGCTGGAATGCGGGGTGCCTGCCGGAAGTCGCGCTTCCCGGGCAGGAGGCGGCCGGCGGGACGTCTCAAATCCGCTCAATGTAGCAGAGGGCGCGCCCGCGGGGCAAGCGGCGTCAGGCGCCCGCCGGGGGCGCTGTCGTCTCGGACGCCGGCTTCTCCACCTCGATCTTCTCCACTTCGATAGTGCACTCGGCGACGAGTGCGGTCAGCGCGCCGATGGCCGCCGCCACCGGAGCAAGCAACGCACCGACCACGCCCACCGTGAGCGGGAACTCGGCGATCGTCCGGCCGCGCTGCTTGACGACGACGCGGCGGACGTTGCCTTCTTCGACCAGCCGTTTCAGCTGGCCCAGAATCTGGTCGGTCGTGCCTTCGATCTTCTCCCACCAGGTGCGTTCCATGGTGAATCCTGTCAATGCCGAATGCCGAATGCCGAATGCTGGATGCCGAACGCTGAATGCCGAACGTCGGCTGCCGGGCGTCGAATGCCGTACCGCTATTTCCGCGGGTGAAAGCGATCGTACACCGCCCGAAGGCGCGCCTCCAGCACGTGCGTGTAGATCTGCGTGGTGGACAGGTCGGCGTGTCCGAGCATCACCTGGATCATGCGCAGGTCGGCGCCGCGCTCGAGGAGGTGGGTCGCGAACGAGTGCCTCAGCACGTGCGGGCTGATGGCGCGCGGAATCCCCGCCTTGCGGCCGTACGCCGCAAGCACTTTCCAGAAGCCCACGCGCGACAGCGGGCCGCCGCGTGCGTTGACGAACAGCCGCGGGCTTGCGCCGCGGCGTCCGGCGAGCTTCGGCCTGGCCTCCTGCAGGTAGCGCCGCACCCACTCGGCCGCGTCGTGGCCCATCGGCACGATGCGCTGCTTGTCCCCCTTCCCCGTGCACGTCAGGTAGCCCTGCTCCAGGTTCAGGTCCGAGGCCGTGAGCGCCACGAGCTCGGAGACGCGCAGCCCGGTCGCGTACAGCACCTCGATGAGCGCCTTGTCGCGGAGGCCGAGCGGCGTGCCGGCGTCGGGCTGCGCGAGGACTCGATCGACCTCGTCGAGATCCAGGTACTTCGGCAGCCCCGGCCACGCCCTGGGCGGCTGCACGTCGGCGGCGGGACTTCGCTCCAGCCTCTTCTCGAGCGCCAGGAACCGGTAGAAGCCGCGCATCGACGCGACGGCACGGGCGACCGACCGCGGCGCCAGGCCGCCCGACATCAGGGTGCGGACGAACGCCTCGAGCTCCCGTCGGTCCAGCGCGTCGACCGATCGGCCGCGTCGGTCGGCGAACGCCGCCAGTGCCGCGAGGTCCCGCGCGTAGCTTTCCACCGTGTTCGGCGACAGCCGCCGCACGTCGCGCAAGTATGTCACGTAGGTGTCGATGGAGTTCAGCACGATAGTCGACAGTCGACTGTCGATAGTCTAAGTCAGAGTCAGAGTCTACGTCGGAGTCAGCGTCTGAGTCTGAGTCAGAGTCTCGGTCGTCGGAGTCTTCCACGAACGACTGGTTCTCCGGAACTGACTCGCGATTCCGCCTGCCGACTCTGTCTGCCTTTCGACCGTCGACAGTCGACTCCTCGGCGACCCACAGTTTGACACCCGATCATCCCGAGAGTAGTGTTAGCGGCTGCCCGCGCTCTCGGAACACGTGATGCCCACGCAGTCCAAATGGCAGAGTCTTCCCACTGAAGCGATCAATCCGGTCAGCCTCGCCATCGACAAGACCCCGGTCCGCGACATCGTCGAGATGGTCGTCAGCGAGGACCGCAAGGTGGTCAACGCGGTGCACCGGGAGAAGGAACGCATCGCGCACGGGGTCGAGATCATCGTCCAGGCAATGCGCAAGGGGGGCCGCGTCGTCTTCGTCGGCGCCGGCACGAGCGGCCGCCTCGGCGTCGTCGAGGCCTCGGAGATGCCGCCCACGTTCGGCACCGCACCCGCGCTGGTACAGGCGATCATGGCGGGCGGCCAGGACGCCGTGTTCCGCGCGAAGGAGGGCGTCGAGGACAACTACGAGGAAGGGGCACGCAGCATCGCCCGCGTGCGGCTCGGCAACAAGGACGTCGTCATCGGCGTCTCCGCCAGCGGTATGACGCCGTTCGTGCGCGGCGCGCTGACCCGCGCGCGCAAGGCCGGCGCGAAGATCATCTTCATCACCTGCTGGCCGGGCGCCGACCTCGCCAACTTCGTCGATCTGCAGATCGCGCCGGCGGTCGGCCCGGAAATCATCGCCGGCTCCACCCGTCTCAAGGCCGGCACCGCGACCAAGATGGTGCTGAACATGCTCACCACCATCGCGATGGTCAAGATGGGCAAGACCTACGGCAACCTCATGGTCGACGTGCGCACCGGCTCGGAGAAGCTGAAGGACCGCGCCCGTCGGATCGTCGGCGTCGTCACCGGCCTCGACTACGAAGCGGCCGACGACCTGCTGAAGCGCGCGAAGTGGAACGTGAAGGCGGCGATCGTCATGCAGAAGACCGGGTCGACGCTGCCGCAGGCGCTGAAGCGCCTGCGCAAGGCGGACGACCTGGTGCGCGAGGCGATCGGCGAAGACGTCGAGGAACGCCTGCGTCAGCTGGTCAAGGCCTGAGCCACCGCGACCCGCCCGCCGGACGACCTGCCGGCAACCGCAGCTTCTCGGCCGCCGCCTCGTCGAGGATCACCTCCGCGTCCCGGTGCAGCTGGAGGAACGAGGCGGGCAGATCGGTCGTGAGCGGGCCGCTGACTACCCGCTCGACGCACGTCGCCTTGGATTTGCCGATCGCGAGAAGGACGACGGCCCGCGCTTGGAGGATCGTCGCCATGCCCATCGACAGCGCTTCGGCGGGGACGGCCTCGACCGCGCCGCCGAAGAGCGCCGCGTTGCTCCGCCGAGTCTCGGGCGTCAACGTCACGCGGTGGGTGCGCGCCTGCAGTTCGCGCGCCGGCTCGTTGAATCCGATGTGGCCGTTGGTCCCGATCCCCAGTACCTGCAGGTCGATGCCGCCCGCCGCGGCGATCGCACGCTCGTAGCGCGCGCACTCCTCGTCCAGATCCGGAGCATCGCCGCGCAGGAAGTCGACGCGCGACGGGTCGACGTTCACGCGCGAGAACAGCTGCCTTTCCATGAAGGTCCGGTAACTGCCCGGGTGCGACGGTGGGATGCCGACGAACTCGTCCAGGTTGAACGTGGTCACCTGCGAGAAATCGAGGCGCCCCGCGGCGTGCAGCGCCGCCAGTTCCGCATAGAGCGCGACCGGCGTGCGGCCCGTCGGCAGGCCGAGAACGAGGCGCGGCCTGGCCGCGACCGCCTCTGCGATCCGGCGCGCGAGCGCGCGCGCGGCG
Organism: Vicinamibacterales bacterium; assembly: GCA_048594975.1. Classification (GTDB taxonomy): domain Bacteria; phylum Acidobacteriota; class Vicinamibacteria; order Vicinamibacterales; family 2-12-FULL-66-21; genus JBMDXB01. Next base: position 101,972 of record JBMDXQ010000104.1, on the reverse strand, counting down.
GCGCGGTTGTCAGTGAACACCGAGACCCGGATGTTGCCGTCGGACATCACTCCACTTTGTATACGGGCACGCGGGCGCCGCCGTGCGCCTCCTGGAGCGCGAGAAACACGGCGCCGTTCGCCGGCTCGACGTCGAGCAGGCGCACGTCGCTGCGCGGCGCGGCGACCGGCAGGCGGCGGCGGAGCTCTTCGTCCAGCCAGGGCACGGCGCGGAAGATGCCGCCGGCGAGCAGGAACATGAACGGCTGGCCGATCAGCTTCAGCCGGCGCGCCACCGACAGCGCCGACGATTCCAGCTCGTTGGCGGCGCCGCGCAGGATGCCGATGGCCACCTCGTCGCCCTCGCGAAAGGCAGCCTGCACCGAGCGCGCGAGCGCGCCGATCTCCGCGGGCTTGAGGTTGGTGTGGTAGATGGCGTGGATCAGCCCCTGCGGCTGCGAGACGCCGAAGTGCTCGAGCAGCAGCGGCGTGAGCGTGGTGGGCGCGCCGCGGCGATCGGCCTGGCGCAGCACCGCGCGGAGCGCCGCGCGGCCGATCCAGTAGCCGCTGCCCTCGTCGCCGAGGACGTAGCCCCATCCCCCCGACCGCGCCGCCTCCCCCTCGGCGTTCCGGCCGTAGCAGATCGAGCCGGTGCCGGAGACGACGACGACGCCGGGCTGCCCCGGGACGCCGGCCTCCAGCGCGACGAGCGCGTCGTTGACGATCAGGATGCGTGCCTTGTAGCCGATGCGCCGCATGATGCCGCGGACGACCGCGAAGTCGTCCGGGCGGTCGACGCCGGCAATCCCGAGGCAGATGGCGGCCGGGACGATCGTGCGGTCGCCGATGGCCTGCTCCATCACCGCGTGGAGCACTTTCTCGACCTGCAGCTCGCCGGCCGCCTGCAGGTTGGCGCCGGCGGCGCGCGCCTCGGCCACCACGGTGCCGTGCTCATCGGCCAGGAGGCAGACCGTCTTGGTCCCCCCGGCGTCGATGCCTAGGACGTGGAACATGAAGCACTGATCTTGTCACGTGCGACGTGCCCCGTGCGACGTGCCACGTGCGTGACGTCGGACGTCACGTGCTCCACGCAGCACGTCGCGTGTCGGAGCAGGTCGCAGGTCAGCACGTCGCAGCGCGTCGTACGTCAGCACCTCTACGTCGCACGTCGCGCATCGGCACGTGACAGGTATCAGTATCGATACCGCAGGACGAACTGGAACGTGCGCGGGCCGTAGCCGTTGGCCGTCGTGATCCGCCCGAAGCTGACGTTGGTGATGTCGGTCGTCGGGTAATCGAACCTCACCCAGTCGAAGGCGTTGTAGACCTCCGCCCGGACGTCGAGCGACTGTCCCTGCCACGGCATGGAGAATCTCTTGGACAGCGCCAGGTCGACCGTCCTGTAGTTATCGCCATAGAAGGCGTTGCGCGGCACGAGATCCGCTTCAGTGTCGCCCCACTGCTGCGTGCGGAATGCCGATCTCGGCAGCCGCTCCTGCGACGTCGCGGGATCGTCCACGCGGGCGCCGAGCACCGACCGGTCGAGGATGACCGGACGCCCCTCCGCGAAGCCGTCGAAGTCGAGATCGAGCCCGGTGGACGTGACCGTGAACGGCGTGCCGGACGACACTTTGAGCACGCCGGACAGGTACCATCCGCCGAACGCCTGCCCCACCAAGTCGCTCCGGTCGACGAAGAACGGCAGACGATAGCTCCCGTTGAACGTGAGCCGGTGCGGCACGTGAAAGCGGGACAACCCTTTTGCGTAGGCGCTGTTCGGCCCCTGCTGGTTGGAGTCGCCGGCGCCGACGAACGTCGCCTCCGAGGTCGTATCCGTCGACTTGCTGAACGTGTACGCGACCTGGAACTGCAGGCCGTGCGACATGCGCTTCACCCACTCGAGCTCGAGGCCGTCGTACCAGCTCTCGGCATCGTTGCTGATGAGCAGGTTGGACCCGTACAACGGGTTCGGACGCCGCTCGTTGGTCCGCGGCACCCGGTAGCTGATCTCGTGGTCGGCGATGGGTACCGCGTTCGGACAGGCCGCCGTGGGCAGGATGCCGTAGAAGCCGGTACCCGCGCAGTTCACGTCCGCCGCGACGGCGGTGATCTGCCGGCCCCGCAGATCCGGAAACGTGCCGGTCGGCGCGTTGAACGGGTGATCGACGACGGTTACGGGGCCGTCGAGCGGCGACAGCGGCAGGTTGTCCAGGGCGTACTTGAGCCGCTTGCCGTTGTAGTTGTGCGTATAGGTGACCCGCAGGCTCGAATCGAACGGCATGACGCGCTCGACCGACACGTTCCACTTCGTCGTGGACGGCATCTCGAGAGCCTCGTCGGGCAGCGTCAGATTGACGCGGCTGGTCTGCGGACCCGGCGTGAAGACGAACCCCATCGAGGGATCGGACACGACCAGCGCGTTGGGCAGCTGGTTCAACCAGGTCCGGTCCAGCGCGTTCGGCGGGTTGAAGCGAACGTTCGCGCCGCCCTGCGAGAACACCGACTGGAAGATGCGGCCGTCGTAAATGCCCCAGCCGCCGCGGAACGACATGTTGCCGGCGCCGCCACTCAGTTTCTCGAGCCACCCGGAATCCCACCTGGGCACGTACGCGAAGCCAAGCCGCGGCTCGATGTTATCCGTGTCGGCTCCGTAGAGGTAGTCGATCCGGTTCTCGATCTCGTTCGGAGCCGCGACGTACTCGTAGCGGAGGCCGAGGTTCAGCGTGAGGTTGTCGCGGATGCGATAGTCATCCTGCACGTACACGTTCCACTCGTTCATCCGGTTTTCGAGAAAGAACGGCCCGTACGCCTTCTGGAACCGATTCACACAGCCGTCGAAGAACGCGGCGTACGGCGTGGCGTAGGTCACGCCGCCGCACGACGTCGTGAACGTCCAGAACCCGCGCGAGAAGTTGTCGGCGAGGTCGTCGAGTTGCTGCAGGCGAACGTCGGCGCCCGTCCTCAACGAGTGCGTCGCCGCCCACTGCCAGGTCAGGTTGGAGACGAACTGCTGATCGGTCTGGTCGCGGTGGATCGGGAAGTTGCCGGCGTTGCCGATGATCGAACCGGTCACGGGCGTCCCGGTGAACCGCACGATCGGCGTGTCGTTGCCGGCCGCGATGTCGACGTTCGTCGATCGCACGCCGAGTCCGTACCGTGCCTCGCCGACGATCCGCGGTCCGAAGACGCGCGTCCACGTGATGCCGAGGTTCTGCTGCTCGTTGTCCTGCATCGCGTTCTCGCCGATGATGACGTCCTCGGTCTCGCGAATCTGGTGCGTGTACTGATAGCGGCCCGTGAGCTGGGCGTTCTGGCCCATGTTCCAGTCGAGCCGTCCCGAATAGTCCTCGTCGGGCCAGTCGATCTGGTTGGCACCGAACCATGTGCGCGGGCTGCGCGGGTCGTTCGGCGTCATCGAGGACGGGAACCTGTCGATGATGCTCTGGATCCACGCGCGATTCTCGGGTGTGTCGTTGCCGCGCGTCAGCCACGGTCCGTTTATCTCGGATTGCAGGATCAGGTCCCTCGTGAGGTTGTTCTCGCCGTCGAAGGCCGTGCGATCGACGTTGCCGAAACCGAACAGCTTGTTCCGGACGATCGGCATGCCGATGGTGAACCCGTACTGGTTGCGCTGCCGCTTCGCCTTCGGCGACCCCGGCGCCGCAAAGTAGTTCCGCGCGTTCAGCTGGTTGTCCTGGTAATAGGTGTAGGCGTCCCCGTTCACCTCGTTGGTCCCCGACTTAGTCTGCACCAGCACGACGGCGCCGTCGCCGCGGCCGAACTCGGCCGAGTAGCCGTTCTTGAGGACCTGGAATTCCTGGATCGTCGAGAGCGCCGCACCCTGCCGGTTCTGGTTCTCCGACGAGTCGTCGTTGTTCACGCCGTTGATCTGGAACGTCGCGCCGCGTGTGCCGGTGTTGTTGAAGTTGATCGAAGACCCGGACGACGCCGTCGGGTTGTTCTGCCCTGACGTCGGGTTCTCCTGGAAGCCGGTGAAGGTCTCGGCCAGCGTCAGGAAGCTGCCGGCGGCCAGCGTCGGCTTGTCCATGATCTGGTCGGCGGTCAACGACCCCTTGATCTCGGCGCTCGTCTTGTTGATCGGCGGCGCGTCCCCCGTGACCGTCACGCTCTCGGTGACCGCCGGATTCAACGTGAAGTCGACGACACGCGTGTCGTTGAGGCCGAGCGTGATGCCCTCGCGCACGACCGAGCCGAACCCCGACAGCGTGGCGACGAGCTTGTAGGGGCCAATCGGCAGGTACGGCGCACTGAAGAACCCGACTTCGTTCGTGACGACGGTGCGCTCGGCGCGCGTCGCCGTCTGGGTGATCGTCACGGTCACGCCCGGCAGCACGCCGCCGCTGGTGTCCGTGACGGTTCCCTGGATCGTGCCGGTCACCGTCTGGGCGGCGACGGGGGCGGTGCCCAGGAGGCACGCGAGCAGGACGAGCGCGGCGCAGGCGTTCCCGATGGACCTACTCCTCATGGCAACTCCCAAGAAAAGCGGATTGAAGAGGACGATGGAGTGATATATCAGGATATCACTTGCCGCATGCCGCCGGTTGCCCGATGTGCCCCGGGTGCCATCGCGTTGACACCCTGAACCGCCACCTGTTAGAGTCCGGCGTTTTGTGTAGACAACCGGCAGCAGGCCGGCTCCGCATCGCGCGGGTGCGTGCCGGCGTGGCGATGGCCGCAGCGGCGTGGCTCTTCCAGGCCGGCGTCCCGGCAGGCACGCCGGATCGCGCTCCCGGCAGCGCGCGCTCCCCGGCAACGGAGGTGCGCGCGCTCTGGGTCCTGCGCACTTCGCTCACCACTCCCGCAACCGTGAGCACGCTGGTGCAGTCGGCCCGCGAGCACGGTTTCAACTCGCTGCTCGTGCAGGTCCGCGGGCGCGGCGATGCCTACTACCGCAGCGGCCTCGAGCCGCTCGCCGCCGACCTGCTGTCGCAGCCGGCGCGCTTCGACCCGCTCGCGGCCGTGATCGCCGCGGCGCACCCCGCGGGCCTGAGCGTGCACGCGTGGGTGAACGTCAACCTGATCTCGAGCGCCGCGGAGCTCCCCACCGCCCGCGGACACGTCGTCCATCGCCGGCCGGCGTGGCTGATGGTCCCGCGCGATCTCGCCCGCGAGCTCGCGGCCGTCGAGCCGGACAGCCCGGCCTACCTGGGCAAGCTGGCGCGCTGGACGCGGGCGCGCGCCGAGGAGATCGAGGGCCTGTACGCGACGCCGATCCTGCCAGCATCCGCGGCGCACACCGAGGCGGTCGTCCGCGACGTCGCGCGGCGCTACGAGGTCGACGGCGTGCACCTCGACTACGCGCGCTATCCCGACGAGCGCTTCGACTACAGCCGCAGCGCCATCGCGGAGTTCCGCGCGCACGTGCGCCCGCGCCTCGCCGAGGCCGATCGGCGCGCGCTCGACGCGCGGCACGCCGACGACGTGGTCGCCTACCCCGACGCGCTGACGGCGGAATGGCGCGAGTTCCGGATCGCCCGCATGACCGCGCTGGTGCGCCGGCTGTACGACGCGGTGAAGGCCGAGCGACCCGACGCCCTCGTGACCGCCGCAACCGTTCCCGACCCGCGCGAGGCCGTCGAGCACCGCCTGCAGGACTGGAAGCACTGGGTCGACGCGGGCCTGCTCGATGCGCTGTGCCCGATGGCCTACGCTCCGGAGCCGGAGGCATTCGCCGGCCAGGTCTCTGCGGCGCGCGACGCGGCGGGCGATCGTCCCGTCTGGGCCGGCATCGGCGCGTTCCGCCTGAGCGCGACGCAGACCATCGAGAACATCCAGACGGCCCGCCGGCTCGGCGCGGCGGGGATCGTTCTTTTCTCGTACGACAGCGTGACCGATCCTCGGCAGGCGCAGCCCGGCTACCTGGCCGCCATCGGGCGCGCCGCCTTCGGCGAGCGCCCGGCCCGCGCCGGCGGCCGCTGACCTCGCCGTGCACCTGCTCGACGTCATCGTCCTCGTCGTCTACTTCGTCGGCATGGTCGCCTTCGGCGCCTACTTCTCGAAGTCGCACCAGACGATCCAGGACTATTTCGTCTCCGGCAAGCGGCTGCCCTGGTGGGCGATCATGGGGTCGATCGTCGCCACCGAGACGAGCACCGTCACGTTCATCAGCGTGCCGGGCTACGCCTTCGGCACCGACTTCACGTTCCTGCAGCTGGTGATGGGCTACATGGTCGGGCGCGTCGCCGTCTCGATCCTGTTCATCCCCGCGTACTTCAAAGGAGACCTGCTGACCGTCTACCAGCTGCTCGGCGACCGCTTCGGCGGCGGCGTGAAACGGCTCGCCTCGGGCGTGTTCCTGCTGACGCGCAGTATGGCCGACGGCTTCCGTCTCTTCTCCACCGGGCTCGTGCTGGCCGCCGTGATCCGCGTGACGCCGACCGCCGACGAGGTCGTCGGGCGCTACCTGCCCGGCGTCGATCCGACCTACGCGATCCTGGTCGTGTCGGTGATCGTGATGGCGATCGCGACCATCATTTACACGTTCCACGGCGGGATGACCGCCGTGATCTGGACCGACGTCATCCAGCTGGTGATCTACCTGGTGGGGGCCGGCGCAGCCGCGGTGGTGCTGCTGGCGTTGATCCCGGGCGGCTGGCCGGAGGTACAGCAGGTCGCCGGGGACGCCGGCAGGTTCCGCCTCCTCGACTTCACGTGGAGTCTGACGCGGAGCTACACCTTCTGGTCCGGGGTCGTCGGCGGCGCCTTCCTGACGACGGCGACGCATGGCACCGATCAGCTGATGGTGCAGCGCTACTTCTGCGCGCAGAACGCCGGGGACGCGCGCAAGGCGCTGCTGTGGAGCGGCGTGATGGTGTTCGCGCAGTTCGTGCTGTTCCTGGTGATCGGCGCGATGCTGTTCGTCTACTACACCCAGCACGCCCCGGCGGAGGTCGGCGAGTTCATGCGCGCCGGCCGCATCCAGACCGACCGCATCTTCCCGTACTTCATCGTCCGGCACCTGCCGGTGGGCCTGGTCGGGCTCGTCCTCGCCGCGATCTTCGCCGCCGCGATGTCCACGCTGTCGTCGTCGCTGAATTCGTCGGCGGCGGCGGTGGTAAACGACTTCTACGTGCCCGCGACGGGCGGGCGGCACACCGACCGACACTACCTGAAGACGTCCCGCGTGATGACCGCCCTCTTCGGGGTCATCCAAACGGTGGTCGCCATCGCGGCCATCTGGCTGTCGAGCCGCGTCGTGGACGAGGTGCTCGGCATCGCGTCGTTCACCAACGGCGTCATCCTCGGCACGTTCTTCCTCGGCACGTTCACGGGCCGCGTCGGCCAGCGGGCCGCGTTCGCCGGAATCCTCGGCGGCGCCGCGCTGATGCTCGCGGTCAAGCTGCAGACGGCGGTCAGCTGGCAGTGGTACGTGCTCATCGGCTCGGTGACGACGTTCGCGGCCGGGTGGCTGGTTTCGAAGGTCGTCCACGAGGGCGCGCCCGCCGCGTCCGCGCTCCGATCGTGACCCCCTTCGCCGGCGCCGAGGCGGTCCTGCAGGAGGCGATCGCGGCACAGGCATTTCCCGCCGCCTCCGTGGACGTCGGCCGCTCGCACGGGGCGCTCTGGACCGCCGCGTTCGGCCGGCTCACCTACGATGCCGACGCCCCCCCCACGTCGCCGCGCACCCTGTTCGATCTCGCGTCGCTGACGAAGGTGATCGTCACGACGACGCTGGCAATGCGCGCCGTGGACGAGGACACGCTGTCGCTCGACACGCCCGTAGCGGAGCGGCTGCGGTCGTGGCGCGGACACGATCGCGAGCGCGTGACTATCCGCGACCTGCTCGCGCACTGCTCCGGGCTGACGGGGTACATGCCGTTCTACCGGGACTGCACCGGACGGCCCGAGTTCGAACACGCGATCTGCGAGCTGCCACTCGAGTACGAGCCGCGCACGCAGTCGGTCTACAGCGACCTGGGTTTCATCCTCCTCGGGTTCATCCTCGAGACGACGGCACTCGACCTTTCTCGCAGGGACGACACGGCGGCAGAACAGTCGAGAATCCCCCTCGGCCGCTGGGATCCGGCTACGACCCTGGCCGGCCGGTTCCGCCGGCTGGCCACGTACCTCACGTCCGAGCCGCTGACCTTCAACCCGCCTCGCGCCTGGCGGCCCGAGACCGCACCGACGGAGGTCGACCGCTGGCGCGGGCGCCTGCTCGTGGGCGAGGTGCACGACGAGAACGCGTGGGCGCTCGGCGGGGCGGCCGGCCACGCCGGGCTGTTCGGCACCGCCGCGGCAGTTGGCGCGTTCGCGCGCGCGATGCTGCTCACGCTGCACGGCCGCGACCTGCTCGCGAGGACCACGACGGCGCGCACGTTCGTGCGCCGCGCGGCGGTTCCCGGCAGTTCGCGCACCCTCGGCTGGGACACGATGGTTCCGACCTCGTCGTGCGGCACGCGGATGTCGCCGAACGCCATCGGCCATACCGGCTTTACCGGCACGTCGCTGTGGATTGACTGGGAGCGGGACCTCTACGTGGTGCTGCTCACCAACCGCGTGCACCCGACGCGCGAGAACGACGCGATTCAGCAAGTCCGGCCGCGCTTGCACGATGCGGTGGTAGAGGCGACAGGGATGTCGTCGGAGGGTGACCCGTAAGTGGATGCAGCGACGGCGTCGCCTCGGCTTCTCGTGCCTTCGTGCCAAGCGTGCCGGGTGGCGCAGCCGCGATGTGCGTGACCGCATAACTGTGAGGCTGTAGGGCAACGCTTACCGGCTGCCGAAGAACCGTATGTACCTGACCACCGTCGACTGGCTGATCATCGCCGCCTACTTCGTCCTCTCGCTGGCGATCGGCCTCTATTACTACCGGCGCGCCGGCGAGAGCACCGCCGAGTTCTTCGTCGCGGGACGGTCGCTGCCCTGGTGGCTCGCCGGGACCTCGATGGTGGCCACCACCTTCGCCGCCGACACACCCCTCGCGGTGACCGAGATGGTCGCCCGCAACGGCGTCGCGGGCAACTGGCTGTGGTGGTCGATGCTGCCGAGCGGGATGCTGACGGTCTTCTTCTTCGCTCGGCTGTGGCGCCGTGCCGAGGTCGTCACCGACGTCGAGTTCGTCGAACTGCGCTACTCCGGCCGGCCGGCGGCGTTCCTGCGCGCGTTCCGATCGCTGTACCTCGGGCTCGCCGTCAACCTGATCATCATGGGCTGGGTGAACCTCGGGATGGTCAAGGTCCTGAGCGGTACGCTCGGCCTGCAGAAGTGGCAGGCGCTCGCGTTCTGCCTCACCATCACTCTCGCCTACTCCTCCATTTCCGGCATCTGGGGCGTCGTCGTCACCGACGCGGTGCAGTTCGTCATCGCGATGATCGGCTCGATCGTGCTCGCGGTTCTGGCCGTTCGGGCCGTCGGCGGCATCGATCGGCTGAAGGCAGGTCTCGAACAGGTCATGCCGGCCGGCGCCTCGGAGACGTTCGGCGGGGGTGCCTTGGCCCTGTGGCCGGACGGCTCCGCCGCCTGGATGCTGCCGCTCGTCACTCTCGCCACCTACCTGGGCGTGAACTGGTGGGCGTCGTGGTATCCCGGCGCCGAGCCGGGCGGAGGCGGCTATGTTGCGCAGCGCATCTTCTCCGCGCGTGACGAGCGCCACGGTGTGCTCGCGACGCTCTGGTTCAACGCCGCGCACTACGCGCTGCGACCCTGGCCGTGGATCGTCGTCGCCCTCTGCTCGCTGGTGCTGTACAAGGGCGCCCCGGTGAACCCCGCAACCGGCGAGGTCGACCCCGCGTTCGGATACGTGCGGATCATGAACGAGTTCCTGCCTGCGGGCCTCCGCGGCCTGGCCCTCGCCTCGTTCGCGGCGGCGTACATGAGCACCATCGCCACTCAGCTCAACTGGGGATCGAGCTACCTGGTCAACGACTTCTACCGGCGTTTCGTGCGCCGCGACGGAACGGAGGCGCATTACGTGGCCGTCTCGCGTGCCGCGACGGTCCTCACGGTAGCGCTCTCGGTGATCGTGACCTACTTCATGAACCGGATCACGGGCGGCTGGGAGCTGCTGCTGACGCTGGGCGCTGGGACTGGCCTCGTGTACATCCTCCGCTGGTACTGGTGGCGGATCAACGCCTGGTCGGAAATCGTCGCCATGACCGCGGCGCTGGTGGTGTCGCTCGGACTGCGGTGGTCCGGCGCGTTCGACGGCACCACGCCGCTCGGGTTTGCTGAAACGATCCTCACCACGGTGGCCGTTACTACCGCCGCCTGGCTGGCGGCTACGTTCGCGACGGCGCCGGAGCCGGACGCGAGGCTCGTCGCCTTCTACCGCCGGGTGCGTCCGGCCGGGCCGGGCTGGCGCGGCGTCGCAGGCCTCGCTGGTTCAACAGGCGAACCCCCGGAGCGGCTTGCGCCGCGATTCGTCAACTGGATCCTGGGGATCGTGGTCGTCTACTCGACGCTCTTCGGTGCCGGAGAGATGCTCTTTGGTGGCTGGATGGCGGCAGGAATCATGGCCGCGACCGCGGTGGTGGGAGCCGTGGTCCTCGGCAAGCGGCTCGTGGCGGGCGGATGAATCCCCGGGTCAGGCCGGGCTATGAAAAACCATCCGCGCGGCGCCCCGACACCGTCTCATGGCCGTGGCGATCCAGACGGCCCGCTTACTGGCCGCGCCCGCGTCCCCCGGGGAAGGGGACCCCGCGGCCCTGGCCTTGTCCGCGTCCGCCACCTGGCCCCATCCCGCCGCCTCTTCCGGCACCCGGGCCGGCGCCGCGGCCCCGTCCCGGCCCGAGTCCCCTCCCGCCGCCGGCCTCTCCCTGGCCCGGTTGCGGCTGGACGTAAATGAAGCGCCACTGGTTGTAGTACGCGGCGCCGCGGTAGATCCGAATCGACGCTTCCTTGCTCTTGCTCACGACACCCATCACGCCGCCGCCGGTGAACCCCGCCGACTGCCCGGGCACGCCGCTGATCGTCGAGGCTCCGAACCCCGGTGGGGAGCCGCGACCGGATGCCTGAGGCCCGCGGCCCGCTCCGGGAACACCGGGACCCTGCCGGGTCGATCCGGGCTGCCCCGTCTGCGGGGCCGCGCCCCCGAACGGGATGATCTGGAACTCGCCGTCGGGCACCATCGGATCCTTGTACTTCTTGCGGAGGAACTTCTGCTGGACGAGGACGTCCACGTTCGGCGGGATGGTGCCCGGCCCCATCTTGCGCTGAAACAGCGCGACGGCTCGCGCATACTGCTCGCCGCGGAAAATCAGCTCTTCTTCCTTCTCACGCTGCGCCTGGTGGCGCCACACCGGCATCGCGGCGCTCAGCATCACGGCCATGACGCCAAGGGTCACGAGCAGCGCCGCCATCGCGTAGCCCGCGGCACCCGCGCGCGGGGCGCCGCCTGCGCCTTGACCCGCTAAATGCATGAGAGTATTATCCTTAGCGCCCATTATGGTAACACACCGAGCCCGCGCGATCGCCTTCGCGGCCGCCCTCGGCGTCCTGTCGTTTGCCGCCGCCTGCGACAAGGTCCCGCTGATGGCGCCGACCGGCTCCGTCATTACGCTGTTCTCTTCTTCTATGACGGTGCCGGCCAACGGAGAGGTTGACATCATTGCGACCGTCATCGAGAACGGCACCGCGGCGCCACCCTCGACCGGCACGACGCCGGGCAACGGAACGGGCACGACGCCCGGGACCGGAGCCACGCCGACGACCACGACGACCCGCGCCGCCGGCACGCCCGTGCAGAACGGGACGGTCGTGCGGTTCACGGCCACCATCGGCATCATCGAACCGCAGGAGGCGCGCACGCACAACGGCGAGGTGCGCGTGAAGTTCCGCGGCAACGGCCAGAGCGGCACCGCCACGATCACGGCGTACTCAGGCGGCGCGAGCGGCAGGCTCGAGAACATCCTCGTCGGATCCGCCGCCGCGGATCACATCGTGCTCTCGGCCACCCCGCAGACGTTGAACCCGTCCGGCGGGACGTCCACCATCTCCGCGCGCGTCGAGAACACGTCCGGCCTCGGCTTGACGGGAGTCCCCGTCACGTTCACCGCCGACAACGGCACGCTCTCCGCCTCGTCTGCCATCACTGACGAGAACGGCGTCGCGCGGACGACGCTGACGACCGCCAGGGAAACGATCGTGACGGCGAACGTCGCGGGCAAGACCGCGACCGTCACGGTGAAACTGAATCCTCGTACCGGCATCACCATCGCCGGACCGACCACGCCGGTGTCGGCTGGTGTTCCCGCGACCTTCACAGTCAACGTCTCCAGCACGGCCAACATCCGCAGCGTGGAAGTGGATTTCGGCGACGGCGAGGAGCGATCGCTCGGCGCGATCAGCGGCCAGACGACTATTCAACACACCTACGACGAGCCCAACACCTATATCGTGGAAGCCACGGCCGTCGAGGCGAGCGGGTTCACTGAGCAAGTGTCAACCGCCGTCACCATTCTGCCCGCCCAGCCGCCATCGGTCATCGTGACACCTTCGACCACGTCACCAACCTGCAACCAGGACGTAATCGTGCGCGCGCAGGTTTCGGGAAACACGTCCAGCATCGTGCGATATCTGTGGACCTTCGGCGGTCCGGGGGCCGATCCCACCAGTGCGACGACCACAGGAAACCAAGCGCCGGTACGCTGGTCCGTAAATGGAAGCAAGACCATCTCCGTCACGGTTGTGCAAGCGGCCCCGGGCGCCCCAACGGGCGACGGTTTCGCTACGGTCAACGTCACTGGCTGCACGGGATCGAACTAGAGTAGCTGCTGCCAGACCGAGCGTGGACGTGAACCGCCGCGGGATTCTGGCCCGCGGCGGTTTGTTTGTGGGTTTTGCGTGAGGGCAGCCCTGAAGGCTGCACTACGACCGCAGCCCGCTGCCCTGTCGGTCTTCGCTACTTCCGAGCCGCAGCGCACACTTCAGACGCGCCATGTCGGCCGAGCGGGCTCTGATGCGACTCGACTCTGACTCGACTCGCGACTCTGATGCCGACTCGCGACTCTGACTCTGACTCTGACTTGGACCCTGCCTTTGACGTTCGACTGTCGACTGTCGACTCCGCCTTACCAGTCCACGTAGCTCGATCCGTCCAGGGCGGAGCCGGGCGCGCCGCTCTTGATGTTGTAGATGCCGGGGTCGGCCGAGGGGTTGTTCGGGTCAGGTTCGGCGGGGACCGTCTGCCAGGTGTCGCGCGACTTCGTGATCGGATCCTCCGGTACGGCGCGCAGATAGCCGTCGCTCACCAGCGACTCGAGCGAGGCGGGGTACTTGCCCTTGTCGGCGTAGTACTGATCGATGGCGTCGCGCACGCGAAACAGGTTCGTCTTCAGCACGGCCTCTTCGCTGCGCCGCACCGAGTTCTTGTACTGCACCACCGCCATCGCCGCGAGCAGTGAGATGAGCGCCATGACGATCAGGAGCTCGACGAGGGTGAAACCCGATCGTGAAGGGGGAAGCGGCAAGGCGTCCCGCGGATTCCCCTTGCTCTCGCTCACCGTTGACCACCTGCAACTGCCATTACCAGTGACCGCTGACCACTCCGTCACCCTTCACCAGTCCCTGTACTTCGTCCCATCGAGCGCCGTGCCGTCCGACTTCGTGTAGACGTCGTAGACGTTCTGCCCGCCCCAGGTGGTCGAGTCGGGACGATCCTGGTAGGAGCGCAGGCCCCAGTCGGTCGAGCTGGTCAACGGATCGATCGGGACCTTCCGGAGGAACTTGAGCTTCCGACCGCTGGCGTCGTTGGCCGCCGACACGCCCTCGACGAGCGTCTCCAGGTCCGGCGGATAGCCCTCACTCCCCGCGCGAACATCGACCGACGCGATCTGCCCCATGTCAACCGCGTCCTTGTACTTGTCGATCGCCGTCCGCATCTCGCGCAGCGCCCGACGCAGCTCCGCCTCGCGCTGCCGCTGCATCGTCACCCGCGCCAGGGGCATGGCCGCCGACGCGAGAATGAGCAGGATGGTCGAGACGACTAGCAGCTCGATAAACGTGAAGCCGGCCTGGCCGGATGAAAAACGGGAAATGGAAAACGGTAGAGAGCGCATAATGCGATCCTCTTCGCTCTCTTCCATGCTCGATCGTCGAAGTTCCATGTCGTTCTTCACCTCGTCGTGACGGTCGCCGAGCCGAACCGCAGCTGCACGGGGCTGCCGTTCGGCGTGCTCGCGACGCCACTGACCTGCACCGGCGAACTCCCGGCAGCGATCACGTCGAACAGCAGTGCCGCGAGCAGTCCAGTCCCCGAGGCGCCGATCCGATCGTCGGTACGCGTAATAGCGATGTCCACGCGGCCGGACAGCGGGTCGATCCGCCGGGAGAAGCTGGCCTTCACGCCGCCCTGCGTCATGAACGAGCCCTCCTGCACGCTGCGCACGCGCAGGACCGAGGGGTTGTAGGTGACCGTCAGCGTCAGCACCGACACGCCCGACGCATTGCTCACCGACAGCGGCACGTTGTACGGGCCGCCGCCGACTCTGAACTCCGTGACCGGGACGGACACCACCACCTGCGCCGTCCCGCCGGCTGGCGCGGCTGCCGGCGCCGCGGCGGGGGCCGTCACGTCGCGCGGCGGGGTCTCGGTCACGGCCGGCGGGGCCGCCGTCGCCCCAGGCGGGGTCGCCGTCGCGGCCGGCGGCGTCACCGTCGGCTGCGGGGGCAGCGGTGTCACGAGCGTCGGCACCGGCGAGGTGCCCGGCGGAAGAGGCGGCTGCGTCGGCGGCACGCCCGGTGCGGCGGCCCCCGGCGGGCCGGGGACGCCGGGCTGCGCGGCGCCCGGGGTGGGCGTGGCCTGTGGCGCGGTTGGCTGCGCCGCAGCAGCCCCGGGCTGTGGTTCGGGCGCCTCGGGCGGCTGGGTGATGAGCGGCGGCGGTCCCGCCAGACCGACGTTCGACTGCGTGCCGATGAAGATCGGCGCCAAGTCCTCCACCGTCAGCTCGTGCGTCCGCACGATGTGCGGCGTCAGGAGCATGACGATGTCGGTCTGTGAGATCTCGTCAGTGGTCTGGCCGAAGAGCGATCGCAGTACGGGCATCCTGATGATCCCGGGGATCCCGGTCAGGATGCGCCGCTGGTCGTCGCGCAACAACCCCGCGAGCAGGTTGGACTCCCCTTCGCGCAAGCGAAGCCGCGTCTTCACCTTGCGCGTGCCGAAGGACGGCACCTCCTGATCCGCGACGGTGATGCTCGGCCCCAGCGTACTGCTCTCGACTGTCAGGTCCAGCACGATCTCGCCGTCGAAGGTCACGCGCGGGCTGATCGTCAGGTTGACGCCGACCGGGCGGTAGCTGAACGACGACTGCGGCACGCTGGCGAATCCACCCGGGACGGCCGCGCCGAACACCGTCGAGAGCACCGGCACATCGTCGCCGAGGTTGAGGGTCATCTCCTGCCCCTCGGCGCCGCGCAGCTGCGGCTTGGCGATCTGCTTCGTCCGCGTATCGCTCTCCAGGAACCTGATCGCGGCGGTCGGGACGGTCAGCCAGAAGTCCGCCGTGCTGACGCCCTGGCTGATCGTGTTCAGGTTGAACGGGGGTGGCGCCTCGGTCCCGGTTGGCGCGACCTCGGGCGAGAAGATCACCCCGATCCCGTAGTTGCTCAGGTTCACGCCCAGCTCGCGCGTCCGGCTGCGGTTCACCTCGAGGATCTGCACGTCGACGATCACTTCGGCGCGCGGCTTGTCGTTGGCGCGGATGATCCGCTCGATCACGTCCACGACCGGCGCGGTGGCGCGCACGGTGATGGTATTCGACGTCTTGTTCGGCAGCAGCGTGGGCACCACCGGCATGGTCGGCACCCGCATGATGGTGTTGATCACTTGCGCGAGCTCGGTGACGTCGGCGTGCGACACGTAGAACACGCGCACGACCAGCTCGTCGTACTGCTGGTGCTTGGCCGGCGTATCCGGGATCACCATGATCGTGCGTTGGTTGATCACCTTGTAGAACAGCTGGTTGGCCGTCATGGTCTGCTGCAGCGCCTGCTCCAGCGTCACGCCTTCGAGCTGTACGGTGTACCCGCGGTCCTGGTACGTCTGGTCGAACGTGATGTTGATGCCGCTGTGCGTCCCGATCCAGTTGAAGAAATCCTTGAGGCTGCCGTTGAACGAGACGGTCAGCGGCTCGCGCGAGGCCGGGTTCAGCAGCGGCGGCGCGGCCTGCTGTCGTGCCTGTTCCTGCAGCCGGGTGATCGGCGACTTCGGCCGGGCCGCTTCGACGCGCTCGCGGATGAGGCGCTCGAGCTCCGCCGCCCGCGAAGCGGCGAGGCGGTTGGTCGAGTCGAGCTCGATGGCACGCCGGTAGGCGGCCAGGGCGGCGTCGTACTGTTCCTTCGCCTCGAACTCGCGGGCGCGCGAGATGTACTCGCGCGACGCGCTCTGCATCGCCCGCTCGAGCGAGATCTTGAATTCCGCCCTGTCCGGATCCTCCTGCACTGCCTTGGTGAAGTGGGCGACCGCCTGGTCCCAGTCCCCCGCCCGGGCGGCCTCCTGCCCGCGCCGGTAGGCGCGGCTGGCCGCGCAGCCGGACACCAGGACCACGAGAACGAGGAGTACAAACAGCCGCTGCTTCATCGCCATCATCCGTGGTTGTGAGTTCGGCACCCGGGGCCCGGGTTGGACTGTTTCTTCACTTCTTCACGCATTCCTCGCCGCTCAACCGAATCGTCTGCGGCCCGCCGCGGCCGTCCGCGTAGGTCATGGTCACCGACTCGACCCCGATCTTCAGCAGCCGGTAACGGCCGTCCACGAGGTCGCCCTCGCGACCATGAAACGTGCGTACGCAGTCGCTGAACGCCGCCACCTTTCCGACGCCGCGCCCCTCGACGATGCCGATGAACTTCAACGGAATCGGCGGCGGCGGTGGCGGCGGCGGCGGGGCCGCCGGTGCTTCCGGTTCGGCGGGCCGCTGCGCCGCCGCGGTGTCCGGCGGCGGAGGCGGCGCCGCTTTCGGCTCGAAGGCGAACGGGTTCCGATCCACCTCGCCCCAATCCGGCCGCCGCGCCTTCAGGTCCTCGAGCCTCACTTTCAGGTCTTCCGGGTCGAGCGTGCCGTTGTCCGCCGCCCGCGCCTGGGCGCGCGGCGGCTGCGCCCGGCCCGGCGCGGTCGCCGGCCTCGCGAACGGCCAGAACCGGGTGACGACGAAGACGACCAGCACGACCCCGAGCGCGACGACCAGCCATGGGCGAGGACGGTTGCTCGCGGGCGCCACCGTGTCAGTTGCCATCGCCTCCGGCCCGGTAATACGTGGCAATCGTCGCGGTCACCTTCAGTCCCGACTTCCCGTCCTGGTCCTGACTCAGCTCGACGTTCTCGACCACCATGAACTCCGGCGACGTCTCGAGCGCATAGATGAAGCGCCGCACATCGACATAGTTCCCGGAGAAATCGACGTCGACCTTCAGCTTCGCCAGCTGGCTGTCGCGGATCTCTTCCGGCTTCATGTCCGCGCGCCCGCGCTGCAGGTTCGATCGCGCGAGCAGCTGGTCGATCCGGGCCATGCTGCGGCGCGCGCCGCTCAGATCCGGGGGCAGCACGCTCGAGTAGAACTGCTGCAGCGCCGTGTCGGCCATCTGCTTGCCCGCGACCGTCGCCCGCGCCGCGGCGTGGTCCTTGCGCGCCGCCGCCAGCTCGGCGGCCGCCGCTTCCGCCTCCTTCTCGCCGCCGGCCACCTTCTTGGAGAGCGGGTACACCACCAGAACGAGCAGCGCGAGGTTGGCGACCACCGCGACCGCCAGCGGCCAGATCAGCCGGCGCTTCTCCGACAGGACGCGTCGCCAGGTCACCGCCGTGCTCCTGCCGCGGACTTCGCCGTGCCCGCCGGCCCCGGCTCGGGCGCACCGCCTGCCCTCCCGGGTTCCGGTGTGCCGGGCGTGGGCGCCGGCTCGCCCGCCGCGCCGACCGTCTCGGGCTCCGCCGCGGCTGCCGTGTAAACGGCTTCGAGCACCGCCCGCTGCAGGCCCTGTCCGGTGCTGTCGCGCTGCGCCGGGTAGATGTCCTCGAACGCGCCGGTAGCCTCGAGCTTTTCCTGGAACTCCTCGATATCCTCGGTGCGGCGGGCCAGCACGCTGATGCTCACGTGCGTCCGCTGCTCCCTGACCGACGGGCGCACTGCCACCAGCATGACGTCGGGCGGCAGCGTCGCCTCGATGTGGTTGAAGAAGGCGGTCCAGGAGAAGGTGCGCTGATCGATCAGGTCGTTGGCTTCACGCGCCGCCGCCGCGACGACCTCGAGCTCGCTGCGATTGATCGCGCGGCGGATGCCTGCCGCCTCGGTGGCAAGGCGCCGCGCTTCGCTTTCGTCGGCCGCGATCCGCCGCCCCAGCTCGGTGTTCTCGCGCGAGAGCCGCACGATGTCGGTCACGTTGAAAACTGTCAGCGCCAGCACCAGGAGCGCCACCGCGCCGAGCGCGACGTGCACCGCGCGCTCGTTGTAGAACGGGCGTGTCGAGAGGTTGGTCCTGAGCACTACGCCACCCGCTCCGGCGTCGTTCGGCCCGCCTCGCGCTCGCGCAGCAGCAGCCCGATGGCCGGCGCCAGCCTGTCCACCAGTTCGGGTGAGGCGGAGATGCGGTCGCGCAGGCCGACCGCCGGCTCGAAGCCGACCGGTTCGGCGCGCACGCCGATCCGTTCCTCCAGCTGCCGGCGCAGTCGGTCGGCCTCGGCGGCGCCGCGCGCCGTCGCGCCCGCCAGCAAGATCCGGCCGAATCCGCCCCCGCCGAGCCGGTCCTCGTGGTACATCGCCGTCTGGTGGACCAGGTCGGCGAGGTCCGCCCCGTCCTCGGTCGTGCGGTTGCGGAAGAACAGCACGTCGCCGGCGCGCACGACCACCAGCGTCGCGTAGTCGAGCGTGGCATGGACGAGCAGCCAGTCGCCCCGCGACGCAGCTCGGGGTGACCCTGAGCCTGTCGCAGGGTCGCCGCCCGGCGCCCCTGGGCCGGTCTCGCTGCGAACGCGCTCGCCGCGGCGGCCCGCCATAATCAGGTTCGCCAGGTTGAACGTCGCCAGGTCGACGATGCCGGCGTAGGCGCCGGCGGCCGCGCAGGCCTTTTCGTACGACTCGACGACGTCGCGGCGCGCCATCGTCACCAGGAACTCGCGTGCCCCGTCATCGAAGCGATGCGCAGGCAGCCACGCGATCTGCGCGTCCTCCGGCCGGAAGGGCGCGGCCTTGCGCACTTGCCACCGGATCAGCTGCTCGAGGTCGTGCTGGCGCGGTGGCACCTTGTCGAAGCGGACCAGCGACACTTTGGCAACGGTATCGGGCAGGACCAGGCCGATGCGTTTCGGGCGCGGCGACAGCCCGTCGAGCGCTTCGCCGACGGCCGCCGCGAGCGCCGCCGCGTCGTGGACGTTGACCGCGTTCAGCGACGGCTCGACGGCGCCGGCGGGCAGCCCGACCGTGGCGTGGCCGGCGAGGAAGGGCGCGCCGCGGCCGCCCATCGCGACCGCCGTGACGCGCTCGCGTGCGATCTCGACCGCGGCGGGCGGCGGCGAGCTGGCCAGCCAGCCGGGCAGCGGGGCACGCGCGCGCTCGGTACTCATTCGACGAAGGTTACCTTGTTGATCTCGCGGAGCGTGGTCACGCCGTTGAGCACCTTCTCGACTGCCGACTCGCGCAGGAACCGCATGCCCTCGTCGCGCGCCGCCTTCTTGATCTCCGAGGTCGGGCGGCGGTCGAGGATCATCTGCCGGATGTTGTCGCTGAGGTCGAGCAGCTCGCAGATGGCGGTGCGCCCCTTGTAGCCGGTGCCGCCGCATTCGATGCAACCGGCGCCCTCGAAGAACCGCCCGCTGGACTCGAGCGCCGGATCGAGCGCCGACTCGACCAGCTGGGCGCGCGTGACCCTCGCCCGCCGGCGGCAGTGCGTGCAGATGTTGCGCACCAGCCGCTGCGCCAGCACGCAGTTCAGCGCCGAGACGAACTGGTAGGCCTCCACGCCCATGTTGAGAAACCGGCCGAGCACGTCCAGCACGTTGTTGGCGTGCACCGTCGTGAACACCAGGTGTCCGGTCAGCGCCGAGTTGATGGCGATCTGCGCCGTCTCGGCATCGCGGATCTCGCCGACCATGATCTTGTCCGGATCGTGCCGCAGGATCGAGCGCAGGCCGCGCGCAAACGTCAACCCCTTCTTCTCGTTGATCGGGATCTGGGTGATGCCCTGGATCTGGTACTCGACCGGATCCTCGATGGTGATGATCTTGTCCTCGATCGACTTGATCTCCGACAGCGCGGCGTAGAGCGTGGTGGTCTTGCCGCTGCCGGTCGGGCCGGTCACCAGCACCATGCCGTAGGGTTCGGCGATGTACTTGCGGAAGCGCCGCAGCTCGTCGTCGGGAAAGCCGAGGATGTCGAGCCGCAGCTCGTGGAACTGCTCGCTGATCGACTCCTTGTCGAGGATGCGGATGACCGCGTCCTCGCCGTGCACGCTCGGCATGATCGACACGCGGAAGTCGATGGTCTTGCCGGGCATGCGCATCTTGAACCGTCCGTCCTGCGGCACGCGCTTCTCGGCGATGTCGAGCTCGGCCATGACCTTGACGCGCGAGATGATCGTGCTGTGGAAACGCCGGTCGATGGGCCGCATCGCCGGCTGCAGCACGCCGTCGATCCGGTACTTCACGTACACGGCGTCGTCCTGCGTCTCGATGTGGATGTCGCTCGCGCGCCGCTGGATGGCGCTGTAGATCGTCGTGTCCACCAGCCGGATCACCGGACTCGAGTCGGCGGTCAGCTTTTCCACCGTGAGCTGGTCCTCCCCGGTCTCGTCTTCGCGGAGGATCTGCAGCTGGAAGCTCTCGGTCGCCTCTTCGAGCACGCGCGTCGAGCTCTCGCTCTTCTTCAGGATCGACTGGATCGCCGACGGTGTCCCGACCGTGACCCTGATCGGCGTCGCCAGCAGGACGGCGAGCTCATCGATCATCGGCAGATCGGTGGGATCGGACACGACGATGTTCAGGGCGTTGCCTTCGCGCCGGTAGGGCACGAAGCCGTAGCGCAGCATCAGATCGGCCGGGATCGCACGGAACAGCTCGTGGTCGATGCTGAACTGCGACAGGTCGACGAACTCGAGGCGGTAGCGTTCGGCCAGGCGGCGGGCCTGCTCGGCCTCCGCCGCGTGATCCGCCGCCGGGATCTCCGGCACCCCGACGTAGAGATCGGCGTCGGTACCGTTGGCGGTCGACGAGGGTTTACCGTTCATGATGACTCAGCGCAGCGCTCCCGACAGGTTGAAGAGCGGCATGTACAGCGAGAGCAGCAGCCCGGCGATGACCAGGCCCATGATCACGAGCAGCGTCGGCTCGATGAGCGTCACGAAGCGGCCGAGGCTCGTATCAATGTCCTCGTCGAAGAAGTCCGCGACACTGTTCAGCATCTCCTGCAGTGCCCCGGTGGACTCCCCCACCTCCACCATGCGGATCGCGACCTCCGGGAAGACGCCGCTGTCGCTCATCGTCGCCGAGAGCGCTCGCCCTTCCCGTACCTGCCGGGCGGCGACCTCGAGCTGCCGGGCCATGTACTGGTTCTGGATGGATCGCGCCGCCACGTCGATGGAGTTGACGAGCGGAATGCCGCCGCCGAGCAGCGTCGCCAGCGTGCGCGCCGCCTGCGACGTCGAGTACTTGCGAGCGATCGGTCCCAGCCCCGGCAGGTCGAGCTGCCAGCGGTCGACGCGCACGCGGACGCCCGGCTGGCGCAGCCAGATCCAGACAGCGGCGGCGGCGATCGCGAGCGCGGCGACGAGCAGACCCAGGTAGGCCAGCGCGAAATCGGAGATCGACACCAGCATGCGGGTGGACAGCGGCAGCTCCTGGTTGCCCATCGCGTAGAAGGCGGAGAACTCCGGGACGACCCGCAGCACGATGATGCCGACGACGACGCAGGACAGGGCGAAGAGGATCGAAGGGTAGATGAGCGCCGAGATCGTCTTGCGCCGCACCGCCGCCAGCGTCTTCACGTACGCGACGTAGCGTCGGATCACCTGCTCGAGGTTGCCGCTCTTTTCTCCGGCCAGCAGCGACGCGGTGTAGACGCCCGGGAACAGACCGCCCTGCGCCTCGAACGCCTCCGACAGCGCACTGCCGCCCCGGACCCGCTCGTGCACGTCATCGAGCACGCCCTTGAACAGCGGCTGGCTCACCCGCCGGCGGAGGATGTCGAGCGATTGCACGAGCGGCATGCCGGCTTTGAGCAGCGTGGCGAGCTCCTGGTTGAAGATGAGGAACTCGCGCGTGGGCACGCGGCTGCGCCGCGGCAGCGCAAGGCCGCTGAGCGCCAGCGGGCCGGAGCGCTGGATGCCGAGGACGAAGAGTCCCTTGTCCTCGAACTCCCGCCTGAGCCGCGCCTCGCTGTCAGCGACGTAGATGCCTTCGATGATTTCGCCGCCCGCGGTGCCGAGCCTGCAGCGGAACTCCATCGCGTTCAGCACCGGATCGCCGGCGATTCGGCGCAAGATCTTGTCAGTGTTGACATTACCGGCCGACCAATCCGCGGATTATATACCACGCGACGGCGGGCGGACCGGGGGCGCACAGTCGTTAGACAGCCGCATCCGGCGGTCGGCCGAGGGAAATTCGGTCTGTTGACGACCGCGAGCGCCTACTTGAGGCCGGCGAGCGAAAGGATGCGCGCGACGTAGCTACGCGTCTCGCGATACGGCGGAATGCCCTGGAACCGCTCGACGGCACCGACGCCGGCGTTGTATGCGGCCAGCCCACGCTCCAGCCCGAACCGATCCATGAGCGACTTCAGGTGCTTGATGCCCGCCTCGATGTTCGCACGGGGGTCGAACGGGTTGCGAACGTTGTACTCCCGGGCCGTCGAGGGCATCAGCTGCATCAGGCCCATCGCGCCCTTGCGCGACCGTGCCCTCGGCCGGAAACCGGATTCCACCCGGATGAGCGCGGTGACCAGGATGGGATCGACGCCGTGGGCTTCCGCGAGCGCGGCGATGATCTCGCGGTACGGCGTCTCGAACTCCAGGACGCGCGAAGCAGGACTCGGCTCGCTCTGAGCCTGAGCGGCCGGCGTGGACTCCTCGTAGGGAACCTCATCCGGGACGACCTTCTCCACCAGCGACCGGTCGCAGGTGACCTCGCCGCCCCGTCGTAGCGTCAGGACGATCGAGTCACCCTCGTACCGATGCGCCTTGACCGAGATCGTCCGGCCCGACTGGAGGTAGACGATCTCGGCGGATGCGGGCTCTGCCGCAGCCGCCAGCATGACGGTCAAGATGACCAAGGACGGGGTCCTGAAACTCATCGAGCGAGCAATCCTACCACTTCCTATCGGACACTGTCCAGAAACACTACAGTAGAGCTCTCGAGGTGCGCTGACAGCTCCGGCAGAGATGTAGTGGTTGACGTCTCAGCCGAGAAGATGGTTGGGGAGCCGCAGGAAACAGCCGCGTCCCGACCGGCCACGTCGGAAGTCGCGGTCAAGGCCTGCGTTACCGCAGCAGGCAGGACAGCTCCGCCGCAGCGCGGGCTGCTGTCGGGCGAAGCTTACCGTGGATCCACGAACGCGTGGAAGACGCGGATTCCCAGCTCTCGCGTATCGCCGCCGCCCGGGGTAAAGGTCCTGTCGAGGTCGACGACGATTTCGGCCATGTCTCCCTGGCCGAGTTGGGCCGCCGTGATCGGAAACGTCAACAACTCCTTGTCCCGCGAGTCCGCGGCAAAGGTGCCGAAGGTGTGCTCGCCCAGCCTGAGGGTGACCTGCTGCGAGGTCGGGAACAGGTCTGTGCGGGCGTCGTACTCCAGATAGAAGATCGCGTCACGGCGCGGGTTCTTGAACGACAGCGTGGCAGTCTTCTTGGTCCACTGCCATTCGGCCGCAGGGTTGTCGGCGGCCACCTCCGCCGGGTGCCAGCCCTCCTTGAAGATGAGAAAGATGTTCTCCGACTGCGGCAGCAGCTGGAACCGGGCGACCACGTATTCGCGGCGGCTCGCCTCCTCGGCGTTCAGCACCAGCCGCCTGTTGGAGTCCTGCCGGTACATCCCGAGCCGCACCATCGCTTCGCCGATGTACGGGTAGTTGGGCACGAACACCGTGCGCGTGTACTCGATCTTCTCTCCCGGCTTCCATTGCGAGGTCGGGGTCGGCGGCAGGTGATCCTCGGTCCAGAGCTGCTCGCCCTCGGGATCCATGACGTGTACGAACACCCAGTAGTCCGCGTCGAACTTCGCGTTTTCCGCGACCTGGAACGAATATGTCAGCTTGAGCGGGCTGCCGATCGGAACGCGGTCGTGATCGAGCTTCAGCGACGGCGTCGCCACGGGCGGCTCGGTCTCCTTGCTGCCGCCGCACGCGGCGAGCGCCGCCAGCGCCGCAACGCACATCGCTACACGCATCGAGCTGGATTCTCCCGGGATGGTGCCGTCACGAGAAGGGCGATGGTACTGCAGTTGTTCGAGGTACTGCAATATGGTAGCCTCGCGCCACGCTCACAACCGGTTGCACAGCGGGTGGATTATGTCGCTCGAAGCTCTGGGGATGGTGGAAACCCGCGGCCTGATCGGATCGATCGAGGCGGCCGACGCGATGGTGAAGGCGGCCAATGTCGTGCTGGCCGGCAAGGAGTACATCGGCGCCGGCTACGTGACCGTGCTCGTGCGTGGCGACGTGGGGGCGGTCAAGGCGGCGACCGATGCCGGGGCGGCGGCGGCGCGTCGTGTCGGCGAACTGATCTCCGTGCACGTGATTCCCCGGCCGCACTCCGAGGTCGAGAGGATCCTTCCCCGGGCGAAGGACGCGAAAGCGTCGTAGCGCGCCCCGCAGCCGCGCATGGCCGCCCAACAGGCGACGCAGACCGATCGCGACCTGGCCTCGATCCACGAGGCGCGCACGCTCGCGCGCCGCGCGAAGGCGGCGGC
Organism: Vicinamibacterales bacterium; assembly: GCA_048594975.1. Lineage (GTDB taxonomy): Bacteria > Acidobacteriota > Vicinamibacteria > Vicinamibacterales > 2-12-FULL-66-21 > JBMDXB01. Next base: position 77,153 of record JBMDXQ010000104.1, on the reverse strand, counting down.
GCCGGTCCTCGCCGAGCTGACCCAGGAGCAGATCGACGCGGTCGTCGACGCGATGGCCGCCGCCGCGACCCCGCAGGCCGAGGCGCTCGCCCGGCTGGCCCACGAGGAGACCGGCTTCGGCGTTATTGCCGACAAAATCCAGAAGAATCTCTTCTCCTCCGAGAAGATCTACAAATTCATCCGGCCGATGAAGACGGTCGGCGTCATCCGCCGCCTCGAGGACCGCAAGGTCGTCGAGATCGCCGAGCCGTTCGGGGTCGTTGCCGCCATCGTCCCGTCCACCAACCCGACGTCCACCGCCATCTACAAGATCCTGATCTCGATGAAGGCGAGGTGTCCCATCGTGATCAGCCCGCACCCGTCGGCTGTCCGATGCATCTCGCGGGTGGCCGAGATCATGTCCGAAGCGGCTCGCCGCGCCGGCGCCCCCGAGGGGACGATCAACTGGATGACGACCGTGTCCCTCGAGGGGACGCAGGAGCTGATGAAGGCGCGCGAGACGGCCGTGATCCTCGCCACCGGCGGGATGGGACTCGTGCGCGCGGCGTACAGCGCCGGCAAGCCGGCGTACGGCGTGGGCCCGGGCAACGCCCCCGCCTACATCGAGCGTAGCGCCGATATCAAGAAGGCGGTGGCCGATATCATCCGCGGCAAGACGTTCGACAACGGCCTGCTCTGCTCGGCGGAGAACTCCGTCGTCTGCGATGCGCCGCTGGTCGAGGAAGTAAAGCGGGAGTTCGTCGGCAACGGCGCGTACTTCATGACCACCGAGGAGAGCGCTGCAGTTGCGAGGCTGCTGGTCACCCCTCAGCGCCTCCCCAACCCCGCGCTCGTGGGCAAGCCGGCCACCTACATCGCCCAGCAGGCGGACCTTACCGTGCCGCCCGGGACGCGTGTGTTGATCGCCGAGCTCGACGGCGTCGGCCGGGACTACCCGCTCTCGATCGAGAAGCTCTGCCCGGTCCTCTCCTTCTATGTCGTGAGCGACTGGAAGGAAGGCTGCGAGCGCTGCAAGCAGATCCTGCGCTACGGCGGGATGGGTCACACGATGGCGATCCACTCGCGCAACGAAGAAGTCATCCTGCAGTTCGGCCTCAAGAAACCGGCCTTCCGCATCGTCGTCAACACGCCCACCACCCTGGGATCCATCGGGCTGACGACCGGGCTCGATCCGTCAATGACGCTCGGATGCGGCGGCTGGGGGGGCAACATCACGTCGGACAACATCTCGCCGCGGCATTTGTTGAACATCAAGCGGCTCGCCTATGAGACGAGTCCAGCCCCGCCGGCTGCCGCGCCGCCCGCCCCGATGGCCCAGGCGCTGCCAAAAGCGCCCGCCCAGCCGGTCCCCGCCGGCATCGCCGCGGAGCCGCTGGCGCGGCGTATCGACGCCTTCCTCGCCTCGCGCGGCTACGCGCCCGTGACGGGCACGCCGGACCGGTCGAGTACCCTCGCGCCGGCGACCGCCGCTTCCGCGGCGGCCGTGGCGGAAAAACCTGCGGACTTCGTATGCGAGGAAGACGTACGAGTAGCTATCCGCCAGGGTCGCAAAATTGTGATCGGAGATCACTCAATTGTAACGCCGGCCGCCCGGGATCTCGGTGAGCAGCACCACGTCTTCGTCGAGGCCGGGTGGCGGCGCTGATCGGCGCCACGGCCTGCTTGTCGTTGAGGACGCTGGACTTAATGTTGACCGGCGTGCTCAGCGATGCTATAGTTCCTGCCCCAGCAATTCTAGGTCGCCGTTTCTGCTTCGGGTCGGAGCCCCGTCCGCGCGCGGGCGACCTCGACGGGGCATTCGCCTTGCAGAGCTGTCGGCGGGTCCGTCGCTGCCAGGCCCTGGAGAGACACACAGCATGACGATTCGTGCCCGGCTGTCCGGTTCGCTCGCCGTCGTGTTCACGCTGGTCGTGGCCGGATGCGGGTCGAACCCCCGGCCGCAGGTTGCGGCAACGAAAACGGCCGCGCCTCCCGCCCAGCCGGCGGCATCCGCATCGCAACCCGCCCCGCGCACCCAGCCCGTCAACGATCCGGTCGCTGCCCTCATCGAGACATCACAGAAACACTTCGAGGCCGGCGAGGGCGAGCTGAAGCTGGGCCACATGGACCGGGCACGCGCGGAGTTCGATCGCGCAGTGGACGTGTTGCTCGAATCGCCGTACGGCGCACGGACCGACGCCAGGCTGCGCGAGCACTTCGATCGGCTGGTCGATCGGATCAACGCGCGCGAGGTCACCGCGCTGGCGCAGGGCGACGGGTTCTCGGCCGAAAAGACCGAGCCGGCGGCCATCGACGAGATCCTCCGGATCGCCACCTTCGCGCAGCCGTTGCCGGCCGCAACGACCGAAGAGGCAGTGAAGGCCGACCTGGCGGCGACCGAGCACGACATCCCAATCCCGCAGAACGAGCGCGTGCTCTCGGCCGTCGAGTTGCTGAGCACGCGGCTGCGCGGCTACGTGCAGGACAGCCTCTCGCGCGGGGCGAAGTACCTGCCGATGATCCAGGATGTCTTCCGCGCGGAAGGCCTGCCGCTGGATCTCGCCTACATCCCGATCATCGAGAGCGGCTTCAAGACCAACGCGCTGTCGCGGGCGAGCGCGAAGGGGCCGTGGCAGTTCATGCGATCGACGGCGGTCGAGAACGGGCTGCGTCACGACTGGTACATCGACGAGCGCTCGGACCCCGAGAAGTCCACCGTGGCGGCTGCGAAATACCTCAAGTCGCTGCACAACCTGTTCGGCGACTGGAACCTCGTGCTGGCCGCCTACAACGGCGGGCTCGGCCGGGTACAGCGCGCGATGAAGCGGTCCGGGCGCGACGATTTCTGGGCGCTGTCGAGCACGTCGAAGTACCTGCCGCGGGAGACCCGCGAGTACGTGCCGCTCATCCTCGCCTCGATCATCGTCGCCAAGAACCCGCTGCAGTACGGGCTCGACATCGCCGCCGGCGAGGCGCTGCAGTACGAGAAGGTGGTCGTGCCGCGCGCGATCGACCTGCGCCGCGTGGCCGAGTGGACCGAGTCGTCGATCGACCAGATCCAGGCGCTCAATCCGCAGCTGCGCCGCCTGACCACGCCGGTTCGTGACAGGGCGTACGAAGTCCGCGTGCCGGTGGGTACGAAGGAGGTCTTCGACAAGCGGCTCGCGGATGCCACGCCTGCCGATTTCGCCACGCTCAAGTGGTACGTAGTCCGCAGGGGCGACACGATCGCGGCGGTCGCACGGAAGAACCGGGTGAAGAAGGCGGACCTGGCCGCCGCCAACGGCCTCAGCACCCGGTCTCGCCTGGCCGCCGGTCAGTCGCTGGTGATTCCGGGCGCGCCCGCCACGCTGCTCGCGACACGCACGCCACGGACCGCGCCAACCGGGGTGTTGGCGGCCACCCAGGCGGAGCCCGAGCCGTCGAAGGCGGCAGTCGCTGCCGACACGGCTGACGCCGCTCCCGCCGCCCGAAAGCAAGTCGTCTATCGCGTCAAGCGCGGCGACACATTGTCTTCGATCGCGCGCCTCTTCGATACGAGCGTCGCCAGGATCAAGTCGCTCAACCGGCTCCGCGGCAACACGATCGCGGCTGGCACCCGGCTGAGCATCATCAAGGGCAGCTAGTCCCGCCCTCGCCCGCGCGCGCTTACTTGCGCTGCGCCGGAACGTTCACCTTCGGGACGCCGAAGTGTCCCCCGAGGCTGGCCAACTGATCGAGGTCAATCGGACCGACGATGTTGACGACCGTCAACTCGGTCGGTTCCGCGGCAATCACGACCAGGCCCATCACCTTGTCCTTCTCCATCCTGAAGAACACGTCGACGTTCTCGCCGTCTCGGGCGCTGCGCACGTTGACCATCGGCGTCCATCCCGGCGCCTTCAGCTGACTCCGCAGGGACTCGAGGTCGGCGTCCGAGTACTCCCCCGGTTTCGCGAACTCGAAGCTCCTGACGCGGATGCTCTTGAGGTTGCTGATCAGGCCCTTCGCGGCCTTCTGCTCGGGATCGTCCTGCGACAGGAATTTCCCTGCGATCTGCAGCACCGCGCCATCCAGGGTGATGTTGACGTTCTCGACCGCCCTGCCGGCGAGCTTCTCGATGTTTGCCGGAATCGTGATGTCCTGTGCGTGCGCACCGGCGGCCGCGAAGATCACCAGCGCCGCGACACACAACCCGTGTCTCATGATCCAACCTCCCTCACCTTCTCCTGTACCAGCTGCAGCTTGCTGGCGGTGATGCGGAGTGCCTTGATGACGTTCTCTTTCGCTGCTTCGCCGGCGGCGCGCTCCGCACGCGCGCGCTCCAAGCTGCGGTACTGAATGCCCCCGCCAATGGCGGCGACGAGGGCCGCCGCCGCGGCCAGCCGGAAGACCGGCCGCTTCGCCCAGGCCAGGGATCCGGACGGCCCGGCTCCGTGCCCGCCGGCCTGCCCCTCCACGCGACGGAGCACACGCTCGGCGAAACCCGCGGGGGCCGGTTCGCGACGCAGCGCGTCCCGAAGCTGGTCGTCGAGTTCCTTCATCGCTTCACGTCTCCGATCGCGCGCGCGACGGTCTCTCGCAACCGCGCGAGCGAACGCTGCAGGTGGCTCTTCACGGTCGCGACCGGCATGCCCAGGACTTCGGCGATCTCCAAAGGGGTGAGGTCCTCCTGGTAGCGCAGGACCACTACGGCCCGCGCCTTCTCCGGCAAGGCCGCCACCAGCTGGCGCAGACGGCGGGCAAGCATCGGGTCGCCCCTGGATCCGTCGCTATGCGGCTCCGGCACGACGTCCAGGCTCACCTGCGCCTGCTTCCGCCGGCGCGAGTAGTCGATGCAGCGGTGGCTGGTCACCCGCCGCAACCAGAACGTGACGTGCGCCGGCGATTCGAGCGAAGCGAGGTACCGGTGGAGCGACATGAATACGTCCTGGGCAATCTCCTCGGCGGCCGCGCGGTCGCGCAGGAAATGCAGCGCGATGCTGAACACCATCGACTGCTGCCGCCTGACGATGTCGGCGAAATCGCCCGGGCCTGGTGCCGGGTTGTCCGCGCGGGCTGCCAGTTGAGCCAGCTCCGGCATCCTCCCTACTCTACTGGCTATACGGGACTGAGGGTTGGAGGGGATGCACGGGGTCCGGGGCCGGGTCAGCGGCTCGGGGCTCGGACGGGAGCCTCGGGTGCGAATAGCGCGATCCCCTCATGGCGATCAGGTGGCAGCTTCTGACACGAACGGCAGGCCAAGACCGCGGTTTCGGCCAGAATTGGCGATGCCTCGCGCCTTGCACCCGCGCTGGTGTGCTTTCGTGCGTCCGAACGGCAGCCGTGTTCGGGATCGAGGCCTGTCCCGTGCAGGTCGAAGTGGATGTGTCGTTCGGCCTTCCCGGCTTCACGATGGTGGGGTTGCCCGATGCAAGCGTCCGCGAGAGCCGCGACCGGGTGCGCAGCGCCATCCGCAATTCCGGGTTCGAGTTCCCCCAGCACCGGGTGACGGTCAACCTGGCGCCGGCTGACATCCGCAAGGCGGGTTCCTCGTTCGACCTGCCGATCGCGCTCGGCGTGCTGGCCGCGACCGGATCGGTGACGCGGCGGGACGTGGACGACGTGCTGCTCCTCGGCGAACTGTCGCTCGACGGGGGCATTCACCCCGCCCGCGGCGTGCTGCCGATCGCGGCCAGCGCACGCCGGCGGCGATTCCGGGGCCTGCTTCTGCCCCGGCCCAACCGCAGCGAGGCCGCAGTCGTCGACGGCCTGGAGCTGTACGCCGTACGCTCGCTCGCCGAAGCCGTCGAGGCGTTGAACGACCCGGCGGCCTTCACCCGCACCTTCGAACCCGGCGACCCTGACGCCCCGTCGCCGCCACGGCCGCGCGAGCAACCCGACTTCTTCGACGTGCACGGGCAGCAGATGGCGCGCCGCGCCCTGGAGATCGCCGCCGCCGGCGGTCACAACACGCTGATGATCGGCCCGCCCGGCTCAGGAAAGACGATGATGGCGCGGCGGGTCGCCGGCATCCTGCCGCCGCTCACCTTCGACGAAGCGCTGGAAGTCACGTCCATTCACTCGGTCGCGGGGCTCCTCGCGGGAGGCGGGGGGCTCATCACCGAGCGGCCGTTCCGCGCCCCGCACCACACCGTTTCCGACGTCGCGCTGGTCGGCGGCGGACTGAACCCGAGGCCGGGAGAGATCAGCCTGGCCCATCACGGGGTGCTGTTCCTCGACGAGATGGCGGAGTTCAGCCGGCACGCGCTCGAGGTCCTGCGACAGCCGCTCGAGGAGGGACGCGTCCACATTGCGCGCGCGGCGCGGACGACGACCTTTCCGGCGCGCTTCATGCTCGTCGGAGCGATGAACCCGTGCCCATGCGGGTTCCACGGCGACCCGGTGCGGGCCTGCCGCTGCACGCCGCAGCAGATCGGGCGCTACGCGGCCCGCCTGTCCGGCCCGCTTCGCGATCGCATGGATCTCACGGTGCCGGTGAGCGCGCTTCCGGCGCGTGTGTTGAGCGCCGGCGCCGGCGGCGAGCCCTCGGCGGCCATCCTGCCGCGCGTGCTCCACGCGCGCGACCGCCAGCTCACGCGCGGCGCGGTTCTGAACGCCCGGCTTCAGGGACGGCGGCTACGCGAGCAGACGCAGCTGGAGCCGGCCGCCCGGCGCATCCTGGACGCGGCACTGGCAAAGCTCTCGCTGACCGCTCGCGGCCACGACCGCGTGATGCGCGTGGCACGGACGATTGCGGATCTGGACGGCGCCGATGACATCGGCGCCGATCACCTCGCGGAGGCGTTGCAGTTCAGAGGCGAATAGGGGTTCCGGGGATCCGAGGGCCCAGTGGTTCCGTGAGTCCTGCGGTTCCGGGGTTCCGGAAGGGTTCCGGCCGTTCCATGGGTTCCGGCGGTTCCATGGTTCCGGCGGTTCCGCGAGTTCCGGGTTCACGATTCGGTTGTCAGCCAGGAGTTGGAGACCCAGACGAACCCCGGAACTTCTGGGACCGCTGGAACAGCGGAACCGTCGGCACTCTGAGCCCAGGAACCCAGGAACCCCGGAACCCCGGAACCCGAGGAACCTCAGGTCGCGCGACCGTCGCCACCCGCAGCACCTGATCGAGCTGCCCGTCCTGAGCGAGCATGGAGACCTTCGACGAGCAGCGAGCCGGTCGAGAGCGCACTCGGCATCTCGATCTCGATGGTGCCGAGATCGAAAGCGAACCAGCCCTCGCTCGCCGTGCCGGCGGCGAACTCGTGGCGGCGACTTTGACGGAAATGGGGCCTGCTCGCGCCGTGGCGACGGGCAGGAGTACGGCGATCGCAAGCCCTGACGAAATTAATCGCATAGACGACGTCGACGCCAGTCACTGCAAGCCCTCCCGTCCAGTCCGCACCGCAACCGCAGACGCCCAAACGAGATACGTCTACGGCTGGGGTTGGCTCCGAGAGAACGGTTGTGGTACAGTGCGTCGTTCCCGTGGCTGGCCGACGTTACTCCATCATCCTCGCGGATCGAACCGCTGGTGTGGTCCGGCGCTTCACGATCTCGGTGCGGCCAACGATCGCCGCGGCGGCCGCGATTCTGGCGCTCCCCGTCCTCATGGGGCTGGGTGCGCGCTGGAGCGCGCAGGCGACAATCTCCGACGTGCTGCGCGAAAACGCCGCGCTCGAACAGGAGAACGCGAGCTACCGCGAGGCGACCGGGGAGCTCGTGGCGCAGGTCGCGTCGCTGCAACAGGCGGTGGACGATCTGGGTGTGCGTGCGCGCGTGGACCCGGCGGCGGGGCGTGCGATGGAGCGGCTGCCCTCGGCGGTGAAGTCCCGCGCCATGGGTGGCGGCACCGCCACGGCGGCCGGCGCCCCGGTGCTGGAAGCCGCCTTCACCTCGCCGGACACGACGCTCGGCGTGGTGCGCGAACTGCTGGGCGCGATCGAGCAACGGCTCGCCAACGTGCGCAACGGCGTCGAGCGGCGCCAGGCGCTCGTCTCGGCAACGCCGTCGATCTGGCCGGTTACCGGCTGGCTGTCGTCCGGCTACGGCAGCCGCCAGGATCCGTTCAACGGTAGATCCGATTTCCACCCGGGTCTGGACATCTCAGCCAACAACGGGCGCGCCGTCGTCGCTACCGCCGACGGCACAGTGGCGAGCGCGGGCCACGGCGGCGCCTACGGCAACCTGGTCGTGATTGATCACGGGTTCGGGATCGTCACCCGCTACGGGCACCTGTCGCGGTTCGCGGTCACGAGCGGCCGCCAGGTGCGGCGTGGCGACACCATCGGGTACGTCGGCTCAACCGGCCGCTCCAAGGGACCGCACCTCCATTACGAGATCGTCGTCAACGGGAAACTGACCAACCCGTTGACCCTGCTCACCAGGCCGTAGCATTCGCGATCGACGGTCGTGCCCGGCTGATGCGGCTACTGGTGCGGCGCACGATCCGCCGCCCGTTGATCGCCCGTCCCGTGGATTCGCCAATCCTCGCCTTTCGCGTACAATAGCGGGATACCCCTGACCGACCTCCGCTCTGATGTGGATAGACAAAGCCCTCGCGAAAGTCTTCGGCACCGCCAACGAGCGTGAGCTGAAGCGTATCCGGCCGATCGTGGGCCAGATCAACGCTTTCGAGTCCGACATCCAGCAACTGTCCGACGAGCAACTGCGCGCCAGAACCGCCGAATTCAAGGAGCGTGTCGCCGGCGGCACCCCGCTCGACGAGATGATTCCCGCGGCGTTCGCGGTGGTGCGCGAGGCAGGACGCCGCACGCTCAACATGCGGCACTTCGACGTGCAGTTGATCGGCGGCATCGTTCTGCACCGCGGGAAGATCGCGGAGATGAAGACCGGCGAAGGCAAGACGCTCGTCGCGACGCTGCCGGCCTACCTGAACGCGCTCGGGGGCAAGGGCGTTCACGTCGTCACCGTCAACGACTACCTGGCACGGCGCGACTCGGAGTGGATGGGGCGGATCTACCGCTTCCTCGGGATGAGCGTCGGCGTGATCCAGCACGATCTCAACGACGCGGAGCGGCAGGTGGCCTACGCCTGCGACATCACCTACGGCACGAACAACGAGTTCGGTTTCGACTACCTGCGCGACAACATGAAGTTCGATCTCGCGCAGTACGTGCAGCGCGGCCACCACTACGCGATCGTCGACGAGGTGGACAGCATCCTCATCGACGAGGCACGGACCCCGCTCATCATCTCCGGCCCCGCCGAGGAATCGACCGACCTGTATTACGAGGTCGACCGCATCATCCCGAAGCTCGCGGCCGGCGCGGTCACACAGGGCAATGTCAAGGCAGAAGAGCGCGAGGCTCTGGAGAAGACCGGCGACTACCTGGTCGACGAGAAGCACAAGACGGTGACGCTGACCGAGAGCGGGATGGCGAAGGCGGAGAAGATGCTCGGGCACCGGCTCGTGCCGAACTCCGGCGGGATGTACGACCCGGTCAACATGCCGATGCTCCACCACATCAACCAGGCGCTGCGCGCCCACACCCTGTTCCGGCGCGACGTCGACTACATGATCAAGGACGGCCAGGTCGTGATCGTCGACGAGTTCACGGGGCGGCTGATGCCCGGCCGGCGGTGGAGCGACGGGCTGCACCAGGCGGTGGAAGCCAAGGAGAAGGTGAAGATCGAGCGCGAGAACCAGACGCTCGCCACCGTCACCTTCCAGAACTACTTCCGCAAGTACGCCAAGCTGGCCGGCATGACCGGCACCGCCGACACCGAGGCGGAGGAGTTCGCGAAGATCTACAAGCTCGACGTGATGGTGATCCCGACGAACCGGCCGCTGCGCCGGGTCGAGGAGCCGGACACGGTCTACCGCACCGAGCGCGAGAAGTACGACGCCATCGTCAACGACATCCTCGAGAAGCAGAAGGAAACGCGGCCGGTGCTGGTCGGCACCGTCTCGATCGAGAAGTCGGAGCGGCTGTCCGGCCTGCTCCGCCGCCGTGGCATCAAGCATGTCGTCCTCAACGCCAAGTACCACGCGCAGGAGGCCGAGATCGTCGCGCAGGCGGGGCGCAAGAGCACCGTCACGATTGCCACCAACATGGCCGGGCGCGGCACCGACATCCTGCTCGGCGGCCACCCCGAGTTCATCGCCCGGCAGCAGGCCCTCGCCGACGAAATCGCCGAGAAGCTGCCCAAGTCCGAGGCGAAGTTCGTCGACGACGACGAGTGGGTCTACTTCTTCCACCTCGACCAGTACTACCGGGCGCCGCGGAAGGAGCACGACCGGATCTACGCGTCCTTCAAGCAAGAGACCGACGCCGAGCACGACGAGGTGGTGAGCGTCGGCGGGCTGCACATCATCGGCACCGAGCGCCACGAGGCGCGCCGCATCGACAACCAGCTGCGCGGCCGCGCCGGCCGCCAGGGCGACCCCGGCTCGTCGCGCTTCTACCTGTCGCTCGAGGACGACCTGATGCGGATCTTCGGGTCGGACCGCATCTCCGGCCTGATGCAACGCCTCGGCATGGAGGAAGGCGTCCCCATCGAGCACCGCATGGTCACCCGCGCGATCGAGCGCGCGCAGCGGCAGGTCGAGGCCCAGAACTTCGCCGTCCGCAAGCACCTGCTCGAATACGACGACGTGATGAACAAGCAGCGCGAGAGCATCTACGCGCTGCGCCGCCAGCTGCTCGAAGGGCGCATCCAGTACGAGCCCGAGGACGGAGAGGAAGGCGAGGTCGTCGACAGCCGCGCCTACCTCGTCGATCTCGCGGAGGGGCTGCTTGGCGGCATCGCCGACAGCTACGCCGGCCGCGAACTCGACCCCGAGGAGCGCGACTACACGGCGCTGCGGAAGGCGGTGGCCGAGACCTTCGGCATCGAGCCGGCGGAACTGGAGAGCGCGGACATCGACGACAGCACCGCCGACGAAGTGGTCGACACGCTCTGGCCGATCGTGCTGCAGAAGTACGAGAAGAAGGAAGCCCTGGTTCCGACCGAGGTCCTGCGCCGCGTCGAGCGCGACATCATGCTGCAGATCGTCGACGCGCAGTGGAAGGACCACCTCTACAGCCTCGACCACCTCAAGGAAGGCATCGGCCTGCGCGGCTACGGCCAGCGCGATCCGCTCGTCGAGTACAAGAAGGAGAGCTACGCGCTGTTCGAGGCGATGCGCGACCGGATCAAGGACGAGACGGTCCGCTACCTCTGGCGGCTGACGCCGGTGATCGCCGACGATCAGGCTCCGCCCGCGGTCCGGCGGCCGGTCGCGCCGCGCCGGGCGCCGCAGGTGACGCTGAGCGGGCCGGCCGCCGCTGCGTCGTCGCCGTTCGGCGGCTTCGCCGCCGCGGCCGATCGCCCGCGCCCGGCGCGGACCGGCGGCGACGACGTCGTCCGCCAGGTCAGGCGGGACGAACCGAAGGTCGGGCGCAACGACCCGTGCCCGTGCGGCAGCGGCAAGAAGTACAAGAAGTGTCACGGGGCGTGATGCGTGTCACGTGCGACGTGCAACGGGGTCACGGGCCACGTGCGTCCGTCTTGCGTGGTGCGTGCCACGCGCTCGTGCGCGAGGCGCAACGGCGCCCGCAGCTCGTAGGGCAGCCCTTCAGGGCTGCCTTCTTTGTTTAGAGGAAAGGAAATGGAGACCAGAGCGGACGTCCTCACCACGGATCAGATCTCGGTCGGCCTCTCCACCGCGCTGACCTTCGACGACGTGCTGCTGGTGCCGCGGCATTCGACGATCCTGCCCAGCCAGGTCGACGTCGCCTCTTCCGTCACCCGGCGCATCCGCGTCAACGTGCCTCTGCTGAGTGCCGCGATGGACACCGTCACCGAGTCACGGCTGGCAATCGCGATGGCGCAGCAGGGCGGCATCGGGATCATCCACAAGAACCTCACCGTCGAGGAGCAGGCCTCGGAGGTGGACCGGGTCAAACGGTCGGAGAGCGGCATGATCGTCAACCCGATCACGCTCTCCCCGGCCAACCGGATCTACGAGGCGCTCGAGTTGATGAAGAAATACCGGATCTCGGGCGTCCCGATCACCGAGGACGGTGGCAAGGAAGGGCGGCTGGTCGGCATCCTGACCAACCGCGACCTGCGCTTCGAGACGCAGCTCGACCGGCCCATCGCCGAGATCATGACGCGCGAGCCGCTGTTCACCGTGCCGGTGGGCACCACGCTGGACCAGGCGCGCGCGATCCTGCACCGCCACAAGGTCGAGAAGTTGCTGGTCGTCGACGACCGCTTCATGCTGAAGGGGCTCATCACCGTCAAGGACATCCAGAAGATGGTGAAGTACCCCAACGCCTGCAAGGACAGCCTGGGCCGGCTGCGGGTCGGCGCCGCCATCGGTGTCGGCAAGGACGCCCTGGCGCGCGCCGAAGCGCTCACCGCGGCGCACGTCGACGTCCTCGTCGTCGACACCGCGCACGGCCATTCCCAGGGAGTGCTCGACATGGTGCGTCGGCTGCGCCGCGAGTATTCGGAGATCGACCTGGTGGCCGGCAACGTCGCGACCGCCGAAGCGACCGAAACGCTGATCGATCTCGGCGTTGACGCCGTCAAGGTCGGCATCGGCGCCGGCTCGATCTGCACGACCCGGGTCGTCGCCGGCATCGGCGTGCCGATGATCACCGCGGTGGCGGAATGCGCGCGGGCGGCCGCGCCGCACGGCGTGCCGGTCATCGCCGACGGCGGCATCCGCTACTCAGGGGACATCACCAAGGCGATCGCGGTCGGCGCCAGCTGCGTGATGATCGGCAGCCTGTTCGCCGGCACCGACGAGAGCCCCGGCGAGATGATTCTCTACCAGGGGCGCAGCTTCAAGGAGTACCGCGGCATGGGGTCGATCGGCGCGATGCGCCGCGGCAGCCGCGATCGGTACTTCCAGGACGAGTTCGATCTCGAGAGCAGCCCCGAGTCCGGCGAGAAGCTCGTGCCCGAGGGCATCGAGGGCCGCGTGCCGCACAAGGGCAGCGTGGCGGCGATGATCCACCAGCTCGTCGGCGGCCTGCGCGCCGGCATGGGCTACTGTGGCACGAAGGACATCCCCACCCTGCAGCGCGACGCGCGGCTGATCCGAATCACGCCCGCAGGCCAGCGCGAGGGCCACGTGCACGACGTGGTCATCACCAAGGAAGCGCCGAATTACCGAGTGGAGTAGCCGGGGGTCAGACCTCGGTTCTCGCAGGCCGGAGGGCCGCCGCCGGGAGTCGATCTCGGCTTTCCCTGTGGTGACCTCGCGGACGATCGGTTGCCGGCGTGGGTGACCGCACGCGCAAGAAACACGATCTGAGCCGGCTAACATTTCCGTGCCGCCGTCGTCTTAAGCGCGAGGGAGGCGCTCATGCACCGACGGCTGTTTCTCGCTGCGCTCTCGGCGCCGGCATTCGTCACTGTTTTCCGACCGTTCATCACGTACGCGCAGGATCGCGAGTTCGTGCGTGCGCTCGAAGCGGCGCAGCGCGGGCGTCCTGCCACGCTCTCCGCGAAGGCGCGGATCGCGCCTCCCTCGGAGCCTGGCGATCCGCTGGTCATCCACGGGCGAGCGGTGGCGGAGGACGGCACCAGCCCGATGGCAGGCGCCGTCGTCTTCGCCTACCAGACGGACCGGGAGGGTCTTTATGACAGACCGGGCGCCGGCCCGCACTCGTGGCGTCTGAGAGGATGGGCGCAGACGGCGCCGGACGGCAGCTTCGAGTTCACGACCATTCGCCCGGGTGGCTATCCGGGCAGCACCATCCCGCAGCACGTGCACCTGCAGATCTTCCTGCCTGACGGGCGTCGCTACTGGGCTGACGAACTGCGGTTCGCTGACGATCCTCGCCTGCCGACGCAGGAGCGCAGCCGGGCGTGCCAGGTGCGGCGCGAGGGCGGCGTCCAGCACGTCGACTTCACGCTGCGGCTGAACCCGCGGAATCGGTTCTGAAGGCGGGGACCACTCAACCGCTGCCGGAAGGCTGGTTCCTGGTTCCCGAGACGACGATGCGCCGCCGATCCTCTCCGGCGTACTCCAGCCGGACCTCGATGACATCGTCCGGCCGGCCTTCCCAGCGCTCCGCCCATTCGATCGCGACGACGCCCTCGCTCGATACGAGCTCCTCGAGTCCGAGGTCCTCGACCTCGGGCGGCTCAAGGCGATACAGGTCGACGTGGTAGAACGGGAGCCGTCCTCCGTACTCCTGGATGATCGTGAACGTCGGGCTCGAGACATCCGACTCGGGCGCCCCGAGGCCGCGGGCGAGGCCGCGGACGAACGCCGTCTTACCCGCCCCGAGCTCGCCGTAGAGCAGGATCAGGTCGCCCGTTTGCAGCGTCGCGGCGAGTCGCTCCGCGACCGCTGCGGTTTCATCCTCGCATGCCGTGACGACCGCCTCGCGAGAAGACACCCGGTCCTTCTGCCCTCTTTTGTTCAATGCGCGTGGGGCCCCATGCCGACGCGCTTTACGCTCGCCTCTCTTGTGGGAGCGCTTCGCGCGTGCTCGAGATTCGCCAGTTCGGGATGTCTGCTGCTCATTGCTCTCGTTTCACCCGGCGGCGGGCGGTCAGCTCGAGCACCGCGTCGCCCAGGTGGTTGGCGATGTCGCTGGCGATGAGCGCGACATCCCCCTCGTCCGCCTCCGCGAGGTCGCCGGCCGTGCCGTGCAGGTACACGGCGAGCTTGCACGCCGCCTCGGCGTCGAGGAGCTGCGCCAGCCAGGCGGCTATCATCCCCGTGAGCAGGTCGCCGGTGCCGCCGGTTGCCATGCCGGCGTTGCCGGTGAGGTTGATGAAGACGCGGTTGTCCGGACCGGCGATGACCGTGCGGTGGCCCTTCAGCACAACGTGCACACGGTGGCCGGCGGCGAACTCACGAGCAGAGTTCAGGCGATCGTTCTGCACGGTTTCAACGGTGACGTTGAGCAGCCGCGCCATCTCCCCTGGATGCGGCGTGACGACGACGTCCACCCCGTCGCGGCCGACCAGCCGGTCTGGGTCGCCGGCGAACGCGTTCAACGCGTCCGCGTCGACGACGAGCGGCACACCGGCGCGCTCCACGAGGCCGTGGACGAATGCGGCCGTCGAGGGCGCCCGGCCGAGCCCCGGCCCGACGGCGATCACGTCCGCCCTCAGTTCGAAGACGCGGTCGAGCGCGGCGAAATCGACCGTGCCGGCCGCCGTCTCCTCCAGCGGCTCGGTCATGTACTCCGCGCCCATCGCCGCCAGGATCGGCAGCGCCGACCGCGGCGTGGCCACGGTCACCAGGCCGGCGCCGGAGCGCAGCGCGCCAAGCGCCGTCAGGTGCGCCGCGCCGCTCTTCCCGAACGAGCCCGCCACGATCAGGACGTGCCCGAAGTCACCCTTGTGCGAGTCGGCGGCCCGCGCCGGGACCAGCTCGCGCATCCGCTCGCGCGTCAGCAGCTCCACGTAGGGGCCCTCGAGCTCGTCGATCACCGGCGGCGGGATGCCGATGTCCGCGATCACCAGATCGCCGCCGTGCGAGTCGGCGGGCGGAACGACGAGCGGGATCTTCGGTGCCGCCAGAGTGACGGTCATCGACGCCTCGACGGCGGTGCCCGCCACCAGGTGCGAGTCGGCGGAGACGCCGGTCGGCAGATCGATCGACACGATCGGGACGCCGAGGCCGTTGACGTCGGCCACCACCGTCTCGAGCAGCCCGGTGAGCGCGCCGCTGAACCCCGTCCCGAGCAGCGCGTCGACAACCATGTCGCAGGCGGAGACCTCGCTGAAGTGCAGCTCCCAGTCCTGCGCGTTGGCGATCTCGACGACGCCCAGGCCGATGCGCCCGAGCACCTCGAGGTTGGTGCGCGCGTCACCGCGCACGTCGGCGACGCTCCCGAGCAGGAACACGGTGGACTCGATGCCGCGCTGCGCCAGCGTCCGCGCGACCACGAACCCGTCGCCGCCGTTGTTGCCGCGGCCGCACAGCACCGCGACGTGGCTGGTCGCCAGATCGTCGAACGCTGCTTCCATCGCCGCGACCGCCTGGCGGCCGGCGTTCTCCATCAGCACGATCGAGGGCAGCCCGATCTCCTCGATAGTCCGCCGATCCGCTTCGCGCATCTGCTGCGTGTTGAGGACGCGCATCGAAGGGCGAGCGTACTGCTTGTGCTAGACTGCGGTCAATGACGGCCGTTCGCGGGGCGGTCTACGTGAACGGGGTGATTCGCCCCGCCGCCGAGGCGACCGTGCCGGTGTACGACCACGGCTTTCTCTACGGCGAGGGCGTCTACGAGACGCTGCGCACCTACAACCGCGTTCCCTTCCTCTACGACCGCCACGTGCGGCGGCTGCGCGCGTCCGCCGGCTCCCTGCACCTCGACGTCCCCTACACGGACGCGGCGCTCCGCGGCTGGATCGACGACACGATGCGGACCGCCGGCGCGCTCGACGAGGCCTACATCCGCATTCTCCACACCCGCGGCGTCGGCGATCTCACCTACGACGTCAGGGCCACGCCCACGCCCACGCTGGTCATCATCGTCAAGCCGCTCGACGAGCCGCCGGCACGGATGGTCGAGGAGGGCATCAGGATTGCGCTCGTCCCGGTGATGCGGAACCACCCGGCGTCGGTCAACCCGATCATCAAGTCGAACAACCTGCTCAACAACGCGCTGGCGATGCAGGAGGCCTACCGCCGCGGAGCCGAGGAAGCCCTGATGTGCAACTACCGCGGCGAGCTGTCGGAGTGCGCGCAATCGAACGTCTTCATGGTGCGCAGGGGCGTGGTGTTGACGCCGAAATCCGAGGCGGGACTGCTCGAGGGTATTACGCGCGCCTTCGTGTTCGAGGTCGGCCGCGCGATCGGCGTCGAGGTTCGCGACGAGACGCTCTATCCCGGGGACCTCGACACCGCCGACGAGGTCTTCGTGACCAGCACCACCCGCGAGCTCAGCCCGGTGACGCGAATCGACGACCGGGTCGTCGGCAACGGCAGGCCGGGCGCGATCACCCTGACGCTGCTCGACGGCTACCGCCGCCGCGCCCGGGAGATGACGAAAGTTCAGGTCACGCCCTAACGGACCCCTGACGCCTTGCCACCTGCCACTTCTGCGTAAGCCTCGATCGGCGGGCACGCACAGATCAGATTGCGGTCGCCGTACGGGTTGTCGATGCGCGCCACCGCCGGCCACACCTTGTTCGCACGCACCCACGGCAGCGGATAGGCCGCCTGCTCGCGCGTGTACGGGTGCCGCCAGTCGTCCGAGACCACTTCCTCGGCGGTGTGCGGCGCGTTTTTCAGCACGTTGTCACGCGGATCCGCCGTGCCGTCGAGGACCGCCTGGATCTCCTTCCGGATCGCGATCAGCGCCTCGCAGAACCGATCGAGCTCGTCTCTCGGCTCGCTCTCGGTCGGCTCGATCATCATCGTCCCGGCCACCGGGAACGACACGGTGGGGGCGTGGAAGCCGTAATCCATGAGCCGCTTGGCCACGTCCTGTTCGTCGATCGACGGCCCGTTCCCGCGCTTGAACGGTCGCAGGTCGAAGATCATCTCGTGGGCGACACGCCCGTTGTGGTTCGTGTACAGGACGTCGTAGTGGCCCTGTAACCGCGCCTTGATGTAGTTCGCGGTGAGGATGGCGACCCGCGTCGCCTCGGTCAGGCCCTCCGCGCCGAGCATGCGAATGTAGCCGTAGGAAATCAGCAGGATGCTGGCGCTGCCCATTGGCGCCGAGGCCACCGCCGGTATGGCCTTGCCGCCGCCGGTCTTCACGACCGGATGACCGGGGAGGTAGGGCGCGAGGTGCGGCGCCACGGCGATCGGTCCCATCCCCGGACCTCCTCCCCCGTGCGGGATGGCGAACGTCTTGTGGAGGTTCAAGTGGCACACGTCCGCGCCGATGGCTGCCGGACTGGTGAGCCCGACCTGCGCGTTCATGTTCGCGCCGTCCATGTACACCTGGCCGCCGGCGGCGTGGACGATGTCGCAGATGTCGCGGATGTCCTCCTCGAACACGCCGTGCGTCGACGGATAGGTGACCATGAGCGCCGCCAGGGTGTCGCGGTGCTGGCCGGCGCGCGCGCGCAGGTCCGCGAGATCGACGTTGCCCTGGCTGTCGCAGGCGACCACCACCACCTTCATGCCCGCCATCGTGGCGCTCGCCGGGTTGGTGCCGTGCGCGCTCGACGGGATCAGGACGACGTTCCGGTGCCCTTCGCCGCGATCGCGGTGGTAGGCACGAATCGTCATCAGGCCGGTGAACTCCCCCTGCGCGCCCGAGTTCGGCTGCAGCGACACGGCGACGAAGCCCGTGATTCGGCAGAGCGCGTCCTCCAGCTCGCGGCAGACGCGCCCGTATCCGCCCGCCTGCTCCGGCGGGACGAACGGGTGGACGGTCGCGAACTCCTGCCAGCTCACCGGGATCATCTCGCTCGCCGCGTTCAGCTTCATCGTGCACGAGCCGAGCGGGATCATCGACGTGTCGAGGCCGACGTCCCTGCGCTCGAGGCGGCGGATGTACCGCATCATCTTCGTTTCCGAGTGATGCGAGTTGAACACCGGGTGCGTCAGGTACGGCGACGTGCGCCGCAGGGCGGCGGGCACCTTGAGCTCGACCGGCGTGCGAAGCGCGACCGCTCCGCCCCCCGCCTTCCGGCCGGGCGCGAACACCTGGACGATGTCGCCCACGTCGCCGAGGCTCGTGGTCTCGTCGAGGGAAATGCCGATGGCATCGTCGCCATACCGGAAATTGATGTGGGCTGCCTCAGCCGCCTGCCGCACCGCCGCAACGTCCGCACCCTCGATGCGCAGCGTGTCGAAGTAGGCGCCGTTGGCCTGGCGGTAGCCGAGTGCCGTCAGGGCCTCGTCGGTAAGACGCGCCAGGGCGTGCACCCGCTCGGCGATGGCGCGCAGCCCGCGCGGACCGTGGAACACGGCGTACATCGCCGCCATGTTCGCCAGCAGGGCCTGCGCCGTGCAGATGTTGGAGGTCGCCTTCTCGCGGCGGATGTGCTGCTCGCGCGTCTGCAGCGCCATCCGGTAGGCTCGCTGGCCGCGCCCGTCGACGGAGATCCCGATGATGCGCCCGGGCGCCTGCCGCACGTAGGCCTCGCGCGTGGCGAAGAACGCCGCATGCGGCCCGCCGTAACCGAGCGGCACCCCGAACCGCTGCGAGTTGCCGACGACGGCGTCCGCCCCCATCTCGCCGGGCGGCGTGATGAGCGTCAGCACGAGCAGGTCGGTCGCGACGACCACCATGAGCCCGGCGGCGTGCGCCCGCTCGATGACCGGGCGCAGGTCCCGGATGTCGCCCCGGTCGTCGGGGTACTGCAGCAGCAGGCCGAACGCCTTGTCCATCGGCAGCTGCCAGGGATCGCCCGTTTCGAGCCGGATCGCCAGCGGTTCGGCGCGGCCGCGCAGCACGTCCATCGTCTGCGGGAAACAACGATCCGACGCCAGGAAGACGCTTTCCTGTCCCGCCGGCGCCCTCTTCGACTGCAGGCGGTGGAACATGCTCATCGCCTCGGCCGCCGCCGTCCCCTCGTCGAGGAGCGACGCCGTCGCGACGTCCATCGCGGTGAGGTCGCGCACCATCGTCTGGAAGTTGAGCAGCGATTCGAGCCGGCCCTGGGCGATCTCCGCCTGGTACGGCGTGTAGGGCGTGTACCAGCCCGGGTTCTCGAACACGTTGCGCAGGATGACGCCGGGCGTCACGCAGTCGTAGTAGCCCATGCCGATGTACGACCGAGCGACGGTGTTCTGCGCCGCGATGGCCCGGAGGCGCTGCAGGTATTCGTATTCGCTCTCGCCGGGCGGCAGGTCGAGGGGCGCCTTCGAGCGGATGCCCGGAGGGATGGTCTGATCGATGAGTGCGTCGAGGCTGGGTACGCCGATGACGCGGAGCATCTCGTCGCGCGCCGCCTGGTCCGGTCCAATGTGCCTGCTCTGGAAAGAACCGATCTGTTCCGGTGTCATTTCGTGAGGTCTGTGTACTGCGCCGCGTCCAGCAGGTCCGCCGCACCGTCCCCGCTGGTCTTGAGGACGATCATCCAGGAACCGTGCGGGTCAGAGTTCACGGCCTCGGGCCCCTCGACGAGCTTCGAGTTCACCTCGATTACTTCCCCGCCCACCGGACAGTAGAGCTCGGAGACCGCCTTGACCGACTCGATGGTCCCGAAGACATCTCCTTTATTAAAGCTGCGCCCGACCTCCGGCAGCTCGAGGTACACGACGTCGCCGAGCTGCTTCTGGGCGTAGTCGGTGATACCGACCCGCGCCTCGGAGCCCGTGATGCGAACCCACTCGTGGTCTTTCGTGTAACTCAAATCGGTTGGATACATGGTGAGTTCCTTCGCTGTCAGGAGCTCGGCCGTTCGCGCCTATAGAACGGCATGGGCACGACCTGCGCGCGGACGCGCCGGCCGCGGACGTCGATCTCAAACGCCTCGCCTGGCGTGGCGCGATCGGCCGGCAGGTACGCCATGCCGATCGCCTTCTTCAGGTACGGCGTCTGCGTGCCGCTCGTCACGACACCTGCCTGCCTGCCGTCCACGTACACCGGATACCCGTGCCGCGCGATTGCCCGCTCGAGCACCTCGAAGCCGACCAGCTTGCGCGACACACCCTCCGCCCGCTGCCTCCGCAAGGCGTCGGCCCCGATGAACCCGTCCTTCTTCCAGCCGACGATCCAGCCCAGGTCTGCCTCGAGCACGGACGTCGTCTCGTCCATGTCGTTGCCGTACAGGCGCATCGCGGCTTCGAGCCGCAGGGTGTCGCGCGCGCCGAGGCCTGCGGGGACCACGCCGGCGCGCTTGCCGGCCGAGAGGACCGCGTCCCAGACGCGCTCCGCGGCGCTCGGCGGGACGAAGACCTCGAAGCCATCCTCGCCGGTATAGCCCGTCCGCGAGATCGTCGCGCGCACGCCCGCCACTTCACCCGTCGTGAACCAGTAATACCTGATGGCCGCGAGCTCCACGCCGGTCAGCGCCTGCAGCACCTCGAGAGCGGCGGGCCCCTGCAGCGCCAGCAGCGCATAACGGGAGCTGGCGTTGACGGCCACGGCATCACCGGCTTCCTGGATGTGGCCGGCGATCCACTGGAAGTCCTTGACGATGTTCGACGCGTTGACCACGAGCATGAAATGTTCGTCTGACAGCTTGTAAGTCAGCACGTCGTCGACGAACGTCCCTTCCATGGTCGTGAGCGCCGAGTACTGCGCCTGGTTGACCGCCAGTTTCGCGGCGTCATTGCTGGTGATGTGCTGGATTGCCCGCAGCGCGTCCCTGCCCGCGACCTCGATCTGGCCCATGTGACTGACGTCGAACAGCCCGGCGCGCGTGCGCACCGCCATGTGCTCGTCGGCGATTCCCGTGTACTCGACCGGCATGTCCCAGCCGCCGAATTCGACCATGCGCGCGCCCAGCGATCGGTGACGGGCGTTGAGCGGCGTCTTTTTCGGTGAGCCGGGCGCAGGCTGGGCCATCAGCAGTGGTGCATCCGGGTAGTGGTCGGAGATGTGCGCGGTATAACCACCGAAAGGTACTATGCGCCTCGGCGTTGGTCAAGGCAGGCTGCCAGAGTCGATCCAACGGACAGCGGTCGCGAGCCAGAGAGAATCCGGCCCGCGGCCGCAGAAGCGCGCGAGAGGAGAGCTGCGCGGGAGACCCGCGCGCGCGTCGGTCGATCAGAACCGGAACCGGGCGCCGCCGCCGCCCTGGAAGCCGCCGGTGCTCTGCTTCTCGGCGGGCGCGAGATCGACGCCGCCGGCGCCGTGGTAGCGCACGAATCCGCCCACGCCAATCCGCGGCGTGACCATGTAGGTGGCATCCACCCCGGCGAACAGGCCGACCGCCGAGTCGTCGACGCGCACGATGTTGGCGTTCACGTCCTGCGTGCCGGGCGGAACCGAGGGCTCGCCGAACACATCCTGCGAGACGAAGATGAACGACGGACCGATCGAGAACGCAAGGTCGACCTTGTCGAGCGGCTCCCAGAAATCCTTCAGCGGCATGAACCAGACGGCCTGGATGTACACGCTGCGCTCGGTACGCTTGCCCGTACCGTCGAGCTCCACCGAGCGCGGCTGGTCCGCGAACAGCGGGTGCGGGATGGACGCGGCACCGAGGATCTC
Organism: Vicinamibacterales bacterium; assembly: GCA_048594975.1. Taxonomy (GTDB): domain Bacteria; phylum Acidobacteriota; class Vicinamibacteria; order Vicinamibacterales; family 2-12-FULL-66-21; genus JBMDXB01. The sequence goes on along the minus strand of JBMDXQ010000104.1, from coordinate 55,167 downwards.
GCCGGTGCTGCTGTAGTTCGTGAAGCCTGCGCCGATAGATAGATCGGTCAGGTATTTCGTGCGCACGCCGAGCTTCTGCAGCGGGTAGCCGCCGTTGATATCGAAGATGCCGCCGCGGCCGACGGCTGGCTCGCGCTGGCGCTGCTCCTGAGCTCCAAGTCTTTCGTCGACTACACGTCGTCGGGCCTCGAGTACCCCGTCACCTACCTGCTGCTGGCCGTCTTCATCGCCCTGGCGCTCGGCCGCCGGGACCGCGTCGACGATCCGGTGCTGGCCTTGCCGATCCTCGTGTTCGTCGCGTCGCTCGCGTTCGTGAACCGCGCGGATATGGCGCTGCTCTACGCGCCCACGCTCGCATGGCTGCTCGTGCGCTGGTTCCGGCAGTTCGGCTGGCGGCGGAGTGGCAGGATCGTCCTGGCCTCGGCCCCGGTGTGGGGGTGGCTGCTCTTCGCGATCGTCTATTACGGCTTCCCGTTCCCGAACACGTACTACGCGAAGGCGCAGAGCGGCATGCCGCACTGGCTCCAGCTGCGCCAGGGCTTCGCGTACACGGTCAGCAGCCTGCGCTTCGATCCGCTGACGCTCTCGACCGTCGCCGCCGCCGCGGGCGTGGCGTTCGCCGCCGGCGGCGGGCGCCTACGCCTGCTCGCGGCCGGGGTGTGCACCTACGTCTTCTACACGATTTGGGTGGGCGGCGACTTCATGGCCGGTCGGTTCTTCGCCGCGCCGCTGCTGGTGTCGGCACTGGTGCTCGCACACCTGCCCAAACAGGCCACGACGGCGCTCGCGGCCGTCGCCCTGATCGTGGTGTACAACGTCGCCGCCCCGCTGGCGCCGATCAAATCCATCCCCGAGCTCGAGATGGGCTGGAACTGGCGCTTCCAGAACGGTGTCAAGGACGATCGCGGCGCGACGATCAACGGTGCGAGCCCGCTCACCTTCGAGGTCTTCAAGCGGCAGCCGGACAACGCGATGGCGCGCGAGGCGCGCAGCCTGCGCGCGTCACCCGACCACGTCCTCGTGCATCCCTGGATCGGCGAGGTGGGCTCTACGCCGGGCCGACGAAGTACATCATCGATCCCAACGGGCTGTCGGATCCGCTGCTGGCACGGCTGCCGATCCCGCCGTCGTTCTATTTCGAGTTCTGGGTCAGCCACTTCACGCGCGAGCTGCCCGAGGGCTACCTCGAGTCGCGGCGGGCAGGGCGGAACCTGATCACCGACCCGATCATCCGGCCGTACTTCGACCAGATCCTGCGCGTGACCACCGGGCCGATCTTCTCGTGGGCGCGCTTCAAGGACATGGTCGATCTGAACTGGCGCCAGCGGCAGTTCAAGGATCGCGTCAAGGGCCGGCAGCGGCTGGATGCCGTGGTCCGCGCCAACAACCCGCTCTTCTGGACGCACGCCGGGTCGCTCGACCAGAACGTCATCCGGTCGAGCGGTCGGCCCGGTTACCTGGTGATGGGACCCGGCACGCCGCTCGGCGCCGGCACCTTTCGCGTGCGCTGGACCGGCACCGTCCAGGATGCGCAGAGGAGCGACCTGGGCTGGGTCGAGATCTGCCATCGCGACTGCCGCGAGCAGCTGGCGAAGAACTCGATCGCGCCCGACGGCGAGACGCTCGCCGAGGTCGGCTTCCAGCAGCCGCGCGAGATCCGTGACGTGGAGTTCCGGATGTACGTGAACGAGGGGAGCGGCGTCACGCTCCATTCCGTGGCAATCACGCAGCAGTAGGAGCTACGCCGGCCGCGCTGGACCTTCCTCCGCGCTAACGCGCGCTTGTTCCGGCCGGAATCGCAAGTACGCCTGCAGCGTGTGGTACGAGATCCCAAGCTCGCGGCACGCGCGCCGCTTGTTGTTGCCGCAGCGTTCGAGCACCAGCCGCGCGTAGCGCCTGCCCCAGGCGCGCATGGTGTCGTGGTTGAGCGCCGACGGCACCAGCACGTCGGCGTACCCGGCGAGCAGCGCCGGCGGGAGATCGTCGAGCTGCAGCGAGATGCCCGAGGCGAGCGCGATGGCGCGCTCGATGACCCGTTCGAGCTCGCGCACGTTGCCCGGCCAGTGATAGGCGAGCAGCGCATCGCCCGCCGACGGCGACAACTGCAGCGGCCGTACCGGGCGGTGCCGCTCGAGAAAGTAGCGCGCCAGCTCCAGGATGTCCTCCTTCCGCTCGCGCAGCGGCGGCACGAGCACCTCGACGCCGTTGAGCCGGTGGAAGAGGTCGAGGCGGAAGCTGCCCTGACCCACCAGCCCGGCCAGCGGCCGGTTGGTGGCGGCGATGATGCGCGTGTTGACGCGGCGGGCGCCGAAGCCGCCGACCCGCTCGACCGCCATGTCCTGGATGGTGCGCAGCAGCTTCGCCTGGCCGGCGGCGGACAGATCGGACACCTCGTCGAGGAACAGCGTGCCGTCGTGGGCGTGCTCGAACTTGCCGCGCCGGCCACGCACGCCGGTGGCCGTCTTGTCCTCGATGCCGAACAGCTCCGCCTCCAGCAGCGACTCGACGATCGCGGCGCAGTTGACGGCAACGAACGGTCCTTTGCGGCGGTGGCTGAGATCGTGGATCTGCCGCGCGACGAGCTCCTTGCCCGTGCCCGATTCGCCCTCGATCAGGATCGTGAAGTCCGTCGCCGCCACTCGCTCGATGCGCTCCCGTACGCGCTGAATGGCGGGACTCGATCCGATCAGCGGCGCCGCGCCGTCGCGCGGACGCCGGACCGGCACGAGGCGCTGCACGCGTTCGAGCTCGAGGAGCAGCGCGGCCACCTGCGCGCTGGCGTCCAGCACGTGCCGCGCCCACATGTCCATGCGCCACGCGGCGTCGAACACCGCCTCGAGCCGGGACCGCCGCTCCGGGACGGCGCTCGGCAGATCGAGGCTGATGGTGTTGGGCCCCGGGACCAAGTACTCGCCAGGATCCTCGCGGACGGCGACCGACCGTGCGCTGAGCAGCGTACGGACGCCCTCCTCGAACGCCGCCCGGATGCGTCCCGGCTCACCGCCGGACGACAGTCCCGTCACCGCCGCCGACAGTACCGCCGCAGCGCCGCAGCGTCCGCAGAACGAGTCGGCAGACGCGAGGCCCGGCACGGTGGACGCGTCGCTCCGCTCGTCTCCCACACTCGCCCCTCCTCCTCCTCCGCGCTCGCCGCGACGCGCGCATGTCCAAGGGCGATGCCAGTACCGTCGATGCGGAAAACCTCGGGATTCCCGAGCGTTGCGGAGATGGACGCGCCTGCAGGTGCGACGGCGGGTAGCCGGTGCCCAGGCGCACCGGCCAACCGGTTTTCGTGGACCGGGCAGGCACTTCCCGCGGAGGGTCCCTTCTTCCCGCCCGCGTGAGCGCTGCAGGCGACCGACACTCTAGCCACGGCTTACCGCCCGGCCCGCAACGATCGCGCGAGCGTCTCGATTTCAATGGCCCGCGGGGTACGTCCGGTCAGGCGCAGCAGGACGGCGTAATCGCTCAGGAAGCTGGACGCCGTTTCCAGGTACTGCCCGTCGGACCGGCGGCTCAACGCGAGCGCTCGATCGAACAGCGCCTCGGCGCTGACGTACCGCCGCTCCTTGACGTCGCAGTTCGCCAGCGCGACGAGGCTCATTGCGGTCTCCGGATGGTCCTTGCCGAACGTCTTTTCCCGGATGTCCAGCGAACGCCGACTCAGTTGCCTCGCCGCTGCCGTATCGCCCAGTTCCAGGGCCGCCCGCGCGGCGCCGACCAGGAACCGGCCCAGCTCCGGATGATTCGGCCCGCCAGCCTCGAGGATCGCCACTGCCCGCAGGTACGACTCGCGCGAACGCGCGTGCTCTCGCAAGTCGAGCAACGCCTCACCGAGATTGCCCAGGGCGAACGCGACGTCGGGGTGGGTCGGCCCGAGCGCCTTCTCCTGAATCTGGACGACTCTCGTCAAGAGCGCCAGCGCTCCGGCCGGGTCGTCCATCTGGATGTGTGTGATTGCGAGGTTGTTCAGGGTCTGTGCGACATACACGTGGTCCGGGCCGAGCCCTCTCTCCCGCATCGCGAGCGTGCGCTCCCACAAGCGACGGGCTTTCGCAAATTCGCCTTGCCGGAACGCAATTGCTCCCAGGCTGTTCACCGTCGTCGCCGTGTCGGGCGCGTCCGACGGCAGTTGCGCCTCGCGGATGGCGAGTGCGCGCTCCATGAGCCTCTTCGCCTCGTCGTAGTCACCGGTGCTGAGGTGGATGTTGCCCAGGTTGTGCAAGCACGCGGCAACGAGGGGATCGTCGCGGCCGAGGAGCTTCTCGCGGATGCGCAGTGCCTGCTCCAGCATCGGCCTGGCCCTGCCGAACTCGCCCCTGTGGAACCAGAACGTGCTGTTCCCCACCAGGCTCGACGCCACATCGAGGTGCTCCTCTCCAAGCAGCGCACGGCGTTTCTCCAGTGCGCCCTCGAGCAGCGGCTGCGCGCGGTCGAACAGTCCAAGGGTGCTGTAGACGCGGCCGAGCGTGTCCATGAGACGCGCCTGCACGAGCGGGTCCGAGCCGAGGTCGCTGGTCACGCGGGCGGCGCCACGATCGAGCACCTCGCGCGCGGTGATGGTACTGCCGCGTGCGAGCGTCGGGTCGGAGATACGGAACAGGTCCACCATGAACGACGAGACCTGGGTCGCCGTCCTCTCCGCGGCCAGCGCGCTGTCCCGTTCGCGAGCGATCTGCTGCGCCTGGAGGGCCATGGCAACCGCGAATGCGACGAGGAGGAGGGCCAGCGTGCCTCCCGCGGCAACGCCAAAGCGATGGCGACGCACGAACTTCTTCGCCCGATAGAGGGGGCTCGGCGGGGTCGCCAGCACCGGCTGATGCGACAGGTGACGCGCGATGTCCGCGGCGATCTCGGAAACCGACCCGTACCGGCGGGTGCGGTCCTTCTCGAGCGCCTTCATGGTGATCCAGTCGAGATCGCCTTTCAGCTGGCTGACCAGGCGGCCCGGCTCCGTCCGGCGATTCCGCGCCGCTTCCGTGCAGGCGTCGCCCAGGGTGCGGAGCTTCGTGCTCGGGCGCGGGGGATCCACCTCGCGGATCTTCAACCTGATCGCGTCCAGCCCGGCCCGGCGCAGTTCCTTCGCGTCGAAGGGCAGCGCCCCGACCAGCAGCTCGTACAGCAGCACGCCGAGCGCGTACACGTCCGTGCGCGTGTCGATGTCGAGACCCGTGAGCTCCGCCTGCTCGGGGCTCATATATTCGGGAGTGCCGATGAGCACACCCAGCTCGGTGAACAATGTCCGCTCCGTCAGGTGCTGAGTGGTGGCCTTGGCTACGCCGAAGTCGATGATTTTGGGGACCGGCTTGTCGTCGCGGAGCGTGACGAGCACGTTGGACGGCTTGAGGTCGCGGTGGATAACACCCTTCTGGTGCGCGTGCTGGACGCCTTCGCACACCAGGACGAACAGCTCGAGTCGTTGCCGCATATCCAGTCGGTGCCGATCGCAATAGGTAGTAATCGGCTCGCCCTTGACGTATTCCATGGCGAAGTACGCCCGACCTTCCGGCGTGCTTCCGCCGTCGAATACGGTCGCAATCGCCGGGTGATCCATGAGGGCGAGGGCCTGCCGCTCGGCTTCGAATCGAGCGACCACCTGCCTGGTGTCCATTCCGACTTTGATGATCTTCAAGGCCACGTGCCGCTGGACCGGGCGGAGCTGCTCGGCGAGCCATACCTCGCCCATACCGCCTTCGCCGAGTTTCTGAAGCAGTCGGTACGGCCCGAATGCCAGGGCAGGCGCCGTTCCACCACCCGCGGTGGTAGTGGCGGCAGAGGAATGAACGGGCCCAGAGTCCATGCGTACCTCCGGGTGATCGGGCTGGCCTGGAGGGGAAAGCAGTAAAGCCGGTGACATCATACGTCGTGCGGCTGGGCCAGGGTTCGCAGGAAACTGAAGATCCGTGATCCGTTGGCGCTCGGGGGCGAGTGCCACGACGCGTGTAGACAAATTCAACAGTGGGGATGAGGAATCGGCCGCGGGCGCGCCTTCGCTTCCCTCGCGGACCTCGGCGGGTGCTCATGTCAGCGGCTTCCGGTCCGTCCTGGGCGGAACGTAACGCAGGCGCAGCGGCGTTGGGCAAAATAATCGAGCCGTGGCTGCAAACGCCGCGGCGATCAGCGCTGGTGCCGTACGAGGCGGCGCTCTACCGCGAGCAGGGACGCGCAGCCGCGGGGGCCGGTCACGTTCACCTGCAACTGCTGATGCTCGACGACGAGCCGATCGCGCACAACCTGGGATGCATCCAACGGGGCACGTACTACTATCTGAAGACCCAGATGTGCCGCGCGCCATCGGCTCCTGAGCCCCGCCACGTTCCTGCGCCTCGCGTCGTTGAACGGATGATCGCGCGCGGCCTGCCGGCGATCGACTTCTGCGGAACTCCGTACGAGTGGGAGCAGCAGTGGACAGACACGTAGCTGGCACCACGTGCTCTCGATCTACGCGAACACCTGGCGTGGCAGGATCTTCAGTCAGCTCGATCGATGGACCCATTACTAGACCTCGGCAGGTCGGTGCAGTTCGAGGGCGCGCGCAGCCAGCGGCCTGTGCGGTGACCCCTTCCCGGGCCGTACCCACCCCCGCGTTCGCGTGAGCGCCAGCGCCCGTTTCCGCGAGGGTGCCAGCTCGCGTCCGGTGTCCAACCGCCGCCTTTACAAGATTTCCTATTGACAACCCGTGCCGGGGGCCCGAGGATGACGCGCATACGGCGCACGGGTGGTCTCCCGCTCGTGGTACGCCCTCGACCGGCGGCTCCCGCCGCGGTCCGTCGGGCGCCATCGAGCACGATCCCTGGCGGCACGCACTCCCAAAGCTCCTGACGTTCGGTCGCGGACGAAATGTCGTTGTCGCTACCAGGCACGCTCTCCGCGGTGTCAGGAAGCCGACAGCCCACGTCCAGGGCACGGTTTTACGTCTGCCGCCCCGGCCGGCCCGCGATCCGCCGGGCGTTCGGATCACGCCTGCGATCCGTGATCCGCCGGCGTCGCGACCGGCCTGCGGAAATCGCGTGCGTCGGCGCGCCGTTTAACCCGACCTGTCGAGGACCACATGAAGAACCAAGGGCTCATCGCCGTCACGGCCGGAACGATCTGGATGCTGGCGATCCTGCTGGTGCTGCTGCTCGACGTGCGCGGCAGCGCGCAGACGGCGCGGTCCGGAAACGACACCAAGGACCCGTATGGCTACGCCTACCTCACCGACCAGCAGCGCGCCGGGCGCGACACCTGGTACTTCTGGACGGGGGGCAATGAGAAGTTCTGGGTCAGGATGGCGCAGCTCACCGAGGGCAACGTCAACCTGCTCGCCTACGTCGATTCGCGGCTGCACGGCCGGCGGTTCGTCACGCTCGGCGCCATCACGCAGCCGGGCTGCCGCGCGGCGACCGCTCCGGACAAGTACGGATTGTGGATGGACCAGTGCGAGCAGCCGACGGTACCCGGCATCCCCGGCGAGCCGTCGGGCATCGTCGGCCTGCGGAAGTTCCCGAATCCCCGCTTCGACCAGGCGAAGTGGACGACCGCGGAGGAGTACTTCAAGCACCCGGGCTCGACCGAGCCGCCGTACCTGATCGGCATGGCGTGCGGCTTCTGCCACATCGGGTTCAACCCTCTGAATCCGCCGGAGAACCCGGAGGCGGCGGCCTGGGCCAACCTGGCGGGCGCCATCGGCAACCAGTACTGGGAGGAGGGGCGGCTGTTCAACCTGCGCATGCCGGCGACCGACTTCCGCTGGCACGTGGGCAACCGGCAGCCGGCCGGCACGTCCGACACGTCGCGGTTCGCCACCGACCACATCAACAACCCGAACGCGATCAATTCCATCTTCAACCTCGCGTACCGGCCGACGCAGCTCGAGGTGATGGCCGACGGCAAGACGGTGCCGGTGCACCACATCCTGAAGGACGGCGCCGACTCGATCGGGGTCGCCGGCGCGTCGCTGCGCGTCTACGTGAACATCGGCATGTGCTCGGATTACTGGCTCACGCTGCACGACCCGGTCATGGGGCGCCAGCCGCAGAAGACCTTCGAGCTGGAGCACGCGCGCAAGACCTGCGAGGAGTGGCGCGCCACCGAGGCGCGCATGGCCGACGCCGAGGCGTTCCTGAAGACGATCCGGCCGATGTACCTCAAGGACGCGCCGGGAGGATCCGTGTACCAGACCGCCGAGGCGGACACGCTGCGGCGTGGCAAGCTGGCGTTCGCCGACAAATGTGCGCGCTGCCACTCGAGCAAGCAGCCGCCGGCGGAGATCGCCGCCGATGCGCAGAAGACGGGCGCCTGGTACCGCGAGGCCGTGCTCGCCCCCGATTTCCTCGAGAACAACTTCCTGTCCGACGATCGTCGCTACCCGGTAGACATGCTGGGCACGAACATCGCGCGGGCGATGGCGACCAACGCCATCGAGGGCCAGGTCTGGGCGCAGTTCTCGTCCCGCACCTACAAGCAGCAGAAGCCGATCGGCAAGCTCCGGAACCTGTACAACCCGCGTGACCCGAAGAACCCGATCGAGTTCGAGCTGAAGGGGGGCGGAAGGGGTTACTACCGCACCCCGACGCTCGTCTCCATCTGGGCGACCGCGCCCTACCTCCACAACAACGCGCTCGGTACCTACATCAAGGATCCGTCGGTCCGCGGCCGCATGCTCGCCTTCTACGACGCGACCGAGAAACTCCTGTGGCCGGAGCGCCGGCTGGGCGTGCAGTCGATCATCGTCACGTCGATCGACACCGTGCTGCGCATCCCGGGACGCGATCGGCCGCTGACGATCCCGGCGGGCACGCCGGTCGACCTGATCGCCCGCGTCGATCCACGCGAGGTCCCGCGCATCGCGCAGAACCGGGTGGTGCTGAACCTGCTCTCGGACAAGAAGCTCTTCAACGGCCTGGTACAGCGCAACCAGGCGCCGGACTTCATCCTCGACCGCGGCCACCTGTTTGGCACCGATCTGCCGGACGAGGACAAGCGTGCCCTGATCGAGTTCCTGAAGACGTTCTGAGTGCCCGAGCGGCAGGAGGATTCGATGATTTCCCGGCGACGTCTCCTCGAGGTCGTGGGCGTGGCGGTAGCGCTGGCACGCCCGGCCGCCTCGTCGGCCACGCCAGCGATCGCGCGCGCGACGCCCGGCGGATCGGCCTCGCCAGCGCCCGGCGGCACACTCTACCCTCACCTCTTTGCACCGCTCGCGTTCCGGAACCTGACGGTGAAGAACCGCGTGTTCCGGTCGAACGTCTCCGGGCGGTTCGACAACTACGACGGCTCCGGCACGCAGACGCGCATCAATTGGGAGCTGAAGTTTGCCCGCGGCGGCGTCGGCGCGATCATCTCCTCGTTCGTGCCTGTGGCGATTCGCGGCCGGATCATGCCGAACTACGCGACGATCGACACCGATCAGCGGATCCCGTTCTGGCGCGAACTGGCCAGGCAGGTGCACGGCGAGAGCGACTGCAAGTACCTCATCCAGCTCAGTCACGGCGGGCGGCAGCGCGACCTGCCTGGAATCGAGTTCGCCAAGGGTCTGAGCTCGACCGACAAGCGCGATCCGCTGCACGGCTTCGAGTGCGAGCGCATGACCCTCGCGCAGATTCGCGAGGTGGCGGCGGCCTTCGGCCAGGGCGCACGCCGCGCGCGCGAGGCGGGCGTCGACGGCGTGGAACTGCACGGGGCCAACGGCTACCTCATCACCCAGTTTCTCAGCTCCGGCATCAACGACCGCAAGGACGAATACGGCGACAGCCTCGAGAACCGCGCGCGCTTCCTGCTCGACATCGTCCGGGCCATCCGCCAGGAGGTCGGCCGCGACTTCCACCTGCAGATGAAGATCAGCGCCATCGACTACAACGACGCGCTGGACGATGACGAGGGGAAGGGGAACACGCTGGAGGACTCGATCCAGGTGTGCCGGTGGCTGGAAGAGGCCGGTGTGGACGCCATCCACGTCTCCACCGGCAGCTATTTCCCGCACCCGAAGAACCCGGCGGGCGACCTGCCGCTCGACGAACTGCGCAAGACCTACGACACGCTCGTCGCGAGCGGCATGCTGACCTTCCGCAACTACCTGTTCTTCCGCGGACGGCTGACCGGGCCGCTCTTCCAGCGGCGCTGGGAGCGGGCGCGAGGCGACTTCAAGGGCATCGAGGGCATGAACCTGCCGGACGCGCACCGGATCAAGCAGGCGGTGAAGGTGCCGGTGCTGTGCACGGGCGGGTTCCAGACCGCCACCGTCATCGAACAGGCGCTGGCCGACGGGCTGTGCGACGCGGTGAGCATCGCGCGCCCGCTCATCGCCAACAACGACCTGGTAAAGACCTTCGCGGGCGGCGCGGCGCGGCCGGAGCGGCCGTGCACCTACTGCAACAAGTGCCTGGTGAACGCGGTCGAGAACCCGCTCGGCTGCTACGAGCCCTCGCGCTTCTCCTCGCGAGAAGAGATGATACGGCAGATCATGACCGTGTTCGATCCGCCGCCGTTCGTCTGAGGCCGCGCTTCCGATGCCCCGACGCACACCCCTGTTGCTTCTCGCGGCGCTGTCGCTGCTGCTGGCTGCCTCGCTGCATGCGCAGGCGCCCGAGAAGGACGCCGCGTCCTTTCCGAACATCGACGATCACTTCCGCTACGGGTCGATCGGCACCGAGGAGCGGGTCGGGCTGCCCTACTGGATCTGGCGGGTGCTGCCGACGATCTTCGAAGACAAGTTGCCGAAACGGCCCGGCACCGGGTACGAGCGAATCGGGTTCGTCTCTGACGGGAAGCCGCACGGACGGCCGATCGGCACGTCTTACAAGCCGGGCCGATTCGCGCGCGTCGGCCTGAACTGCGCCACGTGCCACGTGGGCACGTTGCGCGAGACGCCGACCAGCGCGCGGCAGATCATCTCGGGCATGCCTGCCAACCAGATGGACCTGCAGGGGTACGCCAATTTCCTCACCGCGGCCGCCCGCGATCCGCGCTTCAACTACGGCACCATCATGGAGGCGATCCGCAAGGAGAACGCGCGCATCTCGTGGTTCAACCGCCTCCTCTACCGGCTGTTCGTGGTCGGCGCGACGCGCGACGGCATCCTGGACCGCGCGCGGGAGAACTCGTGGTTCGACACGCGCCCGCCGCAGGGCGTCGGCCGGGTGGACACGTTCAATCCCTACAAGGTGTTCCTCAGGCTGCCGATGGACGACACCGTCGGCACCGTCGACCTGCCGTCGCTCTGGAACCAGCGGATGCGCCGCGGCATGTGGCTGCACTGGGACGGCAACAACGACTCGGTCGAGGAGCGGAACAAGAGCGCAGCGATCGGCGCCGGGGCTACGGCCGACTCGCTCGACCTCGCGTCCATGGCGCGCATCGAGGAGTGGATCCTCGACTTGAAGCCGCCGCAGTACCCCGCCGCCCGTGTGGACCGCTCGAAGGCCGAGGAGGGGCGGCGCGTCTACGACCAGGCCTGCGCGGGCTGCCACGCGGTCGGCGGGCCAAGCGTCGGCCAGGTCACCGAGATCGCCGAGGTCGGCACCGACTCGGAGCGGCTGCGCTCGTTCACGGCGGAGCTCGCGCCGCGCATGAACACCATCGGCCGCGGCCGGCCGTGGCAGTTCAAGCGGTTCCGCAAGACGAACGGCTACGCCAACATGCCGCTCGACGGCCTGTGGCTGCGCGCGCCGTACCTGCACAACGGGTCCGTGCCGACGCTGCGCGCGCTGCTCTTCCCCGAGGAACGCCCGCGCACCTTCTTCCGCGGTTACGACGTCTATGACTGGGAGAACGTCGGGTTCGTCTCGAGCGGACCGCAGGCCGAGGGCGAAGGCGTCCCCTTCGACACGACGGTGAAGGGCAACGGCAACGCCGGCCACGTCTACGGCAGCACGCTGCCGGCCGCGCAGCGCCTCGCGCTCCTCGAGTACCTCAAGACCCTGTGACGCGCGGATGCCGATGACGAGCTCGCCTTCCGCCGCCGTCCGCCTGATCGCCGCGCTGTGGTGCGTGCTGCTGGTCGCCTGCGCCGCCCGCGGCCGCGGATCGTCCGGGGCGCCGGTGTTCGAGGATCCCGAGGAGCAGTTCAAGTACGGTTCGGTCGGCATCGAGTCCGAAGAGGGCATCCCCTACTGGATCTGGCAGGTGCTCCCGCGGGTGTTCGCCGACAAGCTGCCGCGGCCCGGCGGCTACAGCGCCTTCGGGTTCGTCTGGGAGCCGGGGCGCGAGCTGCCGGTCGGCTTCGCGAAGGCGAACCTCCCCGGGGGGCCGCGCGTAGCGATCAACTGCGCGTTCTGCCACACGGCAGCGTTCAGGACCGAGCCAGGGGGGGCCAGGCGGCTCGTCGCCGCCGGGCCCGGGCACCTGATCAACCCGCAGGCCTACGTTCGGTTCCTGCAGGCCGCAGCCGAGGATCCGCGGTTCGACGGGGACACGCTCCTGCCGGCCATCTCCAGGATCACGCGCCTCTCGTGGGCCGAGCGGATGCGGTACCGCTACCTGTTCATCCCGGGGACGCGGAAGGCACTGCTACGGCAGAAGCGCGAGTACGCCTGGATGGACCGCAACCCAGACTGGGGCCCGGGACGCATCGACCCGTTCAACCCGGTGAAGTTCCGCATCCTCAAACAGCCGGTGGACACGACGGTCGGCAACTCGGACATGGTGCCGATCTGGAACATGAAGGCGCGCGCGGGCATGTCGCTCCACTGGGATGGCCTGACCACGTCGCTGCGCGAGTCGGTCCTGAGCAGCGCCATCGGCGACGGCGCGAGCCGCAAGTCGATCGCGCTCTCCAACCTGGAACGCGTCGAAAAATGGCTCCTCGGCGTGCCGCCGGCCCCCTACCCGTTCGAGATCGACCGTGCCCTGGCGGCGCGCGGCCGGCCCGTCTTCGAAGGGCAGTGCGCGCAGTGCCATGCCCCGGGCGGATCGCGGACCGGCTCGGTCATACCCGTGGACGAGGTCGGCACTGATCGGCATCGCCTGGATATGTGGACCGCAGCGGCCGCAAATGCCTACAACGCTTTTGCCGACCGCTACCCGTGGGACTTCGGTGCGTTCCGCAAGACGAACGGCTACGTGGCCGTGCCGCTCGACGGCATCTGGCTGCGCGCCCCATTCCTGCACAACGGGTCAGTGCCGACACTGCACGACCTGCTCGAGCGGGCAGCGAACCGAACGCCGCGTTTCTACCGCGGGTACGACGTCTACGACCCGCAGCACGTGGGCTTCGTCTCTTCCGGGGAGATCGCGGCGCAGATGGGCGCGATGTACGACACAGCCCGGCCCGGCAACGGCAACGGCGGTCACCTGTACGGCGTCGAGCTGAGCGCCGCCGAGAAGCAGGCGCTCATCGAGTTCCTCAAGACGCTGTGACGCGAGGCCAATCCGCGGCCACGCTGCCTCGCATCGCAGGGCATGCGCTCGGAAAGGCGGCTTCTTCAAGCCACCAACCCCGCGAGCGGAGGTCGATCCGGAAGGGTCACGCCGGGTAGATCCGTCGCCGTTCGTCGATGAATCAGGAGTGCTCGAATGGCAGTCGACATCTTCGCGAAGATCGGAGACATCAAAGGGGAATCGCTCGACGCCAAGCACAAGGGCGAGATCGAGGTGCTCTCGTTCTCATGGGGCGTCGCCAACAGCGGAAGCGCCGCCGTGAGCGGTGGCGGCGTCGCCGGCAAGGCGACGTTCCAGGATTTCTCGTTCGTGCACGCCATCGACAAGGCGTCGGCGGGACTGATGAAGGCCTGTGCAACCGGCAAGCACCTGCCGTCGGCGCGCATCACGGTCCGGAAGGCGGGCGGAACTCAGCAGGATTACCTCACCATCAAAATGGAGGACGTGCTGGTCAGCTCGGTCGTCGATGGGACGAGCAGCGGCCAGCCCGGGTCCGAGAGCGTGACGCTGAACTTCTCGAAGGTGGAGCTCGAGTACAAACCGGTGAAGGCGGATGGTTCGCTCGACGCCGGCGTGTTCTTCAAGTACGACATCAAGACGAACAAGACGTTCTGACGCGGGGTCAGATCTTGTTTATTGCAGGAATGTCATCTGGCGCCGACGATCGAGACGACGTCCTCTTCGGAGGTCATTCCTGCAAGAAACAAGATCTGACCACGGAGCTGACCCTGGACGAAGCGGTGCAGTTCGCGATCCTCCTGCAGAGGGGCGAGCGGTTCACGCCCGCGCAGGAGCTGTACCGCCGCGTGCTGGAGGTCCAGCCGGACCACCCGCAGGCACTGCACTTCTCCGGCGTCCTCGCCCACCAGCTGCACCAGGACGGCGAGGCGCTGCGGCTGATCGAGCGAAGCGTCGCGCTCGAACCCGGGGTCGCCGACTGGCACAGCAATCTCGGCATCGTCTACCAGGCCCTCGGACGGATCGAGGAGGCGGCCGCCGCCTACCGCCGCGCGATCGCGATCGATCCCGCGCACGCGAACGCCTTCAGCAACCTGGGCGTGGTGTTGCGGGCAGCCGGAAATCCCGCTGCGGCCGAGGCGGCGTACAGGAAGGCGATCGAGCTGAACCCGTCGCACGTCGACGCCTACACCAACCTCGGCGTCCTCCTGAACGCGCTGAACCGCACCAAGGAAGCGGCCGCATGCTACTGCAAGGCGATCACCCTGCGCCCGAAGCACCCGGAGGCGCGGCGGCTGCTGGCGATCGCGCATGCCACCCTGGGCGAAATCGATGCGGCAGTTGCCATCCTCCACGAGTGGCTCGCCGACGACCCCGAAGATCCGATCGCCCGGCACATGCTGGCGGCGTGCACCGGGCGGGGCGTTCCGCCACGCGCCTCCGACGCGTTCGTCGAGCGCACTTTCGACGGCTTCGCTTCAAGCTTCGAGTCGAAGCTGCAGCGGCTCTCGTACCGCGCGCCGGCGCTGGTGGCGGCCATGCTGGAGGACGCCGGCCTGCGGGCAGCCAGGTCTCTCGACGTGCTCGATGCCGGGTGCGGAACGGGACTCTGCGGCCCGCTCGTGGCGCCGTACGCGCGGCGATTGACCGGCGTCGATCTCTCGGCGGGCATGCTGGCCCAGGCGCGTGAGAAGGGCGTCTACGACGTGCTGATCAAGTCCGAGCTGACGGAGTACCTGCAGAACAACCGGGACGCGTTCCACCTGATCGTCTCTGCCGATACGCTCGTGTACTTCGGAGCGCTCGAAACAGCGATCGATGCGGCGGGGCGCGCGCTGCGGCCGGACGGCCTCATCGTCTTCACCGTTGAAGAGGCCGCAGACGGCGGCGTCGATTACCGGCTGGAAGCGCATGGCCGCTACAGCCATGCGCAGACCTACGTGGAGTGCCTGCTCGTGGCAGCCGGACTGGAGCCGCGAATCCGGCATGCCGAGCTCCGCATGGAGGCAGGTGCGCCGGTCGCGGGACTGGTGGTAAGAGCGAGAAAGCCGGCTGTCTGATTCAGGCCACTCACCGATGCCGCGTACGGGCGCGAGGCCGGCGCGACCTCGGCGCCGTCGATCGGCGCGGCGACTCGGTATCGGCGTCGGCGCGCGGCTCACCTTCCACCGTCACCCGCACGTCAACGTCCCCCGCCCTGACGCGTACCGTCACGCGCGACACGGTGCCGGACACGGCGGTCGGCGCTGCAACGGCCAACTCGCTGAGCACCCGGTGCACGATGGCTTCCGCCTCCGTGGACAGCGGCGCGGTCTCGATCCCGGGGGCCTCCGCGAGCTCCGCCGGAGCCGCCAGTTCCTCGTGCGCGTCGAACACCGCTTGCGGCGTCACGATCGCGAGCTCGGCGCCGCTGTAGGCCGGATCCCAGTGAGTGTTCTCGGGCACCTGGCTGTGCCCGTAATGCCCGCCCTCCCGCCTCCAGGCCTCCGCCGACCGATTGTGCCCACCGGGATCGCGACCGTTGACCGCCGTCCTCGGACGGCCGTTCGGCCAATGCTGCGGCACGCCGTGTTCGGACTCGATCCAGCGGCACAGCCGCGCGACCGTCGTGAGCGTCGCCACATCCTTGGCACGCCCCGCGAAACCCACCACCTCGATCTGAATGGCGGAGTGCCGGTTCGTCTCCACGCCGCCGGGCGAGTTGCGCAGCGCCCGCGCGGACATGCTGGTGTCGATGTGCTGGAAGACCTGGTCGCCGGCGACAGTGAAATGCGGATCCGAGCGGGCCCGCCGGTAGGCGGCCTTCGCGCCGGCGTACGAGCTGCCCTCGGTCGTGTGGTGAACGATCCTGAACGGGCCGGCCGAGAACGCGCCGACCGGCCCCGTGATCTCTTCGAACGCTGCGAAGGGACACCTGGCCATCACACCTCCAGCTCATGGGACGGAGAAAACTCACCACGGCACGGCGGGCGCGCCGTGGCCCCTGCAGTTGCAGACCCTGGCCGGAATCAGGGCAGGCGTTGGTCGCGAACGCGCCGGTCGAGCAGGGTCTTCTTCACCATGGCCTTGAACGCATTCCATCCCTCGACGGTGAGAATGACCGCCACGATGAGAGCCAGGGGGTTCTGTTCGAAGTAGCCCATGAGCGCTTCTCCTTTTCTCTCGAGGACGATGGTTCGACGGGATGGCCGGGCGCTTTCGCAGACGCCAGCGGGAGTCCGCCACTCTTATACACCAAACGCACGGGCTGCCTTCGACGCGGACGCGCGTTTCCTACTCCCGAGCGTCTCACCGTGGCGGAACGAACGAGCGCCTCGCGACGCGCCGCGCACACGTGCGTGTTCGATTGCCGGCTCCGGCGCGTTCATGGGGTACCCGTACATACGAACGCACGCATGGCTGAGGTATGGGATCGAGAAAGAGCTTGATCGCACAAGCTCGGCCACTTATCATCGCAGCCCCCGCGGCGCACATTCCAGGGCGACAATGGTGGACCAACTCATCTGCGGCGGCATCCTCATGGCCTGTCCTGCACGTCGGCCTTCCTCGTCGGCTCACGATCGCACACCGGTTCGCCGCTGCGCAGGAGGGCATCGTGCCCGGGACTGATGAATCGGTCGTCGGAGGGCAGGCTGTCGCTGTCCTGACGACTCCGCCGCTGTTCGCGGTGCCGCACGGCGGATCCGGGGAGGCCGCGGTCGTCGCGGCGCAGCCCGCGCCGATCGGCAGGATGACCGGCCGAATCACCGTCGTCCGGCCGATCTCGCCGATCATCGGGCGCGTCATCGCGATGCGCCCGCCGGTCCCGCGCGATCAGATCACCGGCCCGGTCTCTCCAGCACCCACGGCAAGCGACGAGACGCTGTTCGAGGACGCGCGAAACGCACAGTCGAAGTTCTACCTGCCGCGCTACCGCGTGGCGGAGGAAGTGGTGTCCGGGAAGCCGCAGTTCCGGGTTCGCCTCGAGCAGCTGGAGCAAGGCGGCCGGCTGACCATCTTCCTCGAGAAGTTCCCGGCGCCGGCGCTGGCCACGCCGGCGAGGACGGCCGCCGAGGTCCCGCACAGCATCGGCGTGACGTTGAAGACGCGCGTTCCGGTGGGCACGTCGCAGGTCCAGCAGGATCTCGCGTTCCAGGAAGTCACCTTCGAGGGGCCGCTCGCCAAGGCGGTGCTCAGGCTGGACAGCCTGGCGCAGGTCACGCAGATCTTCCAGGTCCTCACGGACACACCGTTCTCGGCGTCGTTGACCATCCTGCGTTCGTTCTCCGTCGGCCTGCCCGTTCCAGCTGACAGCACTCCCCAGGTGCGGCAGCTCAGCACGCAGGCGCAGAGGCTGACGCAGGAAATCGCGGCCCTCGATCGGCAGATCGCGCCGCTTGGCGTGCAGCGCGCACAGCTGCAGCGGCTCGCGCGCACGCGTCCCGAGGCACGCCAGCGGTTCAACGCCGTCCAGGCGCAGTTGAACGCCCTTCAGCGGCAGCGCATACAAAAGAGGCGGGCGCTCGACCAGACGAACGCGCAGCTTGCGGCCATTCGCCAGCAAACGTTCTACAGGCCCTCGCAACCGGCGCTCGAGTGGACGGTGGGGCCGCAGCCGTTCGTTTTTCCGAAGGACCTGCATCCGTACATCTTTGGCGGCCTCGTCACCGGTGGCGGCGCGCAGGTCGGGCTGAAGCCTCACCAGGTCGTCTGGCAGCAGCGCAGCCACAGCTATTACCAGCAGACGCTGACGCCGCACCGCTTCTACTTCCTGCCGGACGCGTTCAAGGTCCGGCGCAAGCCGGAAATCCCGCGGGGTCCGCAGATCACCGTGCGGTTCCCCAACCCGGATGCGCCGGCGGACACCATGCCGGTGACGCTGGAGTACGTGGCCGCGCCGGTCACGGACACGCAGCGTCTGCAGGCGACGGCGGCCGAGCTGAAGCGACGGCTGCCGGAGCTCTCGGCCGAGGATCGGGTCATCGAGTTCGAGCCCCTCCTGTACGACTCGGCGCGCTTGTTCATGAACCTGCCCCGGGGGGACGCGGGGCCACAGCTCCAGGAGCGCGGCGGTGCCACTATCGATCTGAGAAGCAGCATCCTCGACGCGGTGACGCTGCCGATGAGGGATTTCCAGGGGGTGTTCGACGCGTTGTTCGGTGCCTCGGCGGTCGTCTTCCAGGGTGAAGTGGTCGTGGAGCTCGATCGCTCCGGTACCATCCCCGCGGAGCGGATCCCGGTCGTCTGCCGGCTGGACGATCTGGACGGCGACGTATTCGATGTCAGCCAGGCGCCCGACGCCTCGACCGGCGGCGTCAAGGCGACGCTGCGCAACGTCATCGAGAGCCCGGTGGAGATCCGTGGGCTCGCTGCCAGGCTCGTGCGGGACCAGATGGCGGTCGACGCTGCAGTCCGCGGCCTGGTGTTCGATCCCGCACCGGTCGTGAAGCCGGGCGACTCCACGACGTGCGACGTCGTCCCGCTGACGCCTCTGGGCGGCAGCGGGAGTGCGAATGCGATGTTCGATCTCGGCCAGGTGAAGGTGCAGCCCGATACCCAGGCGGTCTGGGACGCGGTGGTAGACAAGACGCGACTGCCGGAGTTCACCACCGCGATCACGGTGAAGACGATCAGACAGACGTTCGATGTGCGGCCCAACAACCCGTCCGAGGCGATTGTCGCGGTGGTCGTCGATTTCGAACGGGGCACGAGCGTCGAGCTGACCGCCGAGAAGCTCGAAGCGGTGGCGAAGGTCGGGCTGGCACTCGACGACTTCGTCCTGCGCCGCCTGCAGACCGGCGAATACCGCTACAAGGTGAACGTGATTCGCGCGAACGGGACGCAGGCCAGGGATCCGGAGTGGCGAACCGACACCACGATGATCCTGTTCCCCGGAATCGCCAGCGGGCCGGCCCCGCAAGTGATCGAACACGACTGATCGCGGAACGGCCGTCGGTCGTCCGCGCGCGCCGGCAGGTGAGGTGTCCGGGCTGCGCGCGGTGAACGCTCGCGCTCCAGCGAACAATCTGCCTATCGACCAGGACGATGTCATTACAGGGTCTGCCTGACTTCCAGAAGCCGATTCACGGGTTCCGGTACGAGATCTACCACCCGTACGAGAACGCCGGCAGCTTCGTCGTCGCCTCGTCGGCGCTGGAGATCGCGGCAACGAAGGACGGCCGTCCGGACTTCCTCCTGGAGTTCGTGCGCGGAGTCAGCCCGGGGATGCCGCCGGCGCCGTATGCCTTTCTCGATTTCCGGGTGCGCGCGACGTTTCCGGCCGAGGACGCGCTGACCGGCCTCCGCGAGCGGCATCCCGGCGCGACGGTGCGGCTGCCGGTGTTCGGCGGCGGGTTCCTGCGGCTGCGACCCGCCGCTACGACGGGCGACGTCCCCGCGGAACTGCTCAAGCCGCTCCGATTGTCGGCCAACGGGCTGGGCACTTCGCGATGCGCCGTGCGCATCGGAACCGCCGCGGGAGCGGTGATCGAGGGCGCGCTGAAGGGCGAGGTGCTCGGGCTGGTCGCGTGGGCCGAGATGGAGATGGAGGGCGTGGCCCCGCGGGTGCCGATCCGTGTCACGTTCAGCCCGGCGGAGTTGCTCAACCGCCTGAAGGAGATCGCACCAGATCCGGCCGTTCCGGTGGTGACGCGCGATCAGCTGGAGACGTTTTTCGAACGGGACCTCAGCCGCCTGCCGCTGAGGGCGGACGCTCCGGTGCCCGATGCGATCCGCCGCGACCTCACGGAGACGCTTGCCGACCGCGTGCGGGTCTGGTACGGCGACTTCGTCCCCTCGCGCGAGGTCCCGGTCAAGTCATCGATCGCGCTCAGGATGAGCGAGGCCGTGAGCGGCGTCGTGTCATGGGACCTGTCGGAGCCGATCGCTGCGCGGCGCGCGCTGGTCGCGTCGCTCGATCCCTTCGACACGGCGCGCCGGATCGTGAGCGCCGACGGCCTTGCCGCGGTCGTGAAGCAGACGGTTGTGCCGCCGCTCGCAACGGGAACGCGCCGCGTCCACGTCGCGGCGAACCTGCCGGCGGTCCGCACCGGCGTGGTCACGCTCGGCGTGGACATCGTCGCCCCCGCGCGGCCGCCGCGCCGGCCACAGACGCTCCGCCAGAGCGTCGAACTGACCCCGCCGGGCGATAGCGCGGTCGCCACGCTGAGGCTGGCGCCGGCCGAGCCTGTGAGTTACCAGTTCTCGACGTGGGCAATCGTGGAAACGGCCGGCGCGGTTGGACGCCTGGCCGGTCCCTTCGTCGCGCACGAGGGCGAAACGCTCGACCTTGGCGTCGGCGATTTTCCGGTTCGCTTTGCCAGCGTGGCGGCATCGCCCGGGCTCCTCGATCTCGCGACCGTCGCCGGCGCGTGGACAGGCCGCACGCAAGCCGGCGCCTTCGAGTGCCGGTTCGAGCTGACGGCAGGCGCGGAGGAGATCGGTATCGCCGTTCCCGCCGACGCGGAGGGCCAATCGCTCCGAATCGAGGCGCGGGAGCGAGCGGGATCGAAGGTGCTCCGGCTCGCCCTGCCGGCGGCGCAGAGCACGCACCTCGACCTCCCGTCGTTCCCGGAGTTCGGGTCTCACCGCGTGATCGTGGAAACGGACGTGTTGGGCCGGCCGGGTCTCCTGGCAATCGACCTGGTTCCGGAAGGCCGCGAAGAGCAGCCGGATGCGATCACGACACTCGCGCTGACGGCGGATGCACCGGTGAAGGAATGGCGGTACATCGCGCTGTCGCCTTTTCGGGCCGGCTTCCGATATCGACGGCATGCCGACGGCGGCGCGCCCGCCGAGCCGTGGTCGGACGTTCAGCGTGCGGACGTGCCCCTGAGGATTGGGGCGTCCGCACTGGCCGGCCACGCGGACTGAGTGCCGCAGATGACCGCGATGTCCGCCAATGCCAGCGATGCGGGACCGACGTTTCCAGGGAGCGTCGTGGTCGAGGGCGTCATGTGCTACACGCGAGAGGACGAACCGGGCACATGGTGGTACGTCCCGGGTGACCCGCTGCCGGAGATGGCAGGAGGGAGACCGGCGGTCCAGCTCTGGGTGTCGCCGCCCGGCAGCGTCCTGCAGCTCGGGGCCGACTGGACGGTCAGCGCCGACCTCCTGGCACGACTGCAGAGAAGGCTCGCGCAGGCGGATGGGACGGAACGAGTCGGCCTTCAGCCCGCCCCCGCCGCCGTGCGGCAGGTTGCGCTCGAGATCGGCAACGAGCAGGGTGGCCGCGACGTCGTGGCCCTCTCACCCTCGTCCGGCTTCCCACCGTTTCGCGCGATCTTCCGCGCCAACCTCGACGCCGTCGGCACGAACTCCGCGATCGCGGCGATCAACGGCCGCAGAGGACTCGTATTCATCCGGTACCGCGTTGCGGCGCCACTGAAGGCGTCCGCTCGCGCACGCCTGGAGGGCGACGCCGGCGCGGCGGCGGACCAGCTCGGTCCAGCCGCGTCGTCAGCGGAGGTTCGCGCGTGGGTGGACGAGGCGATCGCCGCCGAGCGGCTGACCCTCACCCGGCAACGTTCAGGGCCTGCGGATGATGCGCTCGAGCAGCGCGCCCGCGCCCTGTGCATCGACAAGTTCACGATGCTGCTCGAACAGACGCTGCGGGCGCGACAGGGCGCCACCGACCCGGGGACGCCGGTCTCGGCGCGCAGCACGCTGGCGGCCGAGGCGTCGGTCAGCGCGATCGTCCAGCAGGAGTTCGACCGCGCCGCGGACGTCGGCACCTGGATTCCGGCCGGTGAGAGCGCGGCGCACATCACGGTGCTGCCAGGCAGGGGCGGTGCGGACCCTTCTCCGCCTGCGGCGCGCGTGGCGGTCGGCCTCGGGTTCCGCGCAGCCGACCTGCCGGTGGCATTCGTCGAGGCGCGCTGCGGAGAGCAGAAGGTCGTGCTCCGCGCGCCGCGGTTCGAGCCTGCGGCCCTGGACTCGGCCCGCTGCGACGGCGGGGTCGTCGTAACCACGCACTTCACGACCGGCGCGCCGCCGTTCCGCGCCGAGGTGTCGCCGGCCGCCGCGGAACGGCTGCCGCCGGCCGCGCTCGGCCTGACCGAAATCGTAGTGGACGGACGGGAGCGCCAGCAGGCCGGTGCGCGCGAGATCCGCGTCCGCCTCCAGTTCCGCCCGGCGGGTGGCGAGCCGGGCGAAGACCGAACGTTCTACCTGCGCGACGACGCGTGGGTCGCGTCGTTCTTTCTCGTCACCGGCGGCGCGCCGGTTGCCGGGGAGTGGCGGCTGGACTGGCGCGAGAAGACGCGCGACGCACAGGAGCGTCGCCATCGAGTAACGGCGAACGACCAGGCCGTGTTCGTACTCCGCGAGGCCGAACCCGATCCAGGAGTCAACCCATGATTCGTATCGACAAGCAGCTGACCTTCGCCGAAGTCCCCGACGTGACGCTGTGGCAGGACGACACCCAGTTCAACGTTTTCTACGCGCTCCCGCAGAGTCCGCGCTTTCGCATGCAGAACGGCCAACCGGTCGTGAAGGAGATCATCTACCGGCTGCCGATCCCGCGCGCCGATGGCAAGAGGGGCGGCGGCTACGTGATGTTCGACACCGAGCTTGCCGTACCGGATGACAAGCTGGCGAAGCTCAAGCAGATCCTCGACACGCGCGTCAGGGAGGAACACCAGCGCCGGCGGTTGCCCGGCACGCCGCCGCCAGCGCAGTTCGGGACGATGACGTTCACCAAGGGGACGGTCAGGCTGCTGCTCGAAAAGGACGGCGTGATCATCGAGAAGGTCACGAGCGCCGGCAAGTCGTCGCTGTACGGAACGAACGTCGCGACCTTCGCGGTGGAGCTGACGCCCGAAGGGGCTGCGGTGTTCGACGCGGCGATGAAGGGCCAGGGCGCCTCGCTGGTGAGTGTCGTCTACGACCTGAACTTCTGGGTCAAGCTGCCGCCGCTCACCGCCGAGGTCTGGTTCAACGCGTCGAAGTTCTACTCGTTCTACCAGACCATCGACACCGACTGGTCGGTGTGGGGCGAGGACTCCTACCGTGAGACCGTTCGTGAGAAGTTCCTCGAGTCGCAGTCGGGCGGGACGAACATCAACTTCGACTTCACGCTGCCGGACGCCGAGCAGGACCGGAAGCTCAAGGACAAGATCCGCGACTGGGCCCAGCGCACCCTCGAGGACATGGTCGAGAAAGCGATGATCGAGTCGATCGCGCCGGTGCCGGAGGACAAGCGCAAGGCGCCCGACGGCATCGAGGATGTGACGCGCGACATCAAGGTGACGAAGGCGAAGAGCTTCCGCCACACCTTCAAGGAGAACGGCGCGGCCGAGTGGAACCTCGTGCCGCAAGGCAATCTCGGGTCGGTCGCGGGCATGAAAGACGGTCAGGGACGGCCGCTCCGGTGGGAGGACTTCTCCATCCTGGTCGACGCCGACCACCCGTTCTTCCGGACACTGAACATCACGATCCAGACCAACGCCGATTTCGCGCGGCTGAACCTGTTCAGCATCGAGGTGAAGGTTCGCTACCGCGCCGGCACGGTGAACAAGGTGCAGGAGTTCCGGTTCCTCAAGCCGGACGACGTGGCGAAGTTCGAGACGTTCATCGAGAACGACGTCCGGAAGTACACCTACTCGTACCAGGTGAACTACAAGGGGTCGGCGCAGGCCTACCAGTCGCCTGAGATCACCACCGACGAAACCCAGCTGACGATCAACGTCGACGATCTCGGCTGCCTCATCGTCGACATCAAGCCGGGGGACATCAACTTCGACCAGGTCGCGCAGGCGCTGCTCACGATGCAGTACGAGGACGCCGGGGTGCCGCGGTTCGAGCAGCAGTTCGTGATCACGAAGGACCGCCCGGTGCACCAGCTGCGGAAGGTGATCATGCAGCCGTGGCGGAAGCCGTACACCTACCAGCTGAAGTACTTCATGCAGGGGGGGCAGGAGTACAACCTCAAACCTGCGACCGGGCTGACACCGGATCTGTTCATCAGCGATCCGTTCAGCGGCACGAAGACCGTCGCGATCCGCGCCATGGGCAACCTCGACACCGACATCGACACCATCTTCGCGGACCTCACCTACCGCGACGAGGTGAACAGCTACACGCAGACGAAGTCGGTCGCGCTCTCGAAGACCCGCCCGTTCGAGGACTGGTCGTTCCCTGCGATCGATCCGGCGGGCGGCAAGGTGGCGTACACCGGCAGCATCAAGTTCAAGACCGGCCAGTTCGAGACGATCCCCGAGACCACCACGGCGCAGAACACCGTGCTCATCGGCAAACGCGTGGAAGACGTGCTGTCGGTGGAGGTGCTGCCCGACCTGCTCGACTTCACGCTCATCGCCCTGGCCCGGGTGTCGCTCAAGTACGAGGACCCGGCCAACGGCATCAACGTGCAGAAGGATCTGATCTTCAGGCCGGCGGCACGCAACCCGGCCACGTGGACCGTCGAGCTCAAGGACAAGAACCGGCGCCAGTACCAGTGGCGGGCGCAGTACTTCATGGCCGCCGGCGGGTCGCCGCGGACGACCGACTGGAAGACCACGAGCGAGCCGACGCTGGTCCTCGAGATGGCGGGCGTGGTGAACACGTGAAGGCGGGATCGATCCGGCGCGGCGTGAGGAGGAGTCGATGCTCTATTTGAACCCCCCGTTCCCGATGATCAACGGCGTCTCGCTGTTCCCCGATCACGAGAACCGGAACCTGTTCTACTACCTCCCCATGGCGCCGAAGTTCTCGCGCGTCAGGGACCCGCAGACCGGCCAGAACGTACCGCAGTTCCAGCTCGTGAAGTACAAGGGCATGGCCGGGAGCGGCGGCGTGCTGAACTTCGACGTCAACATCGGTGTCGAGGCGGACCTGCTGGCCGAGGTCGCCAACGAGTGCCGCAGCATGCTCGGGCTCCGCCAGACGCCGGTGCTCTCGCCGGTCCTGTTGATCGACGGCACGGTCAAGATGATGCTGCTCGGCCGTGAAACCGGGGATCAGCCACCCCCGCCGGGCGCCCCGGGTCCGAATTTCGTGGTGAAGATGAGCCACCACGCCAAGCCGGCCATCTACGGCGAGAACCAAGCGGCGTTCTCGGTGATGCTCGGCGAGGACGGCGTGACCGTCCTCGAGAAGGCCATGCAGGGCGAGATGTCGCCGATCGGCATCGTCTACTCACTCGACTACCTGGCGCTGCGCCCCGCCTACAACGTGGCGATCAACGTCAACTGGGAGCGCGTGCAGAAGCACCTGGAGGAGAGCTTCAAGACCAACACCCTGATCTTCGGCTCACAGATCGACAAGATCGTTGACGAGCTGATCGAGAAGCGGCTCATTGAAATCCAGGTGGATACCTTCGTGCCCGAGGGAGACGATTCGGCGAGCATCATCGGGCGGCGCGACCAGGCGGTGAACGAGATCCGCGAGATGATCACGGACGCCTTTTTCGCGCCTAGCCTCGATCCGTGGAAGGAGGCGCGCGACGGGTGGGACAAGGCCGCGGACTTCCACGGGCGCATGACCCGCATGGGGGCGATGGGGCCGGGCTCCGATCCGCTGTTCTCCTACAAGAAGATCGACTACACCCGGATCGACCGCAAGTCGCTCAACGTGCGCATCAACGAGCGCTCGACGGTCAAGCGCAGCATCTATCCGCAGGGGCACCTGAGCGGGCTGTTCCGGGTACTCAAGCGGGAGGGCCTCGACCTGAACCGGTTCATCATCGAGGCGGACCTCGACAATCCGTTCTTCGCCAAGCGGAAGGTCAAGGTGATCTCGCGGGCCGACTACGCCGGCGACAACATCGTGTCGGTGAACGCCGCGGTACAGTACGGCGCGGACAAGCGCAACGTCGTGCTCGACGCCCAGAAACCCGAGTCCGAGCTCGTGTGGTCGAGCATCCTCGCCAGCCGCGCGATGCAGCGCGAGGTGACGACCAGCTACACCGTCACCTTCCGGAACGCCGACCGGCTCGACCGCCCGCTCAGCCTGACCTCGCCGCCGCGGACCGACACCGGCGACGTGATCGAGGTGATCCCGCGCGAGCTGTATACCATCGCCCCGATCAAGGTGATGGTGCTGAAGTCGACGTTCCCGTGGGACCGTATCTCGAGCGTCGAGGTCGCGCTCGCCTACAAGGACGAGCCGAACGGCATCCGTGCCTCCGAGACGCTCATCCTCAACAAGGACAACCGCGAGAAGACCTGGCCGCTGTTCCTCATCGACCCGGGGAAAACGCAGTACCAGTACAGGGTCGTGTATCACGTCGAACAGGGGCGCGACGTGGAGCTGGCGTGGGCGGACGCGGACCGCGATCATCTCTCGATCGCGAACCCGTTCGCGGCGCACCACACCGTGACCATCGCTGTCTCCTCCTCTGTCTGGCAGGACACCGACCGGGTGTTCGTCGACGTCAGCTACGCGGACGAGGAGAACGGCGTCGTGCAGTCGAAGCCGTTCAAGTTCCAGTCGGGCGACGCCGACCAGACGTTCTCAGTCGACCTGGCCGATCCGCTCAAGCGTGTGGTCACCTTCTCGGTGACGTTCATGCTGAAGGACGGCCGGACCATCGAGCTGCCGGAGTCGGCCACCCGGCGCTCGTTCATCACCGTCACCCGGCAGATGAAAGGGCACCGCATCGTGACCGTCCGGCCGAAGCCGGTGAATTTCGCGACGAAGCAGGTCAAGGAGATGAAGGTGGACCTGCAGTACGCCCACAACGGGGAAGAATGGGCCGACCAGTTCACGTTCGAATCGCCGGACACGCGCGAGTACTTCGAGTTCAATTACACCGACCCGGCCAGGACCGGGTACCGGCACAAGGAGACCTACCTCTTCACCAACGGTCTCACGCGCGAGACCGAATGGGTCGAGAGCAGCCTGAAGGAGCTCGTGCTTCCCGTGGGGTGACCCGCGGCGCCGAGTGCCGCGCGGCTGCCGCCCTCCGGCGGCGGCCGGCAATTCCGCCTGACCGTTTCCGCGTCGCTTCCGAGGAGCGCGATCCATGCTGCTGTTGTCGAATCCCAGGACCATCACCGTCGACGGCGTGACTGTCCTTCCAGACCACGCCGATCCCGACCAGTTCTGGTATCTGCCTGCGCCGGTCACGCTGGCGCGCCGCGGACGGGAGCAGGCGGGGCAGTTCACGCTCGTCCTCTACAAGCCGGCCGCGGTCGCCGCCGGCGTGACCGGCGGCGGCTTCCTGACGTTCGAGTCGGCGCTGCGCCTCGAGCCCGAGACGGAGCGCAAGATCATGTCGCGGCTGTCGGCCCTGTCGCGTCGGCCGAAGCTGAGCGCGGTGCCCTTCGACGAGGGAACCGTGCAGTGCATCGCGCTCAACCTGCAGGGTGGCGGCGGCACGACCGCCGGCGGGGCGCCCGCGGGCACCTTCAACGCCGTCGAATCGGTCCTGGGAGCGACTTCGCCATCGCTGCACGGCCACAACGCCGCGGCGTTCAGCCTTCGATTGAGCCAGGAGGGCGCCATCATCCTCCGAGAGGCATTCAAGAAGGAAGGCGCGCCGGTCGGCGTGTTGTACTCGCTCAAGTTCACCGGGTTGCTGCCGGCCATGGAGGTCACGATCAAGGCCGACATGAAGCGCGTCTACCAGCACTTCTCCGCCGGCCTCTCGGCCCAGGTGTATTTCGTGCAGGCGGGCGTCGAAGCCGGGCTCGAGAAGCTGAAGGAAGACAAGGCGATCGAGATCACGGTGAGCCACTTCACGACCGATTCGGACCGTGCGCAGAAGGAGGCGCAGGCGCTGAAGATGTTCCAGGACCTCGTCCTGAACGACTTCTTCAAGCCGTCGCTGACGCCCGGACAGCTGATGGGCGGCGGCGCGACGGCGCCGCCGGTGGGAGGCGGAGGCGGCACCACCGGGACCACCGGCACCACTGGCACCACCGGCACTACCGGCACCACCGGCACTACCGGCACCACCGGCACTACCGGCACCACCGGCACTACCGGCACTACCGGCAACACCGGCACTACCGGCACTACCGGCACCACCGACACCACCGGCACCACCGGCACTACCGGCACTACCGGCACCACCGACACCACCGGCACCACCGGCACCACCGGCACC
Organism: Vicinamibacterales bacterium; assembly: GCA_048594975.1. GTDB lineage: Bacteria > Acidobacteriota > Vicinamibacteria > Vicinamibacterales > 2-12-FULL-66-21 > JBMDXB01. The sequence goes on along the minus strand of JBMDXQ010000104.1, from coordinate 26,822 downwards.
ACCGGCACTACCGGCACTACCGGCACTACCGACACCACGGGCACTACCGGCACTACCGGCACTACCGGCACTACGGGCACGACCGGCACTACCGGCACTACGGGCACGACCGGCACTACCGCCACCACGGGCACCACGGGCACCACCGGCACCACCGGCACCGGTCCCACGTTGCCGGTCGGTACCGACGGCGGCGCGAGCCCGGCCGGCGCCTCTCCGATCTCCGTGTCGTTCAAGCTGAAGTTCATCAGGCAGGAGGAACTGAAGACGGCGACCCTGAGCTACAAGTCGCAGCAGGCCGTCCAGCGCTCTTACAACCCGCAGGGGTTCATCGGCCTGATGACGAAGGATCTCGACACGGAGAAACACTTCATCGAGGTCGACCTCGACGACCCATTCTTCCGGCAGATGGCGGTCACGGTCGACGCGCCGATTGACTTCGCCAGGATCGGCCTGCACTCGGCGCAGGTGGGGCTCGACTACGGCAACCCGGCCGATGCCACGACCCACCGGCACAAGGACATCGTGTTCGACCGGCAGCACACGGGCGAGCAGTCGTGGCAGTTGTTCCTCAACCGGACCCGCGACACGGAGTTCGCGTACCGGGTGCAGTACCATTTCGACCCGGCATCGGGCTGGGAGGGCGAGAAGCTGTCGTACGACCTCGGTCAGCGGCGGGGAGACGACCGCACCCTGTTCGTCAACCCGTTCGAGGACCTGCGGTTCTCCGAGTTCACCGTGACCCCGCGCGGCATCGACTTCGGCATTGTCGATTTCACCGAGGTTCTGCTGCGCTATCAGGCGCCGTCCGGCTGGTCCAGGGAGAAGACGGTCGTGCTGAAGCCAGACGGGGCTCCGCAGGTGTGGAAGCTGCGCACGCCCGTCGCGTCGCTGCCGGAGATTCGCTATCGCGCGCGCCACCACCTGAAGGACGGCTCCGTGCGCGAGAGCGCCGAATCGACCACCACGCAGACGGCCATTCTCGTGGACGATCCCTTCCCCGAAGCGCTGGAGGTGGTGTTCTTCCCCTTCTTCGACGGGGCGCAGGTCAGGAAGGTGTTCGTGGACGTCGAGTACAACGATCCGGACAATCGCTACCAGCGCAAGGAGCGGCTCGAGATCCCGGGGAACGCCACCGACGAGGTGCGGTTCCGCATCGCGCTCATGAACCCGGCGAGACGCCGGTTCAAGTACCGGGTGACGTTCGTCACGACGGCCGGTATCCGCCAGAAGCCGCCGGTCGAAACCGAGGATACGATCATCTCGATCGGGGAGTAGCAGATCTCGCGTGCCGGCTGGTCCGATCTCCGCAGCGGCGGCCTACCGCGATCTCGATGCGGCGCTCGAGCGTATGGCGCGCGTCGCGCCGGAGGCGTCACGGCGCGCGTCCCGGGCGCTCGACGCGATCCTGGCAGGCTGGTCGTCGTCGCCGGACGGCCCGCATACCGGGCGGCTCACCGGTGACGGCTTCCCCGTCGAGATGGTATGCACGACGCGGGACGCCGCGGTCCGCTATACCTGCGAGGTTGCCGGTCCGGGCGTCGCGCCGCGGCGCCGCATCCATCTGCTTCGGTCTCTCCTGTCCGCGGCCGATCGGCCGTGGCCTTTTGCGCACCTGCAGGGCACGAACGGCGCACTGGAGTGGGGCGCGTGGATCGGCGGACGGCACACCGGCACCGACGATTCGTACAAGGCGTACGTCGAAGCGCCGCATCCGCTGACGCCGCCCGCGCGGGCGGAACTGCGCGAGGCACTCGGGCCACGCGGCGCGCTCCTCGACAGCCACGAGTACACGCTGCGCTTCGTCGCCTTCGATCCGGGGTCCACGCGGCGCGAACTGTACTTCCGATGCGCGTGCCTGGCGCCAGGCGAGCTCGGCGGCCTCCTTGCATTTGCGGGACTCCGCCATCGCGAGGGCGACCTGTTCTCGCTGCTCGCGGAGGCAGCTCCGGGGCCGGTACGCGAGCGCCTGCCCGGCACCCAGCACGGCTTCAGCCTGGCGCTCGCCGGCGGCGAGGTGGCCGCGTTCAGCCTCTTCACGTTCGCGAGCTCGGTATTCGGTGACGACGGGATGGTCCGGCGCGGACTGCTGGCGCTGGCCGAGCGGCGGGCCTGGAGCTTCGACCTGTACGCGGCGGTCAGCACGCCGCTTGCCCGCCGGCATGTGCCGCGGCCGCATCACGGCATCGTCTCGTGGATCGTGCCGCGTGAGGGAACGCTCGGCCTCACCGTGGGACTGCGGCCGCCGCGTACTGCGGAAAAGAACGCGGAGGGCCGATGAACGCTCCCGTCACCCATCCCGTGCCGTCACTGGACGCCGCGTTCCCGGCCGCACGGGACGCGCGCGGGGCGTTCGAGTCCTTCGTCGCGCTCAACGGCCGGATGATCACCGACCGAAATGGCTTCATTACGGCGCTGGTCGTCCGGACGCTCGGCCACGGCAAGCTGCCGCCGCCCCTGCACGAGGCGCGCGAGCGCGCGCTCGATTGCCTCGAACGATGCGAGCGGCGCTCCGTGCCGGGGAGCTTCGGGTTCTGGCCCGAGGACACTCGTCCGTCCTGGGCCCCGACGGTCCCGGGCGATGCGGACGATACCGCGATCATCGCGCTCGAGCTCCATCGCGCCGGCCGGCGGCCGCCGGAGTGGCTGCGCCGCGTCGCGCTCACGGTGCTGCTGCCATTCCGGGTACAGCGGGACGAAGAGGAAGGCGAGCCCGCATGGGTTCGTAGCGGGGTCTTTCGCACGTGGCTCGTGCACCGTCTACCCAACCCCGTCGACTGTATCGTCAACGTCAATGTCGCGGCGCTGCTCGCATCGGCCGGGCTCGCTCACATCGCTGCGTATCGGGCGGTCGTCGACATGGTCGCCGAGGCGCTCGCGTGGACCGGCGACGTGCCGGCGCGCGTCACGGAGATCGCGCCGTTCTACGCGCACCCGCTCGAACTGCGCTGGGCGCTCGCGCACGCGGTCGCAGCCGGCGCCGGTGAGCTGGCGCCATCGCTCGAGCGCGTCGCGTCCTGGTCCCCGCAGGAAGACGCGTGCGATCCGGATCAGCCGGTGTGCTGTTCGGCCTACGGCGGAGTGACGTGGCGATCGCCCGTGCTGCAGCACGTGCGCCGTGGCCGCGACCGCCTGCGGCGTGTCACCGACTAGCGGAGGCACGACGTGCGCGAGGAACGCGCACCGTTCCTTCGTGTCCGTCGCGCCTTCGTGGCGCGGAAGGCCAGTCGTGTTTCAGTGTGACGATTAGATGGAAAACGCGTGGCCGCAACCCCGGCGCCACGCGTTCACTCGCACGGACGTTGTCGGAGAACTGTTCAAGTCCGGCGGTCGTGCCCGCGGAGCGGGATGCGGACGCCGCGGCCGGACGGCGCGGCGCCCGCCGGAAGGCCCGGAAGGCTCAGACGCTGAATCGCACGTAACGCGGCTCGATGAAGTCACGTGTCCGGCCGCCCTGCAGCGTGTACCCGGTGGCCACCCAGTGCGCGGGGTTCGTCGAGTCGCGCCGGCACGTGAGGTAGTCGCCCCACGTGTTGTCCCCGGGCCCGTTCGTGCCGTCGCGCGTGGCGGCCAGCTGCCACTGGCCGTTCGCCCGGTTCATGACGCCGACCACGTGTCCGGGCATCTGGGTGCCGCCGCCGCGGAAGACGCTGATGCCGATTTCGCCGGCGCTGTTGGGTGATACGTCAGGGTAGGCCCACGCATACGCCTGGTTGAAGATGTCGTGCTGGCTGAGAAGCGTCGGGGTTGCGGCTTCACGTAACCGCACGACCCGGACGTAGGGGAACGGCCGGTTCTGTCGACGGTTGGCCGTCCAGAGGTAGCCGATCTCTCCTGAGGCGACATAGGCCCCGGTGATCCGCCCATCGCACCGCCTCAGCCAGTCCGTTCCATCCGGGCACGGGGTGCCGTACGCGCCCTCCGGGCCCTGCGTCCAGGGCGCCACGTTGATATCGAAGCGCGTTACCTGGTTGGCATTGTCGGGCCAGGCGTGGACCCGGATCTGTTGAAGGCTGTTATGGCTCGCGAAGTACATGACGTTCGCCGCACCTTGCGTGCAGCGCAGGGAGGAGTTGTCGGTCGACTGATAGTAGTTGTACGACAGCGTGCCGCCGTTCTTCAGCGTGTCGAGCGGAAAGCGGAACACGACGCAACGGCGCCACTGGTTCTTGTCCCCGGGGATAGGAAGATAAGCATTGGTGCCGACGTACAGGAAGCTGTTGGACAACGCGGCGTGATTGTAATCGAACCACTCGCCCGCCCACTGGGCGTTGACCTGCTGCGGCTTGAAGTCCCATCGAGTCCACGCATTGTTCGCCATGTCGGCGGCGCGGTTGACGGCGAGCCGCAGGGTGTTGGTCCCGTCTTTCCTGTAGTACTGGAGGAGCCAGATCGTGAGACCGCGGGACGGTTCGTAGATCGCGGTCTGATCGCAGCAGAATCCCCCGTCGACCGCCGGGAAGAACGTGTACGGGTTGAGCAGCCGCCACGACGCCGCGTTGTCCGACGAACGAGTGGCGTAGCAGTTCCCGGTAAACAGAATCTCGTTACCGCGCTTGGCGATGCTCGGCTCTCCGATGGTTAGTGCCTGGCCGCCGATTTCAGCGGCAGTCAGCGCGCGATTGCTCAGCAGAACGGGCATGGCAGGCTCTACTCCCTGGGAAAGACGCGGTTGCAGGTCTCAACGGCTAGTGTCGCCGGGAGGCGGCTCGCAGTCCGTTTCGGGTTCGTTGGGCAGCGATTCGGCGGTCGCCGTCTCGGTGGTCTCCACGAGGGGCGGGAACTGCGGCTCACGGCGGTCCCGCATGGCTGCCTGTCTGCGGTCGAGGAACTCCTTCGGCACCGGCGTTTCAGCCGCCTCGGTGTCGGCCTGCACGGCCTCGTCGGGCCCGATTTGCGCTTGCTCCGCCTGGATTCTGTCCTTTTCAGCCATGGGTTTGCCTCAGTGAGCGACGGCTCGTGGGAATGGACGAGACACGTGAAGAGGCTCGCGCGCGACCTAGTCCCCTGGATCGGGGGCCGCGCCTGCGCCCGTCACCGTCACCGCTGCATCGTCCCGTCGCAGCGTGGTTGGCATCGACGTCATTAGCTGACGCCTTGTCGCGCCGCGACAAGCAGCGATTGGCGCAGCGCCGGCAGGACAGCTGCGCACGCCGGCGCAACTCTGGCATCGACGCGTACCGCGGGTCAACACTTTTCTGCACCCTCGGCCACCGTGCTGCCGTGCTGGACGTGCCTGATCCGCTTGCCTTCCACTGCTGGGCCAGGCTGGCGTCACGCGCGCGCCAGCTCCGCGGTCTCGGGCCTCGCTGCCCTGCTCTTCGTGCCACATCCCGGCACGGACCGGTAGACGTCGCGCACTTGCTGACCGAACAGGTCACACAGCAGCCAACGAGCCGCGGTGCGGACGGCCAGCTCGCGTCCGGGACGTACTCTCCCGCGATGTGCTCAGACGAAAAGTAGACAACATTCTGAGAACGGTTCACTGCCTGCTGACTCTCCTGCCAGGGTTCGGCGGGCAAGTCCTTCAACGATGCGGGGTTCGCTGCTCAGCTGCCCTCGGATCGACCGGCATGCTCATTGCCGGAGGCATTAGCAGGGTTGAACATGAAAGACTGGCCATCGCCTCCGCCACCTCCGGCGCCTCCATCGTCGGCGCCGCCTCTCGCAGAGCTCCCGTCCGACGTGAGGTGGCCGGTCGGAAAGTACGAATCGTAGGTGCCCGCGCGTGTCGCCCGCGGTGAAATCCGCGCTGCATTTCACGAAGCCGGCGACGCTGCCGATGCCTGCGACGCCGGTTCGCGCTGCGATTCCCGATGCCGCCGCTCCACCGCACGGGCGAGCACGAGGGCGAACACGCCAAGCAGGGTGGAATAGAGAAAGAACACCACGTACCCGGTCCCTAGCGCGGCGGGCGTCACTCCGGATCGCTCGAGAGCGGTCGCGAAGTTTCCGGGTGCCTGCCCGTCGAACAGTCCCTTCAGACCGGAGAGCACGCCGTCTTTGTCGGCGATCCGCGCCGCGCTCTCGACGATCCGACCCGATTGCGAGGCGATGAGGCGTCCCGGAATCGCGTAGATGGACGAGAACAGCGCGTACTGCGTGGCCGTGAACCCCGCCGATGTCAGGCTCGACATGTACGCAATGAGGCACACGGCCGCAAACCCGCCCGCGACGTTGTCGAGGCCGATGGCGGCAAACAGTGCGAGCAGATTGTGGTCCTGCAGCGCGAGCCAGATGAACAACAAGTTGCTAACCGGCCCCGCCAGGGCGCCGATGACCACGCTGCGCATCAGCCCGTAGCGCGCCACCGCCAGGCCCCCGACGAAAATGCCGAACATCGTCATCGCGACCCCGAAGACCTTCCGGACCTCTGCGATCTCGACGAGGCTGTAGCCGAGATCGAGGTAGAAGGGGTTCATGATGTTCAGCACGAAATCGGGAACGCGATACAGGCAGATGAGCGCCAGGATCAGTGCCCCGGCGCCACGGTAACGCGCGAAGAAATCACGCAGCGGGTCGGCGAGCGCCGCCGAGAGATAGACACCGGGCCGGGTGCGCGTTCCGGGTATGGGCAGCGCGGCGAGCACGATGATGGCAAAGCCGATCGCCACGGCTGCGAGGTGGACGAGGGCGCGCGCATCGAAAGCCCACGCCGACAACACCGCGTCACGCGCGCCGCGCGTACCGAGGGCGCCGAGCACGCGCGCGAGGACGCCGGCATTGGCGGCCAGCCCCGAGCCGAGCACGAGCGCGCCCGCCGCGAGGATGGTGAGCCGGGCGATCCACTCCAGCGCCTCGCGCGCGGGCGCGGGCTGGATGTCTTCGGCATGAATGGGCCGGAAGACGTGACGCGACTCGCGTGGCGCGAGCAGCACCGCGAGCACGCCGACGGTCATGAGCGCCGCCATGACCGCGTACGACAGGTTCCAGCTGTAGAACTGCGCGAGCAGCAGCGGCACCGCGCCGGCGGCGATCATCGCCCCCCGGTAGCCCCACTGATACGCCGCCGCCATCGCCCCCTGCTTGGTGTCCTCCGCCGCCTCGATTCGCCAGGCATCGATGGCGATGTCCTGAGTGGCGCTCGAGAAGCCCACCAGTACGGCGAACACCGCGATAGCACCGAGGCTGCGCGTCGGGTCGGACCCGGCAACGAGCCAGAGCCCGACGATGATCGCGCCCTGGCAGACGAGCATCCAGGAGCGGCGGTGGCCGAGCCACTGGGTCAGCACGGGGACGCTCGTGCGATCGACGAGCGGCGCCCAGAGGAACTTGAAGCTGGAAATGAGCGTGACCAGGCTGAAGAAGCCGATTACCTCCAGCGAGAGGCCGGCAGCCCGCAGCCAGGCCGAGAGCGTGTCGAAGACGAGGAAATACGGCAGCCCGGCCGAGAAACCCAGCGCGATCATGACGAGCGCGGGCCGCTCGGCGTACACGCCAAGCGCCGAAAGGACCGTGCGCCTCGCCGGCGCCGGCGCGGTGTCGCTGCTCATGCCCTGGTCGCGAAGGTAGCCGGGAGGCTGGAAGACACGCGCCTCCTCGGTCGGGCACCCGGAACGTCACCGCCGCCGGGCGCAGTGCCACTATGACACCGCCAATCGGCGATCGCCACAGCAACCCCGACTTGCCAGTGCGATTGTCAAGACAATGCGACGTCTCCCCGGCGGTTCGGGCAGCCTTCGTCCAGCGTTCTGATAGGTATCGGGCCATCGTGCTGCGTATGCGGCGGTTCGCCCGTGCGTCCCAACGCCGCGACGGGGGCGCGCACCGGCCACCCGGGAGACTTAGCTCGACAGTACGCGGGCCGCACCCGGAAGTCGTACCGGCAGCGGGTCGACCACCGCAGAAAGCGCGCGAAAGGCTTCAGGGTCGATGTGCCGGCCTGCAGAGATAGTGCTAGATTCTGGTTCGCCATGCCCTACGTCCCCGGCTACGAGCACGATGTCTTTATCAGCTATGCGCACGGCGACGACCGCGACTGGATCAACCGCCTGGTCGATCGCCTCCAGCCGGCGCTCAAGCAGCGCCTCGGCATTCCGCCGAACATCTGGATCGACGACGACAAACTGCGGCAGTCGCGAGACTTCACCAAGGAGATCCCCGAGAGCGTCAAGGCTTCCGCGCTGTTCGTCCTGCTGCCCTCCCCCACGTACATCCGGTCACGTTACTGCGTGGAGCAGGAATGCAGGGTCTTCGAGGAGGCCGTCGCGAGCAGGCGTGCACGGTTCGGACCGGGCTTTGCGAACGAGCTCTTCGCCCTGCGTTGTCCGATTCTCCCCGTCGACAACAACGAACACTGGACGCTCTTCCCGGGCCTGACCGACATCCCGTTCTGCGACGAGTTCGAGACGCTGGCCATCGGCTCGGCGGAGTTCGAGACGAGGTTCAGGCGCCTGGTGGGAGAGCTGGTGGGTCTGCTCAAGCGGATGCGGAACCAGAGCACTGCGGTGTTCCTGTACCCGCCAAACCCACCGCCCGCGGTACAGGCGGCACACAGGGCGCTCGGCGCCGAGCTCGCGGCCCGCAGCTATCGGATCCTGCCGGATCGCACCGTCAACCTTCGCGATCAGCTCATGGAAGCGTCGCTCGCCGTCTTCCTCCTCGGCCCGGATTACGACGAGAGCGCCCGTCAGCTGGCCGACGCCGCCGCCGCGCGCAAGGACATGCCGTGGATCGTCTGGTGCTCGCCGGACGCGGAGCAAACCACGGTCACCGATCAGATTGGCTTCTGCGCGTATCTCGAGCAACTGGACTCGGCCAGCAAGACATACCTGGACGCGTCGATCCTGTCGGCGAAGCTCAAGGAGGAGGTCCTGTCGCTGCTGCGCCCGGATCCGATGGCACTGCCGGCGGCGCGAGGCAAGCCGCGCGTGTATCTCGTGTACAGCTCCCAGGATCGGAAGAACGCCGGCCTGATCACTTTCCATTACCGCAAGGACGTCGAGTTCGAAACGCCCGACGACCCGGCGCAGCACACCAGCCGGCTCTCCCGCTCGGATGGTGTCCTTCTCGTCTGGGGCGGGTCTGACGAACAGTGGTGCTCCCGAGAGTTCGCGCAGATGGTCCAGACGTCGCGGCGGCAGGGAGTGCGGGGGCTGTGCCTGTTCGACCCGCTCGAGAACAAGACGACCGCGGTCCAGCAGATTCGCACCGGATTCGGCGACCTGTACATCGGCGAGCAGTCCGGCCGGTTCGACCCGGGACGGCTCGAGCCGTTCTTCACCCCACTGCTGCGGCGATCCCCGGACGCGCAGCCATGAGCTTCGCCAACGTCCTCGAGCGCCTGCTGCGGCGCGAGAATCCGTACCCCGGACTGCGTCCGTTCGAGACGTCGGAGGCGCATCTCTTCTTCGGGCGCGACCAGCAGGTCGCCGAGCTCGTCGGCCGCCTGGCCCGCAACAGTTTCGTGGCGGTGATCGGCGTCTCGGGCAGCGGCAAATCTTCCCTCGTCCGCGCCGGACTAATCCCGGCGCTCGAGCGCGCCTACCTGTCCGACGCCGGACGGCGCTGGCGCATCGTGGTCACGCGCCCGGCGGGCTCACCGTTCGAACGGCTGGCGTCCGATCTCGTGAAGGCCGGTCTGGATCCATCTCCGCTCGGCGAAAGCAGCCACGGGTTGATCGAGGTCGCGCGGCAGCTTGCCGAGGACGAAAGCCTGCTGGTGGTGGTCGACCAGTTCGAGGAGCTGTTCAGATACAAGGACGTGATATCCACAGGGGAGGACGCGCGCCGGAAGCACGATGCGCTGGCGGCGGAAGCGGCCGAGTTCGTTCAGCTTCTCCTCGCAGCCAGTCGCCATCAGCCGCCGGTCTACGTCGTCCTCACGATGCGTTCGGACTACCTGGGCGACTGCGCCGAGTTCCGCGATCTTCCGGAGACGCTCAACGACTGCCAGTACCTGGTGCCCCGCATGACGCGGGAGCAGCGCAAGCAGGCCATCGAGGGGCCGCTGGGGAACGTGGAGATCGAACCGGCCCTGGTGCAGCGGCTGCTCAACGAGGCAGGCGACGAGCCGGATCGGTTGCCCGTCCTGCAGCACGCGCTCATGCGCACCTGGACCCACTGGCGCAGCGTGGACGCGGACAAGACACGACGCGTCGAGGTGCGGGACTACGAGGCCATCGGCGGCCTGGACGGTGCGCTCAACCGGCATGCGGACGAGTTGCTGGCCGGCATCCCGCTCGACATCGCCGCCACGATCTTCAAGCGTCTCACCGCGAGAGGCCGCGGGCGGCGCGAGCGCCGCAATCCTGCCAGGCTCGACGAGCTCTGGAGCGTGTGCGGTGCGGACAATCCGGAGCGGCAGGCACAGGTCACCGCCGTCGTCGATCGCTTCCGTCTCGGCGAAGCCACCTTCCTGGTCCCGCGCGAGGGCGAGATCGGTCCGGACACTTACATCGACATCACGCACGAGAGCCTCATCCGCCGGTGGAAGAGGCTGCGCGACGACTGGCTGCCGGAGGAACGGGCGTCGGCGAAGACGCTTCTGACCCTGGTCGAGCGAGCGCGTGACTGGAAGGAGCGCAAAGGGGAGCTGCTCATCGGCCTCGACCTCACCAACGCGCTGCACTGGGACCGGCAGCGCAACCGGACGGCGGCGTGGGCGGCGCATTATGCGCCTGCGGGAGCGCTGGACGCCGTCGTCGAGTTCATCCGCGCGAGCGAGGATCGGCAGCGGGAGGAACAGGCCCGCCTGCGTCGCGAACGGCGCCGGCAGCGGATCGCCGTGACCACGGCGGTGGCCGCGGTCGTCGGCGGCGGCTTGATCGGGGCTGGCGCCTACCAGTACTTCGAGGCACGCGCCGCCGAGAAGGCCGCGTTCGAAGCGCGAATTCTCTCCGCCGCGAACGTCCGGGATCCGCTGACGCGTGCTCTGCTGCTCACCGAGCTCGGCGCAGATGCGCGGCCGGCCCACCTCGCCATCTACCAGCGGGCGGCGATGGCCGCCATCCCGACGGCGGTGCTGCGATACGCCCAGAACGAACTGCCGGTTGCGACGGGGTTCCTCGGCGATGGTCGCGTTGCCGTCATGATGGGGAGCGGAACGCTCTGGACCTGGCGCAGCGACGGGCGGGAAGATCCCACGTCGGCGGCAATCGTCCCGCGCGATCTCCTCAGCGCCTCGCCAGGCTCGCTTCCGGTGCCGGCCGCGGCCTTGAGCCGGGACGGTCTTTGGGTTGCCGCCGGCCTGGCAAGCGGCGCGGTCTGGGTAGGCCGAAGCAACGGCTCGGAATCACGTCTCCTGGAAGTCAAAGGCGAGAACGCGACGCCTGGGGCCGCCGAGGTGTTGTCCTTCAGCCGCGACGGACGACGCCTCGGCGTTGGCTACAACAACAACATGGCGCGCGTATGGCCGCTCGATCCGGCCGCGGGTGCCCATCCCGTCGAACTGCGGGAACCCACGACCGGACCGGTCTCAGGGATCGGGTTCGACCCCGCCGGGTCACGCGTGGCGATCGGCTCCCTGGACAAGACGACCCGCATCTGGGACCCGGAACGCGCTGCGCAGCGCGTGCTGGTCGAAAGTCCCAGCGAGCAGGTCACAACCGTCGCGTTCAGCCAGGACGGAGCGTGGGTGCTCACCGGGTATGAGTGGGGCACCGTCTCGATCAGCCGGAGCGCTCAGAGCGAAACCGCCGGTCAGCTTCTGACCCTCGCGGGACATACCGCGAAAGTGACGGCGGCGGCGTTCAGTCCAGACGGATCGAAAGTGGCCACGGCATCCGAGGACCGCACGGCGCGGGTCTGGACGCTTCGCTTTTCCGAACCGGTAGGAGGGGGCGAAGCCTCGGCGCTCGAGGTGCTGGGCTCCCCGCAGGTCCTCGAACACGAAGCCGCCGTCCGTACCGTGGCGTTCAGCAGGGATGGCACCACGATCGTCACCGCTTCCGTCGACGGCACCGCCAGGGTCTGGAAGAGCGAACCGGATGAGCCTCGCATTCTCGGTCGTCATGACGAGCGGGTCGAAACCGTCGCCTTGAGCCCGGACTTGCGCTACGTGGTGAGCGCGTCGGACGACCACACGGCGCGAGTCTGGAGCCTGGTCGACGCATCGGAGCCCCGGATCCTGACGGGCCATACGGACTGGGTCCGGAGCGCCGCCTTCAATCCCGCCGACGGCTCGAAGGTGATCACCGCGTCCGACGATGGCACGCTGCGGTTGTGGAACCTGGCGTCGGGCAGTACCACGGGCAGGCTGTCGCAGGAGGGGAGCAACCTGTTCGGAGCCGCGTTCGACCGCGCCGGAACGCGGGTCGTCACCTCGGTCAGGGACAACACCGCGCGTATCTGGAAGGTCGGCGATCTCGTGGCCGGCGGAAACGTCCTCGTGACCGGCGATGAGTCCGGCGTCGTGGAGCTTCCCCATCGCGATTGGGTGCTCAATGCGGCGTTCAGCGTCGATGGGTCGAAGGTCGTCACGGCGTCGAGGGATGGGATCGTCCGTGTCTGGACGTCGGATGGGCATGCACGCGAGCCGGTGAGAGTGTTCGAGCATCCCAACGCGCCAACGGTGTACAGCGCCGCCTTCAGCCCCGACGGCTCCCGGATCGTGACGGCGGCGTCCGACGCCGTCGCCCGGGTCTGGCGAATGGACGGTGGGGACGAGCCCTGGGAACTGCGCCACGCAAAGGAGGTGAACAAGGCATACTTCAGCGCGGGTGGCGAATGGATCGTGACGGTATCGAAGGACGGGACCGCCAGGCTCTGGAGTTCGGCCGACGGCAGCGAAGTTCTGACGCTCGAGCACGGCTCGGACGTTCGCGCCGCCTGCGTCGACGACAGCGGTGGCCGCGTCATCACTGCCACGGTGGACGGCGTCATCCGTGTGTGGCAGATCAGGCTGGCCGAATTGAAGGAAGTGCTGAAGCAGGCCAGCACCGCCTGCCTCGCAGCCAGGACGCGCACCCGGTTCCTCGGGGAGCAAGAAGATCGCGCCCGCTCCGAATACGAAGCGTGCGAGCGGCGCTACGGCAGGACGCCTGACGCTCGCCAGCGTGCCGGGCCGTCTCCGAACTGACCCCGTCTCCGGCCGGTGACTACCAGCGAACCACGAGGGTCGGCGGGTGAAGGCCGTACTGGTCGATCGTGACGCGCTTGAACTCGTCCTGGCGACTGCCCTGTACCACCACCACCCGGTACTCGCCGTAGGGGGGGCTATTCAGGTAGAAGTAACCCTGTTTGTCCGACGTCGCCCGGAACCTGAAGTCGGTGCCGACATAGAATTCGACCGTGCAGGCCTGAGGGGCGCCGTCGCGGTTCACGACCTGGCCGCGAACCTGCTGACGTGCGCCGGCGACGGTGAGGCCGCAGACGACGAGGAGCAGCAGGACAAATGAGTGCCGTCGCATGGTTCCACTCCACGAATACTCAGGCGCTCACGCCGGTCCTTCCGGATCGATGATCAGCGTCGATGGTTTCAGCTCGTCGTTCTCGATCTTCACCTTGAACTCGCCGCGCCGGTCCCCCGCCTTCACGACCACGACGTAATCACCGGCCGGGCCGGTGAACGCGAACTGGCCGCGGGCGTCGGTGAAGACCTTCTGTTTCTTCGGGCCGTCGAAACTCACCTCGGCCCTCTCCACGGCGTTGCCGTCCTTGTCGACGACCTTCCCCGTGACGTGCTGAGCCTGCGGCTTCGGCTCCTGGGCGCCCTCCCGACGCTGGTCAGCAGCAGTTGCCGGCGGAAATCCGGGACCCGCGCCGACGTGGCGCGACGGCGGTAATGAGGGGGCGGATACCACCGAGGCAGTCAGGACGGCGATGCACGCGCCGAACGACAGAACCCTCCGCCCGGGTGTTGCGTCACGGTCCGATTTCAGCTCCATCACGGCCCCCCGGTCCAGTGCCGGCAGCCGGTACCGCTGCGGGCAGCGGCTGCGGCAATTACGACGTCGGCTCGAGACGGTTCAGCGACGAGTCCTCGAACGGTGCTTCGCGCGCACAATCTACCACGAATGAACCGTACGGCTGCCGGATTGATCGGACATGCCGAACAGAGCCGCAGCCCCGGTCAGCCATCGGCCGCCTGCGGCCTGTGCACTCCCGGACGATGGGCGCGGTGTGTGGAGCCTCCCGGCGATACGCGCGGGCTTCCGTGACCCAGAAGGGGGTTCGCAACCGTCGTCAAGGAAACGGAAGTCGACGCGGGCACACGCATGCGCCGACCCCAGGTCTGAGGACCGCTCGGTCTCAAGTTCCGACGCGACGCGTATCGGGCCGGCCGCCGCCGAACCGCAGTCGACCAACTCGGAACCGGCGTGCTGGCAGCGGCCGGGGGCAATCGGCATGCCCGGCAGCGGTGCCGGTTTCGCGGCCGCCGACGATACCCGTCAAGTGCTTCAAGGACATGGATGTGGCTGGAGCGGTCCACGGGAGGGTCGACCGAGAGGCGGAGCCGTGGTTAGGGATACCTTCGGATCGTCCATATCGGTGGCGACGGATCTCGCCCTGAGGCAGCACCCTTCGAGGCAATTGACGGCCGTTGGACCACGGCGCTACCTTTAGCGCCGCGGAACCCGAGCCACCCGCAAGCCCAGACAAGGAGCCGAGCCATGCCGCGATCGGAGGATCGCCGTGCGGGCGCAAGTTACTTGCGCAAGCTCTCGCGAGCTGTTGACACCGCGAACACCGGAGAGCTGGAGTCGACCAGGGACGCGCTGTCCGACGGTCACGCCGAGGAGACGCTCGAGCTCGCCGTCCTGACGATCGAGCGAGAGACGGGTGCAACGCTCGACCCTGCCAGGCGGGCAGCACTCGAGAGGCTGCTGCTCCACGACGGAAAGGTGGCCATCCGGCGACTCAAGCAGGAAGGCCTGAGCGCGCGCTTCCCGCCACGCGAGGAGGACGCGCTCGAGGCGATCGTGGAGCTTGACGGCTCGCGCCCGACCCTTGCCATTCCTGAAGGCGACGCGATTGATCCGCACGACGAGGCGCTGCGGGAATGGCGCAACGCGGTGAAGAACTTCGCTCGGCAGATTTCGGCGGTGGCCGCGGCGGTCGGCCGGGTCGATCTCGATGGCACGCACACGGGAACGGCGTTCGTGGTGAAGGACGGCCTCGTGCTCACGAATCGGCACGTCCTGCAGGAAATCGCCTCACAGCGCGCCGACGGCCGCTGGGAGTTCCTCGGCGAGGCAACGATCAGCTTCGATTCCAACCCGGGCATCGCACGGCGCCGCCATTTCAGGATCGTCGAGGTGATTGCCGCCGGCCCCGACCCCATCGATCGCCGGAGCATCGACTACACCAAGCTGGACTACGCGATCCTCGCATGCGACCCGCGGGGTGACGCTCCGTTCCCATCCCCTCTGCCTCTCGAGGGCGACGCGGACAAGATTATCGAGGGCCGTCCAATCTTCACGGTCGGCTACTCAGGCCAGCCGCCAAGCGGTACCTACGATGATGACGTGCTCGCGAGGTTGTTCCAGCACCGGTACGGCGTGAAGCGCTTCGCACCTGGTGAGATCGACCGCGGGCTGGGCGACGAAGCCGCCCGGACCGGTGAGACGGTGTTCTGCCACGACGCCACGACCCTGGGGGGCAATTCCGGGTCCTGCGTCGTGGACCTGGGAAACGACGGCCGGCTTGTCGTCGGGCTGCACTTCGCCGGGAGGCCGAAGCAGGCCAATTATGCCCACTCGAACGCGCGGCTCCAGGCGAGCCTCATCGCCCTCGGGCTGAACTGGAGGAACTGGATTCAGCGGGAGGAACAATGAAGGAGGAAGTCGACGCCCTGCTGAAGGCGCTCGCGGATTGGGGATGCGAAGGCGCGCGCGCGCGCATGCCCGCCCTTCTCGCGGCCATCGAGGCACCGCTCGACGAACGCCTCGCGCGGACGGTGCTGGAGAGTCTGCGTGGCCGGCGATGCTTCGCCGCGATGCAGGCCTTCGCCGCGGAGGCGGCGAAGGTCGCCCAGGGCGGGTTCCGCCTGCATGTCAGGCGTCAGCTGGTCCAGGCGAAGATCGAGCTTGGCCTGCTCGACGAGGCGGCCGCACTGCTCGGGCAATTGGAAGCGGACCTGAAGAACGCCACCGCGGGCAAGGAGTGGAGCGAGGTCAACGGGCTGCTCGGTCGCATGTACAAACAGCGGTTCGTGCAGGCGGTCGACGGCGGGGAAACGGGCGAACGGGAACTGAGGGCCGCGATTGCAGCCTACAGTCGCGCCTATGACCGGGATCCGGCGTGGCACGGCGCGAACATCGTGGCCCTGGTCGCCAGGGCGGAGAGGGACGGGATCGCTGTCGACACCGACAGCGCGGAGACCTGGGCGGCACGCCTGCTCGACGCGCTCGCCGAGAAGGCGCGTGCCGAATGGAGCCCCTGGGACTACGCGTCGGCGGGAGAGGCGTATCTCGCCTTGGACGACAAGGACAACGTCGCCGACTGTTTCGCTCGCTATTGGAACATGGCGAACGCCGATGCGTTCGCGCTCGCCGGAACCGCCCGGCAGCTGCGGGAAATCTGGCAGATCACGAGCGACGCGGCCGACACACTCGAGTCCTCGCTCCTCCTGCACCTCGAGGCGCGGAAGCTGACTGCCGCGAGGGGCGGCGGCAGCTATTCGGCGGCCAATCTCGAGAAGCTCGAGTCACAGCTGCGCGTCGCGTCCGGCCACGCCGAGGCCACGTTCGGAGCCGGAAGCGCGATCCCCCTCGAACGCGTCCTGCGGCTTCTCCATCGGGCCAGGTCCGTCTGCCGCATCGCCGATCTCGACGATCCGGACAGGTCGGGCACGGGGTTCCTCGTGCGCGGCGGCGAGTTCAGTCCCGCGCTCGACGGGATCTTCGTTCTGACCAATCACCACGTACTTCACGGAGACGAGGCGACCGACGCCCTCCTGGCTGATCAGGCCTACGTCGGTTCGATCGACGTGCGCCGGGCGGTCGCGGAGTTCCACTACTGGCGTGGAGCGGTCGAGACCCGGAAGCTGAAGATCGCAGCGATCGTTCGCTGCGCACCGCGCCCCGGGGCCGACTTTGCCCTGGCTTCGCTCTCAGAGGCCGTTCCCGAGGATCTCGCGCTGCCGATCTCGACGGTGCCGAAGCCGCTCGGCTCCCGCAACATCGTCGACCCCCGGCAGCGTGGCAAGGTCATCGTCATCGGCCATCCGGGCGGACGAGATCTCAGCTTCAGCCTCAGCGACAACGAGGTCGTGGACCACGAGCTGGATGATGCCCCGCACTCCGGGCCGCTACGCATTCACTACCGCACACCCACCCAGCCGGGAAGCTCCGGCAGCCCGGTGCTCCACGAGAAGACCCTGGAAGTCCTGGGCCTTCACCGCTCGGGATCGGTGAATCCGTTGCGCGAGGACTGGCCGAGAGCG
Source organism: Vicinamibacterales bacterium (assembly GCA_048594975.1). GTDB lineage: Bacteria > Acidobacteriota > Vicinamibacteria > Vicinamibacterales > 2-12-FULL-66-21 > JBMDXB01. Next base: position 9,496 of record JBMDXQ010000104.1, on the reverse strand, counting down.
AAGAACGACGAGGTCTACAAAGCCAACGAGGCTGTGGCGATGCGATCGCTGCTGGGCACCTGAACGTGCCGGCCGACCGGCGGCCGGCCTTACTTCACGGTGTCGACGACCTCGGGCGACCAGCCTCGCCGATCGGCTTCCTGAAGAAAGGCCTCGGTCACGTCGCCGGTACCGCGGCTGACGCCGTTCCAGACTACCAGCGCGCGGCAGCCTTCGCCGGTCGAACGCGCCAGGGTCTCGGCGTCGCGGAAGATCTCGAGGTTCGCCTGCACGTACGTCCCGTCGTCGTTCGCGTCGAGCGCCAGTTCGACCAGGTCCCCTTTCGCACTCACGGACTCGATGACCGCATCGTACCTGGCGCCCCAGTCACCGGGACGATCGGTCACGGAGCTGGCCCTGAACGTGGCTCGATCGAACGGCAGAATGACGCGGCGGCGCAGGTCGAGCGCCGTTGCCGCTTCCAGTACCAGCAGGTCGGCTCCGCACGCCGCGGAGCCGATCACGGTGGACGGCTTCAGCGCGCGGAGAACACGCTCGACTTCCCGCGCCACTGCCGGCACGCGGCCGGGCGGGAATCGCTCGTCCCCGGGGGGACTATCCGGCTGTGCGGCGGCGTCCACCCTGCGGCCCGCATACACGAGAACCATCGCGCCTCCTGTTTCTCCGGGCGCCCCATCGTACCACCTGCGAAGCGCGTGGGCTACGTAGCCAACGATGACGTTCCTCCGCGTCGACGCGGAAGGTACGCCCGTCCTCCTTGCGCTGCCCCGACCGGCGCGGGACTCTCCGCTTCAGGTTCCGGATGGTTCGCCGGCAGCGGCTGCTCAGGCGGCTCCGTGGATGACGTTGGCGACGATCTGCACAACGTTCGCCTCGTTGACCGTCACGCTCAGGGTGAGACTCCGCTTATAGAGCAGCGGCGTCGGAAATCCAATGGTAAAGGTCTTGAGTGAGGCGCTCTGCAGAAGCACGAGTCCGTACGGGTTCTGTTGCGTCAGGCCCTGGTTTGCGGCTGCCGCAAAAGACAGGTTCGTGACGTTGCGACCATCGATATCGAGAATCACGAAGGTGAGATCGCTGGTGCCACCCTGCTTCGAAACCCCGGCACCGAGAAAAACGCCCGGGCCTCTGAGAGTAACGAGGGCGTGCGTCCCATTGGGTGCGGGCGCCTTGAGTCCCTGAGTACGTTGTGGGTCGCACACTCCCGTTGCGCATCGACTGGCCTGAACTGCCTGTCTCGCGGCGGTCTGTCTCTTCGCCATGCTGCCCTCCTTCGTCTTCGCCGGCTGCTGTCGCGTGCGTCTGTCGGTCGCGGCTGTTCCGCGCGGTGGATGTCACGGCCCACGAGAGCACGAACTGGGCGCTGCGGCTGAATCGCGGCGGCACGGCGCCAGGTGCGTGCATGGATCGCAACGCCCCTTTGAGATGCAGGCCGGCGAAATCGACGGCGATTGCACCGGCGGCGCAGGGCCTACGTGATCGACGCATCGACCGTGTAGCCGCCGCCGGTCCCGCGTCCCGAAATGATGAACACCAGTGCATCGGCCGTGGCGATCTCGATCGGCTGGCTGAATGTGAAGCTCCCCGTGGCGACGAAGGGGAAGATCGCCTGCTTGAACGCGCCGGCCTTCTCCCAGATGCTGTAATACGAATAGTCACCGCCAACTGCGGCCGTGACCGAGATCGTCAGGGTCTTCGTGTCGGCGTTGGGATCGAAGATGAAATGATAGTAATCAGAGCCCAGACCGGACACGTTACCGGCGTTGCTGTACGCGTCGCCACTTGCCAGCGGAACGTCGGTCATCGTCAGCGCTGGCACAATCGCCGAGCCGTCAGGCGCGAGGATGGTGGCGTAGGGTTGCCCACCTGTCGGCGTTTGCCTCCATGCTCCGATTCGCCGATCGCGCGAGAACAGGGCAAAGAACGTGTCGAGCTGGCCGTACACGTTGTTGGGCGGCCAGTCGGCATCGATCGCCTCGCCGAGCGCCGTCTCCTCTTCCCCGGTCAGCTCGTACCGCTGCAGGTAGCCGACGAGCGGGATGTCGTCGGCCGCGTCGCGCTGCCGCGTATCGAAGAACATCCAGAACGGCAGCGCGCTGTAGCTCGCGTCGTACAGGTTGAGATCAGGGGTCGCAAACAGGTCGGTCATCTTGTAGGCACCGCTGACTCGCTGCCAGATGTAGACTTCGGCCCACGACGCGCTACCCTCGGAAAACCACTTGTAGGGCGCCACCGGCGCCCACAGGGTGCGGTAGCCGAACGCGTACTGGAGTTTGTGGAACAGCTCGTGCGCCGAGGTCGGCTGACGGATGCCCGGCTGCGACTGCCAGTTGGCCGCGTCGAACGAGATGGGGCCGTCGGGCGGCGAGGCGACACCATACCCCCCGATATCCCAGAAGTTCACCTCGATCTTGGTGCCGCCCGCCGGCGGATACGGCGCGCGCCCGAACACCGTGTTGTATTGCGCCCAGGCACTCTCGAGGTAGCCGGCGGTCTCGTCCACGATGGCGGCATCGGCGAGATTGTCCGCAGCGTGGGCCGCGCTGTTGGTCCAGCGAAGGATGAAATGATCGGTCTCGAGCGATTGATCGAACGCCGGCAGGTCGGCGTCCATCACCGCCTCGATCTCGTCGCGATCGCGATTACTCAGGAGCGGGCTGCCGAGGGCGGTGAAGAAGCGCGCAAAGGCATCCTCGCCGCACTCCTCGATACGGCGTCTGAGGATCCCGCGCCGCACACGCACGTCGAACGAGGGCACGCGTCGCCGTCGGTGCTCCGTCAAGTCGCCCCAGAGCTGTCGGAGCTGACTGACGTTTCGAGGCAACCGCGGATCGGCCCTCAACGCCCGGCGCCAGTCTGCGGCGTCGAGCCCTCGCACCTGAACGTTGAACTTCTTGTTGGCAAGCCGTGTCGGACGAAAGAGACGCTCGGGCATGATCTCCTCACCTTCTCGGCGCCGATTGCCGCCGCCGCTCTCGTGCTGCCCGTAACCCTGTCCGCTCACGCCACCGGGGCAACAGTCTGCCCTTGACCTGGCCCGAAGGGAAGACGCGGCCCGGCCCTGACACCATCGCGCTTCTGTCGCACGCGCTGCGTGTTCCCCTTCACGCCGCTGGCGCGAGTGGCGCCACGTGTGGCCGAGGAGCAGCACGCGCCGCAAACCAGAGATTTGCGCCGTCGAGGATGCGAGTCAAGGGGTTTCCGCACGCCCGGAAACTGGGCACTGCGGCATCGTCGCCACTGTCTGGCGCGCGGCGTGACCGGATGTCAAGGAACCACGCGGTCGTGCCATTCGCATGCTGGAGTACTTGTGCGGCAGGAGCTGGCCGACCGGTCGACGGCTGATGCGATCCACTAAACGCCGAGCAGTTGACCGACCATGTGACGTGGTTCGACGCGCCGCTTGGCGACCAAGGAACCGGAACCGGTGACGGGAACCACGGGTCGTCAGGCGATTCGCAGGCCGAACAGGTCGGCGGCGTCGACCAGCGCCGGGTCGTCGAGCGTCAGTTCGCGCACGTCGACCACGCGGAGCGCCGGGGCGGCACGGTCGAACACGGTGACATTGGCCCAGAGCGCCTCCCACGTCGACCACCAGCGGAGCCCGGCGGCCTCCGGGTGGCGCCGGTAGAGGTCGAGCGCCTGCGGCTGCGTCACCGGCCGCTGTCTCGTCGCCACCCGGGAGGGACGGAGCCGTTCGCGGCGCAGGATCGCGGGATCGTCGAGATCCAGCAGCGTCGCGTCGCCAGCAAGCTCGATCGTCGCGAGGGCGAGCGGAAGCGCGCGGCGGCGCAGGATCCCCGCGGTGAGACGCTGCCCGCGAAACGCGGCCAGCTGTTCGACCAGGCACGACACCGCGCGATCGGCGAGGTAGAGGCAGCCGTACACGTCAGGGTTGTCGTGACGCCCTTCGCCCTGGAAGAGACGCGGAAACCAGAGCGGCCCGTCCGGCGCGTCGTGCCGGGCGGCCGCGTTCCAGGCGAAGCAGCGGTGCAGGATCACGCGAACGAGTCGGCGCGCTCGGCGCGGATCGCGCGCATCAGATCCTCCGTCCGCCCGGCCCGCACCAGGTCGATGGGGCGCCGATCTCCCAGTCGCGGATTGATCCCGAAGAGCCAGGCGAGCGCGGCCTCGCGGTTGTACACGCGGAGCACGCTCGACCAGACGAGCTCCAGGAGATCCACCTTTTCGGCGTTCAGCGGGTCGATGCCGGCACCGCGCAGCCAGCGGGTGACCTGCGAGCGGCTGACGCCGAGCAGGTCGGCGAGCTGCGCGGCGGACCGGAAATCGGCGCGCAGGGCCTCGACCTTGCGGGCGGTGGCCACGGGCATGTCCGCAGCATAGCGCAACACTTCCTGTTGCGCAACAGGACCCGTTGCGCAACTCGGACGGCGTGTCTGGCGGTGCGCAAGGCCGGATCGCCGCGGGGCAACGGCCGACCGCGGCCAGCGGACCTCATCCCTTCTGCGGTGGCGTGTCCCGCGCCGGAACCTTCTTCACGACCTCGTCGAAAATCACTTTGAAGACCTGGGCGACCTCCCGCGCCAGATTGCTGGCATCGACCGAGCTCTTCGGGTCTTGATCGAAGACCCTTGGCTGCGCCTGGACCGCCGCAATGGTTAGCGCTTTGGCGATTTCCGCCGCAAGCTCGGACATCATCGTCTCCTTTCTCGTTTCTCGAGCGTCGTTGCAGGTGTGCGCGCGAGGCTTGCCTGGTGCTACAGCGCACCGAGTTGAAGCTGGCGTTCCATGTCCGGGGAGTAGATGCCGTCGGCCCAGCCGAGCACACGCTGTTGCCGCCTCGTGAGCGCTTCCCGAGTCACGGGTCCGAAGAGCTGAGCCGCGTCCGGATTGAGTCCAAGGGCGGCCTGCAACGTCGCGACTGCCGGGCCCGCGGAACCGTGTCGAAGACGGACGAGATGTTCCCGCACCTGCGCGTCAGCGATCGTACGGCCTTCCTGGCGGAGTTTCGCGGCGATAGCGGCATCCAGCCCGGTGAGCAGCACGCAACTGAACTGCCTGCCGTCGTCGCCACCGATCAAGCCCAGTACGCCACGGAATTCCGACCAGCGGCCCGCGTGCTGTCCGTTCCTGAAGAAGCCCGGAAGTGTCAGACAGCCCGCCGACGAGAAACCGCTATTGAGCTGACCTGGATGGATGTTGTCAGCCGGTGTGCATTTGTGCCAGCGATCCATCCGGTCGTAGGTGACGTCCTGGAGCGATCGGAGGACGACCACGAGGTCGGCGCCATCGGCCGTCTTCGACAACCGAAGGGCACCTCGAATCTCACCAGGCTTGCCGCGCTTGTGGGTGCCCACCGTGTAGGTGTAGCAGCCCGTGGGCAGGATGTTCCCGGTCAGCTGGTCGAGAGCCGCGCCGCTATCCGCCTTCGAGTGACATAACGCCACGAAGTGTGCATTCGGGACAGTCGATGCCTTGAACGCCGAGAGCGTCTGGCCGGCACGATCGTACACCCCGATCACACACCGAAAATCGCGATGATCGGGCCGCTGATCCTGAACGGTGACGCCAGTCTGCCGCAGCTGCGCCGGACCGGTGATCAGCTTTGCTCCACGCAGCGCGAAAATGACCAGCGGGCGTTCAACGCCCTGGTCCCCCACGAGGCGAAAGGCATTGCACGCAATGAGCAAGTCAAGGTCGGCGGGCGTCAACGTGAAGACAGTTCCTGCGAGTTGTGTATTCAGATGCCGATAGTCCGGCTGCTCGTCGTCGCGCGGGTTCCACGTGACGTGAGCGGCCGTCAATCCCGTCGCCTCCGCTGCAATGCCAGCAGCGGCGAGCGCCGCCTCTTCGACGAGTGGATCCGGATCGGGAGCATCGCTCTGCGCGACGTCCGCTGAGTCGTGCACCTCGGTGGCGGGAACCTCGACCGCCTCCAGAGTCGGGAGTTGCGCGACGGCGAGCAGCGCGCGCTCCCGCAGCCCTAGCACGAACAGATCCGCTTCACCGCGGCGGCGCTTCGCCAGGCTGGAGGCAGGTCCCCACAGACGCTCCATCGAACGGAGCTGTTCGGGGATGGCCGCAAGGGCCCTGGGAGTGCCCGCCGACATCAGCCGGTGAATCTCCATCATCTCGATGTAACGGGGGGCAGGGTTCCGGAACGGCGTCCCGCGATTGAAGACAAGGCTCAGCAACGCGCCATAGCAGTGCGGATGAAGGCTGTCGAGATTCGGCAGGGCGCGCTCGAGCTGGGTGACGAGCGCCGGCATCTTCCTGTCATCGAACTGCTGGATCGCGATCTCCCACGGCACGACGACGTCGGAAAGCAGGCGCACGAGCTCCTTTGCTCGTGCGATTCTGGCTGCACGGCCGGGCTCCACGGTCTTGAACCCGATGGCGCCGGCTAATCGCACGCGCGCAGCGGCCGTCAGCCGGCCAGACCAGTCGGCCGAGAATTCCGCCGCCGTGTGATAACCGAGGTCATAACCGCATCCGATGGTGATGCCGGACGAGAAGCCCGGCCAGATCGGCCGGCCCTTGATGATCTGCTCGTAGTACGATCGTCCGCCGGTCTCCCAGGTGACGATGAAATTGTAGGCGGCGGGCGACACGACATCACGCCAGGCGGGGGCGGGCCGTTCGATGCCCACCGGCTCGGGCACCGCCCCAACCGGTTCCGGCTCGCGGTGGGCAAGCGCTTCTTCGATCTCGGCCTCGCTCAACGGCGCAGCCAGCGTCCTATACGGATCCTGATCGTCGCGTGTCATTGGTGTCTCCGCGGTCCGCCAACCAACGAGAATGCGCCGCAGATGGTGCGGCGCGACGCGTGCCCGGTCGGGTGCATGCGGTGCAAATGCAGCCATACCTGGGCACTCACTGCTGTCCAAACTGGCCGGCTTCAGCCGCGGCATCAGGCGGTTTCATTGCCGAACTGACCGGAAAACGGCGAGCCGCATGACCCCACCCCTCTGATGCTGTCGGATGCTGTCCGAATTACATGAGCGCGAGCTGTACGGGCTCGGGCACCGCGGGCGGGCCAGCACACGGCTCATCGAGCCACGTCCAGAGACTTCCGCGCGCGTCGGCGTCTCGATGCCCGAGGCCTGCGCGAGCTTCATCCAGGAAGTCCTGGTAGCTCTCGCCCGTGTCGCGCCGCACGATGCTGCGCAACGCCGCATTCGCCTCGAGCGTCGTCGCGTCAATGCCGACGGTCTTTCCCTTGACCAGACCGCGTCGGCCAGGCGCTGCAGCATCCAAGTGAAGACCGCCTCGTGCGTCTCCAGATCGATCGTGGGTCACCACCCACATCGAGCCCTGCTTCGCGTGTCGCCGTCGTTGCCCATCGCCATCGGCCGACAGTGTAGTACGGGGATCGATTGTGTCGATCCACAATTGAGGCGTTCACCACCGGCTGCGAGGATCCTATGACACCGCAAACTGCATGGTCGGCAAGTGCACTGACGCTGGTCTCAGTGCTGACTGCGAATACGGCAGCAGCACAGTTGATGTCTACCTGCGTTGAAAACTCGCCCGAGAGGCGCGGTGAGATTGGTTGCAGCATCATTGCGAGCAAGGTACTCCCCGACGGCCTCAAGGAGCCGGTGTTCTGGCACATCGATCGCTTCGACTCGCGAGACGCAGCGCGCGCAGCCGTTGGACCGGCGAGCATCGCCTTCGACGCTGCTGGCACCTGGTGGCTCATGACCATCGAGCCAGAGACCGCGGATCATCACGGTGGCCGACACGTGACTCAAGTCGGGCCGCTGCCGCTGCCCCGCGCCACGAAGTACGCCATGATGGTCCAATCCGCCCTGTTCATGCCGGGTATGTACTCCTTGGTTCATCATCATTCGGGTGTCGAGGCCGTCTATGTAATTGACGGTGAGGCATGCTACGAGACGCCGACACGCGGCTCCAAGCTCCAAAAGGGTGAGACGGTCGCAATGCCTGGCGGTACTCCGATGCGGGCAGTGGTTATCGGATCGAAGCCTCGCCACGTCCTAGCAGTCATCGTCCACGACGCCGCGCAGCCGGCCACAATGCGGATGGAGGAAGGAACCGGGCCACCGCTTGTCGCATGTAAGTAGGGCCTCTCGTTGAATAGTCCCCCCGGACGCAATTCAGACTTTCACCACGGGCTGATAGGGGTTGGCCTCCGTCTGAGATGGTAAAGCGTGAGAACTCCGCCATCATCATACGTGGGGTTCAACCCCTTTCGCATTCACGCGCGACCGCGGGCGCGCCGGCTAGTTTGCACAAGAGTGACTCGTGGTGTACTCCCGGAGGAGGTGCGCGCCCAGCTAGCTCGCCGCGTGACAAAGGGGAGGCCGTACCGGGCCATCCACCCCGTGGCAGGTTGTCGTAGAACTGCATGACGCCGGGAGGCGCCCGCGTGTCCGAGCTCGACGCCAGGACCTGGGTGGCACGGGATTCGAGCTCGAGGAGTTGGCGGCGCTTCAGTCGCGCTTCTTCGAACACTTCGACTACGACGTGCTCGAAGGCCGTTGAGCCGGCGGTCGGGCCCGCTTCGCTCGGTCGGCGCGCTCCGCTTCGCCTCGCGCGTGGGCCGCGAGCACGTCGAAGAACTGGCTCTTCGCCTGTTCTGCCGGAACAGAGAATCCGCCGCCGCTATCCGACCCCTCGGAAACGCGACACTCGCGCCAGGACGGCAGGAAGACGCGCGGCTCGCCGTTCGCGACGAAGCGCGAACTCGTTCTGCCGTTCGCGGCAGCCGCGATACGAGCGATTTCGTCCGAGCGTTCGAGATGCGCAATTTGACCGGCGACCTCGTGCGCGTCGGCGATCAGGGAGTCGTATCGGCGCGTTTCCTCGGCGCTCAGACCGCGCAATTCCCTCTTCGCGCCATGGAGAATGTGTTTCGCTTGCTGTAGGCCCGTCTCCGCGTCGGCCGGTCGGCTCGACGAACGCGGTTGACGGGCCTCTTCCGCTCTGGCCTCTTGAATGCCGGCGTCTCGCGCCTGAGTGATTGCCCCGCCCCGCCGGCTTACTTCTTCTGGCCTGGCCGCTTGAGCGTCTGCAGGTACGCCACCAGTGCGTCCACGTCGGCTTTCGCGAGGCCCGAAAAGTCATTCATCGGCGGTTTGCGCGTGGCGTTGTGCTTGGCCGCCATTTCCTTCCAGTTCACGATCCACTCGCGGATCTCCGCAGCCGTCCACTTGCTGCCGACGCCGTCGAGCGCCCCCTTGGGGTTTCCTTTGCCAGCCACCGAGTGGCACATCGTACACTGCTGCTTCGCATACACGTCCTGCCCCTTCCGCACCAGCGCGTCCTGCGTCCACACCGTCTGCGGAAGAGCAATCGCGAGAAACGTCAGGACAACGGTCGTTCGTCTCATCAGATGTCTCCTCTCCATCGAGCCAGTACGGCTGCGCCCGCCTCCGATGCGGGTTACCACGCGTAAGTGAGCCGCAGCCACGTCGTGTGCGCCGTGAACGGCCTGTAGAAGTAGTTGAGCAGGAGCGCGTTCACCGTCCCGGTTTGTCCTTCCTCGACGGCTGGCTGGGCGACGCCCGAG
>JBMDXQ010000103.1:0-5441 GCA_048594975.1 Vicinamibacterales bacterium | reverse complement strand
GCGATGGGGATCGCGATCCGCGCCGGACGGCCGCTCGCGGACACCGACAACGCGCGCGCCGCGCCGGTGGCGCTCGTCAACGAAGCATTCGCACGACGGTATTTCGGCGGACGAGAGGCCCTCGGCGGACGCATCGCCGTTGGTACGGCAGGCGATCCCTGGCGCGCGATCGTCGGCATCGTCGCAAACGTGAAGCACCGCGGCCTTGAAACCGACGCGCGCCCGGAGGTCCTCATCCCCTACACGCAGCTCGACGATGGCTTCCTGACCGCCTGGGCGCGCGGCTTCAACGTCGTCGTTCGGACCGACGCGGAGATGGCCACGGCGGCGCGGATGATCCGTCAGCACGTGCGCCAGGCGGATCCGAATATGCCGATCATCCAGGTGCGGCCGATGCGCGAGCTCGTGTCGGACGCGACGGCGGAACCGCGCTTCAGAACGTTCCTGCTCGCATCGTTCGCCATCGCGTCGCTGTGCCTGGCAGCGGTAGGAATCTTCGGCGTCCTGTCGTACGTCGTCTCTGAACGGACACGCGAGATCGGAATCCGAATGGCCCTGGGCGCGTTGCCGCGCGCGATCTTCCGCGACGTGCTGGCTCAGGGTGCGCGGCTCGTACTGCTCGGGGCGGTCATCGGGATTGTCGGCGGCACGCTGCTTTCCCGCTGGATTCAGGGATTGCTCTTCCAGGTGAGCCCGGCCGATCCGCTGACGTTGACCGCGGCTGTAGGGATCCTGGCCGTGATCGCGCTGATCGCCACGCTGGTCCCGGCGCGCCGCGCGACCCGCGTGGACCCTGTCGCCGCGCTGCGCGCCTGACACTCACCAGCATGACGCGATGCGGCGCGGCCTCCACGGTTTGACAGTCGCTTGTCGACGCGCTTCAGGCCACCTTTAGGCCTCCTTTAGGCCCGCCTAGAGCGACCACGCGCCTACGGAGTTGCCGTCCCGGATGACGACTGTATTGCCGAGGATGACCGGCTGGCCCCACGTGCTTTCACCGACTTTGTAGCGGCGGACTTCTTCGTACTTGACCGAGTTGCGCTTGACGACCAGCAGGTCCCCATCAGAGAGTAGCACGACCAGGTCGCCGCCGGCGCTCTGGATCGACGCGTTGGTACCCGCGCGCCCCTCGGTGGTCCACTGCACGGTGCCGGTGGTCGCGTTGAGGCAGAACAACTGCCCCTTGCGGCGGTTGGAGAAGCCGTAGACCAGTGTGCCGTCCACGACGGGCGAGCTCATGTACATCGGCACGTCGGTGTTCTGCCACACCTGGGTCGCCGTGAAGCTGGGACCCGCGTTAGCGACCTTGTAGCCGAGCGTCCCCTTGCGCGTGCCGGACACCACGAGGATGTCGCCGGCCACGACCGGCGTCACGATGTTCTCGTTCCACTCATCGGGAAACGGGATCTTCCACAGCTCCGTGCCGGTCGCGATCTCGACGCCGACGACCGCCTTGTCGGTCATGGTGACGATCTGCCGCGTGCCGCCGAAGTTCGCGACGATTGGTGAGGCATAGCCCGGCCCGTGACCCGGCAGCGCCCACTTCTCGGCGCCGGTCGTCGGATCGAGCGCGCGAAACGCACCGGCGTCGTCATCGCCGACGTGCACGATGAGCAGCCCGCCGGCGATGATCGGCGACATGGCGGTGCCGGTGAACAGGCGCGACGTGTCGATCTCTGTCGACCAGTCCTTGCGCCACTTCATCTCGCCGCTCTTCGCGTCGAACGCGGTGAGAACGGCGCTGGCGCCGAGGGTGAACAGCCGTCCGTTCGCGACCAGCGGCGTGGAGAACGGCCCCTTGGACATGGCGTTGGCGTACTTGTTCTTGGTGAACGCCGACTGGTACTTCTGCGTCCAGAGCACCTTGCCGGACGCGAGATCGAGCGCGGTGACGACTTCTTCAGGATCCTGCCGGCTGTGGACGTACACCCGTCCATCGGCGACGACCGGCGACGAGTAGCCAACGCCGACGGCCTGGGTCCATGTCGGCGTCAGCTTCGCCGGCCACGCTTTCGGCACCGACGCCGTCGCCACGACTCCGTCGCGGTTGGGCCCGCGCCATTGCGGCCACTGGGCATCTAACGAGGTGGTCGCGAAGAGGGACACGACGGCCGCACCGAGGATCGCTCGTCTCATATTCATGTCGCAGCTACTCCGCTCGCATGGCAGTCATGGGATCAACTCGTAGGGCCCGGACGGCCGGCAACAGAGAGCCTACGAAGGCCATCGTCAGCGCCAGCCCAAGCGCTGCGGCGATGGTGACAGGATCGCCCGGCTCCAGGCCAAAGAGAAGCGTGCTCATTCCGCGGGCCGCCAGGTACGCGCCCGGCACGCCGAGCAGGATGCCGAGCGCAGCGAGGCGCATGCCGTCCGATAGGACCATGCGGGCGACGCTCGATCGCTCGGCGCCAAGGGCGAGACGCACGCCGATCTCCCGCGAGCGCTGCGACACCATGTAGGCCAGCAGCCCGTGGATGCCGATGCCCGCCAGCAGCAGCGCGATGGTGGCCAGCGTGGCGAGGACCTGGAGTTGCGCGCGCCGCGGCGCCGTTTCCCCCGCGATCAGCTCGTCCAGCCGGCGGATGTGGGACACAGGCTGCTCGGGATCGACCGTCCACACGATCTGGCGAACGGACGGGAGCAGCGCCATGCCCTGCCCCTCGTGACGGATCAGCAGTTCCTTCGGGTCGTACGCGGAAAACATCGGGCCGACAACCTGTCGCGCGGGCAGGTACATCTGCGGCTCGGTGGTTCGCTCGAGGCCCCGCACTTTGACGTCGCCCACGACACCGACGACGGTGCGTAGCCGGTCCGCATATAGGAAGGTCTTGCCCAGCGGATCCTGACCCGGCCAGTAGCGATCGACGAACGACTGGCTGATCACGGCAACCCAGGCGCGCTCGGCGGTGTCACCGGCCTCCATGTCCCGCCCCGCCAGGATCGGGATCCCCATCGTCGTGAAGTACTGAGACGTCACGAAGCGGCGGCTCACGATGGCGTCCCAGCCGCGCCGGATCGGCTGACCGGGTACCTGGACGGCGCCGACACCACCGATCATTTCCATGGGGAGGCCGCTGACGTAGGCGGCGCTCCGCACGCCGGGCAGCGCCCGCACGTCGCTCAGCACCGCATCGTAGAACTGGCCGCGGCGCGCGGGATCCTCGTACTTCGGCCGCGGCAACGCGGTCCGGATCGTGAGGACGTTCTCGGTGCCGAATCCGGGATCGACCGCCTGCACGCGCCAGACGGCGCGGAGCAGGAGGCCCGACGTGATCAGCAGGATCACCGACATCGTGATTTCGACCGTCACCAGCACGGCGCGCAGACGATGCTTCACGGCAGCGCCGGTTCCCCGCCCCTCGCGCAGCGCGTCGAAGCCGGTCCGGCCACCAGCGCGCAGCGCGGGAAACAGTCCGAAGCCGAGCCCGGTGAGCACGGTGAAGAGGGCCGCGAACGCGAACACGCGCAGGTCGATGGACGGCTGGGCGTCGATCGGCAGCGTCGGCGGCACGAGGCTGGAGAACAGCGGCACGCCGACGATAGCGATCAGCACACCGCCCGCGCCGCCGATCGCCGAGAGCGTCAGCGTCTCGGTGATCATCTGGCGTACCAGCCGCTCCTTGCCTGCGCCGAGCGCCGCACGGACGGCGAACTCGCGCCCCCGGGCACCGGCGCGCGCGAGCAGCAGATTGGCGAGGTTGGCGCAGGTGAGGAGCAGCAGGCACAGGCTGGCGCCGCCGAGTGCGAGCAGCATGATCCGAAAACGCGGAGCCATGTTGTCGCGCGTCGTGTAGAAGCTGATGCCGGTGTCCTCGTTGGTCTCGGGGTATTGCTCCGAGAGACGAGCCGCCAGCGCCACGAGCTCGGTCCTGGCCTGCTCGAACGTCACGCCGGGCTTCAGCCGGCCGACGCCTTCGATGTAGCTGTTGCCGCGGTCCGCGTAGTCATCCTCGCGGAAGTTCATCGGCCGCCACAGCTGAAATTCCCGGCTCGGAAAGTAGAACGATCGCGGCATCACGCCGATGATCGTGTATGGCGCGCCATTGAGATTGACGGTCCGCCCGGGGACGCCGGGATCGCCGCCGAATTGCGACTGCCAGAGGCCATGGCTGAGGACGACGGTGCGCTCGTCCTGCTCGCCCGGCCCGAACACACGCCCGAGCAGCGGCTGGACGCCGAGCACCGGCAGCACGTCGGGCGTCAGAGGGCTGATCGCCAGCCGCCGCGGCTCGCCGCCGCCGACGAGGTTCACGGCGTCGCCGGCGAACGCGCCGAGCGAGGCGAACGACGAGCTCATCGTCTTGAAGTCGCGGTAGTTGGCGGGCGAGAGTTGGTTGTTGCAGCCCCAGCCGCCGCCCGTCCGCGGCCCCTCGCACAGGCGCACGAGATTGTCGGCGTCAGGAAATGGGAGAGGACGCAGCAGCACGAAATCGGCGACGGAGAACGCGGCGGTGTTCGCCCCGACGCCGACGGCCACGACGAGAATCGCCGTCACCGCAAACCCACGACTGCGGTTCAGGGTGCGCGCGGTATACCGCAGATCCTGGACGAGGATGGCGCGGTGCACGGCCAGCGCATTGAGGACTTCGTCAGCCAGCGTGCGCAGCAGGAGCCCGACCCTGCCGACAGGACCGGCAACCGTGCAGGCGTGCACGAACGCCGCGGTCATCTCCTCTCCGTACTCGGCGCGAAAAGACGATGGATAAAGGCGCAGCAAGGCGCGATAGAGGCGGCTCATGCGTGCCCCCGCGCCACGCGCAGCGCGCCCTTCGCGATCCGAACCAGTTCGGTGAGCCGCTCGGTTTCCGCGTGCACGACCGTCCTGCCGAACGCCGTGATGCGGTAGTAGCGGCGGCGTGGATCTTCGTGGCTGGCGGCGGGCCGGCGCGGCTCCTCGATCAAGTCGTCCTCGAGGAGGCGCTGGATCGTGCGGTAGAGCGTGCCGGGACTCAGCCGCAGCGCGCCGCCGGTGCGCGCCGCCACGTCATGGATGATGCCGTAGCCGTGCGCGTCCCCGCCGCTCAACGCGAGCAAGATGTGAAAGGCCGCCCTCTGCAGCGGCAGCAGGGCGTCGACGTCGGCTTGCGTGTGAGCAGCCATGGACGCGAACGGTAGTCCACTGAGGATATATTGTCAATGGATACAACCACCGTGGACTGTGCTCGTCACACGGCTCGTCACAGCGATCGTCGCGCAGCCCGTAATGTTCCATCCCGCGGCTGACCTGACAATCACGCGGCCCGCTGATAGGAATTGAGCAGTTCGCCGAGCCGCGCACGGCGTCGCACGCGACGCGCCATAAGGAAGCTGCTGGCGCGGCGGCCGGCTATGGAGCTGGAATCAGGATCTCCGCACGTGGGCTGCGGTCGATTGGGCAGCCGTCGACGCGTGAGCGGCGGCGGCGCGGGCACGGTCGGGTGCGCGTGCGATTCGAAGACGCC
>JBMDXQ010000102.1:0-1598 GCA_048594975.1 Vicinamibacterales bacterium | reverse complement strand
CGCGCCGTTCACGCTGCCGTTGTTCATTCCGAACAGGTCCCCGTTCGCGTGGAGCGTCAGTTTTCCCACCGTCGCAAAGGGAACCGCGGCTCCGGTCGGGAGGAACAGGGTCCCCGTCTTGGTGTATCCCCAGTCCCCGGAGACGTGGGCGGCCGAACAGGTCGGGTCGGCTTGCGCGGGGGCAACGACCGCGAGGCTCAGGAAGAGTGCCACGAAAGAGACGGTTCGCGCGATCGGGTGCTTCATCGCTCTTGCCTCCTACCTGTACTCCGCGAATCGGAGCACGACCGGTTAACCTTCCGCGCCGCTTTTTGGTACACTCCGGCCGGCGTGGCGAAGCAGGACCTGCGCGAAATCACGCGGATGCTCGCCGCCTGGAATGACGGCGACGCCGCCGCACTCGATCGCGTGGTGGATGTCGTCTACCCGATGCTGCGGCGGATTGCGCGCCACCACCTCGCGCGCCGGCACAGCAGCGCCAGCGTGGAATCGGCGGCACTGGCCAACGAGGCGTACCTGAAACTCGTGCGCGCCGGCAGCATCCGCTGCGAGAACCGGGAGCATTTCCTGGCGCTCTGCGCTCAGATCATGCGGCGTATCCTCGTTGATCACGCCCGCCGCCGGAGCTTCGCGAAGCGGGGAGGACACGCGCTGTGCGTCACGCTCGACGAGGCGGTGGCTACGGCGGAGGAGCGGGGGGTCGAGATCCTCGCGCTCGACGAGGCGCTCGCTCAACTTGCCGCTATCGACCCTCGAAAGAGCCGCGTCGTGGAGTTGCGCTACTTCGGCGGGTTGAACATCGAGGAAACGGCAGACAACCTCGGGGTCTCGGTTGATACCGTCAAGCGTGACTGGAGGATGGCGCGCGCCTGGCTTCGCACGCAGCTCAGCGCTTCTTCGAATGTATCTGCTTCGGAAGAACGGCAGTCGAGATGACTGGTCGGCCCGTCGATGGGCCGTCGGTCTACGCATTACGAGAGCCGCCTCGCGACCATGTCCGTGCACGAGAGTTCGAGCCCTGTGTTGCTGCCAACTTTCAGCCCGGCTCTCGGACGAACGAAGAAGCGGGTGAACGGCGAGGAGGACTGACTGACTGGAAGCCCGTCTTACCATTCTGGTAAGATTTTGTCATGGTGACGACGACAGTTTCTTCGAAGGGGCAGATCGTGATTCCGCGGCACCTGCGGGAGAAGCATCGGCTGACCTCTGGCGTGCGCCTTCAGATTACCGAGTCGGATGAGGGGCTTGTCCTGTCGCCGATTAAGCGCGCTCGTTCATCCGCCCGTCAGTCCGGATGGCGAGCGCTCCGGGGGTCAGCGAAAGGGACAAGTGCGTTGAAGCAGCACCTCGAGGAACACCGACGTGAGGCAAAACGCTAGGTTTTGCCTTGATGCGTTTGCCTGGCTCGCATGGCTCCAGGACGAACCCGGCGCACCTGACGTTCAGCGCTGCCTGGATGACGCGGAACGAGGCCAAGCCGACTGTGTCACGTCGATCATCAACCTCGGCGAGGCCTTCTACCGGCTCGTGCGCGTGAATCGGCGCGAACAGGCCGAATCACTCTGGCGCATGGCGCTGCGTCGTCGGCTGCCCGTGTC
>JBMDXQ010000101.1:0-191282 GCA_048594975.1 Vicinamibacterales bacterium | reverse complement strand
TCAGGCCGCCGATATCATGAAGCGGGAAGACGTGGGGTCGGTGCCCGTGGTCGAGTCGCGCAACTCGCGGCGGCTTGCCGGGATCGTGACCGACCGCGACCTCGTGGTCAACGTTTTGGCGAACGGCCGCAATGTCGAGGCGGCGAAGGTCAGCGACGCGATGACCCCGCATCCGGCTTGCGTCCGCGAAGACGACGATGTCAGCAAGGCGGTCTCGCTGATGGCGGAGCGTCAGGTTCGCCGGATGCCTGTGGTCGATCGCGACGGCAAGCTCAGCGGGATCATTGCCCAGGCGGACGTGGCGACACGCGTCCACCGTGACCGGACGACCGGCGAGCTTGTCGAGAAGATTTCCGAACCCGGAACCGCCAGAAGGTAGCCGCTCTCAAGCTCAACCGTTGGCATGGAGTCCAGCCATGCCCGCAGCGGCACGAGGCGTTGCCTGCCTCATGGGCGTGCAGGTATAGTCGCTGCCTCATGGGTTTGGGCCTTTCGACGTCCCATCACCGCGCCACCGGCTTCGTCGACGTGCTCGACAAGAAGCCGGTGTTCGTTGGGGGCATCGAGGTGTCGCCCGCCGAGGTCGAGCTGCTCACGATCCGGATTCGCCTGCTCGTCTGTTCGCGCGACAAGGTGCAGGAGATTCGCCTCGACTGGCGGCGCTGCGACCGCGAACTGTACCTCAGGAGCGAGCGCGGAGACATCGCGGGACACGGGTTCCGCGCGCACATCCGACGGTTCGATAAGGTCGAGGCGCTGACCGCACCGGTGGCGCCACGGTCGCGGCCGGCCCGGCTGCGGGGATGCAGAGCATGGCAGTTGAACGGGCAGCGGGCGGCACGAGCCTCATTGACGTGCTCGACCGTGTGCTGGACAAGGGGATCGTGATCGATGCGTGGGTCCGTGTGTCACTGGCCGGCATCGATCTCACTACCGTTGAAGCGCGGGTCGTCGTCGCTTCCATCGACACATACCTCAAGTGCTCCGAAGTCGGGCAGGTGGCACCGGTGTCTCCGCCGCAGTCGGAGCCGGAGCGGGCGGCGCATCAGGATGTAATTGCGGAGAACGCCGCACTCAGCGCCGAGCTGGCGGCAACTCAGAGCCGCCGTGCGGGTGCGCGGAGGCGCACCGCGGAAGGATAGAACGTGCTCCGGTCCACAGCGCCGGCCGTCCGGTTCCACGGCGTCGAGATAGAAGCGAAGCTCGCGCTCGCGGAGTTCCTGCTGACCAACACCGACCTGCAGGCATCGGCACGGCGGGCTGTCGATTGGCTCGCTGCCCATGCTGGCGTCGAGAAAGCGCTCGTGCTCGTCGCCGAGGCCGGCGGCGGTCCGCTGCTGCCGGTGGCCGAGCACGGTGTGCCGGCGTCGGCGATCGCGGATTTCGCAGTGAACCGCGAGCAGGGCACCCACCCGCTCATGCGCGCCATGGACCGGTCCGAGCCCACGTATGTCGATCCCCAGCCGTCGGCTCGCGGGCCCTTCGGGAGTGTGCCGCACCACGCCGTCCCGCTCAAGGCCGAAGAGGATCCCACGGTGTACGGCCTGCTGCTCGTGAGCAGCCGCGGACCGGATCTGCATCCGGACATCGTGTGGCTGGCGCGTCTGCTGGCGAACCAGGTCTCGCGCCTCCTCGGACGGCAGACGCTCGCCGACACCCGGTTCGGGCAGGAGCGGATGCTGCTCTACAGCATCATCAACGCCGTCACCGATGCGATCCTGCTGACCGACAACGAAGGAAAGCTGCTCATCGCGAACACGCACGCCGAGAAGCTGTTCGCGGCGCCTGAGGACGCCAGCGAGGGATGGCGGCGGGCGGTGGGTTTGAACAACATGCTGTTCTCCGCCGCGCTGTCGACGAGCGCTGCCGCGCCGAGCGAGCTGTCCCGGCGCGAGGTCTTGCTCGTCGACCCAATCGAAGGGTCGGATCTCCTGTTTGAATTGCTCAGTTCGCGGGCGAAGGACGAACGCCAGGGCACCTATGTGGTCTCGATCCTTCGCAACGTCACCGATCTTGCGCGCGCCCGCGAGGAGATCGAGGAGAGCTACCGCACCCTGCGCGTCGCGCAGGCGGAGGTCCGTGACGAAAGACACCGCCTCGATCTGATCATCGATTCGGTCGCCGATCCCATCCTGGTGACGAACCAGGAAGGGGACATCGTGCTGATGAACGAGCCCGGCGAGCGGCTCTTCAACGTTCCCGCTGGGGCGGGCGAGGCAGCATTGCGGCGCGTGCGCGCCAATGGCGCCAACCTGACGTCGTTCGTGTCCAACGTGCTGACCCGCAGCGGCGAGGCGCGGTACCGCGGGGAGATCCAGTTGAGCGATCCCCTCACCGGCAGGCCGTCGCCCGTCGAAGGGCTCGCCGGACAGATCCTTTCCGAGCAGGGAGAGTTGATGTGGGTCGTGACGATTCTCCACGACCAGACGGAAGCGATCGAGAAGGCACGGCTGTACGGGCGCTTGCAGCAGGCGTCGGCGGAGCTGCAACGGAAGGTCCAGGAGGCGACCGCGGAACTGGCCGAGCAGAACGAACTGCTCCGGCGGCAGCACATCGCCCTCGAGCAGGCGTCTGCGCTGAAGTCGCAGTTCCTTGCGAACATGTCGCACGAGTTCAGGACGCCCCTCAACGCGATCCTGGGCTACACCTACATGCTGCTGAGCGGCGTGACCGGGCCGGTGTCCGATGCGCAGCGCAAGAGCCTGTCGCGTATCGACTCGAACTCGCGTCATCTTCTCGCGCTCATCAACGACATCCTCGACATTACGAGGATCGAGGCGGGACGCATGCCGCTGAACATCGCCTCGTTGCACGTCCCTGAGCTGGTAGACGAGGTGATGGCCGAGCTCGAGCCGATCATCCGGCGGTCGACTCTCTCGGTGACGACGCATATTCGCGGCAAGCTGCCACTGCTCAGGAGCGATCGGCAGAAGGTCAAGCAGATCGTGCTGAACCTGCTCAGCAACGCCCTGAAGTTCACTGCGTCCGGGGAAGTGACGATTGCCGCGTCGTACGATCCGGCTGCGAAGTTGGTGGCGATCTCGGTCCGCGACACCGGCGTGGGCATCCCGCTGGCGGACCAGGCGAAGGTCTTCGAGGACTTTCGTCAGCTCGACACCTCGCCGGCGCGCAGCTATGGCGGCACCGGCCTCGGCCTGTCGATCTGCCGCCGGCTCGCGCAGATGCTCGGCGGCACGATTGATCTCGTGAGCGAACCAGGGCAGGGATCGGAGTTCACGCTGCGGCTGCCAGCGAAAGTCAGACGGCGATGACCGAAACCGACAGGGCGCTGCCTCTCGTACTGGTCGTGGAGGACTACCAGGACGCGCGCGAAATGTACACGGCCTACCTGCAGTTCTCCGGATTCGAGGTTGCCGAAGCCACCAACGGAGTGGAGGCCATCGACATGTCGCTGGAGTTGATGCCCGACATCATCCTGATGGACCTTGCACTGCCGAAGATGGACGGCTGGGAAGCCACGCGGCGGCTGAAGGAGCATGAGCGCACGCGCCACATTCCGATCGTGGCGCTGACCGGGCACGCCTTGGCAGGCCACGCTGCAGACGCGCGGCAGGCGGGGTGCGATTCCTTCGTCACCAAACCGTGCCTTCCGGACGTGCTCGTGGCCGAAATCAGACGCATGCTCGATCTGGGATCTGCGGCCGGAGGATCAGACGTGAAGCAGCAGACGCGCACCTGAGGGCGCAGCCGTCGGGGTGAGCTGACCAATTATGGCGAAGACGCAGAAGAAGGCGACGAGGCAGACAGTGAAAACGAAGGCCGCCAGGCCGGCAGCGCGCGAGCGGCTGCCGCAGTCGAGAGGGTCCTCGCCCGCGCGTCCGGCACGGGCCACGCTCGAGCGCGTGCGATTGCCGCCGGCGCGGCCTGCCCGGCCGGTGGCGTCCGCGGCGGCCGAGGAGGGCTCCGAAGGGAAGTACGTCTATTGCATCATCAAGTCGGAGCACCCGCTGACGTTCGGACCACTCGGCATTGGCCCCGAGCCGAGCGAGGTCCACACGGTCCACTACCGCGACATCGCGGCCGTCGTCTCGAACACGCCGATGGTGGCTCAGGACCCGACGCGCGACAACGTGCTCGCGCACCAGCGCGTCAATGAAACCGTCATGCAGCAGCACACCGTCATCCCGATGTCGTTCGGCACGGTGTTCAAGACCGGCGACGACATCATCGAGCTGCTGCGCTCGGCGTACGACGCGTTCACCGACGTCCTCGACAAGATGGCGAACAAGTTCGAGTTCGGCCTCAAGGTCCTGTGGGATCGCGACCAGATCGTCCGCGAAATCGAGGAGGAAGACGAGGATATCCGGCGCCTGAAGGGGGAGATCTCCAGCCAGAGGGGATCGACGCACTTCGCGCGCATGCAATACGGCCGCCTCGTCGACGCGGCGCTGCAGTTGCGCTCGGAGCGCTACGTAGCGGAGATCTTCGAGGCGCTTCGCGATGTCTCGATCGCGTCGCGATCGAACAAGCCGATCGGGGACCGTATGATCATGAATGCGGCGTTTCTCGTGGGCCGCAGCGTGGAGCAGGCCTTCGATGCCCGCGTGAAGGACATCGGCCAGAAACACGAGAAGCTCACGTTCAAGTACACGGGGCCGTGGCCCCCCTACAACTTCGTGAACATCCGCCTCAAGCTCGAACGGGCACATTAGTGCACGTCGCGAGTTCTCGTGCGCTCCTGCTGCCTGCCGCCTGCTCCTGCTACCTGCTGCCTGTCCTGTGGGCTGAGAAGGCGTAGCAGCCGGGCGTGACCAGGACTCGGCCGTCGCGCGTGAAGTGGAAGCTCGTGGGATTGATCGACCCGGCGCCGCGGAACTCAAGCGTGCGCCGCTTGTCGCCGCCAGCGTCGTACACGTAGGTGGACGGCACCGCGAGCGAAATCCAGAGATGGCCGTCGCGATCGACCGCCGCCGTCCGGATCGTCGAGGGAACGATCGGGAACTCTCCCTGCCGTGACGCCCGCCGCGGCCACGTCGTTGGCAGCGTCTTCAGGTAGTCGTCGAGCTCGGGACCCTCGATGTGCCGCTCGAACAGGAGCTCCCCGTCGGCGGCGTACTTCCTGAACATCGGCACGCCGGAAACGAAGACGAAATAGTAGCCCCCTTTCGGGATGAGGAGCGGCAGCCCGGCATTGAGCGCGCGGTGCACCTGCGGGTCGTTTTCCTGGCCGGTCGCGCGCAGTTCGCCGAACGTCCGCAGCACGCTCCCCATGATCGTGTATTCCGTCACCAGCGCCCCGGTCTCGGGCTGGCTGAGCAGGATCGTCTGCCCGGTGAATTCCACCGACGCAATGCCGCTGACGACGAGGTCGCCGAGCCTGATCTGGGGCGTGCCGGATCGGCCAAGCGAGAAGCCGCCCATCGCGGTTCCCGTCGGCGAGAAGAACTGGATGCGCTGGACGCCTTCCGGTGCGTCCGCGACGACGAACACGCCGTCGGGCGAGGAGTCGAAGGCGATCGGCTGGAGGATGCGGCCGGATTCGGCGCCGACCTGCAGGAGCTTGACCGGCGCCTCCGCTCCCGGGGGCACGCTGTAGACCGCGTGCGCGCGCCGGTCGAACACGATGTACGAGCCGTCACGCGCGGCGTGACACTCGGTGATTTCCTCGAAGGCACTGGCGATGTGAGGCGCGAGCGCTCCGATCGACCGCAGTTCCTCGGATTGGCCGGCCACCGGGGGGACCGGGCCTTCACTCCCGGCATCGGCGCCGCTCACTCCCTGCCGCAGGCCGGGGCTCTTGGCCCCGGCCATCATCGCCGCGAGGGCAAGGAGCAGCAACAGGCGCATGGGCGGCGCCCCTCAGTAGCGGGCGATGTCCTGGATCGCCTTCAGCACGTCGGCCGACTGCGGCAGGATGACCTCCTCGAGATCGGGGCAGTACGCGACCGGCGTGTCCATGGCCGCCACGCGGCGGACCGGCGCGTCGAGATGCTCGAAGAGCTCATCGGCAATCCGCGCCGCCAGTTCGGCGCCGAACCCGCACGTCAACTGATCCTCGTGCGCGATGATCACGCGGTTCGTCTCCACGACCGCCGCGGCGATCCCCTTCCAGTCGTACGGCACGATGGTGCGCAGATCGATCACCATCACGCTGATCCCGTCCTTCGCGGCCTGCTGCGCCGCGAGGAGCGAGCGCTGCACGAGCGCGCCCCAGGTGATCACCACGACAGCGCTGCCCTCGCGGGGGCCGGCCGACGCGCCGAAGGGCACCATGTAGTCGGCGCCCGGATACGGGCCCTTGTTGTAGGTCTGCCGGTAGAGGTGCTTGTGTTCGAGATACAGCACGGGATCGTCGCACCGGATCGCGGTCCGCAGCAGCCCCGCTGCATCCTGCGCGTTCGACGGAAAGGCGATCCGGATGCCGGGACAGTGCGCGAAGATGCTCTCGCCCGACTGGCTGTGATAGGGCGCGCCGCCGCGCAGGTAGCCACCGGTGGCCACGCGGATGACCATGGGGCACGAGAACGTGTTGTTCGATCGATAGCGCAGCATCGACATTTCGTCGCGCAACTGCATCATCGCCGGCCAGATGTAGTCGAAGAACTGGATCTCGACGACCGGCTTGATCCCGCGCGTCGCCATGCCGATGGCGCGGCCGATGATGTTCGCCTCGGCGAGCGGGGAGTTGAATACGCGGGTGGCGCCGAAGGCGCGCTGAAGGCCGTGCGTCACCTTGAAGACACCGCCCTTGCCGGGCACGCACTCGAGAGCGGCTGCTCGGCTGCAGTCGGCGACGTCCTCGCCGAAGACGACCATGCGCGGGTTGCGCGCCATCTCGTCCCGCAGCGTGCGGTTGATTGCTGCCACCATCGTGTCGGGCTTGCCTTCCTCTGACGGCGGCGTGCTGAACGCGTCCGACGAGGGATCGACGTCCGGCGAGTAGACGTAGAGGGCCGCGGTGTCGGGCGACGGCCGCGGCGACTTCACCGCCTTCTCGGCGGCGGCGTTCACCTCCTTTTCGACGTCACCGACCAGGGTTTCGAGCTCCTTCGGCGTGGCCAGCCGCTCCGCCTTGAGGAACTCCGCCATCCGGACCAGCGGATCGCGCTCGGCCTCGGCCGCGCGCGCGGCCGGCGTCTTGTACAGCGTCTCGTCGTCGGACAGCGAGTGCGAGTAGGGCCTGATAACCTTCGCGTGGACGAGGGCCGGCCCTCTCCTGGCCCGCGCGTAGGCGATCGCCTGCGCCATCGCGCGGTAACTGCCGACGAAGTCGGTGCCGTCGATGCTCTGGACGTGCAGGCCCGGAAACGACGACACCAGCTTCGACAGATCGCCGCCCGCTGTCTGCACTTCCACGGGCACCGAGATCGCGTAGCCGTTGTCCTCGACCAGATATACGACCGGCAACCGGTCGATGCAGGCGGAGTTGAGCGATTCCCAGAACTCCCCCTCGCTCGAGGTGCCCTCGCCGATCGAGACGTACACGACTTCGTCGTGCCGGAACCGTTCGTCCCGCCCTTCGATGTCGGCGATCTTCTCGTAAAGCCGTCCCGCTTCGGCGCAGCCCACCGCCTGCAGGCACTGCGTCCCCGTGGGGCTCGACTGGGACACGATGTTGAGGCGCTTGTGGCCCCAGTGCGACGGCATCTGCCGGCCCCCGGAGTTCGGGTCCTCCTTCGCGGCGACGGCACTGAGCAGCATCTCGAGCGGCGTCATCCCAATCGTGAGGCACAGCGCCCGGTCGCGATAGTACGGATAGAACCAGTCGTGGCCGCCCTTGAGCATCATCCCCGCCGCGACGAGCACGGCTTCGTGTCCGGCGCCGCTGATCTGGAAGAAGATCAGGCTCTGGTTCTTGAGCTGGATCTCCTTGTCGTCGAGCCGCCGCGACAGCAGCATCGTCCGATAGGCCCGCAGGAGATCGTCGCGGGTGAGCCCTTCGTGGCGGGTGCCGGCGGCGCGCTCCGCCTTCGCGTTCCTGCCGTTGCTGACGGCGGTCCCTTTCATCCCCGATGGACGCCTTTCGTGGGAAGAGCAGTCACGAGACCTCGGCATTATAGCATTCGGTTTCCGGGGCGATATAATCGCCACCCTCTGGAAAGGCGCGATCGTGAGCACACAGACCGTCAGGCTGCACCGCTGGGACGAGATCGAGCTGGAGAAGGTCACCGAGATGATCTCGCGCAAGATCGTCACCGGCGAGCGTGAGATGCTCGCCCAGATCTACCTGAAGAAAGGCGCGCTGGTGCCGATGCACTCGCACGAGAGCGAGCAGATGACCTACGTCCTGCAGGGCGCGATGAAGTTCCTCGTCGGCGGCGAGGAGATCATGCTGCGTGAAGGCGAGGTGCTCCACATTCCCTCCTGGGTCGAGCACCAGGCGGAAGCGCTCGACGACACGTTCGAGCTCGACCTGTTCAGCCCGATCCGCCAGGACTGGCTCGATCGGACCGACACGTACTTTCACGACGTCCCGCGCGAGCGCGAATAGCCGGATGGTGATCACGCCGCCGGGGACAGCTCCCGACCCCCGCTGCCCGTCTCCCAGACACGAGGAAGCACGGGAATTGGCTGGTGGAGAGTGCGCGTCCACCAGCCGCCGTTTTTCAGGAGCCTGGTAGCGTGGACCTGGCGCTGCGCGGACGGTGCGCGATCGTCTGCGCCGCGAGCAGGGGGCTCGGGCGCGCCGTCGCGGTGTCGCTGGCGCGTGAAGGCGCGAGCGTGGCGATCTGCGGCCGCACGGCTGCGACGCTCGAAGCGGCGGCAGCCGCCATCAGCGCCGAGACGGGCGGCCGGGTGATCCCGATCGTCGCCGACGTTGCGCGCGCGACGGACGTCGGCCGGCTCGTGGCGGAAAGCGCTCGGGCGCTCGGCGCCGTCGACATCCTCGTGACCAACACCGGCGGGCCGAAGTCCGCGCTCTTCGAGGCGCTCACCGACGACGACTGGCAGGCGGCTATCGAGTCGCTGCTTATGAGCGTGGTTCGGCTGTCGCGCGCCGTCATCCCGCACATGCGGCAGCGCCACGGCGGCCGGATGATCTACGTCACCTCCGTTTCCGCGAAGCAGCCGATCGAGGCGCTGGCGCTGTCGAACGCGCTGCGCGCCGGGCTCACCGGCCTCGCCAAAACCCTCGCCGTGGAGCTGGCGGCGGACAACATCCTCGTCAACTGTGTTGCCCCCGGCTACACGCGCACCGATCGCGTCGTCGAGCTGGCGGAGGCGGCCGCCACTCGCGAGGGCGTCACCATCGAGGCCGTGCAGAAGCGGACCGAAGCGATGATCCCGCTCGGGCGCCTGGCGTCGCCGGAGGAGTTCGGCGACGTCGTGGCCTTTCTGGCGTCGGCACGGGCGTCATACCTGACGGGAACGACGCTGCAGATTGACGGCGGGTATGTGAAGGGGCTTCTCTGAGGGGCTTGTCAAATGCCGCATTCGGCATTCAGCATTCGGCATTCGCATTGAGCATTCGGCATTCAGCATTGACACGCGTCAGTGAACGTGCCTGTCCCAATCGCCGCGTCGCCCTGAGTAGACATCGAACTTCCGGCGCAGCCGGTTCATCTTCCACTTGAGATAGCGGTACTTGATCTCGGCCGTCAGCGACCCGCCGCGCCCCTTGCGCAGATAGAGATAGCCGAAGAGCAGGCCGCCGAGGTGGGCGGCGTGAGCAACACCGGTGCCGCCGGTCGCGAACGACAGCGCCCCGATGATGATGACGAAGTACTTCGCCGGCACGGGGAAGAGCAGCATCATCAGGATCGGCCGGTTCGGGTAGTACATCGCGAACGCCAGGAGGATCCCGTAGAGCGCGCCGGACGCGCCGACGGTGAGCGAGGTGTACACCGGCGCGGCGAAGTCAAACGGCAGGAACGAGACGACGAGTGTCGTGATCGCCGCGCCGATGCCGGCGACGCCGTAGTAGCGAAGAAAGTACGTCGTCCCCCACAACCGTTCCAGCTCGA
Source organism: Vicinamibacterales bacterium (assembly GCA_048594975.1). Taxonomy (GTDB): domain Bacteria; phylum Acidobacteriota; class Vicinamibacteria; order Vicinamibacterales; family 2-12-FULL-66-21; genus JBMDXB01. The sequence goes on along the minus strand of JBMDXQ010000101.1, from coordinate 181,356 downwards.
CGCCGAACATCCACACGCCGAGCATGTTGAACAGGATGTGCATCGCGTTGGCGTGCAGGAACATGTAGGTGACGGGCTGCCAGACCCAGCCATGCTCGAGGACCATCTGCGGGGAGAGCGCCAGCGGTTCGAAAATGACACCCTGGAAGACCAGAGTGGCGACGAACATGACGACGTTGGCCCAGATGATCCATTTCACACCCGGGGTGATCGGTCCGGGACCGAAGGAATACGCGAGCGTGCTTGGGCCGTAACGCCTCATCGGAGGTCGTGAAAGAAACTATCGTACCACAGCGGTCGTGAGGCTCAGGTTCGCGTTCCCGGCAGGAGAACGTCCGTCGGGCCGGCGGTCACGCCGGCACCGGCACGAGCTGGCAGCGGAAGGGCGCACGCGGCTGCGGCGAGTGGAAGCAGCGAGAGGCCGACGAGCGTCGCCTCGATGCCCGCCCGGTCCGCGACGTAGCCGACGAGAGGCACGGTCAGCCCGCCGGTGCCCCACGCGAACCCCATCATCAGCGACGACACGGTCGCGGCGCTCACCGGCGCCAGCGCCTGGCCGAAGGTCACGTTGACCGGCAGCGTCGACTGAAGAAAGAGCCCGCCGATCGCCAGCACAACGGGGAACGCCCAGCCCGTCAGGAACGGCGCGACGAACAGCACGGGACTCGCGGCCACCAGCGACCACGCGATTACCCGTCGCGGACCGTAGCGGTCCGCCAGCGGCCCGCCGGCAAACCCGCCGACACCGCTGCCGAAGAGATACAGCGCCACCGCCGCGCCCGCCTCGGCCACGGAGAGTCCCCGCCGCGTCAGCATGACGGGCACGAACGTCGCGAACGCCAGCGACGTGAGCGTCCGCAGGACGACGATCGTGTACAGAAGCGACAGCGGTTTCGCGTAGGGTTTCAAGGCCCCGAGGCCCCCGCCGGCCGCTGCGTGAATCTCGAGCGGGGGGACGCGCAGCAGGAAGAGCGCGACGACGACTAGACCGGGGAGCGCGAGCACCGGCGTCCACGGTAGGCCGAAGCGCCCGGCGAACGGCGCGAACATCAACGGGCCGAGCGCGAACCCGAGCGAGCCGCCGGTGATGTACACCGACATCGAGAGGCCGGGCGAGCCGCCGCCGAGGCGGTAGGCGAGCGCCGCCGCCGGCGGGTGGAACGCGGCGCAGCCCAGGCCACCGACGACGAGGATGACCGCGCACGACAGGAACGAGTCCGCCAGCCCAATCAGGCTGAGCACCGCGACCGAGACGACCGGACCGGCCATCACGAGCAGGCGCGGCCGCCAGCGGTCGGCGAGGTGCCCGAAGCCGACCTGCGCGACCGACGCGGCGATCTGAAACAGCATCGTGAGCGTGCCGGCGCTGGCGAGCGTCAACTTCAGTTTGGGGATGAGCAGCGGCAGCAGCGGCGCCAGCACGTTGCCGTAGCCGTCGACCATCATGTGCGCCGCCGCCATCAGCAGCACGGTCGGGTGGAGCCTGGATCGAAGGGGAATCACAAACGCTTACGCTCGCGGCGCCCGGATGCGCCGCAGCACGCGCCGCAGCGCCTCGTCGAACTCGGCGATGCGGAGCGCCTTCGCCGACGCCGCCAGGACGACCACGCCTGCGCCAATCGCGGTGAAGACCCGGACGATTTTCAAGGGCAGGTCGCGCGACGGCGTCCCCGCTCCGAGCCAGGCCGAGGTGTAGTACGCCGCCGCTCCCATGGCCGCCGACGCCAGCAGGATCTTGGTGAACGCCACGGCGATGCGGCCGGCCTCCAGACCCTCGAGGCGGCGGCCGAGCAGCCAGAGCAGCACGCCGGCGTTGATCATCGCGGCGAGGGCCGTGCCGAGCGCAAGGCCGCGGAACCCCATCACGCGCACCAGCGCGAGGTTGATCCCCAGGTTGGCTGCGACCGAGATCATGCTGACGATCACCGGTGTGCGGCTGTCGCGCAGCGAGTAGAACGTCGGCGACGCGATCTTCACGGCGGAGTACCCGAGCAGCCCCGGCGCGTAGAACATCAGCGCCGCGGCGGTCTGGATCGTGTCGTCCGGCGTGAACCGGCCGCGCTCGAGCAGCAGCGACACGATCGGTTCCGCCAGCACCAGCAGCCCGACCGTCGCCGGCACGTTGAGCATCAGCATCAGCCGGAGTCCGCTCGACACGATCCGGCGGATGGCGGCGAGGTCCTCGGCGGCCGCCTGCCGCGAGATGTCGGGGAGCGCCGCCGTGGCGATCGACACGCCGAAGAGCCCGATCGGGAGGTACATCACCCGGAAGGCGTAGTTCAGCCACGACACGGCGCCTTCCTGCTGGCTGGTCGCGAGATACGTGTTCACCAGCACGTTGATCTGCACCGCCGCGAGGCCGAGCGTGCCGGGCACCATCAACCGCAGGATCTCGCGCAGGTCCGGGTCGTTGAAATCCACGACCGGCCGGTAGCGAAACCCCTCGCGGCGCAGCGACGGCCACTGCAGCACGATCTGACCGACGCCGCCGAGCAAGGTGCCGATCGCGATGCTCAGGATCGGGGGGACGCCTAAACGGGCGAAGAACGGCGCGAGCACGATCGCGCAGAGGATGGTGGCCACGTTGAACGTCGCCGGCGACAGCGCGGGCACGAAAAAGCGGTGCAGTGAGTTCAGCATCCCCATCATCGCCACCGCGATTGCCACCGTGGTCAAAAACGGCAGCATGACGCGCGTCAGCAACGTCGTCAGCTCCAGCTTGCCGGGGACCTCGGCGAACTTCGGCGCGATGAGGCTGGTGATCGGATAGGCGAAGATCATCCCGAGAATCACCAGCGCACCGGTGACGATCAGCAGCGAATTGACGACCAGGCTGCCCAGGCGCCAGGCGGCGTCGCGGTCGCGGGTGGACAGCGTGCGCGTGAAAGTGGGCACGAAGGCCGAGGTCATCGCGCCTTCGGCGAACAGGTCGCGCAGCAGGTTGGGGATCTTGAACGCGACGTTGAAGGCGTCCATCGCGAAGCCGGCGCCGAACGTCTTCGCCAGCACGGCCTCGCGCAGCACGCCGAGCACCCGGCTGGTCATCGTCGCGATACCGATGACGCCGGCCGACCGGGCGAGCTTCGAACTCATTTGCCGGGAGGAGGGAGCATCGGGATCGGCCAGCGTACCACACGCGACCGGCTACGGCCGGCGTCCATCACCGGACGGTGACCGGATCGGGACAGCCGGGCCGCTCTTCCTCCGTGCCCGGCTCGAGCCCGCGGGCAAGGTGCCGGGCGTGCGCGAGCGCACGCGCCACCAGACGCGGCAGAAAAAAAGGCTCCTGCTGTGGAACAGGAGCCTTCACTGGAGGATGGATGAGAGGCTTGTGCGTGCCTTTCAACAGCATTAGACGAACGGTGCGCCAAAAGGTTTGCGAATTCTACGAGCCCAGCTTCCTGCGCACGAGCTCGTTGACCGTCTTCCCGTCGACCGTCTTGCCGGCCAGCCTCGGCATCACTGCCTTCATCACCCTGCCGACGTCCTTTGGCGTCGAGGCGCCGGTCTCGGCGATGGCGTCGGCGATTGCAAGGTCGACTTCCTCAGGGCTGGCCGGCGGCGGCACGTAGGCCTCGAGCACGGCGATCTCGGCCTGCTCCTTCCGGGCGAGCTCCTGGCGGCCGAACTTCTCGAATTGCTCCGCCGACTCGCGGCGCTGCTTGAGCAGCGAGGCGATCACCTGCTGCGATTCCGCCTCGTCCAGCGCGCGTCCCTTCTCGACCTCCCGGTTCACGAGCGCCGTTTTGGCCATGCGGAGCGCGCCGAGCCGCAGCTGGTCCTTCGCACGCATGGCCTCGGCGATGTCACGGCTGATGGTGTCGACGAGCGGCATTGCGGGTCTCCGTTCCAGGTGGGCACACCGATCGCGCCCCGCCCGCGGTCCGTCGCCGGGCGGGGACGCCGGTCCCCAGACGCTCCATCATACCTGCCGATCAGGGGCTGGGGGCGGCTGTCACCCTGGCGTAGATCGCCCGGTACTTCGCGGCGGCGGCACCGGCCCTGAACTCCCGTTCAATCGTCTCGCGGGTGCCCGGCAGCGTGCGCCGCTTGTTGCGGAGGAAGTGCGTAATGGCCTTCGCCAGCGCGAGCGGCTGCTCGCGCGGCACGATCGCGACGTCGGGGCCGAAGGCATCGTTGAGCTCGAGGCCGCCCGGGTTGTCCGTGGAGAGCACCGGGGTACCGCACGCCAGTGCCTCTACCGCCACGGTCGGCAGCGCCTCGAGCCGCGACGGGAGCACGAAGAGATCCGCGGCGGCGCAGTAGCGGGCGACGATCGGGTTGTCGACGAGGCCGGCGAAGTCGACGTGCCGTTCGACGCCAGCCGAACGCGTGGCCGCTTTCAGCTCCTCGAACAGGTCGCCGGTTCCGCAGATGACCAGGCGCGTATCCGGGTGGTCGCGGATCACCTCGTTCATCGCCTCGATCAGGCAGCGCTGGCCGGCGAGCGGGTGCAGGCGCTTGACGTTGACGAGGAGGTGCCGGTTGCCGATCCCGAGCGCCTCGCGGCACGCCGCCTGTGCTGCTTCGTCGTGGAACACGAAATGCGGGGCAACCGGGGGATAGACGACCTGCGCCTCACGTCGGCGGAGCCCGAGCTCGTCTGCACGCGCCATCAAACGCTCGCTGTAGAACGTCACGTACGATGCGGCCTGGTAGGCGCGGGTGAACAGATCGAGGGGGCGTCTGGGCCGGTAGTGCCAGACCTCGGTCCCATACAGCGTCAGCACGGAGGGTCTGCCGCGGCGGCGCGCCAGCAACACCGCGAGCTCCGGCAGCAGCCCGTTGCCGTGCGCGTGCACGAGGTCGGCCGCCTCGATCCGCGGCGCGAGCGCGCGCCAGGCGGCGGCGGCTGAGGCGAGCGAGCCAAACCTCGATCCGCCGAGGAACCCGCGCCGGCGTCGCGGGATCCAGGTCGCCGGACCAGGAATCGCCGCCGCACGTCCCGCCCGCGGCGGGTGCGCGACGTACGCCACGTCGTCGCCGGCCTCGCGCGCCCAACGGCCGAGCTGCCACGGCAGCAGCGCGTTGGCCGCCTGGTCAGGCGGCAGGTGAGACGTGACGTGCAGGATGCGCATAACAGGGACGTTCACCTCTTCGCGAGATGTGGACGCGCCACGTGTCACCCCTGTCCACGTTCCGAGAAGAGTCGAATGTCCCCGGTTCCCGCGTACGCCACGCGGAATTCGGAGAAGGTCGCCGGCACCGCGTTCAGGTCGCGGATCGCGAAGGCGAAGAACCGTTCCAGGCGATCGCGGAAGGCGTCGAGCTCCGCCTCCGTTCTGTTGTACGGGCTGCCCCCGACGATCGCCTCGCTCGAATGGAAGAGGACGTTAAGCACGGGTTCGCCCGCCCGGTGGAGATCGCGCGCGAGCGACACCATGTCCGCGAGCGACGAGTAGGACGGGCGCAGCCACCGCAGCCGGAGCAGGTGCAGCGCGCGCAGCACACGCCGGGTCGTGTAGGGCCGAGGTGCCCGGGCCCAGGCGTATCGCAGGAACCGCGGCAGCCGCCGATTGAGGGCAGCCGACACCGGGATCTCGAGCAGGTTGCTGCTGCCCGACGCGGTCGCGCTGTCGTAGGCGAGGAAGTACGGCGCGAGCGGCGCCTCGACGAACGACGGCCCGCCCTTGTGCGCCTCGGAGAAGAGCGGCGCGACGCTCGATTCGACCAGATACCCGGCACGCTCGAGCGGCGCCACGTGGTCGGCGGAGAAGCCGAAACGCCCCGACCGGTAGGACACCGGCCGGTGGCCGACCGCCGCGGTGATGGCCTCGGTGAGGTGCTGCAGCTGCTCGGCGAACCGTGCGCGCGGCATCTGCAGCGCATAAGCGTGGCGGCGGACGTCGTCCTCGGAGCAGGGCGGCGTCTCCCACGCGTGGTGGTGCGCGCCGATCTCGCAGCCGCCTCCGTCGGCCAGCTTCCCGAGCACATCCCGCGACCGCCGGTCGGTCGCCACCGGATAGGTCACGACGTAGGTCGGCCGGACCCCGTGCCGGGCGAAGAGCGCGTGCAGCCGTGGCAGCGCGTAGATGTTCTCGAAGCCCTGGCGGGCTCGGGCGGCCGCGTTCCACTGGTTGTCACCCTCGGTGTCGATGCCCACGAGCAGGTGCATCAGCGGTCCTGGTCGGAATCGCCCAGCGTAACGTGCCAGCGTTCGGTATCTTCGTAGAACGACGGCGCCACGTCGATCGCGTTTACCTTGGCGACGAACTCCATGGTCGACTTCACCTGGAAGTAGCCGGAGTGCTTGAGCACGCGGCGATAGCCGCCGTGCAGGGCGAAGGTGCGGATCTTATCGGAGTCGGCCTGCCGCGCCTCCCGGTCGACCCAGTGCAGCAGGGTGCTGAAGCCGGACGCGTCGTCCGGGTCGGCGAGGAAGTCGACGAGCAGCGTGACGCGGCCCCGCGGCTCGTGCACGTGGCGGTAGACGGCGTAGCCGACGTCGCGGTCTTCGCGGCGGAGGGCGGCAATGGCGTAACGCACGTGCGGCGCGCTCGCGTACTTCCAGTTCAGGTACGCCGAGTCACGGCGCACGGCCAAGTCGAACTTCCCGGCGAACTCGTCCCAGAGGCGGGTGAAGCTCTCGTCGAACCGGTGAATCTGCCGCACTTCGGCGCGCAGCGGGCGAGTGCGGGCGATGATCTTGACGAACGGCAGCGTCAGCGCCGACACCAGGCGGTTGACGGGTACCGGCCAGTTGGGCCGCCGCAGCGCCCGCCGGGTGAGCGGCTTGACCAGGCAGGGGACCGGGCCGACGTCCGGCCAGCGCAGCTTCTGGAACAGCCGGTACGAGGAGTCGGAAAGCCCGAGGCCGAGCGAGGCGCCGACGTGCTGGTCCCACGTCCGGAACAGCGCCTCGCCGAGTCCCTGCCGCTGCCGCTCGGGGGCGACCATGACGTCCATGCCCCACGAGCCCTGGATCTCCTCGCCCCCGGCTCTGAGCCTCACCGGCATCGTGGCGTACTGGCCGACGATCGCCGGCCCTTCGCGCGCGATCCAGATCTCGGGCTCGTGGCCGGGGTTGTTCGGGTTGCGACGGTACTGCCACTCCCACCGCAGCCGGCTCGCCTCCGCAGCGTCGTTGCCGAACACCCGCCGGTAGAGCGTCTCGACGCCGCGCCGGTCGTCCGGACGATATCGGTCGATGTCAGCCAACCAGCACGTACTCCATGTTGCTGATGAACACGTCCTGCAGGAGGCGGTGGTCGCGCGTCCAGCGCGCCAGCGGGGCGGGCATCTTGCGGAACGTGCCGGTCATGTACAGCTCTTCGCGGACGATGCGCAGCCCGGCGCCGCCGATCTGGGCGCGGAGGCGCGCCAGCCGCACCTTCTCCAGCAGGTCGTCGGCCTTGACCTCGCCGCGGCGCGCCGCCTTGATGAACGAGTTCTCGTCGGCTGGCTCCTTCAGCGTCCACGGCGCGTGCCGGGCGAGGAACCGGAAGGTGGCGAACGCCGCGCGGCGCCCCAGCAGCAGGTGCAGCGGCGCGGGGACCTTCAGCCGCGGGAGGTGCGCCCCGGCGAACGACAGGTACGGCGAGGTCGAGAGGTACATGTGACCGCCTGGCGCGAGCACCCGCGCGCACTCGCGCAGGTAGCGTGGCGCGTCGGCGACGTGCTCGATGACCGCGTGCGACAGCACGAGGTCGAAGGCGCCGTCGCGAAACGGCAGCGCCATGCCGTCGGCGAGCGCGAAGTGCAGGTTGCGCAGCCCGCGCTCGCGCCGCAGGGCGGCGCCGGCGTCGCCGAAGCGCGGAATCGGGTCGATGCCGACCGACACGCGCGCCTCCTCGGCGAACGACAGCGGCATGCCTCCGCCACCGCAGCCGGCGTCGAGCACCCACCCGCGAATGCTCACACCGGCGCGTTCGAGAAACGCGATGACCTTGGCGCTGCGGTAGTACTCGAACAGCGCGTAGTCGTACTCGGACCGGAACCGCAGGTCCGCATGCGCCTTGATGGCGCGCTCGTCAATCCTTCGCACTCGGCAGTCCGAACTTGTCGATGAGTGCGGCCTGATCGCGTCCGGTGCCGGTTTCCCTGACGTCGAAGGTCTGCACGATCCGCCAGCCGGGGTACGCCTCGAGCACCTCGACGATCACCGGGTTTCCCGCTTGCGATTCGAAACCGAGGCTGGGTGCGGTATACGTGAGAATATATCGCACATCGTCGCGCCGCTTCCGGTCGTCGTAGTTGCCGAACCCGCGCCCCACGAACACCGGTCGAATGCGATTCTCCAGCGACAGGCCGTTCGCCAGCTTGCCGTGCACCAGCGTCCCGGGTGGCAGGTGCCGACCGAGCTCGACCGATGCGGCGTAGTTCTTGTACGTCCGTGACGCGGCCCACTGGACGTACTGGACGACATCGGCGCTGACGAGGAGCGCGGCCACGACAATCGCCACCCGCACGCTCCAGCGCGGGGCCGACAACCAGCGCGGCACGAGCGGCCACGTCCCGTACACGAAGGCGGCGAGCGCCGCGGCGATCGCGGCCGAGACCCTCACGGTCAGCCAGCTTTCGTTGAGAAACAGGAGGGCGACGAGCGCGCCGGCCGCGACAAACGCGGCAAAGCCGACCGCAGGGAGCCCGAGCAGCGCCGCCCGCCGGGTCAGCCCGGCCACCTGCTCGGATGCGAACCGGCGCTCGCGGCCAAGGACGATCGCGGCCACCGCGACGAGCGGCGGAACGAGCATCACGAAGCGCCGTTCGCTGACGTCGTGCGCGACCACCTCCAGGGCGCCAAGGCCCAGCCAGAGCACGAGCAGTCGTTCCGCTGGGTCCGTGTGACGCCAGCGTGCCAGCGTGCTCAGTGCCCCCATCGCCGCGACGACCAGGATGGACCACATCCGGCCGAAGAGCGTGTGCCGCGTCGCGAACCACGACACGCGGTTCTGCAGGTCGCCCAGCCCGTAGCCCGGCTTTCTCGTGACCGACATCTGCCAGTTGTAGAACCGGTACTCGCTCCAGTTGGGCAGGACGAACGCGACCACCGCCATTACGCCGCCAACGGCGAGGCCGCCGAGGGTCGCCCACGCCGCGCGCCGTCCCCGGTGGTCCGCGTGCCAGAGCCCCAGCGCCGTCGCGGCGGCGTCGAGGCTCAGGGCGGCGAGGAAGAACGCCGCCGACGCCTTGGTGAAGAAGGCAACGAGCGCGCAGATGCCCGCCACCCATCCCCAGCGCGGCTCGCGCTGGGCGCGGGCGTAGCAGTACCATGCGACCACCATGAACGCGGTCATCGGACCTTCCATCATTGCGGTCCGGTTCCACATCACGTACACGTAGTTGGTCGCCAGCAGCGCGCCCGCAATCAATCCCGTCCGGTGCCCGGCGAGGCCGGCCACCCCGAGCGAGATCACCAGCACCGAGACCACGCCGAGGAGCGCCGGCATCAGCCGCGCCTGCCCGAGCCCGACGCCAAGGAACCGGAACGAGACGTACTCGAGGCCCGTGAAGACCGGCGCGATGTACATGGGGTTCCACGCGTCCTGGATCCACTCGCCCCAGAGCGCCTTATTGCGCGCGTTGTGGGTCCAGGCGCCTTCGTCGTGCCACACGATCCCGACCGTGGTGCGCCAGGGCGGATCCGCCGCAGGAAACAGGCCGCGCAGCACGGCGGCCGCCGCCAGGATGGCGAGGAGCCAGGCGGCGAATGTCCGCGGCCTCATCTCGCCGGCCGCGCCGGTCACGGCGTCGCCTCCCGCCGCAGCCAGACGTCGAACCCCGTCGGCCCCGGCGCCGGGGCGTAGTGGTCGCGGAGCCACGGCCCGAGCTTGGGATGGGTGGTGAAGTAGTGGGACGAATTGTCGACGTCCTCGAGCCAATCCACCTGCTGGAGCGCGACCACCGCGGGCCGGGTTCGCTGCAGGTCCGCGAGCACGCCAGCCGCGCCGTATCCGGGAACGCCCTCGTTGAATCCGGCGATGACCGGCCGGCTCCAGAAGAACCGCGACGCGCTGACGCGGTCCGCCTTGACGTAGGCCCCCGGCGAAAAGCCGAAGATGTACACCCGGTCCGACGCTCGGGAGTGCGTGCGCAGGTACTGCGCGAGATCCTCGACGGCGATCGCCGAATACTTGCGCACGTTGGGGGTGCCGTAGCGCGCCAGGTGCTCGTCACGCGTCATCAGTCCGGCGCTGTACCTGGTGTCGTGCCACGTGTTTTCCACGAGCTTCTGGAAGTTGTTGACGCGCCACACGCCGTATGCCACCACGGCGACCGCCAGCAGGTTGACGGCCGTCCGGCGCGTCCACAGGAGCGTTCCCGCCCACCCCGCGGCGAGCGCCAGGGCCGGACCCGCCTGCACGAAGTACTGCGGCAGCCCGCGGCTGCTGTTGATCGCCACCGCGAGGCACGCCGCCGCTACCCACACCGGAGCGATCAGCCGCTCGCGGCGCCAGGCGCCGGCGACGAGCAGCACGGCGGACCCCAGTCCGCCGACCAGCCAGAGCCCGTCCACCCGCGCATGCTGAACGGGGAAGGTCAGGAGGTAGGCGAGTGCGTCAGCCAGTCCGCTGTACGTCTCGCCGGAGTACCGGATGTTGTAGGTGATCGTAGCGAAGTACAGATCGAGCCAGGCGCCGCGCGCAGCGAACAGTACGAGCATCCCGGTGACCGGCAGCAGGAAACCGACCGCCAGGAACAGCGACGCGCGGAGCGGTTGCGCCGCCGTCTCTCGCGGGGCGAGCAGCAGCATGAGCACGGCGGCGGCGGGGTACACCACCATGTTGTACTTGAACGTGAACGCCAGGCCGAAGAGGAGGCCCGACGCTGCGAGCCGCCATGCCGAGGGCCCGCGGCGCAGCAGCAGGAGGATCGCCCCGGTGACCGCAACGGCGACGAACGTCTCCGCCTGCGCGCGGACGCTGACGCCGCCCAGCCGCGCGAAGGCCGGGTTCGACAGGAAAAGAAAGATCAGCGCTGCTGCCGCGCCCGTCGCCGGTCCGGCGAGCAGGGCGCCGAGGCGGAAGAGCAGCCAGCCGACTGCTCCCGCAGCGACGAGATCGGCCGCCGCGACAACGCCGTCGTGCCGCCAGATGGCGCGTAGCGCCGCGTAGGTGAAGTGCACCGCCGGCGGCTTCTGATCCCACGCATCCGTGTAGGGCAGCCCGCCGTCGAGGATGCGTTCGCCTACGTACGCGTACAGCCCCTGGTCCGCTCCCATGGGCTGCACCAGCGACGGCAGGCGCACGACGAGCAAGGCGCAGGCGAGCGTCAAGACGACACGGACGGTCATGCGCACTGGGACCGGTGCGGGTCGCGTCGCAACCGCGGTGGGGCCGGCCGGGCTCCGGCCCTGGATTATAGTGCTTGCACGTGCCGCCACCTGCCGCCCTGTCCATCGTCGTGCCCACCTACAACGAGCGCGACAGACTCCCGGAACTCGTGGCGGCGCTGATTGCCGCATGTGCCGCCGAGCAGCTCGACGCCGAGATTATCGTCGTCGACGACAATTCGCCGGACGGGACCGGGGCGGTCGCCGACGATCTCGCCAGGCGGCAGCGCATCCACGTCGTGCACCGGTCGGGCAAGCTCGGACTGGGGACGGCGGTGATGGCCGGGTTCGAGGTGGCCGCGGCGCCGATACTCGGGGTGATCGACGCCGACTTCAGCCACCCGCCGCAGGTGCTGCCGCGCATGACGGCGGTGATGCAGCGCACCGGCGCAGAGGTCGTGATCGCCAGCCGGTACATTCCCGGCGCGGGCGTCCGCAACTGGCCGCTCGGACGCCGGCTGATGTCGCGCGCGGCCTGCCTGCTGGCGCGGGGCCTCACGCCGGTACGAGACCCGGCGTCGGGCTTCTTCCTGATTCGACGCGAGCTGACCGCCGGCGTGCGCATCTCCGCCGGCGGGTTCAAGATCTGCCTCGAACTGCTGGTGCGCGCGCGGCCCGCTCACGTGATCGAAATTCCTTACGTCTTCGAGGATCGCGCGGCGGGCGAGAGCAAGATGAGCCTGCGGGAAGCCCTGGGGTATCTCGTGCAGCTGCGCGACCTGTACGCGTTTCACCGCGCGCACCCCTCCCGGGACTCGGTCTATCGCCGCTTCACGCCCGCGCAGCTCGAGCGCGAGCCGCTGGTGCGCTAGCCTGGCCCGCCTGCTCGGGCGGCGCGCCGAACAGCGCGCGCGCGAGCACCTGCCGGACAATCGCCCGCTTCGTCACCGCCAGCCGGACCACGTCGCCCGCGTGGCGGGCGAGGTAGGACGGCCGCAGAAAGAACCGCCGCCGGGCCCGCCCGATCGCCCGCATCACGACTCGCTCGTCGAGACCCCGCCCGTTCATCAGGTAGTACGAGTATTCCATCCTCGGCCAGTCCGATGCGGCTGCCGGCGTGAGCAGCCCCTCGCGAACCGCCTTGGTGAACAGATCCGTGCCCGGGTACGGGACGGCGGGGTAGAAGTTCGCGAAATCCGGATCCAGCCGGATCGCATACTCGATGGTCGCGTCCATCGTCTGCTCGGTCTCCCCCGGGTAGCCGAAGATGAAGAAGGCAAAGGAGCGAATGCCGGCCTCGCGCAGGTTGCGGAACGCGGTCTCGATGCGCTGCCGCTCCAGGCGCTTCGCCATGTCCTTGCGCACGTCCTCCGACTCGGATTCGATGCCGAGCGCCAGCATCCAGCACCCGGCGCGGCGCAGGCGGTGAACGAACGCTGGATCCGTGAGGTTGTCGGCGCGGGCGTTGCCGAACCACCGGACCGGCAGCTCCCTCGCGATCAGCTCGTCGCAGAACGCGCTGAACGACTTCACGTTCAACGTGACCGTGTCCGCCCAGAGATAGAAGAACTCGATGCCCAGCTCGGTGTACGCTCGCTCGATCTCGTCGACCAGCACGGTGGCGCTGCGCTCGCGGAACTTGTGGCCCTGGTGAATCGGCGCGACGCAGAAGTCGCAGGTGTACGGGCACCCACGGCTGGTTTCGACGATGACGTACGGCTTGTCGACGAGCGGCAGCGAGTAGGTGCTCAGATCGAGCAGATCCCAGGCAGGAAATGGCATCTCGCGGAAGCCCGCGTAGGTGCCGTGGCTGCGATGGGGGAACACCTCGGCGCCGCGGCGCCAGGTCAGCGTCGGCACGTCACCCGCCCGATCGAACGAGGGCAGCGCGGCGAGTTGCCCCGCGCCCTCTTCCGGTTCGCCGACGAGCATGCCGTCGACGCCGGGGGCACGAACCATGGACTCGGCCGGCGTGGTGGACGCGTGCGGTCCGAAGCAGACGATCGGCACGCGGTAGCGCGCCTTCAGCGCCGCCAGGTGCGCGGCGTCGGCGTCGAGCGTCGGCGTCGTGCTGGGGAACAGGATCAGCGTCGGCGCGAACGCCCCTGCCTCGAGCCGCGCCGCGACCTCGTCGACCGTCAGCCGCTCGGCTGTCGCGTCGACGAGGCGCACGTCGCAGCCCTGGTTGCGCAACAGCGCGGCCAGCAGCGCGAGGGAGTAGGGCGGCTTCGTGGTGCCGAGCACCTCCTCACGCTCCTGGCAGCGGCCCTGCCGCGTGAACGCGATTCCGTTGATCACCGGCGGGTTGATGAGCAGGATGCGTCGGCCGAGCATGTTCAGCGGACCACCGTGAGCGGGATGGTGCGGCGAGGCGGAGCCGCCGCCCCCTCGCCGGCCGGTTCGGCCACTGCCGAGGGCGACAGCTCCACCTTGCAGCAGCGGCGGCAGACCGGGAACAGCCGTTCGGTGACCAGCTTCCTGCGCAGCTCCACGTACCGCGGGCTGTTCCAGACCTCCTCGAGCGAGGACGTCGCGAGATCGCCCACCTCCACCCGGATGAACGGGCAGAAGTACACCTTCCCGGAGAACGACACGCGCGCGTGCAGGAACGGGTACAGGCACCGTCCCTCCAGCCTGGCCCCGGGCGTGTAGTAGCGCTCCATGAGGTGCGGGTGGACCTTCGGGCGGAAGTCGAACAGGATGTTCCGCTGCCGGCACTTCGCTTCGAGTGCCGCCACCTTCTCGCGCACACGCGCCAGGTCGATCCCGGGGTCCGGCGTCACGAACGTCGAGATCACCGACGCGTCGGCCGCCCCGACGAGGCGAACGGTCTCCGCCACTTCCTCGGGCGTGCTGAACATCAGGTGGTTGAGCCCGATGGCATCGACGCCGAGCTCCTCTGCCACCTCCACCATCCGGTCGAGCGCGTCGAGGCTCTCGTGCGCGACCGTGGTGTTGATGCTGACGCGCAGCGGTGCCTGCTTGCGGCGCGCCGCCGCCTGCAGCCGGCGCAGTCCTTCGCAGGTGCGGTCGAACGTGCCCGCCAGGCCGCGCGCGACGTCGTGAATCTCCCGCGGGCCGTCAATCGATACGCTGATGTGCCTGAGAAACCCGGCGGCGGCGAGATCGGCGAGCGCGTCGGCGCGCTCCTCGTTGATGATCGTGCCGTTGGTGGTCAGGTAGCCGCAGGCGTATCCCTTGTCCCGGAACAGCGCGAGCACGGACATGATGTCCTTGCGCATGAAGATCTCGCCGCCGGTGAGGCTCACCTGGAAACCGGACCGGTCGGGAAAGGCGGCGCCGAGCGCGTCGATGTGCAGCTCGTGGCGCCATTCCCCCTCGATGTTCAACAGGTCGCCGACGTAGCAGAACTCGCAGTGCAGGTTGCACCGCATCGTAGCTTCGTACACGGCGCCGAGCGGCAGCCGATCGGCGCGTCCCGACTTCTCGGCGAGGAAGCGCTGGATGCGTCGCTGGTAGCGGAGCGTGCGATACCGCGCCCAGGCATGCCGCGCCAGCGGCAGCGCGCGCGCGCGCAGGGCGAGCGATTCACGGACTTTCCGGCCGAGGACCATGCGCGTGGGGATGCTGTCCCGAAAATCCAGCTATCTTAGCACGCGCTCTCAGCTGGGCCGTTTCACGACAGGCCCGTCGCTGACCTCCGTCGCGATGATCTCGCCGGCGAACTCCGTCGTCTCGGGCGGCGGCAGCGGCGCGATCCCGGCGGGCCGGGCGCGCAGGCGCGCCAGCACCTGCAGCTCCGCCGGCTGGAAGAACCGCGTGAGCGCCAGCACGGCGCCCATGATCGCGACGACCGTCGCGCCGCGGGCGACGACGCCGGCGAGCGGTGGCATCCCGGGGAGGCGCCGCGCCACCAGGTAACCGAGCAGCGCCGCGCCGGCGACCCGCACGAGCCGGCCCCATTCGTAGTCAACCGGGTAGAACCGCTGCGAAAAGCCGAACGCCATCGCGGCCTGCACGGCGTACGCCGCGGCGTTCGCCCATGCCGCCCCGACGATGCCGTAGCGCGGAATGAGTGCGAGGTTGAGGGCGAGGCTGGTCGCGGCGGCGGCAATCGTCGACACGGGGTAGTACCGGGTGTGCTTGGTGATGTTCAGTCCTATGGACGTGAGCAGGTAGACGCCCTGGAGCATCACGCCGACGGCAATCCCTGGAATCACGGAGGTCGCCGCGGCGTACCTGGGGAACTGCTCGTGCAGCATGAGCTGCAGCAGATCTCCGGCGACCGCCGAGAGCGCGGCGGTCATCAGCGCCAGGACTCCGAACGCGTACGTGCCTACGACGGCAAAGACACGCCGGCCGTCCGGCTCGCGGGCGGTCGCGTAGTAGAACGGCGCCCACGCGTACTCGAACGCACTCAGGAACAGCTTCTGTGCCAGGGCGAACGTGGCGCCGATCGAGTACACGCCGATCTCCGCGGTGCTGATCCGGAGCCATCCCAGGATGAACCGATCGCCCACCGCCATCAGCTGCTGTGCAAACGCGTGCGGCAGCCGCGGCAGGCCGAACGCCAGCGACTCGCGGAGCATGGGGCCGGATACGACGGGCCGGACGAGCGACGCGAAGGGCCGGCCCAGGACGGCGAGCAGCAGCGCCGTGACCATCAGGTCAGCGACGACGACGCCCATGAAGCCGAAGGCAAGGCCGATGACCAGGAGGACGCGCAGCAGCAGCGTCGAAACCGATCGGGCGAGCGTCAGCAGGCTGAACTCCGCCGCGCGCTGCTGCATGCGCAGCAGGTGGAAGGGGAAGAACGTGAAGCTGATCGCGAAGGTGTTGATCAGCACCAGCCGCAGTGCGAGGAGCTGCGCGTCGCGCCCGGACGCCGCCGCGTCACCCCAGCCGAAGAGCCGCGGGGCCAGGGCGGGTGCGGCGATCACGGCCGCGACGAGCAGCGCGGAGTTGATCGCCAGCAGGAAGAAGAAGATCGTGCTGGCCAGCCGCTGGCGATCGCGCTGCTCGGGGTAGTCGTAGTAGAAGCGCATGAACGAGCCGTCGAGGCCGCAGCGGAACACGATCTTCGCCACCACCTCGACGGCGCCCAGCTGCGCCAGGACGCCGTAGTCGGTTGGCGTCAGGAACGACACGAAGATCGGCAGCAGCAGGAAGTTGACGGCCGACACCGCGACGTCGCCGACGCCGTAGATCGCCAGGTCCTTCGACAGCGCGCGAAGCTTGTTGAACAACGGTCAGGGCTTCCGGAACGTCAGCAGGTTCAGCAGGCAGAGTCCCGGCACCGGCAGCACGCGCGTCAGGAAGCGGTGCAGCGGCAGCAGCCGCTGCGGATGGCGGCGGATGTAGCGCGTGAGGATCGGCACGGTCGGAAAGATGCCCCGACGCCCGACCAGGCGGAAGCCGGCGCGCTCGCCGAGGCGGATGTACTCGGCGACCGGGCGATCCCCGGGGTGCTTCTGTTCCGACGCGGTGCGCACGAGGCGGCCGAGCAGGAAGAAGTGCACGCGCGATTGCAGGTGCGCCAGGTTGGGAACGGAGACCAGCAACTCGCCGCCCGGCCTGAGCACCCGGTGCAGTTCCTCGAGCGCACGCGGCTGGTCGGCGAAGGCCAGGTGCTCGAGCACGTCCAGGCAGAGCGCGCGGTCGAACGTCGCGGCACCGTAGGGCAGCGCGGTGAGCGAGCCGGAGCGCACGCGTTCCGACGAGTAGTTCGGGTCGAGCCCCTCCATCCGCAGGCGGCCGGCGTACTCGTCGACGAGCACGCCCTCGCCGCAGCCGGCATCGAGGACGTGCGTCTGCGGCGGCAGCGCGTCGAGCCAGCGCCGGACCGCGGCGAGCTTGGCGAGATAGGTCGGGTAGAACTCCCAGGTGGGATCCGGCGTGCGGTGGTACTCGCCGCGCGCCGCGTACTCGCCGCGGCGCCCCACCGGCGGACTGCCGCTCATGATGCGGAGATTCTAACAGGCCGCCGCAGGCGTCTTCGGCGAGTCGGTGGCGGCCGCTGGCGGGCTAGTCGCCGTCGGGGCGGCCTGGCGGCCTCCCGCTCGGGCGGACGTTGGGCTGCTGGGGCTGCTGCGCGGGGTTCGGGACGTAGGGATTCGGGACCATCTGGGTCGGCTGCGGAAGCATGCCGGGCCGCGGCAGCGTCTGCGGCATTCCCGGCGTCGGCTGCGTGACGGGTACCTGCTGCGGCATCATGCCGGGAACGGCGGTCGCGCCTGCCGGCACCGGCAGCGGCATTGCGCCTGGCACGGCGGCGGCGCCGGCCGGCAGCACCATCGGCTGCTCCTGCGGATCCTCGTTGTCTCCCGCCGGCATCGGCACGGTCATCGGCATCGGTACGCCCGGCCGCGGCTGCGTGAACGTCGGCGGCGCGGCCGCGACCGGGTTGAACGCCGGTGCCTGGCTCGTCGGAAGGATGAGGATCCGGTCGTACATCGAGAGGCGCGGGTCACCGGCGTTGCGCGGCGCGGCCACGTAGCCGGCGGCGGTTCGCAGGACCGCATCGAGGACCTCGCGCTCGGGACGATCGACCAGCTGGATCGTCAGGTTCGGACCGACGAGGCGCTCGCCGTTGACCACCTTCGTCTCGCCGATGCGCGCCCATTCGGCCATCACCTGCCGCAGCGGCACGTCGGTCGCGATCAGCGTGGCGCGCCCGTCGGCGATGGAGAGCGTCAATTGCTGGGCGGCAGCAGTGGATGCGGCGGCAACCGAGACGGTCAGCGCGACGCAGCAAAGAAGTTTCTGCATGGCTTGAAACCCCACTCAGTATACGCTCCATTGGACGGTGCCGCGAGCGTGGCGGACGGGTGACATTCGCGGACAGCAGGGCTTGGCGCCCGGCGTGGCCCTGCCACTTTTCAGCCGAGCTCCTTCCGCCGCAGCTTCGTGACCCAGAGCGGCGAGTCCTTCCGCGGCAGGTCACACGACCGGCAGATGTCCGGGCCGCCGCTGTCGAGGTGCTGGCGCCGCGCTCCGCGGTACGGTGCGGCGTTCCAGATTTCGCGGATCGTCGAGGTCCGCACGTCCCCGAGGATGGTGCGGCCGTCGAAATCCGCGCAGCAGAGCGCCACGCGGCCATCCCACAGCACGGTGAAGGTGAGCCACGGCCGGTAGCAGGGGTAGTTGACATCGGATTCCCGGTGCAGCGTCCCTGCCCAGTTGTGCAGATCGGTGACGTGGATCTTGTCGGCCACGTGCCGCCAGTGCTCGACGAACGCCTGCTCGTCCGCCGAGTTGTTCTGGCGCACGAACGACAGGATCAGCTTCGGGCGCCGCCGCCCGAGCTCCTTCCTGAGCCGCACGATCCGCTCGATATTGGCGATGACCGTGTCGTACTTCAGCCCGATCCGCGTCGCCTCGAATACTTCGCGTCCGGCTGCGTCGACGCTGATGTTGATCGCGTCGAGGCCGGCGTCGATCATCGCCCGCGCGACCGGCTCGGTGATGAGCGAGCCGTTGCTGATCATTCCGACCTCGGCGATCCCCTTCTGCTTCGCGTAACGCACCTTGTCGGCCAGTCGCCGGTCGATGAACGGTTCGCCGTAGTTGTGCACGCGCACGTGCGCGATGCCCAGCTCGGCGCACTCGTCGACGATCTTGGTGAAGAGGTCGAAGGTCATCACGCCCTGCTGCCGGTGCATCTCGTCGCGCGGGCAGAACGTGCACTTGGCGTTGCAGATGTTGGTGCTCTCGATCTGCACGAT
Source organism: Vicinamibacterales bacterium (assembly GCA_048594975.1). Taxonomy (GTDB): domain Bacteria; phylum Acidobacteriota; class Vicinamibacteria; order Vicinamibacterales; family 2-12-FULL-66-21; genus JBMDXB01. Next base: position 162,459 of record JBMDXQ010000101.1, on the reverse strand, counting down.
CTCGGGGAGCAGCGGGGCGCGGTCGCGGCCGGCGGCGAGCAGGAGCCGCCGGACCGGCTTCGCGTTGCTCCGAAGCAGGTCCTCTGCCGCGCGCCGCACCCGCGCCCTGAGACCGTTGGGCTGGTCCATCCTGATTCCGTTCTTCTATTGCCGACGGAAGTACTCGATGACGCGCGCCAGGATTTCGTCCAGCTCGACCGTCGGGCGGTAGCCGACGAGCGCGCCGATCTTCGAGACGTCGGGCACGCGGCGCGGCATGTCCTCGAACCCCGCCTCGTACGCCTGGTCGTACGGGACGCGCACGATCGCCGACGAGCTGCCGGTCAGCTTGCGCACCTTCTCCGCCAGATCACCGATGGTAATCTCGCGGCCGTTTCCGATGTTGAACACCCGTCCGATGGCGCGGGGCTCGTCGATCAAGGCTATCATGGCCCCCACGACGTCCCCGACGTACGTGAAGCTGCGCGACTGCGTCCCGTCACCGTACACCGTGATCGGCTCGCCGGCGAGCGCCTGACGGACGAACGTGGGGATCACCATCCCGTATTGGCCGGTCTGCCGCGGCCCGACGGTGTTGAAGAGCCGCACGATGATCACCGGCAGACGGCGTTCCTTCCAGTAGGCGAGCGCCAGGAACTCGTCGATCAGCTTGCTGCACGCGTACGCCCAGCGGTGCTTGCAGCTCGGGCCGAGCACGAGGTCCGCGTCCTCGGTGAACGGCACACACGCGCTCTTGCCGTACACCTCGGAGGTGGACGCGATCATCACCAGCTTCTTCTTCTTGCTGGCGTGCTCGAGCACCACCTCGGTGCCGTGCACGTTAGTCTCGATGGTGTGAACCGGCGACTCCACGATCAGCTTGACCCCGACCGCCGCGGCGAGGTGCACCACCACGTCGGACCGATCCACCAGCTCGGCGAGCACCGGCTCGTTGGTCACCGTGTCGAGCGTGTAGTGGAACTTCGGATGCCCTTTCAGGTGGACGATGTTCTCGATGGCGCCGGTCGAGAGGTTATCGAGGACGAAGACCTCGTCTCCACGGGCGAGCAGCGCCTCGCAGAGGTGCGACCCGATAAACCCGGCACCGCCGGTGACCAGCACACGCATTCAGCCGACGTCCTCCACGAGCCCGATCACGGACGCGGCGGCGCGGTCGGCGGCCCGGCCATCGGGCCTCATGCCGTACCGCTCCAGGAACGCCCCTCTGGCCCCCGCGAGCTCTTCTCGGAACTTGCGATCATACAGGATCCGTCGCAGCTGCGGTTCGATGGCCTTGCGATCGGCGGCGCCGGCCATGATCCCCGCCTCCACAAACGGCGACAGGTTGTTCGGCAGGCCGATCACCAGCGCCGGCACCTCCAGCACCGCCGCATCGAGCGCCACGGTCGAATTCACCGTTACGAGCGCGCCGGCCGCGCGCAGCAGCGGGGCCAGCGGATCGGCGGCGGGGATCACGACGACGTGGGCGGCGCCGGCGGCGGCCGGCGCATAGAGGGCGGGCGTCTCCGCCGGGTGCGTCTTGATCGCCAGCGTCACCTCGAGTGCCGCTGCCGCCTCAACCAGTGCCGGCAGCACGCCGCGAACCTGGCGGTACTTCGTGACCAGCAGAACGAACCCGCGGGCGGTCTTTCCCGTCACGGCGATCCTGACGCGCGCGAGGTCGCCCTCCGACAGCCGCTGCGCGGCCGCCGCGAGCGCGTCGAGGCGGGCGCTGCCGACGACGGCAAGGGCCGACCGGGGGAATCGTCCGGCGCTCGCAAGATGGCTCGCCGCGTACTCGTCGAAGAGCAGCGTCCGCGTCGGGCACGGAAACCCGTCGTCGGCCGCGTTGCCGGGATCCGGCGCCAGCTCGTCGGGTTCGTGCAGGTAGTTCAGCCAGTGGCGGTAGATGAACCCGTGTTGCAGGCCGACGGTCTTCACCTGTCGGCGCCGCGCCTCGAGCACCAGCGCGCGCCCCCAGCCGCCGGCCTCGGCGTAGGTGAGCGCGACTTTCGGCTGGAGCGCGTCGAGTGCCGACGCTGCTTCGTCCATGGCGCGCGCCGACCAGGGCCACTGCAGCAAGACGACCCCCGCGAGTTCCTCGCGGATTACCGGCCAGCAGTCGCAGCCGCGAATCCGCGCGCGCTGCCGGACGTCCGCGCTCCCCGCCAGGGCGCGCAGCAGGCGGTAGCGATCGCGCCACAGCCCTCGTGAGCCGGCGAGCGCGCGCAGCGGCGCAAACCCCTCGATCGGCGCGAGCGACGCCGGAGCGTCCGGGGCGAGCGCCGGATGCCACCACCGCCGCGCCGGGAAGTTCTCGGCCGGCCCTAGGCCGACGTAGGCGATTGACGCGCGCCGCCGCTGTTCGATCGCCGAGAGCACCGGACCGATGTAGGCCTCGGCGCTGCCGTCGGCGCTGTCGGCCTTCCAGAACGCGCGGTGGACGAACGCTGCAATCGGGGCCGCGGCGGCGGGCGCCAGCCGGCCACGCCTCAGCCGCGATCCGTATGCAGCCAGCGTGAGCGCCCGCGCCCGCAGGTCGAGGCGCGCGCCACGCGTCCATGCGCGGCCGAAGCCTGCCCCGCCGCGGTAGCGGACCGCGCGCGCCGACGCCACCTGCGGCGCGACGCCGCGCAGCAGCCGACTGCCTGACGCGACGCCGATCTCGATCGGGCGTTCGCGCTCGACCACCTGCTCGACGGCGAGAATGGCGCGGAAGAGGTCCTCGATGGTGCCGGTCTTGTGCAGGTAGATCTCGGTGAACCACCAGAGCGAGTCGCCCCGGTAGGTGAACCGCCGGCGCATCGGCTGGCCGTCGACGATCGCCGTGCGCAGCGCCTTGATCCAGGCATTCGCAGCGGCGGCCGCCTCTTCTTCGACCGGCTCGGTGAGGTAGCGCTCGACGCTCACGCGCCGTCGGCCGGCGCCGGCGTCGACGGTCAACGTGCCGCCGATCATGCCGCCTGCAGGACCGCGACGGCGGCCTCGAACACCCGCTCCGCCGTCACCCCGGCGAGGCAGTCGGGCACGTGGCCCACGCAGCGCGCCGGCGGCAGGCGGATCCGGTTACACGGCGCGCACGGCAGGTCGATGCGAACGACGCGGTCGCGCGATCCGGCGGGTGCGTAGCGGCGCGGATCGGAAGGACCAAAGACCGCGACGACCGGCGTGCCGACGGCGTTCGCCAGGTGCATGGGGCCGGAGTCGCCGGTGATGAGCAGGTCGATACGCTCGAGGATGGCCGCGAGCGCCAGCAGGTCGGGTTCGCCGGTCACGTCGACGATGCGGCCGCCGGGCAGCCCCGCCTTCACCTGCTCGACGAGCGGACGATCGGCGGCGGCGCCGGTGAGGACGATCGTCGCCCCGTGTTCGACGGCCAGGCGGCGGGCGACCGCGGCAAAGCGCGCCGGCTCCCATTGCTTGATCTCGCGCCCGCCGCTCGCATGGACGCCAATGCGCGGCCCGGCGCCCGGGGGGAGACGCGCCGCGGCCGCGCGCCGCGCCGCATCGGGGATGGCCAGCACCCGCGACGGCGGCTGAGCGGGTGGCTCGCGGGCGAACGCCGCGGTGACGAGCCGCCTGGCGTTCACCGTCGTGTGACTGCGCGCCTCGAAGTCGAGCGCCTCGTCAAGCAGCGCGCCGCCGCCACCGCTGCCGTAGCCGGCCGTCCACGCGGCGCCGGCGACCGCCAGCAGGAGGTTGCTGCGGATGTCCGGCTCGAAGTTGATCGCGAGGTCATAGTGGCGCGCGCGCCAGGTCCGCGCCGCGCGCAGCAGCGCTAAGAGCGGGCGCCCCTCTCCTCCCCGGGCGAGCCAGCGCGTATCGAGCGATTCGACCGAATCCACGCCCGGCAGCGCTCGTGCCAGCCCGGCGTTCCAGCTGCCGACCACCAGGTCGATGCGCGCACCCGGCGCGAGCGCGCGCACGTCTGCGAACGCCGGCAGCGTCATGACGAGATCGCCGATCCGCTCGAGGCGGAGGAGCAGGATTCGCTGCGGCGCCGCGGGCCGCTGCCGGCTGCCGCGAAGCGGACGTACGGCCAGCGCGGTGGCGCCGAGGGCGCGGTCGGCCGCGGCGACGAGCGCCCGCTCTCGCGGGTCGTAGATCTGCAGCGCCGGCATGCGAGGTGTCAGGAGCTATCTTACCTGCACGCGATCGACCATGACGCCGAGGTCGCGGTCGTCCGGTGTGCCGAGGGTGCGCTCCGGATTCCAGGTCGGAATGCGCAGCCGCAGCTCGACCGGGTCGCCGGCCGCTGCGGCCCGCGCCGCCAGCCCCGCGGGAATGGGCAGCGAGTACGGGCGGAAGCCGTCACCCACCCGGACGCGCCCCAGCACCTGGTTGTGCAGCGACACCTCGACGTCGGCGGGCGTCGTGGACACCGGCCGGCCGCCGTTGCTCATCCACAACGTCACCGCGCGCGCCGTGCCGGGCATCAGCGTGACGGTCACGAACGACAGCCGTCCCGTCCACCTGAAGGTCGTCCCGGCGCTCTGCTCTTTTGCGTGGAAGCGGACCACGTGCAGGTCGTCGCGCGTACCGACGTCGAGGTCGAACGAGTGGCCGTCGCGCGGAGCCGGCGCCGTGAACCGGTAGAGGCCGTAGTCGAACTCCTTGCGTCGCGCGCCGCGCGGCAGCGCCGTGGTCGTCGTCTCGTACTCCGGCACCTGGAAGCGGTCGCTCGCCAGCGGCTCGAGCCCGTAGCGGTACGACAGCAGGTCGGTGCCGCCGCCGCCGAGGAAGAGCACGCGGCTGTACTTCGTCCGCGCCCAGTCGACGAAGGCGGCGAGCAGGGGCTTGTCCGGCTTCGCGGAATGCAGCAGCAGGACATCGCACGCGTAGATGTAGGCGAGCGGGGTCGCCAGCACGTGGACGTCGCTGCCGGCGTCGCGCGACTCGACGATCAGCAGGTCGTCATCGCGGACACTGTCCGCCAGCTTCTCGATTCGTGGGACCAGGCCCTCGTACTCCACGTGCGCGAGCAGCGGCGCGCTCACCCGCGCGTAGTGCATGGCCAGCAGCACCACGAAGACGAGGCCGATCAGCGGGCGCAGCAGCCGCGCGCCCGGCCAGCCTCCCTGCTCGCGCGACAGCGCCGCCGCCGCCACGAACAGCAGCGCGCCGGGCAGGATGACCGGGAGGAAGCGCCGCGCCATCCAGAAGTGCTCGGCGTGTATGCGGATCTTGTAGAAGAGGAAGAACGAGAAGACGACGACGGTCGCGATGAGCGCCGGGTCGCGCCAGAACCATCGCCGGACGACGAGCACGAACCCGATCAGCGCCGCGAGCAGGCCGGGCAGCGTGAGATACAGATTGGTGAAGGTCCGCAGCGCGTAGGCGTCATGGGCGGCGAGCCGGCCTTCCGGATGGCGCAGCAGCAGCGCATAGACGGTGAAGCCCACGACCGCGACGATCAGCGCGGGCGGGGTGAGGAGCACGAGGTATGCGCTCACCGCCGTCCGCCGCCACGCGAGCAGCAGCCCGGCAAGCGCGGCGGCGGCCGCCGCGGCGAGCAGCACGGTGTGCCACCACGTGAGCTTCGACAGGAAGAGCAGCGGCAGCGCCACGTACGCACGCATCGGTCCCTGGTAGTAGGCGATGGCGACGACGGCGAAGGCTGAGAGTACGACGAGGAGCGATGAGTGCGGCCGCTTGCGGTAGAACAGGGCCAGCAGCAGGCCGGCCATGACCGCCGCGATCGCGAGGATCGCGTCATAGCGGACGAGCAGCAGCAGCCCGAGCAGGAACCCCGCAACCGGGGCGAAGAAACGGTCGCCGTCGATCGCCGCGCGCGCGGTTGCGAGCAGCGCCGCGAACAGCAGCGCCTGGATCATGACCTCCGCGTTCGGGTAGCGCGCGAACCAGGTCTGGATGACGTGCAGCGCGAGCAGCGCGGCGGCAACGGCGGCGGCGCGCTGGCCGATGAGCCGTGCGCCGGCGAAGTACACCGCCAGCACGCCCAGCACGGCCCACACCCCGACCGTGCGTCTGGCGCCGGTGAGGCCGTCCACCCCGTAGCCGATCGCGATTGACGCGGGAAAAGCATGGAAGAACTGTCCGACGACCGTTCCCCGATCCGGGTCCTGGACGTAGAACCCCATGAACCGCAGGCCGTAGTAGTCGGGGTTGTCGTGTGACGGGAAGAAGAGGTCGCGCGTGAACGGCGGCACGCTCGCCACCACGGGATCCCGGATCACCAGCGAGCCGCGCTGCGCGATCTGGATCCCTTCGTTCATGTAGGTGCCGGGGTCCTTTCCCCCTCCGATGTACTCCGCCGGGGGGAAGAACCGCCAGATGCCCAGGGCGGCCAGCGCCAGCGGCAGCAGCGCCGTCCACCCCGGCCGGCGCGCCGCCGGTCCGAACCCGACGCGGAAGCGCGATGCCGCGAGCGCCGCAGCGCCGATGACGGCGTCGGCCAGCAGCAGCCGCTGCAGCGAGTAGCGGTCGATCGCGGCGAGCGCCATCACGAGCGCCACCGAGATCGAGGCGCTCAGCATGACGGCCCAGAAGAGCCGCTCTTCGGCGAAGAGCGTGGCGCGGCGGTCGCGGTCGGCTCGGGGCAGCCGGAGCAGGGCCGCTCCCGGCAGCCAGCCGACGATCGCGAGTTCCGCCAGCTGTGTCAACAGCGTCATTTCCGTTGCGCCAGCCGCCTGGTTCGGCCGGGTTCCGAAAGGCAGGTGACGACTCCCCACTTCGAACGCCCAGCGCCCAGACACGAGGACATTCTCCGGGATAAAGGCCCTTGGGAGTTGGGAGCTGGAGAGTGGGCGTTGACGAGGCCGCGTTTCAGCATCCTGGCTAGAACTGGAAGTAGATGAACTCGGCTCCGCCGAAGTTCCCGAACAGCATCGTCAGGTAGAACGTGGCGGCGTAGATGGAGTATCGCACGCCGGCCGGCAGCCTCAGGACGATGGTCACGTCGTCGAAATACGCCTCGCACGCGTGGACGATGAGCAGCGGCGTCGTGTAGAGCAGCAGCGGCGTGAGCAGCGCCTCGACGTTCACGGTGGCGGGCGCGAACTCGAACAGCAGGCGGCGGGTCATGCCGGCGATCTGGCCGGCCGACCTTGCGCGGAAGATGAGCCACCCGTAGCAGGTGAGGTGGAACATGACGACCCAGCCGGTCACGTACGCGAGCGGGTGGCTGCCGAGCAGCGCCGTCTTGAGCCACGCCACCCGGTCGATCGATCGATACGCGATCAGCAGCAGGCCCTGGTACACCCCCCACAGCACGAAGGTCCACGCGGCTCCGTGCCACAGTCCGCCGAGCGACATCGTGACGAACAGGTTGCGGCGCGTCTGCCACCGCGTCCCGCGGCTGCCGCCGAGCGGGATGTACAGGTAATCGCGGAGCCACGTCGACAGGCTGATGTGCCAGTGCCGCCAGAATTCCTGCGGCGACCGCACGACGTAGGGGTAGCGGAAGTTCTCGACCAGCTCGATCCCCATCAGCTTGGAGGTCCCGCGCGCGATGTTCGAGTAGCCGGCGAAGTCGCCGTAGATCTGGAAGGCGAACGCGTACACGCCCAGCAGGATGTTGACGCCGCTGTGGTGCAGCGCCGGGTCGAAGACGAAGTTCGCCAGACTGGCGAGGTTGTCGGCGACGAACACCTTCTGGAAGTACCCCCAGGCGATGAGCCAGGCGCCGTCGCGCATCTGCTCGCGGGTGATGCGGCGGGGCGAGTCGATCTGGGTGAGCAGCCTCGAGGCGCGCAGGATCGGCCCGGCGACGAGGTGGGGGAAGTACGCGACGAACACCGCGAAATCCAGCAGGTCGTGGGTCGGCGGGATCTGGCGCCGGTAAACGTCGATGACGTAGCTCATCGTCACGAACGTGTAGAAGGAGATCCCGATGGGCAGCAGCACGCGCAGCGTCACGAAATCGACCCGCCAGCCGAGCGACCCGAAGAGCGCGTGCAGGTTGTCGGCGAAGAAGTTGAAATACTTGAAGAAGCCGAGCAGCGTGAGGTTGAAGGTGATGCTGGCGACGAGAATCAGCCGCCGCCGGCGGGGCGCCTCGACGGTGCCGAGCGCGAGCCCGCACGAGTAGTCGACGACGGTGGAGCCGATCAGCAGGACCAGGAACCGCCAGTCCCAGGCGGCGTAGAAGTAGTAGCTCGAGACCAGCAGCAGCCAGTTCTGCGCCCGGTGGGGCAGCACCCGGTAGAGCGCGTAGACGGCGACGAAGAACCAGACGAAGTGGAGCGAGTTGAAGACCATCCGCCCGCCTGCGCCTCACCGTCCGCCCGGCGGCCGTCCGGTCTCGGCAAGCAGCCCGCGCTCCTGCAGGAATCGGTCGAGCACGCCCGCCATCACCTCGTGGCCGCGCGGCGTCAAGTGGACGTTGCGCTGAAAGAACAGGTCGGGGCCGGGGGGCGCGGCGCGCAGCGAGGGCAGCGGATCGATCATCGGAAGGCCGAGGCCGGCGAGCACCGACACGAACCGTTCAGTCGCGGCGTCGCGCAGCAGCTGCCCGCCGGCCTGCTCGACGCCGCTCTTCAGGCGTCCGTAGTCGGCGTCATCCACCTGGAAGCGCGCCGGCATCAGCAGCACGCCGGTGCGCGCGCCGAGCGTGGCCGCATGCGCGGCGATGCCGCGCACGCACTCCCGCGCGATCGCGAGGCCTTCCTCGATCCGCGGCGCCGGCACGGCGGCGTAGCTCTGGAGCGGCGGCTCCGGCGGGACCACTGCGGTCGTGAACCGGTCGGTCACCGACGTGAGCCGCAGCCGCAGGACCTGGAGGACCATGCTGCGGCGGACGGTCCGGCGGATGCTGTTCATCAGGGTCTCGCGCAGCGCCTCGACCGGCGGCTGCTGCGCGCGGTTCAACAACGATCGCGACGAGAACGCCTCCTCGGCGTCGTTGCCGACGAACACCGAGACCAGCACGACGTCCGGGTCGAGCGAAGCCGCCAGCTTCCGGAAGAACAACAGCTCCTGCACAGGTCCGTACCCCTGGACGCCCGCATTGATCACACGGTACCGGTTCAGTCCCGGCCGCGCATTCAGGCGCATCTCGAGCCGTTCGCCGAACGTCTGCTCGAACGGGACCTGCACGGACAGGACGAGCGAGTCGCCGAGTATCACGATGCGGCGCTCGCCGGGCGGCTTCGGGCCGAGCTCCTCGTCGTCGCGGACCCCGGCATGGTTGATGGCGATGTCGGTTTCGAACTCGACGGTGCCATAGCGTGTGCGCGCTCCCGGCCTGAGCCGGAAACCGACGTCTGGATCCTGCATGAAGAGGCCCTGGAACGCCGGCGCCGCCTCGGAGCTGCCCCAGACGCGCAGTGCGGCCTCGAAGATCGCGAACTGCACCGCCAGGATCAGGAGGAACGCCGCGCCGCGCCGGATCCGGGCAGGGCGTACGGGTCGACTCACTGTAGCCACCGTAGCCAGCTCCGGGCACCCACGATGATCGCGGAAAGCAGCAACCCAGCGGAGGCGATCCTGGCCACGCGGCCGGCACGCCACGCCCAGACGGCGCCGTACCCGCCGAGCACCGCCGCGGCCGGGTAGGTGGCGAAGGCGACCCGCCCGACGAATTCGAACGAGTATCGCTGGTACTGTGGGTCGACGCGCATCAACCCCACGCTGAGAAATACCAGGCAGGCGACACTCCATGCCCCCACGGCGCACGCGAGCCGGTCGCGGCTGCCGCCGCGCCAGAACGGCCGCACGCCGAGTGCCGCCAGCAGCAGCAGCGGCCATCCGACCGCCTGCACCGTGAGCCTCATCGCTTCAACGGTCCGCCCGGCCAGCGTCGGGATGTTCTGCGGTGCGGCGGGCGCCGGCGCGGTCGCGGGCACCTGTGTCGACGTGGCCGTCGCGCGCACGCGTAAGGCGCGCTGGTACACCTCGGTGAAGTGCCCGTAGTAGAGCGCGACCGACAGCAACGCGGCCACGGCAGTGGCGGCGAGGACGCGCCGCGCCGGACTGCGGAGCGCCGGACCGCCACGCCAGTGGTAGAGCGCGGCGAGCACGACCAGTGTCACCGTCAGGATCGCGAACGTGCTCACGTGCGACAGGAACGCCACCGCGGTCACCGCGGTGAGCGCGACCACGCCCCGGGGCCGGCCGGACTGCAGGGCCAGCAGCACGGCGGCGACGACGGCCATGCACGCCACCGACTGGCCGAACACGTTCGTCAGGTTCGCGTTCCCCGTGAACAAGAAGGCCATGGGGACGAGGCCGAAGAGCGCCGCCGCGACCGCGCCCTCCAACCTGTCTCCGCGCACGCGGACGATGGCCGGATAGAGAAGCGCGCCGGCCGCGGCCTCGGTGACGCAGACCACGACCCGCAAGAGGGTCACGTAATCCTTCGTCAGCAGCGACCACGGCGCCGCCACCACGTACAACCCGATGGCGTACGGGAACTGGACGCCTCCAGGCATCGGCTGGGTGAAGTAGTAGCGGCCGCCAAGGACCCATTCGAGGCGGTGCGCCTGGAATACCGCGTCGATCAGCATCTTCGAGGGATGTAGGAGCCCGAGCAGCTTCAGGTACAGCACCGCCGCCGCGAATGCGACCACGAACCGGGCGGTGTTGCGAAGACGTCGCGCGGTGACCCGCTCAATCAGGAACGAGCAGAGGAACATCCCGACGCTGATGGCCGCGGCGAGCCGCAGGGCGTGTGCACTGTAGCCGCCGAAGGGCGCCGCGCCGGTGCCGAGCAAGAGCGCCTGGGCGGCTGCAATGAGGATGGTGGCACCGACGGCGGCGACCGCCGTGATGTCGAGCAGTGCCAGCATCGCCCCGAACGCCGCCGCCGCCACGCTGGCGTGCAGCATGGTCCGTCGTGGCGGCAGCGCGATCTCGTCGCCGCCCGGACTGCAGCCCAGGCGATCGATCTGCACCCCGAGCTCACGACGGTCCTGCGGACCTGGCACGACCGTCGGCGCGGCAATCAGCGTGAGAACCAGGCCGTCGCGCTCGCGGGGCGGTGCCGTGACCTCGACTTCCTGGTAGTCGTTGCTCGCGGTGACCGAGGCGGCGCGGATGCCGTCGATCGCGACGTCGACCGTGGGCTGCGGCAGCGGCGCGGCGCGGCCGCCGCGCAAGCGCGCGCGGCAGACCCACGCCACGCGCCGATCGGCGCCGTCGAGCGCCACCTGCGTGCGGCCGGCGGTCCAGGCAAACGTGAGATCGTCGACCCGCTCCGGCGGATACAGCCCCGAGACGACCGGCGGCAGATCGCGGTCCATGTCCAGGTCGAGACCGGGCTGACGGCCGAAGGCGATCGTCAGGCAGAGCGCACCCGCCATTGCGCCGAAGAGGGCCACTGCCGCCGCTCTGGTCGCCGCCCGGAGCACGCCGTCACTCCTGCGCGAGCGCGGCGGCCACGCGGTCGACGGTATCGCGCGGAAGATGCGGATGCAGCGGCAGCGAGAACACCCGGCCGCACACCCGGTCGGCAATCGGGCAGCTCGCCGGATGCAGGCCGGCCATGGCCGGCTGCCGAGGCACGGCGACGGGATAGTGGATGAGCGTGCCGACGCCGGCCGCCTTCAGGCGTGCGAGCATCACGTCGCGGCGGTCGCTGAGCACGGGAAACAGGTGGTAGACGTGACCCGGATCCAGCTCGGGCGGTACTTGGAGGTCGCCCGCGCCATCGAGGGCGCGCCGGTATGCGGTCGCGAGCGAACGGCGCGCCGCTGTCCATGCCGGCAGCAGCGGTAACCGCGCCCGGAGCACCGCGGCCTGCATCTCGTCGAGCCGGGAGTTCACGCCGAGCTCCTCGTGGCGGTAGGTCACCGTTTGTCCGCCGTGGCGCAGGCGCCGCGCCCGTGCGGCGACGGCGGCATCGGCGGTCGTCAGCGCGCCGCCATCGCCGAGCGCGCCGAGGTTCTTCGTCGGGTAGAAGCTGTAAGCCGCGGCCGCGCCGAACGTGCCCACCGGCCGGCCGCCGCAGGTCGCGAGGTGAGCCTGGCAGCAATCCTCGACGATCGCGAGGCCGTGGCGCCCGGCGACCTGCGCGAGCGCCGGCATGTCGGCGGCCTGGCCATACAGGTGGACCGGGACCATCGCCGCCGTGCGCGACGTCACCGCTGCGGCAGCCGCGTCCGGGTCGAGCGTCAGCCTCGAGGGATCGAGGTCGGCGAACACCGGGCGCGCGCCCGCCATGACGATCGCCAGCGCGGTGAAGGTGGCGGTGAGCGGCGAGGTGATCACCTCGTCACCGCGCCGGATCCCTGCGGCGCGCAGCGCGATTGCGATGGCGTCGGTGCCGTTGCCGACGGCGACGGCGTGCGCCGAGCGCGTCGCGGCGGCGAACTCGGCCTCGAACGCCTCCACCTCGGGTCCCAGGACGTACCAGCCGCGGCCGATCACGCGGTCGATCGCGGCCCGCACCGCCGCCGCGTCCTCGTGCAGCGCGAGCTCCAGGAACGGAATCACGCCGGGGCCTCGCGCTCGACGTAGCGGTCGTAGTGCGCGCGATAGTAGTCGACGGTGCGCCGCAGCCCCTCGCGCAGGCTCACCGCCGGCGCCCAGCCGGTCGCACGCCGGAACTTCGACGAGTCGGAATAGAAGCTGCCGATGTCGATGCGCTGCTTCTCCGGCGGCCACGCGACGCAGCGGACGCGGCCGGAGCCGGCGATCTCGATGAGCAGCGCGGCGAGATCGCGGTGGCTGACCGGCTCGTCCCCGCCGACGTTGAAGACCTCGCCGTCGCAGCCGTCGAGGGCGCCGGCGCGCAGGAACGCGTCGGCGGCATCGTCCACGTAGACGAAGTCGCGCATCTGGGAGCCGTCGCCGTAGATCTGGATCTCGCCGTCCTCGATGGCGAGGCGGATGAACCACCCGATGAAGCCCTGGCGGTTGTGCTTGATCAGCTGCCGCGGGCCGTAGACGTTGGTGAGGCGCAGCGACGAGGCGCGCACGCCGAAGACGTTGTTGTAGAGCAGGTGGTAGTACTCGCCGGCCGCCTTGTTGATGCCGTTGATGTCCGCCGGGTGCACGAGGTGACGCTCGTCCACCGGCAGACGCTCCGGCCGTCCGTACACCTGGCGGGTGCCGGCGTAGACCACGCGGACGGCACGGTTGTGCCGCCGGCACGACTCGAGCATGGTCAGCTGCGCACGGCAGTTGATCTCGAGGTCGGTGTGCGGGTCGACCATGCTGTCGATGTGGCTGACCTGACCGGCGAGGTTGAAGATGATGTCGAGGTCGCGGACCAGCACGTTCATCGTGCTGTCCATCCGGATGTCCGCGATGTTCAGCGCGAGGCGATCGGCGACGCCGTCGATGTTGAACAAGTTGCCGCCGTAGTCGGGGAGCAGCGAGTCGACGATCAGTACCCGTGCGCCGAGATCGACGAGGCGGCGGGCCAGATTGCTGCCGATGAACCCCAGGCCGCCGGTGATCATGACGCGCCGGCCGTCGTAGAAACCGCGGTAGTCGCCGCGCGCGGCGGCGGTCATGCGCGATCTCGGGCGCGCGACGACGCGGCGCCCGTCGCCGCGGTCGCCGGGCGCTGGCGCAGGTGCTCGCGGCGGACGACGAGGGACACCCAGAGCCGGGCGACGTCGGCGGCGGTCTTCGCCAGGCGGGGGAAGTTGAAGAACTGCGACCGCCCGTGCGCGCGGTGATAGTGGTGCACCGGCACCTCGGCGATGCGGAAGCCGGCGTCCTGGATCTTTTTCATCATCTCCAGGCAGATGACGCCGCTGTCCCTCTCCAGGCGGACGCATTCGAAGATCGAGCGCCGCATCAGGCGGAAGTCGCAGTCGACGTCGCGCACCTTCAGGCCGAAGAGCAGCTTCACGGAGTGGTGATAGAGGCGGCCGATGACGATGCGGTGCAGCGGATCGGAGCGGCTGATCTTGTAGCCGTTCACGAGATCGACGCGGTCGTCGAGCCGCCGCCAGAGCAGCGCCATCTCCGCCGGGTCGTACTGCGCGTCGCCGTCGGTGTAGAAGACGAACTCTCGCGTCGCCGCCGCGAAGCCGCTGCGCAGCGCGCCGCCGTAGCCGCGGTTGCGCTCGTGATGCACGACCCGCACCTCGGGATAGGTGCGCGCGAGCTCGTCGGCGATCGCCGCCGTCGCGTCGGCGCTGCCGTCGTTCACGATGATGACCTCGAGGTCGGGCGTCAGCCGACGCGCGCTCTGCAGGGCAGTGATGACCAGACTCGCGATCGTCCCGCTGTCGTTGTAGGCGGGAAAGAACACGCTGAGCCCCGGCCTCCGGTCCGTGGACTGCGGCATGAAGTGGACGCTAAATGCTAGCGTCGGGCGGACGTGAAGGCAAGGGCGCACCCGTAGGCGTGCTCGAAGCGGCGCGCCACGCGTTCCCATCCGAACGCTTCGCGCACCAGCGCGCGCGCCGCCTCCGCGAGCCGCCGCGCCCCGGCGGGGTCGGCCAGCGCACGCTCGATCGCGGCGGCGAGGGCCGCCGGATCGCGCTCGGGGACGACGTAGGCGGTCTGGTCGGGCCGCGCGACGGCGCCGATCCCGCCCGCGCCGGTGGTCACGAGCGGCGTGCCGGAGGCAAGCGCTTCCAGCACGACGTTGGGCAGCCCGTCGACGTTCCCCCCCTCGTCGCGCACCGAAGGCGCAACCACGATGTCGGCGGCGCCGAGGTAGGCGGCGACGCGGTCCTGCGGGAGGTTTCCGAGGAAGCGCACGCGCGGCGCGACACCCGCCGTCGCCGCGCGCGCGCGGAGCTCGTGCTCGAGGCTGCCCTCGCCGGCGACGCCGAGCACGGCCGACGGCACGTCGCGCATCGCGTCGATGAGGTACTCGAAGCCCTTCTTCTTCACCAGCCGTCCGGCAGCGAAGACGACCGGGCGGCCGGCCGCGCCGAGCCGCTCCCGCAACTCGGCGCGCGAGGATGGATCCGGATGAAACCGATCGACGTCCACCCCGTACGGCACGGTCTCGAGGCGCGCCGGATCCGCGCCGAGCGCCACGCCTCGGCGCGCGAGGTCGTCGCTGCACGCGGTGACGAACCCGGCGCGGCGGAAGGCCTGCCGAGCCGCGAACCGTGCCGGCCCCACGGTCTCCGCCACGTAGACGTCGGATCCGTGCAGGCTGACCACGAGCGGAAGCCGGGGTGCGGCGAGCGCTGCGGTCACGCCGCCGGGGATGACCCAGTGCGCGTGCATGATGGTGGCGCGCTCGCGCCGCGCGACCCGCCGGGCCGCTCGCCATCCAGCCGCGAGCGCCAGCGGCGCGGCGACCCAGGCGGCGAAGCGCAGCGCGACGTCGTCGCGCATCGCGGCGGCGTAGCCGAAGACGTAGAGCGATCGCAGCGGGGCATAGCGGTAGAAGTGAAACCGCACGCCGTCCTCGCAATCGGCCCGATGGACGCGGGGGTGCCACGGGGCGACCACGTGGACCTGGTGGCCTCGCGCGGCGACCGCCTTGGCAATCGGCTCGAGGAAGGTACCGACGCTGTCCCCCGGAAACCGGGGGTAGGAGGTCGTCACCATGACGACGACTTCAGCCATGGCTCAGGGCCGGCGCCGGCGCAGCGTCAGCCGCCACGGCATGACGAGCGATTCCATGAAGCCGGCGCTGAGCACCTTCGACTGCCCCTGCCGCCGCTCGATGAAGATGATCGGCACTTCGGCAATGCGATAGCCGCGTCGGTGAGCCTCGAACAGCATCTCGACCAGGAACGCGTAGCCGTCCGACACGAGGCGCCCGATCGGCAGCCGCGCCAGCGCCTCCCGGCGCCAGCACCGGAAGCCGCTCGTGCAGTCTTTCGTACCCAGCCCGGTAATCGTGCGGATGTACTGATTGGCGAACGTGCTGAGAAAGATCCGGCGCAGCGGCCAGTTCACGACGCTGATGCCGTGCACATAGCGCGACCCGATGACGAGGTCGTGATCCGCTGCCGCGTCCGCCATCGCGGGCATGTGCTCGGGGTTGTGCGAAAGATCGGCGTCCATCTGGAAGACGAGATCCACGTCCTGCATCGCGATGGCGCGCTGCAGGCCGTCCACGTAGGAGCGCCCGAGCCCGCGCGGGCCCGATCGGTGGACGACATCGATGCGCCCGGGATGCTGGGCCGCCAGCGTGTCGGCCAGCGCGCCGGTGCCGTCTGGCGAGGCGTCGTCCACGATCAGCATCCGGAAGCCGTCGTGTGCGAGCACGGCGCGAACCAGCACCGGCAGGTTGTCGCGCTCGTTGTAGGTCGGCACAACGACGAGGACGTTCATGCGCGTTCGAGGCGTGCGGCGCCCCATGCGGCGGCGCACACGATCAGCGTCGGGTCGAGCACGGGAATGCGGAACCGTTCCTGGGGAAAGAACACCAGGCCGGCAAGCAGGACCGCGGCGGCAGCGAGCAGCAGCGCCGTCGGCCGCGTCTCGCTCCGCCACACGTGCCGCACACCCGCGACCGCGAACGGCAGAAGCAGGACGTATGACCCGACAGCGGCCACGAGGTACCTCCAGGAGTGTAGCGTATACGACGGGCCCGCGGGCACGACGGTGTAGAACGCCTTGCGCGCCAGCAGCGTCAGCCACCACCCCGGCCGATCGGCAATCCGGCGGAGCGCGTCGCGGTAGTACAGCGGTTCGAGTTGCTCGGCGGTGAGGCCGGTGTGACGGCGGCGGAATTCCAGTTCCGCCTCCTTCACCTCCGGGTTGGCGGCGAGATCGCCGTCGCCTCGCGCCAGCGGGTGGTTGCCCGTCCAGAACGTCACGCCCCCTTCCGAGGCCACCAGGACGAACCGGTCGTACACCCGGTAATTGCGCGCCGTCCACGGGAGGATCACAGCGAGCGCCGCGGCGAGGAAGGCCACCGCGAGCGCCGCCCGGCGGCGCAGGATCCAGAGCAGCGCGAGCGGCAGGAAGAAGAGCATCACCGGGCGCACGAGCGTCGCGCCTCCCGCGAGCAGACCGGCGCCGATGACGCCCGCCGCGCCCGCGCGATGGAGACGGGCGCGTAGCATCGCCGCGTCGAGCACGGCGACGGCGGCGAGCGCCACGAGGCTGAACAGCGTCTCGCTGAGGGCGTAGGCACACATCCAGACCAGTGGCGGATACACGGCCGCGATCGCCGCCGCAGCGACGGCGGCCCGGCTGCCCCGCGTGCGCCAGGCGATGAGCGCGACCAGCCACACGACCGCGGCGCCCAGCAGGGACTGCGCCACCTTCACGCGGGTAGGCGTGCGCACGTCCGAGTCGGGCACGCCGAGGATGGCAAGGAAGAGGGGATAGCCGGGAGCGCGGCCGAACTGCTGGGAAGTGCCCGCCGGCTCCGCGGGTTCATAGGTGAAGCCGCGCCCCGCGGCGACGCTGCGGGCCAGCGCCAGGTACTCTCGCTCGTCGTGCGTGAGCGGCTTATCGACCCAGTACAGCAGCGCAAATGCGAGCCGCAGTACCAAGCCCGCGCATACGAGAAGGATCAGGTAGCGGCCGTGAACCGACCTCCATCTGGACACCGAAGATGGCAGCTATGTCGTTGGAATTGGCAGCGGCAGGCGAAATCTGTGCTTCATGCGTCCACCCGCCTGTGAAATCCAAGCCGCTTATGCTCGGTCAGCGCCAGCCTACCACAACTCGTGGGCACCAGACGGCTGCGCTCTGCGTCTTCGTGCGGATGACCGTGGTTTGTTGGCTTTGCTTCGCGCGTGCGTTATCGTGATTGACCGTGTCTCCACGTGTGTCTGTTGAGAGAGAGGTCGAGGTTTCGCGTCGCTACTTCGGCAGCTTTGCCGAGGACTATCACCGCGCGTTCGAAGGGACGGGCCGCGACCGTCTCCACCGCGCGATCAACCGCCTCTTTCGCCGGAAGACATTCGAAACTCGCACCGCGATCGTGGCTGACCTGCTCGGGAAACATGGCGTCGCAGGGAAATCCGTCCTCGATCTCGGCAGCGGTTCGGGTGAGGTGTCACTGCTCGCGGCGCGGCTCGGGGCAACGGTCACCGGCCTCGATGTGTCACCCGAGATGGTCTCGATCGCGCGGCGAGAGAGCGAGCGCGCCGGACTCACCGATCGCGTCCGTTTCGAGGTCCATGATGTCGTCACTCAGCCGATCCCGGCGGCGGCTGTCTCGATGATGATCGGCGTGATCGAGTACTACAGCGATCTTTCGCCGATTCTCACGAAGGCCGCCGCTGCGACCCGTGAGCTGGTGATCATCTGCGACACGCGTGGTCCCTGGTGGCGGCGATGGCTGAGGTACACGCTGGCACGCCTCAAGCACTTCTACCTGCACTACCATTCGCCTGATTCGGTGGCGGCTATCATGCGGTCCGCCGGTTTTGCCGAAACGGCCCGTATCGCCGGCCACTCTTTCACGGTCATGGCTTTTCGCCGCTCGTGACGCAGCCCCAGCCCGTGTCCGATGCTCACAATCTCGTCGTCTCGGTCGATCTCGATGAGTGGTTCCACTCGCGGCGCTGGACCGAGGGCGTACAAACGCGGTCCGTTCCCGACACGAAGGCGCTGTTCCGTACTCTGTACGGCACCGACCGGCCCGCCGGCGACCTGATTCCTCCTACGAGAGCCCTGCTCTCGCTCTTCCGCCGACACCGGATTCACTGCACGTTCTTTGTGCTGGGCGAAGTCGCAGAGTGGTATCCGGACCTGGTGCGTGAGATCGCCAGTGAGGGGCACGAGATCGGATGCCACGGACTGCACCATGTGGACATGACCGTCCTCGGCCCCGAAGAATTTGCCGCCCAGCTGGATCGGGCGGTCCAGCTTCTCATGGAGGTCACCGGGCAGTGGCCCGTAGGATATCGGGCCCCGAACCTCGTCTACGAGCCCTGGGCGACGCACGTGCTGGAAATGCGCGGGTTCCTGTACGACACGACTGTCTGCGTGTCGCGACCAATCGGTGGGAAGTACCGCGGCTGGGCGCGCGCCCCGCACCATCCCTATCACCCGAGTTATGACGACGTTGCGAAGCCCGGCACGGCACGTCTTCTGGAGCTGCCGCTGCCCTCGTTTCCAGTGATCAGACTCTCCGCGGGATCCGGCATTTTCACCCGCGTTTTCGGCTTCCACTGGACCTTCACCACACTTCGCTACCGCATCCGGACGGGCGACACGGGTTTCTACTTTCATCCATGGGAGGTCGCGCCGATGCCCGCGGCGGCCCAAGGCGGGTGGCGGCAGTCGGTCTTCCACCGGCATACCGGTCAATGGATGCTCGACGCAGTCGACAGGATCCTCACGCATTTCAGCGGCCGGGTCGTCACCGCGCGTGAGGCTGCCGAGGCCGTCTCACTGGCGTCCTTCGAATCGCAGCGCCGAGATCTGCTCCGAGACTAACCCGACCAGAAAGATCACGACGGCGAGAGTGATCAACAGCACTGACGTGTTCGTGACGTGACGCTGTGTGGCAATCGTCCAGAGCGCGTAGATTGCGCCGACGACGAACGATACGAGGCTGATCGGCACGAACACGCGAAGCGGGCTGAAGAGGGTGACGATCTTGAGGATGATCACCAGGAACCGCGCGCCGTCGCGCGCCAGCCGGATCTTCGACGTCCCGACGCGCGGGCGCGCGTCGGTCGGCTCGAAGGCGACGCTGTAGCCCGCCTTGATGAACGCCAGGGTCGTCGTCGTCGGCGTGGAGAAGCCGTTGGGGAGAAGGTGGAGGAACTCCCGCAGCTGCTCGCGGCGGGCGGCACGGAATCCCGAGGTCAGGTCCGGGATCTCGCGGCCGGTGAGGTAGCTCGCCAGCCGGTTCAGCGCGGCGTTGCCGAACCGCCGCGCCTGCGTGGCCTGGGTGGCGGTCGGCCGCGCGCCGATCACCAACTCGTAGTCGCCCAGGCGCCCGACCAGCCGGCGTGCGTCGGCCGCCTGGTGCTGGCCGTCGCCGTCGATGATCAGCACGTACTCGCCGGTGGCCCTGCGGATGCCGCTCTTGACCGCCGCGCCGTTCCCCTTGTTGTAGGGATGGCGGACGACGCTGGCGCCGGCGGCCGCCGCGCGCGCCGCCGTCGCATCGCTCGAGCCGTCGTCGACCACGACGATCTCGTGCCAGGGTCCGGCGGCCACCAGCTTCGCGACCACCTCGCCGATCACGTCCTCTTCGTTGTAGGCGGGGATGACGACGGAAACCGACGACGGGTCGGCCACTCAGCGCTCTCCGCCGGCGGCCTGCGTCACGCGTGGGCGTTCCACCTCGCGGCGCTCCGGCGACTCCAGCGTGCGGATGCGGTAGACGACGTCCTCGAGGAGCTTGCGGTTGCCCGAGATGACGTCGGCCAGCAGTCCGATCACCAGCACCTGGAAGCCGACGATCATCAGCACGGCGGCGGCAATCGCAGAGGTGCTGTGCTTCCAGACCTCGTTCTGGAAGTAGTAGTAGACCAGCCGCAGCCCGAGCAGGAAGCCCGCCCCGAAGATGGTGATGCCCAGGTAGGTGAACACCTTGAGCGGCTCGTACATCGTGTAGATGCGTACGATGGTCGCCGCCGAGCGCTTCACGTAGGACAACAGGCTGTCGAACAGGCGCGACTCGCGCGTGCGGGCGTTGGTGGCGACCGGCACGTGCGCGATCGCCATGCGCTTCTTGCCCGCCTGGATGATCGACTCGAGCGTGTAGGAGAACTCCGACACGATGGTCATGCGCAGCGCCGCCTCGCGCGTGTAGGCGCGGAACCCGCTGGTCGTGTCCGGGACGCTGGTGTTCGAGACCTGCCGCACCACCCAGCTGCCCAGCCGCTGCAGCTGCCGCTTCGGCCACGTCATGTGCTGCAGCTCGGCGAGATTGCGGTCGCCGATGACGATGTCCGCCTCGCCGCGCAGCAGCGGCCCGAGCAGCCGGGGAATGTCGTGGCCGGCGTACTGGTTGTCGGCGTCGGTGTTGACGATGAAGTCGGCGCCCTGCTTGATGCTGGCGTCGATCCCCGCCATGAACGCCGCCGCCAGTCCCTTGTTGCGCGTCAGCCGGATGAGGTGGTCGACGCCCAGCCGCCGGGCGACCTCCGACGTGCCGTCCCTCGACCCGTCGTCGACGACCAGCACCTCGATGACGTCGATCCCCGGGACGCTCCTCGGCAAGTCCGCGAGCGTCGCCCCGAGCGTCGCCGCCTCGTTGAGGCACGGGATCTGGATGATGAGCTTTTTCAACGCGGTCGCGGTCGGCGGCAATTATGGCACGACCAGCTTCTCGATGACGCCGTCCCAGGTGATTGTCCGGGCCACCTCGTAGCCGGCGTCTCCCATCGCCGCGGCGCGCCCCCGGTCGGCGGCCAGCCGGCCGATCGCCTGGCCGACCGATTCGGGGTGGGGATCGCAGACGAACCCGTTGACCCCGTCGACCACGAACTCGTTTGGCCCGCCCGAGTCGCGACACGTGACGAGCGGCTTGCGCGCGAGGAAGGCCTCGAGCGTGACGTAGCCGAAGTCCTCGTCGAACGGGGGATACACGACACCCAGCGCGCCGGCGTACAGCTCCACGAGATCGTCGTCGCCGACCGTGCCGAGGAAGGCGACGCGCTCGGCGACGCCGGCCGCCTGCGCTGCGCGCTCGACGTTCTCGCGCTGCGTGCCCTCTCCCGCGACGCACAGGCGGACGCCGGGCGCGTGCGCCAGCGCCTCGACCGCGAGCGCGACGCGCTTCACCGATTCGAGCCGTCCCACGGCGAGCACGTAATCGCCGTACGGGCCAGGCTTCAGCCGCGGCGCCAGCCGCGAGGGATGATAGAGCGGCTCGGCGGCGAGCCCGTTGAACTTCGCCAGGCGCGCGGCGGTGTTCTTCGCGTTCGTGAAGATCGCCCGGCACTCGCCGAGCATCTCCGTGTCAAGTCGCATCAGCGTATCGCGCAGGCCGACGTCGAGCTCGGTATGCTGGAAGTCGCTGTACGGCGTTCCGCACAGCTCGTACGCCGCGCGGTACTGGTGTATCAACCAGGCGACCTTGCGCGGATGGCGGACGAAGTAGGTCGGGAACTTCGACGCGATCACCAAGTCGATCGGACGGCCGTTGCTTTCGCTCAGATCCAGGAGCCGCCAGGCCGCGGCGTGCGGGAGGATCTCCTCCTTCGGGTACCACTTGAACGGCACGCTGACCAGCTCCGCTTCGTAGCCGCGCGCGCGCAGCTCGCGCACCAGCCCGCGCACGTGGAGCTCGGCGCCGCCGTGCACGAACGGCACCTGCGCCTCGCAAACGAGAATCGTGCGGATCGCCATCGCGCGCCGTGCCCTGTGATGGTGCCGTCAGCGGCTGCCCGGGCCTGCTGCCGCCCTACGTCGCATGGCGGAAGTTAATCACATCGCCGTCCACCACGACGTAGTCCTTGCCCTCGAGGCGGAGCTCGCCGTGCTCGCGGCACGCCGCGATCGAGCCGCGTGCGACCAGGTGCTCGTAGCGCACCACCTCGGCGCGGATGAAGCCCCGCTGGATGTCCGTGTGGATCTCGCCGGCGGCGAGCTGTGCCGGCGTATGCCGCGGGATCGACCACGCCCGGCACTCATCCTCGCCGACGGTGAAGAACGAAATGTAGCCGAGCAGGTCGTAGCTGGCGCGGATCACGCGGTCGAGGCCCGATTCACGCAGGCCCAGGTCGGCCATGAACGCGCGTGCATCGACCTCGTCCAGCTGCGCGATCTCGAGCTCGATCTTCGCGCAGATGGGAACCGCGCGAGTGGCGGCTCCGGACATGAACTCGTCGAGGCCGGCCAGCGACACCGCCTGGTCGGCGCGGGGCAGGTCGGCCTCGTCCAGGTTCAGCACCAGCAGCAGCGGCTTGGCGGACAGGAACTGGAACCCGCGGAGGCGCTTCGCGTCGTCGGGTTCGAGCGCGAGGGCTCGCAGCGGGCGCGCCTCCTCGAGAGCGGCGCGGCAGCGGGTGAGGACGTCTCGTTCCCGGCGCAACTCGGGCGTGGGTGCCTTCTTGAGTTCGCGCTCGAGCCGCTCGAGCCGTCGCTCGACGATCCCGAGGTCCGCGAGAATCACCTCGTCTTCCATCGCGCGCACGTCGCGCGCCGGATCGACCGAGCCTGCCGGGTGCGGAACGGACGGATCCTTGAACAGGCGGACCACGTGCAGAAGGGCGTCGGCGTTGCGAAACGCGGCGACGTCGACCAGGGCCTGAGCACCGCCCTTGCCCCCTGCGACGCCGGCAAGGTCCGCGAACTCGACCGTCGCGGGCACGTGCTTGCGCGGCTTGAACAGCGCGGTCAGCCGGTCCAGACGTTCGTCCGGGACGCGCGACACGCCGACGTTCGCCTCGGCCTTTCCCGTCGGCCGATGATGGGCCTCGCGAAAGCTGGTCAGCAACTGAAACAGAGCGGTTTTGCCCGTGGACGGGAACCCGATCAGGCCTGCGCGCAGCATACTCAGGACCCGGCCGGAAGCCGGGCCGTCGGCTGCCCGCCAGATCTGCACATGCTAGCACGCCATCGCAACTGAACCATGGCATTCGCCGCGACTTTCGCCATGGCGAAAGTTAGGCGTAACTTCCACGTGTTCTAGCTTTTGCGGTTGACATCGGGAAGTCCGTTCTCTACTATTCTCGTGGAAATTTCTGGAGCTAAGTGGAGTCAACCGCCGTTCTGCGGGGGAACCAGCCCGCCAAAATCGATGACAAGGGGCGGCTCAAGATCCCGAACGCTTTCCGCCACCTCATCGAGGGGCAGCACGGCCGCGACGTGTTCGTGACCAGCCTGTGGGGCGAATCGGTGCGCATCTACCCGATGCCGGTCTGGGTGGCCCTCGAGGAGCGGCTCGCCAAAGCGCCCTCGTCGCACCCATCGCGCGGCAAGTTTCTGGAGCGCGTCAACTTCTTCGGCCAGGGTGCCGAGATCGACGGTCAGGGTCGCGTCGTGATCCACCCCAGGCTGCGGGAGCGCGCGGGCATGAGCGGGACGGTGGACGTGCTCGGCCACTACGACTTTCTCGAGGTGTGGAACCACGAGCGGTTCGTCGCGAAGCTCCAGGCCGATCCGTTCACCGTCGAGGATCAGAAGGCCCTCGCGGAGTTCGGCGTCTGACGGCGATGGCTGCGCACGCTCCGGTCCTGCTTGAGGAAACGGTCCACATGCTTCAGCCCTCCCGTGGCGGCCTCTTCGTGGATTGCACCGTCGGGCTCGGCGGGCACAGCCGGGCGCTGCTCGAAGCCGGCGCGGATCGGCTGCTCGGGCTCGATCGCGACGAGGAGGCGCTGCGGCTGGCGGCCGGCACCCTGCAGGCGTGGCGCGATCGCGTCGAACTCGTGCACGCCGACTACCGCGACCTCGAGCACGTCCTCGACAGCCGCGGCATCTCCGGTATCGGCGGCGCCCTGGCCGATCTCGGCGTTTCCTCGATGCAGCTGGAGAAGCCGGGCCGCGGCTTCAGTTTCCGGCGTGACGAACCGCTCGACATGCGGATGGATCGCAGTGCCGGGCCGACAGCCGCCGAGCTGATCGCACGGGCCGATGCCCCGGATCTGGCCGACGTGATCTTCAAGTACGGGGAGGAGCGCCATTCCCGGCGCATTGCGCGCGCCATCGTCAGGGCGCGGGAGGAGGCGCCGGTAGCGACTACCGGGCGGCTGGCGCAGATCGTCCGTTCGGCGCTGCCGCACCGCGGCTACCAGCGTATCGATCCGGCGACGCGCACGTTCCAGGCGCTGCGCATCTGGGTGAACCGCGAACTCGACGGCCTCGATACGTTCCTGTCGCGGGCGACGGGCCGGCTGCTGGCCGGGGCTCGCCTCGCGGTCATCACCTTCCACTCGCTCGAGGATCGAATCGTGAAACACGCGTTCCGGGCGCTGGCCGCGGGCAGCGTGGCGGTGCGGGTGCTGACCCGCAAGCCGCTCGTGCCGGACGAGGCGGAAGTGGCGAGGAACGCCCGCGCGCGCAGCGCCAAGCTCCGTGTGATCGAGAGGCTCGCATGAGCGCGGTGGACTTCGAGTACGCGATCAAGAAGGACATCCGCAACAACCCGATCGTCCGCGAGGTGGACGAGGCGCGGCAGCGGCAGCTCTGGCGCTCGGCGCTGATCGGGGTGCTGCTCGTGCTGGTGCTGCTGTTCTCGGCGTGGCAGCACTTCGAGGTGCTCCGCCACGGCATGGCGATGGCGCGCGTGCAGCGCGAGCGCGCCGCCGAGGAAGCAATCAACCGTCACCTGCGGCTCGAGATCGAGACGCTGCGCTCGCCGGCTCGGATCGAGCAGGTGGCGATCGAGCAGCTGCATCTGGTCGCGCCGGGGCGCGACCAGGCCATCGTGATCGAGCGGGTCATGCCGGCGGCGCCGCCCGACCGGTCGATCGTCGCCGCCGCCCGGTAGGGTCCGGGCGCGAAGGAGGAACGGTGGCGGACGAGCACGGCAGCAGACTCCGGACCGCGTGGGGCGCCGCCGCTCGCACGTGGCGCGCGGCGGCGGCGCGCGCGCGGCGCGACGGCGAGCGCACGCCGGCCGTCTGGCGCGCCACCGTCCGCTCGCGGCTGCTCGTCTGCGCCGCGGTGTTCTGCTGCTGGACCGTCGCCATCGAGGCGCGGCTCGTCTACCTGCAGGTCTTCCGGCACGAGGAGATGACGGCGCGGGCCAACCGGCAGCAGATGCGCGAGATCCGCACCGCCGCGAAGCGCGGTGAGATCTTCGATCGCAACGGCCGCGTGCTCGCCTACAGCGTCGATGGTGACACCATCGCCGCCGACCCCACCGAGATCGGCGATCCCGACGACGTCGCCCGCCGCGTGTGCCAGGCGCTCGAGGCGTGCTCGGCGCAGGAGCAGCAGACGATGGCGCGCCAGCTGCGCCGCGACCGCCAGGGCGTCTACCTGCGTCGCGTCGCGACGCCCGACGATGTGCGCCGCATCCGCGCGCTGAGCCTGCCCGGCATCATGTTCTTCAAGGAGAGCCGCCGCTACTACCCGAAGAAGGAGCTCGCCGCGCACGTCCTCGGCTACGTGGGCATTGACAACGTGGGCCTTGCCGGGCTCGAGAGCACTTACGACGCGCGCATCCGCGGGCGCGAGGGCCTGATGCTCGTGCAGACCGACGCGCGCCGGCACACCGTCGTCACCCGCGAGGAGCGGCCGCCCACCGCCGGGGAGGGCATCGAGCTCACCCTCGATCAATACCTGCAGCACATCGCGGAGCGCGAGCTGCGCGCCGGCATCCGGGAGCATCGCGCCGCCGCCGGTTCCGCCGTGATCATGGATCCGCACAGCGGCGAGATCCTCGCGCTCGCCAACTGGCCGACGTTCAACCCCAACGCGTTCACCCGCGCCGACGACGATGCGCGTCGCAACCGCGCCGTGCAGGACCAGTACGAGCCCGGGTCGACCTTCAAGGTTGTGACCGCCTCGGCAGCGCTCGACGAGGACGTGGCGGTGCCCGACACGCCTATCGACTGCAGTCCGGGCCACATCACCTTCGGGAGCCGCGTCATCGACGACGTGCACCGCTACGGCGTGCTGTCGTTCACCGACGTGATCGTCAAGTCGAGCAACGTCGGCGCCATCAAGGTCGGCCTGCGGCTCGGTCCGGAGCGGCTGGTCCGTTACGTGAGCCGGTTCGGCTTTGGCGAGGCGATTGCCCCGGACTTCCGCGGCGAGAACCCCGGCTTCGTGTGGCACCCGGCCCGGCTCGACGCCAGCGCGCTGGCGTCGGTGTCGATGGGCTACCAGGTGGCGGTAACAGCGATGCAGATGGCGGCGGCCGTGAGCTCGGTCGCCAACGGCGGACAGCTGGTGGAGCCGCGGGTGGTCCGCGCCTTCATCGGCGGCTCGCAGCGCGTGACGGTGCCGACGCGGGTGCTGCGACGCACGATCACGGCTGACACCGCCGCGGAACTCACCGCGATCATGGAGGGCGTCGTCGAGCGGGGGACGGCGAAGGCGGCGCGAATCGAGGGCTACACGATTGCCGGCAAGACCGGGACGGCGGCGCAGCTGATCGACGGCCGCTACTCGCGCAACGATTACAACGCCTCGTTCGTCGGGTTCGTGCCTTCCCGCAAGCCCGCCCTCACCATCGTCGTGGTCGTCGACATGTCGAACGTGCGCTGCGGCAGCTGCTACTACGGCGGCGTCGTGGCCGCCCCGATCTTCCGGCGCATCGCCGAGGCGGCGCTGCGCCATCTCGGCGTCGGCCGGACGCTCGCGCCGCCGGCGCCCGTGCTGCTGACGCGCCGCGACGACGCGACTGCGCAGCTGCAACCCACCTCCGCGAGCGCTGGCGCGTTCGCGCCGCCGGGAGTCGCCGCGGCGGCCGAGGGACTGATGCCCGATCTGCGCGGGTTTGGCGCACGCGAGGCGCTGCGCGTACTGTCGCGCGCCGGAATCGTGCCGCGCCTCGACGGCAGCGGGGTCGTGATCGATCAATCCCTCGACCCCGGGACGCCGCTCGTGCCCGGCCGCACCTGCGTGCTGACGCTCGGTCGCCGGCCGGTGCTTCCCGCTGTCCTGCCGGTTGGAGGGCCGCCGCAGTGACGCTCGCCGAGTTGCTCGTGGCGGTGCAGGGTCGGGCACCGTTCGGTGCCGTGGCGGTGCCGCCGCCGGACGCCGCGCACGCTCGCGTCACGTCGCTCGCCTACGACTCGAGGCAGGCCGCCGCCGGGTCCGTCTTCGTCGCGCTTCGCGGGCTGCAGGCCGACGGCGCGGCGTTCGCGCGAGATGCCCTCGCGCGCGGCGCGATTGCCATCGTCGCCGAGTCGCCGCCGCCGGCGGGTGTGACGGCGTACTGGCTGCAGGTGCCGGACGCGCGGCTGGCGCTGGCCGCGCTCGCCGCGGCGTTCTCTCGCGACCCCAGCCACGATCTGGTGCTCGTCGGGATCACCGGGACGAACGGCAAGACGACCACCTCGTACCTGCTGGCGTCGATCTTCGAGGCGGCAGGCGTGAGCTGCGGCCTGGTGGGAACAGTCGGCTACCGCGTCGGCGGCCGCGAGGTGGACGCTGCCCGGACCACCCCGGAGGCGCCGGACCTGCAGCGCATGCTGCGGGAGATGGTGGCTGGCGGCACGCGCGCCTGCGTGATGGAGGTATCGTCGCACGCGCTGGCGCTCCGCCGCGCCGATCACCTGCACTTCGCGGCGGCGGTGTTCACCAACCTCACGCGCGACCACCTCGACTTCCATCGCGACATGGAGGACTACTTCGCGGCGAAGCGGCGGCTGTTCGAGCTGCTGCCGCCCGGCGGCCTTGCCGTGGTCAACCTCGACGATCGGCGCGGGGCCGATCTCGTGCGCGTCGCCCCGCGGTCGGTGTCGTACGCGATCGACGCACCGGCCGACGTGCGGCCCGGGCCGCTGTCGTTCTCGCTCGACGGCCTGCGCTTCGAGATCCGCACTCCGCGTGGCAGGCTCCGGGTCGGCTCTGCGCTGGTCGGCCGGCCGAACGCCTACAACATCCTTGCCGCGTCGGCGACCGCGATGGCGCTCGATCTGCCGTTCAGCGCGATCGAACGGGGGATCGCGGAGCTGGCGCTCGTGCCCGGCCGCTTTCAGCTCGCATCCAGCCCACCCGACGACGTGCGCGTCGTCGTGGACTACGCGCACACCGACGACGCGTTGAAGAACCTGCTCGAGACGGCGCGGCCGCTCGCCGCCGGGCGGCTGATCACGGTCTTCGGCTGTGGCGGCGACCGCGATAGGACGAAGCGGCCGCTGATGGGCGCCGTCGCGGCCCGTCTGAGCGACCTGGTCATCGTGACCTCGGATAACCCGCGGTCGGAGGACCCGCAGCAGATCATCGACCAGGTCACGCGCGGACTGGTGACGCCGCCCGATCGCGTGCCGCCGAAGGGCCCGCACCGCCGCGCGACACCCCACCTCGCGATCGTCGATCGCCAGCAGGCCATCGAGCGCGCGGTGCGCGAGGCGCAGGCCGGCGACCTGGTCGTCATCGCCGGCAAGGGACACGAGAAGTACCAGGTCATCGGCGACCGCGTGCTGCCCTTCGATGACATCGAAGTGGCGCGCGCCGCCCTCGCGCGACGCCGCGCGGCGTCGAAGGTGTCCTAAGCGCGTGACCTCGCTGTCGCTGACCGCCGGGGATGTCGCGGCCGCCACCGGCGGCCGCCTGGTCGCGGGCGAGGCGCGGCGAGAGATCGCCGACGTCTCGATCGACACGCGGACGCTCGCGCGCGGCGATCTGTTCGTCGCGATCCGCGGCCAGCGGTTCGACGGCCACGCGTTCCTCGCCGACGCGCTGGCGAAAGGCGCGATGGGCGCGGTCGTCGAAGGTGCGCCGGCCGCCCTTCAGGCAGGTGAAGGGCGGCCGGACGTACTGATCGAGGTGGGCGACACGACGCGGGCGCTGCAGGATCTGGCGCGCGCGGTGCGCCGCCAGTCGGGCACGAGGGTGGTGGCGATTACCGGCAGCGCGGGCAAGACGACGACCAAGGAAGCGGCGGCGGAGTTTCTCGCCGCGCGCTACCGAGTGTTTCGCAATCAGGGCAACCTCAACAACCACATCGGGCTGCCGCTGTCGCTGCTCCAGCTGCGGGCGCGGCCCGAGATCGCGGTCGTCGAGCTGGGCATGAACCATCCCGGCGAAATCCGGACGCTCGTCGGTGTCGCCGAGCCGGAGGTTCGCGTGTGGACGAATGTCGGCGATGCGCACCTCGGGTTCTTCGCGGACGCCGACGCCGTGGCCGACGCGAAGTCCGAGATCCTGGAGGCGGCCCGCCCGTCCGACGTCCTCGTGGCCAACGCGGACGATCAGCGGGTGATGGCGCGGGTCGGCCGATTTACCGGTCGGGTCGTTCGCTTCGGCACCGCTGCCGGCGCCGAGGTGCGCGCGATCCGCGTCGCGCCGCGGGGGCTCGAGGGCAGCGAGGCGGACGTGCGGACGCCGGCAGGGGAGGCGCACTTCGAGACGCCGCTGCTCGGCGCCGGGAACCTGATGAACGTCCTCGCCGCCACCGCTGTGGCGATTCAGTTCGACGTGCCGCTTCCCGAGATTGCCCGTCGCGCGGCGTCGCTGCGACCGACGCACCATCGCGGCGAGCTGCTGCGGCTGCCGGGCGGGATCACGCTCGTCGACGATTCCTACAACTCGAGCCCGGCGGCGCTGACGCAGTCGCTCGACACCATCGCCGCAGCGCGAGGCTGTGCGCGCAAGGTGGGCGTGCTCGGGGAAATGCTGGAGCTGGGCGCGCACGCCCTCGAGCTGCACCGGCGCTGCGGCCAGCGCGCCGGGGCGGTGCTCGACATCCTGAGTGCGGTCGGCGGAGCGGCGGCGGGCGCCCTCGCCGACGCCGCCGTTGCCGCGGGTCTCCCCGCCGGCGCGGTCGTGACCGTCGCCGACGCGCAGGCCGCGGCGGGCGTGGCGATCGAGCGCGTGCGGCCGGGCGACCTCGTGCTCGTGAAGGGGTCGCGCGGCATCGGCACCGATCTGGTGGTGGAGCGGTTGAAGGCGGAGTTCGCCTGATGTTCTATCACCTGCTCTACGAACTGCTGTACCCGCTGAGCCCCCGCCTCGCAGTGCTCAACGTGACGCACTACATCACGTTCCGCACTGCCGCCGCCAGCCTGACGGCGCTCGCCCTCGGGCTGCTGCTCGGGCCGCTCATGATCCGGAAGCTGCGCGACTTCCAGATCGGGCAGGTGATCCGGCAGGAAGGGCCGGCGACGCACCGGCCGAAGGCGGGAACGCCGACCATGGGCGGGCTGCTCATCCTGACGTCGGTGCTCGCGCCCACGCTGCTCTGGGCCAACCTGCGCAATCCGTTCATCTGGATCGCGATGATCTCCACGGCGGCGTTCGGCGCGATCGGATTCGTCGACGATTACCTGAAGGTCGTGCGCCGCGACCACCACGGCCTGCGCCCGCGCTTCAAGATGGCGTGGACTGTGGTCGTCGCGCTCGGCGTGGGCGCGGCGGTCCTGGTGCTGGCCAGCCTCAACCCGCCGCTGTACGCGACGCGCGTCATCTTCCCGTTCTTCAAGAACTGGATCCCGGAGCTGGGCTACTCCTACGTGCTGTTTGCCGCGCTCGTGCTCGTCGGTTCCACGCACGCCGTGAACCTCACCGACGGGCTGGACGGCCTCGCGATCAGCGTCTTCGCCGTGGCGGCGGCGGCGTTCACCGCGCTGGCGTACGTGTCGACGCACGCGGAGTTCGCCAATTACCTGCAGCTCTTCAAGCTGAACTCGGCCGCCTCGGAGCTGACGATCTTCTGCGGCGCCCTGGTCGGGGGCAGCCTCGCGTTCCTCTGGTACAACTGCTATCCCGCCGAGATCTTCATGGGCGACGTCGGCTCGCTGGGGCTGGGCGGCGCCCTCGGCACGGTCGCCATCCTGATCAAGCAGGAGTTCCTGCTCGTCCTCGTGGGCGGGGTGTTCGTCCTCGAGGCGCTCTCGGTGATCATCCAGGTGGCGTCGTTCAAGCTCACCGGCAGGCGCGTCTTCAAGATGGCGCCGCTGCACCACCATTTCGAGCTGATCGGTTGGAGCGAGCCCAAGGTGATCACCCGCTTCCTGATCGGCGCGATCATCTTCGCGCTCTTCAGCCTCACCACCCTGAAACTCCGATGACCACGGCAGCATTCTCTGTACGGGGGAGGCAGGTCGCCGTGGTCGGCGCGGCGCGCAGCGGCATCGCCGCCGCCGAACTGCTGGTGCGCCGCGGCGCGAAGGTGACGCTCACCGACGTGAAAGCCGGAATCGACGACGAGGCGCGGCTACGCGGCGCGGGTGTCCGCCTCGAGCTCGGCGGCCATCGCGAGGCCACGCTGGCGCGCGCCGATCTGATCGTGCTGAGTCCTGGCGTACCGGCCAACCAGCCGGCGATCGAGGCGGCCCGGCGCGCCGGCGTCCCGATCATCGGCGAGCTGGAGCTCGCGTCGCGCTGGCTGCGCGGCCGGCTCGTGGCCATCACCGGGACCAAGGGCAAGTCGACCACGACCACGCTGACCGGTCGGATGCTCGAAGCCGGCGGCCACCGGGTGCTGGTGGGCGGCAACATCGGCCACGCCCTGAGCGCGCAGGTCGAGCGGTCGACGGCGGACACCATCCACGTCGTCGAGGCCAGCAGCTTCCAGCTGGAGACGACCGAGACGCTGCGGCCGTGGATTGCGGTCCTGCTCAACTTCTCGCCCGATCACCTCGACCGCCACGCCAGCGTCGAGGAGTACGCGCAGGCCAAGGCGCGGATCTTCGCCAACCAGGCGCCGGAGGACTGGGCGGTGCTGAATGCCGACGATGCACCGTCGCTCGCCATCGCCGGCGAGCCGCGCGCGCAGCGCGTGCTCTTCTCGGCCGGCGACCGGCTCCGCGAAGGGGTCGTCGTCGCCGGCGGAGCGATCGTCCGGCGGACGAGGGATGACGAGCTGCCGCTCGTGCCGCTCTCGGCGATCCGTCTGATCGGTCCGCACCTGGTCGCCGACGTGGTGGCGGCATCGGCGGTCGCGTCGATCGCCGGCGTGGAGAGCGCAGCGATGATCCGCGCCGTGGCGGCGTTCACCGGGCTGGAGCACGCGCTCGAACCGGTTGCGGAGATCGGCGGCGTGCGCTTCGTCAACGACTCCAAGGCGACGAACATCGAGGCCGCGCGCCGGGCGATCGAGAGCTTCGGCGACGGCGTCGTCGTGATCCTGGGCGGCCGCTTCAAGGGAGGCGACTTCCGCGACCTGACGGAGGCCCTGCTCGCGCGCCGGGCGACCGTGGTGGCGATCGGCGAGGCGGCCGGCCTGATCCGCGACGCACTGTCCACCCGCGTGACCGTTCGCGACGCCGCGGACATGCGAGCCGCGGTACGGACGGCGTTCACCGCTGCGGCGCCGGGGAGAGCCGTGGTGCTGGCGCCGGCGTGCGCGAGCTTCGACATGTTCCGCGACTACGCGGAGCGCGGCAGGCTGTTCAAGCAGGAGGTGCAACGACTCGCGGAGGAGTGGAGCAGCACGCGCGAGCAGTAACTCGCGCTCGTGCAACCCCGGGCGAGCAGCCAACAGCAGCGACGACGCGTGAGCAGTGAGCAGTCATCAGTCCGGCCGGAGCGGTAGAGAACCGTCCGCTGGGAACGCAGACTGCCCCGGTCTGCGAGGGCGGTGTCTCGACCCCCGACCGGCTGGTGACTGCTGACTGCTCACGCCCCCGGGCCGGCGGTGGCGAGCGCCCGGCCTGCTGTGGTTCGGACCATGTTTCGGCTGAGGTTTCGCAGACCTTTAGCCGGCCGGATCGGCAAGTATGGCGCGAAAGCTCAAATCGGACAAGGTGCTCTTCATTGCCACGCTGCTGCTGGTGTGCACCAGCGTGGTCATGGTGTGGAGCGCCTCGGCCGTCGTCACCATGGAGAAGAACAACGATCCGTACCTGTTCCTCACCAAGCAGGCCATGTGGGTGCTCCTCGGCCTGTCGATCGTCCCGCTGGTCATGCGGATTGACTACCGCACCTACCGGCAGCCGGTCGTGATCTGGACGGGCCTGGCGATCGTGGCCGCAGGCCTGGTGGCCGTGCTGTTCGCGCCGGAGCGCAACGGCGCGACGCGCTGGCTCGGCGTCGGCTCGCTCGGCGTCCAGCCGTCGGAGCTGGCGAAGATCGTGGTGATCATCTTCATGGCGGCGCTGCTGGAGCGCCGCATCGACCGCATCGACGAGATCTCGTACTCGCTGCTGCCCATCGGGGTCGTTCTCGGCGGCGTCGTCGGACTGATCCTCGTCGAGCCGGACCTTGGCACCGCGGTGGCGGTCGCCGTGATCGGCGCCGTGATGGTCTTCGCCGCCGGCGTCAGCTACCGCTACATCGCCGGCCTGGTGCTGGCGGCGGTGCCGGCGCTCTACCTGGTGCTCGTCACCTCCGAATACCGGCGGCGCCGGATCGCCGCGTTCGTCGATCCATGGGCGGATCCGCTCGGCGACGGCTTCCAGATGATCCAGTCGATGATCGCCGTCGGTACCGGCGGCGTGTTCGGCCGGGGGCTGATGGCCGGCGTGCAGAAGCTGTTCTACCTGCCCGAGCCGCACACCGACTTCATCTACTCGGTCATCTCCGAGGAGCTCGGGCTGGTCGGCGCGACGATGGTGCTGGCCTGCTACTGCGTGATCAGCTGGCGGGGGCTGCGGACGGCGCTGCTCGCCCCCGACCGCTTCGGCACGTTCCTCGCCATCGGGCTGACCGCCATGGTGGCGTTCCAGGCGTTCTTCAACATCAGCGTGGTGCTCGGCCTGCTGCCCACCAAGGGGATCCCGCTGCCGTTTGTCAGCTACGGCGGCTCGTCGCTGCTGATCAACCTGGCGGGCATGGGGATGCTGCTCAACGTGTCGCAACATGCGTCGTCGTCGCACGTGATCACGACGGCGCTGCCGGTGCCGGATGCATGAAGCCGCTCCGCGTGGTCATCGCCGGCGGCGGGACCGGCGGCCATCTCTACCCGGGCATCGCGGTCGCGCGCGAGCTGCTGCGCCGCAGCCCGGAGAGCGTGGTGACGTTTGCCGGCACGGCGCGCGGCATCGAGTCGCGCGTGCTGCCGCGCGAGGGCTTCGCACTCGACCTGCTGCGCCGCGCCGGGCTGAAGGGCACGTCGATCGCGGCGCGGCTGGGCGGCGCGTCGCTGCTGCCGCTCAGCGGCGTGGACGCCTGGCGGATCGTGTCGCGGCGATCGCCGGAGGTGGTGATCGGCGTCGGCGGGTTCAGCTCGGGGCCGGTCGTCCTCGTGGCGGCGCTGCGCGGGATTCCGACGATGCTGCTCGAGCAGAACGCGGTACCCGGCGTGACCAACCGGGCGCTCGCGCGGGTGGTGCAGGCGGCGGCCGTGACGTTCGAGCCGACGGCGGCCTATTTCGGAAGGAGGGGGTTTGTCGCAGGTAACCCGGTACGGCCGGAGTTCTTGGCGCTCGGCGCGCCCGCAGTACGGACGGCGGGCCCACCAAGGATCCTGATCTTTGGCGGCTCCCAGGGCGCGCACGCGATCAACGTGGCCATGGTGGAGGCGGCGCCGCGGCTGGCAGCCCGCCCTGGCCGGATGGAGATCACGCATCAGACAGGGCAACGCGATCTCGGGCTGGTCAGGGACGGGTACCGCCGCGCGGGCCTTGAAGCACGCGTCGAGCCGTTTCTGTACGCCATGGATCGCGAAATGACTGCAGCCGACCTCGTCGTCTGCCGCGCCGGCGCGACGACGATCGCCGAGCTGACGGCGGCCGGCCGGCCGGCGGTCTGCATCCCGCTGCCGACCGCCGCCGACGACCACCAGCGCCGCAACGCCGAGGTCCTCGCCGCCGCCGGAGCGGCGGAGCTGATCGAGCAGAAGGACCTGACCGGGGAGCGGCTGGCCAGCACGATTGCCGCGCTGGCGGAAGACGAGGCACGGCGGGTGGCCATGGCGGCTGCGGCGCGGCGGCTGGCGCGGCCCGACGCGGCTCGCGTGATCGTCGAGCGGATCATCGAACTGGCGGGCCGCTGATGCTGGGCCGCACGCGCCGCGTGCATTTCGTCGGCATCGGCGGCATCGGCATGAGCGGGATCGCGGAGCTGCTCTCCAATCTCGGGTACGAGGTCTCGGGATCGGACGCGCGGCGCAGCGATGTCACGGATCGGCTGGAGAGCATGGGCGTTCGAGTGATGACCGGACACGCCGCATCGCACGTCGGCAACGCCGACGTGGTGGTCGTCTCGTCGGCCGTTCCCGCCGACAACCCCGAGGTCGTGGCGGCGCGCGCGCGCGGCATCGCGGTGATCCCCAGGGCCGAGATGCTGGCGGAGCTGATGCGGCTGCGCTCCGGCATCGCGGTCGCGGGAGCGCACGGCAAGACGACGACCACATCGATGATCGCGCTGGTGCTGGAACGCGGCGGGCTGGACCCGACCGCGGTCATCGGCGGGCGGCTCTCGGCATTCGGCAGCAACGCCCGGCTCGGCCAGGGTGACTACATGGTCGCGGAGGCGGACGAGAGCGACCGATCGTTCCTGACCCTGTCGCCGTCGATTGCCGTCGTCACCAACATCGACCGCGAGCACCTCGAGAACTACGGCAGCTGGGAGAACCTGCAGGCGGCCTTCGTCGAGTTCGTCAACAAGGTGCCTTTCTACGGCGCGATCGTCGCCTGTGCAGACGACCCGGTGGTGCGCGCGCTGCGGCCGTTGATGCGCCGGCGGGTCATCAGCTACGCGCTCGACGAGCGCGTCGAAGCCGACGTGCACGCGCGCGGCGTGTCGCTGCACGCCTTCGCGTCCGCCTGCACAGTCGTCCGCCGGGAGAGCGGCGATCGCATGGCTCACCTCGGCGCGCTGCAACTGCGCGTGCCCGGCCGGCACAACGTGCAGAACGCGCTCGCGGCAGTCGCCGTGGGCCTCGAGGTCGGCGTGCCGTTCGCGCGGATTGCGGCGGCGCTGGCGGAGTTCGGCGGCGCCGAGCGGCGCTTCGAGCGCATCGGCGAAACCGGCGGGGTGATGGTCGTCGACGACTACGGCCACCATCCCACCGAGATCGCGGCGGTGATTGCCGCCGCCCGCGCCGGTATCGGCCGCCGCGTCGTGCTGGTGTTCCAGCCGCATCGCTACTCCCGCACGGCGCAGTTGATGGAGGAATTCGGCGGCGCGCTGGGGGCGGCCGACGAGGTCGTCCTGACCGACATCTACGCCGCGGGCGAGGCGCCGCTCCCCGGCGTGACCATCGATGCGCTGTTCGATGCAGTGCGGCGGACGGCGGCGTGCCCGGTGCGGCTGGTCCGGCGGCTCGAGGAGGTGCCCGGCGAGGTGGCGCGGCTGGCGCGGTCCGGCGACCTGGTGATCACCATGGGCGCGGGCTCGATCGGCGGCGTCGGCCCGCGCATCCTCGACGCGATTGCCCGTCCCGCGGGCCCGGTGGGAGGCGGGCGCGCATGACCGTGAGGGCGCCCGCGGAGAAGAACTTCCGCCGTGCGCGGGTGAAGCCGGCGCGGCGACGCGGCGTGCGCCGGGTTTCCTGGCGCGCCCTGCGGGTCGTGCTCAGCCTGCTGCTGGTCGCCTACGCGGGCTACCGCGCGTTCGATCTCGTCCTCAACGCCTCCACGCTCCAGGTGCGGCGTGTGCTGGTGCACGGCAACGCGCGGCTGGCGACGGGCGAGATCCACGCGCTGGTGCAGGGCCTTGCCGGCTCGAGCATCCTGACCGCGGACCTCGGCGCCTACCGGCGCCGGCTGCTCGCCTCGCCGTGGGTCGAGGAGGCCGCAATGCGCCGCGTCCTGCCGTCGACTGTCGAGGTGTTCGTCTCGGAGCGGCGGCCGATCGGGCTCTCGCGGCTGCGCGGGCAGCTCTACCTGGTCGATCGTCACGGGACATTGATCGACGAGCTCGGCCCGCAGTACGCCGACTTCGACCTGCCGATCGTCGACGGGCTCGTGCGCGCCCCTGGGGCGCAGCCGGCGATCGACGAAGGACGCGCGGAAGTGGCCGCCCGCGTCATCGAGGCGCTGGCCGGCCACCCGCAGCTCGCCCGGCGGGTCTCGCAGATCGACGTCAGCGACGCGAACGACGCGGTGGTGCTGCTCGACGACGACCCGGCGCTGCTGCACCTCGGCGCCGAGCAGTTCGCCGAGCGGCTCCAGTCTTACCTCGACCTCGCGCCGGCGCTGCGCCGCAGCGTGGCGGATATCGACTACGTGGACCTGCGCTTCGGCGAGCGGGTCTACGTGCGGCCGGCGCGCGCCGCCGCCCGCACGAAGCAGTGAAAGGGGTCCGTGTGGCTCGCAAGGAACGCTACCTGGTAGGGCTGGACGTCGGCACGTCGAAGATCACGGCGATCGTCGGCGAGGCGATCGATGAGGGCGGTCTCGACATCATCGGCCTCGGGCTCGCCGACTCGCGCGGCATCCGCCGTGGCGTGGTCGTCAACCTGGAAGCGGCGGTGGACTCGATCAAGAAGGCGATCGACGAGGCCGAGCTGACCGCCGGCGTGGAGATCGACTCGGTGCACCTGGCGCTCTCCGGCGCGCACGTCAAGGCGTTCAACAGCCGGGGCGTGGTCGCCGTCGCCGGCAAGAGCCGCGAGATCACGCGCGAGGACGTCCGTCGGGCCATCGACGCCGCGAAGGCGGTGGCGCTGCCGAGCGGGCGCGAGATCCTCCACGTGCTCCCCCAGGATTTCGTCGTCGACGAGCAGGACGGGATCGGCAACCCGATCGGAATGACCGGCGCGCGCCTCGAGGTGAACGTCCACGTCGTCACCGGCAGCGCCACGACCACCCAGAACATCGTCGCGTGCGCGAACCGCGCCGGGGTGGCCGTCCTCGGCACCATCCTCGAGCAGCTGGCGGCGAGCGAGGCGGTGCTCACGCCGGACGAGAAGGAGCTCGGCGTGGCGCTGGTGGACGTGGGCGGCGGACCGACGGATTTCGCGATCTTCGAGCGCGGCAGCCTCTGGCACACCGGCGTCGTCGCGGTCGGCGGCGACCACTTCACCAACGACATCGCCGTCGGCCTGCGCACGCCGATTCCGGACGCCGAGCGGATCAAGCGGCGCTGCGGCTGCGCGCTCTCCGCGATGGTCGACGAGGACGAGACGATGGAGGTGGCGAGCGTGGGCGGACGCAAGCCGCGCGTCATGGCCCGCCGCATCCTCTCCGAGATCTTGCAGCCGAGAGCGGAGGAGATCTTCCACCTGCTGTGGGACGAGATCCGTCGCGCCGGTTTCGAGAAGTCGCTGAACTCGGGCATCGTCCTCACCGGCGGCGGCGCCATGCTCGAGGGGATGGCCGAAATCGCCGAGCAGATCTTCGACCTGCCGATCCGCCGCGGCACGCCCGCCGGCGTCGGTGGCCTGGCCGATCACGTCAACAGCCCGGCATACGCGACGGCGGTCGGCGCGGTGATGTACGCGCACCACAACAACGGCGGCGAGCCGTCGCGGCCGGTCGGCGCCGGCGCGTTCGGCCGCGTCGCCGGCCGGCTGCGCACGCTGTTCAAGGAGTTCCTGTAACCCGCCCCGAGGAGGCCTGATGTCTGATGTGCGATCACCCATCACGGGCAGCGGCGATCCGACGCCGCTTCGCCTGAAGCTCGAGGAGCAGACGCGGACGGGCGCCCGAATCAAGGTCATCGGCGTCGGCGGCGGCGGCAGCAACGCCGTCAACCGGATGGTGGCCGCCGGGCTCGACGGCGTGGAGTTCATCGTCGCGAACACCGATGTGCAGGCGCTGCGTCCCAACGCGGCGCCGGTCAAGCTGCAGATCGGCGCCAAGCTCACCAAGGGGCTGGGCGCGGGCGCCGATCCCGACGTCGGCCGGCAGGCGGCGCTCGAGGACACCGAGAAGCTGATCGAGGCGCTCGACGGCGCGGACATGGTCTTCGTGACCACCGGCCTCGGCGGCGGCACCGGCACCGGGGCGGCACCGGTCATCGCCTCGCTCGCCAGCGAGCTCGGCGCTCTGACTATCGCCGTGGTCACCAAGCCGTTCCGCTTCGAGGGGCGGAAGCGCCAGGTCCAGGCGGAACGCGGCCTCGACGAGCTACGCGAGTGCGTGGACACGGTGATCACGATCCCCAACGAGCGGCTGCTCGCGAACATCGCGCGCACCACCTCGCTCAACGACGCCTTCACGTCCGCCGACGACGTGCTGCGGCAGGCAATCCAGGGCATCTCGGACCTGATCCTGGTGCCCGGGCTGATCAACCTCGACTTCGCCGACGTGAAGACGATCATGGCCGGCATGGGACTGGCGATCATGGGGACCGGCGTCGGCGAGGGCGACGCCCGCGCGATGGCGGCGGCGAATGCCGCCATCTCGAGCCCGCTGCTGGAGGACGCGTCGGTCAAGGGCGCACGCGGCGTGATCATCAACGTCACCGGCGGACCGGACCTGTCGCTCATCGAGGTCAGCGAGGCCTCGGCGATCATCCAGGAAGCGGCGCACGAGGAGGCGAACATCATCTTCGGCGCCGTCGTCGACGCGAAGATGCAGGGCAAGGTGAAGATCACCGTCATCGCCACCGGATTCGATCGCCCCGCGGCGGAGAAGGCGACAGCTGCCGCCGCGGCGACGCCGGTCGACCTGCAGTCCTACGCGGTGTGGAAGCAGGAGGCGGGCGAGCGGGTCGCGGCGGCGGGCGGCTCGCGGATGGTCTTCACGCGGCGCTCCGTGCTCGAGCTCCCGCTGGCGCCGCCTCCGGCGAGCCCGCCGCCGGAGTTCGTATTGCCCTCTCCCGGCGCCGAGTTCGAGCCGGTCTCACCGCTCGACGTGCCGGCGTTCCTGCGGCGCCAGAACGAAGCGTAAGCGGGAGGGCGTTCCGGGCCCCGGGGCGCGGATCGCGGTGACGGCCGTCGACGGCCAGCACCGGCGCCCGCTGAGGGACTCTCTGTCGGTCCGGACGGCGGTTCCCGCGCCACCATCGCCGCCGTGGCGTCCGATCGCGCGTGGTAGACTAGGTAAATCCACGGGACGCGGGATCGCCGGCGCTCGAGCTGCATCCCGCGGATCGCGTCTGCGATCGACCGCGGCCGTTCGCCGCCCGACCTGTTCTTTCGCCCAGGCATACTCGACGATGAAGGTCTATTCACGCGACCGCGCGCGCGACGTGCTCGCGCGCGAGGTCGGCTACGTTCGCAAGCCACACGGCGGCCGGCTGCGCGTGGCCCTCGCGTTCCCGAACACCTACTTCGTCGGGATGTCGAGCCTCGGATTCCAGACCGTCTACCGCCTGTTCAACGCTCTGGACGACGTGGTGTGCGAGCGCGTGTTCCTGCCGGGCCGCCAGGAGCTGCAGGCGCAGCTGCAGTCCGGGGCGCCGTTGCTCACCCTCGAGTCGCAGACGCCCGTACGCGAGTTCGACCTCCTGGCCTTCTCGGTGTCCTTCGAGTGGGACTACACCAACATCGTCTCCATGCTGCGCCTGGCGGGGTTGGCGCCGCGCGCCGGGACGCGCACGCACCACGACCCGCTGGTGGTGATCGGCGGGGCGGTCACCTTCGTCAACCCCGAACCGCTCGCGCCTTTTGCCGATATCGTCGCCGCCGGCGAGGGGGAGCTGCTCGTTCCCTCGCTGGTCGAGGCCGCTCGCGCCGCCACGGACCGGGAGGACCTCCTGCGGCGCCTCGCCGCCGCGCGCGGCTTCTACATCCCGTCGTTCTACGACGTGCGCTACGACGACCGCGGGCGCATCGCCGGGTTCGAGGCGAAGCCCGGTACCGGCGCGCCACCGGTGGTGCGCAAGGCCGCCGTCAAGTCAACCGAGCGGCTCGACCCGCCGGCGACGTCCATCTTCACACCCGACACGGAGTTCGGGTCACGGTTCCTGATCGAGGTGGTGCGCGGCTGCGCCAATCTCTGCCGCTTCTGCTGGGCGGGGTACAACTACCTCCCCGTCCGTGCGTTCCCCGCCGACCGCATCCTGGAGCTCGCCCGTAGCGCGAAGGCGCATGCCAGCCGCGCCGGGCTGGTGTCGATCGCGCTCTGCGACCACCCCGAGATCGAGCGGATCCTGGCGGCGTTGCTCGGCATGGGCTTCTCCATCAGCCCCGCATCGCTGCGCATGGACGACCTGACCGATTCGATCGTCCGCACGCTGCGGCAGAGCGGCGAGCGCTCGATTACGATTGCGCCCGAGGCGGGGTCGGACCGGCTGCGCCGCGTCATCAACAAGACCGTGACGAACGCGGAGATCCTCGAGCGCGTCGAGGTCATCTTCAGGAACGGCATCGAGAACCTGAAGCTGTACTACATGATCGGCCTGCCCACCGAGACCGACGAGGACCTCGTGGCCATCCGAGACCTGACGGTGCGCATGCGCGAGATCATGCTCCGGCACGGCCAGCGCCGCGGCCACCTCGGGCGCATCGCCGGAAGCGTAAACCCGCTGATCCCGAAGCCAGGCACCGCCTACCAGTGGTCGCCGATGGAGGACCCGGCAGTGACCGAGCGCAAGGCGAAACGGCTCCGCGAGCTGCTGGCCGGCGTTGACAACGTCTACTTCAGCATCAAATCGGAGCGGCACTCCTACTACCAGGCGCTGCTGTCGCTCGGCGATCGCCGCGTCGTCCCGGCCATCGAGGCAGCCGAACGCAACGGCGGCAACTGGCGAGCCGCCGTCGCCGAGACCGGCATCGACGCCGGCTTCTACATCTTCCGCGACCGATCAGAGGACCCGGTGCTGCCGTGGGACATCATCGACGGCGGCATGAAGGCGTCGTTCTTCCGTGCGGAGTTCGACCGGGGACTCCGCGAGGAGTGGACGCTGCCGCCGAAGCGGCAGAAAGAGAACGTCAGGTTCCTGCCGGTTCTGCAGTAACGCGGGCGGTGGGGCGGCCTAGGCCGTCGCCGCCGCTCCCTCGAACTCCGCGTAGGCCTGCAGGATCATGTCGCGGATGCGGTCCTGCGATGTCGCGTCGGCGATGGGGCGCAGCAGCGCGAAGCTCCGGCGCTCGCCGTTCACCGAGTACTGACGCGCCGGGAACGTGACGTTCCGGCCGTTGCCTGTCTTCCGTTCCCAGACCGCAAAGCCAATCAGCTTCAATCCCTCGAGCGTGCCGGTCGTGAAATGGAGCTCGGCATCGGCGAGCTTTCCCGGCGGGTTGCCCTTGTCGTTCGGAACGATCTTGATCACCATCACGTGCTCCTCGGCGCGCTGGCGGGCGCTGCCCCCATCCGCGGAGCAACGCCCGCGCCGTGCCGGCGTGACGCGGCGCGGCGGGACAAGTGACGGCGCGCGTGGATCTTCCCGGCAGCGCGCCGCGGCACGCGATCCGTGCCGCCCCGGGCCGTGAGAACCGCGGTTGCCGCGCCTCGTACCGGGGCGCGCGTCGACGCCCGTCGTCGCGGCGCCGGGTGCGGGCAACCCTCGTTGCCCGGCCTGCCCGTCCGTTACTCGGACAGCAGGAGCACCTGCGCCATCGCCAGCAGGTCGGAATGGGAAATCGTCAGGAGGGTGCGCCGCACGCGCATGTGCTCGGCGATGCGGCCCGCCTCGCCGTGCAGCCGCAGCTCGGGAGGGCCGGCAATCCGGAACACTTCCACGTCCTTCCAGGTGACGCCGCGGGAATGCCCGGTGCCCAGCGCTTTCATCGCCGCCTCTTTCGCCGCGAAGCGGCCCGCCAGGTGCGGAGCGGGGTTCCGCCGCCGCGTACAATAGGCAATCTCGTGCTCGGTGAAGGCGCGGCGGAGGAAATGATCGCCGTAGCGCCGGAGGATGTCCGCGACGCGCGGGATGTCCGTGACGTCGAAGCCGAGACCGACGATGCTCATCGCTCCACCCCAGCCTACCGGCGCTTTCGAATGGGCGCAAGCCACGCCCGGGCTAGTGTTGCGCTGCCGGCCTCTCGCGACGTTCGCCACCCACCTGTGGACGACGGCCAGCGTGCAGCTGCGCGACGACCCTGAGGAGTGGCGGCGGGTCGGGGAGGTGATGGGCGTTGCCGCCGGCGCGATACGGCTGCTGCGACAGGTTCACGGCCGCGGCGTCGCCGTGGTGCGGCGTGGATCTGCGGTCGGCGATCTTCCGCACGCCGACATCGTGGTCAGCGATGATCCGGATGCGGCGGTCGTGGTGCGCGTCGCCGACTGCGCGCCCATCCTGCTCGCCGATCGCCGGCACGCCGCCGTGGCCGCGGCGCATGCAGGGTGGCGGGGAACGCTGCAGAACGTGGCGAGCGCCGCCGTCCACGCCATGCAGGAAGCGTTCGGGACCGACGCGGCAGACCTGGTGGCCGCGATCGGCCCGGCTCTCGGCTCGTGCTGCGGCGAGATGGGCCCGGAGGTCGTCGAGGCGTTCGCCGCCGCCGGTCACGCCCGCTCCGATATCGCGCGCTGGTTCGCTCCTGGTCGGCGCGGACGCCCGCACTTCGATCTCGCGTGCGCGAACCGCGATCAGCTGGCGCGATCGGGCGTCCCGGCTGACGCTATCCACGTGTCCGGCCTCTGCACCCGGTGCCGGCCGGACATCTTTCACTCCTCCCGTGCCAGTGGACCGGCGGCCGGCCGGATGGCCGGGATCATCAGGGCGGGCGGGAGCGCGACAGCCTGACCCCGGGCACGACCAAGGGCCTGGACTCGACTAGCTGGTCTCGGAACCGGGCTGCTGGCGGCGCAGCACG
Organism: Vicinamibacterales bacterium; assembly: GCA_048594975.1. Taxonomy (GTDB): domain Bacteria; phylum Acidobacteriota; class Vicinamibacteria; order Vicinamibacterales; family 2-12-FULL-66-21; genus JBMDXB01. The sequence goes on along the minus strand of JBMDXQ010000101.1, from coordinate 118,631 downwards.
GCCTCGGCTTCGTCCATGCCCACGTTCGACAGGCGGTCGGCGTCCCGGTTGAGTTCGCGGCGGACGTGTTCGAAGGTGACCGAATCGAGGTGCATCACGAGTAGGCGCGCCCGGACGGAGAGCGGCTGCAGGCCGGGGTGCTTTACGCGGTACTCGCCCCGCATCTGCCGGACCAGCAGCTCCGAGTCGGCGCGGACGAGGACCTCCCGCTCGCCGTGGTCGACCGCCCATTGCAGCGCCGCCAGCAGTCCGTGGTACTCGGCGACGTTGTTGGTGGCGACCCCCAGCCCGCCGTGCAGCTCCGCGAGCACCGTCCCGTCCGCCCGCTCGATCCGCACGCCGTAGCCCGCCGGTCCCGGGTTGCCGCGGGCGCCACCATCGATGTAGGCAATGATCATGACGCGTGTCAAGGCTGAAGGCTGAATGCTGAATGCCGAGCGGAGTGGCGAGTCAGGAAGGACAAGAGACAGATGACGAATGAGAGAATGCGCTCAGTGATTCAGCATTCAGCATTCGACATTGACACCGTCATGATGACGCCTGGGTCGTTGGCGCGGGGACGAAATAGAGGATGCGCGAGCAGCTCTCGCACTGAATCAGGCTGTCGTTGCGCCGGACGTCGTTGAACACCTGCGGCCGCAGCCGCACGTGACAGACGGTGCAAAGGCCGTCGCGCGCTTCCGCGACCGCGACGCCCTTGCGCCCCTGCGCCAGCCGCTCGAACAGCGCCAGCGCCTCGCGCGACATCTGCGAGGTGACGGCCGCGCGCTCGGCAAGGACCTTCTCGAGGTCGCGCGCGGCGGTGGCGCGCTCTTCTTCGAGCGCCGCTCGTTCGGCGCCGACCGCTGCCTTTTCGTGTTTCAGCGCCGCTTCGGCCGCCTTCAGATCGCGCGCGATCTCGTCGGCTTCCTCCATCCGCTCGAGCATGCGGGTCTCGTGCGCGCTGATCTCCTCCTCGGCGACCGCCATCTCCTTCTGCATCGCCTGGTATTCCTTGTTGGTCTTCACCTCCATGAGCTGATTCTTGAACTTGTCGAGGCGCGACTGGACCGTGGCGAGCTGCCGGTCGATCTCGCGGCGCGCCGCCTGGTTGACGGCGAGGCGCTGCCTGGCGGCGTCCAGCGCGGCGGTGGCGGCGACGAGGCGTTCGTCGAGTGCCTGGCTGGCGGCGGGGATGTCGGAGACGCGGCGCCGGTCGCGCTCGGCGGCAAGGTCGAGTTCCTGGAGATGGATCAGGTGTTGGAGATCGGCGTGCATCAAGAAAGTCAGAGCGAAGAACTCAGAAGCAAGAACGCAGCGCGACGAACCCGGTCTTCTGAGTTCTGAGTTCTTACTTCTGACTTACTCCGCCCCGCGAACGGTCGCGCGGGGCGCATGGTGGGCCCACCAGGATTCGAACCTGGGACAGGCCGGTTATGAGCCGGCGGCTCTGACCGCTGAGCTATGGGCCCGCCACGGAGTGTACCATGCGGTTCCGCGGTTCCGCGGTTCCGGGGTTCCCGGGGTCCCGACGGTTCCCGGGAAACTTCTGCAATCGGTCAGAACCCCCTGAGAACCTCGGAACCCTGGACCCCACGGAACCCTGGAACCCCGGGAACCCCCTACGTCCGTCCCTCCAGGAACGCGCGCAGCTTCCGCGAGCGCGAGGGGTGGCGCAGCTTGCGCAGCGCCTTGGCCTCGATCTGGCGGATGCGCTCACGGGTGACGGCGAAGTTCTGGCCGACCTCCTCGAGCGTGTGCTCGCTGCCGTCGCCGACCCCGAAGCGCATCTTGATGACCTTCTCCTCGCGCGGGGTCAGCGTCTTCAGCACCGACTCGGTCTGCTCCTTCAGGTTCAGGTTGATGACCGCGTCGGACGGCGAGACCACTTGCCGGTCCTCGATGAAGTCGCCGAGGTGCGAATCCTCTTCCTCGCCGATGGGCGTCTCGAGCGAGATCGGCTCCTGGGCGATCTTGAGGACCTTCCGCACCTTGGACACCGGGATGTCCATGCGCTTCGCGATTTCCTCGGAGGTCGGCTCGCGCCCGAGCTCCTGGACCAGCGCGCGCGACGTGCGAATCAGCTTGTTGATCGTTTCGATCATGTGGACCGGGATGCGAATCGTGCGCGCCTGGTCGGCGATCGCGCGAGTGATGGCCTGCCGGATCCACCACGTCGCGTAGGTCGAGAACTTGTACCCGCGCCGGTACTCGAACTTGTCCACCGCCTTCATCAGGCCGATGTTCCCTTCCTGGATCAGGTCGAGGAACTGCAGCCCGCGGTTCGTGTACTTCTTCGCGATCGACACGACCAGACGGAGGTTCGCTTCCACGAGCTCCTTCTTCGCCTGCTCGGCCTGGATCTCGCCGCGCGTGATGGTCTCGAGGGTGCGGACGAGCTGCTCGGGCGTTTCCTCCAGCTCGTCGGCCATCGCCTTCATTTGCACCCTTAGCTCCTTCTGCCGCTTGAGCAGGTTCTTGCGCTCCTCCTCCTTGAGCCGTGCCTTCCGGCTCTTCGGGTTCAGCTGGCGCTCGATCTGATCGATCTCGCGCTTCAGCCGCATCACCGCCTCGACGGCCTCCTTGATCTGATCGATCAGGCGCCGCTTGACCACTTCCGTGAACTCGATGCGGCGGAGCAGCTGCGACAGCTGCACGCGCGCCCGCATCGCCTCCCACCGCACGCGGCGGTACCTGCGGCGGTCGCGCGCGGTCGCGCCCTTGAGCGTCTTCTCCAGCTTCTCCCGGGCCTTCTCCGCCGCCTGCCAGGCCTTCCTCACCGCGTCGATCTGCCGCAGCACCTGCTTCTTGCGGTCCTCGATCTTGTCGTCGGTCAGCTCGTCGTCGGGGAACGTTACCAGCTCGCGGATGCTGCGTTCCTCGTTGCGGAGCTGATCGCCCATTTGCATGATCGTCCGGGCGATCGTCGGCGTCCGCGAAATCGACTTGATAACTGCCAGTTTGCCGCGCTCGATGCGCTTGGCGATCTCCACCTCGCCTTCGCGCGTCAGCAGCGGGACGGTGCCCATCTCGCGCAGGTACATGCGGACCGGGTCGTTGGTCTTGTCGAGCGCGCCGGGCGTGAGATCGAGCTCGAGCTCCTCGGCGCCCTCGCCGGTGCGGTCGAGGAGTTTGTCCTCGCGATACTTCTGCTCGGAGTCGACGACCTCGATCCCGGCGCTGCCGAACGTGCTGAACAGATCGTCGAGTTCGTCAGACGACGTGATATCTGCGGGCAGCAGCTCGTTGACCTCGTCGTACAGCAGGTATCCCTTCTCCTTGCCGATGGAGATGAGCTGCCTCACTTCGTCGTATTTTTCTTCGATCGACAACGTCGTCCTCCTGAAACCGCGCGTCTCATCCTTAACTGCCCATCAGCGCCTCGATCCGCTGGAGCAGGTCCTTCTTCCTGTCCCACAGGGCCACGATCCGGTCGTCGAAGCCGCCGCCCTGCTCCTGCAGCCGGTCGATCTCGCGCTGCACACTGGCGCGCTCGCGATCGAACCGGATTCTCTTGAGCGCCCGGACGCAATCGGCGGGGTCGGCGGGGGCGGAATCCTGCCGGCAGATGTCGTCCACCAGCCCGGCTTCTCCACTACTTAGACGCTCCCGCAGCGCCTCCGGGATGGACTCCACCGGGTATCCCTGCAGAGATCGCGCCTGTTCGAGAATGCCGCGGGTCGGCAGTCCCTCGAGGTCCTCGTCATCGAGCTCGGCGACCGCCGGCGCGCCGCTGCCGGGGTCCCGCACCAGCGCCCAGATCAGCCCCCGCTCTGCCGGCTTGACCTGTCCCGGGGAGGGGAGGCGTCGCTCGTCGATGACAGTCTGCCGCTGCACGGCTGCCCTCCGGATCTCCGCCCGAAACACCTCTTCCGTAATCCGGGCCTTGTGCGCCAGCCGGTCGGCGAACTGGTCACGGGCGGCCGCGTCGGGAATCCGGGCGGCGACCGTCAACATTCGCGCCAGGAACTCCCGCCGGCTGTCGTCCTTCGAAAAGTCGTGCTCGCCAGCGACCCGGTCCAGCAGGTAATCGAGATACGGCCGCGAGTGCCGTAACAGGTCCTGGTACGCGGCGCCCCCGCGCTTTCGAATGAAGTTATCGGGATCATCCCCCGGCGGCAGCATGGCGACGTTGACCTGGAAGCCTTCTGCGACCAGCAGTTCCGACGATCGCGCGGCCGCCCCCTGGCCGGCGGCATCGGGATCGAAGCTGAGGACGACCTTCGACGCGAATCGTTTCATCAGCCGCGCCTGGGCCGGCGTCAGGGCCGTCCCCGAGGACGCGACGACGTTGGTGATCCCCGCGTGGATGGCCTGGGCGAGGTCGAAGTAGCCCTCGACCATGACCGCATACTTCCCCCTGGCGATGGACTCCTTGGCCAGGTGCAGCCCGTAGAGCGTCCGTCCTTTGACGTAAATCGCCGTCTCGGGTGAATTCAGGTACTTCGGCTGCTGCCCTTCCTCCATCGCCCGGCCGCCGAACGCGACGACCGCGCCGCTGTCCCGGCAAATCGGGATCATCAGGCGGTTGCGGAACCTGTCGATGGCCGTGCCGTCGTCGCGCTGGACGACCAGGCCGCTTCGGGTGAGCAGCTCGAGGGTGAACCCCTCCTGCAGAAGGCGCGTCTTGAGGGCCTCCCGTCCGGCGGGGGCGTAACCGATACCCAGCTGCTCGATGAGGGCCGCCCCGACCGCGCGCTGCTGCAGCTGGCGCCGGGCGACTGTCCCCGAGGGGCTGGCGAGCTGCTCGCGGAACCATGCCGCGGCGACCTCGTGCGCCTGCAGCAGCGCCTCGCGATCACGCTGGCCTTCAGCATCGTCGCGCGCGTCCTGGGGTTCCGGAACCGGCAGGCCGGCGCGAGCTGCGAGCTGGCGGACCGCTTCGGGAAAGGTCGTCTTGTCGAACAGCTCGACGAACTTGATGACGTCGCCACCCACCCCGCAGCCGAAGCAGTGGAAGAACCCCTTGTCACCATTCACGTGGAAGGACGGCGTCTTCTCCCCGTGGAACGGGCAGAGCCCCTTCCAGGCGGTTCCGCTCCGCCGCAGCGGCACGCGCTCCTGCACGACCTGCACGATGTCGCAGCGCGACTTCAGGTCGTCGATGAAGGAGGCGGGGAAGAGTGGCATCGGTCTGCTTGCGGATCGTCGAGTGCGGACCGTCGTTTGACGGATTGGCGATTGCGGATTGCCGATGCCGAATCGACAAACCGTAACGAACTTATTCCTTGAGCTCCACAATCGTCGCGCCTCCGGCGCCCTGGTTCTCAGGGGCCGGGTGGAACCCGGCGACGATCGGGTGTGTCCTCAGGAACTCCCCCACGGCACGCCGCAGCTGGCCCGTGCCATACCCGTGGATGATCCGCAGCGTCTTCGTGTCGGTGACCAGCGCCTCGTCCAGGAACTTCTCGAGCCGCGTCAGCGCTTCGTCGACATTGCAGCCGATGACGTTGAGCTCGGTCGTCGCGCCGTCGCGCGGCTGCAGATCGATCTGCACGCGGACGCGCGCCGGCTGAGACGCCGTGGGTCCCGCCAGGACGCGCAGCTCGTCGAGGCGCGCGCGCAGCCGTTTTCCGCGCACGTCGACCTCCGCCTCGCGATCGTGGATTGCCTGCACGATTCCCTCGAGACCCAGCCCGCCGACGAGCACGCGGTCTCCGGCCGCCGCAGGCCGGCCCACGACGGCCGGCGGTGTCGCCGCCGGCTCGGGGCGCGAGGCGCCCTCCCGCAGCCGCTCGCCGATCGCCTCGATCGCCGACCGCGCCTCGGCGCGCGCCGCGCCCGTCTGGCCGGTGGGAATCAGCCGACCGGCGCGCGCCTTGACGGCATCCACGACCGCGTCGATTTCGCGACGCGCTTCGCGCAGCCGCTCCTCGATCTTCTCGTCCATCCGCCGGCGGAACGTCTCTTCCCGGTTCCTGAGCTCGTGCTCCCGCGCCTGCAGCTTCGTAGCCGCCTCGGCGAGCGTCTCACGTTCACGGGCCGCCAGCCGGCGGTCGTGCTCGAGCGCCTGCACGTCCTTGTCGATGCGGGCCAGGTGCGCGGCGAGCTGCGCCTCCCGGGCCGTGCGGTGCGCGCACGCCTGCTCGATCACCGTGTCCGGCATGCCGAGCCGGGCGGCGATCTCCAGCGCCAGGCTGCTTCCCGGCGAGCCGTAGTTCAGGCGGTAGGTCGGCGCGAACGTCTCCGGATCGAAGCCGAATCCGGCGGCCACGACCCCCTCCGTCGTGGACGCATAAGTCTTCAGCACGTCGTAGTGGGTCGTCGCCAGGACCGTTGCGCCGCGCCGGCGGAAGTGATCGATGATCGCCATGGCGAGCGCGCCACCCTCGTTCGGGTCGGTGCCGGCGCCTGCCTCGTCGAGCAGGACGAGCGACGGCAGCGCGAGCGAGCGGTCCATCGACACGACGTTGGCAATGTGCGCGGAGAAGGTGCTGAGGTTCGCGGCGATCGACTGCTCGTCGCCGATGTCGGCGAAAACCGAGCGGAAGACCGGGATCTGCGATCCGCCCGCGGCCGGGATCAGCAGTCCCGCCTGCGCCATGAGTGACAGCAGCCCCGCCGTCTTGAGCGCCACCGTCTTGCCCCCCGTGTTCGGCCCGGTGATGACCAGCACGCCCGTCGGCGGCACGACGAGGATGTCGACGGGTACGGGCGCCGTCCCGGGATCGAGGGACCGTGCTCCGGGATCCGGAACCAGTACCGCATGCTCATTCGCCGCAGTGCTGCCTGCCACTCCCTGCTGCGCGCCGCCGTCTACCTCGGCGTCGAGCGTCCGCCGCACGGCGCCAATCAGCAAGGGGTGCCGCGCCGCGCGCAGTTCGAGGCGGCCGTCGGCCGCGATCGCCGGCTGCACGCCGTCGACCATCAGCGAGAACTGCGCCCGCGCCTGCAGCTCGTCGAGGCCGGTGGCGGCGGCGACGCTGTGCTGCAGGTCGACGGCGCGCCGACGGAACTGATCCGAGAGCGCGAGAAGGATGCGCCGCACCTCCTCCGCCTCCTCCTGTTCGAGCGCAACGATGTCGTTGTTGATCTCGACGGTGCTGAGCGGCTCGAGGTAGAGGCTCGCGCCGCTGCCCGAGGCGCCGTGCACGATGCCGGGAATGGCGGTGCGATGCTCCGCGCGCACGACGAGCACGAAGCGGCCGTTGCGATCCGTGACGATCTGCTGCTGAAGGTACTTGGCCGTGTCCTTGCCGCGCAGGTACGACTCCAGGGTGCCCCGCAGGCGCGCCCGCTGTTTGCGCAGCCGGTCCCGCAGTGCCTTCAACTCGGCGCTGGCCTCGTCGGCCACCTCGCCGGAGGGATCGATCTTGCGACGGATGTCGGCGATCTCCTGGTCGAACGACGCTGCCGAGTCCGCGAGGCGCCGCAGGATCGGAAACGCCGAGCGCGCCAGGCGAATGGCGACACACGTGGCTCCGACCGACGCGAGGAAAGTCGCCAGCCCCAGCAGCTGCCCCGGCTCGAGCGCGCGCCCTTCCACCGCCAACGCATCGAGCGCCGTTTCCAGATCGACAGGTGCATCGAGCGAAATCTGACCGTCGCCAAGGAACCGCGCGGCCTCGGCCGTGGCGGCAAGTGCGTCGGCGACGGCCTGGGCATCCACGAGCGGGTGGAGGCGCGCGAGTCGTGCCGAACCGGTCGGCGTCTGCGCGAACCGGCAGACGGCATCGACGATTCGATCGAACTCGAGTGCTTTCAGGGTTCCAAGCTGCATGGAGCGAGTGCGGGAGTGGCCGACTTCCGACGCTGGAGCAATCGCCTACTATATCGCAGCCGCCAGCGCACGGACAACTGCCCGGGCCGCCTCGGTCTCATCAGTCTAAGTGGTTGATTGAGCTCGCGATAGCCGCAGCGCCGAAGCCGTTGTCGATGTTCACCACCGACACCCCGCTGGCGCAGCTGTTCAGCATGGCGAGCAGCGCCGTGAGGCCTCCGAAACTCGCACCGTAGCCGACGCTGGTCGGGACGGCGATGACCGGCACGTCCACGAGCCCACCGACGACGCTCGGCAGCGCGCCTTCCATGCCGGCGACGACGATGACGACGCGGGCCCCGGTGAGGCGTCGATGCTCGGCGAGGAGCCGGTGCAGGCCGGCGACGCCGACATCGTACAGGCGATCGACCAAATTGCCCATGACCTCGGCCGAAACCGCCGCCTCCTCAGCGACCGGCAGATCCGCGGTCCCCGCCGCCGCGACCATTACCGGCCCACGCCCGGGATGGACGTCCGCTCCGCGGAACGTGATCGCCCGGGCGAGTTCGTGGAATTCGACACCCGGGACCCGCGCCGCGACCGTCTCGAATACGTCGTGTGTCGTTCGGGTGACCAGCAGGCTGTGGCCGGATCCGACGATCCGCTCGGCGATTGCCGCCACCTGGCCCGAGCTCTTGCCCTGGCCGAACACGACTTCGGGAAAGCCCTGGCGCCACGGCCGGTGATGGTCGACGCGGGCGAATCCCAAGTCCTCGAAGGGTGCATGGCGCAGAACTTGAAGAAGGCGCTCCTGCGCTGCCTCAGGCGTAACGAGACCGTCGCGGACTTCATCGAGCAGCGCACGAAGCTGATGGCGGTTCATCGCTCCAAGTGGTTGGCGCACGTTGACTTACCGGCCAGCCGAGCAGTAATATCACCGATTGGACTGCATATCGGAAGTATCTTTCTATGACGTCGTGGCCTGAGACACTCATCCTCGTCACTTACTTCTTCGTTCTCAGCATCCTCGCGGTCTACGGCTGGCACCGGTACTACCTTGTGTATGTATATCTGAAAAACAAGCATCGGGCCCCGAAGCCGCTGCCACCGCCGGCGACGCTGCCGCGCGTCACCATCCAGCTCCCGATTTTCAACGAGATGTACGTCGCCGATCGCCTGATCGACGCGGTGTGCGAGATGGACTACCCGCGGCACCTGATGGAGATTCAGGTGCTAGACGACTCGACGGATGAAACCTCGGAAATTGCCGAGCTTGCCGTCCGGCGGCATGCGTCGCGCGGCTTCGACATCCGCTACATGCACCGCGTCGACCGGTGCGGCTACAAGGCGGGGGCGCTGGAAGCGGGCCTCAAGGAAGCCACCGCGCCGTTTGTCGCGATCTTCGACGCCGACTTCGTCCCGGCGCGCGACTTTCTGCTGCGGACGCTGCCGTACTTCGAGTCGGACGAGAAGGTCGGGATGGTGCAGGCCCGCTGGGGCCACATCAACCAGGATTACTCGCTGCTCACCAAGATCCAGGCGATCCTGCTCGACGCGCACTTCGTGCTGGAGCACGGCGGCCGGAACCGCAACGGGTGCTTCTTCAACTTCAACGGCACGGCCGGCGTCTGGCGGCGCGAGGCGATCGAGACTTCGGGCGGCTGGCAGCACGACACGCTCACCGAGGACCTCGACCTCAGCTACCGCGCGCAGCTCCGGGGGTGGAAGTTCCTGTTCCTCCCCGACGTGGTCTCGCCGGCGGAAGTCCCGGTCGAGATGAACTCGTTCAAGTCGCAACAGCACCGCTGGGCGAAGGGCTCGATCCAGACCTGCCTGAAGCTCCTGCCGCAGATCCTGCGCTCGAAGCAGCCGCTCGGCGTCAAGGCGGAGGCGTTCTTCCACCTCTCGGCCAACTTCAACTACCTGCTGATGTCGGTGCTCTCCATCCTCATGTTCCCGTCGATGTGGGTGCGCTACAACATGGGGTGGACGGAAATGCTGCTGATCGACGTCCCGCTGTTCTTCGCGGCGACCATGTCGGTCGGCAACTTCTACGTGGTATCGCAGCGCGAGCTGTATTCCGACTGGCGTCAGCGCCTGCGCTACCTGCCGTTCCTGATGTCGATCGGCATCGGGCTGTGCGTCAACAACACGCGCGCGGTGCTCGAAGCGGTGTTCGGCAAGCCGAGCGAGTTCGCGCGCACGCCGAAGTACGGGATCGAGCGCGACAGCGACGAGTGGGTGGGCAAGAAGTACCACCAGTCGGTGGGCGTGCAGCCGCTCGTCGAGCTCGCGCTGGGCCTCTATTTCACCGGCACCGTGTTCTACGCACTGGCCAACCAGATCTACGGCACGCTGCCGTTCCTGATGCTCTTCCAGGTGGGCTTCCTCTACACCGGCCTGTTGTCGATCTTCCAGCAGTACACCGGTGAGAACGTGATGCTGAAGGCGCCGGAAGTCGCGAAATGACCGGCTGACGGCTGCCATTTTCGCGGACGCCAACCTCGAACCGCCAATCTCCAGGCGGGTCAACTGCCACCTTCCACTTCCCAACTTCCAAACGCTAAACTGAAGACCGGACTTCCAGCGTGGGGGTTCTTGGGTTGGAGGTTGGCAGTTGGGAGTCGGTCGGCTGCCATCTGGACGTTGGTAGTTGGTCGTTGGGAGTTGACCGTGGCCACCACCGGTGAGGCGAAGCCCAAGGCGGGACTGGAAGACGTCGTCGCGGCGTCGTCCGCGATCTGCTTCCTCGACGGAAATCGCGGCGTCCTCGCGTATTTCGGCTACGACATCCACGATCTCGCACGCGGCGCGTCCTTCGAGGAAGTCTGTTACCTGCTCTGGCACGGGCGGCTGCCCGACCGGTCGGAGCTCGGCGACCTGCAGTCGCAGCTCGCCGCCGCACGTCCGCTTTCGGAGCCGACCCTTCGGCTGATGCGGCAGCTGCCCGCCTCGGACGGCATGGACATGCTGCGGACGCTGACCTCCGCGCTCGCCCACTACGACCCGGACGCAGGGGACAACTCCCGGCCGGCAAACTACCGCAAGGCGATCCGGCTGACCGCGCAGCTCGGCAGCCTGGTGGCCACGTTCGGGCGCCTGCAGGCGGGCGGCGGGCCGATCCAGCCCGACCCCGCGCTCGGCCACGCGGCGAACTTCCTCTACATGCTGACCGGCACCCGGCCCGGCGCGCTGGCGGCGCGCGCCTTCGACGTGGCGCTGGTGCTGCACGCGGACCACGAGCTCAACGCCTCCACGTTCGCGGCGCGGGTCGCCGCCGCGACGCTGACCGATCTCTACTCGGCGGTGGTGGCCGGCATGGGTACGCTCAAGGGCCCGCTGCACGGCGGCGCCAACGCCGACGTGATGCGCCTGCTCATCGAGATCGGCGAGGACGCGACGCCGGAGCGGGTCGACGAGGCGGTCCGCTCGCGTCTGGCGCGCAAGGTCAAGATCCCCGGGTTCGGCCACCGCGTCTACCGGACCGAGGACCCGCGCGCCACGCATCTGCGGCGCATGTCCCGAGAGCTGGGCGAGCGGGCGGGCAACACCCGCTGGTACGGGATGTCGCAGCGCATCGAGCAGACGGTCAAGGGAGAAAAGGGACTGCTGCCGAACGTCGACTTCTACTCGGCCTCGACGTATTACACGCTCGGCATTCCCATCGAGCTGTTCACGCCGATCTTCGCGGTCAGCCGCGTCGCCGGGTGGACCGCGCATTGCCTCGAGCAGTACGCGAACAACCGGTTGATCCGGCCACGGACCGACTACATCGGGCCCGTCCATCCGCAGACCTTCGTCCCGCTGGAGCAGCGATAACTCCCACCTGCCACCTTCCAACCGCCGCCTCGAGGAACTTCCAATGCGTTGGGAGTCGCTCGATATGGTCGTTGGTCATGGGTCGGGGGGGTTATCGCAGCCGCTATAATCAGAGGGCTGACCGCCCATGGACGCGTCGCGCATTCGCAACTTCGCCGTCATCGCGCACATCGACCACGGCAAATCGACACTGGCCGACCGGTTCCTGGAGATTACCGGTGCGTTGCAGCCGCGGGAGATGGAGGCGCAGGTCCTGGACAGCATGGACCTCGAGCGCGAGCGCGGGATCACGATCAAGGCGCACGCCGTCCGGCTCACCTACCGCGCGGCGGACGGCAACGACTACGTTCTGAACCTGATCGACACGCCGGGCCACGTCGACTTCTCGTACGAAGTGACGCGCTCGCTCGCCGCGTGCGAGGGCGCGGTGCTGCTGGTCGACGCCTCGCAGGGCGTCGAGGCGCAGACTCTGGCCAATGCCTACCTCGCCGTCGAGCACGACCTGGAGATCATCCCGGTCATCAACAAGATTGACCTTCCAGGCGCGCAGGTGGACGAAGCCCGCCGGCAGATCGAGGACATCGTCGGGCTCGACGCCAGCCATGCCATCCTGGCGAGCGCGAAGGAGGGGATCGGCGTGCGCGACATCCTCGAGGCGATCGTGGCACGGCTGCCGCCGCCGATGGGCGATGTTGAGGCGCCGCTGAAGGCCCTCATCTTCGACTCCTGGTACGACGCCTACCGCGGCGTGATCATCCTGGCGCGGGTCATCGACGGCGTGATCCGGCCCAAGATGAAGATTCGGCTGATGGCCAGGGAGCAGGACTACGAGGTCGAGCAGGTCGGCGTCTTTTCCCCCAAGCCGGTCGTCGTCGACGAGCTCGGGGTCGGCGAGGTGGGGTTCGTCTTCGCCGCGATCAAGAACGTCGGCGACGCCCAGATCGGCGACACCATCACCGAGAGCGCCCGCCCGACGGCCGCGCCCTTTCCCGGCTTCAAGGAAAGCAAGCCAATGGTGTTCGCCGGGCTCTACCCCGTCGAGGGCAGCGAATACCCGGAGCTGCGCGACGCCCTGGAGAAGCTGCGCCTCAACGACGCCTCGTTCTTCTTCGAGCCGGAGACCTCGGCGGCCCTCGGGTTCGGCTTCCGCTGCGGCTTCCTCGGGCTGCTGCACATGGAGATCGTCCAGGAGCGGCTCGAGCGCGAGTTCGACGTCGAGCTCGTGACCACGGCCCCGGGCGTGCTCTACCGCGTGACGACGACGGACGGACAGGTACACGAGATCGACAGCCCGGCGAAGCTGCCCGAGCCCGGGGGCATCGCGAAATTCGAGGAGCCGGTCATCACCGCGATGATCCTCACGCCCTCCGAGTACGTCGGCGCGATCCTGCAGCTGTGCCAGGAGAAGCGCGGTGTGCAGAAAGGGATGGAGTACCTGGCCTCCGACCGCGTGCTCATCACCTACGAGCTGCCCTTCAACGAGGTCGTGCTGGACTTCTACGACCGGCTGAAGACCTTGACGCGCGGCTACGCCTCGCTCGATTACCACGTCACGGGGTACTGGGAGTCGCCGCTCGTCAAGCTCGACATCCTGGTCAACGAGGAACCGGTGGACGCGCTCTCGACCATCGTGCACCGCGACATGGCCTACCAGCGCGGGCGCGCGCTCGCGTCGAAGATGCGCGAGCTCATCCCCCGGCAGCTGTTCGAGATCGCGATCCAGGCAGCGATCGGCAGCCGCGTCATCGCGCGCGAATCGGTGCGCCCGCTGCGCAAGAACGTGCTCGCGAAGTGCTACGGCGGCGACATCACGCGCAAGCGCAAGCTGCTCGAGAAACAGAAGGCGGGCAAGAAACGAATGAAACGCGTCGGGCGCGTCGAGATTCCACAGGAGGCGTTCCTGGCCGTCCTCAAGGTCGGCGGCGGCGAAGAATGAGCGAGTTCCGCAAGTCCACGTTGCGCGAGTACTTCGAGTCGATCGTCATCGCGGTGATCCTGGCGCTGTTCGTCCGCACCTGGGTGCTGCAGACGTTCAAGATCCCGACCGCCTCGATGGAGAACACGCTCCTCGTCGGCGACCACCTGCTGGTGAACAAGTTCGTGTTCGGCCCGACTGCCGTGCCCGCCCTGCGCGCGGTGCTGCCGGTGCGCGACATCCGGCGCGGCGACGTCATCGTCTTCAAGTACCCCGACGAGCCGGAGCGGGACTTCATCAAGCGCGTGATCGGGCTCCCCGGTGACACGGTGGAGCTGCGGAACAAGAAGGTGCACGTCAACGGCCAGCCCGTCGACGAGCCGTACGTGTACTTCCTCGACCCGGCGGGCGCGGGGCAGGAGATGACGTCGTTCGACGTGCGCGAACGCTACGGTCCGGTGACGGTTCCGCCCGGTCAGTACTTCGTGATGGGCGACAACCGCGACAACTCGCAGGACAGCCGCTACTGGGGATTCCTGCCGCGCAGCTACGTCAAGGGGCGGGCGCTGATGATCTACTGGTCATACGAGTCGGGCGGCGAGGTCTACGCCGACGAGGGGATCGGCGCGACCATCCGCAACGTGTTCTCGGTGATCACGCACTTCTTCACACGAACGCGCTGGGAACGGATCCTCCAGCAGATTCACTGAGCGGAGCCCGGTCGTGGCGGCCGCTCCGCGGCCCGGGCGAGCTCCGCCACCTGCGCGCCAACCGCCTCCGCGTAGCGTGCGTCCTTGACGCTCCCCAGGTTGATCTCGACATTGAGCCGGGCGCCGCGGAGCCCGGCGCGGAGCAGTTCCTGTCCCACCTGCACGTCGCTCGACGCGTTCGCGTTGCCCAGCTCGGCGATCGAGGCAGCGAGCGTCAGCGCCTCGGCGCACGACCGCATCACGTCGAGCGGCATCTCGATCGCCGCCCGCAGCGCATGCTGGATCCGCTCGCTCCTGGCGGCCTTCTCCTCGTCGGTCGCCTTGGGCAGCCGGTACGCGGCGACCAGCTGCTGGTAGGCATCGCTGTCGCGGTCGACGAGCGCGGTGAGCTGCACGGCAAGCTCGCCGCAGCGATCCGCCGCCTTTCCCAGTCGCAGCACGCCGTCGTCGTCCTCCGTCCGCGCGTTCGGCAGCCTGGCGACCATGGCCAGCAGCGACGTGCCGATCGCGCCGGCGAGTGCCGCCGCGGATCCGCCGCCGGGCGTCGGATCGGGCGATCGGAACGCGGCCAGCAGGTCTTTCACGCTCTTGTCGGTCAGGTCCATGATGTCTCCCGCACGACGCGCCCGCGCTTGATCACGCCCGCGATGGCAGGGGCGCCGACGCGAATCAGGTTGATCGGATCGCCCCGAACGATGACCGCGTCGGCGAGCTTGCCCGGTTCCAGGCTCCCGCGGTCGCCGGCCAGGTCCAGCGACCACGCCGCGTTGATCGTCGCCGCGACGAGCGCCTCTTCGAAGGTCATGGCCATCGCGAAACAGGCGAGCGTCAGCACGAAGGGCATCGACGGTGAGAACCCGCCGCCGGGGTTGACGTCGGTGGCCAGCGCCACCGGCACGCCGGCGGCGATGAGCGATCGCGCCGGCGCAAAGCGTCCGAGCTTCAGGTAGAAGGCCGCCGCGGGCAGCAGCGTCGCGGTCACGTTGGTGCGTGCCAGCGCCTCGATGCCCGCCGGGGGCACGAAGATCAGGTGGTCGGCGGAGCGCGCGCCGACGTCGGCGGCGACCGCCGACCCGCCGGTTGGCCCGAGCTCGTCGGCGTGGATGCGCGGCCGGAGGCCCGCTTCGGCACCCGCGGCCAGGATGCGCCGGGACTCCTCCGGCGTGAAGACGCCCTGCTCGCAGAAGACGTCGCACCAGTCGGCGCTCTTCTCCGCTGCCACGGCCGGGATCATCTCGTTGACCACCAGATCGACGTAACGCCCACGGTTCGAACGGTGCTCGGGCGGCACCTCGTGCGCGCCCAGGAAGGTCGCCACGACGTCGACCGGGTGGCCGTCCGCGAGCCGCGCGATGGCCCGGAGCATCTTCAGCTCGGTGGCCAGCTCGAGGCCGTACCCGCTCTTGATCTCGCAGGTGGTGGTGCCGCAGCCGAGCATCTCGTCGAGGCGTACCCAGGCCTGCTCGACCAGCTCGTGCTCCGCCGCGGCACGCGTGGCGGCCACCGTCGCCAGGATCCCGCCCCCCTCTGCCGCAATCTGTGCGTACGTCGCCCCGGCCAGTCGTCGCCGCAGCTCGGCGCGACGGTCGCCGCCGAAGAGCGCGTGCGTGTGCGGATCGACTAAGCCGGGGATGATGGAGTGGTCGTGCAGATCGAGGACGCGGGCGCCGGAGGTGGCGGCGACCTGCGCGTCGAGCTCGCGGGTCGTGCCGGCGAACACGAGACGGCCGTCCCGGGCGGCGATCGCGCCGTCGGCAACCGCCTCGATGGCGCCCTGGGCCGCGCCGCGGCGCGGCCCGGGGCCCGCACAGGTGATGAGCTGCCTGGCGTGGCGAACGATCAGGTCCGCGGGAGTCAGCGTGGCGTGAGTATAGCGGATAGGCGGCGGCCGACCGATTCGCGGGTGGCGCCGGTAATCTCGACGCGCTTGTCCCGCGCCGCGTGACCCGAGAGGACCCGGACCTCGCGCTTCGGACGATCGAAGGTGCGTGCCAGCAGCTCGACGAGCGCCTCGTTGGCGGCACCCTCGACCGGCGCGGCGGCGAGCCGCACGAGCAGCGCGCCGCCGCGAACGCCGGCGATGCCGCTGCGGCCGGCGCGCGGGATCACCCGCACACCCATCGTCACGCCGGTCGGCGAGTCGCCGAGCGTGAGCAGCAGATCCGGCGGCGGCGCTGCGGCGCGGTCAGGTCCGGCCATCCGCGTTGGCGCGGGGCGGCGACTCGATCGCTTCGGCGGCCGCCGCCTCCTGCGGCTGACGGGGCCGATGGAGCAGGACCTTCTCCTCCGGCTTGTCCCGGTCGCGGATGAACTCGAGCGCCTGGTAGAGCGCCTGGATCGAGGACTCGAGCGATCCTTCGACGGTGCGCCGGCGCAGCCGCATCTCGCTGATGTCGCGCTCGATTTCATCGAGCCGGACCTGCGCCTTCTGCAGCACCAGGTCGGCGCGGCCCTGGGCCTCGCGCACGATCATCTTCGCCTCGTTCTGCGCCGCCTCGCGCATGTCGTCGGCAAGCCGCTGCGCGGTCAGCAGCGTGTTGCGCAGGCTGGCCTCGCGCTCGCGGTGTTCCGCCAGCAGCGCCTCCATGCGCTCGAGATCCTGGCGCAGGCGATCGATCTCGCGCAGCGCGTGCTCGTAGTCGTCGGCCGCCTCGGTGAGGAACGCGACGACGTCCGTGGGATCGAACCCGCGCATCGTCCGCTTGAACCGCGGCTGGCGGAGGTCCAGCGGCGCGATGCGCATCACGCGCTCGGGTGGGGTGGTGCCCGCTGCGGCCGCCGAGGTGCTTCCGGGGGGGAGTGCAGGGCGATCAAACATTTCGGGCCTCTGATTCGCGGTTCACTACGATTTCACGGTACGCCGGCCGAAGATGGCGGTTCCGACCCGGACGATGGTCGCCCCCTCCTCGATGGCGGCTTCGAAGTCGAGGCTCATACCCATGGACAGGTGGCGCAGCATATCCGCGGGGAAGCCTTCGGCCAGCCAGCGGTCGCGCAGCTCGCGGAGCTTCACGAACCACGGACGCGTGCGCTCCTGGTCCTCGTTCCAGGGCGGCAGCACCATCAGGCCAGCAAGCCGGACCGCCTGAGCGGCCGCGGCCGCTTCCGCGACACGGCGGGCCTCGTCGGGCGCCGCGCCAAACTTCGTCTCCTCGCCCGCCAGGTCGATCTGCACGAGCACCTCGGGGGCCGCGCCCTCCTCGGCGGCCGCGCGGTCGAGCCGCTGGAGCAGCTCCACCGAGTCGATCGACTGGATGCTGGCAAACGGCCGCGCCGCCCTCTTCACCTTGTTCGACTGCAGGTGGCCGATGAGATGCCATCGGGCCGGGATGTCGGCCGTCTCGGCGATCTTCTGCAGGGCCTCCTGCACCTTGTTCTCGCCGAAGTCCCGCTGCCCGGCGGCCCACGCAGCCCGCACGGCCGCGGCGCCGAAAGTCTTGGAGACGGCGACGAGGGTCACGCCGTCCGGGTCGCGGCCGGCGCGGCGGGCGGCCGCGGCGACCCGGGCGCGGACGGCGTGGAGGTTCTCCGCGATCGTGGCTGCTACTTCCTGAAACTCTTGAGCTGGTCGAACATCGACTGCGCCTCCTTGGCGTTCGGCCCCGACGGCGCAATCTTCAGGTACGTCTCGAACTCGCCGGCCGCCTCCGCCAGCTTCCCGAGGTTGATGAGCACCTTGCCGAGCATGAAGTGCGACTCGGCGTGGTTCGGATCCGCCTTGATCGCCGCCTCGAAGTGCTCCTTCGCCTTATTGAAGTCGTTGGCGTTCCAGGCAATCGCGCCCTGATTGTAGAGGATGTTGGCGCTCGCGCCGCCGGTCGCGCCGGGCGTCGCCGCGATGCGCTTGCCCGCCTCGGCGCTCATCTCCGCCGCCTCCTTGAACTTCTGCTGCGCGTTGTAGACGTTGGCCAGGCCGTTGTACGGCTCGGGCGAATCCGACTTCACCTCGATCGCCTTCTTGTAGGCCGCTTCCGCGCCCGCCCAGTCCTTCCGGCGTGCGTTGATGGCGCCGATGTTCAGGTAGCACTCCTGGCACTGCGGCACGTCCGCCAGCACCTCGTTGTACAGCGCGATCGCCTCGTCGAACTTGCCCTCGTTGCCCAGGGTCGCCGCCTGCGCGAACTTCGCCTTGATGCCGGCGATGCGCTTCTCGGCCTCCTCCTTGGTCATCGGGGCGGCGCTGCCCGGCTTCAGCACGAAGTTGACTTCCTTGGCGTCGCCGAGCGCCACCGGGATGTTGAAGCTCTGCGAGAGCTTGTCCTTTTCCGCCACCACGGTGTATTGGCAGGAGGAGACGCCGATCTGGATGTACTCCCCGTTGCGGTTCGTCTTCACCTCGTACTTGCGGTTCTGGCAGCCGTTCTGCTGCATCGTGATTTTCGCGCCCTCGACAGGCTTGTTCTCCGCATCGACTACTTTGCCCTTGATCTGAGCCTGGGCGAAAGCAGGCGTGGCGAACGCCGCGAGAGCGAGCACCATCGCGCAGATCGTCAGGGATCGCCTGATGCGTGTGCCCGTCATCGGAACCTCCGTGCTGTGAGGAACTGTATGTATTACGGCCGAACGTAGTCCTTAGTTTACACGAGTTTACGGGAGGACACGGCCCACCGGGCGTGGAGGGAACCAGGCGTCGCCGGGACCGAGCTACAAGCGGAGCCACGGCTCGAGCTCATGAAAGGCCGCGGCCTTGCCGATCCGAACACAGGTACGAGCGGAGGTTCTCGGAAATGCCGCCTCCTGCAAAGACGACGAGGCCCGGGATTGGCCGTGAGTCCCATTGACGACCGCAGTTCCCTTTCCAGCCATCCTCTATCGGGAGCCGTGGCCGGTGTTCGCGAGCACGTACTCGGCGACGTCGCCCCGCGCCTCCGCTTTCGAGTTGATGGCCCGCTTTGCCTTGACGCGATGGGCGATCAGGCCGGCCGCTCTGGTGGAAGGGCTCTCGTACATCTCGACGATCTCGGGGGCTGTCGAATTGCTCACCACGACGAAGCATCCCGATCCGGCCAGGTGTGAGACCAACTGATACAGAAGCTGCTGCTCCTCGACACCGAACTGCGCAGACGTGTACGACGTGAATCGCGCCGTGCGGCTGACGGGGGCGTAGGGAGGATCGAAATAAAGGAAATCGCCGCGCGTTGCCAACCGCCGGACTTCTTCAAACGAGCCGTGCCGCAGCTCCACCCTGCCGGTGAGGGCGCTGGCAGCACGGCGGAGGTTCTCCGCATCGCAGATCTGCGGGTTCACATACCGTCCCGCCGGAACGTTGAACCGGCCGGAGGCGTTCAACCGGAACAGCCCGTTGAACCCCGTCCGATTGAGGTAGATGAGCATTGCCGCGAGCCGAGGCGGATACTCCGCGCCCAGCCGACCGGCGTTCACGAGGCTGTCGCGCCTGGGGTTGAACTCCCGGTCGCGAACCTCGTAGAAGAATTCCTCGCCTCCGCGCGCGTGCTCTCTCGCGAGCTCCTTCAGGTCCCGAATGACGGCGTCGGCGTGGTCGCGGACTGCTGAATAACACCCTATCAGGTCCGCGTTGCTGTCGAGTAGAACGCTTTCGCGATTGCGAAGCAGCCCGCGACTGTAAAGATCGAAAAAGACGGCTCCACTGCCCAGGAATGGTTCGAAGTACCGGTCGAACGCTGAAGGGTAGAACTCTCGCAGGACGGGGAGGAGCTGGCGCTTCCCGCCAGCCCACTTCAGGAACGGCCGCGCGGCCGTCTTCGCTTGTACCGTGTTTTCAGCCAAATCCCACATCAGGCGGCATACGCAGGTCGATCGGAACGCGGCGATGATAGCACGTCAGCTCACGCGCTATTCCCCGCCTGCTCCGCGTCGAAGAACGCCTCGAGGTCCTCGAGCCGGTCCGTTACCGGCGCCGCCGGCAACGAGGCGAGAAAGCGCCGTCCGTAGGGCATCGTCCGCAGTCGCGGGTCGAGTACGGCCAGCACGCCGCGGTCCTGGCGGTGGCGCAGCAGGCGGCCGAGCCCCTGCAGGAGCGTCAGGATTGCCAGCGGGACCTGGTAGTCGCCGAACGCCGACCCGCCGCGGGCATTGATAGCTTCGATGCGCGCGCCGGTAATCGGATCTCCCGGCGAGGCGAACGGCAGCTTGTCGATGATCACGCAGCTCAGCGCCTCGCCGACGACGTCGACCCCCTGCCAGAAGCTCGACGTGGCCAGGAGCACCGCGTTCGGCGTCGCCTTGAAGGCGCGCAGCAGCGCCGAGCGCGGGGCCGTCCCCTGCACGAGGATCGGGTAAGCCAGCTCCCGTGCGGCGATGGCGTGGACGTCCCGCAGGTTCGCGTAGCTCGTGAACAGCACGAACGCCCGTCCGCGCGTGCGCTTCAGGATCTCGATGACCTGCCGGGCCGCCGCCGCGGCGAAGCGTGGGGAACGCGGGTCCGGGACGCCTGTCGGCAGGTAGAGAATCGCCTGCCGCGTGTAGTCGAACTCGGAGGCGAGCCGCAGCTCCCGCGCCCGGCCGATCCCGAGCCGCGACTTGAGGTAGGCGAACGACTGGTCGACAGTGAGCGTCGCCGAGGTGAGGACGGTCGCGCGCATCCGGTCCAGGAGCAGTTCGCGGACGATGTTCGACACGTCCACCGGCGAGGCGCGCAGGAACACGCCCCGCCCGCGGACCTCCAGGTAATACACGTAGGCCGGGTCGTCAGCGCGCAGCAGGAGCCGCAGCTCGTCGCGGATCGTGGCTGCCCGGCCGGCCAGCGCCACGACGTCCTCCGGCACGTCGCGGGCGAGCGCCACGTCGGCCTCGAAGGCCGCCAGCGCGTCGACGAGTGCGGCGCCCTCCTCGGCGACCCGCAGCGTCTGCGCCGGCCCGATGCGCACGCGGCTGTCGGCTCCCGCCACGCCGGAGTCGAGCCGCAGCCCGTGCAGCGCGCCGAACAGGTCGCGCGCGCGCTCGCGCATCCGCCCTACGTCGCTCGCCAGCTGCGCCGCGCGATCGCCATCGGCGACGAGGTTGGCGGCGAGGGCGCGCTCCGCGTCGCGTCCCAGGTCCTCGATGCGGTAGCTGCTGACCGAGATCCCGAAGTACTGCGTCGCCACGTCCTCGAGCTGGTGCGCCTCGTCCACCACGGCGTAGCGGCAGTCCGGAATGACCTCGCCGAACGTGCTCTGGCGGACCGCCGCGTCCGCGCACAGCAGGTGATGGTTGACGATCACGAGATCCGACTCGGCGGCGCGCTGGCGCATGCGCGTGACGAAGCAATCGCTGTACTGCGGACACTCCGCCCCGAGGCAGTTCTCGGCGGTCGCCGCGATGTCGTTCCAGATCGGCAGATCGTCGGGCAGATCCTCGAGCTCGGCGCGGTCCCCGGTCTCGGTTTCGCGGGCCCACGCGTCGATGGCGCGCAGCGCCCAGGCATGCTCCGCGGGCGCGCGATCGCGCAGCGCCTCGAACCGGTGAAGGCACAGGTAGTTGCCGCGGCCCTTCATGTAGGTCGCCTTGAAGGGCAGGCGCAGCGACTCGCGCAGCACCGGCAGGTCCTTGTAAAAAATCTGCTCCTGCAGGTTCTTCGTCCCCGTCGAGACGAGAACGCGCTGACGGCTGTAGATGGCGGGGATGAGGTACGCGAGCGTTTTGCCGGTGCCGGTGCCCGCCTCGGCGAGCAGGACGCCGCCGTCGGCGATCACCGCCGCAACGGCTTCGGCCATTTCCACCTGGCCGGGCCGCGCCTCGAAGCCCTCGAGCGCACGTGCCAGCGTGCCCTGGGGCGCGAACGCGGCCGCGACCGCGGCGCTCAGCTCCGCCGCTCGGGGTACAGAGGGAATCTCCGGCACAGCGCCTCGACTTCGGCCCGCACCGCGGCGAGCACGCGGGTGTCGTCCGGCGTGCGGAGCGCCCGCGCGATGAGCTCGGCGATCGTGTCCATCTCGCGCTCGCCCATGCCGCGGCTGGTCACCGCCGGCGTGCCGATGCGGATGCCACTCGCCACCATGGGCGGGTTCCGATCGAACGGAATCGCGTTCTTATTGACCGTGATTCCCGCCTGGCCGAGCGCGGCCTCCGCGACTTTGCCGGTCAGGCCCTGCGAGAACACGTCTACGAGCATCAGATGGTTGTCGGTGCCGCCGCTGACCAGGCGGAAACCGGAGGCGACGAGCCCGTCAGCGAGCCGCCGGGCATTGGCGACGATCTGGCGCTGGTACTCGAGGAACGACGGCTCCATCGCCTCCTTGAGGCAGACCGCCTTGGCTGCAATGACGTGCATCAGCGGGCCGCCCTGGACGCCGGGGAAGAGGGCGCGATCGAGGTCCTTCGCGCGCTGGGCCCTGCACAGCACCAGCCCGCCGCGCGGGCCGCGCAGCGTCTTGTGCGTGGTCGTCGTGACGAAGTCCGAGTGCGGCACCGGGCTGGGATGGACGCCGGCGGCGACGAGGCCGGCGATGTGCGCCATGTCGGTGACCACCGGCGAGGCGGTGTCGCGCCCGATGCGCGCGATGCGCTCGAAGTCGATGACGCGCGGGTAGGCGCTGGCGCCGACCATGATCATCTTCGGCTTGTGCTCGTGGGCGAGCCGCTCCAGTTCGTCGTAGTCGATCCGCTCGTCGTCCTGCCTCACGCCGTAGGGGACGATGGTGTAAAGCTTGCCGGAGAAGTTGAGCGGGTGTCCGTGCGTGAGGTGCCCGCCGTGGGCGAGGTTCATGCCGAGGACCGTGTCGCCGGGGGTGAGCAGGGCGAAGTACACGGCCATGTTGGCCTGCGCCCCCGAGTGCGGCTGGACGTTGGCGTGCTCGGCGCCGAACAGCGCCTTCGCTCGCGAGATGGCCAGTGCCTCGGCGACGTCGACGAACTCGCAGCCGCCGTAGTAGCGCTTGCCCGGGTAGCCTTCGGCGTACTTGTTCGTGAGCACGGAGCCGGCGGCCGCGAGCCCCGCCTGGTTGACGAAGTTCTACCAGGCGATCAGCTCGAGGCCGCGGTTCTGGCGGTGGACCTCGTCGGCGATCGCACGGGCGATCTCGGGATCGGTGTCGGCGAGCGTGCGCCAGCGCGACGGGCTCTCTGTCCTGGTGGTCATCGTTGCTGTTCCTGCTGCTGGCGTTCGATCTCGCCGATCTGGTCGACGCGCCGCTGGTGCCGCCCGCCCTCGAACGCCGTTGCCAGCCACAGCGCGAGGATCTCGTCGGCCAGTCCGAACGCCACGATGCGACCGCCCATGGCGAGCACGTTGGCGTCGTTGTGCGCCCGCGAGAGGCGCGCGCTATGCAGGTCGTTGCAGAGCGCGGCGCGCACGCCGGGGACCTTGTTCGCCGCCATCTGCTCGCCCTGGCCGCTGCCCCCGACGACGATGCCGCGATCGGCCAAGCCGCCGACGACGAGGCGGGCGACCTCGGCGCAGATCGCCGGGTAATCCACCGGCTCGGCGCTGTGCGTGCCGCGGTCGTCGACGTCGTGGCCGAGCCGGCGCAGCGTGGACACGAGGTGCTGCTTCAGGGCGAAGCCGGCGTGATCGGCGCCGATCGCGATGCGCATAGAATGGCGATTATAGGTGCTCGGCGGGTCCGCGGCCAGACGTCCCGACACGCCGGCGCGTGCCATGCAGGATCCGGTCGTCTCCCTCAGCCGCCGCGGCGAAGAGCGTCTCCGCAGCGGCCACCCGTGGGTGTACAGGTCCGACGTCGCCGAGGTTCACGCCGCTGGCGGCGACCTCGTGCGGCTGCTCGGCCCGCGCGGCCATTGCCTCGGCTACGCGCTCTACAGCGACCGATCGGAAATTGCGATCCGCCAGCTCACCAGGTCCGACGAGCCGATCGATGCCCGGTTCTGGCGCGCGCGGCTGCAGGACGCAATCCGTTTTCGCGACACCCTGGAGATCGACGCGACCGCCTGCCGGCTCGTGCACGGCGAGGCGGACCGGCTGCCCTCGCTCATCGTGGATCGGTACGATTCCTGGCTGGTGGTCCAGGCGCTGTCGCAAGGGATCGATCGGCGGCTCCCCGAGCTGACGGCGCTGCTGGTGGAGCTGACCGGCGCGACCGGCGTGCTGGCGCGCAACGACCCGCGCGTGCGGCTGCTCGAGGGGCTCGAGCAGCGTGTCGAGGTGCTGCACGGATCCGTGCCGGAGATGATCGAGGTGCGCGAGGGCCACGTCACCCATGCGGTGGACCCGTACCGCGGACAGAAGACCGGCCTCTTCCTGGACCAGCGCGAGAACCGGGTGGCGGCGGCGCGCTACGCCGGCGGCCGCCTCCTCGACGCGTTCAGTTACCACGGCGGGTTCGCGCTGGCGCTCGCGTCGCGATGCGACGAGGTGCTGGCCATCGACATCTCCGACGACGCGGTGGCGCGCATCCGGCTGAACGCCGAGCGCAACGGCCTGCGCAACGTGCAGGCGCGCGCGATGAACGTCTTCGACGAGCTGCGCGAGCTCGAGCGCCGGGGGGAGCGTTTCGACACCATCGTGCTCGACCCACCGGCGTTCGCCAAGAGCAAGGCGGCGGCGCGCAGGGCGCTCGCCGGTTACAAGGAGATCAACCTGCGCGCGCTGAAGCTGCTCTCGCCGGGCGGCTTCCTCGTCACCTGCAGCTGCTCGTACAACGTCGGCGAGGCGGCCTTCGCCGACGCGATCGCTTCGGCGGCGGCTGACGCGCGCGCCGACGTGGCGGTGGTGGAGAAGCGGATGCAGGGTCGCGACCACCCCGTGCTGATGACGGTGCCGGAGACCTTCTACCTGAAGTGCTTCATCCTGCGGAAGCTGGGCTGACCTGCCGCTCACTCGTCCCGTAAGACCACGATCGGATCGACGCGCAGCGCCCGCCGCGCCGGGAGCAGGGTGGCGACGGCGATGACCGCCGTCAGCACCGCCGCGACGGCCGCGAAGGTTGCGACATCGGAGGCTGCCACGCCATAGAGCAGCGAGGCGAGGGCGCGTGTCGCGGCGAGAGCAGCCGCGAGGCCGAGGCCGATCCCGAGTGCCGTGACGCGGGCGCCCGCGCCGACGACGAGCGACAGGATCTGCGACGGGCGCGCGCCGAGCGCGACGCGGACGCCGAGCTCGCGCGCGCGCCGGGCGATGGCGAATGCCATGACTGCATAGACGCCGACCGTGGCGAGCACGAGCGCCAGTGCGCCACAGGCGGCGAGGAGCGCCGCCGCGAGCCGATCGCTCGAGAGCGCCTCGGCGATCCGCCCCTCGAGCGTGTCCACCTGAAACACGGCGACCTCCCGATCGGTGCCGGTCGCCGCGCGTCGGACGGCATCCAGCATCGACGCGGCGCGACCGCTCGTACGGGCGATCAGCGTCGCCTGACGTGCGTACTCCTGCGCCTGGGGGTAGTACACCAGCGGTACCGGTTGTTCCCGCACGGTAAGGTGTTTGGTCGTGCGGGCCACGCCGACGATCGCCAGCTCGGTTCCGCGGGAATCCGTGATCCGGCGGCCCACGGCGTCGCCGCGGAAGTACCGTGCCGCGAAGATGTCGTTTACCATCGCCGTCGGCATGCCCCCGGGAACGTCCCGGCCGTCGAACGCGCGTCCTGCCAGGACCGGGATACCCATCGTCTCGAAGAACGACGGCGAGACGACGTTGATGTGAAACTCCCTCGCCTCCCCCGGCTTGAACTCGTATCCGTCGGGCCGGAACCCGCGTCGTCCGGTCCCGAACAGCGGGATGTTGCGCGCGAGGCTCACCGAATCGACCCCCGCCAGCCCTCCGACCCGGTCGAGCAGGGCCTGGTAATAGGCAAGCCCCTCCGGGACCGGGCGATCGAGCGGCTGCTCGACCGAGAGGACGACCGCGTTCCGGGTCGCGAACCCGAGGTCGGCGCGCAGCGCGTTGAGCAGGCTGCGGCCGAGCAGGCCGGCGGAGACGAGCAGGACCGTCGCCAGCGCCACTTGCGCGACGACGAGCAGCGCGCGTATCCGCATGGACGCCGTTCCCGGTGTCGGCGTCCGTGCGGTCCGGACCGCGTCGCCCAGCGGCGCCCGCACGCACTGCACGGCGGGCGCCATGCCAAAGAGCACGCTGCTTGCGAGCGAGAGCGCGATCGTGTAGCCCAGGGTGGTGGCGTCGACGCGGGCGTCGAGCATCGCCGCCTGCTCGGCCGGAAAGAACGACGGCAGGGCGTCGGCCGTCCACAGCGCGAACAACATGCCGAGCGCGCCGCCGCACAGCCCGAGCACCACGCTTTCCGTCAGCAACTGGCCGATAATGCGCCCGCCGCCGGCGCCGAGCGCGCGCCGCACCGCCATCTCGCGCACCCGGCCGGCGGCGCGGGACAGCAGCAGATTCGCGACGTTGGCGCAGGCGATGAGCAGCACGAGCGCGACGCCCGCCATCATGACGCCGCCGAGCATCGCGACGTCGCCGCGGAAGGGCGGCGGCACCCGCGTGTGCCGCAGCACCCGCATCGGCCGCGGGCGGTCGCGCTGGTCGAGCGTTCCCAGGTTGGACTCGGGATATTCGTGCGCCAACCGCGCCGCGATGGTCGTGACCTCCGCCTGCGCCTCGGCGATCGTCCGGTCGTGTCGGAGGCGGCCCACCACGGACAGATTCCTGTCCCCGCGGCGCGCGCCGGTGATGTCGGACCCGAAAGGAACCCACGCGTCGACGCGGGCACCGAGGTCGAGGACGAAGCCGCTAGGCAGCACACCCACCACGGCATGCGGGCGCCCCCCAATCGAGAGGTGCCGGCTGAGGGCGTCGGGACTGGCGGCCAGCGCGCGGCGCCAGAGCGCTTCGCTGATGACGACGACCGGTGCCGCCGAGCCGGCGAAATCGGCCGCTCCAAGGAGCCGCCCCGCCAGCGGCGCGACGCGCAACACCTGAAAGAACTCGGCGGATACCGCGCTTCGCCTGATGCGCTCGACCGATTCCCGGGCCTGAAGCAGCGTGCTCTGGCCGCCGTCGTACGCCGCGAGCGCCTCGAACGCCGTCGCGTCGACCTGCAGCGAGCGGAAGTCGGGATACGACGTGTCGCCGTACGGACCGCTGCTGAAGTCGCTCGTGAAAACGGATACCAGCGAATCGGGGTCGGGAACCGGCGCCGGCCGGAACAGCAGCGCGCTGACGAACGTGAAGACGGTCGCGTTGACCCCGGTGCCGAGCGCGATCGTGAGCACCGCCACCAGCGTGAACGCCGGCGTCTTCAGATACGAACGGAGAGCGAATCGCAGGTCGTCGATCAAGGTGACCATGGTGGCTGGCGGCGATCCAGATTCGTGCCAGGCGACGGAGCGAGTGCCGGCCGCGTCGAAGTCCGGCGATCGACCTCGGACCGGCCACCGATCCGTCCATTTCCGGCCACCGGCATCCCGTGACCGCACAGGCTCACGCCGCACCGAGGCGGCGTGCCAGCGCCTCGTGGCCGTGCTCGCGTGCGATGTCGGCGGCGCTCTTGCCGTCATCGCCGCGGAGCGAGGGGTCGGCGCCGTGGCTCAGGAGCAGCTCCACGAGGTCCTCGCGGCCGCCGGCCGCCGCACCCATGAGCGGCGTGTAACCCGCCTGCTGCCGCGCGTTGACGTCGGCGCCGCGCTCCAGCAGCAGCGCGACGGTCTCGGCGTTGCGGGCGGCCACGGCGGCGTGCAATGGCTGGACCTTCATCGGGTTGCGTGCCGCCGCGGCCATGTCCGCGCCGCGATCGAGCAGCAGCCGCACCGTGGGCGCCCCGGCGAAGAACGCCGCCAGCCCGACCGGCGGGTACCCGTCGGGCGACCACGCACCGGCGAGCGAGGGTTCCTCGTCGAGCAGCCGGGCGACGCGCTCGTCCCGCCCCAGCGCCGCCGCTTCCCAGATGGTCAACGCCGCGCCTTCGGCGAGCTGGCGCGCTTCGTCGCGCCGGTTGTGATACAGCGCCGCGAGCACCTTCGACTGCGGGTCCTGCATGATCTCCTCCTTCCATCAGCCGCGATGCAGCTGTCCAGGGAGCCGCGCCCGCGATTTACTTAGGACGGCTAACTAACTTATATTGCAGCCATGCCGCGCGGTGCAACACCCCCCGCCGATCCCCTGGAGGTGACTGCCGACCGGCTGCACTCCGCCGCGATTCACCTGCTCCGACGCGTGCGCCGTGAGGACGAGTCGTCCGGCCTCGGCCCCGCCCGCCTCTCCGCCCTGTCGGTCATCGTGTTCGGCGGGCCAATCCGGATCTCCGACCTCGCCCGCGCCGAGCAGGTGCGCACGCCGACCATCACGCCGATCGTCGCGGCGCTCGAGCGCGCCGGGCTCGTCACCCGCGAGGCGGACGCGGCCGACGCGCGCGCCGTGGTCCTGCGGCCCACACCCAAGGGCGCGCGCCTCCTCGCCGAGGGCCGCAGTCGCCGGGTGAAACGGCTTGCCGCCGCGCTGCGCTCGTTGAGCGCCGCCGAACGGCAGACGCTGCGCCGCGCCGCCGACCTGCTCCTGCGCCTCTTCCGCCCCGGGCCGCGTGCATGAGTCGGCGCAGGGCCACCCGTCGAAGGCGGTGTTATAGTGGCGGATTCGAGGGCTTCCCCATGAACCGCGTCTCCCTGCCTCCGCTCGGGCCGGCGGACTTCGCCGGCGCCTTTCCGAACTCACGCAAGGTCTGCGTCGAGCAGCACGGCGTGCGCGTGCCGGTGCGCGAGATCGCGCTCAGCAACGGCGAGACGCTGCAGGTGTACGACACCCGCGGCCCGCAGGCCGATGACCTCCGCACCGGGCTCCCGAAGCTGCGCGCGCCGTGGATCGCGCCGCGGCGCGGCCAGCCGGTGGTCACGCAACTGCGTTACGCGCGCGCCGGCGTGATCACTCCCGAGATGGCGTTCGTGGCCGTCCGCGAAGGGTTCGATCCGGGGTTCGTGCGCAGCGAAGTGGCGCGCGGCCGCGCGATCATCCCGGCGAACGTCAATCACCCGGAGCTCGAGCCGATGATCATCGGCCGCAACTTCGCCGTGAAAGTCAACGCCAACATCGGCAACTCCGCCGTCGGCTCCTCCATCGAGCAAGAGGTCGAGAAGCTGCGCTGGGCGACCCTCTGGGGCGCGGACACCGTCATGGACTTGTCCACCGGCCGCGACATCCACGAGACCCGCGAGTGGATCCTGCGCAACGCGCCGGTGCCGATCGGCACGGTCCCCATCTACCAGGCGCTCGAGAAGGTCGGCGGACGGCCCGAGGACCTGACCTGGGAGATCTATCGCGACACCGTCATCGAGCAGGCCGAACAGGGGGTGGACTACTTCACCGTTCACGCCGGCGTGCTGCTGCGCTACATTCCCCTGACCGCGGGGCGTGTCACCGGCATCGTCTCCCGCGGCGGATCGATCATGGCGCGCTGGTGCCTGGCCCACCATGAGGAGAACTTCACCTACACCCACTTCCGCGAACTGTGCGAGATCATGCGCGCCTACGACGTGTCGTTCTCGCTCGGCGACGGCCTGCGCCCCGGATCGATCGCCGACGCCAACGACGAGGCGCAGTTCGCCGAGCTGCAGACCCAGGGCGAGCTGACCCGCGTCGCCTGGGAGTTCGACGTCCAGGTGATGAACGAGGGTCCGGGCCACGTGCCGATGCACCTCATACGGGAGAACATGGAGAAGCAGCTCGCCTGGTGCGGCGAGGCGCCCTTCTACACGCTCGGCCCGCTGACCACCGACATCGCTCCCGGCTACGACCACATCACGTCGGCGATTGGCGCGGCACAGATCGGCTGGTATGGCACCGCCATGCTCTGCTACGTCACCCCGAAGGAGCACCTCGGGCTGCCCGATCGCGACGACGTCAAGGCCGGCGTCGTCGCCTACAAGATCGCCGCGCACGCCGCCGACCTCGCCAAAGGGCATCCCCGCGCCCAGGCGTGGGACGACGCGCTGTCGAAGGCGCGCTTCGAGTTCCGGTGGGAGGACCAGTTCAATCTCGCCCTCGATCCGGTCACGGCGCGGGCGTACCACGATGCCACCCTGCCCGCCGAAGGCGCCAAGGTCGCACACTTCTGCTCGATGTGCGGTCCGAAGTTCTGCTCGATGGAGCTGACCCAGCAGGTCCGGCGGATGGCAGAGGAGGGCATGGCCGCGAAGTCACGCGAGTTCCGCGAGCGCGGCTCGACCCTGTACCTCCGAGATGCCGAAGGCGGACGAGAAGAAGGCAGAGAAGAAGTAGGCGTCAGCGGCCTGACCCGGGCGGAGCCGGAACGACCTGAATGACGGTGATGAATCGTGCCGGTTTCGCCCCCCGCTTCGGGTTCAGGTAGCCCTGCGATCCTCCCCACGAGTAGTCCTTGACCGTCACGCTCGGCGGAAACGCCATCGTTTCCTCGCGGAACCGGCCGGTATCGAACATGTGCGTCGCCGGCGCTTCGAACACCAGCTCACCGCGCTGCTTCAGCACCGTGCGGTAATAGGCGACGATGTCGGCAAACGGGGCGCTGGTGCCGAAGAGGTAATAACGCTGCGCGCGTCCCGCATCGTAGGACGCCATGAACTGCGCCCCCGGGTAGATCGGCACGCCGAGCGTGGCCTCGGAGGGCTCGGCGGCCGCCGCCGCGGGCGGCTGTGCCGGTGGCGGCTGCGGGTCCGCCGGCTTCGGCGCCGCAGGCGTGCCAGGCTGGCCCGGTCTCGGAAACGGCGCCGGCGTCTGCGCGGCGGCGCCGCCGACCCACGAGGCGAGGATGGCGGCACCGAGCAGCTGACGTCCCGTGCAGCGCATGTGCCTATTATAAGGACGCCCGCATGGATCCTGCATCGCTGCTCGCGTACTGCGAGGCGCGCGCCGGATGGCTGCGCGAGACCGTCGAGGCGCTGGTGCGGCTGGAGTCGCCGAGCACCGACAAGCCTGCCGTCGATCGCTGCGGCGACGCTCTCGCCTTGCGGCTGCAGGCACTCGGCGGCAGCGTCAGCCGGCTGGTGCAGCCGCTGCGCGGCAACCACGTGCGCGCCGAGTTCGCCGGACGTGCGCGGCGGGTCCTGATCCTGGGCCACTTCGATACGGTGTGGGACGTCGGCACCCTCCAGCGCAGGCCGCTGCGCGAAGAACACGGGCGGCTGTACGGACCGGGCGTCTACGACATGAAAGCGGGAATTGCGGTGGCGATGCTCGCGGTCGACACGCTGCTGCGCCTGCACGCGCCGGACTTGCCGACCGTCGTCATGTTGTGGACCACGGACGAGGAAATCGGCAGCGGCACGTCGCGGGCCGTCATCGAGGAAGAGGCGCGCCGCAGCGCGGCCGTGCTCGTCCTGGAGCCATCGCTGCCGGGCGGCGCGGCAAAGACGTCGCGTAAGGGGTGCCGCGACTTCGAGCTGGTGGTGCACGGCGTTGCGGCGCACGCCGGGATCGATCCCGGGAACGGGGCAAATGCCATCCACGAGCTGGCCCGGCAGATCGTCGCGATCCAGCAGCTCGCAGATGCCGACCGCGGGATCAGTGTCAACGTCGGGATCGTCGCCGGCGGCACGCGCACGAACGTGATTCCGCCAGAGGCACGAGCGGCCATCGACGTGCGCGTGCCGACCATGGCAGACGCGGCGCGCGTCGAGCAGGCGCTGCGCGCACTGCGGCCGCAGACCGACGGGACGCGGCTCGAGGTCCGCGGCAGCATCGGACGGCCGCCGCTCGAACGCGGTCCGCACGTGGCCCGGCTGTACGAGGAAGCCAGGCGCGCCGCCGCCTCACTCGGGCGCGAGCTGGGCGAAGGCGGAACCGGCGGCGGATCGGACGGGAATTTCACTGCCGCGCTCGGGGTTCCGACTTTAGATGGCCTCGGGCCGGCGGGAGACGGCGCGCACGCCGAGCACGAGCACGTGCTCGTCGGCGACCTGCCGTGGCGGGCGGCGTTGCTCGCCGCGCTCGTGGTTCGGGCTACCCATCTGAACGAGGTAGAATAGGAGCATGGCGAACGGGGTGAAAACGGTTCTGCTGCTTGGCGCACTGAGCGGTCTGCTGCTCGTCATCGGAGAGCTGCTGGGGGGCGCCGACGGTCTCATGATCGCGTTCGTGTTCGCCGCGATCATGAACCTGGCGTCGTACTGGTTCTCGGACAAGATCGTCCTGCGCATGTATCACGCGCAGGAAGTGCCGCCCGGCCATCCGTTGCACAACCTGGTCGCGCGCCTGGCGCAGCGCGCCAGCCTCCCGATGCCGAAGGTCTACGTCATCCCCGAGTCGTCGCCCAATGCGTTCGCCACCGGCCGCAACCCGTCGCACGCCGCTGTCGCCGCGACGCAGGGCATCATGCAGGCACTCAGCGAGCACGAGCTCGAAGGTGTCATTGCGCACGAGCTGGCGCACATCAAGAACCATGACATCCTGATCAGGTCCGTGGCCGCGACGATTGCCGCCGCCATCGTGATGGTGGCGCGCATGGCTGGCTACGCCGCGATGTTCTCGGGCAATGGCCGCGACGACGACCGCGGGTCGAACCCGCTGGCCCTGCTCGCCATGATGATCGTCGCGCCCCTGGCGGCGATGCTGATCCAGGCCGCCATCTCACGCTCGCGCGAGTTCGCGGCGGACGCCGGCGGGGCCGCGATCGCGGGCACGCCGTACGGTCTCGCGGACGCGCTGCGCAAAATCGACGCGCTGGCCAGGCGGGTGCCGCTCGACGCGAACCCCGCGACCGCGCACATGTTCATCGTCAAACCCTTCTCAGGCCAGGGGCTGCTCTCGCTGTTCAGCACGCATCCTCCGACAGAAGCGCGCATCCACGCCCTCCTCGGCGGCATCCGGTAGGTAGCCGCTTCCACCCGCAGCGGGCGTTCGACTCCTCGCGCAACACTGAGCCGCCGGGCGCACGCTCGGCGGCATTGGATCTTTGTTCCACCTTCCGCTTTGTTTCCACCATTTAGACCGCACACGAGAGCCCGTTCCGGCGCTGTGTGCCGTTGGCGTATCTCTTGCTGGATGCACCGGCAGGGCGTCCGGAAGGGCGGGCGTCGTCGGGAGTGGGAGGAGGCCGTGGAGGATTTCGACATCCCGCAAAACAAGCTGGCTGAGTCGGCCGAACGCGTCGTGGACCGGGCGCTCGAGGAGGCACGCCGCCGCGATCACGCCCTCCTGACGAACGAGCACGTCTGTCTGGCCTTCGCACAGGTCGAGTGGGACATGTTCGGGCAGGTCATGCGCGACCTGAACCTGAACCCGCACGAGATCCTGCAGGCGCTGGAAGAACACCTGCGCCTCCTGCCGAACGTTCCCGGCCGCGACCTCCGGGTGGCGCCGTCCACCAAGCTGCTCTTCAAGCTCGCGCTGCTGCACGCCAGCCGCTCCGGCCGCCACACGATCGAGGCGACCGACCTGTTCTCCGCGATCTTCGAAGAGACGCAGGGCATCCCCGTGTCGATCATCCGGCGGCACGGCATCGAGCCGGAGGCGCTCGTCTCGCGCCTGGCGACGCGGATGCGCGACCACGAGCTGCGCGAGGAGCGGCTGAAGAAGCGCTTCGAGCTGCCGCCGTTCCTGAAGCACTTCGCGACCAACCTCAATCAGCTGGCGCGGCAGGACAAGATCCCCCCGGTCTACGGGCGCGAGCACGAGATGGACCAGGTGCTCGAGATCCTGTGCCACCGCGAGCGCGCCAATTCGGTGCTGCTGCTGGGCGAGCCTGGCGTCGGCAAGACCGCGATCGCCGAAGGGCTCGCGCGGCGTATCGAGTTCGAACCGGAGCGCGTCCCGGTCCGGCTGCGCGACTGCCAGATCGTCAACCTGCAGATGAACACGATGGTCGCCGGGACGATGCTCCGCGGCATGTTCGAGGATCGCATCCAGAATGTGATCCGCGAGATCAAAGAGCGGCCGAACCTCATCCTGTTCATCGACGAGGTGCACACGATGATCGGCGCCGGCTCCGCGCTCGGCGCGCCGTCGGACGCGGCCAACGTCTTCAAGTCGGTGCTGTCGCGCGGCGAAGTGCGGATCATCGGCGCCACGACGCTGAGCGAGTACAAGGAGTTCATGCAGGAGGACGAGGCGCTGGCGCGGCGCTTCCGGCCGGTGCAGGTGGACGAGCCGACCATCGAGGAGACCCGCACCATCCTCTACAACCTCCGTCCGCGGCTCGAACGCAACTACTCGGTGCGCATCCAGGACGAGGCCATCGAGACGGCGCTCGAGATGTCGCCGCGCTACATGCGGCACCTGCAGCTGCCCGACAAGGTGATCGGCTGGCTCGACACCGCCTCGGTTCGCGCCGAGATCAACCGCCGGTGGGAGGTCACGGGAAGCGACGTCGTCAACGTGATCTCCAAGGTCGCGCGCATCCCCGAGGACATGGTGTTCCGCGAGGTCACCGATCGCTTCCGCGACATCGAGGCGCGGCTCGCGCAGCGCGTCGTCGGGCAGCGCACCGCCATCGACGCGGTGGCGCGCCGCCTGGTGTTGAACAAGGGTCCGCTCAAGGACGGGTTCGATCGGCCGGACGGCGTGCTCCTCTTCCTGGGGCCGACCGGCGTGGGCAAGACCGAGCTGGCCAAGAGCGTCGCCGAGTTCCTCTTCGGCGACGAGAAGAAGATGATCCGCGTCGACATGTCCGAGTACCAGGACGGCGCGGTCGCCGTCGACAAGTTGATCGGCATGCCGCGCGGCATCGTCGGGTCGGAGCGCGGCGGTGTGCTCACCAACCAGCTGAAGGACAACCCCTACTCGGTCGTCCTGCTCGACGAGGTCGAGAAGGCGAGCCCGAGCATGCTGAACCTGTTCCTGCAGGCATTCGACGAGGGCTGGATCACGGACGGCCGCGGCAAGCGCGTCTACTTGAGCGACGCGATCGTGATCATGACCTCGAACATCGGCTCGGAGTTCTTCCGCAAGCTGACCAGCCCGCTCGGCTTCCTGGCCAAGCAGATGGACGTGGAGCAGATCCAGGGAGAGATCACGCGGGAGCTCGAGCGGCGGTTTACCCCGGAGTTCCGCAACCGCATCGACGAGGTGATCATCTTCCGCCCGCTCGCCATGGACGAAGTGCGGGAGATCGCGCTGCAGCAGGTGGCGAGAATCGATCTATCGCTGGCGAAGAGCGGTCGGCGGCTCAGCGTCTCGCCGGCCGCGCTCGAGCAGCTCGTGCAGGAAGGGTACAGCCTGGCGTACGGCGCGCGCTTCCTGAAGCGGGTGATCGACAAGCGGATCAAGCTGCCGATCAGCCAGCGCTGGACCGAAGGCGAGGACTTCGGCGTCGACGTACGCGAAGGGCAGATCGAGGTCACCGTGTCCCGCGGCGCCGGCCAGTTCGCCCGCCTGGCGGCAACCGCGTAGAGTCCTGACTTTCCTCCCCCATCCAGGCGAAGGCGGCCTGGCGCTCGGGCCGGGCCGCCTCTCCGTTGTTCGCAAGCCGCTGCCCGGGGGCGCCAGGATCGCCCGCGCCGCGCCGCTGCAGGTCGTAACGGCCCTGCAGCGCGGCGATGAGCCCTTTCACTGTCCTCACGTACTCGGGCGACGCGTACGCCCCCGCGTACAGCCGGCCGTAGCCCTCCACCATGTGCGGGTACTTGGTCGCGAGGAACGCCATGAAGTGGTCCTTGGTGCCGCCCTTCAGGTACAGCACGTTCGCGCCCATGAACGCCGCGCCGTGATCGGCAATCGCCTTGATCGTCGCTTCGAGCCTGGCGGGCTGTGTGGTGAACCCGGGGACCACCGGCGCCATCAAGACGCCCGCGTTAATCCCGGCCTCGCGCAGCTGGCGCACGGCCCGCAGCCGCTGCAGGGGGTGAGCCGTCCCGGGCTCGAGCGCTGACCAGGCGCCTTCGTCCACCGTAGGAACGCTGACGCAGACTGTGCAGCCGGCGGCGCGCACGAGCTCCGAGAGCAGGTCGACATCGCGCACGATCATTGGCCCTTTCGTGACGACGCCGGCCGGGGTGCGCGCGTCGACCAGCGCCGCGAGCGAGCCACGGGTCAGCCGGTAGTGGCCTTCGATCGGTTGATAGGGATCGGTGGCGGTTCCGATCGCGACCTGCTCGCGGTTCCACGCCGGCCTGTCCAGCTCCCGCCTGAGCACCTCTACGAAGTTGGTTTTGACGAGGATCACCGATGAGAAGTGATCGCCCGGACCGAGCTCGAACTGCGTGTGATACCGCCGTGCGAAGCAGTAATGACAGCCGTGCGTGCAGCCGCGATAGGCGTTGAGCGTCCAGTTGAACGGCATGCCTTCGACGCGGTTGAGCGCCGACCGGCAGGTGACTTCCTGGTAGCGGGCGGCGTCCGCGCGGCGCTGCGCCTCGTCCAGGGCCGCGTCCGGTCCCTCCGCGCGCACCCGCAGCGCCAGCCTTCGCGTCGTCGGCCGGCTTCCAAGGTCGACGATTAGCGGTAGTTCCCGCATCGTTTCGCCGTAGCTTCGCCTGAGTGCCAGTATTTGCGAGAGTCGGCGCACCGGTCAAGACAGAAATGGGCTGCCGTTGATTCAGAAGAGGTAGGCGAGCGCGAAGCCGACTTGCGCGACGAACATCATGCGGTACATGTGCGCCCAGGACACGTGGTTCTCCTCGACGGCCAGGCTCTCCGGTTTTCGCAACATCAGGTAGCAGACGAAGATCCCGTATGCGGTCATCACCACCGCCAGCGTCTGCAGGAGGGCGGGGTTGCCGCTCAGGATGCCCGCGAACGTCCCGGCCGAGATCATCAGGAACGGCAGGACGAACGAGGGCGAGATCATCCAGGCGGCGGTCTTCACGCCGTAGATGATTGGCAGCGTGCGGCACCCGCCGCGGGCGTCGCCTTCCATGTCGGCGAAGTCTTTCGTCGTCGAGGCGCCGAGCAGGAACAACCCGAAGATTGCTCCGATGAACCAGGGTTCGATACCGGCGATGGTCTTGACCGCCGACCAGCCGGCCACCTTCAGCAGGACGCCGCGCGGGATGGCGATGGTCACGTTGGCCCAGATGCCGAGCCGCTTGGTACGGAACGGTGGCACCGAGTACAGGAATGTGATGATCGTCGCGGCGACCACGATCCAGAAGCATTCACGGCGCCCATCCGGCGCGACGATCCAGGCCAGCGCGAGTGCCGCCGCATAGGCGGGGACCGTGAGGGTCCAGGCTTCCTGCAACGACATCCTGCCCGACGGCAGCGGCCTCTTCGGCTTGTTGATGCGGTCGATCTCGAGGTCGTAGATCTGGTTGAGCGCGTTGGACGCGGCGTTGAGCACCGCCGCCATGATCACGCCGAGCACCGGGTAGAGGAGCAGGGCCACACTCCACGGCTCGCGCGGGGCCGCGCCGGCCGCCGTGACGGAACCTGAGGCGAAGCCGAGCGCCGGCGCGACCAGGGTGAACGGCCGCGAGAACTCCAGCCATAGCGCGGCACGCGCAGCGGATGGTCTCATGCCGCCGCGCCGGCCAGCAGCACCGCCGCCAGCGCGGCGATCGCGGTGTTGAGGAAGTTCAGCACGTCGTTGTTGACGATGCCCGGCGCCTCGAGCGTCGCGCCCATGGCGCTCTCGGCGATCGACGCCACGGCCGCGCCGCCGACGATCGCCGGCAGCGTCCAGCCCGGTGCGAGGCCGAGCGCGACGCCGAGGCCCGCGAGCAGCGCCGCGCCGGCCAGGCCGGCGATCGAGCCCTCGGCCGAGACCGCGCCGGACGTTCCCGGCGGGACCGCGGTCAAGGACGAGACCAGGTAGGTCCGGCGGCCCCACGCCTTGCCGATCTCCGAGGCGATCGTGTCGCTGCCGCCGGCGGTCAGCGCGGCGACGAACGCGACGAGCGCCGTCTCGTGCGCGTAGGTCAGCACCGCGAGCAGCGCGGCGGCAGCGGCGACGCCGGTGTTCGCCACTGCGTTGCCCGCACCCCGCCGTCCGCCGCGCTCCTCCGCGATGCCGAGCAGGGCCTTGCGGGTGAGCCCGACCCGTGAGGCCGCGGTCGCCGCCGCGAAAGTCGCAAACAGCAGCAGCCACCCCCGCCATCCGGCACACGTGAAGATAATCGTGCCGATCGCTGCGCCGGCGAGCGCGCCGGACATCGACACGGTGCGGGCACGATAGCCGACCGCCGCCGCGATCGCGTTGAGCGCGATCCCGGCCGGAAGGGAGGGCCAGACCAGCGCGGGCAGCGCGACGACCAGATCTTCGCTCACTAACGACAACGCCCACAGCACCGTCGCAGCCGCGGCGGGGACGCTGAGGTTGTCGTCGAGGCGGATGGGAACGGTCTCGACGCCGGCGGCCACGATCGCGGCGCACACCGGCGCCGCCAGCGAGAACCACGCGTACGGCGGCGGCACCAGCGGCGCGCGGCACCACCAGGCGAGCAGCGCGCCGGCGGCGCCGCCGGCGACGACGAACGCGACACTGCCGGCGACGGTCTTCTCTCGATTCCAGGGAACCCGCGTGCCCCCCAGCCGGTGCCCGACCATGGTCGCCGCGCCGTCTCCGAAGGCCATGATCACCCACGCGGCGGCAGCGATGTCGGGTCGATCCGGGAACGCCAGGATCAGCAGCAGCACGGAGATGGGATAGTAGACGATGCCGGCCGTCCTCCCGTTGGTCAGCTCGCCCGGACGGTACAATCGGCGTCCTGCGACGCGCGGCAGCGCGTAGGCGTTGAAGCACACCGCGCCGCCGGCGATGAGAGCTGCCGCCCACCAGGGCAGATCGCGCAGCAGGAACGCGAACCCGCCCATCGCCATGTGCACCAGCTGCCGCCCGTCTTCCGAGAAGCGGGACGCGGAGGTCGTCATCGGGGCAGCGGCGCGCGCGCGATCACGCCGCGCCAGTAGTCCAGCAGGTCGGCGAGCGTCTGCTCGATGGGAATCTCAGGTTCCCAGCCGACCTCCGCGGCGATCCGCGAGCGATCGCCGAGCAGCACGGGCGTGTCGCTGGGTCGCACGCGCGCCGGATCGTGCTCGAGCGTCACCCGCGTCCGTGCCATCCCGATCAGCGCGTCGAGCAGGTCGCCGACCCGGTAGGCGCGGCCCGCGCAGACGTTGAAGGGCCGGAAAGTGCGGCCGCGCGCCACGATCATCCGGTAGGCGCGCACCGTGTCGCGGACGTCGGTGATGTCGCGGCGCGCATCGAGGTTGCCGACGCGCAGCACCGGCCGCGCGCGGCCCGCCTCGATTTCGGCGATCTGCTTCGCGAAGCTGGCGGTCACGAAGTCCTCCGACTGGCGCGGGCCGGCGTGGTTGAACGGCCGCGCGACGAAGAGGCGGAGATCGCCGAGGCGCGTCGCGACCATTTCCTGCGCCAGCTTGCTCACGCCGTACGGCGTCGTCGGGCCGAGCGCATGGTCCTCGCGCAGGGCGTGCGCCGACGGCCGGTACACGAGCGCCGAGCTGACGATCAGGACCGGGCACGCGTGCGCTGCGGCCTCGAGGCCCTCGAGCAGGTGGTGGGTGCCGATGACGTTGACGTGCAGCGTGCGGCCGGCGTCCCTCCACGACGCAGCCACGTGCGGCACGCCGGCGCAATGATAGACGACGCCGGGCCGGAGGGCGGCGAGCGCGGCGGTCACCTGCGGCCGATCGATCAGATCGACTGCAGTCCAGCGGACGCGCGGATCCTCCTGCGCCGGGACGGACCGCCCGCGCGCGTTCCCCCACGCCGCCACCTCTGGCTCTTCGTGCAGCAGGCGCTCGACGAGGTGGCTGCCGGCAAAACCCGTCGCTCCGGTCACGAGGGGAGGTCCGGCCACGGCCCGCGATCAGTTGCCCGCGCTCGTGGGACCGGGCGCGGGAGGGCGAGCGGACGAGGGCCGGTCAGCGACCGCGCCGACCGGGTCGCCGCCGCGGACCCGTTCGCTCATCGCCGCGTCGCCTGCCCGGCGAGCGCGCCCAGGAAGTTCGAGAACGTGCCGATGCCGCCGAGCGAGAACGATATGTTGAACCGGCGGTCGTGCGGGATCAGCAGCGGGTTGACGTTGCTCGGGTAGTTGAACCGCTGGAACTCGAGGATGAGCCCGCAGCACTGGGCGTTGTAGTAGCCCTGGATGCGCTGCTGGACCAGGGTGCCGCGCCCGAAGTCGTAGTCGAGGCTGTAGCTGCCGCCGATCACGTTTCTCCGGGTACGGAGCTGCGTGCCGGCGCCGAGGAGCGTGTCGCTGTCGCTCTCCCCGATGCCGCGTGAGAGCCGCCGCCGGCTGAGGCTGCCGTTGACCAGCGCGTACTGCCCGGACGCTTCGCCGCCGACCGAGATGCTCTGGATCGCGGAGATGATCGGGTCGTATTCGATCCGCGCGTTCAGCCGCGAGGCGCCGGCGGGGGTGAAGGACGTGTTGATCGAGACCGGCGAGAAGGCGCTCGGCGGCCGTCCCAGGAAGCTGGTGCCGTACGAGGGATCGACCTGCGAGGTCCTCGGGTCGGTGTAGTAGGTCTGGTTGATCGAGACCGTCAGCAGGTGGCGCGACACGGCGTTGTCCCCGGCCGGCTTGAGCAGCAGCCGGCTGGTCACGCCGTAGCGGATCTGCGTGCTGTCGCCGATGCGATAGTCCGAGCTCTCGTACTTCAGGATCCGGTCGACGTCGTCGATCCGCGTCGTCCGGGTGAACTCGACTCGCGGCTCGATGAGGTGCTTGAGGCGTCTTGCGTACTGGCTCCCCGGACGGTCCCAGATCCGCACCACGCTCGGGCCGATCAGTTCCGTCCCGAGCGTGAAGAACTTGCGGAAGAGCGGTACCGGGACGATCTCCTCCTCCTCGTCCAGGCTCTTGCTGTACCGCGTCCCGTTCCACGAGAGCGTCGAGGTGACGCTCAGGAAGGAGAACGTCGGAAAGGGCACGCGGACGGCGCCGAAGCCATCGAAGCGGCCGTGGCCCTGGTCGGACACCTCCGGCCCGGTGGCCGTCTCTTCGCGGAACTCACGCTGCAGCGAGAGGAAGTCCAGCGTGCCGCTCACGAACACCGGCGCCCGCCCGAGGCGGGTCGCGGTGCGCGAGAGGATGATCCGCGGCCGCGGGCCCTCGACGTACGAGTTCCTCTGGTTGAGGAACGTCTCGGCGCGCCGGTACTGGCTCGACAGCAGGAATCCACCCCAGCTCGAGGTCGTCGCGGCCGCCCAGCTCCGGATGCTCTTGGAAGACTCGAAGAGATCCTGCTGATACAGCTGCTGCACCTCGACGCTCGAGAAGTAGTCGATGCTCGCGGTCAGCCGCGTCCTCGCGGGCAGGCCCTGGGTGATGTTGCTCTGGATGTTGTAGCTGCGTGTTGCCGGCGTCTCGCGTTGCACGCCGCCGATGTCGACCGTTGCCGCCTTCTCGTTGACGAAGTAGACCATCGCCGCGCCGTTCGACGAGGGCGAGGCCACGTAGCGATACTCGCCGCCGTAGCCCTGGCCGGTCTTGGTGAACCAGTCGTGCGTCAACGTGGCGTCCTGGCTGCGGCTGATCGCCCAGAAGAACTGGTTGGTCAGCGTCTGGCCGCGATAGGTGGACACGCCGTAGATCGGCATGATGAAGCCGGTGGCGCGATCGTCCTCCTGGATCGGGTAGTAGAAGGCGGGCAGGTACATCACCGGCACGCCTTTCACCTTGAAGATGGAGTTGGTGAGCAGCGCGTGGTCCTCGAGAACGATCGTCACCGAGCCGGACGTGATCTCCCACCGCGGCGTCGGCTGCACGCAGGTCGTGAAGCCGCCGCGCGTGATCCGGAACTTCTTCGGCCCCAGCTTCTGGATCTCCGCGCCGTAGAAATACGCGTACGGCTCCTGCGTCCCGAACATGCTGCGGTCGACGCGGTCGCCGAGGTGGGCGGTGCCTGACGCCTCGTGGAACGTGCCGGTGCGCGTCTGCGTGTTGTATTCCAGGCGCTCGGCGGCGATGCGGTTCGTGCTCGACACGTACACGACGCTGCCCCGCGCGGTCACGCGGTGCTGGTCGTTGAACACCTCGATCTCGTCGGCAACGATCTGCGTCGCGTCGCAGTTGACGGTCACCGGGCGACCGGCCTGACCGGTCAACTTCCAGTGGTTCTCTTCGCCTTCGATGCGCTCGACGTTCGGCGCCTCCTGCAGCCACGCCTTGCAGCTCGTCGGCTGCTGCGCGCGCGCCGCTGGAGCCAGAGCACCGTGCACACCCAGGACCGTGAGGAGGATGATGCTGATACGACGCATGCGAGGTCCGCGGCCACGGCGCTGGCGGAATCAGCGAAGAATATCACGCAGCGGCCCTATCAAGAAGATGGAGCCGGCCACCACCACGCGGCCGCCGGCGCGGCAGGCGCGCGCCAGTGCGGCGGCGGGATCGGGCTCGACCTCGACCGACCACGGCCCGGCGCGCGCGGCGCTGGCCGCGATCTCCGCGGCGCTCCTCGCCCGCGCGCCCGGCGCGGTGGTGCACACCACATGCCGGCAGAGCGGCGCCAGGCGGGACAGCATGCTGCCCACGTCTTTGTCGCGCATCGCGCCGAACACCAGGACGCAGTCCGACCAGCCGATCGCGACGAGGTACTCGCGGAGCGCTGCCGCCCCGGCGGGATTATGCGCGGCGTCGAGCAGCACGGCGGTATCTCCGGCCTGCAGGTGCTCGAGCCGTCCCGGCCAGCACACGCTCGCGAGGCCGGTCCGCACGGCGTCGGGGTCGACGCGCATGCCGTCGCCGTCGAGCTCGGCGAGCAGCGCGACGGCTACCGCCGCGTTGTCGATCTGGTGCCGGCCCCGCAGCGCGAGTTCGACCCGCTCCAGCACGTAGCGGCCGGCACGGAAGTCGACGACTCCGCTGACGTGCGGCGTCACGGTCACCGCATCACGGACGCGCACCAGCGGCGCCCCCGCGGTTCGGGCGACCTCGGCGATGACCGCGTCTGCTTCTTCGGGCACCGGCCCGCACACGACCGGAACGCCCGGCTTGATGATGCCCGCCTTCTCCCGCGCAATCGCGGCGATGGTGTGTCCCAGCTGCTCCTCGTGGTCGAGGGCGATGGAGGTGATTGCCGCGACGAGCGGCGTCACCACGTTGGTGGCGTCGAGCCGTCCGCCAAGTCCCACCTCGAGGACCGCGATCTTCACCCCGGCGCGGCGGAACACCTCGAAGGCGGTCGCGGTGGTGAACTCGAAAAAGGTGGGAAGCGCCTCGAGCGCGCGACGCGCAACCAGCCGTTCGGTCACCGCCTGCACGCGCGCGGCGGCGACGAGGAGGTCGGCGGTCGCGACCGGCGCGCTGTCGATGACGAAGCGTTCTTCCAGGCGGAGCAGGTGAGGAGAGGTGTAGCGCGCGGTGCGGTGGCCGGCGGCGCGCAGCGACGCCTCGGCCATCGCCGTCACCGAGCCCTTGCCGTTGGTGCCGGCGACGAGCACCGACGCGAACGCGCGCTCGGGGTGGCCGAGCGCGGCGCACAGCCTCGAGATGCTCTCGAGGCCGAACTTCATCCCGAGCCGCTCGAGGCTGAACAGGAACTCGAGCGGGGTCAAGGTTCGGGCGGCGCGGCCGTCACCGCCGCCGGCTGCGGCGCGGCCTGCACCGCCGTCGCGCCGAAGTGCAGCAGGCGCGTCACCACGTCCTTCAGCTCGCGCCGGTCGACCACCATGTCGAGCATGCCGTGTTCGAGGAGGAACTCGCTGCGCTGGAAGCCCTCCGGCAGCTTCTGGCGGATCGTCTGCTCGATGACGCGCGGTCCGGCGAACCCGATGAGCGCGCGCGGCTCCGCGATGTTGACGTCGCCGAGCATGGCGAAGCTGGCGGTGACGCCGCCGGTCGTCGGGTCGGTGAGGATGGAAATGTAGGGCAGCCGGGCGCGATCCAGCCGGGCGAGTGCCGCGCTGATCTTGGCCATCTGCATCAGCGAGAGCGCGCCTTCCATCATCCGCGCGCCGCCCGAGCACGACACGATCACCACGGGGAGCCGCGCCTCGAGCGCGCGCTCGATGGCGCGCGTGATCTTCTC
The DNA here is from genome assembly GCA_048594975.1 of Vicinamibacterales bacterium. Taxonomy (GTDB): domain Bacteria; phylum Acidobacteriota; class Vicinamibacteria; order Vicinamibacterales; family 2-12-FULL-66-21; genus JBMDXB01. The sequence continues at coordinate 74,796 of JBMDXQ010000101.1, read as the reverse complement.
ACCGACCACCACCCCCATGCTGCCGCCGATGAAGCCGTATTCCATCGCGCCGACGACGGTCTCGATGCCGCCGATGCGGCCCGTCGCCGTGATGATCGCGTCGTGCAGCCCGGTCGATTCGATGCTCGCCGCCAGCCGTTTGTGGTACGGCTTGGTGTCGCTGAACTTGAGCGGGTCCGTGGAGACGAGACCCGGGTCGTGCTCCTGCCAGTCGCCGTCGAACAGCGTCCGCAGCCGATCGGCCGCCGACAGCCGGAAGTGGTGCGCGCACTTGGTGCAGACGCTGAGGCTGGCGGTCAGATCCTTGTTGTAGATCACGTTACCGCACGAGGGGCACTTCACCATCAGCCCCTCGGGCACGCGGCTGCCCTTGCCCGCCGCCGGCTCGATCGGCTTGCGCTGCTTCTTGAACCAGGCCATCGGGGGTGAGAATACATCAGTCGACAGTCGACAGTCGCTGGTCAAAGTCAGAGTCAGAGTCGGAGTCAGAGTCAAAGTCGCCGCCGGGTGGTGGCGGTCGGGAGTCCGTCGCAAGAAGGCGGACCGACGGGTGTGACGTCGGCGCGAAGCGTGAGGGCTGGCCGCCGTGACCGTGCGCGCGAACCGTGGCATACTGCGCGCACGTTGAGCGGCAGGCTGGAGTTCCGGTATATCGCGATCGAGGGGCCCGTCGGGGTGGGCAAGTCGTCGCTCGCGGACCGGCTCGGCGCGCGGCTCGACGCGACGGTGGTGCTCGACGAGACCGACAATCCATTTCTCGCCGACTTCTACAACGATCGCCCGGGCGCCGCGTTCCAGGTGCAGCTGTTCTTCACACTCTCCCGGCACCGCCAGCAGACGACCCTGCGCCAGAGCGATCTCTTCAGCCAGCTGACCCTCTGCGACTACCTGTTCGAACGCGACAAGATCTACGCCTACCTGAACCTCGACGACAACGAGCTGTTCATCTACCAGCGGCTGTACGAGCTGCTCGCGGCGGACGTCCGCGCTCCCGATCTCGTCATCTACCTGCAGGCGCCGACCGACGTCCTCCGCCGTCGGCTGCGCGAGCGCGGGAAAGCGCATCCGGAACTGCCGGTGCCGACCGACGCGTACGTCCGCGAGCTGAACGAGGCCTATAACCACTTCTTCTTTCATTACAGCGCCACGCCCCTGCTCGTCGTCGAAACCTCGCAGTTCGACGCCTCCCCGAGCGACGACGTGGTGGCGGATCTCGAGCGCCAGCTGCGGACCATGGGCAGGGGCACCCGGTATTACGTGCCGCGTACGTGACGACAACGCCCGACTCTGACACCCGACTCCCGACTCCGACTCCGACTCTGATTCAGGACTCCGACTCTGACTCCCGAGTCCGACTCTGACTTCCGACGACTCCCGACTCTGACTATCGACTGTCGACTGTCGACCTGCGATAGCATGTCCCCGTGCGCATCGAGCGCATCGAGCTCCGGCGATTGCGGCTGCCGCTGGTTCGCTTCTTCGAGACGAGCTTCGGCCGCGTGCACGATCGGAGTTTCCTGCTGGTCCGCGTCGACGGTGAAGGTGAGTACGGCTGGGGGGAGTGCGTGGCTGAGAGCCAGCCGTACTACAGCCCGGAAACGACCCGCACGGCCTGGCACGTGATCGCCGATTTTGTCGCCCCGATTGTCCTCGGCCGCCCGTTCGACCATCCGTCGGGCATCTTCGACGCGCTCCGGCGGATTCGCGGCCACCACATGGCCAAGGCGGCGGTGGAGATGGCCGCGTGGGACCTGTTCGCGCGACAGCAGGGGCAGCCGCTGGCGCGCGTGCTCGGGGGAAGCGACGCGCTCATCGCGTCGGGCGTCGCCGCGGGCGTGTCGATCGGGATCCAGGACTCGCTCGATCAGCTGGTGGAGCGGGTCCGGATCGAGCTCGCCGCCGGCTACCGGCGGGTCAAGATGAAGATCAAGCCGGGCTGGGACGTCGAGGCGGTGGCGGCGGTGCGGGCGGCAGCCGGCGCAATCCCCCTGATGGTGGACGCGAACGCCGCCTATCGTCTGGACGACGCGGCGCACCTCGAGGCGCTCGACGCCTTCGACCTGATGATGATCGAACAGCCGCTCGACTACGACGACATTCGCGACCACGCCGAACTCCAGCGCCGCCTGCGGACGCCGATCTGCCTCGACGAGTCCATCCACACGGTGCGCGCCGCCGGCGAGGCGCTCGCGGTCGGCGCCTGCCGGGTCATCAACATCAAGCCGGGTCGGGTGGGCGGTCACCGCGAAGCGATTCGCGTGCACGACCGGGCGGCGGCGCACGGCGTGCCGGTGTGGCACGGCGGCATGCTCGAGAGCGGCATCGGCCGCGCGCACAACCTCCATCTTTCGACGCTGGCCAACTTCACGCTTCCCGGCGACGTCGCCGCTAGCCGGCGCTACTATGCGCCGGATCTGATCGAGCCGGGCATCGAGGTCCGCGCCGACGGGACGATTCCCGTTCCCTCCGGGCCGGGAATCGGCGTCGCCATCGCGATGGACCGTGTCGAAGCGGCAACGGAAGAGCACGTGGAGCTGCGGGCAGTATGAAAACTCCGATGCGCGTGGCAGCTCTGATCATGGCCGCGCTCGCCTCCGCCTGCGCGAGCGCCCCGAAGGCGCCGCCGGCAGGCCCGGCGGTGAAGCCGGAACAGAAGCTTGCGTGGATCCTCGAGCTGGAGGACAAACGGCTGTTGAAGATCGACCTGCCGCCCCCGCCGGCGCCGCCGATCGTCAAGGGTCGCCGCTCGATTCCGCCTTTGGTTCCGGCATCGTCGCCCGACCTGGCCGTCCTCGTGGCTGATCCGGAGGCGCGCATCCGGCGGCGGGCGGCGCTCGCGGTCGGGCGTGTCGGGCTGCCCGAGGGCGTCGCCCTGGTGCTCCCGCTGCTCGCCGATCCGGACCCGGAGGTGCGGCAGATGGCCGCGTTCGCGCTCGGGCTGATCGGCCTGGTGCTGGACGATGGATCGCCGCCGCTGGATCCGGCGCTGCTGCCCGCGATCAAGGCGCTCACCGCTGCGCTCGCCGACGCCGATCCTCTGGTGCGCGGCCGGGCGGCGGAGGCGCTTGGGCAGATCGGGGCCGTCGAGACGGCTGACGCCGTGGGCAAGCTCGCCGCCGCCCATGCGCGCACGCCCGCGATCGCGGCGTTGCAGCCCGACGACGAGCGGCCGGGCAGTCCTGAGGCGGACGCATTCCGGCTGGCGCTTTACGCGCTGGTGCGACTGCGCGCGTACGAGCCGCTCGCGGCCGCCGTCCTCGATCAGGACGGGCGGCCGCTCAGCGCATGGTGGCCGGTCGCGTACGCCCTGCAGCGGGTCGAGAACCCGCGGGCGGCGCCGGCGCTGCGCGCGCTGCTTGCAACGCCTGGCCGCTACACCGCCGCGTTCGCGGCGCGTGGCCTGGGCACCGCGAAGGATGCTGCCGCGGTGCCGGCGCTGGGTGGGCTGCTCGACCCGGCCCGCCATCCGCTCGGGCTCGTGGTTGCGGCCGTTCGTGCCCTCGGGCAGATCGGCGAGCCCGCCGCGGTCAATCCGCTGGCTGCGCTCGTTGCCGCCGCCGACGTCGATCCGAACATCAGGCTCGAGGCCGTCGGCGCGCTCGGCACGCTGCGTGCCACTGAGGCGCTGCCCGCCATCCAGGATCTGCTCACCGAGCCGTGGCCCGCGCTGCGCGGCGCCGCGCTCCGCGCGGTCGCGACAATCGACCGCGAGGGCTTCGTGCTGCTGCTGTCGGGCCTCGATCCCGATCCGCACTGGACGGTGCGCGCCGCCCTCGCCGAGGTGCTCGGCACCCTGCCGGCCGAAGCGTCCGTGGGACGCCTGACCGACATGCTCGGCGACGAGGACAAGCGGGTCATACCCGCGGTGCTCGCGTCACTGGTCCGGCTGGAGACACCGGAAGTCGAACGGCTGCTGCTCGAGCGGCTCAAGGACTCGGATCCGGGCGTGCGGGAGGCCGCGGCGCGTCACCTGGGCACGCTGAAGCCGTCGGCCGCGACCGACGCCTTGCGCGAGGCGTATACTGCCGGCCTCGCCGACTCGGGGAACGAGGCGAGGGCAGCGGCGCTCTCCGCCCTCGCCGCCTACGGAGCGGGCGCGGTCGAAACACTGAAAGGAGCGTTGGGCGATCGGGACTGGGCGGTGCGGGTGCACGCGGCGCGGCTTCTCGCCGGCATCGAACCGTCGGACGCGTACCGGCAGACGATCCGGCCGGCACCGGTGGCGGCTCTCGCGTACGGCGACGCGGAGCTGATCAGCCCGCCTCACTCGCCGCACGCGTTCATCGACACGGCCAAGGGAACGATCGAGATCGAGCTGGCGGTGCTCGATGCGCCGCTGACCGCGCGCAACTTCACCATGCTGGCGGCCAAGGGGTACTTCAACGGCGTGGAGATCCACCGGGTGGTGCCCAACTTCGTCGTGCAGGACGGCGATCCGCGCGGCGACGGCAATGGCGGGCCGGGCTACTCGATCCGCGACGAGCTGAACGATCGGCCGTACCTCCGCGGGACGGTGGGGATGGCGCTGTCGTGGCGCGACACTGGCGGCAGCCAGTTCTTCATCACGCACTCGCCGCAGCCGCACCTCGACGCCCGCTATACGGCGTTCGGCCACGTCGTCAGCGGGATGGAGGTCGTGGATCGGATCCAGCAGGGCGACGTGATCCAGCGGATCCGGGTGTGGGACGGGAAGACGCTGCGATGAGACGCCGCGCATGTACGACAAAAAAGGGGGCGACGGCCGCCCCCTTCTCAAGCGGGTGAGGCAGCTTACCGCTTCTTGCCGCCCTTCTTCTTCCCGCCCTTGGCCGTCTTCTTCGCCATTGCGCTTATCCCCCCCTTCACTGTGGGATCCGATGTGCGAGGAGCATTCACTGCCGTCGCAGCGCCGCGGCCACCCAGGGCTCGCCGGCCTGCCTCTGTCGGCGCTCTCGCTTCGCTGCTAACTCCCGCGGGCACGGGAGGTCTGCGTCAAAAAAGAGGGGGTGTCAGCTCTCGACACCCCCGGACCGGTAGGCGGCGCGGTTAGCGCTTCTTCCCGCCCTTTTTCTTGCCGCCCTTCGCAGTCTTCTTCGCCATTATTCCTCCTTGGAACGTGGCAGCTCAGCTTTGTTACCGGTTTCCGAGGGTTACCACAGGTGGGCTGAGCGATCCACCCTCATACAAGATGTAGATTATGGATGAGAAAAATCGAGTGTCAAGCACAAAGTGCACCGATTTGTCAAAATCCACGCCCGATCTTGTCGGGAGCAGCACGTCGCGGCGATAGAGGCGCGTGCGCGGCACAGGATCGCGCGCGTGGTGAGCGCGGCGGCGCATGCGCGCCGCTCGCGGCCGTCGATCACCGCGCCGAGAGCCGCGCGAGCGCGCGCGCGGCGGCGGCGCGCGTGTCGGCGCCGGCGCCGAACAGCGTGGAGGCGATGCGATAGTGGGAGAGCGCCTGACTGCGCCGTCCGGCGCGTTCGTGCAGGCGCGCGGCTTCGAGGTACGCGGCGCCGAGCACCGGGGCGGGGCAGGTGCGGGCGCCGCGGATCGCCTGCTCGAACTGCGCGAGCGCCCGGGTGTCGTCGTGCAGCGCCTGCAGCGCGCGCCCGTACCGGTAGCGCGCGACCGGGTCGGCGGCGTTCAGCGCCAGCGATCGCTCGAAGCGGCCGGCGGCGCCGGCCTCGTCGCTGCGCTCCAGCAGGCGCCAGCCCTCGAGCGAGAGGCGGTAGGCCTCGGTGCGGCGGGGATCCGGCGCGCGGCGCAGGCGGTCGGTCACCTGTCGGCGAACGTCGTAGGGATCGAGACCGGGGATGGCCGCCACCGCGGCGCGGTACTCGACCACCGCCTCGGACCGTGACCCCAGTCGGTCGTGCGCTTCTCCGAGCCGCAGGTGCGCGAGGGCCAGCGACGAAAAGGGCGCAGCCGGCCGGGACGCGACGACGTCGGTCAGCAGCTCGATGGCGTGGTCAGTCTCGTGCAGCGTCTCCAGGTGCCGGGCGATGCCGAGCCGCGCCTGGGTCGCGGCCAAGGCCGGGAGGTTGACTCGCTGTTCGCGGGCGGCGGCGAGCAGCGTCCGCCAGGTCGCGAGGCTGGCGCCGGGGTCGTGCTGGTACTCATCCTGGATGGCGGCGATCTGCGAGAGGAACAGCGGGTTCCCCGGGTAGTGCTCGTGGAGGGACCGGAGCAGCTGGATCGCCCGGTCGGTCCGCCGCTCGTACCACAGATAAATGAGGTGCAGCTGGTAGTCCGCTTCCCCCTGCAGCAGCCGCCCCCGGTCGCGCGCGCGCAGCATCTCGCGCAACCCCTCTTCACGGTTTCCGCCGGGCAGGAATAGCAGCATGCGCAGGAGTCTCGCCGCCGCGGGCGCCACGTCGGCGTAGTACTTGTACAGCCCGAGACCGAAATAGGCGTCCTCCAGCGCGGGGTCGAGCTCGATGGCTTCGAGCAGCGCATCCCGGATCCGCTTGCCGTCGCGGGCCGCGGCCACCTTCTGGTCGCGGAGCACGCGCCACTGGACGCGAGCGGCGTAGGCGGCGCCCAGGTAGAACCAGGCCTCGGCGTCGTCCGGCTCGCGGTCGGTCCAGGCGTCGCAGGCGGCGATCGCCTCTTCGATCTCGTTGCCGAAGGCCGTATCGAGCGCGCGGTTCTCCGGGTCGAGCAGGATCCGCCACCACAGGGAGGTCGCCCGCAGCACCTGGCAGGCCGCGGCGGGCGCCGGGCCGCACGCGCGCTGCAGTTCCGCCTCGACCTGGTCGAAGCGCGCGTCGAGGATGGCGTCGTAGGTGTGGAGGAGCCCCTCGCTGCCGCGCAGGCCCTGCGCGGCACGCGGCGCGGCGGCAGCTGAGATCAGCAGCGCCGCCAGCAGGGCGCCACACGATCTCGCGCCGGTCATGTGATGCTGGTGCGGAGGCTCTGCTTCTCGAGGTGTCGCTCGTGGGCGAGCTCGATCAGCCGGTCGAGCAGTTCCGGATAGGCAATGCCCGACGCGCCCCACAGCTTCGAGTACATACTGATCGTAGTGAAGCCGGGAATGGTGTTGACCTCGTTGAGGAACACCGTGCCCGCGGGGCGGGAGAGCAGAAAGTCGACGCGCGCCATCCCCGCGCAGTCGATGGCGCGGAACGCATCGATCGCCAGCCGCCGGATCTCCTCGGCGGTCCGCTCGGGCAGGTCCGCCGGGATCACGATCCGCGAGCCGTCGTCGATGTACTTGGCCTCGTAGTCGTAAAACTCGCGCGAGGGGATCACCTCGCCGGCCACCGACGCCTGCGGCGCATCGTTGCCCAGCACCGCACACTCGATCTCGCGCGCCTCCGGCACCGCCGCCTCGACGACGACCTTGCGGTCGAACTCCGCGGCGGCGTCGATCGCCCCGGGCAGCTGCGACGGGTCCTTCACCTTCGAGATCCCCACGCTCGACCCGAGGTTGGCCGGCTTCACGAACATCGGGAACCCGAGCGCGCGCGCCAGCTCGCCCGCGATCGACTCGCGGCGGCCAGTCCACTCGTGGCGGCCCACCACGCGCCAGGGGCAGACCGGCAGGCCCCTGGCCACGAACACCAGCTTCATGACCGCCTTGTCCATGCCCACCGCCGAGGCGAGCACGCCGGCGCCGACGTAGGGGACGTTGGCGAGCTCGAGCAGGCCCTGAATCGTCCCGTCCTCGCCGTACGGCCCGTGCAGCACGGGGAAGATGACGTCGAGATTGAGGCCGGTGACGAGCGCGTGCCCCTCGTCGCTGCGAGCGAGGGCGGCGCGGTCGATCGAGAGGATCGTCTCGGTACTGGGGTGCGCGACGAGGTGGACCTCGCGTCCGCTGCGCGCCGGCCGCGCCGCCTCGAGCCGTGCCTGTTCGATTACCTCGCCGGCCGACATGGCGGTCGGCGGCCGGTCGGCGATCGCCCAGCGGCCGTCCTTGTCGATGCGGATCGGCACCGGCTCGTAGCGGGCGCGATCGAGGTTGGCCATCACCGACGCCGCCGAGGCCAGCGAGACCTCGTGCTCACCCGAGCGCCCGCCGTAGAGCACGCCGACGCGGAGACGTTTCACGGCCTAAGAATACTATGCTGAGACGGTGACCGGTTTCGGCTTCGAGGTGACGCACCGCAACGGCCTGGCGCGGCGCGGCGAGCTGCGCACCGCGCACGGCGTGGTGCAGACGCCGGCCTTCATGCCGGTGGGCACGCGTGGTGCCGTGAAGGCGGTCACGCAGCGGCAGCTCGAGGAGATCGGCGCCGAGATCATCCTCGGCAATACCTACCATCTGTATCTCAAACCGGGCGACTCGCTGATCGCGCGCTGCGGCGGGCTGCACCGCTTCATCGCGTGGGATCGCCCGATCCTCACCGACAGCGGCGGGTTCCAGATCTTCAGCCTGGCGCCGATGCGCCGGATCACGGAGGAGGGCGCGGAATTCCGCTCGCATCTCGACGGCTCGCGCCACCTGATGACGCCCGAGCGCGCCACCGACATCCAGGCGCAGCTCGGCTCCGACATCGCGATGGTGCTCGACGAGTGCATCGCGTCGCCGGCCGGGATCGAGCTCGCCCGCGCGGCGATGCTGCGCTCGGCGCGCTGGGCGCGGCGCGCCCGGACGCGGCTGCTGCAGCTGCGCGACGATCCGGCGTCGGCAGGCGGGGTCGTCGTGACCCATCCCGCGCAGGCGCAGTTCGGCATCGTGCAGGGCGGCATCTACCCGGCGCTGCGCACCGAGAGCGTGCAGGCGACCGTGGCGCTCGGCTTCGACGCCTACGCCATCGGCGGGCTGAGCGTCGGCGAGCCCGTGGACGTGACCTACGAGGTCGTCGCGCACACGGCGGCGCTGCTCCCCGCGGATCGGCCGCGCTACCTGATGGGGGCGGGGATGCCCGACGACCTCGTCGAGGGTGTGGCGCGCGGGATCGATCTCTTCGACTGCGTGCTGCCGACGCGCAACGCGCGTAACGGCCAGCTGCTGACGCGCGCCGGCCCGCTCTCGATCAAGAACGCGCGCTATGCCGAGGATCTCTCGCCGCCCGACCCGGCGTGCCGCTGTGACACCTGCCGCCGCTTCACGCGCGCCTATCTGCGGCACCTGTACGTCGCCGGCGAGATGACCGCGGCGACGCTGAACACGGTGCACAACCTCTACTTTTACCTTGACACCATGCGGGCCATCAGGGAGGCTATTATGTTCGGGACGTTTGAAAAACTCCGACAGGAGTTCCAGCAAACCTTCTCACGCCGACCGCGACAGTAAATGCCCGTGTCCCTCGACTTTCCCGTGATCGCGATGGCGGATCCCCAGGGCGGCGGCCTGGTGACGTTCCTGCCCTTCGCGCTCATCCTGGCCATCTTCTACTTCCTGATCCTCATGCCGATGAAGCGGCGCCAGAAGAAGGTCCAGGAGTTCCAGCAGGGGCTGAAGGTCGGCGACCGGGTGGTGCTGACGAGCGGCATCCACGGCCAGATCACGCGCATCACCGACAACGTCGTCCAGCTGCAGATTGCCGACCGCGTCCGGGTCGACGTTTCCCGCGCCGCCATCGGCGGCTACCAGGGGCAGGAGCCGGTCGTGCCGGAATCGGGCAGCGCATAGCACCATGAACAAGAACCTCCGCTGGAAGGTCTTCACCGTCGTCACCGCCGTCGTCGTGTTCTTTGCGCTCGGCGTGTACCCGCAGCTCGCGCCGCGGTACCACCTGCCGATCCCCTCGTGGCTGATGGCCAAGCACCTGCGCCTCGGCCTCGACCTGCGCGGCGGCGTGCACCTGGTCCTGCGCGTCCACACCGACGAGGCGCTGCGCACCCACACGCTGACCACGATCGAGCAGGTGCGCGAGGCGCTGCGCACGGCGGGCGTCACCGTCGGCGCGATGACGGCGACCTCGCCGACCGCGTTCCAGGTCACCGGCGTGCCGCCGGACCGCGACGCCGAGTTCCGCCGCGTGCTCGACGAGCGCGCCAATGCCCTCTACCAGCGCAGCTCCGGGGCCGCCGGCGCCTACACCTTCACCATGCGCGAGAACGTGGAGAAGGACATGCGCGAGGAGACGATCGTGCAGGCCTTCGACACCATCGAGCGACGGGTCAACGAGCTCGGCGTGACCGAGCCGACGATGTCGCGCTACGGCGAGGGCGGGCAACAGATCCTGGTGGAGCTTCCCGGCGTCACGGATGTGAACCGCGCCAAGGAGATCATCCGCTCGGAGGCGCAGCTGCAGCTCAAGCTGGTCGAGGCGGGACCGAGCGGCAGCCAGGAGGCGCTGCTGCAGCCGCACGGCGGCAAGGTGCCCGACGACATGGAGGTGCTGTCCGGCGCCGGCGAAGGGCCCGACGTCGGGACGGTGTATTACCTGCTGCGCAAGGTCCCGGCGGTGACCGGCCAGGATCTGCGCACGGCCAGGCCCTCGCTCGACCAGAACAACCGTCCGGCGGTGAGCTTCTCGCTCAAGCCGGACGGCGCCCGCCGCTTCGGCCGGTTCACCGGCGAGAACATCGGTCGGCTGCTGGCCATCGTCCTCGACAACCGGGTGGTCTCGGCGCCGCGCATCGAGGGCCGGATCAGCGACGAAGGACAGATCTACGGCTCGTTCACCTCGCAGGAGGTCGCCGACCTGTCGCTGACCCTGCGCTCCGGTGCGCTCCCGGCCCCCTTGAGCTACCTCGAGGAGCAGACCATCGGGCCGTCGCTCGGCCAGGACTCGATTCGTTCCGGCGTGCTCGCGTCGCTCGGCGGGCTGCTGCTGGTCATCGCCTTCATGGTCGTCTACTACAAGCTGTCGGGCGTCAACGCCATCATCGCGATGGCGTGCAACCTCATCATCCTGCTCGGCTTCATGGCCTACTTCGGCGCGGTCATGACCCTGCCCGGCATCGCCGGGTTCATCCTGACGATGGGCATGGGCGTCGATTCGAACGTGCTGATCTTCGAGCGGATCAAAGAGGAGCTGGCGGCCCAGCGCGGCGCGCGGGCCGCGGTCAACTTCGGGTTCGGCCGCGTGTTTCTCACGCTGCTCGACACCCACGTGGCCTCGCTCATCGCCGCCGCGTTCCTGTTCCAGTTCGGCACCGGCCCGATCCGCGGCTTCGCCACCACCCTGACGATCGGCCTGCTCACCAACCTGTTCACCTCGATCTTCGTCTCGAAGACGCTGTTCGAGCTCGCGCTGGCCCGCCGCCGATCGTCGACCGCGTCGCTGAGCATCTAGAGCCGCCATGGAGATCATCAAGAACCCGAACTTCGACTTCGTCCGGTGGCGCTGGCACGCGCTCGCGCTGTCGCTGATCGTGATTCTCGCGGGTGTCGGCCTCATCGCGAAGCGTGGCGGGCTGCAGCTCGGCGTGGAGTTCTCCGGCGGCACCGTCGTCATCCTGAAGTTCGATCAGCACGGCGAGGTGGGGCAGGTCCGCGACGCGCTGCGCCGCATGCCGGGCGGCACCGGCGACGACGCGATCGTCCAGTATTACGGCGACCCTGCGGAGAACCGCATCATGGTGCGCGTCGCCGCGGTGGGCGCGGAGTCCGGGGGATCGCTCAGCGAGGCGGCGGCGGCGATCGAGGCGGCGGTGAAGCAGGCGAACATCGGCAGCTTCGTAGTCGACAGGACGGAAATCGTCGGGCCCATCGTCGGCGACCAGCTGAAACGGCAGGGAACGATGGCGACGATCCTGGCGCTCGGCGGGATCCTGCTCTACATCGCGCTCCGCTTCCAGTTCAGCTTCGCGGTCGGCGCCGTCGCGGCGACGGTGCACGACCTGCTGGTGACGCTGGCGTTCCTGACCTTCTTCCAGTACGACATCACGCTGAACGTGATCGCCGCGATTTTGACCATCACCGGCTACTCGGTCAATGACACCATCGTCGTGTTCGACCGGGTGCGCGAGAACATGCGGGCGATGCGCCGCGACAACCTGGAGCACATCGTCAACGTCGCGGTGAACCAGACGCTGGCGCGCACCATCATCACCGCCGGCACGACGCTGCTCGCGGTGCTGTCGCTCTTCCTCTTCGGCGGCGAGGTGCTGCGCGGGATGGCGTTTACGCTGATCGTCGGGATCATCAGCGGCACGTACTCGACGGTGTTCATCGCCGCGGCGGTCGCGATCATGTGGCAGCGCGGCCGGCCGATCAAGGGACAGGCCGTGACGAGCGGCACGGCCGCGGCGAAAGCCGGCCGGCGGCGCGCGTCGTAGCGGCCGTGTGAAGGTCCTCGTCGCCGCGCTGCTGGGCGTCGTGCAGGGGTTCACCGAGTTCCTGCCGGTCTCCAGCTCCGCCCACCTGATTCTCGCCCGTGTGTTCTTCGGGTGGGAGGCGCCGGAGTTCGGCCTCGCGTTCGACGTGGCGCTGCACGTCGGCACCCTGACGGCGATCCTGCTGTTCTTCCGCGCCGAGATCATGGCGATGGTTGCCGCGATTCCGACGGTCCTGTCGCCGCGCGCGGGCGCGGCCGCCCGCCTGCTGCGGCTGATCGTGATCGGGACGGTGCCGGCGGTCGTCGCCGGCGTGCTCTTCGACGACGTGATCGAGGCGCACCTCCGGACGCCGGCGGTCGCGGCGTTCACGCTCGCCGCCGGAGCCGCGCTGATGCTGCTGGCGGAGCGGTTTCGCGCGCCGACACGGATCGAGGCATCGCTCGAGGCGGGCGACGCGCTCGTCATCGGCGTCGCCCAGGCGAGCGCGCTCGTGCCCGGCGTGTCACGTTCGGGCTCGACGATCGCCATCGGCATGCTGCTCGGCCTGCGGCGCGACGCCGCCGCGCGGTTCGCCTTCCTGCTCGGCATTCCGGCCATCGCCGGCGCCGGCGCGCGCGAGGCCATGGCGCTCGTCCGCGTGCCGCCCACCGGGGGCATCCTGCTGCTCTTCGTCGTCGGGATGGTGACGTCGGCGATCGTGGGCTATCTCACAATCAAGTATTTCCTCCGGTTCCTCGCCGGGCACCGCCTGGACCTGTTCGCGTACTATCGGCTGGCGCTCGCCCTGGTCACCGTCCTCTGGCTGGTGGCCTCGCCATGATTCAGTGGATCCGTCGCCGGTTCATCGCCGGCTTCTTCGTCACCGTGCCGCTGGTGATCAGCGTGGCGGCGATCGTGTGGATCTTCCGGCTGATCGACGGGTTCGTGGGGCCGTTCTACGCGGCGTGGCTGGGGCACGAGCTTCCCGGCCTCGGCATCCTCACCACCGCGCTCGTGGTACTGCTGGCCGGCGCCGTGGCGACCAACGTGATCGGCAAGCGCCTGCTGCAGCGCGCGGAGAGCTACCTGCTGCGCGTGCCGGTTTTCCGCACCATCTATTCGCCGGTGAGGCAGCTCGTCGTCGCCTTCTCGCCGGACAACGAGTACGGGTTCAAGCGCGTGGTGCTGGTGGAGGAGGCCACCCGCGGGTTGGTGCTCGGCTTCCTGACGAAGGAGTTCACGGTCGACCGCGGGCATGGTCCGGAAACCATGGTGGCCGTGTACGTGCCTACCAATCACCTCTACCTCGGCGACGTCGTCATCTGCCCGAGCGACAAGGCATCGTACCCGGACATCACGGTCGAGCAGGGGATCCGGATCTTTCTGACCGGCGGGATGGCGCTTTCGAGCCGCATCCGCGCCAGGCGGGCTGACGGCGCCGTCGGTCACTTCCGGGTATAATCTGGAGCTTTGCAGAACATCACAGGGGAGCCGATGGGCGGCTGCAACGTCCTGCTGAGTCATCACGCGGGCCGCGGGCAGGCGTGCAGCTTGCAACCCCTCGGCTGTATCGCCGGGCCCCCGTCACCGCCGCCGGGGCCTTCGGGCGGTGCGGGGTGGCCGATTCCGGAATTGTGGTGTCTAAGAAGCGGAGGATGCTTCGTTGACACTACTTTTTGCGTCTGGCTATAATTCGCGGTCTTTTGCGCCGCAGTCGCGAGCTCAGGAGGACCCAAGCCGTGCCGCGTGAAATGTTTGGCGATGTCGTCAATCCGTCCATCAAGGTCGGATCCCAGAAGTGGTACACCGTACCGCTCTCCGTCGCGGCGCACGTGCTCATCTTTGCGGCGGTCATCATCATTCCTCTGATGGCGACCGATGTGCTGCCGACGCCGCCCACGATGATGAACGCGTTTGTCGGGGCGCCGCCGCCGCCTCCGCCGCCGCCTCCACCGCCCCCTGCGCCGGCCGCCGCCCCCAAGGTCGCCCCCCAGCCGGTTTCGAATCCCAACGCCGCCCCGGTCGAGGCGCCGAAGGCGATTGTGCCCGAAGGGCCGCCGCCGTCGGTCGGCGTCGAAGGAGTGCCGGGCGGGGTCGAGGGCGGCGTGCCGGGCGGCGTCGTCGGCGGCGTCGGCGGCGGGCGTCCGTCCGCGCCACCTCCGCCTCCGCCGCCGCCGTCGGCGCCGGTGCGGGTCGGCGGCAACATCAAGGCGCCGACCAAGACCAGGGACGTGCGGCCCGTCTACCCGCAGATCGCCCAGTCGGCGCGCGTCCAGGGCGTCGTCATCATCGAAGCGACGATTGGCGCGGACGGCCGGGTGAAGGATGCCCGCGTCCTGCGCTCCATTCCGCTGCTCGATCAGGCGGCGCTCGACGCCGTCAAACAATGGCAGTTCACGCCGACGCTGCTCAACGGCGTGCCCGTGCCGGTCATCATGACCGTCACGGTGAACTTCACGCTGCAGTAAGCGCGGGTTCAGCGCCGCACGTCGCACTGACGTGCGCGCCCGAATGCAACTCGTCGGACTCGTACATGCCGGACTCACTCGGGAGTTCTTCAGGACGGAGGATTGGTGATGGATTCTACCGGCGGAATGGATCTGATGCACATGTGGGAGCAGATGGGCCCGGTGGCGAAGGCCATCGGCATCATCCTCATCATCATGTCGATGATTTCGTTCGGCGTTGCGATTGAGCGGATCTATACCTTCATGCAGGCGCGCAAGCAGTCGAAGCTCTACGCGCCTCAGGTGGCCAAGCACCTGAAGGACGGCCGGCTGAAGGATGCGATTGCCATCTCGTCCTCGAAGACCTACCGGTACAGCCATCTCGCGAAGGTCGTACTCGCAGGGCTCCAGGAGTACCAGTTCCAGCAGGAAAGCGGCTCCAACCTGAGTCGTGAGGACCTGGTCGATACCGTCCGCCGCGCCATCCAACGGGCTTCGGCGCTGACCGGCAACGACCTCAAGAAGGGCGTCGCGGCACTGGCCACCATCGGCGCGACGGCGCCGTTCGTCGGGCTGCTCGGCACCGTCGTCGGCATCATCACCGCGTTCCAGGGCATCGCGGCGCAGGGCTCCGGCGGCCTCGGCGCGGTGTCGGCCGGCATCGCCGAGGCGCTCGTCGAGACGGCGTTGGGCCTCGTCGTCGCCATCCCCGCAGTGTGGTTCTACAACTACCTCACCGGCCGGATCGAGTACTTCAACGTCGAGATGGACAACTCGTCGTCAGAGCTGGTCGACTACTTCATCAAGAAGACCGCGTAGGGGTTTTTCGCCATGGCAAAGGATGTTGGCGGCGCTGGGAGAGGGAAGATCAACTCCACCATCAACGTGACGCCGCTCGTCGACGTCATGCTGGTGCTGCTCATCATCATGATGCTCGTCGCTCCGATGCTGCAGAAGGGAGTGAACGTGCAGCTCCCGGATGCGCGCAACACGGTCGACAAGCCGGACCAGCAGGATCAGACGGTCGTCGCGGTGGACTCGCAGAACCGGCTGCACCTGAACGGCCTCGAGATCCCGCGCACGAACTTCGGTGAACGCGTCAAGGCAGCGCTCGAGGACAAGACCGAGCGCATCGTCCTGATCCGCGGCGACAAGGACGCCTCCTACAGCGCGATCATGGAGGCGATGGACCAGCTGCGCGAAGCCGGGATCGAGAACATCGGCCTGATTACCGAGCCGCCGAAGGAACGGCGGACGACCGCGGGAGGCATGTGATGGCGCACGCACACAAGCACCACGGCGCCGAACGCGTCGTCACGAGCGAGGTCCCGCAGGCCAGCGCGGACATGAACGTCACGCCGCTCATCGACGTGCTGCTCGTCCTGCTGATCATCTTCATGGCGGCGTTGCCGTTGACCCAGAAGGGCGTGGACATCAACCTGCCGCTGGAGACGAAGACACCCAACACGACGGAACCCAGCCAGCAGATCGTGCTGGAGTACACCGCCGACCGGCAAATCTCGATCAACAAGCAGCCCGTGATGCTCGGCGACCTCGAGGGTCGCCTGCGCGACATCTTCGAGACCCGCAAGGAGAAGACGATGTTCATTGCCGGCGACGGCTCGCTGCGCTACGGCGAGATCATCGCGGTGATCGACGCCGCCAAGGGCGCCGGTATCGAGAAGGTCGGGATCGTCACCGAGGGCATGCGCCGCGCCGCGACTTCGGGCAACTGATCATCGGTTCGACCATCCGTCCGTCCGAAGGCGGGGCCACGGCCCCGCCTTTTTCTTGCTTCGAGTCAAATCCCTCCGCCCCCGGCCCGCGTCCCGACGACGCGGGAGACGGCTTGCTGCGCGGCGGCGAGGCCATCCGAGTGCTCGGCGCCGCGGCGGGGTCGAGCGGGTGGGGTGGTTAAACGGGACGCGCTGCGCGCCGCGGTCGCGCGGCGCGCCGGCGCGGTGCGCTTCTACTGGCCGGAGACGCCCGAGGCCTTCTTCTTGTTCAGCTCGATGGCGCGGCTGCGCAGCCGATCGGCTTCGCGCTCGAGCTCCTGCTGCTTGGCGCGGTCGGGCTCGATCCGCATCTGGTGGCGGAGCAGGATGTTCTTCCAGAGCAGGGCGTCGGAGTAGTCCGGGTTGATCTTCGTGGCCCTGTCGGCGGCCTCGATTCCCTTCTCGATGTACTCCTTCTTCTGGGCCGGGGTGATGCGGAAGTCCTTGCGGACCTTCTCCTCGTAGTAGGTGGCCACGGTGTGGAAGCCCTGCGCGTTGTTCGGGTCGAGGTCCGCCGCCTTGTTCAGGTTCTCCATCGTCCTCTCGAAGTCGCCCTGCCGGTTGTAGAACCCGGCGATCTGCTGGTAGACCAGCGGGTCGTTCGGCCGGACGTCGCGCGCCTTGAGCAGCGCCGCTTCCGCCTCGTCGTAGCGACCGGCGTCCTCGTAGATCTTCGAGAGCGCGGCGTAGTTCTCGGGCTCGGACGGGTTCATCTGGATCATCTGCTGCACGACCGGCTCCGACTTCGAGGGATCGTTCAGCTTGTCGGCGCCGTAGACGGCGACCAGGAATTTGAGCGCCAGCTCCTTCATCTCCGGGCTGGGATCGACCTGGACCGCCTTCTGGTAGTTGTCGATCGCCCTCTGAATCATGGCGTCGTTCTCGGCCTCGCCCGCCCGGCTCGGCTTATACAGGTTGTCGTAGCTGTTCGCCAGGAAGAAGTACACCTCCGTCCGCGACGGGTCCTGGGCGAGCACGTACTCGTACTTCTCCGCCGCCGCCTGCCAGTCCTGCGCCTTGTAGCGCTCGTTGCCTTCCTTCCAGGCCTTCTGGGCCTTGAGGGCGCTGAGCGAGTACCTGCCACAGCCGGCCACGGCCAGGCTGAGGCCGACCACCGCGACCACCGCCGCGGCCGACGAATGCCGAGATACCATCATGGTGTTCCCTTCAGAGCGTCTCTGCGGGCCGGAGGGCCGACCCTTTAGAATGGGTACAAAAGTGCGATTTCGCGGTTGCCGGATCCGGGCCAGTATAGTGAAGGCAAAAACGCGGCGTCAACCGTGCCGGCCCCCGGCCCGGCCGCCGGAAACCGCCCAAGAACACTTCTTTCCCGTTTAGACACCGGCGAGATGATTCGGTTCGAGGACCTGGTCGAAAAGGTCCGGGCCACCAACCCGGATGCCGACGTCGAGCTGCTCAGGCGGGCCTACGTCTTCTCGGCCTTCGAGCACAAGGGACAGGTCCGGCATTCCGGCGAGCCCTACCTCGTGCACCCTCTGGAAGTGGCCGATCTGCTCGCGGACATGAAGCTGGACGTGGTGGCGATCGCCGCCGGGCTCCTCCACGACATCGTCGAGGACACGCAGACCCCGATCGAGCGGATCGTCGAGCTGTTCGGGTCGGACGTGGCGCACGTGGTCGAAGGCGTCACCAAGCTGGGCGCCATCCCCTTCTCCTCGAGCGAGGAGCGGCAGGCCGAGAACTTCCGCAAGATGCTGCTGGCGATGGTCGACGACGTCCGCGTGATCCTCGTCAAGCTGGCGGATCGGCTGCACAACATGCGGACGCTGCACCACCTGCCGGAGGAGCGGCGCGTGAAGATCGCGCAGGAGACGCGCGACATCTACGCGCCGATCGCCAACCGGCTGGGGATGAGCAAGATCAAGAACGAGCTCGAAGACCTGGCCTTCAAGTACCTCGAGTCCAAGGCCTACGAGTCGCTGCGCCAGCGCGTCGAGAGCCGCCGCCGTGCCACCGAGGGGATGATCGAGGAGCTGACCCGGACGATCGCCGCCAAGCTGGCCGAGGCGCAGGTCCCGGTGATGCACATCGACGGGCGCATCAAGCGGCTGTTCAGCATCCACCAGAAGCTGAAGCGGCAGAAAATCGATCTCGACCAGGTCTACGACCTGGTCGCGCTGCGCATCGTCACCCAGTCGGTACGCGACTGCTACGCCACGCTCGGCATCATCCACCAGACCTGGTCGCCGGTGCCCGGGCGAATCAAGGACTTCATCGCCATGCCGCGGCCGAACGGCTACCAGTCGCTCCACACCTCGGTCGTCTCCGAGCGCGGCTTTCCGTTCGAGGTGCAGATCCGTACCGCCGAGCAGCATCGTATCGCCGAAGAGGGCATCGCCGCGCACTGGAAGTACAAGGAAGGGCGCGTCGGCGCGACCCGCGACGAGCAGCACTTCCTGTGGCTGCGGCAGCTGCTGGAGTGGCAGCAGGAGGTCCGCGATCCGCAGGAGTTCCTGCAGAACCTGAAGATCGATCTCTATCCCGAAGCGGTCTACATCTTCACCCCCAAAGGCGAGGTCAAATCGCTGCCGCGCGACGCGACACCGGTCGACTTCGCCTACGCGATTCACACCGACGTCGGCCATCAGTGCGTCGGCGCGCGCGTCAACGGCAAGATGGTGCCGCTGCGCACGCGGCTGCGCAACGGCGACATCGTGGAGATCGTCACGGCGCCGGGGCACAAGCCGTCGCGCGACTGGCTCAACTTCGTTGCCACCTCTCGGGCGCGCAGCAAGATCAAGCAGTTCATCCACTCGGAGGAGAAGGAACGCAGCCTCGAGCTGGGCCGCAAGCTCTTCGAGAAGGAGGCCAAGCGCTTCGGCCTGAGCCTCAAGGGCCTGTCCGACCCGGCGACGTTCAGCCGCGTCGCCGCCGAGTACGGCTTGCAGAAGATCGACGACGTCTTCACCGCGATCGGCTACGGCAAGCTGTCGGCGCGTACCGTCCTGGGGAAGTTCGTGCCCCAGGAGCAGCTGAAGGAGGCGCCGGAGACCGGCATCGCGTCGGTCGTCCGGCGGGTGCTCGGCACCGGCGAGGACAAGATCAAGGTGCGCGGCGTCGACGACCTGATGGTGTTCCGCGCTCGCTGCTGCAACCCGATCCGCGGGGAGGCCATCGTCGGCTACATCACCCGCGGGAAGGGCGTCTCGGTCCACTCCGCCACCTGCTCGAACGTCGTCAACCTGCTCTACGACCCGGAGCGGCGGATCGAGGTCGAGTGGGACAAGGGCGCGGACCCGGCGCCCTACACCGTCCGCCTGCACATCCACGTCGAAGACCGGAAGGGCATCCTCGCGGACGTGAGCTCCAAGATCGCCGGCATCAACACCAACATTCGCAACGTCGAGGCCACCGTCGACGACCAGGTCGGGCGCATCGACATGACCGTCGAGATCAGCGACGTCAAGCACCTGCAGAAGGTGATCAAGTCACTGAGGAGCGTCGAAGGCGTTGTGGATGTGGAACGGGCTTCGCGCTGACGACGGGAAGAACGGAAGCTGGTAAAGGAAGCGGTCAGAGGCGTCTGGGATCAACCCGGGCGCACTTCATCAGCTCGTTACCATCTTCCAGTCACCATCGACCATCCCGTCAGGCGTGCAGCGACGCGATGACATCGATTTCGATTCTGGCGTCCCTGGGCAGGCGGGCGGCCTGCACGGTCGCGCGGGCCGGTGCGGGTGCGTGGAAGTAGGTGGCGTACGCCTCGTTCATCGCGGCGAAGTCGTTCATGTCCGCCAGGTACACGGTCGTACGGACGACGTCGTCGAGGGTGGCGCCGGCCGCCTGCAGGATCGCTTCCACGTTGCGGAGTACGCGGTGCGTCTGCGCCGCGACGTCTCCCTCGATCAGGGTGCCGGTCGCGGCGTCGATCGGTATCTGTCCCGACACGAAGAGCAGCGACCCGGCCGCGACGGCCTGCGAGTACGGCCCGATGGCCGCGGGAGCCGACGGCGTGGAGACCGCCCGGCGCACGGCTAGGCGGCCTTGACGACCTTGTTCGAGCGCAGGCAGCGCGTGCAGACGCGCAGGCGGCGGATGCCGCCGTTGACGATCGCGCGGACGCGCTGCAGGTTGGGCTCGAACCGACGCGGCGTGACGTTGTGCGCGTGGCTGATGTTGCGGCCGACAACGGGCCCTTTTCCGCAGATGTCGCAGCGTTTGGCCATTGACGTAACCTGTCCGTGATTCGCCCGAGTGGGTACACCCGCCTCCGTCGGCGGCTGCGCAAACGCAGGATTATACCACACGCGCGGCCGACCACTCCTCAGCCGGGGATGATCAGGCGATCGTCTCCCTCCCGGTCGCCTGCCTGTTCCTCGTTCGCCGGCGCGGCCTCCGAGACGTCGCGCATCATCCGTCCGAGCAGCGCAAGGTAGGCGCGGTCACCGTCTTCCGGAAAGGCGCGCGCCGCCTCGCGCGCGCCCTGCTCGATCCGGCGCAACGCGACGCTCGCTCCGGCCTCCAAATGCCGTCCACCTTGCTCGCGCTGCATCCCGGCGAGCAGCTCCCGCATCTCGCCGCCGAGTCGCTGCGCGGGCAGCGACGACGGCTGGTGTTCGTAGATGATCCCCCTGGAGGCCGTCTCGAGCGTGCGCGCGCAGGCGCCGGCGGCATCGGCGACGTCGGCGTCGGACGGAGCCGGCAGCGCCGAAGCGGCGTGCCTGAGGATCAGCGCCTGCAACGCGAGCAGCACCCGGTACTGCGCGTCGGTGAGATCCTGCATCAGCGGCAGGAGAAAACGGAAGTCGCGTTCCTTCCGGCGCATCACCGACGCCGCCGGATGTGCGCGCGCCGAGGACAGGTACGGACAATCGGGAGGACAGCTGATCTCGACCTGCCGCTTCGTTCCGCAGCACACGGCGCAGATGGTCTGCACCAGCGCGGGGCATTCCCGCCTGGCCCGGCGCTGCTGGCAAAGGGGGCAGGACTTGAAAACCACGGGAATCTCCGTATAATCGCGACGATCCTACCTCGAAAGGCCGCGCTTTCCCCAGCAGCGCATTGGGAATACGAGTTGCATTTGCCCCGGTCAGTGGGCGGGGCCGACCCGACCACGCGGAGGGGGAACCGACCGATGGACCGCCCGGTTCTGCGGGAGCTGACGCCAGCCGAGTACTTCAAGGAACTCGTCGACGGCGCGCTTGCCCGCCAGCACGTGCAGGCCGGCGAGTTCACCGCGTACTATCTCGTCAACCTGCTCTGCCGGTTCGTGCGGCCCGACGCGCGCGTTGGCGCGACCGACCAGGGGCAGCCGCTCGCCTTCCGCTTGAAGCGCGCGCTCGAAAGCGGCGGCTCCGAGCAGCGAGCGCACCTGCGCGATCTCGGAGACGTCTCCCTCTTCACGTCCGGGTTCTTTTCCGACAGCCTGCAGCGCCGCTCCATCGACGTCGACTACTACGTCTCGATGGGCGAGTACGCATACGGCTCGTTGAGCCGCAACGAGGACGCGTTCGCCGACGTCTTCGCGGAGCTCGCGCGGCGGTTCGTCGGCTACATGGACGTGCTGGCCGAGATCAGCGAGCGCACAGCCCTCACGTCCTGCAACGACGTGCTCCGCCTGTACGAGAAGTTCCTGCGCACAGGGAGCGTGCGCGATGGCAAGAAGCTGGTCGACCGGGGCATCATTCCCCTGCAATCGATCGGCAAGCGATTCATCCAGTAGTCGCTCGGAAGCGGTCGGGCGTAGTTGTGCTGACACGCCCGCGCTGCGGTCCGTCAACCGCACTCCGAACTGGTACGGCTGGGGTTTTCGCCAGTCTGGCTGCCGGACGGGTTCCCGAACCAAAAGCGGGGTGACCGGCGTCTAAACCGGCAACAGCGATCGCCAGCGCTGCCGGAGCGGGGAGAGACGCGTGTAAGTCATTGACCATGAGAGACATGTTTAGCGAGAGCGGCTCGTGGCGTGGCGCGTGAGGATCGGGTCGCGTGATCGAGGAAAACCGTAGTTTCCCACCTGTTCCCCCCGAATCCGCCCCCGTCGGAAGACAGGCCGCCTCTGATTTGCTGATGTAATCGCGCGCGATTGTTGGCAGGTTGATTGCATAACGCCCTTTAACTCGGACACGGGCCGAGCGGAGAGGGAAAGGAGCGGAACTCATATGAGCGTTCATAAAGCCCCGGGGGGCAAGATGAACCGGGAACGATACGTCGAGCTGAAGCGGATCCTCGAGGAGCGGCGCCGCGAGATCGTGGACCAGGTCCATGAAAAAATGCGCGACGTCCGCAGCGAGGGTGGGAATAATCCCGACCAGGGCGTCCTCGACGCCGCGGAGAGCTCGGAAGCCGACATCCAGGACGAGATCGAGTTCGCGCTCATCCAGATGAAGGCCGAGACGCTGAACAAGATCGACGAGGCGCTGCGTCGTCTCGACGAGGGCTCCTTCGGCCAGTGCTTCGAGTGCGGCGAGGAGATTTCCGAGCGCCGCCTACGGGCGCTGCCGTTCGCCGTTCGCTGCAAGGACTGCGAAGAGGCGCGCGAAGTGGCGCAGCAGCGCGAGCGCCTGATGGCGCAGCGCCGCGGAGCCGCCTCGCTGTTCCTCGACATGCAGGGGTAGCCCGAGCTTTCTCTCGAGCGCCGGGCGCCCGCCCGTGTTAGAGTCCGCAGGCCCCGTCCGGGAAGCGGGGCCTGCGTCCCACCCGATGCAGACGTCCCCGGACCACAGGAGGATCGCGGGTTGCCATGACTGAGCAGGATGAGCGCGTCGTCGAGGTCGGCGACGAGGGCTCGCTTGCCGAGCGGCCCCTCGACGTCCCGCCGGAGTTGCCGGTGCTGCCGCTGCGCGACACGGTGCTGTTCCCCAACTCGTTCATGCCGCTGGCCGTGGCGCGCGAAGCCTCGGTGCGGCTGATTGACGAGGCGACGGCGACCGGGCGGATGATTGGTGTGTTCACGCAGCGCGAGGCCGCGACCGAGGAGCCGCTGCAGGAGGACCTGTACCCGATCGGCACCGCCACCCACATCCACAAGATGTTCAAGCTGCCCGACGGCAGCCTGCGGCTGATCGTCCAGGGCCTGGCGCGCGTCCGGCTGGAACGCGTGATCCAGGCGCGGCCGTATTTGCGGGCCGTCGTCACGCCCGCCGAGGAACTGCTGCACGACGAGGACCACCTGGAGATCGACGCGCTGCAGCGCAACATCAAGAGCAACTTCCAGCAGGTGGTCTCGCTCTCGCCCCTGCTCTCCGACGACCTGCAGGCGCTCGCAGCCAACATCACCGATCCCGGCAAGCTCGCCGACTTCATCGCCTCGAGCCTCACGACCATCGGCACGCCGGTCAAGCAGGAGGTCCTGGAAACGCTCGACATCCGCGCGCGCATGGACTCGCTGAACCGGATTCTCATCAAGGAGCTCGAGGTCCTTGAGCTGGGCTCGAAGATCCAGTCGCAGGTGCAGTCGGAGGTGGGCAAGAACCAGCGCGAGTACTTCCTGCGCGAACAGCTGAAAGCCATCCAGAAGGAGCTCGGCGAGGGCGACGACCAGGCCAAGGAAATCGACGAGCTGCGGGCGAAGATCGATGCCGCGGGTATGCCCGAGGGCGTGAAGAAGGAAGCGCTGCGCGAGCTCGATCGGCTGTCGAAGATGCCGGTCGCTGCCGCGGAGTACACCGTCTCGAGGACCTACCTGGACTGGCTGGTCGCGCTCCCCTGGGCGAAGCGGACGGAGGACTCGATCGACCTGCGGCGGACGAAGGAGGTGCTCGACGCCGATCACTCGGGGCTGGAGAAGGTCAAGGATCGCGTGCTCGAGTATCTCGCCGTGCGCAAGCTCAATCCCGACGTCAAGGGCCCGATCCTGTGCTTCCTCGGGCCCCCGGGAGTGGGGAAGACGTCGCTCGCCCGCTCAATCGCCAACTCGCTGGGGCGCAAGTTCGTCCGCGTGTCGCTCGGCGGCATGCGCGACGAAGCGGAGATTCGCGGCCACCGCCGTACCTACATCGGCGCGCTGCCCGGGCAAGTCATCCAGGGGCTGCGCCGGGCCGAGTCGAAGAACCCGGTGTTCATCCTCGACGAGATCGACAAGCTGGGCGCCGACTTCCGCGGCGACCCGGCCGCGGCGCTGCTCGAGGTCCTCGACCCCGAGCAGAACAACACCTTCCGCGATCACTACCTGGACGTGCCGTTCGACCTCTCCGAGGTGCTGTTCCTGACCACCGCGAACATGCTGGACCCGGTCCCGCCGGCACTGCGCGACCGGATGGAGGTGCTGGAGCTCGCCGGCTACACCGAGGAGGAGAAGCTGCGCATCGCGTTCGAGCACCTGATTGCCAAGCAGGTCGCGAACCACGGGCTGACGACCGACCACGTCGAGTTCACCGAGGCGGCGATCCACAACGTGATCCGCGGCTACACGCGCGAAGCCGGCGTGCGCAACCTCGAACGCGAGATCGGCGCGCTGTGCCGGAAGATCGCGAGGCGCCGTGCCGAGGGCGACGAGTCGAAGGTCGTCATCACGCCCGAGGTCGTCGTGGACATGCTCGGGGCCCCCAGCTTCCTGGACGAGGAGGTGGAGAACCGGACGAAGGATCCCGGCGTGTCGGTGGGCATGGCGTGGACGCCGGCCGGCGGCGAGGTGCTGTTCGTCGAGGCGTCGCGGATGCAGGGCGGGGGCTCGCTCACCCTGACCGGCCATCTCGGCGACGTGATGAAGGAGTCGGCGCGCACCGCGCTGTCATGGTTCCGCGCCAACGCGACGCGCTACGGCGTCGATCCCGGGTTCTACAAGGATGCCGAGGTCCACCTGCACGTCCCCTCCGGCGCCATTCCCAAGGACGGGCCCTCGGCCGGCGTGACGATGGTGACCGCGCTCGCCTCCGAGCTCACCGGTCGAGCGGTGCGCGGCGACGTCGCGATGACCGGGGAGATAACCCTGGCCGGGCGCGTGCTGCCGGTTGGCGGGATCAAGGAGAAGGTGCTGGCAGCGCGCCGCCACGGCATCACCGAGCTGATCCTGCCGAAGCAGAACGAGAAGAACGTGAAGGAGGACCTGACCGACGACCTGCGGCGCGAGCTCCGCATCCACTACGTCCAGCACATCGAGCAGGTGCTGGCGCTGGCGCTGACCCCGTCAGCCGCGCAGACGCATGTGGGCGTGCCCATGAACGCCCAGGTACAGCCCACGCTCCAGTGAAGGACGAGTCGAACGCTGAATACCGAAATGCTGAATGCTGCACGTTTCAGACATTCAGCATTCAGGCATTCAGACATTCGGGCATTCAGCATTCAGCCATTCAGCATTAGGCATTCAGACATTCAGGCATTCAGGCATTCAGCATTCAGCATTCAGCATTCAGCATTGACACAATTCAGATCAGAGTAAGCCCCACGACGGTCTTCATATCCACAATCTCGCCGCGGCGGACCATCTCGCGCGCTTCACTCATGCTGAAGGTCCGCGCCTCGATGTCCTCGTCCTCGTCGACCGCCGCGGGCTGCTCGGGATCCTCGAGCCCCGAGACGCGGAAGAACAGCATCTCCTCGTCGCAGTAACCGGGCGTGGGCAAGAGCGCCGCCAGGCGGACCACCGTGGCGGGCAGCTTGCCGATCTCCTCATGGCATTCCCGGCGTGCCGCCTCTTCGGGCTGCTCGCCATCGTCGACGCTGCCCGCCGGCAGCTCCCACAGCCGCCGCCCGACCGGGTAGCGGTACTGGCGTACCAGCACGATCCGCCCCGGCTCGGGTAGCGGCAGCAGGACCACCGAGCGGGGGTGGCGGACGACGTCCAGCGTGACCTGACGGCCGTTGGGCAGGCGCACGCGGTCGCGGTCGACGGCGAAGACGCGCCCGGCAAAGACGCGCTCGTGGGCGAGGCGTTCGGGATTCGGCATGCCTGATTATCACTTGACAGGATTGTTCTAATGAACTAGTACAATAGGGCAATGGCGTTCGTCGCCCTCGACCCCCGGGATCCCACGCCGATTTACGCGCAGCTCGAGCGCGGGCTCCGCGCCGCCATCGCCACCGGCCGGCTCGCCCCCGGCGCGCAGCTCCCCACCGTCCGCCAGATGGCCGTGGACCTGCGGGTCAACGCCAACACGGTCGCGCGCGTGTACGCCGATCTCGAGCGGCGCGGCGTGCTGGAAACACGGCGGGGCGTGGGATCCTTCGTCAGCGCCAGGCCGGCCCCGGCGCAGCCCGCCCGCGATCGCGAGCGCCGGCTGCGAGCGTTCGCCACGCGCGTGCTCGCGGACGCCGACGCCGCCGGCTTCACCGTGCAGGAGATCGTCGAGGCGCTCAGCGCGCACAGCAAAGGAGCTTAAATGGACGCCCCGCGAAACGTTCCACGCGTGAATGTCGTCGCTCTCGCCATCCTCGCGGCCGCGGGAGGAGCTGCGGCGCTCGCCTGGAGCGCCCTGGGGCCGGCGGGGGCGCTCGCCGGTCTGGCGGCGGGCGCAGTCCTGGCGGCCTCGCCGAAGATCGCACAGCAGTGGGAGCGCGCGATCGTGCTCAGGTTCGGCCGCTTCGTCGGCCTGCGCGGGCCCGGGCTCTTCTGGATCGTGCCGTTCGCCGACTCGGTGTCCTCCTGGATCGACCAGCGCACGATCACCACCAGCTTCGCCGCCGAGCAGACGCTGACCTCGGACACCGTGCCGGTCAACGTCGACGCGGTGCTGTTCTGGATGGTGAACGACGCGGAGAAGGCGGCGCTGGAAGTGCAGGACTACTCGCAGGCGGTCAGCTGGGCGGCGCAGACCGCGCTGCGCGACATCATTGGCCGGACCACGCTGACCGACCTGCTGCGCGGGCGCGAGCGCATCGAGGCAGAGCTGCAGGACCTCATCGACCAGCGGTCCACGCCGTGGGGGGTGACCGTCTCCTCAGTCGAGATGCGCGACGTCGTCATTCCCGGCGCGCTGCAGGACGCGATGTCGCGCGAGGCGCAGGCCGCGCGCGAGAAGCAGGCGCGGATCATCCTCGGGCAGGCGGAGCTCGAGATCGCGCAGTCGTTCCAGCAGGCAGCGCGCGCCTACCACGACGATCCGACGGCGCTGCACCTCCGGGCGATGAACATGCTCTACGAGGGCCTCAAGGAGAAGGGCGCGCTGATGCTGATCCCGAGCAGCGCTGTCGAGTCCATGGGCATGGGCGGGCTGCTCGGCGCCGCCGCGCTGCGGCAGCAGACGCTCGCCGGCCTGCGCAGCGACCGCGGAGACGCGGCACCGGAAAGGACGTGAGCCATGGCAGTCGAAACACCCGACCGTCTCAACATGCGCCTGTGGGCGATGATTGCGCTCGTCGGCGCGATCCTGTGCATCATCGGCTGGTACCGCTATCTGGCGTAGCCTGTTCCCTGGTCGCCCTCTGGAGCTTGCGTGTAGCGGCAACGAGGGTCGAGTACCTGACCGAGAGGCCCGTCCTTCCGACTGACGCGGCCGCGGCCGCGACGATCGTGTTGTCGCTCGTTGCGGCGTACGTGCCGGCACGGCGTGCGACCCGCGTAGACCGGTCGTCGCGCTCCGCTCGGAGTAGGCGAACGCCTCACCGCGCCTCGCCACGCGCCTCGATGTCGTCAAGCACGCCCTGCAAGTCAGGCGGCAGGGGGGAGTCGAACTCCACGCGCCGCCCGTCGCCCGGGTGCGCGAACGACAGGTGCGCCGAGTGCAGGAACGGTCGTTCGAGGCGCTGTACGGCCCGCAGGCTCGCCGCTACGCGCCGGCGAACCCCGCCGTAGGCGGCATCTCCGACGATCGGGTGGCCGATGGCGCTCAGGTGAACCCGGATCTGGTGGGTCCGCCCGGTCGCTATCGCGACTTTCAGGAACGAGACGCCGCGCAGATGACGCGCGAGGGTCACCCGGGTCACGGCGCTCCTCGCCCGGCGCGCGCGCGTCGACATCTTCTGCCGGTTGTGGGGGTCGCGTCCGATCGGCGCGTCGATGCGGCGCCCGGCCTGGACGACGCCCCAGGCGAGGGCGAAATACTCCTTGTCGACCTCGCGATCCCTGAACTGCCTGGTGAGCTCCTGGTGCGCGCGATCGTTCTTCGCGACCACTATGAGGCCCGAGGTCCCGCGATCGAGCCGGTGCACGATGCCGGGCCGCAGCTCCCCGCCGATGCCGCTGAGGTCCTGCACGTGGTGCAACAGCGCGTTGACCAGCGTCCCGCTGCTGTGGCCCGCCGCGGGGTGGACGACCATGCCGGCCGGCTTGTCGAGCACGACGATGTCGGGATCCTCGAAGACGACGCGCAGCGGCAGTGGTTCGGGCGCCGCCTCGACAACGACCGGTTGCGGGATTTCCACGGTGAAGACCTGCCCGGTGTGCACCGCGGTGCTCGGCCGGATGCCCTTGCCCGCCTCTGAAAAGGGGGCCGCCTCCTGTCCGCGGATGGAGGCAGCCCCCTTGTTGGCTTCGGGACCGCCGACGTGCCCCTCTTTGATCAGCCGCTGGATCTGCGATCGCGATTGGCCGTCCAGCACCGCCGCCAGGAAGTTGTCGAGGCGCAGGCCGTCATGCTCAGCCTCGACTTCCAGCCGGTGCACGCGCGGGCTGCCGGGCATGTCACGCTGCCCGCGCGCGGCGCGCCGCAGTCCGCGTGGTGGGGTCGGGCCGGCGCGACAGGACGTACAGCATCACCAGGCTGAGCGGTACGACCAGCAACGACACGAACTGCGAAGTCGAGAACATGCCGACCATCCCGCGGCTGTCCCCGCGATAGAACTCGATGATGAAACGCGAGACCCCGTAGAGGAGCATGTAGCTCCAGAAGGTGCGGCCGGGAAACGGCCGGCCGCGGCGCTCGAACAGCAGCAGGAAGCCCAGGATCAGCAGCTCGGCGCCAGCCTCGTAGAGCTGGGTCGGATGCAGCGGCGTGTTCAACGGCGTGCCGACGTTCTCGGCGCTCGCCGGGTGCCGGAAGACGATCGCCCAGTGTATGTCGGCGGGCCGCCCGAAGCAGCAGCCCGCGAAGAAGCAGCCCATGCGGCCGACCACATGACCGAGCGCGATGCCCGGGGCGAACACGTCGGTGACCGTCCACATCGGCATGCGGTGCCGCCGCAGGTACCAGAGCGCGGCGATCACGGCGAGGATCAGCCCGCCGTAGAAGACGCCGGCCGAGCGAAGCAGCGTCAGCAACTCGCCGGGCCGATCCCTGTAGACGTCGAAGTCGACGATCAGCAGCAGCGCCTTGGCTCCGACGAGCGCCGAGACGATGACCAGGATGCCGAGGTCCATGACCCGGCTCGGGTCGAGGCCGCGCGTCCGCGCGCGCATCAGGGCGAATTGCAGGCCGAGCAGGTACGCGGCGGCCAGCAGCACGCCGTAGGTATAGACGGTGAACCCGCCGACCTCAAACAGGATGGGATGCATGTCTGCGTCTGAGCCCGATCATGTCAACCAGCACGAGGGCCGCTCCGACGGTGATGGCCGCGTCGGCGACGTTGAACGCCCAGAAGTGCGCCGAGCCCCAGTACACGTCCACGAAGTCGACGACATGGCCGGCGACGGCGCGATCGATGAGGTTGCCGAACGCGCCGCCGAGGATGAGCGCCAGCCCGAAGCGGGCGAGCCGCTCGTGGAACCCGAGCTGCGAAGCGTAGGCGGCGATGGCGACGAGCGCCAGTGCCGCGATCCCGATCATCACCAGCGGCTTGTAGGCAAAGTCGGCCGCGTTGAGCAGTCCGAACGCCGCGCCGGTATTCTGCACATGCGTCAAATCGAGGAAGCCGTCGATGATCGGGTGATTGCCGCCGATCGGCAGGCTGGCGCGCACGGCAGCCTTGGTGGCCTGATCGAAAACGACGATG
This sequence comes from Vicinamibacterales bacterium, assembly GCA_048594975.1. GTDB lineage: Bacteria > Acidobacteriota > Vicinamibacteria > Vicinamibacterales > 2-12-FULL-66-21 > JBMDXB01. The sequence goes on along the minus strand of JBMDXQ010000101.1, from coordinate 44,672 downwards.
CCCAGCAGCGTCGCCAGCTCGTAGGGGCGCGCCAGCCCCTGCGCGCGCTCCGTGGTCATGACCGGGTGGCGCCGCTCAGCGCAGCGACGCAGCGCTCGCACAGCCCGCGAGTGGGAGTGGCGGTCGAGACCGCAGGGACCGTGCGCCAGCAGCGCGGGCATTTCTCGCCCTCCGCGCGCGCCACGCCGACCTCGAGATCCGGACCGTGGCCGTCCGCGCGGACGATCTCGACCTGCGAGACGATCAGGAGCATCGGCAGATCGTCGCGGTACGCCTCGAGCAGCGTGGCGGTGTCGCCCCGTGCACGCAGCGTGACCCGTGCCGCCAGGGAGGTGCCGATGGCCTTGTCCTGCCGCGCGATCTCGAGTGCCCGGTTCGCCTCGCTGCGCACCGCCAGCACGCGGTCCCACCGCGCCAGCAGGTCGCGATCGAGCATCGCGTCGATCGAGGGGCGGGCGGGGAACTCGGCGATGTGGACGGACGGGTCCCGCTCGCCGGGCAGGTGCTGCCAGACCTGGTCGGCCGTGACCGGGAGGATCGGCGCGAGCAGGCGTGCGATGCCGTCCGCCACGACGTACATCGCGGACTGTGCCGATCGCCGCTCCGGCGCAGCCGCGGCCAGGGTGTAGAGGCGGTCCTTGGAGACGTCGGCGTAGAAGGCCGACAGGTCCACGGTCATGAGCTGATTCAGCCGCTGGAAGATGACGGGGAAGTCGTAGGACGCATAGGCATCCAGCACGGCCGCCGCCGCGTCGGCGTACGTCGCCAGCGCGTATCTGTCCACTTCCAGCAGCCCGGCGTAGGACACCGAGTGAGCGGCCGGATCGAAGTCGTACAGATTGGCGAGCAGGTAGCGGCATGTGTTGCGCGCCTTCCGGTAGGCCTCGACCACGCGCGCGAGGATCTCCCGTCCCGCGCGGACCTCCTCCCGGTAGTCGCTCATTGCCGCCCACAGCCGCAGAATCTCCGCCCCGCTGGTCTTGATGACCTCCTGCGGGCTGATGACGTTGCCGAGCGACTTCGACATCTTGCGGCCGTCGGCGTCCACCAGGAACCCGTGGGTCAGCACCTCGCGGAACGGCGGGCGCCCCCGCGTCCCCAGGCCCACGAGCAGCGAGCTCTGGAACCACCCCCGATGCTGGTCGCTGCCCTCCAGGTAGAGGTCGGAGGGCCAGGTCAGCTCCGGCCGGAACGGAAGCACCGCCTCGTGACTCGATCCGGAATCGAACCAGACGTCGAGGATGTCGCGCTCCCGCTCGAACTCGCGCCCGCCGCAGGACGGACACGCCAGGCCCTCCGGGATGAACTCGGCAAGCGAACGCTCGTACCAGGCATCGGCCCCGAATTCGTCGAACACGGATGCCGCCCGCTCGATGAGCCCGGAGGTGAGGAGCGCCTCGCCGCACTTCGTGCAGTCGAGCGCCGGGATGGGCACGCCCCAGGCGCGCTGTCGCGAGATGCACCAGTCCGGCCGGTTGCTGACCATGTTGTAGATCCGGTCGCGGCCCCACGCGGGAATCCACCGGACCTGCTCGTCGATCGCTTCCAGCGCCACGGCGCGCAGGCCCTTGGCGCCGTGGCCGGTGGCAATCGGCGCGTCCATCCTGATGAACCACTGCGAGGTGGCCAGGAAGATGACCGGGTTGTGGCAGCGCCAGCAGTGCGGGTACTGATGGACGACCGTGTCGTGCCGCCACAACCGGCCCCGGTTCTGCAGCGCCTCGACGACGGTCGGGTTCGCGTCGAACACCCGCTGCCCGTTGAACAGCTCCACGCTCTCCAGGAAATGACCGCCGGGGCCGACCGGCGCGTAGATGTCGAGGCCGTACTTGACGCCGGTGTCGAAGTCCTCTCGGCCGTGTCCCGGCGCCGTGTGGACCGCGCCGGTGCCCGCATCCAGCGTGACGTACTCGGCGAGCACGCCAACCGATTCCCGCGCATATAGCGGGTGCTGGAAGCGGATCCCCTCCAGCTGCTCGCCGCGCATCCGCGCCACCGGGGCGCCCAGTGTCCGGCCGGTCGCCTGTTCGATCTGCGGCGCGAGTCCCTCGGCGACGATGACCGCCCGCCCTCCGGCCTCGTACGCGGCGTAGTCGAAATAAGGATGAAATGCGATCGCCAGGTTCGACGGAATCGTCCACGGCGTGGTCGTCCAGATGAGGACGGAAGCGTCGCACCCGGCGAGCGCTGGCAGGCGTGCGGCCAGCTCACGGCTCCCTTCCGGGGTCGCCGGGAACTCCACGTAGATCGAGGGCGACGCGTGATCTTCGTACTCGACCTCGGCTTCGGCCAGCGCCGTCCGGCAATGGATGCACCAGTGAACCGGCTTCTTTCCCTTGTAGACGAGCCCCTGGTCGACCAACTTCCCCAGCGTCCGCGCGATGGTCGCCTGATAGCGGAACCCCATCGTCACGTACGGGTGCTCCCAGTCGCCAAAGATGCCGAGGCGCTGGAACTCCTCGGTCATCACCCCGATGAATCGGTCCGCGTAAGCGCGGCAGGCGCGGCGGAAGTCGGCGACGGACATCTCGCGCTTCTTCGGGCCGAGCTCACGATCCACCCGCAGTTCGATGGGCAGACCGTGGCAGTCGTAGCCGGGCACGTAGGGGGCGTCGAATCCCATCATCGCGCGCGACTTCACGACGATGTCTTTCAGAATCTTGTTGAGCGCCGTGCCCAGGTGGATCTGCCCGTTGGCGTAGGGCGGGCCGTCGTGCAGCACGAAGCGCGGACGCCCCTGGCGCGCCTCGCGGATGCGGTCGTAGAGGCGCATCTCCGTCCACCGCGCGAGCGCCTGCGGCTCGATCGCCGGCAGGTTCGCCTTCATCGGAAACGCGGTGCGGGGCAGGTTCAGCGTGTCCTTCCAGTCAGACATCGGAACCCGATATTCTAGCCGGAAAACGCGAAAGGCCGGCCCCGCGTGGAGGCCGGCCTTCTCAACGGCCGAACGGGAGCGGACGGGCGCTCAGCGGCCTCGCACGCGGCCGCCCTCGATCTGAACGCGCAGCTCGCCCGAGTTGTCGGCGTGATGATCGTCGTTGATGCCGAGGAAGAGCGCGCCGCTGGCGGGCATCTGCACCCGCGTCTTGTCGCCGATGACGAACGGCTGGCTGTTCCCGACGCGGCCCAGTAGCGTGCCGATCGGCGTGGCGGGCACCTGGGCGTTGGCGGCGGTGCGCCCGCCCGGTGCACCAGCCGGACCGGCGAGATCGCTCTCATTCGTGGTGAGCCTGACTTGGCCGGTCACGTTGAACGTGATCCACTCTCCCTGCCGCACCGCGATCCCGGTCGCCGTCCAGGCCTCCCGCCCCGACACGACGACACCGCCGCCGGCGGCCGCCGCCGACTCCGGCGTGGTCTTTGTGCCGCTGGTGGGGACTGCACCGGCCGGGCGCGCGAGGATGATACGGGCCGTTTCCGTCGAGGAAAAGGTGCGGAGGTCGCCCTCGGGCGTCTTGAACACGAGCTGCAGGGGCGCTCTGCCGCTGATATCATAAAACTCGCCACTGAACGTCTTTCCGTTCCTCAACCACACTACGTGTGCGCCGGGGGACACCTTCGCCCAGTCCTCCTCGCTCATCTCGGTGCCCGCGAAATCGACCACCGCGACCTGGTCCGTCGGGATACGGCGTTCCTGCCCGTCGACGCGGATGGTGAATCCCACCCCACCGTGGTCGGATAGTTCTCCTTTGATGCGCTCGCCCGAGCGCAGGATCAGAGTGGCGTGCTCCTGCGCCCATGCCGCCGGCGCCGCGAACGCGGCGAGCGACAGGGCGAGCAATGTCCGCTTGAACATGGGCGTCCTCCCTCTATACATCCAACTCATCAGTCCAATGGCTGACCTGGCAACCGGCATTCCTGGGAACTCGAAATACAAGGGCGACGCCACGCGCCGGCGCGTTTTTCGCCCGAAAACTGCGTGACACCGGTCGGGAGGGGCGACGATACCGACGCAGGGCGGCCGATATAATTGCTGAATGGGTCCTCTGCAGACGGCCTCTGCACTCGCACTCCGCCGCGACACACTCTCGAACGGCCTGACGGTGCTGGTTCGCGAGGTGCACACCGCGCCGCTGGTGTCGGTGTGGTGCTGGTATCGAGTCGGCTCGCGCGACGAGGGCCCCGGGCGTACGGGTGTGTCGCACTGGGTCGAGCACATGAATTTCAAGGGGACCGTCAACATCCCTCGCGACGAGATGAAAGGCCTCGTCGAACGGTTCGGCGGGATGTGGAACGGCTACACCTGGATCGACCAGACGACGTATCTCGAGACGGCGGGCCGCCGCTCGCTCGATCAGATGCTCTTCATCGAGGCGGAGCGGATGCACAACGGCCTGTACGAGCCGGCCGAGTGCGAGGCGGAGCGTACCGTCATCATCTCCGAGCTGCAGGGGGGCGAGAACGACCCCGAACAGCTGCTCGACATCGAGGTGACGGCCACCGCCTTGCGCGTGCACACCTACCGTCACCCCACCATCGGCTGGCTGCACGATTTGCGGTCGATGACTCGTGACGATCTCTTCGAGCACTACCGGCGGTATTACGTGCCGAACAACGCCACCCTCGTGGTCGTGGGCGACGTCGACACCGACGATGTGCTGAGCCGGGTGGAGAGGCACTTCGGAGCGATTGCAGAGGGCGGCCCAATGGCCCGGATCGAGGCGCCGGAGCCGCCCCAGCTCGGCGAGCGGCGCGTGAATGTGGAGCGTGCGGGCACGACGGCGTACTTGAAGCTGGCCTACCACGCGCCCGCGGCCTCGGATCCCGACTTCTTCGCGACGCTCGTGCTGGACGCGGTGCTCACCGGCGCCAAGGGACTGAACCTGTGGTCGAGCTTTCGCGGTGTCCCGCCGCAGCGAAAGGCGAGACTCTACACGGCGCTGGTGGAACGTGGTCTCGCGTCAGCGGTGGGCGGCGCGCTGCTGGCGACCCGCGATCCCTTCCTGTACACGATCTCGCTCACCGCCATGGCCGGGGTCGATCTCGACACGCTGGAGGGGGCGGCGCTGGACGCCATCGACCGGATTCGACGCGACGGCGTCACCGAGAGCGAGGTCGCGCGCGCCCGCCGGCAGCTATTCGCGCGCCTGGTCTTCGAGAACGACAGCGTGACGAACATCGCGCATCAGCTCGGCTACTTCGAGACGGTGACCGGTGCCGGGTTCGCCGACGCGGTCGTCGATCGGATTGCTGCCGTGACGGTTGACGAGATTGCAGAGGCCGCGCGGCGGCGTCTGGTGCCGTCGGCACGCACGGTGGGCCGCTTCATTCCCGGCAGGCCGCAATGACGACCGGACTCGCGCGCGGGCTCGCGCCGGAGCGGGCCACACTCGGCACCGGCGCCGTCGTCCTCGTCCAGGAGACGACCACGACGCCGGCAGTGACGATCGACGCATCCTTCCGGGCGGGGAGCGTGGCCGAGCCCCACGCTCTGCCCGGCCTGGCGTTTCTGACCGGCCGAGTCCTCGATCGCGGTACCGCCAGCCGCACGGCCGAGGAGATCGCCGGGCAGCTCGACGATCGCGGAGTGTCGCTGCGAATCGCTACGACTCGTCACATCCTGTCGATCTCGTGCACCTGCCTCGCCGAGGATTTCGAGGAGATGCTGGCGCTGGTCGTGGACGTGGCGCGGCAGCCGACGTTCCCCGAGGCGGAGATCGCGACGCGGCGTGCGGAGTCCGTCACCGCCATCCGGCAGGACGAGGACAACCCGGCGGTGCGTGCGGTCGAGGCGGCCTTCGAGCTGATGTACGGGGCCGACCATCCCTACGCGCGCCGCTCCAAGGGCACGGTCGAGAGTCTCGGGCGCGTGGACCGCGCGGCGATGGCGGCCTTTCATCGCTGCCACATCGTCCCCGCCGCCATGTCGCTCGCCATTGTCGGGGACGTCCGTGCCGCCCGCGCACTCGACCGGGCGGCCGCGGCGCTGAGCGGGTGGGACGGGGCCGCGCTCGATCCGGTGCCGGTGCCGCCGGCGCCCAGGCCCTCGCGGCGCCGCCGTCGAGTGCTGGCGATGCCGGGCAAACCGCAGTCGGATATCGCCTACGGCTTCGCGACGATCCGGCGTCTGGATCCGCGCTACTACGCCTACTGGATGATGAACAACATCCTCGGGCAGTTCGGCCTCGGCGGCAGGCTTGCCGAGAACATCCGGGAACGCCAGGGAATGGCGTATTACGCCTTCAGCTCCTGCGACCCGAACATCGGGGAGGGTCCGCTGCTCGTCCGCACCGGCGTGGACCCGGCGGACGTGGAGCGGTGCATCGATGCGATCGATCACGAAGTACGCGCGCTCGGGGCACACGGGCCCAGCGCCCGGGAAGTGGCGGAGACGCGCGACTACCTCGTGGGGTCCATCCCGCGGATGTTCGAGACCAACCCGGCCATCGCGGCATTCCTCCAGAACGCCGAGCTGTTCGACCTCGGCCTCGACTACGATCAGCGGCTGCCCTCGCTGCTGGCGGCGGTCACGCCCGCCGCGATCGCGGCGGCGGCCGCCGAGGTCCTCGACCCGGAGCGGGCGTCGATTGCCATCGCCGGCCCGCACGAGGCGGAGGGGTGACCAGGGCGGTCTTCTTCGACGTCGACTTCACCTTGATCTATCCAGGCCGACCTTCCAGGGCGAAGGGTACCGTGAGTTCTGCGCGCGTTACGGCATCGCGGTCGATCCGGCGCTGTTCGACCACGCGGTCGCCGCGGCATCCCCGCTGCTCGAGGCGCATGGCGGCATCTACGATCCGCAGCTGTTCCTCCGCTATACGCGGCGGATCATCGAGTGCATGGGCGGGTCGGGCCCGTCGCTGGACGCGGCGGCGCAGGCCATCTTCGACGAATGGGCCGCCTGCCATCATTTCTCGCTCTACGAGGAAGTAGGCGAGGTGCTGCGCGGGCTGCACCGCGCCGGGCTCAAGATCGGGCTGATCTCGAACACGCAGCGGTGCCTCGCCTCGTTCGAGCGCCACTTCGAGCTCGTGGGGCTCTTTGCCGTCGCGCTCTCCTCGTTCGAGCACGGCTACATGAAACCGCACCCGAGCATCTTCGAGGCGGCGCTGAAAGCGACCGGCGTCGCCGCCGCCGAGGCGGTCATGGTGGGTGACAGTTACGCGCACGACGTCGAGGGCGCGCTGCGAGCCGGCATGCGGGCAGTGCTGGTCGCGCGCAGCGGCGTGCCGGACCCGCATCCGCCGGAGGTCCCGGTGATCACGACGCTGCGCGACCTGCCGCCGCTGCTGTGAACTCCACGCCATCCGCCATGCTGATCCGGCCGCTCACGACGCTCGAGGAATGCCGTCGCGTGGTCGAGCTCGAGCGCGTCGTCTGGGAATACCCCAGCGGTGAGGACCTCGTGTCGCTCCCGATTCTCGTCGTGACGATCAAGCGCGGCGGCCTGCTGCTCGGTGCGTTCGATGCCGCGGGCGCGCTGAAGGGGTTCGCGTACTCGCTGGCCGCGGTCAAGGCCGGTCGGCCGACCCAGTGGTCGCACATGCTCGGCGTGACCGCGGATGCCCGCGGGTCGGGGATCGGTACGCGGCTGAAGCTGGCGCAGCGCGAGCACGCAATGCGCGCGGGCGTCGAGCTGATCGAGTGGACCTACGATCCACTCCAGTCGGCGAACGCCCACCTCAACTTCGCCAAGCTGGGCGTCGTCGTTCGCGAGTACGTGGAGAACGTCTACGGGGAGTCGAGCAGCCCGCTGCACCGCGGGACGCCGACCGATCGGTTCATCGTGGAGTGGCACCTGGCGTCGCCGCACGTGCTGAGCCGCATCTCCGGTGCGGCCCGGCCGTCGTTCGCCGACGCGGCGACGACGCCGGTCGTGAACCCGTCGATGCGCGCCGGCAACTGGCTCGCCCCCGGTCCGGCGGCCGATCACCGGGATGCGCCGCGGGTGCTGGTCGAGATTCCGGCACGTTTCCGTGACATGCAGGAGTGCAACCCGGACCTCGCGTTCGAGTGGCGCATGGCGGCCCGCCAGATCTTCAGGGCTTACTTCGAGCGAGGCTACGAGGCGGTCGACTTCTGCCGGTCGCCGGACGGCTCGCGCGGCCACTATCTGCTCACACAATCCCTGATCCCTGATAATCGCTGATCCTGAATCCCTGATCGTGCATCCTCAATCCTGAATCCTCCAATCCTGAATCTCGCAAGCCAGATTCACATCGGTGATTCGGGATCAGCGATCGATTCAGGATCAGCGATTCAGGATTATTCAGGATCAGGGATTCAGGATCAGCGATCAGGGATGAGGGATTAACCCGGTGGCCACTTGAACGGGCGGCCGCCGAGGACGTGCAGGTGGATGTGGAAGACGGTCTGGCCGGCGTCGGCGTTGCAGTTGAACACCGTCCGGTAGCCGCGCCCGGCATGGCCGTGCTCCTTCGCGAGCGCGGCCGCGCGACGGATCATCTCGCCGACCAGGCCGTCGTCATCCGTGGACAGGTCGTTGAGGCTGGCGATGTGACGGCGCGGCACGACGAGGACGTGCATCGGCGCCTGCGGGTTCACGTCCTTGAAGGCGACGATGCGGTCGTCCTGGTGGACGATCGTCCCGGGGATTTCGCCCGCGATGATGCGGCAGAACAGGCAATCGGCCATCCGCTACCTCCCGAGCACGGCAACGCGCGGTATCTGCTGCAGGTCCTGGTGCATTGCCACCAGGCGCCAGCCGGCGCCGGCGGCGATGCCCGAGACGGCGGCCGCCTGCCCGAACCCGAATTCAACAACGAGGTGACCGGACGGCGCAAGATGTCCCGCGGCGGTCTCGAGGAGCCGGCGGATGACCGCGAGCCCGTCGGCCCCTGCGAGCAACGCGTCGTGCGGCTCGAAGTTCAGGACCTCTGGCGGCAGGGTTGCGATGTCTGATGTCGCCACGTAGGGTGGATTGGACACAATCAGGTCGGCACGGCCCTCGACGGCGTCGAGCAGCGGGCCGTGGACGAACGTGATGCGCGCCTGCACGTCGTGGCGCGCGGCGTTGCGGGCGGCGACCGCGAGCGCAGCCGGGGAGACGTCGGTCGCCACAATCTGGGCGCCGGGCAGCGCCACCGCCAGCGCGACGGCGATGCAGCCGCTACCCGTGCCGACGTCTACGAGGCGCCTCACCGCGCCAGCCGCCGCGAGCTCGAGCGCGGCCTCGACGACGAACTCGGTCTCCGGCCGGGGGACGAGGACGTCGCGCGTCACCTCGAAGGAGAGCCCCCAGAACTCGCGCTCGCCGACGATCAGCGCGACCGGCTCGCGGTCGCAGCGCCTGTCCACGAGCGCCGCGAAGCGCTCGTCGAAACCGCCAGGGGGCGCACCGGGGGCGTGCGCGAGCAGCGCGGCACGGTCCCACCCGAGCACGTGGCGTGCGAGGACTTCTGCGTCGATCGCGGCCTCTTCGGGTGTGATGCCGCAGCGTTCGAAGCGGTGGCGCGCTTCGGCGAGATGCTCGTGGAGCGATGCCATCACGCGGGACTGTCGGCGGTGGTGGCCTCCTTCAGCTTCTCGGACTGGAAGTGGGCGGAGATGGTCTCGAGCAGCTCGCCGAGGTCACCGTCCAGCGCTTCGGCGAGCCGGTGCATCGTGTAGCCGATCCGGTGGTCGGTGATCCGGTTCTCGCGGAAGTTGTAGGTCCGGATCTTCTCGGAGCGATCGCCGGTACCGACCTGCGTACGGCGGTCTTTCGCGATGGCCTCCTGCTGCTTGCGCAGCTCCATCTCGTAGAGCCGCGAGCGCAGCACCTTCATCGCCTTCGCTTTGTTCTTGATCTGGGACTTCTCGTCCTGCTGCGACACGACGATCCCGGTCGGGAGGTGGGTGATGCGGACCGCCGAGTAGGTGGTGTTGACACTCTGGCCGCCGGGTCCGCTCGAGCAGAACGTGTCGATGCGCAGGTCTTTCTCGCTGATCTGGACGTCCACCTCTTCGGCTTCGGGCAGCACCGCGACGGTCGCCGTCGAGGTGTGGATGCGTCCGCTCGCCTCCGTTGCCGGCACGCGCTGCACGCGGTGGACGCCGCTCTCGTACTTGAGGCGGCTGTAGACGTTGCGCCCCTCGATCAGCGCCACGACTTCCTTGGTCCCGCCGACGCCGGTTTCGCTCAGGTTCAGGACCTCGACCTTCCATCCCTGGCGTTCGGCGTAGCGCGCGTACATGCGGAACAGGTCGGAGGCAAACAGCGCCGCCTCGTCTCCGCCCGTCCCGGCGCGGATTTCCACGACGACGTTTTTCGCGTCGTTGGGGTCCTTCGGCACCAGCAGGAGCCGAATCTCGGCGAGCAGCGCCTCGCTGCGTGCCTGCAGCTGGCGCAGCTCCTCCTGCGCGAGCTCCCGCATGTCCGGGTCCTTCAGCAGGTCCTCGGTGGCGGCAATCTGCGCCGTGACCGACCGGTACACGCGGAAGCGCTCGACGAGCGGCTGGATGTCGGCCAGCGCCTTCGAGTGGCTGCGGAAGCGCGCGGGGTCCGACTGGACGGCGGGCTCCGCCATCTCGTGCATCAGCTGGTCGTATCGCGCTTCGATCGAGCTCAGTTTGTCGAACATGGTGAGTCGAACATCGCTAATCGAAAGTCAGAGTCGGAGTCAGAGTCCAAGTCAGAGTCGGAGTCAGAGTCAGAGTCCAAGTCGGAGTCGGAGGCAGAGTCAGAGTTCGAGCCGGAGCCGGAGTCGGAGCCGGAGCCAAGGTCACTCTCGGAGTCACCGCCCGTCAGGACCTGCGATGCGATCGCGCTCGCTTCCAATCGACAATCCTCAACCTCAATCCAATCCCCCATTCGGTAGCCCGCAATCCACGATGTTTGTGCCTCCGGAGACCGGCGGCAGGAAGGCGACCTCGTCGCCGTCCTTCAGCGGCGTCGTGAACCTCGCGTACTCCTCGTTCACGGCGCAGGAGACGGAGGCGCGGTAGGGCGCCAGCCCGGGATAGCGGTGTGCGAGATGCTCCCACAGGGTGGCGGCGTCGCTCCCGTCCGGGACCTCCACTGGCAGCTCGGCGGCGTCGGCAATCTCGCGCAGGCGGGCGAAGAGCCGGACCCTCACGAGCATGCGCGCTCGAACGCCGCGCGGCGCGCCGCCTCGTCGTGCAGGTCGGCCGTGGCGCCTTCAATCCAGACCTCGCCGCCCTCGAAGTGCTCGTGCTTCCAGATGGGGGCGATCTGCTTGACGCGTTCGATCGCGTAGCGGCACGCGGCGAACGCGTCGCCCCGGTGCGGAGCGGCGGCGGCAATCGCGACGCTCGTCTCCCCGATCTCGAGCCGCCCGGTACGGTGGTGAATTGCCAGCCGCGCTGCCGGCCACCGATCCGCCGCCTCGCGCGCGATGGCTTCGAACGACCGGCGCGCGAGCGGCGCGTAGGCCTCGTAGTCCAGCCAGAGGACGCGGCGACCGGCGTTTTCCGCGCGCACGACGCCGAGGAACGTCGTCACGGCGCCGCACCCCAGGGCGGCGACGGCGGCGGCGACGGCCGCGGCGTCGAGCGGCGCGTCGGTGACGAGATACCGTACGGCCGGCCCGGTCGCCTCAGGCCCCATCCTTTGAGTATACCGCGCGCCAGAAATGGTTCAGGGGGCCGTGCCCGCGCCCGATGCGCGGGGCATGGCGCATCGCGCCGAGCAGGTACGCGCGCGCCTCCTCGATCGCCTGCCTGTCGCCGGAGCCAAGCGCCAGGTTGGCGGCGATCGCCGCGGCGAGGGTGCAGCCGGTACCGTGCGTGGCGGTTCCGGGGATGCGCGGCGAGCGCAGCTCGAACGCGCCCTGGCGCGTGCACACGACGTCGACGGCTTCGGGCGAGTCGAGGTGGCCACCCTTGACGACGACGACGTGCGGGCCGAGCGCGAGGATGCGATCGCCGGCGCGGTGCATGTCGGCGATCGAGCGGATGCGCATCGCAGCAATGACCTCCGCCTCGGGGATGTTCGGCGTCACGGCGTGCGCGCGCGGCAGCAGTTCCGAGCGCATCGCCGCGATCGCCTCCTCCTCGAGCAGCCGGTCGCCGCCCTTGGCCACCATGACCGGGTCGACGACCACGAGCGGGAGATCCAGGCTCTCGATGGCGGCGCCGACCGCCTCCACGATGGCGGCGTTGGCGAGCATCCCGGTCTTGACCGCGTCGGCACCGATATCGCCCGCGACCGCTTCGATCTGCGCGGTTACGAGGTCGGCCGGCAGCGCCTGCCAGGCGCTCACGCCGACGGTGTTCTGCGCCGTGACCGCCGTGATCACGCTGGTCCCGAACACGCCGTGCGCCGCGAACGTCTTCAGATCCGCCTGGATCCCGGCGCCGCCGCCCGAGTCGCTCCCCGCAATTGTGAGTGCCGTGCGCATACGGTACAATCCCGCGCGATGACGCTGCTTGCTGTTCTGACCGGGCGGCGCGACCTGTCGCGCGCGATCCGCGCGGCCGCCGTGCTGCTGGTGACCGCGCTCACCGCCGCCGCCGCGCAGGTCAGCATCCCGCTCCCGTTCACGCCCGTCCCCTTCACCCTGCAGCCGATGGTGGTGCTGCTCGGCGGCGCGGCGCTGGGGTCGCGGCTCGGGTTGAGCAGCCAGGCGCTCTACCTGCTCGCCGGCATCGCCGGCCTTCCCGTGTTCGCGGCGTCGAGCGCGCTGCCGCAGGGCCCTCTTCGACTGCTCGGGCCGACGGGCGGCTACCTGATGGCCTACCCGCTCGCCGCGTTCGTCACCGGGTGGCTCGCCGAGCGCGGATTCGATCGACGATATCTCTCGTCGGTCGCCGCGATGGCTGCCGGGCTTGCCATCGTGTTTGCCGGCGGCGTCGCGTGGCTCGCGTTCTTCTCAGCGCCTGCGCCGCTCGGCGTGTCACAGGCGATCGCCGCCGGCCTGATCCCGTTTCTTCCCGCCGACGTCCTGAAACTGCTCGCCGCCGCGGCCGTGCTCCCGGCAGCGTGGAAGCTCACCGGCGTGCGCTCCTGACCTGTCCCTGAAGACCGGCGCGACGTGTGTCCTCGTTTCTGACGCGGACCCTCAGGGCTGCCTTCGATCCGGGTCATCACCGTACGTAGCCCAGGCTCCTCAAGCGCTCGATCATCTCCTCGTCGAGCGGTTGCCCGCTGCGCGGCCCCGTCTGGGCTGACGGCCGTCCGTACGTCGCGATCTCCCGGACCGGGTACCGTGCCGCGTGTTCCGCTGTGAAGAGTTCCTGTAGGGGCCTTCCCGGCAGCTCGCGGCTGTGCGGCAGGCCCAGCGCGTAGGCGACGGTCGGCGTCACGTCGATCACCTGTGCCTCGACACGCGCGTCGGAGCGCGCGGCGCTGCCACGAACCGCCAGCGTCCCCGTCCCGCGGTCCGCCACGCGGCCGGGACCCGTGAAGATGAACACCAGCTCGTGACGCGCCGGCGCGAGCGCGTCCGCGAGCAGCCGATCGAGGAACCGGTAGTACTCGCGCAGCGCCTCGAGGCGTGCCGAGATCGCCGACGGCTGGAGCGCTGCGGCGTGCTCGCCGAAAAACGTGTGCTGCGCGATGTCGAGACCGGGAAGGTAGATGACGACGAGATCCGGATCCGACCCGCCGACGCGCTCGGCAAGCGTCAGCTGGAGCGCATCGAGCTCGGCTGACCTCCGCAGCACTTCGCCGATCGCGCCGTCCACGGCGGCCGGCGGCTGTGCCCGCGCGCTGGCGGTGCGCCTGATCGCCGGCCACTCCGCGCGCAGCAGCTCGTAGAGGGCGGCCGGCGCGATTTCCGCATCCAGCGTTCCCCCGAGCTCCAGTCGGAGCGCTGCACGATCGCTCAGGATCGTCGCCGTCCCCTGTTCCGGCGCCGGCCAGGTCGCCCACCAGTTGATCACCACCGTCCGCAGGCCGGCGTCGGCCGCCGCCTCCCAGAAGGTCTTCACGCGGCGCTCATCGCCGCGCGCGAGCGACGGCCGGGTCAGGCGGAACAGATCGGTCGCCGCCTGCACCGCACGTATCGCGCCGGCAGGTGCGGCGAGCGGGACGCTGCCCTGGACGCCGGTCACCCGGCGGGTCTCGAGCCCGCGCACGCCGTGCGTCGCGGGAAGCTGGCCGGTCGCGATCGTCGTCCAGGCGCGGGCCGGATCGTGGGTGTCGTGCGGGGCGAGGGTCGCGAGGGCGCCGGCAAATGCCTCGCGGAGCGCCGGCAGGCCGCCGTCCTGCGTCAGCGTAGCGAACGTCACCGGATCGAAGCCGTCGATGGCGACGAGCCGCACGCGCAGGCCACTCGGGACGACGGTCAGCGCCGGCCCTCCGGCCGCCCCCCGGCTTTCCGACGGCGCGGTCAGCACAAGCAGCGCGGCCGCCCCCGCGAATGCCAGCGCGCCGGCGCCGAGCGACAGCCTCCACGAGAACAGCGCCGACGCCGCGTCGTCGCCCCGCTCGTCCGACGGGCTGCGCGCCATGACCACGGCGGAGGCCATGATCGCGACGGCATGGCCGAGCAGCAGACTGATCGCGACGGCAACCACCAGCGCGAATGCCGTCGAGACGGGCGCGGACCAGTCCGGCCCGGCGTTGGCGACGCGCCACCACAGCGTGAGATACGCGAGGCACGCCGCGGCCACGGCCACGCCCGATCCGAGCGCGAGCAGCCGCGTCCGCCGCCTCGCAAGCACGCCGCCAGCGGCTACGAGGAGCAACCCGGCGGCGAACGCCGCCATCGTGACCCCGGTTCCGAGCAGGACGCCGAAATACAGTGCGACGACGATCGCGTCGCGCGCCCCGATGATGAACCCGGGCAAGCGGGCACCGATGCCGATTGCTGCCGCCGGGCCGAGCAGGATCGCGGCGATGAGGCCGATGCGCAGGCTGGCCAGCAGTGCGATCAGCGCCGGGGATCGCTGCGCCCGCGCCGGGCCGAGGACGAACCGGTCGACGCCGGCGTCGAGATAGCCGAGCGCCCTGAGGTGCCGGCGCAGCTCGTCGACTCTCGCGTCCGGACCGGACCCGGCGCTGTGGTGCGGGGTCACACGCGCCGCCTTGCCACGAATGCCGACAGCTGCCGCAGCCGGTCCGCCCTGCGCCCGAAAGGTGCGAGCGCACGGTCGGCGGTCTCGCACAGCTCCGCCGCGAGCTGGCGCGCGCCGGCGATGCCGCTGAACGACACGAAGGTGGTCTTCTTCGCGTCCGCGCGGACTGCCTTGCCGGTCTCGCGCGGGTCCCCGGTGACGTCGAGCAGGTCGTCGATGATCTGAAACGCGAGCCCGAGGTTCTTCGCGAAGGCCGCCAGCGAGGCGATGGCGTCGGCCGACGCGCCGGCGGTCAGCCCGCCGGCAGTGGCCGCGGCGCTGAACAGCGCGCCGGTCTTTCCGCGGTGAATCCGTTCCAGCATCGCGAAATCGATCTCGGCGTCGGTCGCGAGCAGGTCGGCTGCCTGACCCGCGATCAAACCGCCGCTGCCGACCGCATCGGAGATGAGCCCCGCCAGCCGTGCCGCAAGCGCCGGCTCGTGCCCGCGCGCGATCGCGCCGAACGCGAGATTGAGCAGCCCGAACGCCGCCAGGATCGCGACCGCCTCACCGAACTCGAGGTGGTTGGCCCGCCGTCCCCGCCGGAGCGGCGCGTTGTCCATGCTCGGCAGGTCGTCCAGGATCAGGGACGCAGCGTGTATCAGCTCGATGGCGCAGGCGACACGCAGCGCTCCGGCCGCCGTCCCGCCGCACAGCTCGGCGGACAACAGGGTGAGCACGGGCCGCACCCGCTTCGACGGCGCCAGCGCGGTGTAGGTCATCGAGCGTTCTACGACCCCGGCGGACGCGGACAGGAGCCGGTGGAGCTCGTCCTCGACCTGGCGCTGGTAGCTTTCGAAGTACGCCGGCACCGACGCCATGGTCCGCTACTTCCCGAGCACCAGCATGTACTGATAGCGCAGGAAGTTGGGCCGGGCGATCACTCGCAGGCCGGCGGCGCTGGCGTCGCGGATGACGCGCTCGGGATCGACGCGTTTCTCCATCGCCGGACCGGGCCCGCCACCTTCCTTCGTGAAGTTCACGATCCCGATGCGCCCGTTCGGCTTCAGCGACCGGGCGAGGTTCTTCAGCAGCGCGACCGGCTGGTCCATCTCGTGGTAGGTGTCGACGATCAGTGCGGCGTCGAGCACGCCCGCCGGCAAGCCGGGATCGACCGCCGTCCCGAGCTTCCGCTCCACGTTCTTGCTCAACCCCTCGCGCTCGACGCGGCGTCGGATGGCCTCCAGCATCTCGTGCTGGACGTCCTCGGCGTAGACCCTGCCGTTGGGTCCGACGCGCCGCGCCAGACGGATGGTGAACCAACCGCCGCCGGCGCCGAGGTCGGCGACGACGCTGCCTTCCGCGATGCCGAGCGCGTCCATCACTTCGTCCGGCCGCTGCCAGGCCTCACGATCCGGGCCCTCGAGCAGCCCGAGATCGCGCGGCGGGAACAGCAGGACGTGCTGGGCGGCCGCCGGGCCGGCGGAGCCGAGCATGGCGAATGCCGCGAGTGCCGCAAGAACGATGCGTGTCACCGTCGGTCAGGGGATCTCAGGCTTTCGCCCTCGCGTTCCCGTCACCCCCGGCGTCGTCATGGCCTCTGCCGAGAGAATCGCGTCGAGCTGCTCGTCGGGCAGCAGCTTGCGCTCGCGCACCAGCTCGCGGATCGAGCGGCCCGTCGCCACCGACGTCTTCGCGATGTCCGCGGTCGCCGCGTATCCGATGTACGGGCTCAAGGCGGTGGCCACCGCGGTGCTCCGATCGAGCAGCTCGCGGCAGCGCGCCTGGTCCGCCTTGATGCCGGCCACGCAGCGCGTCTGCAGCACGCGCATCGCGTTGGTCAGGATCCGCGTGGCGTGAATGGCGTTCCACGCGATGACCGGCATCATCACGTTCAGCTCCAGCTGCCCCGCGTCACTCGCCGCGAGCACCGCGGCGTCGCACCCGAGCACCTGGAAGCAGACCTGGTTGACCATCTCCGGGACGGAGGGGTTCACCTTCCCCGGCATGATCGACGACCCGGGCTGCACTGCGGGCAGGTGGATCTCCGCGATGCCGGCGCGCGGCCCCATGCTGAGCAGCCTGAGATCCGACGCGATCTTCCCGACTTCCACCGCCAGCCGGCGCAGCGCGCCGGAGTAGGCGAGCACGTCGCCCATGCTCTGCGTGACGCGGAAGCGATCGGCCGCCGGCCGGAGCGCCAGGCCGGTAGAGCCCGAGAGCCGGGCGATCGCGCGCGCCGTGTAGTCGCTGCCGGCGTTGAGGCCGGTCCCGACGGCCGTCGCCCCGAGGTTCAACTCGAGCAGCTGCGCCGGCATTCGTTCCAGGTCGGCGGCCGCGTGCTCCACGCAGGCAGCGTAGCCGTCGAACTCCTGCCCCAGCGTCATCGGCACTGCGTCCTGCAGGTGCGTGCGGCCCGTCTTCAGGACGCCGCGGAACTCGCTCGCGCGTTCCCTCAGTCCCCGCGCCAGCTCGCGCGCCGACCCGACGATGCCCGGGATCATCGCGAGAATGGCCAGCCGCGTCGCCGTCGGGAACACGTCGTTCGTCGACTGTCCCATGTTGACGTGGTCGTTCGGGTGGACGCGCGTGTACTCCCCGCGCCTGCCCCCGAGGATCTCGGCGGCGCGGTTGGCCAGGACCTCGTTGGCATTCATGTTGTGCGACGTGCCGGCTCCCGCCTGGTAGACGTCCACGACGAACTGATCGCGCAGCTTGCCGCCGAGGACCTCGTCGGCCGCCCGGACGATGGCGTCGGCGATCTCGACGGGAAGCCTGCCCAGTTCTCGGTTCGCTTCCGCCGCGGCCTTTTTGATCAACGCCGTCGCGCTGACGAGCTCGGGCGGCGCGGTCATGCCGCTGATCGGGAAGTTGTCGAGGGCGCGCTGGGTCTGCACGCCGTAGTAGGCTTCGGCGGGGACGCGCACCTCGCCGAGGGGATCGCGCTCGACGCGGAACGGCACGCCTCCGCTCATCTCCTCAATTATACTGCTCGGATGCTGCCCGCTTTCTTCGACAGCGTCGTCGAGCTGATCACCGAGACGTCCACGAACCTGCCGCCGGACGTGCGCGCGGCGATGGCGCGTGCGCTCGCCGCCGAGGATCGGGCGTCGCGGGCCGGGCAGGCGCTCGGGATCATCGCGCAGAACATCGACCAGGCGGAGTCGTGCGAAGGGCCGATCTGCCAGGACACCGGCATGCCGACCTTCGAGGTGAAAACGCCGGTGGGCGCGAACCAGATCTGGATGCGGGAGCGAATCCGCGAGGCGGTGGCCGAGGCGACGCGGCGGGGAAAGCTGCGGCCGAACTCGGTGGACTCGATCACCGGCGAGAACTCGGGCACCAACCTGGGCCCGGGAACTCCGATCGTGCACTTCGCGCAGTGGGAGCAGCCCGACGTCGAGATCCGGCTGATCCTGAAGGGCGGCGGCTGCGAGAACACCAACGCACAGTACGCGCTGCCCGTGGACCTCGACCACCTCGGCCGCGCCGACCGCACGCTCGACGGGGTCCGCAAGTGCATTCTCCACGCGGTCTGGCAAGCGCAGGGCAAGGGCTGCAGCCCGGGGGCGATCGGCGTCTGCATCGGCGGCGACCGGACGTCCGGCTACATGCACGCCAAGGAGCAGCTGTTCCGCACGCTCGACGACGGGAATCCCGACCCGCAACTGGCGCGGCTGGAACACGAGATCATGGCCGAGGCCAACCGGCTGGCGGTCGGTCCGATGGGCTTCAGCGGCAGAGCGACGCTCATCGGCTGCAAGATCGGGGCGCTCAACCGCCTGCCGGCCAGCTTCTTCGTCTCGATCGCGTACGACTGCTGGGCGTTCCGGCGGCTCGGGGTGGCGCTCGACGCGCAGACCGGCGCGATCAAATCGTGGCTGTACCGTGATGCCGCCCGGCCGGTCGAACCGATGCTCGCCCGGGATCGTGACGTCGGCTTCACCCGCACCGGCCGCGAGGTTGTGCTGCGCGCCCCGGTGACCGGGGAGCAGGTCCGGGCCTTGAAGGTCGGAGACGTGGTGCTGATCTCAGGTCGCATGTATACCGGCCGCGACGCGGTGCACGCCCATCTCGTCAAGCACGAGCCGCCGGTCGACCTGAACGGCGGCGTCCTGTATCACTGCGGACCGGTCGTCGTGAAGAACGCGCAGGACGAGTGGCAGGTCACCGCCGCCGGCCCCACGACCAGCATCCGCGAGGAGCCCTACCAGGCCGACATCGTAAAGCGCTACGGCATCCGCGTCGTGATCGGCAAGGGCGGCATGGGTGCGAAGACGCTGGGGGCGCTGAACGAGGCGGGCGCTGTCTATGTGAACGCCATCGGTGGCGCGGCGCAGTTTTATGCGCGCTGTATCGAGCGGGTCGCGGGCGTGTCGCTGCTGGAGTTCGGCACCCCCGAGGCGATGTGGCATCTCGAAGTTCGGGACTTCCCGGGGATCGTCACGATGGACGCGCATGGCAACAGCCTGCACCACGACGTCGAGCAGGCCTCGGGGCAGGTGCTCGCGACGCTGCCGCGCTGAGACGATCGAGCCGTCCCTTCACGCGAGCGCGGCGGCAAACAGGCGCTGCAGGTCCGTCGCGGCGGTGCTCGCATCTTCGAAGTGCAGCCGCACCGCACGCCGTCCGCGTGCCTCGAGCGTCTCGACGTCGCCGAGTGCCTGCGCGCGTTTCAGTACCGCGAACGAGTATCCCGCCTCGGGAATGGCGGTCTCGCTGGCATCGTCTGCGGTCAGGATGAACGCGACGATCGTGTCGGGCCCGCCCTTGTGGTACGGGCCGGTCGAATGGAGGTAGCGCGGGCCCACGCCGTACGTGCTCGCCGCGCGCGTGCGCGCGCGGATCGCCCGCCGCACTTCGCCGATCGCCGTTTCGGCTTTCTGTGAAGCGGGGAGGTAGGACAGGAAGGCCACGTAATCACCGGCGGAGAGCGACTCGACCGCCGCCCGCACGATCGCGGCCGGCGAATCGCCTCTGAACCTGGTGCTGATCGCTCCGACGGTGCCCTCGACGCGCATCGGCCGATCGGGAAAGCGGCCGTCCCGGGCAAACGCCGCGAGTTTCGCCCTGGTCTTCTCCTTCGCTTCCGCGACGTTCGGTTCGTCGAAGGGATTGATGTCGAGCGCCGCACCTGCGACGGCCGTCGCGAACTCCCAGCGGAAGAACTCTGCCCCCAGACTGTCGAGACGCATGGACAGCCGCAGCAGCGGGTGTCCGGCATCTTCCAGCGCGTGCAGGGCGCGATCGTCGGGTGCGTCGACGTCCGTCGACAGCGAGACGAACAGGCGATCCGGCCCGTACTCGTCGGGGCGGCCGAGCGGTTCGTCGACCACCGGCAGCGCTCCCTTGCCCAGCTTGCCCGTGCTCTCCGCGATCAGTTGCTCGATCCACAACCCGAGCGAGGCCAGCGACGGCGGCAGGACCAGGGTCAGCTTGTCGCGACCGTTGAGCGCGCCGGCCCCGATGAACGCCCCCAGCCCGAGGCCCGGATTCGCGTGGTTCTCCTGCCGGCAGCCCTCGGCCATCGCACCGGCGGCATTCAGCAGGGCACCCGGCTGTGCGCCGATGAGCGCAGCGGGGACGAGACCGAACAGCGACAGCGCCGAGAAGCGGCCGCCGATGTCCGGCGGATTCAGGAAGACGTCGCGGTAGGCGCGGGAGTGCGCGAGCTGCTCGAGCGCCGTCCCGGGATCCGTGATCGCGATGAACTGCCGGCCTGCCGCCGTCCCGAGCGCGTCCCCGATCCGGCTGCTGAAGTAGCGCTCGAGGGAAGAGACCTCGATCGTCCCGCCGCTCTTGCTCGCCACCACGACCCACGTCCGGCCCGGATCCATCCTGCCGGCTGCGGTGCTCACGGCGCCCTCGTCGGTCGTGTCCAGGACGACGAGCTGCGGATGGTCCGGCGCGACGCCGTGCACGGACCGAAGAACCTCCGCGCACAGGCTGCTGCCGCCCATCCCGAGCAGGTAGACGGTCTCGACGCGTTCCCGCGAGGCCGTCGCGCCCAGTCCGGACACGCGGTCGACGTGGGCCGCCATGGTGCGGGGCACATCGAGCCATCCCAGGCGCGAGGCGATTGAGGATGCCGCGGGCGTGCCGGGGGCGGCGCCCCACGCGTGAGCGTCACGGCTCCAGATGCGCGGGACGATCCGATCGGCGAGCAGCGTGTCGACGAGGCGGGCGGCTGGTTCCCAGGCGACGGTCATGGCGTTCCTATCCGATCGATCGGTTGATGACGAGCAGCCTCGGTTCGGTCATCTCTTCAATCGTATATCGCGGTCCCTCGCGCCCCAGCCCCGAATCCTTCACCCCGCCGTACGGCATCTGGTCGATGCGCCACGTCGGGACGTCGTTGACGATCACTCCGCCGACCTCGAGCTCGTCGAAGGCCCGCAACGCGTGCTCGAGGGCCGACGTGAACACCCCGGCCTGCAGCCCGAACGCCGAGCGGTTGACCTCGCGGAGGGCATCCTCGAACCGCTCGAACCGGTAGATCCCCACCAGCGGCGCGAATACCTCGGCCGCGCAGACCTTCGCGTCCGCGGAGACGTCGGTCAGCACGGTCGGGGCGTACAACGCCCCGCCGAGCCTGCGGCCGCCGGTCAGGACCTTCGCGCCGGCCGCGACCGCTTCACCGACCCAGGCGTCGACACGCGCCGCCTCTCCTTCGTCGATCATCGGCCCGACGTCGGTCGCCGGATCGAGCGGGTCGCCCACCTTCAACGCTTCTACGCGGGCCACCAGCTGCGAGGTGAACTCGTCGAGCACGCGCGCGTGGACGTACACGCGCTGCACCGAGATGCAGCTCTGGCCGGCGAGCGCGAACCCGCCGGCCGCAATCCGCTTCGCGGCAAACGCCAGGTCGGCCGAGTCGTCGACGACGACGCCGGCGTTTCCACCGAGCTCGAGGATCACCCGCTTGCGCCCGGCACGGGCCTTCATATCCCAGCCCACCGGCGACGAGCCGGTGAACGTCAACGCATTGAAGCGCGGGTCGGTGACCAGGCGGTCACCCACCTCCCGCGGCATGGGGAGGACGCTGATCGCGCCTGCGGGCAGCCCTGCCGCGACCAGCATTTCGGCGAGGTAGAGCGCGCTCAGCGGCGTCTTCGTCGCCGGCTTCAGCACGATCGGATTCCCGGCGGCGATCGCCGGCGCGATCTTGTGTGCCGACAGATTGAGCGGGAAGTTGAACGGCGAGATCGCGGCGACCGGGCCGATCGGGACGCGTCGCGTCATGGCAATGCGACCCGTGCCGTGCGGCGCCAGGTCCATGGGCACGACCTCCCCGGCGACGCGCCGGGCCTCCTCGGCGGCCACGTGAAAGGTCATCGCGGCGCGGTCCACCTCGGCGGCCGCGTCCTTGAGTGCTTTCCCGGCCTCGCCCGCGAGGGTCCTGGCGATCTCGTCCTGGCGCCGCTTGAGCCCCGCGGAGACCTCCAGGAGCATCGCCGCGCGCTCGTGGGCGGGAAGGGTGCGCATCGCGGGCGCCGCGCCGACCGCGGCGTCCGCGGCCGCTTCGAATTCGGCGTCGCCGGCAAACCACGTCCGGCCGACCACGCCGTGGTCGAAGGGGTTGGTGACGTCGAGCACCGAAGCGGAGCGCCCCGCCTTGCCCGCCAGCCAGTACGGAAACTCGGTTGCCATTGCAGTCCCGAGTATCCCCCGGATTGCCGCCTCCCCGGAGGAGCGGACGAGCCGTCCTGACGCCGAGAACGCCCGTCTGCCTCACATGGGCGCGGTGACTGGTGTAAATAGCTGTACGACAAAGACTTGAAGGCCGAACCCACCGCCCCGTATAATGAAAGGGTCGAGCGGGGGAGGAGATTCCAACATGATTAACGTGACACCGGCTGCCGCCTCGAAGATCAGCGAGCTGCTCGCTGAGGAGAACAAGGTCGAGGCGGCACTGCGGGTTTTTGTCCAGGGTGGCGGCTGCTCGGGGTTCCAGTACGGGCTGATGATCGACGAGGGCGAAGGGGACGCGACGACTGACGCCGTCATCCAGTCGAACGGGATCAGGCTGCTCGTCGATCCGATCAGCGCCCGGTACCTGCGCGGTGCCGAGGTCGATTTCGTCGACAACATCACCGGCGGCGGATTCACGATCAAGAACCCGAACGCGAAGTCGACCTGCGGCTGCGGATCCTCGTTCAGCGTCTAAGCACGTTCGGAGGGGGCGCTCTGATGACGCCCGCCTGACGCCCGATGGCCGGACGGGCGCCGGCGTGCTCCCGCGGACGTGCCGGACCCCTCCCATCGCGTCGCGGCGGCGGGCAGGCGTGACACGTGACGCGCGTCACGCGCACTGAGGACGTCCGATGGAATCGACCTCCGGCTATCTCGAGAGTCTCCGGCCCGCGGGCAGCAAACGATCCAGCAAGCGCGACTTCATCGTCAACGTGTTCCTGCGGCAGCAGGGTCACCTGACGGCTGAGGATCTCTTCGACCTGATCCGCCGCGAGGATCAGCGCATCAGCCGCGCGACGGTGTACCGCACGCTGCAGTGGATGGTCGAGGCGGGTATCGCGCGAAAGGTGGACTTCGACGAGGGGCGTTTCCGCTTCGAGCACTCGTACCGGCATCCCCGCCACTTCCACCTGATCTGCAAGAGCTGCAACCGCTCGTTCGAGTTCCTGAGCTCGGACATCGAGGCGCTGGTCGAGGAGGTGGCGGCAGCGAGGAACTTCACCGCCCGGCAGAGCGTGCTGCAGATCCACGGCACCTGTGAAGCGTGCCGCACCGGCCGCACCCCCGCGCCCGAGACCCAGGCGACGACCGAGCTGCTGTTCGCGCGCGACGCGCTGCGCATCGCCATCGCCACCGAGCGCAGCGGGCTGGATTTCTACTCGCGCGCCGCCCGGCTGACGCGCGACGCCCGCGGCCGGCGGGTGTTCGAGAAGCTGGCCGAGGAGGAGAAGGAGCACCTCGGGAAACTGGAGAGCCGCTACCGCGAGCTGGTGCAGCAGGATCCCCAGCTCGAATCCTACCCGACGTTCCTCTTCTTCAAGGGAGCGGCCAACGGGCTGTTTGCGGCGGGCGCCGACCAGCTCGCGCGCGGCGTGAACGACCGCGATGCGCTGCTCATCGGCATCAAGTGCGAGCGCGGGTCGCACCGGTTCTTCAAGCGGTACGGGACGAAGTTCGAGGACTCGGAGGGCAAGCGGATCTTCCTCGAGTTCGCCGACGAGGAGCGGGCGCACCTCGAGCTGCTCATCCGCGAATACCGGGCGCTGACCGATCGTCACGGGCGGCGGCGGGGCGCGACCAGGACGCGGCGCAAGCCGCGCGAGCGCGCCACCGCTTGATCGATCTCCACCTCCACACCACTGCGTCGGACGGCACGCTGGCGCCGGCCGCGCTGGTCGCGCGCGCCGCCGCGGCCGGACTGACCATCCTCAGCGTCACCGATCACGACACGACCGCCGGCCTGGACGAGGCGGGCGAGGCCGCGGCAGCACGCGGCCTGACGCTGGTGTCGGGCATCGAAATCACGGCCGTCGAGAACGGGCGCGACGTGCACGTGCTCGGGTACTTCATCGATCCGCACGCGCAGGCCCTCGCGCGCTTTCTCGCGCGGCAGCGCGAGGATCGCCTTGAGCGCGTCACGCGGATGGGCGAACGGCTGCGCGCGATCGGCTGCCCCGTCGACCTCGACCCGCTGCTGCGGGCGGCCGCCAGCCGGACCGGCTGCAGCATCGGCCGGCCGCAGGTCGCCGACGCGCTGGTCCGTGCCGGCCACGCCCGCGATCGCGACGATGCCTTCGATCGCCTGCTCCGGGAAGGCGGAGCGGCGTACGTGCCGCGGGCGGGGGAAAGCCCGGAGTTCGTCATCGGCGCGATCCGCGAGGCGTGCGGCATCGCCTCGCTGGCGCACCCCGGGTTGCTCGGCCAGGACGAGCTGATCCCGCGGCTGGCGCGGGCGGGACTCGCGGCCGTCGAGGTCTGCCACAGCGATCACGACGAGGCGGCGGAGCGCCGCTACCGCGACCTGGCTTCGCGGCTTGGTCTCGCCGTGTCCGGTGGCTCGGACTACCACGGTGACGGGTTCCGGAGGGCCGCCACGCTCGGGGTCGTGACGCTGCCGGCCTGCGACTACGAGCGCCTGCGCGCGGCGGTGCGATGAACGCCGCGCCGGCGGTGCTCGAGATCTCCGCGGTGCGCAAAGGCTACGCCGGGTTGCGTCCGCTGCGCGTGCAGGCGCTGACGGTCGCCGCGGCCGAGCGGGTCGCGATTCTCGGGCTCGACGCGCAGGCCGCCGAGATCCTCGTGAATCTCGTGACCGGAGCGGCGCTGCCGGATGCGGGGGAGATTCGCGTGCTCGGCCAGTCGACGGCCGACATCCCGGATGGCACCGCGTGGCTCCAGGCGCTGGACCGGTTCGGCATCGTCGGCGAACGCGCGGTCATGCTCGAAGGCGCAACGCTGGCGCAGAACCTGGCAATGCCGTTCACCCTCGAGATCGAGCCGGTGCCCCCCGACGTGCGTGCGCAGGTGGAGCGTCTCGCCGCGGAGTGCGGGATCAGCGGCGACGCCGCCGCATGGCTCGATCGGCCCGCGGCCGATGCGCCGCCGGAGGTGCGGCTGCGGGCCCGGCTGGCCCGCGGTGTTGCGCTGCGGCCGTCGCTCCTGCTGATCGAGCACCCCACCGCGTCGATTCCCGAGTCGGCGCGCGCCGCGCTCGCCGACGACATCAGCCGGCTGTCCGAGGCGCGCGGACTCGCGGTGCTGGTAGTCACACAGGACGAGCCCTTCGCGCGGCGCGTCGCGCACCGCGCCCTCAAAGTCAACGGCGCCACCGGCGAGCTGGCGCCGTTGCGATCGGGCTGGTTCTGGTGAAGCGCCGCGCCCGTCGCCGCTGCGCATCCGGATCGCGCGCTACTTCGTGATCACGCCGCACGCCACGCGCGGGCCGCCGCTCACGCCGGACTTCGGCGGGCCGGTGGCGCCCTGATCGGGGTTCGCGTGGATGATGATCGCGGTGCCGTCGGCGTCAAAGAGCGAGAGCGGCCCCTCGCTCAGCGTGACCCGCGTCGTGATCGAGGCCTGCAGCTCGCCGGTGCCGCTCTGACCGACGTCGAGGTTCGGCAGGTCGCCCATGTGGAACGGGTGATTCGCGTCCGGATCAGTGTTGCCCGCAGGGCCCGGGTCGAAATGTCCGCCGGCCGACGTGAAGCCGGGTGGCTCGCACTTGCCGACCGCGTGAAGGTGGACGCCGTGCAGGCCGGGCTTGAGCCCGTTCACCTTGAGCGTGACGAACACCGCGCGCTCCGTCCCGCGGGTCCGTTCCTCCAGCTCGACGGTGCCGCTGATGCCGTCGCCTGTGATCTCGGCGCGCGCCCTCGCCACGGTCTGCTGCTTCCCTGCCGACGTCTGCTCCTTCCCCGCTGCCGTCTGCTGCGCCAGCAACGCGGGCGCGGCGAGGCAGGCGACCGCGGCGGTTGTGATCAGACCTCTCGCGCTCATACGATTCCTCCTGCGCGATTGTAGATCGCCGGTAGGCGGCATGAAGAACCTGGTGCTCTTCGACATCGACGGGACGCTCGTGCTCACGGGCGGCGCCGGCCTGCGGGCGATGACGCGTGCCTTCCAGTCGCTGGTCGGCAATCCGGCTGCGCTCGAGGGCGTGCCGGTCGCCGGACGCACCGACTGGATCATCCTCATGGACGGCGCACGCCGCGCCGGCCGTGAGCTCGACGACGAGCTGTTCGGCACGCTGCGCGACCATTACCTGGCCGCTCTACGTCACGAGATCGAGCTCCCCGGGCAGGGCGTGAAGTCGGTGATGCCGGGCGTGCGCGATCTCCTCGCGCGGCTGCACGCGCGCGACGGCGTCCTGCTCGGCCTGCTGACCGGCAACTTTGCCGAGGGCGCGCGCATCAAGCTCCAGCACTTCGATCTCTGGAAGTACTTCCGCTGCGGCGCGTTCGGCGACGATGCGTCCGACCGTAACGCGCTGGTGCCGCTTGCCGTCGAGCGAGCCCGCCGCCAAGGGCTGCCCCACGACATCGCCGCGGACCGCGTGCTGGTCGTCGGCGACACGCCGCACGACGTCGCGTGCGCGCGTGCCGCCGGCGCGACCGCCGTCGGGGTCGCGACCGGCCTGTACAGCGCGGACCAGCTGCGCGACTGCGGCGCCGACGTGGTGTTCGAGGATCTCACCGAGACGGACAGGTTTCTCGATTTGCTGCGTGGCGAGAGGTGAGTGGAGGCGCGCCGATCCGATCCGACGACGTCGCGCCGAGCCGGCCCCAGCGGACGATCGGTGTCACCTCGACGGAGGCTCGATGCCACCAACGCGCCACCGGCGGTCGGGCGGGTGGGTGCGCTCCAGCTAACCCACCTCCACGACCGTCCACACCACGTCCGGCCCGTGTTCCTTGGTGGTCAGCCGCCATCCGACCCGCAACGCCCCGTCGGTCTCAATCCAGCCGGTCGTGCGACGCCCGCCGCTTTCGAGCGTGTATTGCCGGTACATTCTCCTCTCCGAGCTTCCTCTCCGAGATGCGACCGCATGGCGGAAGCGCCTGGGAGTCGAACCCAGCCCGCCCGCGATCAGGCGGGCAGCGACCGGTTTTGAAGACCGGGAGGGCCACCGGGCCCCGTTCGCTTCCGTCTCCTGATTCTACCCTCGC
Source organism: Vicinamibacterales bacterium (assembly GCA_048594975.1). Taxonomy (GTDB): domain Bacteria; phylum Acidobacteriota; class Vicinamibacteria; order Vicinamibacterales; family 2-12-FULL-66-21; genus JBMDXB01. The sequence continues at coordinate 17,133 of JBMDXQ010000101.1, read as the reverse complement.
AATCCAAGCCGGTAGAGCACGAGCTTCTGCAGCTCGGACAGCACGAAGCGGATATCGCCGCGCCTGGTCCACCACCGCGACGGCGTCGCCGTGCCGTGCCGGGTCGTCCTCACGCTCACCCTGACGCCGGTGCCACCGAACTCGCGCCGGAACGCGAGCCGCGTGCGGCGCGCGTGGTAGTCGGAGGTGACGACGATCAGCGCCTTCCATGCTTCGCGCTGGACGATCGGACGGATCGCGGCCGCCTCCTGCGCCGTGTTGTCGACGTCGTGGGGGAGGATGATGATGGCGGCGGCGGGCACGCCGAGCTGAATCAGGGCATCGCGCACCAGGTCCGTGTCCGAGGGGAAGCGAACCCCGAGTTCCCTCAGCCGCACCGCCGCGGCTTCGGTGCGGCCCGGGCTCAGCACGATGCGCGGCGCCCAGCCCTCGCGGTACAGGTCCGCGGCTTCCAGCCACCGCTCGACGCGCGAGCCCGCCAGCGCGAAGACCACGTCGGCGCGCTCCAGCGGGTCGTTGACCACGAGGAACCGTCCCGCGTAGGGGAGGAACGCGGCCGCGGCGAGCAGCGCCGCGATGGACAGCACGACGACCGCGCGCTTCGAGAAGCGAAGCGTACGTCGCAGGCGGCCGTCGAGCATTTCGGGGGAGGCGGAAGCCAGGTCGGGTCGCGGCGGGACGTGCGCCCCGCCGGCCCGGGTTCTTCAGGTATGGAGGGATCAGCCCTCGATCAGGCGGACTTCTCCAGCTCGTGGACCCTTGCCGGACTCTTCGGGGGTGAACTCCACACGCTGGCCCTCGCGCAGCAGCTCGAACACTGCGCCGCGCACCGAGCTGCGATGGAAGAAGTGCTCGATGCCGCTTTCGTCGCGGATGAACCCGAAGCCCTTGTCGATCAGCAGGCGAGCGATAGTGCCGGTTGGCATACCCGTGTCCTCCCGAAAAACCGACCCCCGAGAACATCCCAGGGGTTACGAGCCGATGCGGGCACGGGCCGGAGGACGCGGCCCGTACTTCCGAGCACCGACGACCTGCCGATCTCACCCGCACCCAGCGGCGCCGCCGAATTTCCGGCGCTCGCTGAGCTCGAAATCCGGGCCAGTGTAGGGACTTCCAGACGCGAAGTCAAGAAACCTAAGGGAGTTAGGGCGTCCCCGACGGCGGCTCGGACGGCGGCTTGGGCGGGTTCGGGTGCGTCGTCCAGAAGTGGCGGCCGCACTTCGGACAGACCCAGAACTGGTCCGGTTTCCACGCGCCGCCGGGCGCAGGATCGCGCATCTCCATCTGCTCACCGCACCGCTGGCAGCGCATCGTCAGGGCTGCTGTGCTCATCCCACGAAATTGTAGTCCGTCTGCGGACCGGTACAATGCCGACATGGTCGCCGGGCTCGTGCTCGCCGCGGGGTCGTCGGCCCGCATGGGGCGCGACAAAGCGCTCCTGCCCCGTGGACAGGGTGGCGCCACCTTCGTCGCCGCCCTGATCGTCGCCCTGCGCGAGGGCGGCCTCGACGACGTGCTCGTCGTCGGCAGGCCCGGCAACGAAGCGCTGCGGACCGAGGTCGAGGCGCACGGCGCGCGTTACGTGGAGAACCCCGCCGCGGACCAGGGCCAGCTCTCGTCGCTGCTCGCCGGCTTGAACGTCGCCGACCGGCCGGGAGTGACCGCGGTCATGTTCACGCCGGTGGACATGCCCCTGATCGACCGCCGCATCGTGTCCACGCTGCTGCAGGCCTTCACCTCGTCGTCGGCCGCGATCGTGCGGCCCGCCTACCACGGTCGTCACGGCCACCCGGTGATCGTCTCGCGCGCGATGTTTGCGGAGCTGCGTCGTGCAGACGGCTCGGCAGGGGCAAGGAGCGTGATGAGCGCGCACGCGTCCCGCGTGCTCGACGTGGAGGTGGACGATGCTGCCGTGGTGTCGGATGTCGACACCCCCGCGGACTATGCCCGCCTGATCGAGCGGGCCGGCGATTCAGGTTGAAGCGGGCTTCACGCGCTGCAGGCTGCTCATCGCCGCCTGTCGGAGCGCCTGGTCTTCGAGCGGCTTGTACAGCACGGCGACCACGCCGAGTTCGCGCGCGCGCACGGCGAGATCGACGCGATCCGATCCCGTGATGAAGATGACTGGCACGCCTGAGAGTCCGGGGATGCGGCGCATGGCCTCGACCACGGCAAGACCATCCATGCGCGGCAGGATGATGTCGATCACGCCGAGATCCGGCTGGACGATCTCCGCGAGCACGAGCGCCTGCGCGGACGTCGTTGCGGTGTAGACGGCGCCCAGATCCGACAGGGTGGCGCCGACCGCCGCGGTCACGTCCGGGTCGTCGTCGAGCACGAGAATCTTGGGTGGTTTCGTACCACCCGCGTCGGACGAACCCGGCTCGTCCCTCGGGACGTCTTCCAGCGGCGGCCGCCCCGCCCACTCGACGCCGCAGCGGTCGCACTGGAAGCGATAGATCGACGGTTCGGCCGGGGCGCCGAGCAGCACTGCGGTCGAATCGCACGCCGGGCAGGTGATGCCGAAGACCATCTCGTGGAAAGGACTTCAGGTTTGCAGTGGCGGTTCCGCCGCGAGGGCCGGGGTGGGGCGGCTGGCGGTTATGCGGCGCCGGATGCGGTCGGGGCGGTCGATCACTGGCGTCTCCGCTTGGGGATCAGGCGCAGCTTGCGCTCTTCATCGAGCGGCTGAGTCGTCGTGGGCGGAGGATCGGGGGAGCGGGCGACGCGCGGGTCGGACGGGCGGGCGGCCGCGAGTGCGAGTAACTCGTTGCGCAGCAGCCGCACGTCACGGGTCAGTTCGCGCAGACGTGCATTGATTTCGTCTTCGGATTGCCACGTTTTCAAGCGAAACGTCGCGTTGGTATACAGAAGACCAACGCGCCTCCGTAGGCCGGGCCGTCGTGCAAATGTCGAGCCGCTCTTCAGAGGCCGGCCGATCGAATCCTGAAGCGGTGGCAGATCGCTGGCCCGTTTGGACAAGCTCATCGGGATTCGATAGCGGCCAGTTCACCTGTCCATCGGATCGATGTTTCGCAGCGCGTTGCGATCCGGAAACTGATGACAGGTTCATTGGCGCAGGCCGTGATGTCGGCGTCAGACCGCGTGGTGGGCGCCCGTCGGGCGTTCGCGCGACAGCTCCGCCTTCTCGCGCTCGTGCTCGCGCACCAGGCGTGCCATGGGACTCCACATCAGCCACCGTGGAAGCTGCCTCGCGAGCGCGGGAGATCCTTCGACGACCACGCCGTGGCACCGGATCGCCGCATCGTATCCGACCTTCCCCAGCCAGAGCTGGTAGAAGAACCCGAGATCCGCGCGGACGACGAGGTCGGTGTCGAACCGCGGCGGGGTGACGCACACCGACACTTCCGAGGGCTCGAGCAGCAGCCACACGCGCTGCGCGCGAGGGCCGGTGAAATCGAACTCGACCACGGTCCGCCGTTCGGGCAGCAGCTCGCGGTTGATCCGCTGATGCACCTTCCACGCCAGCAGGCCGGCATCGAGCTCCTCCGGGTGCGGTTCGCCGAACGCCCAGCGCACACCCCAGGCGCCGAGCGCTTCGATGACCGTTTTCAGGTCCCTTCCGGACTCGGACAGGTGATACTCCGTCGTTCCCGCATGCGCACCGGGCAGCCGCTCGACCACACCCGACCGCTCGAGGTCGCGCAGGCGGGATGAGAGCAGCGACCGCGAAATGCCCGGCAGTCCTCGCTCGATCTCGTTGAACCGGTGGCTGCCCAGGATTAGCTCGCGCATGATGAGCGGCGTCCAGCGGTCGCCGACGATTTCCGTTGCGCGGGCGACGGGACAGTACTGGTTGTACTTCTGCATGGCGCATCCTGGCACGGGCACACCGCGGGGGCCAGTCCGAAAATCGAACCGCCATGGTGCGATCGTTGAACTTGTGGGGACTTCTTGCAGCTCGTACGTTTGCCTCCCGGGTGGACGTTTGGCCCCGGAGTTGGAGAGGTCCCGATGAGGCGAACGATCTGTTTTGCGGCCGTCGCCGCCGCCCTCGCGCTGACGGTGGCAACTACCATGGACGTGACGGCCCGGGCGCAGCAACCACTCGCCGCCCTTGGCCCCGCCCCGGTCGTCGACTGGAGCCACGAGGCCCGGCGCGCCATCGTCCCGCCCGGGCCGGGCGGCATCTTCGGCGCGGAAAACTACGGCAACAAGGTCCCCGGCGAGGCCGCCGTGTACATGGGCATCGTCCACGCGGCCATGTACGATGCGGCGGTCGCGATCGCGCGCGGCCATCGTCCGTATGCCGCCGAACTGAGCGCGCCGCCGGACGCGTCGCCGCACGCCGCGATTGCCACCGCCGCCCATCACGTGCTCGTCGGGCTGCAGCCCGGTCTCGGGCTGACGCCTGCGCAGCAGGCGCTTCTCGACGGGAGGTACGCGGCCTATCTCGCGCAGATTCCAGAGAGTCCGGCCAAGACGAGCGGAGTTGCCGTCGGGGGAGCAGGCGGCGGCGACGGTGCTCGCGCTGCGTGCGAACGACGGGAGAGAGGCGAACCCGCTGCCCGATGACCTCGACCCGCCGTCACCAGGTCCCGGCGTCTGGGACCCGGGGGCGTCGCCCGCTGTCGGCCTGCGAATGCCCGGGATCCGTCCGCTCGCGCTCGCAAACGGCGCTCAGTTCCGGCCCGACGGCCCCAACCGCCTGACGAGTGCCGACTATGCGGAGGATTTCCAGGACGTCGCGAAGGTCGGGCGTTTCGACAGTGGCGCGCGGCGTCCCGAGCAGACGACCGCGGCGCTCTTCTGGACGGATCACGACCTGCGGCAATGGAACGACGCGGTGCTGCGGCTCGCCGCGGCGCGCGGCCTTGGCCTGGTTGAGACCGCGCGAATGCTGGCGATGGTGCACGTTGCCGGGGGCGACGCGATGATCGCCTGCTTCGAGGCCAAGTACACGTACTGGTTCTGGCGGCCGCACCAGGCCATCCCGGCGGCGGAGACGGACGGCAATCCGGCGACCGACGCCGACCCCGGCTGGCGGCCGCTGCGGACGACGCCGAACTTCCCCGAGTACCCCTCGGCGCACGCGTGCCACAGCAGCGCGCTGGCGGAAACGCTGTCCACGTTCTTCGGTACCGATCGCGTCAGCCTTTCGATCGACAGCCGCATCACCGGCACCACGCGTGAGTACGCCCGCCTGCACGACGTCGTCAAGGACGTGGATCGCGCGCGCGTCGTGGTCGGCTTCCACTTCCGCAACTCCGACCAGGAAGGCGCCACCCTGGGGCGCGCGGTCGCCCGCTACGTGGCCGCGCACTTCTTTCAGCCGTCGCCGTCCGGCGGCAGGGATTGAAGGCGTGCCGTAAACCGCATGGTGCCGTTTCGCCCAGCCGGCCATCTGGTCGAGCACCGGCCCACGCGCGCCGTCTCGACGATTAGGGCGACCAAGCGTGCGCGCTGAGTGGTGGTCGGACGCGGGCGTTCGCAACGGGGAGGTGACTTCATGCGCGGTATGGTCGTTCGAGTGGTCATGGCGACGGCGATCGCCGCCTCGGCGGGTTCCGGGGCAACCGGCCAGGAAAAGGTGACGGAGCGCACGATCGAGCCTTCCGCCGGCAGCCGCCCCCCTGCCGCCACCATTGCCGACATGGCGCGGCTGGCGGGGCACTGGACCGGCGAGGGGCTCGGCGGCGTCGACGACGAAATCTGGAGTCCTCCTGCCGCGAATCCCCTCAGCCCGTGCGCGCCAGGTGCCGCGTTCTCTTCCCGGGCGCTCGTCCCCATCGCGCCAGGAGCACTCCCGTCAGCAGCACCGCCGCCGCAATCGAGATCACCGACCCGTACATGAAGCTGCGCGGCATGAAGCGGAGCTCCACCCGGTGCGTACCGCTTTCTACCACGCACCCCAGGAAGTCGCCCTCCACTCGGACCACCGGTAGCGTGGAGCCGTCCGCGGTTGCCGACCAGCCCTCGTGGAAGCGCTCCGTCAACGCGAGCACGCGCCGCCCGGGCGCGTCGGTCTCCGCGATCAGCCGTCCCGGCCGATCGACGGTGAGCCGCACCGTTCCGGTCGAGACCTGTCCCTGCTCGTCGAGCAGCCGCACGCGATCGACGGCGCCTTCGATCGGGAGCCGCGACCCGTCTGCGGCGAACCGCCACTGCGTTCCGGACAGGCGCAGCGCGGTCTCGCCGCCCAGCGGGTGCCGGGTTGCGGGAAAGAGACCTGCATAGCCGGTGGTGAGCCGGTATCCGCGCAGCACGAGCACGTTGTGGGTGTACGGGCCGGAGGCGGGAGCGGCCGCGTAGGATGCGGCCGGCTCCGCCGGCGTGGGCGGGATGCCCGCTGTCAGGTCCTCGACGGCGGCTGGCGGCACGCGATACAGGTACGCGAGTCCCCACGCGGCAAGATCGGCGGTGGTGAGGACGACCAAACCTGCCGGCGCCCACCTCGCGCGGCGCCCCGCGAGATGGACCAGCAGCGTCACGGCCACGACGATGCCTACCCCGCTGGCTGCCGTCGTGGCGCTGGCGAACGTGTGGCGGCCATACCCGAACACCCCGGTATTCAGTGCCAGCGTCGTCGCGATGCCAAGCGCCGCCGGAATCCACAGCGGCGCGAGGCGCTGGGCGGGCGCGGTGCGCCCGTCGGCGATCGCCAGCAGGTCGTCGAACGCAATCGCCGCGAGAATCACCAGCGCGAACTGCGCCAGGACGAAGTAGCGGGCGGGAGCGCGCAACGATCCGAGGACGGGCAGGTGCGCGAGCAGCTCCGCGACACCGCCGTACTTGCCGAACGCCAGGACCGTCGCCGCCGCAGCGAACACTGTCAGTCCGACGATGAGGGCGCGATGCTGCGCGAGCGCGTTGCGCCGACACCACGCCCACAACAGCCCGATCGGGAGGACGGCGCCGGAATAGATCCCGAACTCGTGGAACCACATGAACTCGCCCTGGCTGTACGCGCCCCGCGCGAAGAAGTACGGCGACCACAGCTGCAGCAGGTTGTAGGGGTGCAGCGAGAGGGTGAGCGCGAAGTCCTGCGAGACGCCCGCGCGGGTCGAGTGCAGGGCGAAGTCGGCAGTCGGCAGGAGCTGGACGGCAGCCAGCAGGGCACCCAGGAGGACGGCGGCCGCGCATGGCGCGAGCGCCCGCCATCGTCGCGTCTCGCCGCCGCGGAACAGCGCGAACGCGGCAAGCGTGATGAGGTTCCACCAGGCGGCCTGTGGAAAGCCGAGCAGCAACTCGGACGCGAGGACCGCCGAGACGCCGGCGAACGCCAGCAGCCGCGCGCGCCTGCGTGGATCGACGATCAGGACGTCGGCCGCGGCCAGCAGCCACGGCAGGTGCGCGACCACCGCCACCATGTTGACGTGGAGGTGGTGGAGCAGGTTGAACCCGCTGAAGGCGAAGAGCAGCGCGCCGAAGAGCGACGCAGCGCGGCCGATGGCGAGGCGCCGCAGCAGCCAATGCATCCCGGCAAAAGCAGCAGGGTAGCTCGCGATCAGCTCGAGATCGAACGCCGTGCCAAGCGGCAGAAATCGATAGAGCAGCTGATGCAGCGGGTGAAGCATGCCTGCCTGGCCTTCGCCGTGTACGTACAGGCCAGAGAGGATCGCCGGGGTCCACAGCACCGTGTCGCCGGCGTGCAGCGCCTGGTGATACAGGTGGCGTACGGGCAGGTGGAATCTCGAGAGATCGTTGTGGACGAACACCTCGCCGGTGAGTAGCGGCCGCACGAGCGGAGCGAGGAGCGCAACCCCGCACATCCCGATGAGGGCGGTGACGGCACGGTGGCGGGCGCGCGGCGGTGTCATCGCGCCGGCTTCCGGAACGCCAGGATCAGCTCGCCGCGCAGGATGTAGCGCGTCGCCTCGTGCGTGTATCCCCGGCGGGCGAACTCCTCGAGCAGTCCCTTTCGCGTGTAGTGCGAGATGTGTTCGTCGGCATAGCCGCCGGGCGCGGCGATCCGGTACGCCTTCTCCATCCACACCCATTCCCAGCGGTCGTAGTCGGGCGTGCCGAGCACCAGGCGGCCGGCGGGCCTGAGCACGCGGCACAGCTCGTCGATCATCGACGGGACCATCGGCACGTGCTCGATCACCTGCGAGCAGAGCACGCACGGGAACGCGCCGTCGGCAAACGGCAGCGCGAACCCGGAGGCCTGCACGAGCGGCGTTCCGAAGCGACGCGCGAAGCGCAGCTTGTTCATCTGGATGTCGACGGCCACGCTCCCGTTCGGCAGCGCACCGATGATCCGGCTGGAGCCGCAGCCGACGTCCAGCACCGGACCCTCGCCGGCGACCAGGCCGGTGATGTCGCGATAACGGCGACGCTGCCAGTAGCGCTGAAGCGGGATGGGACTGTCGTGCGCGCGGAAGTCGTAGTCCGCCGCGGCAATCGAGTTGCGCAGCTTCCAGAGCGACCACAGGGTGCGGCCGTACGCCGCCGCGAGCGCCACGTGCGCCTTGGACGCAACGGCGGCACTCGGGCGGAACCGGAACGGCACTTCGAGCACGCGCCAGCCCTCGGCGTGCGCGCGCACCAGCACTTCCTGCAGGATGTCGTAGTCCGCGGCGTTCAGCCTCAGCGATCGAATCGCCGCGGTGCGGTAGAGACGCATCGAGCTGGAACCGTCGTGAACGCCCACGCTCAGACCGCGGCGGAAGGCGGCGTTGAGCAGGCGGCTCGCCGCGCGCCGTGCGGCCGGCATCTCGGCCCGGCCGCCGGGGACGTATCGCGAGGCCACGACGATCTCCGCGTCGTGCCGACGCGCCCACAGATCGGTGAGGAACGTCATCGGCCCCGAGAAGTCTGGGTCGACGGTGAGCACGAACGCGCCGCGCGCCTGCTGCAGCGCGCGGCGCAGCTGCTCCCCGTAGCCGCCGCCGCGTGGCGCTTCGAGAATCTCAGCGGGAACGCCGAGCGCGTCGATCTCCCGGCGAAGCTGCTCGAGGAAGGCCGCGCGGTCGGATGTGCGTTCGAGGCGGACGGCGACGATGGAGAGGTGCGGCTCGGCGGAAGACAACGGTCATTATATAGAAGCGTCGCGAGCCGTCGTGGTGCGCACGCCACGTGCATCCGGCACGAGATGCTCACCGGCCGCGGGGCTGGCCCTCCGAAGCCCGGAGGCGGCCGCTGCAGGCGGACATCCCGAAGATCCCCCGACGAAACCGCCCGCAACCCGGGGACTCGGGACCACCCGGACCAGGTGACAATACTGGCGGGCCTGCACGTGACGGGACATGCCATGACGCGCATTCACGGGATCACACGGCCGCTCGGATTTGCCTTTCTGGCCGCGATCGTCGGCGCGGGTACCCCGCGGGCGGACACCTGGACGGCCGATAACGGCAACGGCACCTTCTCCAACCCGCTGTTCTACGATGAGTTCTCCGACTGCGACATGATCCGGGTCGGCCGGGACTTTTGCCTGACCGGCACGACCATGCACAGCATGCCGGGGCTGCCGATCCTGCACTCGCGCGACCTCGTGAACTGGCGCTTCCTCGCCTACGCGACGATCGGCTCGATCTTGGCGCGCCGTTCCGGCTCGACGACGGAAAGCACGCGTACGGGCAGGGCATCTGGGCGCCGACGGGCCGACAGCCGCGGGCCTCACCCCAACAACCGCGACGGCACGAGGTGGGACTGGCGGATCGCAGGAGCTCGCGTCGGCTCACGGTCTCCGCAGGCACCATGAGATCGGTCTGGCGTCACGCGGGGCGCATGCGCCACCGTCACGCGTGCCGATTGCCGACGGTGCTCGGCTGAGGGCCGGCAGCAGGCGGGTCGCCCGTTGACGCGTCGTACACCGCTTCGAATCCGCTGACGGACACCTCGAGCGTCTCCACAACCGGGGCGTTGGCCAGGGCGTTCAGCGGCGACAGGCTGTAAGCGATCGGCTGCGCCTTCGCGAACGTCCATGCCGCAACGTCCATCCGGGTTCGGTCGACGAGGATGACGCGCACCGTCCGCGCCACCTCCGCGCCCTCGGGATGACGCGCCCGGTGCCACCACTGGTACCAGTCCTGTGAACGCGTCAGTGCGCGTCGCAGCGTGAGCGGGCCGTACTGGACGGTCCGATCGCCGCGCTCCGCGACGATGCGGGCGTCGGGCAGGACGACTTCGACGGCCGCGGCCTCCGCCAAGCCCTCGATCTCCACGCGGAATCCCGCGGCGATGAGCGGCTCGGTCCGCCGGCCCGCCGCGGCCCTCACGGATCCTTCGGGGGTTCGTCCCGGCTCGTTCACGGCGGTGCCTCTCTCACGAGACTCGCTCGAGGCCCTCGTTCACGAGCTCCAGCGACTCGATGAACACGTCGTTGCCCTTCGCGTTCAGGTCACCAGGGTCGTACCGGATCGGCCAGGCGTCGAAGACGTTGAAACGCGCGACGTCCCGGCCCGCCTCGTCGAGCACGATAATCGTCAGGTTCCTGCGGGCGCTGGACATCTCCCCGCGCACCACCTGGAGATGCCAGTTGAACAGCTCGAGCGACGCGGTGACGCCTCGCTTCAGCGTGACGTTGCCGAACTTCGTCAGGCCGGGGACCTTGCGCACGCGCGCGAGGTCCCCGCCTTCGCGGTACTCGATGACCGCCGTGGTTGTCGGCTCGATGAACACCTCGCTGAACGCGCCGGCAGCGATCCCCTCGATCTCGACGCGGAAGCGATAGTTGCGAAGCGGATCCTCTCGCGCCATGCCTCGGCCTCCCGTTCCGACGTGCGGCCGCGGCAGCGTAGCACAGAAGCGCGGCAGCGCATCGCCGCACCCGGTGCACCGGCCAATTCGCTATCGCTCCCCCTAGGTCTCGCGGCGTTGTCGGCGGTGCGCTTGTCGGTAACGCCGCGTGGCGCAGGTGGCCGTCCCCCGTCCACTCCACGAACCGCATCTGCGCGACCAGAGCCGGCTTCAGCCAGCGCATCTCCTGCATCTGCTCCGGTGTCACGCCCCCGCCCCAGTGGGACGTCCGGCTGTTCGGCAGGTCGACGAACGGGCACCGCTCGCGCTCGAGCGGCTTCAGGCGGGCGAACACGTCGCGCCGCAGGTGCGGCGTGAACCCGGCGCGTACCCTGCCCGCGAAGCGCAGATGGCGAGCCTCGTAGTAGCCGACCAGCAGAGCGTCGATCCGTAGCGGGAGTGCTTTCGTTTGGCGATCACCCCCTCGAGCCCGAGCGCTCTGACCGCGGCCATTACCTGATCTGCCCGCTCTGGTCACAGACGGCTGAGCTCTTGAGCGCGCTCCTCGCCGAGCGCAGCACCCAACCACACGCCGACCGGCCATTTTGTTAACCATCGCGGTGGGCCTCTGACACGGTTCGGGGTGCGCTACATCCTCGCGAAGTACTGCACGCGAGCGGCGAGACGATCCCGACGTTGGCGACGAAGCGATTGCATCCCCACAGCATGCGCCACAGCACGGCCGTACACCTGCTTCGATCGGGCGTCGACATGGTCACCATCAGTCAGTGGCTTGGCCACGCCAGTGTGACCACGACGAACCGATACGCGACCGTCGATCTCGAAATGAAGCGAAAAGCCCCAGAGCAATCGCGTCCAATCGACTATGACGACGGCGGCCTCGCCTTGTGACGCACGGACCACGTCGATTCTGAAATGGCTCGAACGTCTCTGATAAGAACCTGTATCACAGCCTCAAAGGCGTTCGCTGACCGATTAAGGTCAGGAGAGAGCGATGACGGCAGGGCCGATCGCCACGCTTTTGGAGGCCGGTGCTGGACTGAATATACTCGGCCTGCACCCGGCGAATATGCAGTCGCTCTGGACGGCGAGATGAGTCGGATAATGCCAGCCGTGTTATCACTTCCCAAGCCTCGTTGAGGTCCCTCCGATGCATCTGAACTCTCGGCTCACACCAGCAGCGGTACCGCTGAAGCTGACCCTGATCGCACTGCTCGCGGTCGGCGCTTCTCTCAGTGATCCAGAAGCTCAGCCGAAAGCGTGTGACCCCGACATCCGACCTATCCAGGTCAATCAGACAACGCTCCACTACTTCGAATGCGGTAAAGGGGAGGCGGTCGTATTCGTTCATGGCGGCCTTGGAGATCTGCACACCTTTGAGAGGCAGGTGCAAACGTTCGCCACGACATTCCGGGTCATCGCCTACAGCCGGCGGTTTTCCCCGCCCAACTCTCCGCCACGGGACAAAGATGTGAATCCTCTTAGCATTCACGTTGCGGATCTACAAGCGCTGATCACGCGACTGAAAGCGGCTCCGGCGCATCTGGTGGGGAACTCTTATGGCGCGTATATCGCGCTCGCGCTGGCACTGGACCATGACGAGCTCGTGCGCAGCCTCGTTCTCGGCGAGCCGCCCGTCCTGTCGCTCCTGCCAAGCACATCGGTGGGAGAAGCCATGCGGCAGTCGTGGATCGCACGGGTCATCGAGCCATCACGCAAGGCATTTGAGGGTGGAGACCTCGAGGACGGCATGCGACGATTCATCGATGGCATCTGTGGAAAGACCGCGTGTTTCGATAACCTCCCACAATCTCGACGAGCGGTGTTGGTCGAAAAACAAGCACCAGAATTGCGATCGCAGTTCATTGACCGAGCTCTCCGCCAACCTGCCTCCTCTCGACTGTGGGAATTTGGGGAAGTTGACACGGCCGACGCTCTTGGTGACGGGAGAGCGAAGCCCCGCGATGTTCTTCCTGATCACGGCCGAACTGGAACGTTGCCTCGAGGGTGAATCGCACATAATGGTGCCGGGGGCAGGTCACGGGATGCATGGGGAGAACCCCAACTTTTACAATGAGGCTGTCATGCCTTTCCTGCAGCGTTCCCGTGGAGCGCCGAGGTGACGGCGCGCTAATTGGGCGTGCGCACCATCGACGGACAAGGAATGTCGCGTCGTTGTCAGTAATGCGCGACTCGTTGTCACGGTTCATCCCTAAAGGAACAACGATCGTAATGTGCAGCGCTCTCGCTCTGATGCGCCAGTCTCCCGCCGCGAACCACCGCGACTGCACATTACGGGTCGCTCACCATTAGTCGACCGCCACGATCTCGCCGTCGACCACCGCCCGCTCCGCTGCCAGCGCGCGCACCGCGGCGGCTGCCGACGGATAGGCGTGGGTCAGGTCCCTTTCGTTCCGGGACACGATCCGCACGCGGTCCCGATCCTTCAGCAGCGCGCGATAGCCGTCGAACTTCACCTCGTACATCCACTCGGTGCCGTCCGGCAGCCGATCGGTCACGCGTGCCGCCATAGGTGCACGAATTCCGGGCGGTCGTGCTCCCTCGTGAGACGTGCCACCGCGGCATGGTGACCGAGATCGAGCACCGCATCAAGTCGAGTTCGGTTCCGCACGCGCCCCCGACGACACCGGCGCTGGTGAGGTTCGCCCGGCCAGGCGGGATCGCGCGGACGAGCGTCGCCGGAGGCCACTGTCGGAATCCTGGCACCGCAGGCCGTGGGCGCCCGCTGCCGGAAAACCCCCTCGCAACCGCTGCAGCACGGTCGGCGATCGGTGAGAATAGGAGTTAAGAGGACAAGCATGAATCCCAAGCCCACCACCACCCGCCGCCGGTTCATCGCGACGACCACTGCTGCCGCCGCGGGTTTTACCATCGTGCCGAGGCACGTGCTCGGCGGCCAGCGTTTCGTCGCCCCGAGCGACAAGGTCAACGTGGCCATCATCGGCGCCGGCGGCCAGGGCAGGACCAACGCGCGCGCGCTCTTCCAGGAGGAGGACTGCCAGATCATCGCCCTCGCCGATCCGGCGGAGGATTGGGACCTCTCCGCCTGGTACTACGGCGGCAGGGCGGGCCGCGGCCCGGTCAGGGCGGAGGTCGAGCAGCACTACGCCGGCAAGACGCCGAATCACCGGTGCGCGGTGTACGAGGACTTCCGCGTCATGCTCGAGAAGGAAAAGGCGATCGATGCCGTCCTCATCGCCACGCCCGACCACCTGCACGCCTACGTGTCGATCATCGCCATGAAGGCGGGCAAGCACGTTTACTGCGAGAAGCCGCTCACCCACAACATCCGCGAGGCGCGGCTCGTGGCCCGGGTTGCGAAGGAGACGGGCGTCGCCACGCAGATGGGCAATCACGGACGATCGAGCGAGGGCCATCGGCTGACGGTCGAGTGGCTCACCGACGGCGCGATCGGGGCGGTGCGCGAGGTGCACGCGTGGAGCGGCGACCCGCAGCGCGGCAGGTATCAGCCGCCGCCGCCGGCCGCTCCCGCGGTGCAGCCGCCGGGGCTGAACTGGGACCTGTGGCTTGGACCCCGCGCCGAACGGCCGTTCAGCCCGCGAATTGCGCCGTTCGTCTGGCGGTCCTACTGGGACTTCGGCAACGGCGCGATGCCGGATATGGGCATCCACCATGTCGATCCCGCGTTCAACGCGCTCGGCCTCGATTCGCCGGCCACGATGGAGGCCAGGGCCTCGCACGTGGACCCGGCGATGAGCATCGGGAGCCACCTGGTCACGTATCAGTACGGGCCGCAGGGCGATCGCGGACCGCTCACGGTCTACTGGTACGACAACGGGCTCCGGCCGCCCACGCCGCTCGGCATCGACCCCGACGACCCGCGCCAGCGCCTCGGCGAAGGGGAGAACGGCCTGATGGTGATCGGCGACAAGGGGATTCTCACGTGCGCGGGCTGGTCGGGCATGCCGCGGCTGCTCCCGCTGGACCTGCATTTCGGGTACAACCGGCCGCCGAAGACGCTCCCGCGCGTCGCCGGTCACCACGCCGACTGGCTCCAGGCCTGCAAGGGCGGCACGCCGGCCTGCAGCAACTTCGGCTACGGTGCGCGGCTCACCGAGTTCATGCTCCTCGGCACGCTCGCGCTCCGGACCGGGAAGGTGGTGAAGTGGGACGCTGCCGGCATGAAGGCGGCGAACGCGCCGGAAGCGCGGCCCTTCATCGAGGGGAACTACCGAAAGGGCTGGGAACTGCCCGCATGATCGCGCTGCCCGGGAGCCGCGCCCGGGCGGCGGCGCGCGGCACTCAGGTCAGGCGGAGCGCAGATCCAGGCACAGCACGTTGAGGCGGTAGTAGAGCTGCGCGTCGAACGCCTGTGCTTCGACCATTTCCAGCAGAGAGGGGGGCGCCGTGCTGACGATACGCGTGCGCCCGCCGCTCGCGTCGAGCCAGCGGTTCAGCGCGACCTGCTCCTGGTGTGTGAGCGTATCGACCCCGTGAAGCACCATTGTCCGGGCCGGTTCCGGGCTCGGCGAGAGCCGCAGGCGCTCGCCGTCGTGGCGGACGACGACCGGTCCCTCGAACTTGTGCCACAGCGACACGACGAGGTCGCTCGCCACGCGCTGACTGCCCAGGACCATTACGTTCGCCCGCGTCCGGCGGGCGAGCTCCCGGTCATCGATCGGTCCGGCGTCCCGCGGGCTTCCGGACGGCAGCCCGAAGTCGCGCGGCGCAGCCGCCACGGCGACTCTTTCGATCAGTTTGAGTGCCCGTGCCATGCCCCCTCCAGGCCCCGATGACCGGCGACTGTAATCGAGCGCGGGCTCCGGCGGCTATCGGGAACGTCCCGAAATGGGTCTAGGGGAAATCCCTGATGACGGTTCTCGCTCGGGAATCGGTCAAGCGTTGTCGAGCCAGCCCTGGAGGATGGCGTACTTGACGATGTCGATCCGCCCGCTCAGTTCGAGCTTTCGCATCGCGTTCGCCTTGTGCGCTTCGACGGTCTTGACGCTGACCTCGAGTCGCGCCGCGATCTCCTTGTTGCTGTAGCCCGTGGCGATGAGCCGCAGCACCCCTGCCTCGCGCTCGGTCAGCGCGGTCGCCGGTTTTTTCCCGCGCCCTTCCTTGCCGACGTAGCTCTCGGTGACGCGCGCGGTGAGGGTGGAATCCAGGTACTGGCCGCCCGCAGCGGTCGCGCGGATGGCCTGCAGCAGTTCGGCGGGCGCGCTGCGTTTCAGCACGTAGCCGGACACGCCGGCACGCAGCAGCTCCTGCAGGTAGGCGTCGTCGCCGTGGCGGGTTAACGTCACGATCACGGCATTCGGCTGAATCTCCTTCAGGGCGCGCGTCGCGGCCAGGCCGTTCATCCCGGGCATCGAAATGTCCATGATGACGACGTCCGGCTTTGCGTCGCGCGCCCGCCGCACGGCCTCCTCGCCGTCGCCGGCCTCGGCGACGACTTTCATGTCGAGCTCGCCGTCGATCAGGAGCTTCAGCCCCTGACGAACCGTCACGTGGTCGTCGGCGAGGAGGATGCGGAGCGGCCGGCTCTTTTCAGCCATGGCTCGGGGCGCTGGAGCCCGACGGGGTGTCGACGCGAACGAGCACGGTCGTGCCTTTGCCCGGCGCCGTTTCGATTTGCAGGCTGGCGCCGATCAGCGCGGCGCGTTCCTGCATGCCGACCAGGCCGAACCCACGGCGGTTGCCGGCGCTCTCCGGATCGAACCCGATCCCGTCGTCCTCGACGATGAGCAGAACGCAGTCGGGACGGCGCTCGAGGAGCACGTCGACGTGGCGTGCGCGCGAATACTTGGCGGCGTTGTTGAGCGCCTCCTGCGCGATCCGGTAGAGCGTCGTCTCGAGCTCCGACGCGAGCCGCTCGTCGAGCAGTCCTGCCGTGTGCAGCCGGGCGGGGATGTGAACGCGATCGGACCAGTCCCGGATGTAGTTGGCAAGGGCCGCCCTGAGCCCGAGATCGTCCAGCGCGGTCGGGCGCAGCTCCCAGACGAGGCGATCGACGTCGCGATCGAGGTCGCGCGCGATCGCCTCGAGCGCGTTCACCGGTCCGGCGAGCTCGCTTCCGGCGCACGCCTCCTTCAGCCGCCCGATCCGCAGCGCGAGCGCAGTCAGGTGCTCGCCGAACTCGTCGTGCATGTCGCGCGCGATGCGGCGGCGCTCGTCCTCCTGCGCGAACACCAGCCGGGCGAGCAGCTCGCTGCGCGCGCGCTCGGCGTCGGTCTTCCTCCGCTCGGTCAGATCGAGGTGCGTGCCCACGATCCGGACCACCGGCCCACCGGGCTCGCGGCGGACCGGGACCCCGCGCGACAGCACGTGCCCGTCCACGCGTCATCGCCATCGCGCTCTTGGCTTTTGCCGCCCACCGCCTTGGCAAAACCTCGGGATTTCGTGCACTGGTCATCTCGTTCACCTGGGGCGCGCTGGGCGCGACCACGGTCGCCATCCTGCTCGAGATTGTGGTCGCGATCATCG
>JBMDXQ010000100.1:0-58600 GCA_048594975.1 Vicinamibacterales bacterium | reverse complement strand
GTGGTACGTCGCCCGGAGCACCACGGGTACCGGTGCCGTGACCGTGGCGCCATGGGGGTGGTCGCCTGGCGACGTGTCAGTCCCGGCCGACTACGACGGTGACGGGCGCGCCGACATCGCCGTGTATCGACCGTCGACGGGGACTTGGTATCAGCTGCGGAGCACGACCGGGACCATGTTCGTCGTGACGTGGGGCGCCGCCGGAGATATCCCGGTCACGGGAGGCTCCCGATGACCGTGAGGTCAGGCCTCACGACAGCCGGCGCTTGACGGCCCCGCGAAGCGCCCGGTAGCGCGCGAGGGCTCGTGTGAGATTCCACTCCTCCAGCCGGGCCTCGATGGAGACGTCCAGAGAACGGAGCGCGCTGGACACGCTGGGCCGTGTCGCCAGTCGCCGAAACCGCCGCAGAAGGCCGCCCGTCTCGAGCAAGCGCATTCCGACGAGGGTCGAGACCTCCCGTTTCAGATGCACGGCTTCGGCCGCCAACGACGGCAGGAGCGCCGCGTCGTCCGGCTGCGCGATGGCGGCGAGCTGTCGCGCGGCACGAACGAAAAAATCCAGTTCGCGAATGCCGGAGAGCAGGGCCTCGGCGGCGGCGAGCCGTGCGCCATCGGCCGGCCCGACGAGCGCCCGGACTTTGCCTCGGAGGCGTGCGGCCGAGAACACGACGAACCACAGGTCGTGGCGCAGGGCAGTGGCCACGACCGCTGCCCGATTCGGCGTCCCCGGAAGCGGGCTTTCGTACTCCGCGGTGTCGATCGCCTGCGCAATCCGGCGTAACACTCCGTCCGCTCGTACCGCTGCTTCGACCAGCCGATCGACGATGGTGGATGCCATCAGCCGATCAACGGCCTGGAGTGGCTTGGTCAGAGAGCGCACCTGGGCCACGTGATCCAGCTCGGGGTGTTTGCGATACAGGTTGACCGCCATCTCGCCGGCGCGCTCCTCCCGGCGGACGAAGCCGTCCACGTCGATGGCGTGATCGTGGACCGCTCGAGCGCTGTCGGCGTAATGGAGCCTCAGCCCGTGCTGCTGCAAGCGGTACGCGAGCTCGGTGTCTTCGAACGCCGCGCAGCGGAACGTCTCGTCGAACAGCTCCCCCGTGTCGGCCAGGAACGCGCGCTTGAGCGAGACGTTGCTCGTGTAGAAGAACCGGTAATCCAGGCGCGGCATCCGCCCGATGTCCGCAAATGCGAACTGCAGCTGGCCCGGGCCGCACACATAGTCCATCAACGCCGTCCGAGGCCGCCATTCCGGCCAGTCCAATCGTCCGAGCACGGCTGCGGCGCTCTCCGGGTGGCGCTGGTGTGCGGCGACGTGCTCTTCGAGCAGGCGCGGCTCGGCGATGACGTCGTCGCCGAGAAACAACAGCAGGTCACCTCGTGCGACCGAGATCCCGTGGTTGCGCGCCGCCGCCGGACCGAGGTTGGCCTGCGCGTAATACGAAACCGGACCGGGCAGCGCCAGATTGCCGACTGCCTCGCCGCTGCGGTCCGTCGACCCGTCGTCGACCACGACGATGTCGTAGCGACTGGCTGGGAGGGACTGCGTGCCGAGTGCGGCGAGACAACGGAGGAGCTGTTCCCGCCGGTTGAAGGTGGGGACGATGGCCGTGATCGTGAGGTCCTGGCCGGGTGGCGTCATCGGAATCGGCACGTGCTAGGCCCGGATAATTCACGCGGCGGCGAGCCGAGTCGGGAGTTCGCTTCGGAAACGATGCGGAGCAGGCCGTTTGGTCACACGAAAAACGCTGCGCAGGCCAACGACAGGGCGCGCCGGCCTAAATCTCACCCCCCGCGCAAACCACGCGCGGCGGGGACCTCTGTGGAGCAATGGCGGCGCGCCGCGTTCCGCGACGGTAGGCCGGAGCAGTATTTTTCCGGCCTGCGGAGCGGTTTCCGAAGAAACGCCCGACTCAGCTCTCACGGCATTCATGGATTATGCGGCTAGACGACGAAGGGCCTCAGGCGAGCCCGAAGGGCCAGGTATCGTTCCAGCCACCAGGCGTTTCTCCGTTGCCTCAGACGGGCCTCGATGAGCGCGTCGACGGCCCGCAGCCGCGACTTCATCCCGCTCCGGCTCACCGCGATGATCACCATCCGGCGGATGGCGTCGGCACCTGGAGCATACGCGCGGGGAAGCTCGTGCCGGGTCACGATTCCGCGCTCTGGCCCTTCCAGCTTGTTACCGGGGAGTGCCACGGTCTCGTCGGAACCGGAGGCGGCGGCAATCCTGGCGCGGTCGCCGGCTGGTGCGGCCAGCCATTCGATGGCGCGCGTGGCTGCCATCAGCGGATCGGCGGCGTTCGCTAGTTCCGGATCCGGCGCGTGCCCGAACCACGCACGGACCTTGCCTTTGGTGCGGCGCACCTCTCGCGCCAGTCCCACGGTTGCTTGCGTTGCCCCGAGCAGCCGCTGATTCCCGATCCCGCTCGCTGCCGGTTCAGCTGAAGGCTCGCGCTCGAGGCGAGTCAATTCATCCAGGCTCTCGACGAACCCCACTATCAGCTCGTCCGTTCGCGCGCCGAAATCCGCAATCGCCTGCCGCAGCTGCGGATGCCGGGCCAGCCGTCGCGCGCTCTCCTCCGACGTCGAAATCCACGCGACGTCCAGCGCAGGCGCCAGTGCGGGATGCGCACGGGAGAGCGTGACGGCATCCGCCCCAGCCGCGTCGTCGCGCGAGAGCAGGCTCTCGACGTGCTCCGGCGGGTTCTGATACGCGCGCGCGTTCGGCGCGTCACGGACGCGCAAGCCGCGGGCCTGCAGGCGCACGGCCAGGTCTGCTCCCTGGAACGAGGTGAGTGTCAGGTTCGGATCGAAGCGGATCCCCGATGCCCAGGCCTCCGCCAGAAAAGTCCTCTTGAAGGACGCGTTGCCGACGTCGAGACGAGTCAGTTCCGCTCCCGTTGTCCCCGACTCGACCGCGCTGTCGAGGACGTGCGCCCTCGGCACGCAGACCTCCTGGAGGAGCGTCCCGTTCGCCGAGGGACCGGACCATTCGAGCCGACCGACGACGGCGATGCGGGGATCAGGCTCGCGGGCGTGGGTCAGCAGTTGCTCTTCGAGCAGTCGCTCGCCCGGGACACAGCCCTCGCCGAGGAAAAGGATCAGGTCGCCACGGGCGTAACTCACGCCTGCATTGCGCGCGTCGCCCGCTCGTGAACCCTCCCGGCACCGATGGTAGTGCACGGCGTACGGAAGGCCCAGCTCCACCGCATGCGGCGCCGGGCCGGAACCGTAATCGACGACGATTGCCTCGAATTCCTCCGCGAGGATGGTCTGGCTCGCCAGCGCCCGCAGCTGCGCCGGCAGGCACTCGCCGCGATCGCCGACGGGAACGATCACGCTGATCCGCATTCCTCGCCAGAACGGGGAGGAGACACCGTGGTCAGGCGACGCCACGCGCGCAGGGTGCGCCTGGCCGGGGTCGTGGCTGGAGCGGGCGATGTCCCGCGCGTCCTGCCGGAAGTAGGCGTCCTCGTCGACGCGGATGGCGTCGCGCCGCTTCGAGACGAGGCGGGCGAGGTTGCGTTCGTCGTCGGCGGTGCGTCCTTCGCTGATTTGCGCGTAGTGGTAGATGTACGCCCTCGTGCAGCACACGACCTTCAACCCACGCTGCCTGACCGCCAGGCAGAGGTCGACGTCCTCGTAGCCGTTCACGTACCCCTCGTCGAATCCGCCGCAGGCGGCAAACAGCTCTGCACCGATGAGCAGGCAGGCACCGTTGACCGCCTGGTACTCCCGCTGCCTGTTGACGTGGACCGCGTCGCCGTCGGCGTAGGGATAGAGATGTATCGGACGCGGGCCGCGCGTGAAGACGATGCCGGTGTGATAGACCGTGCGGGTATACGGAAAGAGCTGCTTGATCCCGACGATGCCGACGCGCGCATCCGACCGCGCGAGGGCCATCATCTCCCCGAGCCAGCCCGGCGCCACCAGCGTGTCGTTGTTGAGGAAAAGCAGGTGATCGTACTTCGCGAGACGTGCCCCGAGGTTGTTCGCCCGGGCGAACCCGAGGTTCCGTTCGTTGCGCAGGTAGGTGAGCCCCGTCGCTGCGGCCGCCTGGCTGAAGTACGACTGCGTGCCGTCGGTCGATCCGTTGTCCACGATGATGACTTCGTGCGCGACGTCCGTCGTGTGGCGCGCGATCCGGTCGAGGCACTGCCGGGTGAAGGCCAGCCTGTTGAACACCGGGATGATGATCGACGCGCCCCCGTTTCGGCTCTGGACCATGGCAGAATCGCACAAGGATAGCTCACACGAGGCCGCGACCTTGCGCGATCGGACGGTGTACAATCCGCGCGACGTGTCGCTTCTCTCCGGCCGGGCAGCTGCGACGGCCGACATGGTTCGCGGAGGAAGCCGGCGTGGGCTCGGGCCAGCCGACGTGCTGCTCTCGCCGTTTCGCCTCCTGGCCGTTCATCGCCGCACGATCTACGCCTTCGTCCGACGCGATATCCACGGACGTTACGTCACGTCGGTCCTCGGACTGTCGTGGGCGATCATCCAGCCGTTGACCCTGTTGATGCTGTACACGTTCGTCTTTTCCTACGTGCTCAAGATCAGGCTGGGCGACACTTCGTCGACGAAGAGCTTCGCCCTCTACCTGTTCTGCGGCATGCTGCCTTGGATTGCGTTCTCGGAAGGCGTGATGCGTTCGTCGAACGTGATCCTGGAACACGCGCACCTCATCAAAAAGGTGGTGTTCCCGTCGGAAATCCTTCCTGCGTTCGCTGTCCTGTCGGCGCTGGTGATGGAATCGGTCGGCCTGGCCGTGCTCCTCATCACGGTGCAGTTGTTCTACGGCGGCCTGAGCGTGACGCTGCTCGCGCTGCCCGTCGTCGTCGTCCTGCAGGTGATGCTCACGATGGGATTCGGCTGGTTCGTCGCGAGCCTCAACGTGTTCCTCCGCGACGTCGGGCAGGTGCTGGGGCTGGCGATGACGCTGTGGATGTTCCTGACGCCGATCTTCTATCCCCCCGAGGCCATTCCGGCGCGGGTCCAGTGGATGCTGACCGTAAACCCCCTCTACCATGCCGTAGAGAGCTATCGTTCGCTGATTCTGGAGCGACGGATGCCCGCGGTCGACCACTTCGTCATTCTCGGCTTCGTGGCCGTCACGGCGTTTCTCGTCGGGCACTGGTTCTTTCGCCGTTCGAAGAGTGCGTTCGTCGAGGTGTTGTAGCACCGCCGGCGCCGTATCCAGGGATGACTCGCTGATCCCCGCCAGGGCGCCGACTCGATCAGAAGCCACGCCAGTATTGTCGTTCGCGAGTCGATCGCGAACAGTGGAGCCAGGGTGATCGCCGCGCGCTCCGCGCGTTATCCCATTTGTCTACAGCGGCATGCCGGGAGCGGACCGTGCGGCAGGTCCTTTGCACCCAGCACCGCCACGCCACTGAGGCAGTCAGGCGACCAGAAACCTCTTAAAGGATTTCGGCATGAAGGTGCGCGCTATCGTCACGCTATTGTTGAGTTTTTCATCAGTGGCGACGACCGCGTTCGCCGCCACCGTTCCCGGCGACTATCCAACCATCCAGGCGGCGATCACGTGGGCTCCGAGCGGAACGACAATTGACGTCCAGCCCGGCGTCTATTCCGAGCATCTGCTCATCAACTGGACCAGTAAATCGCTGACCATCCGTGGAGTCGCCGGAGCTGGCTCGACGATCGTTCAGCCTCCGCCGGGAAGTGCCGGTTCCATCGTTCGCGTGCTCAACGCGACGGGCAGCATCCGCTTTGAAGGCCTGACGTTTCAGGGCGGAAGCGGTGTCAGCGGCCAGGGCGGCGGCTTCACCATCGACCAGTCCAGCTCCGTCGCGTTCGTCCAGTGTCAGTTTCTCAGCAACGCCGCGCCTACCGGCGGGGGTGGAGCGATCAGCGGCTCGGTCGTGTCGTTCGACACCTGCGTGTTCCGCGGCAACGTCGCCACCGGTGGAGGGGGTGGCGGTGCCGTTGTGATTGTCGGCGGCGCCCACCCGACTTTCACGAACACGCAGTTCGTCAACAACCGCTCAGGGGACCAGTACGAGTTCGGGTTCGGGGGAGCTGTGTCGGTCAACGACGCCTCGCCCACGTTCCGGCAGTGTGTGTTCACGGGGAACCAGTCGACCTTCGCCGGCGGCGCGATCATGCACATAGGCCTCTGGCCAGGCACCCCGGGCTCGCACGGGACCGCGACGCTGGTCATCGAGGACTCGACGTTTTCCGGCAACGTGGCGCGCCGGTTCTCGCCATCGTCCAATCCGACCGAAGGCGGCGCGATCCACGTCGAGAACAATGCGCTCGCCTACGTCACGCGAACGACCATCAGCAACAACTCGGCGCAGACCGGCGGCGGCATCAACCTGTTTCGCGCGCGGCTGGTACTCGCGAGCTCGATCGTGCAGGGCAACCAGGCGCAGGATCCTGGGGGCCTGGGCGGCATGGGGGGCGGCATCGCGGCAAGCTCGAACGTGGCCGCGGGTTTCCAGGCGGCGTCGGTCACGGTGACCGACACTGTCATCCGTAACAATTCCGCGTCGGCGGGTGGCGGCGGGATCTACGTGAATGGCGACCTCATGTGTGGTTGCAGCCCGTGGAGCGCTGCCAAGACCGCGCTCGTGGTCGATGCCTCGCTGATCAGCGGCAACGGTTCGGCCCGGTTCGGCGGTGGGTTCTACGTCGAGCGTTCGGCGTTGACCATGTCCAACAGCCAGGTGCTCGCCAACAGCGCAACCCTCGGCGGCGGCGGCCTGCACGTCAACGGGGTCTCGACGGCGACGATAACCGCGACGACGATTGCGCACAACACCGCCTCGCCTACCGCGGGGGTGGGCGGCGGGATCCACGCGAACAACGGGGCGGCGGTGCTGACGGTCCGCCAGTCCAGCCTTTATCGCAACTCCGCATTGGCCGGCGGCGCCCTCTACATCGGCGATAACACTCCCTCAGAGGGGTTCGTATCCGGGACCGTGCAGAACAGCTTCATCGCGGACAACGTGGCGAACGGTCACGCGCAGATCGGGGAGCGAGCCAATTGTTACGCGGGTGGTCCAACCGCGGCGATGCTCGCCTACACGGGCAACCACATCGTGGGATCGACGCCGATTTACGTGTCGTGCGGCGCCAACCCGTTCGTGACCGGCATCAGCGCCTTCAACGCGCTCCCGCGCAACTCGGGAAACGACACCGCCGGTCCGGTGTTCGCGTCGTTCATGGCGACGCCGGCGGTCGGGCCAAGCGTCCTGTCGTGGACGGTCGGGCGGGCGACGAACGTCACGATCTCGGGGGTGGGAACGATCTCCGGGGATTCTGGCACGAGGGACGTCAGCCCGACGCAACGCGTCGTCTACACGCTCACGTCGTCGCCCGCGGTCGCGACGCGCACCGCCGAGGTGACGGGTCCGCGCAACTGGGGCCTGTGGGGTGACGTGCCGGTCACCGCTGACTACGACGGTGATCGTCGGACGGATACCGCCGTGTATCGGCCCTCGAACGGCATCTGGTACATCATCGAGTCGTCAACCGGGGCCACGCGGAGCAGGCAGTGGGGCATGCACACATTGGGCGACATGCCCGTGCATGCCGATTTCGACGGCGACGGCAGGGCCGACATCGCAGTCTACCGCCAGACCACCGGAGTGTGGTTCATCATCTGCTCGCGGGACAATCGTGTGCAGGTGACGGCGTGGGGGCAGCCGGCGTTGGGCGACGTGCCGATACCGGGAGACTACGACGGCGACGGCAGGGCCAATATCGCGGTGTACCGCTCTTCAACGGGGGAGTGGTTCATCCTCCGCCCGTCCGGCGCCATATTCGTCTGGTGGTGGGGTGTGCCGTCGCTCGGCGATCAACCCGTGCCGGCTGACTACGACGGCGACGGTACCACGGATTACGCGGTGTACCGTCACGCGACGGGGGAGTGGTTCGTGCAGCCGGCATCGGGCGCGGCCGCCTTCCATTACGCCTGGGGTCAACCCTCGCTCCTCGACATGCCCATTCCGGCTGATTACGACGGCGACCGCAGGGCGGACGTGGCAGTCCTCCGGCGGTCTACCGGCGAGTGGTTTCTGTTCTGCTCGTCCGGCGGTCCGGGCGTCGTCCTCTGGGGGCACGGCGTGGTCCCGACA
Source organism: Vicinamibacterales bacterium (assembly GCA_048594975.1). Taxonomy (GTDB): domain Bacteria; phylum Acidobacteriota; class Vicinamibacteria; order Vicinamibacterales; family 2-12-FULL-66-21; genus JBMDXB01. The sequence goes on along the minus strand of JBMDXQ010000100.1, from coordinate 50,489 downwards.
ATCGGCGACTTCGATGGGGACAACGCCGCTGAAGTCGGCGTCTGGCTGAACGGCCTCTGGAAAGTCGGGCGCTGAATGCTGGCCGCGGGGTTTGCCTGATCGTGGTCAGCCGGGAGGCTACTGAGAGTCGAACAGATAATGATGGGCGGCGTGGACGCCGTGGCGCTGCAACGCGGAATCGAGGTATTTCGGCTGGCTGGCTGCCAGCCGGTATCCGTGTGACTCGAGCACGCCGCGGAAGCCGAGGTGGCTGCCGTCCTCTTCCCGACTGAGCAGCTCCCGGCCGTCATTCGGGACGATCATCACGTACCGGACCCTGTTTGCTGCGAGCAACCGAACCCACCACGTGATCGTCCGCAACGTGCATTCCGAGAAGCTGTGCACGTTCACGGCGATGTCGACCGGGTTGCGCTCGAGGGCCTGTTCGATATCGGGCAGCGGAACGACGATCGCCTTGTCGCTGATCCCGCGGAACCGCAAATAGTACTCGCAGAGGTAGGTGGAGAGCGCCACGGCATCGACGCAGAGGTACTTACCGATGTGCGGCAGCGCGTCGACCAGGCGATAGGCGAGGCGGCCGTATCCGGCGCCGATATCCAGTATGTTCACCCCTGCCCACCCGGACAGGCCGAGCGTTCGCTCGAGGAAGTAGATCTCTGCGATCGAGTCGAGCAGATCCCGGCTGACCTTTCTCTCGTCGTCGAGAGGCACGGTGTATGCTCCGAACAGGCCGTCTTCGCGCAGACGCTGGAGAAGCCCCAACGTGTCGATCTTCTCGATGTAGTAGGCAGTGAGGAGGTACCTCAGAGTGACGATCTCGCTGTTACCCATGCCGCGGTGCTGCCAGAGGTAGGCGTTGTCCGCCCGGAAAAAGGGCAACTCGATTCCGCCGCGCTGATAATGATCGGTCCAGAGCGTCGGATCGCAGGCGGGATGATTCGTGGCGCGGTAGCGCTGCTGCAGTTCCACCAGCTTCGGATGGTCGAATCTCAGATACTCCAGCGCGCCGGATGGCACGACGGCTGGATCGGCACGAGGCGGCCAGCCGTGCTCGACTGGTTCGACGGGCGGTGCCGCTGCAGGTTGATCATCAGGATGCGCCGTCCGGCCGATCCGGGCGTCGAGCCGCTTCAGTATTGTGCCGGTGAGAGCCGCTGCCCTGCGTTTGATAGACATCGACGGAATCTCCGGTCGGCAGTCGCAGGCACGGACGATTCCGGAGTGACGGATCGCGTTGACCTGTCCTCCAGCGCGCTTGGCGATCTTCCCGCGAACGCCCCATGGAGACAAGCGCCAGGATGGACGGAGTGCTCGAGCCCTCAGTATACTGGCCGTTGTCCATCACGGCAGGCATCCGGGTTTCCTCGCGCCTCCGCTGATGCCTGCGTCCGGCGGTCGTGCTCTTCACCGTGCCGCCGTTCTCGCGAGGGGCCGGGCTGACGATCTTCGTCTTCGGTGCGGCGCGCCTGCCGCGTCCTCCACCCACTACGACCCGGTCAGAAGGTAACCGATTGATGTCGATCGTCACGCTGCAGAACGTCCCAGGTGACCGTCCCGCCAGGCTCGGGCAGGCCGCGGAGTTCGCGCTTACTGGCGTCGAGCAGCCGTCCGAGACGCGTTTTTTTCTGAGGCACGACGGCATCCTCTACCTCGCGCCGCTCGTTCCGTCTTCGGCCACTTCCGTCACGTTCGCGCCCGAAGCACCCGGCACCTACGCGATCTGCGCGCGCTGGCACAGCGCCAGCGGGGAATCGGGATGGGCGGAGGCGGCATTCACGATTGCTGGGCCGCGATCGACGGGCGCGCCCGAGCGCCTCTCCATGCAGGATGGTCTGTCCGCGTGGACGCCGAGTCCCTGGGAGGCCGCGCTGGCCGGGCAGCACGAGACTCGCGCCCTCGATGTGCTCCGCGGGTTGATTGCCCCTGGCGCGACGGTCTACGACATCGGGGCCAACATCGGGCTCTTCTCGACGAGATTTGCGAGGTGGGTCGGGCCCTCAGGCTGCGTGTACTGTGTCGAACCGAATCCGCTGTGCGTGTATTTCCTGAAGGCGAACCTGCACGGCTCCGGCGCCAGGAACTTCGAGATCCTGCCCGTCTGCCTCACCGACTCGCCGCGGCCGATCGAGTTCACGGTGAACTACGGCAGCAGCTTCCTCGGCATGGCGCCCGATTCGACATTTCCGGTGAAGCCCGGGCACCGGATCGCCGTTGAAGGCACGAGCCTGGACGCGCTCATGGAGGACCTCCACCTGCGCGCCCCCGATGCCATCAAGATCGACGTCGAGGGTGCGGAAGGCGCGGCGGTCGCCGGCATGATGGGGACGCTGTCGCGCCATAAGCCGATCCTGATGATCGAGCTGCACGGCGTCACGGCGGCGCGCGCAGCGCTCGCGCACCTGGCGCCGCTCGGCTACAGGTACCAGGCGGTAGCCGACGGCCGCCTGTTTCCCTCCACCTCCGAACTGGCGGCGTGGATGCCCGACGCCTGCGTGCAGGTGGTCGCGCGTCGCTGACATTTCCCAGGCATCGGTCACACGCGCACGCCGCACGACGTTCCGAGCCCCGGGGGATCACGACGACGAGCGCGGTGGGCCGGCTACGACACGCGCCTCGAACCAGCGATCACTTCGACGTGCGCGTCGGGACCCGGCCGTCGGCGCTGGAATCGATCAGATCCTGCAATCGTGGCGAACTGGCGCTACAATAGGCCCTCACTTCCTGAGCTGCGAGTAGAGCACCGTTCGGCACTGCCGGACGTGGTCTCCCTGGAGGGTCGTCGTGTTTGACCGGAGCGCCGCTGATCCGCCGATGCGAGCCTGGTTCTCGGCAACCGCCGACCGGATTCGGACGCGGTCCTGGCGTCCGTCTCCGGGCGGGCCGACGCCGCGATATCCAGGCGGTTACACGACGACGACCCGGCCAGCCATGAACACGGCGGCTGAACGCGCGATCGGGCGCAGCTCCGCTCGCCTGCTGGATCTTGCGGCGAGCGTGGCGGCAGGACTCGTCACTTTCGCGTACCTGTATTTCGCGCTGCGGATGCCAGCACACGGCATGCACAGCCCGCTCAGGTTCTCACATGATTCCCTGGAGTTCCTCGCGCAGAACCAAGCCACGATCGAGACTGGCTGGTGGTGGTACAACCCCGCCATCGGTGCTCCCCAGGGCTTCCAGGCGCTCCTCTTTCCTTCGAACACCAACGTTGATCAGGCGCTTGTCTGGCTCCTCGGCTGGGTGTCGCGCGATCCGATCCTGGTCAGCAATGCCACGTGGATGCTCCTCGTCGCCCTGAGCGCCGTGTCGGCGTTCTGGAGTCTGCGCGCGCTGAAGGTCTCGCGCCTGGCGGGTGGGGTCTGCGGCGTGCTGTTTGCCCTCACGCCGTACGCGCTCTATCGCAACATCGAGCATCTGAGCCTGGCAATCTATCTCGTCCCGCCGGTCTGTGCGCTCGCGGTACGCCTGGCGGCCGCGAGTACTGAGAGACTGCACTGGAAGGCTTCGGCCGGCCTGATCGCCGGCTCGATTCTGCTCTGTTTCAACTACGTCTACTACGCGTTCTTCGGGTGCTTCGTGCTCCTGGCGGGCATCGTGATCGGGATGGCGTCCTCGCGAAGCCTGGCGGTGGCGCGTCACGGGTTCGTTATTCTTCTGACGATGCTCGCGTGCGCGGCGCTCAACCTGGCGCCGAGCCTCGCCGCGTTTCAGCGGTTCGGCTACCCCACGACCGTCTTCGTCAAGCTGCCCGCCGAGTCGGAACAGCACGGATTGAAGGTCCGGCACCTCATCAGTCCCGTGTCCCAGCATCCGTTGCCGCTGTTCAGCAAATGGGGGCAAAAAGAATCCGACGCGCAGTTTCCGCTGGAAGCCGAGAATTCAACCGCCAGGCTGGGATTGGTGGCGGCCGCGGGCTTTCTGACGGCACTGGGCCTGGTCGTCCTTCGCGTGCCGACCGGCCACTCGCGCGCGCTGGCCGTGAGCGTGGCGGCGGGGCAGCTGATCATCGCCATGGTCCTGCTCGCGACCATTGGAGGATTCGGCAGCCTGTTCAGCCTGCTGATTACGCCGCACATTCGCGGATGGAACCGCATCAGCGCATTCATCGCGTTTCTCTCGCTTGTTCCGGTTGGATACGGATTGGACTGGCTGCGGAAGCGCCTCCGGCTGGCACCTGCCATGAGTGCCGGCGTGCTGGTGTTCGGCATCTGGGACCAGTCGGCTGCTCTCAAGCCGCTCGTCCTGCCACGACAGGCCAACGCCGAAGAGTACCGCAACGTGGCCACGATGGTCGAGCGCCTGGCAGCGCGTCTGCCTCCAGGCGCCATGGTCTTGCAGCTGCCGTTTGCCTCGTACCAGAGCGAAACGGGCTCGTTCGGCATGCAGCCCTACGATCACTACAAGCCGTACCTCGCCTCGAGGCACTCGTTGCGCTGGAGCTATCCAGCGATGACCAACGAGCAGTTCCGATGGCAGCAGGCTGCCTCCACGTTGATGCCCGCCGACCTGGCTTCGTCGGCGGTGCGCGACAGGTTCGCGGCGATTCTGGTCGACACCGCGGGTTATCAGGATGCCGGTGCCGAGGTCATTGCCGGCCTCCAGTCCGCGGGCGCCGCACTCATCGTGGAACAGGGACGCTACCGCGCGTTCAGCCTGCGTAATGTGCCGGCGGGGCCTGGCGTTCTCGAGCGCCCGCGGCCAACCGCAGCCGGTGCCATGTGCGAAGGCGAGCCTCAGTACTTCATTGATACGGTCAACGGCAGACGGCCACCTGCGGGCACGAATCTCGTGGTCCGTGCCGGCGAACAGCTGCGGTTGTCCGGATGGCTTGTCATCCCCTCGACAGTCAGGGCTGCGCTGTCCCTCGACGTCGTGCTCGATGGCCAGTCGTCGCCGGCCCCGTACGGATTCGATCGACCCGACGTGGCCGCGTACTTCAACGAACCGGACTATCGGCCGAGCGGGTTTCGCATCATCGTGCCGCCCAATGAGCTTCCCGCCGGCACGCATCGTATGTGGCTGCGTGCGCTGGCTACCAACCGCTCCTGCTACGCAGAAACGCCGCGCTATACCATTACCGTTCGTTGAACCGCAGAGACACGGCCAGGCTGAAACGGCTGCGGCACCACTCACGCTGTGGCACGACTATCGCAAGCGCGGTGGCGGCAACGCGGCCCGCCCTCGCAGTCGCGTGCGGGGTTCCCAGGAGGTGCGCTCCGATCCACGCGAAGGCCGGCGCTTCCCATTCGTGGTTTCCCGCAATCGCGTCAAGGCGTCCGGCGCAACTGCCGCTCCGGGGCCTGCACTCGACGGGAAGTGAAGCTAGAATAGGCCCCTCGCGTCCTGAGATGCCAGCAGAGCAGTCCGCGCACCGTTCGGCAACGCCGAGCGTCGTCCCCCGCAGTCGTCGTCGTGGCGTGCGCACCGCGTTTGCCCGGTCTATGCAGCCCTCCCTCTCGGCAGCGGCCGCCGTCGACTCGGACGTGGGCCTGGCGCCTGTATGGCAGCCGGTCGAGGTGGCCACGTGCTAGGCGGTTCCACGACGCCGGCCCGGCCACTGGTGAAGACGTGGTCTGAACGCGCGGCCGTGTGGAATTCCGCTCCTCTGCTGGATATTGTGGCGAGCGCCGCGGCAGCGGTCGTGGCCTTCACGTACCTCTACTTTGCGCTGGGCATGCCGGCACTTGGCATGTACGCGCCGCTCAAGTTCTCGCACGACTCGCTGGTGTTCCTGGCGCAGATGAAAGCCACCGTCGAGACCGGCTGGTGGTGGTACAACCCGGCTATCGGCGCGCCGCACGGCTTCCAGGCGCTGCTGTTCCCGGCCAATACCAACGTCGATCAGGCGCTTGTCTGGATCCTGCGTTGGGCGTCGCGCGATCCGATTCTGGTCAGCAACGCCGCGTGGATGGTCATCGTCGCCTTGAGTGCGGTCACCGCATTCTGGAGCCTGCGCGCGCTGGACATCTCGCGCCCGGCCGCGGTGGTATGCGGCGTTCTCTTCGCACTCACACCGTATGCGCTCTATCGTCACATCGAGCACATGAACCTCGTGATCTACCTGGTACCGCCGGTGTGCGCGCTCGCGGTCAGGATCGCGACGGCGGATCCCGACGGACTTCGCTGGAAGGCCTTTGCCGGCCTCATCGCGGGCTCGATCCTGCTGTGCTTCAATTACATCTACTACACGTTCTTCGGCTGCTTTCTGCTCCTGGTGAGCACGCTCATCGGCGCCTTTTCCTTGCGCGGTCTGGCGGTAGCGCGGAAGGGTGTCCTCATTCTGATCCTCATGATCGGTTGCACGGCGCTCAATCTGGCGCCGAGCCTGGCCGTCTTGAAGCGATTCGGCGACCCGATCACCGTCGACGTCAAGCGGCCCGCAGAATCAGAGCAGCATGGTTTGAAGGTCCGGCATCTCGTCAGTCCCGTGCTCCGGCATCCGTGGCCGCTTCTCCGCACGTGGGGAGAGAAAGAGGTCGACGCCGGGTTCCCTCTCGATGGCGAGAACAGCTCCACTCGACTCGGGTTGGTGGGATCGACCGGCTTTCTGACGGCACTCGCCTTGGTCATCCTCAATCTCCCCGCAGGCCATCGGAGGGCGGTGCGCGTGAGTACAGCGGCCGGTCGACTGATCATCGCGATGATCCTGCTCGCAGCCGTTGGCGGATTCGGCAGCCTCTTCAGCCTGTTGGTCACTCCGGACATTCGCGCCTGGAATCGGGTGTGTCCGTTCATCGCATTTCTTTCGCTGGTGCCGGTCGGCTTCGGCCTGGATTGGTTTCGGCGGCGGTTACGAATAGCAACCGCACTGATAGTCCTGCTGCTGGCGTTCGGCGTCTGGGATCAGACAGCTGCGCTTGACGACGTCGTCGTGCCGAGACCAGCGGCGGCCGACGAGTTCAGGAACGTCGAGGGGATGGTCACGCGCCTGGCGGCGCATCTGCCTGCAGGTGCAGCGGTCCTGCAGTTGCCGTTTGCCGCATACCTGAGCGAGACGGGCTCGTTCGGCATGGAGCCGTACGATCACTTGAAGCCGTATCTCGCCTCGAGGAACTCGTTGCGCTGGAGCTATCCGGCGATGACGAACGAGCAGTTCCAGTGGCAGCAGGCAGCGGCCGTGTTGACGCCGGCCGATCTCGCTTCGGCCGCCGTGACGGACGGCTTCTCGGCGATCCTGGTCGACACGGCCGGCTATCAGGATGGCGGCGCGGAGGTCATCAGCGGTCTCGCATCCGCGGGCGCCACGCTCATCGTCGAACAGGGACGATATCGAGCGTTCACCCTCAGCGGTGTGACGGCAGGACCAGGCGTCCGGGAGCGCCCGCGGCCCACTCCAGCGGGAGCCTGCGAGGGTCCCCCCCTCTACGTCATCGACCTGGTCAACGGCAAACAGCTGCGCCTCGGCGCAGAAGTCGTCGTCCCGGTGGGTGAACAGCTGCGGATCACTGGATGGTTTGTCATTCCTTCGACGGGCAGGACTGCGATCGCGCTCGACGTGGTGCTCGATGGCCAGACGTTCCCGGCCGCGTACGGATTCGATCGGCCGGACGTGGCGGCGTACTACAACGATCCGGACTATCAGCGCAGCGGGTTTCGCGTCCGAGTGCCGCCCGATCGACTCCGAGCCGGCACGCTCAGCTTCCAGTTGCGTGCGCTCGCGGCCGACCGTTCCTGTTACGTGGAAACGCCGCGCCATTCCATTGTCCTCCGCTGAAGGAGCCTGTTGCCGTCCATGAACCTACGCGGAACGAACGTCCTGGTGACTGGCGGTGACGGGTTCATCGGCTCTCATCTGGTCGAGCAGCTGGTGCACGAGAGCGCGCACGTGCGCGCGTTGGCTCAGTACAACTCCTTCAACTTCTGGGGATGGCTCGAGCACGTGTCCTGCCTCGGTGATGTGGAGGTCGTCACCGGCGACATCCGGGATCCGCATTGCTGCCACGCACTGGTCGCGGGCGTCGACGTGGTGTTTCACCTCGCGGCGCTTATCCCGATCCCCTATTCCTATCGAGCACCCGACAGCTACGTCGACACCAACGTGCGAGGGACTCTGAACCTGTGTCAGGCAGCACGGTCGGCCGGTGTTCGCCGCTTCGTGCACACGTCGACGAGCGAGGTGTACGGCAGCGCCCGTTACGTGCCAATCGATGAGGGGCATCCGTTCTCACCGCAGTCGCCGTACAGCGCGACGAAGATCGGTGCGGACGCGATTGCGCAGAGCTTCTTTCACTCCTTCGGTTTGCCGGTCGTGGTGGCGCGCCCGTTCAACACCTACGGCCCCCGCCAGTCGGCCCGGGCGCTGATTCCGACGATCATGACGCAGCTCGCCGCGGGCGAGCCTCAGGTGCGGCTTGGCAATCTCTCGACGACCCGTGACTTCACCTTCGTCGATGACACCTGCCGCGGCTTCCTCGCCATCGCTTCCATGGCGGGAGGCGATGGTGAAGTCTTCAATATCGGGTCGAACACGGAGATCTCGGTCGGCGATCTCCTGGCGCTGATCGGCCGGACGATGGGCGTCGCGGCGGTGGCGGTCAACGACGAGCAGCGGCTCCGTCCCTCGAGCAGCGAAGTGCTGCGCCTGCGTTGCGACAACCGGAAGCTGGCAGCGGCGACCGGATTCGTGCCCCGGGTCCCGCTGGAGCGCGGCCTGGCGATCACCGCCGAGTGGTTTCGCGATCCCGCCAACCTGGCCCGTTACAAGAGCGATCTCTACAATGTCTAAGCGAGCCGTCGTGCTCGCCGGCGGCAGGGGGACCCGGCTGCGACCTTACACCATCGTGCTGCCGAAGCCCCTCATGCCCGTGGGGGACTACCCCATACTCGAGATCATCGTTCGGCAGCTCGTCAGCTGCGGCTTCGATCGCATCACGATGGCGGTGAACCACCAGGCCAACCTGATTCGCGCCTTCTTCGGCGAAGGCGCGCAGTGGGGCGCCGCCATCGACTATTCGCTCGAGCCGCGGGCGTTGAGCACGATCGGGCCGCTGAAGCTCGTTCCGGACTTGCCCGAGCAGTTTCTCCTGATGAACGGCGACGTGCTCACCGACCTGGACTTTTCCGCGTTGACCCGGATACACGAGAACGCAGGCGCGAGCTTTACCATTTCCGCGGCGCGCCGGCGGCACACGATCGACTACGGTGTTCTCAAGGCGGGTGCATCCGGCCGGCTCGTCGGCTTCGAGGAGAAACCGTCCGTGGAGTACCTGGTCAGCATGGGAGTCTACGTCCTGAACCGGTCGCTGCTGGACAGGGTACCGTCCGACAGGCCGTACGGGTTCGACCATCTGATGAACGATCTGCTCCAGCGCAGCGAACCGGTGCACGTCGCGGTGCATGACGGCTACTGGCTGGACATCGGCCGGCCCGACGACTATCGGCAGGCCCTCGACGAGTTCGAACGCTACAAGCCGCAGCTTCTCCGAGATGTCTGACGCCGTCCTCGTGATCGGTGCCGATGGATTCGTCGGCTGTCGCCTGGTCCCGTTTCTCACCTCCGCCGGCTACACCGTGCTCGCGCACCGCCGCCACGACGGGCCGCTCGCCGGCGCGCAAGGCACTCACCGGCTGAGCCACGTGATCAACGTCGCCGGTCGTACCTTCGTGCCCGCGAGCTGGGAAAACCCCCTCCCCTTCTACGCGGACAACGTCATGACGACCGTCGAGGCGTTGCAGGCGTGCCGCAACGCCGGAGCGGCGCTGATCCACGTGAGCTCGTACGTCTATGGCCGTCCGCGCGCGTTGCCTATCCGCGAGGATCATCCGCTCGAGGCGTGCAATCCGTACGCGCACAGCAAGATCGTGGCGGAGTCGGTCGTCGACTTTCACAGACGGCACATGAACGTCCGCGCGACCGTCATTCGTCCGTTCAACTTGTACGGCCCCGGTCAGCCTGCGCGGTTCCTCATTCCCTCGATCCTCGCGCAGTTTCTCGATCCTTCGTGTCAATCGGTCGAGGTGACCGACCTGAGACCCCGACGCGACTACCTTCACGTCGACGATCTGCTGGACCTCGTCGGCCGGGTAATCGCCTCGCGGTGCGCGGGCATCTTCAATGCGGGCAGCGGTGTTTCCCTCAGCGTGGACGACCTCGTTCGCCGGGTCGGCGAAGCCGTCGGGATCGCCAAGGAGGTCGTGGAGACCGGCCCGCGCCGCCAGAATGAGATCCTCGACGTCGTCGCCGATATCTCGGCGGCGCGGGAGCAGCTCGGCTGGCAGCCCGCGATCGAGCTGACGCAGGGCCTTCGCCGGCTCGTCACCGACCGGCAGGGCGGACGCACGGCGTGAAGACGATCGACCTCGTGCTCCCCGTCTACAACGAGGAGGCTGGAATCGCCCTGTTCCACCGGGAACTGGTGGCGGTCCTCGATGACCTGGCGGATCGCTACCGGTTCCGGTTGATCTACGTGCTCGACCGGTCCACCGATCGGAGCTTCGAGGTGCTGAAAGAGGTGGCCGCATCACGACCCGGCGTGACGGTGCTGCACCTGTCCAGGCGGTTCGGCCACCAGATGTCGATCATCGCGGGCCTCGATCACGCGAGCGGCGACGCGGCGATCATGATGGACACCGACCTCCAGCATCCGCCCGCGGTCATCCCGCTGCTGCTGGAACGGTTCGAGCACGGCTTTGACGTCGTTCAGACGGTCCGCCAGTACGGAACGCACGAGCGGACGACCAAGCAGTGGACCTCCAGCCTGTTCTACTGGCTGCAGAACGCCCTGTCGCCGGTCGAGATTCGGGACGGCATGGCGGACTTCCGGCTCATATCGCGAAAGGTGCTCCGCGTATTCCAGACGTCGATCCGGGAACAGAACCAGTTCCTCCGCGGACTGTTCCAGTGGGTCGGGTTCAGCCGTGCCGAGGTTCCATTCGTCAGCGGCGCTCGCGTCGCCGGGGTCACGAAGTATCGCTTGCGCCCGTTGCTGTCGTTCTCGATTACCGGCATTACATCGTTCTCCAAGGTGCCGCTGCACATCGCGACGATAGTCGGCCTTGGAATCGCGCTGCTCGACGCCCTCTATGCCGCGTGGCTGGTGTGGATGTTCCTGCGGCGCGGCGATTTCCCTCCCGGGTACACGTCGCTGATCGTCGTCGTGCTGTTCATGGGCAGCCTGCAGCTGATGTTCCTCGGCATCCTCGGCGAGTATCTCGGCAGCATCTTCGACGAGGTGAAAGGCCGTCCCCTCTACATCGTCGATGAGACTGTAGGTGGGGGGAGCCGTGAGCCGTAGCTCCTGCCTGGTGTGCGGCGGTGTGTACGGCGACGCGCGCCTGCCGGGTCTGTTGCAGTGCACGTCCTGCGGGTTCGTCACCGCGAACCTCCTCCTGAGCAGGACGGACCTGGAGCGTCTCTACTCGCTTGCCTATTTCACCGGCGACGAGTACTACGACTACCTGGGCGAGCGAGGGCTGATTGAACGCCATTTCGCCGGGCGGCTGCGTGTGTTGTCCAGATACGTTGGCGACCGCACGTCGAAGGCGCTGTTCGAGGTGGGCTGCGCCTTCGGCTTCTTCCTCAACGTCGCCCGGCGCGAGTTCGCCTCCGTGGCCGGCATCGATATCTCGACCGAGGCGACGAGCTACGCGAAGGACCACTTTCAGCTCGATGTCGTGGCCGGCGACTTCGCCACCGCGCCAATCACCGGCCAGTTTGACGTGGTGTGTATGTGGGACACGATCGAGCACGTTGCGCATCCGGAGCGCGTCGTGCAGAGAGCCGCCGAGCTGCTGCGGCCCGGCGGCCACGTTGCCATCACGACAGGGGACATCGGCAGCGTCGTCGCGCGCTGGCGTGGGAGCAAATGGCGGCAGATTCATCCGCCCACGCATCTGCACTACTTCTCGCGTCAGACCCTCACGCATCTGCTCGAGCGGCACGGATTCACGGTTCGGTACGCGGGATACGACGGGATGTACCGGAGCGTCGAGACCATGGCCTGGATCGTGCTGACGATCAAGCACCGGCGGCCGAAGGTGTTCAGCGCGCTGAAGCGGACCGGACTACTGAACTGGTCGCTCTACATCAACCTGTTCGACATCATGTACCTGATAGCCGAGAAGACGGATAATCGGGCCGCAGTCCTGCAGTCCCGGTAGGGGCGGGCGCCTGCGGAGTGGTCGTCGACCGCAACACGGATGCGTGAAGCCGCCGCGTACGGCTCGCGCGACGGTAGCATCACGATGATGGCAATGTGCAGTCTGGTCCTGGCGCTCGCGCAGCCTCTCGCCGTCTCCGTTCTTCCGGATGGCGCGCCCATGCCCGAGCAGGTCCCGACCGGCCAGCGCGCCGCTGACGTTTCCCTGAATCCCGCCGAACCCTCGTTCGCCAGGTTCATCAACGAGCACGCCGTCGAGATCGAGGTGCGCAACACGGACGGCCGCGTCGTGCGGAAGGGCGCCGGCGTGATCTCTTCCGACTCGGGATACGTGATGACGTCCCTGGAAGTAGTTGTCGGGGGGACGGAGTACCTCGTGGCGGGTCCGGCGGTCGGGGCGACGCGTGCAGCAACCGCGCTGGCGGTGAGCAAGGCGGGACAGATTGCCCTCCTGCAATTGACCGGGAAGCCGCCCGCGATCGCCACGCCCGCCCGCAGCAGCTCGCCGCCCCAGGCCGGGGACCGGCTGTACACCGCCCCGCCCACGGGCCAGGCGGAGGCGCCGCTGCGGCCGGGAAAGATCTCGGCGGTGAGGACGGAACGTGACGGGGCTGTGCTGCTCGAGCTGGATGTCAGGAGTCCGGCCGGCGCAGCCGTCTACAACTCGCGCGGCGCGCTGGTCGGGATCGTCCGAGGCGGGGACCAGGCACGGCCGTCGAATCGCGCGGTGTTCGTGCCCGACCGGATGCCGGGCGACTGGGTGCTGTATTTCCCCGCGCGGGTCGGAGATCCCATTGCCAGGAAACCAATCTCGCGCCCGCCCGATCGCTGAACGAACCTCAGGGCGGCGGAGACGATCGAGGCGCATCCGGGCGGCAGCCTTCAGGCTGCCGCCCCCTCGAACGTTGCCCGTCTCCGGAGAGCCGATCTAGAAAATGGGATCCGCGGTCGGGACGGTCCTGACGTTGAACAGGCACGCGCCGGCTACCTGGTTGGCCGTGCACCCCATGATCACCGTGCGCGTCGACGCGCTGTTGTTGGTCAGGACGAAGTCCGCGTTCCCTTGGAAAGCGGGCACCAGCTCCACGGCGCCGCCGAGCGCGTTGACCGTGAACTGGCCAACGTAGGTGTTGACCTCCTGCGAGGCGCCGGTGATCGCCGCGAACGGAAACCCCTGGCCGTTCACGTACGCCGCGATGTTCCCCACCGGGTTGAGGATCGTGGTCACGACGGGCACCCAGCCCACGAGGACGTAGATCGTGTTGGCGGCCAGGGTCGTGTTGACCGAGCTATTCGTCGCGACGGTGACCTGGCCGGTGCCCGTGACCGGCCACGCGGGGTTGGCGAACGCGAGGAATCCGGCCAATAGTGCGATAGTTGCGTAGCGCATGGGTCCTCCTCTTGGGTAGCCCCTTGGCGTGCTGTCCGGAAGCCGCCGCAGTCTAAACAAACGGCTCAGGTTCGTCAAACGGGCGGCGACGCCACGTGATGCTGCGCGGCTGGCCCGTGCTTCTGGACGGACGCCTCGACCAGCGGGTACACTCGGGCTTTCACGATGCCTAACTGCGACCTGCCCTGCGCTGATGCAGCCTGGTGAGATTGCACTCGAGGGGATCTCGAAGGCATACCGCATCTATTCGCATCCTCGGCACCGGCTCATGGAGGCCCTCTGGCGAGGGCGGCGCCGCTACCACGAAGAGTTCTGGGCTCTCCGCGACGTGACCTTCCGAATCCCGGCGGGCACGACGACCGGCGTCATCGGGATGAATGGATCCGGCAAGAGCACGCTGCTGCAGGTGATTGCCGGCATCCTCCAGCCGACGGCGGGGACCGTCGCGATCGAGGGGCGGGTCGCGTCGCTGCTCGAGCTGGGCGCCGGTTTCAATCCCGACTTCAGCGGCCGCGACAACGTCGTCATGAACGGCGCCATCATGGGCTTCAGCCCCGAGGACATGACGCGCCGCCTTCCCGAGATCGAGCAGTTCGCGGAGATCGGCGAATTCATCGATCAGCCGGTGAAGACGTACTCCAGCGGCATGTTCGTGCGCCTGGCGTTCGCCGCGGCGATTCACATCGACCCTGACATCCTGCTCATCGACGAGGCGCTCGCCGTCGGCGACGTCATGTTCCAGCACCGGTGCATCCGCAAGATCCGCGAGATCCAGCAGCGCGGCAAAACGATCCTGTTCGTCAGCCACGACATCAATGCGGTGAAGTCGATCTGCTCGCAGGCGGTGTTCCTCGACGGCGGGCGCGTCGCGGCGCTCGGCGATGCGGAACAGGTGGCGAGCCAGTATCATGCCCACGTGGCCATGCTCGAGTCCCGCCGCGCCGATCCGGCGAGTCCCGTCCTGCCGGAGCAGCCGTCCGCCCCCGCGCCGCGCGTGCTGTTCCGGGCCGATCCGGTATTCGAGAGCCGCACCAGCCTCTTCCGCCACGGCAGCGGGCAGGCGCGCATCCGGAACGTCGAGCTGCTCGACGGCAGCGAGCGCGCCGTCTCCGCGGCGGCTTTCGACCAGGAGATCGTGCTGCGCGTCCACGTGGAGTTTCTCGCCGACGTGGAGTCCTACATCCTCGGCTTCTTCTTTCGCGACAGAACCGGAACGGATCTCGTCGGGACCAACACGCTGGAAGAAGGGGTGTCCTTGCCGGCACGCTGCGCGGGCGGCACGCTCGTCGTGGACTTCCGACAGCGGGTTCCGCTGGCGCGCGGGACGTACAGCGTGACCGTGGGGCTGGCGTACCATCGCACCGCACCCGGCTATTTCGACTGGGTGGACAACGCCCTCGTCTTCGAAGTGCTTTCTCCCGCGGCAGGGAAACTGATCCACTCGAAGGTCTGGCTTCCTGCCGAGATTGCGGTCCATGGTTGACGGCGTCTCCATCGTCATTGCAGTCTTCAACCGTCTGGGCTTCACGCGGCTGTGCCTCGACCGGATCGCCCGGCACACGACCGCTCGCGTGCCCTACGAAGTCATCGTCGTGGACAACGGTTCCTCCGACGGCACGGAGGAGTACTTCCGCGCCGGGGCCGTTCAGGGTCTTGACCTTGTCTACCATCGCAGCGAGCAGAATCTCGGGTTTGCGAAGGCCAACAACCTCGGCGCGCGGTTGGCGCGACGGTCGCATCTGCTGTTCCTGAACAACGACACCCTCGTGCAGCCCGGCTGGCTCGAGGAGATGGTCGCCACCATCGAAGCCGATCGAACCGTCGGTGTCGTCGGGATCAAGCAGCTGTTTCCGTATACCAACACGATCCACCACACCGGCATCATCTTCACCGCCTCGAAGGGACCGCAACACATCTACCCGTTTGCCGACGCGTCGCTGCCGCACGTCAACCGGCAGCGTGAGTACCAGGCGGTGAACGGCGCCTGCCTGCTGATCCCGCAGCAGCTCTTCGAGGCGTGTGGCGGGTTCGACGAGTGCTACGTGAACGGCTTCGAGGACCTCGGCCTGTGCATGGAGGTGCGCCAGCGCGGCTTCAGGGTCGTGTGCTGCACGCGGGCGTTCATCTATCACTACGGACAGATCTCCGAGGGCCGGACCGCCGACGATCCACACAACGAGCGGCACTTCTGGTCGAAGTGGCGGCAGGCCGTCACGATCGACGAGGGTGACTACTTCCGGGCGGACCAGGAGGATCGGCGCCGGAGCGAAGCGCGCGCCGCCGTGCCATCATCGAACAGGCTGCCCGACGACGCGCTCCATTTCGATGCGGATCTGTCCATTGCGAGCGCGTTCACCTGGGTCATGGCGGAGCTCGTGCTGGCGCTCGAGCGAGCGGGCGCAGCCGTACGCATACGGCGCGGGGAGCTGACGCCAACCCTCGATCGCGCCACGCGCCGACGACTCGAGCCGCTGATGATCGAGGGGGCGCCTGTCGGCGGCACACAGTTCAAGTGGTCCCATTACTGGCAGCAGTATCTCGGCACCGTCCTCGCAGGGCGCCTCAACTTCGAGTTCTTCGTCATCAATTACCGGTTCAGCCGGCCCGATGCGCAGCCGTGGGACCCCTGGCTGCAGTGCATTCGGCAGAACCACTATCAAAAGCTGCCGGTCAGCTCATTCTGTCGCGACGTCCTGCTCCAGGCAGGACTGCCGGAAGCGGACTGCCACGTCGTCCCGCACGGATACTCGCCCGAGATCGGCGATGCCTCCCGGGAGCGCTCCCGTCCGGGCCCCTGCCGTCTGCTGACGGTGACGAACTCCCACGACCTGGAGCGCTACGGGACGCTTCTTCTCCTTGAGACGTTCTGGCGGACGTTCACGGCGCAGGACGACGTGGTCCTCGTCGTGAAGGACTACGGGATGGGCGCGCCGGACTCGCGGCTGCGAGATCGGCTCCAGGACCGGTCGGGCAGGGCCAGGGTCGAGTACCTGACGCAATTCACACCCAAGCAGCAGTTGATCGACCTGTACCGATCGTGTGATGCGTTCGTCTCGCCGCACCGCGCTGAAGGGTTCGGGATGAAGATCCTCGACGCAGTGGCGTGCGGCCTGCCGGTCATTGCGCCCCTGTTTGGCGGGCCGGTCGACTTCCTCGCGCCCGATGGCTGCCTGCCGGTCGACTTTGCGACCGTGCCGCTGGGGGACTGCCTGGACAGACGCCAGTTGCGCATCACCAACATGCCGGTCTGGTGCGAGCCCGACGTGCCGAGCCTGGCCCGACGGCTGCGCGAGGTCTACGACGATCCCGAACGCGCGTACGCGGTGGGCGAGCGCGCTCGGCAGAGCGTGATTCAGGACTACACGTGGCATCGTGCCGCCGAACGGCTGCTGGACGCCGTCGGCACCGTCAGCGATCGACTTCCGCCTCGGCTCGCGCGCACGACGGCGACGGCGAGCGCTCCTGAGAGCGCAGCGTCGCCGTACTGGCTGGGGACCCGCGTCAGCGTCGTCATTGCGACGAGGAACCGGAAGGCGAAACTGCTCAACTGCCTGGACGCGTTGAACCGCCAGTCGGTGCTGTCGTCGGAATTCGAGGTGATCGTCGTTGATGACCGGTCCACGGATGGGACTGCAGAGGCGCTCGAGGACCAGCGGTTCGACTTCGCCCTGCGCTACGAGCGGCAGGAAAGCGAAGGGGCCGGTCAGGCGAGGAATCGCGCGCTCACCCTCGCGCGGGGCGAGCTCGTCCTGTACATCGGCGACGACATCGTCGCCCATGAACGGCTGCTCGAAGAGCACCTGCTCGCACACGCGCAGCACGCTGCCGACACCTCGGCGATTCTCGGTTACGTCGACTGGCTGCCGGGACTCCCGCGTACGCGCGTGATGGATTACGTGTGCGGCAAGAGCTCGCTGCAATTCGCCTACGAGTACATTCCCACGCTCCCACGCCTCGACTATCGGTTCTTCTATACCAGCAACATCTCGCTGAAGCGCCGCTTCCTGCTGGACGCGCGCGCTCAGGGAATCGAGTTCGACCCCTGCTTCCGCTCGTATGGTTACGAAGACACGGAACTCGCGCTGCGCCTGGAGCGGCTCGGTCTCGAGATCCACTATGCGCCCGGGGCGCTCGCCTATCACGACCACGTCATGGATCTCCCCGACTTCGCGGAACGTGAATTCAAGGTCGGCCGATCGGCCGTCGTCCTGTACCGGAAGCACCCGGCGCTGGATCCGTTGATCGAGGTGCGCTGGGTCGAGTCGCTGGTCGAAGGCGTCGAGGAGTTGATGCGCCGGCCCGCGCTCATGGACAAGGTGCGTGCGCTGGATACGCAGGGAGACGCGCTTCTGACCGGCCTCGCGCGCTCGCTCGAAGGAATCCTCGCGGTCCCGGACGTGGCCCGGTCTGGCCTGACGCCCGCCACCCGGTCCGACAAGGTGATGACCGCGCTGGAGTCCCTTTACGCTGCCATTTTCGATGTCGCACGCACCCGCGGCAAGGCCGACGAATGGTTCGCCAACGTCGAGTGCGCCGAGCAGCGGGAGGCCGCGCGCCGCCTCGCCGGCTGCATACGAAAGCTCGACTTCCTCGCGAAACATGCCGTCGGGGTGCAGACGCTGCCCGATGCGCCCGCCACCGCCGGCGAAATCGACGGCCTGCGAGCCGGGCTGCACGCGCTGGAACGCGAGTCGCAGCGTCCGTGGGCGCGTCCGGCCGGGCCGCGGCCGACCGGCGGGCTGCAGGGCATCGTGCCAAGAAGCGTACGGCAGCGGCTGGCGATGCCGCTCCGCGCGACAGACCTGGCCGTTCAGGCTCGCCTGCACCGTCGTCCGAGGTGGCTCAAAACGTACCTGCGGGTGAGAAACGGGCTGCGGCGGGTCGTCCGGGGAGAGCCCAAGCCGAGCGTCTAACGCGGGGTCGCGGCCCGTGGCGCCCGCCTCAGCGTTGCCGGGCGAGCGCAGCCTGTCGTTCCAGGGCCCTCAGGATCGGGCCGAGTTCGACTTCCGGGACGGTCGCTGGTGCCCACGGCCGCAGCAATCGCGGCCAGCGCGCGTGGCCGGTTCGGGCCGCGGCGTCTCGGGCGTCGTGGAACACGCGCACCGGTAGCTGCGGAAACCGGCGCTCCAGGGTGCTCCGCTGCGTATCCGACGTCACGAGAACCCCGTCGGCGTCGCTGTACTGCCGGCTCTCGCACTCCGGATCGGCCGCGGCATCGATTGCGACGAAGCTGCCGCCCCCGTACTGGCGCGCCACGGGCAGGCAACTGGCAGCCGTGGCCGGGCTGTCGAAGACGATCCATCGAAACCGGTTGTGCGCGGCGATGGCGCCGAGATCCAGCAGGTCGCTTCCCACCGCGCGGGCAAATCCAGGATGAAACACCGTCACGTTCAAGGAAGCCGGAATGCGGAGCTGCTCGACTGCCGCGGCGGAGCCGAGGTCGGCGTACGCCGTTCGGTACGAACCGCTGATCGCCTCGATGAGCTGACGGAGCCGAGCCGCGCCCCCGGGCACCGATGCGGCGTGGGCGACGTTCCCGATCACGAGACCTTGCGGCCGATCGTCCTCTCCCTCGAGCTGCCACAGGCTGAGGGGGCGATCGGCCAGGAGGTGCTGCCAACGTTGATTCAAGATTGCCTGGTTGCGGGCCATCTGCTCGACGGCCGACGCCCTGCCCGACGTTCCGTACTCACGGTGGATGACCGCAGCCGACGGCTCGTAAACGGTCCTGTAACCCGCGGCTCGGGCCTTCAGCGCGAGGTCGGCGTCCTCGTAGTAGCAGGGGATGTAGGCTTCGTCGAACGCGCCGACCGTTCGCAGGACTGACCGCTTGACGTACACGCACGCGCCGGAGCAGTAGTCGACGTCGCGGCGGACGTTGAAGGAGGGATGCGCAGGATCTTCGAACTTGCCGTAGGCGCGCGCGCTGCCGTTGCGAAAGAGCTGGCTGCCTGCCTCCTGCAGCCGTCCGTCCGGATAGAGCAGCTTCGGACCGACGAGGCCGATATCGGCAGCGCCGTACGCGGTGGAGACCAGGGCGTCCAGCCAGCGCGCTTCCACGATCTGCGTGTCGTTGTTGAGCACCAGCACGTCCCAGCGCGCGTATCGATCGATGATGGCGTTGTTCGCGAGAATGAAGCCGACGTTCTGTGGTGAAAGGATGGCGTCCACGCGGCCGCCCCACGCTCGCAGCAACCCGCGCGAGTCGTCGGTCGATCCCTGGTCGAACACGCACACGCGGTGGCGTGGATAGGTGGTGAGCCGGAGGATGCTCTCCACGCAGTCGCGCAGCAGGTCGGCTCGATTCCAGTGCGCGATCGCGATGACGACCGGTGGACGCTGCGGATCGTCCAGCCATCCTTCGGGCGGATCGACGATCCCGGAGTACGAGGCGGTTGCGTGTTCCATTCCACGTCTCGAGCGGTCTCGAGGCAGCACCGATTGTATCCAGAAATCCCGTGCGCTACGCTAGGGCTCGATGTCTCCGCCGCAGCCCACCCAGTGGAAACGCTACGACGCGGACTTCGATCCCACCGCCGACAACGCCCACACGCGCGTGGTGCAACTGGTAGGCCGGGGCAAGCGTGTGCTCGAGCTCGGTTGCGCCACCGGCTACATGTCGCGCGTGCTGACCGACTCGTACGGCTGCGTGGTGACCGGCGTCGAGGGCAATCCGGCAACCGCCGAGGAAGCGCGCGCGAGCTGCACACGGGTGATCGTGGGCGACCTCGACACCTTGAACTGGGACGAGGCGCTCGGAGCGGAGCAGTTCGACGTCGTGGTCGCCGCCGACGTGCTGGAGCACCTCCGCAATCCCGCCGGCGTACTGGCGGCGCTGCGGTCGTACATCGCTCCCGGCGGACACCTGGTGGCTTCGATCCCGAATATCGCCCATGCCTCCGTGATTGCGGAGCTGCTGCAGGGCCGCTTCACCTACCAGCCGTTCGGCCTCCTCGACGACAGCCACCTTCGCTTCTTCACCAGGGACAGCATTTACGAGTGCCTCGAGCAGGCCGGCTACACAGTCACGTACCTGGATCGCGTGACCCTGCAGCCTGGGGACACCGAATTCCGAACGGTACTGGCGTCGTTCCCCCAGCCCGTGGCGGAGTGGCTCGCGTCACGCGAGGAATCGACGACATACCAGTTCGTTGTGACCGCGCGCCCGGAGGCCTCCGCGCCTGCCGGTGTGATGGCCGGGTGGCCCAGCAGGAACGGACACTCCGACGCGAGCGCGTATCGGTCCGTGGTGGACCGGCTCTCCGGTCAGCGGGGCGTCGAGGCGCTGGACGGCGTCCTGCAGGCGCACGCGGCGCGCCTGGCATACCTGGAAAACACGCGCGCTCACCAGGCCGAAACCATCAGCGCGCTCGGAGAGACGCTGGCGAAGCACGAGGATCACATTCGTGCGGTCACGGCTGAGTCCAGACGTCGGCACGAGGAGCTCCAGAACGCGGAAAGCTACGCTACTAGGCTGCTCGGAGATATCGACGCCCTGCGCGGGGAGCTGGATCGGGCCGGCGACTATGCGGAGCACCTGAAACAGGCGCTCGCCGCGTCGCAGCGACGCCTGGTCCACGAGCGCGTGCGCATGGCGGACGCCCTGGAAGGCATTCAGGCACCGTTCATTCGGGAGTTGCAGGCGGAACACACCCGCCTGGCCAGGCAGCTGGAGGAAGAGCGCGTACGCGGCGCCAGTCAGCTCGCCGAAGAGCGCGCGCGCGGCGCCAGTCAGCTGGCCGAAGAGCGCGCGCGGGCCGCGAGTCAGCTGGCCGACGCGGCCGATCGTATCCAGAGCCTCGAGCAGGCTGTTGCGCACCTGAAGTCCGGCGTCGAAACCTACGAACGCTCCCGGTCCTGGCGGCTTACCGCTCCGCTGCGGGCGGCCGGACGCGTGCTGCGCGGGCAGCGGAACCCCCGATGACCGGTGCTGGCGGTGCTGCCTCGCTCGTATGGCTGACGACGAGCGCGCACGCGCTCGCGGACACCTGGTCGGCGCTGCGCGCGTGCTGTTCCGGGGTCGCCGAGGCGATCCTGGTCGGCCTGCCGCACGTCGAGTCCGTGCTGGCGTCGCTCCCGCGGGCTTTTCCCAACCAGCAGGTCGTGGCCTGCGGCGCCGGGGAAACCGTCGCGGCGGCCCTCAACCGCGCCACCGGCCACGCGCGCAGTCCTTACCTGTTGTTCGTCACCCGTGACATCGCACCCGAGGCGGGTTGGCTTGCCCCAATTCTCCATCTGCTCGAAGCGGACGACGCGATCGGTGTGACAACGCCCCAACTGGTCGGCGGTGACGGCCGCCTCGTGGCGGCCGGCAGCGTGGTGTGGGCCGACGGCACGTCCGAGGCGTTCGGCGTCGGCTCGACGACGGGCACGCCCGCCTGCGCGTTCCGCCGCGAGGTGCCGGCGGTGCCGTCACACGCCTTCGTGGTCCGCTCTTCCGCGTTCCACGCCGCCGGTTGCTTCGATGCCGGCTACCTCTCTCCGGAGTACGCGGTGGCGGATCTGTGCTTCTCGCTGCGGTCGCGCGGCCTGGGGGCGGTGTACCAGCCGCGTGCCTCCGGCCGGGTCGACGGCAGCAGCGGCAGTCCCGTCGAAGTCCTCACCGCGGATCGCCGCCACTTCCGCGCCAGGTGGGAGCGCCAGCTCGCCGACTTCCCGCACCGGCTGCCCGACGCGGTCAGCCCGCGGCAGTGGCTCGCCGCGAGAGACGCGCTGGCCGATGAACGACTGCTCGTGGTCGATGACCGCGTGCCGGCCCCGGATCGCGGGTCGGGCGACCCCCGCATGTTCGCCATGCTGCACGAGATGCTCGCGCTCTGGCCGGGCCTTCGCGTCACCGTGGCAGCGATGACGGATCGCGACGCCGCGCGAAGCGCGCCGCGCCTGCAGGATAGCGGGATCGAAGTCGCGTATGGCGAACACTGGCCGTGGTGGTTCCAGCAACGGCTCTACCACTATGGCATCGTCCTCATGAGCCGGCCACAGCCGCCTGCCGTCGAGGAGTGGATCCACGGCACCCAGCCGCAGGCGTTCCGGATCTACGACGCCGAGGCGCTTGTCCACCGGCGGCTCGAACGGATGCTGCCGCTGGTCGAGGAGACGCAACGAGCCGCACTGCTGGAACAGGTTCGCGATACGCGGGCCAGGGAGACGAACTATCTGGCGACGGCGGACGAGATTCTCTGCGTCTCACACGAGGAACAGCGCGTCGCCCGTGCGGCGGCTGCGGCGGGCACTCCCGTGTTCGTCCTCCCGTTCTGCATGGACATCGCGGAATCGCCGCCGGCATTCACCGAACGCCGCGACCTGGTGTATTTCGGTGGCTTCATGGCTGGTCCCGGTTCACCGAACGAGGATGCGGTGCTCTACCTCGCGCACGACGTGCTGCCGCTCATCCGCCATCGCGTGCCGGACGTCGTGCTGCACGTCGTCGGGGCGGATCCGACTCCCGCGGTCCTCGCGCTGGAATCCCCGCACGTCCACGTCGTCGGCTATGTCGAGGATCCGCGCGCGTGGCTCGACCGGGTTCGCATCCACGTCGTGCCGATGCGCTTCGGCGCGGGCGTGAAGCAGAAACTCGTCGATACGATGGCTGCGGGTCTCCCGTTCGTCACCACTCCCGTCGGCGCTGAAGGGCTGCGTCTCGGCGGCCTGGCGCGGCTGTTGGTCGCCGACGACCCGGCGCAGCTCGCCGAACTGGCCGTGGCCTTGTACCTCGACGCGGAACGATGGACGTCGGCGCATCAGCGCCTCCTTCGCCTGGCCCGCCGGCACGGCCGCCAGCAGTTCCGCCGCACCCTGGGGAAGGCGATGGTGCGCGCGGGCCTGCCGCCGCCTGTGCCAGGCGGTTCCAGCCGGACGACCGTCGCCGCCGCGCGCTGACGCCTGCGACACCCAGATGCCTCTCTGGTCTGCGCTCAAAGCGAAGTTGGCGCCGTCGGCGATGGAGGTCCTCGCCAGCCGCCTGCCGATCCGGACGATGCTCGAGGCACGCTTCTTCCGGTTCTGGGAGAGCCGCGGGTTCCACATCACGCCGGTGCACTATTACCAGCCCCTGCCCGACACGCGAACGCTGAAGGAGGAGTTGTGGACGAAACGGTCGGAGCTGCCCGGCGTCCGGCTGAACGAGGAGGCCCAGCTCCGCTTGCTGTCGCAGTTCGAGGCGACGCTGAAAGACGAGTACGATCGGCTGCCCCTCACGCGCGAGGAGGTCTCGGGGGCGCACGAGTACTTCGTCAACAACTTCTCGTTCGAGTCGGTGGACGGCGAGATCCTCTACTGCTTCGTCCGCCGCTTCAAGCCGAAGCGGATCATCGAGATCGGGTCGGGGTACTCGACACGGTTGTCCGTGCTCGCGGCCCGGCGGAACGCCGAGGAGGGTCATCCGCGGGCCGACGTGATCGCCTGCGAGCCGTACCCCGAGGACGTGCTGCGGCGCGGGCTCGACGGGCTCACGGTCCGGCAGACGTTCGTCCAGGACGTGCCCCTGAGCGAGTTCGAGGCGCTGCAGGCGAACGACATCCTGTTCATCGACTCGAGTCACGTCCTCAAGATCGGAAGCGACGTACAGTACGAGTACCTGGAGATCATCCCGAGGCTCCGTCCCGGGGTGATCGTCCACGTGCACGACATCTTCCTGCCGGCGGAGTACCCCAGGCCGTGGGTGATGGACCAGTTCCGCTTCTGGACGGAACAGTACCTGCTCCAGGCATTTCTCGCCTTCAACGACACCTTCGAGGTCCTCTGGGCCGGCAGCTACATGCACCTCACGCATCCCGACCGGCTGGAACGCGCCTTTCGCTCGTATCAACGGACCACGCGGTGGCCCGGCAGTTTCTGGATGCGCCGACGCCTCGACGAGCAGTCGCCGGCGAGCTGAATCGCTCACGACTCCCGGTGTTGGCGAGGGGCTGAGCCGCCGCCGGTGTCCGCGCGCGGCGCGGGCGGGCAGGCGGGTCCGCGGCGGTATTAGAATAGGCGGGCCGGAGATGTCAGTGCTCGCGTACCTGGCGCTGTCCTTTGCGGCTGCCGTTGCCCTGGTGCCGGTGTGCCGCTGGCTGGCCCTGCGCGCCGGATACGTGGCGGTGCCCAAACGCGATCGCTGGCATCGTCGACGCGCTGCCCTCCTCGGCGGCCTCGCGATTGCCACCGTGGTCCTCGCCGGCGGCCTGACCATCAGGCCGCTCTCCGACGTCGCGCTGCTCCTCGTCGCGGGTCTTGCCGCCACGTTCGTCGGCCTCGTCGACGACATCATCGTGCTGCGGCCCGCCACCAAGCTGGTCGCGCAGATCGTGCTCGCGTCCGCGTTCGTCTACTTCGGCTACCGGCTGCACTGGTTCGAATCGATGACCGCCGACGCGATGGTGACGATGTTCTGGATCATCGGCGTCACCAACGCCTTCAACCTCCTGGACAACATGGATGGCCTCGCCGCCGGTATCGCGATCATCGTCGCGGTGACGCTGCTCGCCGGCTTCCTCGCGGACGGGGGATCGCGCTCGTACGCGGCATACCTGGCGCTGCTGATCGGCGCGCTCGGCGGGTTCCTGATCTACAACTTCAACCCCGCATCGATCTTCATGGGGGACAGCGGCAGCCTGTTCGTCGGGCTGACGCTCTCGACGCTGGCCCTCCTGCCTGCCGCCGGGGACCGGAGCGGTGCCGGCGTGCTGGCTGTCATCGGCGCCCCGCTGATGGTGCTCCTGATCCCGATCTTCGACACGACGCTCGTCACCGCAGCGCGGCTGCTGTCCGGACGGAACCCCGGGCGGGGGGGCCGCGATCACAGCTCGCACCGGCTTGTGGCCATCGGGCTGTCGGAACGCCGGGCGGTGGGCGTCCTGTGGACGCTCGCCGGCGTCGGCGGGTTGCTGGCGCTGGCCTTTCGCATGCTGCCCGCCGACGTGGCAGCGCCGCTGGCGGTCGCGTTTGTGCTGGCGATGGCGATCTTCGCCGTCTACCTGGCGCGCGTGAAAGTGTACGAGGAGCCCGACGAGCAGCTGCTCGCGAGCGGCCGGGTGACGCCGTTTGTCGCCGGCTTCATGTACAAGCGGCGGGCGGCGGAGGTGCTGCTCGACTTCTGCCTGGTGCCGCTGTGTTACTACGCGGCCTACCGCGTCCGGTTCGAGGGTCCTGAGTTCGTCACGTTCTTTCCCCACTTCCTCTCGTCGCTCCCCATCGTCGTCGGCCTGCAGATCGCCGCGCTGTTCATCGTCGGAGGGTACCGGGGTCTCTGGCGCTATTTCGGGTTGATGGACGGCGTGGTCTTCACCAAGGCGGTGCTGCTGGGCACCGCCATGATCGTGGTGGCGATCGTCTACCTGGTCCGCTTCGAGCACTACTCGCGGGGGGTGTTCGTCATCTACGCGGCGCTGCTGCTGCTGGCGCTGATCGGCTCCCGCGCATCGTTCCGGCTGATCAGCGAGTTCGTCAGGCGCCGGCAGGCGGGCCGCCGCCTGGTCGTCTACGGCGCCGGCGACGGCGGTTCGCTGGTGTCGCGGGAGCTGATGGCGTCGAAGGACGAGCGCTACGCCATGGTGGGATTCATCGACGACGACCCGGCCAAGACCCGCACCCGCGTCAACGGCTTCACCGTCATCGGCGGGCTGGACGCGTTGACACAGCTCATCGCCGGCGGCAGCGTGGACGACGTGGTGATCAGCATCCGCGAGATCGATCCCGGGAGGGTCAGGCAGCTCGAGGATCTGTGTACGCGGCACAACGTCAGGCTGCGGCGCATCCAGGTCACGTTCGAGCAACTCGTCGCGTCCTGAATCGCGGCTCCGACGCCTGGCACCGGTCGCCGACCGACCATGTATTATCATCTGCACGGTCATGCAACGGCCGCGACGAAAAGGGCTGGTTCTCGCCGGCGGGTCCGGCACGCGTCTCTATCCGGTCACCCAGATCGTCTCCAAGCAGCTGCTGCCGGTATACGACAAGCCGATGATCTACTACCCCCTGAGCGTGCTGCTGCTGGCGGGGGTGCGGGACATTCTGGTGATCTCCACGGCGGCCGACACGCCTCGCTTCGAGGCGCTGCTCGGCGACGGCCGCCAGTGGGGCATCAACATCGCGTACGCGGTGCAGCCGACGCCCGGGGGGCTGGCGCAGGCATTCATCATCGGGCGCGAATTCGTCGGAAGCGATCATTCCGTCCTGGTGCTCGGCGACAACATCTTCTATGGCCACGACCTGTCGAGCGAGCTGCAGCGAGCCGCGGTGAGGGACGCCGGCGCAACCGTCTTCGCCTATCGCGTCCGCGATCCCGAGCGCTACGGCGTCATCGAGTTCGACGGGAGCGGCCGGGCGATCAGCATCGAGGAGAAGCCCGCCCGACCACGATCGCATTTTGCGGTGACCGGGCTGTACTTCTACGACAACCAGGTCGTCGACATCGCCGCATCGCTGACGCCCTCCGCCCGCGGCGAGCTGGAGATCACCGACGTCAACAGCCGCTACCTCGAGCTCGGACAGCTCGATGTGATCACCATGGGCCGCGGCCATGCCTGGCTCGACACCGGGACGCACGAAGCGCTGCTCGAGGCATCGGCGTTCATCGAAACCATTGAGCGCCGCCAGGGATTGAAGATCGCCTGCCCCGAGGAGATCGCCTGGCGGATGGGCTACATCGACGATGCCGCGCTCGAGCGGCTCGCGGAGCGTCTGTCGAGGTCGAGTTACGGCGCGTATCTGCAGCAGATCCTGCACGAGAGGACGCCAACGTGATTGTGATCCCGACCCGGCTCCCGGACGTCAAGCTGTTCGAACCGAAGGTGTTCCGCGACGAGCGTGGATTCTTCCTGGAGAGCTTCAACCGCGCGCGGCTGAGGGAGGCAGGGATCGACGCCGAGTTCGTGCAAGACAATCACTCGGGCTCGGTCCGGAACGTGCTTCGCGGGCTCCACTACCAGATCCGCCAGCCGCAGGGGAAGCTCGTCCGCGTCATCGCGGGGGAAGTCCTCGACGTCGTGGTGGACATCCGGCGGGGATCGGAGACATTCGGGCAGCACGTGACCGCCGTGCTCTCCGCGGAGGATCGACGGATCATCTGGATCCCGCCGGGGTTCGCCCACGGCTTCGTCGTGCGCTCCGACTTCGCGGAGGTGTTGTACAAGGCGACCGCTTTCTATGCGCCAGACGCGGAGCGCTCGCTCCTGTGGAACGATCCGGACCTGGCCGTCGACTGGGAGCTTTCGTCGCCGCCCCTTCTCTCGACGAAGGATCGGCAGGCGCCCCGGCTCAAGGACGCGGAGGTCTACGAATCACCGGTCTGCTAGTCCGCCATTCGCTTGTAGCTGCCCGCCCACATGAGCAGCCTGCTGAGCATCCGCCCTGTCCCGCGCGGAGGACACCCGAATCGGGGCGGGTGCGCTGGGCGCGCGGATCCGTAGCGATTTCAGCATTTTACCGCGGCTGGTTTAGCCGGGCCGCAGCCGCGGAGGGTGGGTATCACCTTTGCAGCGTGCGGGGCATGGCTTTGAAACTACGGCGCCAGGTCGCAGCAGCACAGGTCGTCGCGGCGCTCCTCGTGAGCCTGCCGCTGGCGGCGCAGACCAAGATCAGCGCACCGCGGAACAAGTACACGCCGCAGCAGGACGTGCAGATCGGCCGCGAGGCCGCGGCGGAAGTCCGCCAGCAGTACCCGATGCTGCGGGACGGCACGGTCGACGAGTTCGTCGACCGGATCGGCGAGCGACTCGTCGCCGACATCCCGCCTGAGTTCCGCCAGCCGGCGTTCAACTACTCGTTCGACGTGGTGAACATGTCGGACATCAACGCCTTCGCGCTGCCCGGCGGCCCGATGTTCGTCAACCGCGGCATGATCGAGGCGGCGAGGACCGACGGCGAGGTGGCCGGCGTGATGGCGCACGAGTTGAGCCACGTGATTCTGCGTCACGGGACCGCGCAGGCGACCGAGGGTCAGAAGTTCCAGATCGGTGCGATTGCCGGCCAGATCCTCGGCGCGATCGTCGGCGGTCGTACCGGCGAGGTCATCTCCTCGGGGTCGCAGCTGGGGCTGGGCACGTGGTTCCTGAAGTACGGGCGCGAATACGAGCGGCAGGCCGACCTGCTGGGCGCGCAGATCATGGCGCGCGCCGGCTACGACCCGCGCGACATGGCCAACATGTTCCGCACGATCCAGAAGCAGGGCGGCAACCGCGCGCCCGAGTGGTTGAGCAGCCACCCCGATCCCGGCGACCGCTACGAGGCGATCAGCCGCGAGGCGCGGATGCTGCGCGTCGAAGGGCGCGCCGACACGGCTGACGAGTTCCAGGATGCACGGGCGAGACTGGCGCGGATGGCCCCTGCGCCCTCAGCGGCGCAAGTGGCGCGCGCGCAGCAGGGGCAGCGCGAGGGTGGCCGCACGGTGCAGACGGGCGGCCGCACGATGCGCATCGAGCCGCCATCGAGCCGCTGGCGCACCCACCAGCCGGCCGACTTCCTGAGAATCGCGGTGCCGGAGAACTGGGACCAGCTCTCGAGCGGCGGGACGATCACCTACGCGCCAGACGGCGGCTACGGCCAGAGCGCGTTCACGCATGGTATCCAGGTCGGCGTCACGCGGCCGGCCCAGGACAGCCTGCAGTCGGTGACCGAGCAGCTCGTGCGCAGCTTCGCCGAGTCGAACCCGCGGCTGCGGCGGCAGGGCGGCTACAGCCGTACCAGCGTTGGCGGCCGCCAAGGCCTGACCACGACGCTGAGCAACGTCTCGGAGGTGACGGGAGAGACGGAGGCGATCAATCTCACGACCGTGCAGCTGCGCGATCGCACCGTGCTCTATCTGCTCGGTGTGGCGCCGGCCGACGAGGCGCAGACCTATTTCAACGCGTTCGCCCGCGTCCGCGCGAACTTGCAGATTGCCGATCGATAGTTCGACCCATTAAGGGGTAAAGCACGAAGAGGGTGACCGCCTTCCAAGCGGCCACCCTCTTCGTGTTCATGCGCTATCCCACTTACCACTCTCCCTTATCGGATCTGGAGGGGCGTGTCGAGGCGCAGGCGGATGATCGTCCCGGCCGGCAGCACCACGTCCTTTCCCTCGGTCGCCGCGATCACGCCGCCGCTGCCGACGATGGCGCCGATGAGCGCGCCGCGAAGGCCGCCGATGATGCCGCCGACGATCGCGCCCACGCCGCCGGCGGTGCCGATTGTGGCGACCTCTTCACGGATGCCCTGGCTCTCGAACACCTGCGTCGCCATTGCCCGCATCGGGTAGTCGCGGCCGTTGACGACGATCTGATCGAAGCCGAGCGTCAGGCGACCCGCCCGATCGATACGGTCGGCATCGTCCACCGCCCGGACAACGCCGCGCACGAGCGACCCGGCGGGGACCAGCACGCGATCGCCCTGCATGAGGTTGACCGCGGTCGTGGCCTCGAATCGTTGCTCGACAGTCGCCGTCTCGGAGCTGAGCGGGTCCTGCAAGCGGACGTCGATCTCCTGCCCGACCGGGATCTCGCCGCGACGGCTGCTGCCGATCTGAGCTGGTTCAGTCGGGGCCTGGGTCGTCGTCCCCGAGGTACCCACCGGCGGGGGCGTGCCCGTAACCGGCTGATCGTCGTCCATCGTCGCGCACGCGCCACACGCCAGTGCGGCGACTAGAGCCATTGCTCTTCCCATCAATAACATCGTCGTACCTCCCGGGGAGCGAAACGCAATCCGCATACCCGGCAGTGAATCGGATCGGCCCCTTGGGTTGAGCATCGAGTGACTGAGTGAGTGATCTGCTCCAACCCATCAGTGATTCAATGGTCCAATGGGCCAATTACTCATGGCTGTGGTCCCTCGATGGGTCAATGGCCCAATGGCTCAACCCGCCGTTGCCTGATACCCTGTCGCGATGTCGTCGGCAGCGGAACTCCAGCAGCGCGCGGTCGAGTTCGCGAGGGCGGGTGACTTCGGGCCGCACGCGCTCGCGATCAACCTCGAGCTCACGCGCCTGGTCCCGGTCAACGAAGGGGCGTGGACCCGCCTCGCGCGTTGCTACCTGGAGGTCGGACAGCTCGACGAGGCAACCGCGGCGCTCGATTCGGCGCTGCAGATCAACCCGCAGAACACGATCGCGCGCAATCTCCGGGGAGAAGTGACCAGGCGGCGCGTTGCCGCCACCGCGCCGGCGCCGCCGGCACGCCGCCGCAGGGCCCGCGGCGGTATGCGGACCG
Organism: Vicinamibacterales bacterium; assembly: GCA_048594975.1. Lineage (GTDB taxonomy): Bacteria > Acidobacteriota > Vicinamibacteria > Vicinamibacterales > 2-12-FULL-66-21 > JBMDXB01. The sequence goes on along the minus strand of JBMDXQ010000100.1, from coordinate 19,839 downwards.
AGGTAACGACTCCAGCCGGCGGGTTCGGACGGCCGGAGTTTGCCGCGCTCGGTCAGCTCGCTCCCGCCGCGGCGCTCGAGTCGCTCACGCCCCGCATCGAGTCGATCCTGATGTCGTTGAACGAGCGCCCGTTCGCGCACAGGGCGGTCGAGACGCGCAACCGTGCGGGCCTGGCGGGCGGGCGGCTGTTCCGGCGGAACAGCATCTACGCCGGACCGCCCGGCCGCGTGTTTGCGTACCATCACGGCGGACGGCGCGAGCCGCAGTTGAACATCGGGTTCTTTGCCGCGCCGCAGTGGGGACGCGACTGCATCGGCGCCGGCATCGGCTTCGACCTGGCGCAGGCTGGCGCGGATCCGGATCACGAGTCGGGGCACGAGCGCACGCTCGAGGGCTTTGCGCATTTCCAGCGCCTCGTGGCGGTCGAATGGCGAGACCTGCTGGCTGACTGGATGGCGGGCCAGGGCGGGTTCATCCAGTACAGCGGTCGGCCGCCGGCCACCGACACGCTGCCGCGCGAGGCAATCGCGTGGCTGGCGAACTGCCGGAACCCGGCGGAGGCGGGCTGGATCTTCCTCGGGCGCTGGCTGTTTGCCGACCGCGGTCCGGACGTGGAGCGGCTTCACGACGGCCGGCGGTTGACGGCGTGGCTCGAAGAGGGATTCGACGCGCTGCTTCCGCTCTGGGCCAGCCTGTATCGCACGCGCTGAGCGGAGGCGAGGCCGTCGCCGCGTCCGGCCGGCGGTGACGGTCGCTTCGCTGGCGATTCACGCCGCCTCCGGTCCATCGCTCGCGGCGGCGACCTCCAGCAGCCGCGCAGCTCGGCAGCATTCTGGACCATAATCCAATACCTATGTTTTCCGTGCGAGCTTCACGGGTCGCGGCGGCGGCTGCTGCCCTGTGTCTCCTGGTGGGCGCCGGCGCCGCGGCAGCGCAGACCGTCATCGTGCGCAAGGTGCCCCCGGGATCAACGGTCGAAGTGCTGGTGACCGACGCGACCGCGGGCAGCGCCACCGTGGACGCGAACGGCGACGCAGTGGTACGGCTGAACGTGCTCGCCGAGGGCGGGCGCAGTGAAATGGACGCCTATCTGTTCGTCGAGCTGTGCGACACGCGGCGCCGCGTCCTGATCGTCGATCGCGCCGCGCCGGCGCCGCCCGTGGCCGCCGACTGTCGGCGGCACGACCTCCCCGGTCTGTTCCTCGTCCGGCGGGTGAGCTCGCTCGTGTTCGACGCCAGCGCCTCGCCGCCCACGGTGCTGCTGCGCCAGGGCTCCTACAGCCTCAAGCCGCCGCGGGTCTGGAAGCCGGCGCCGACCGGCTTCGTGGTATTCGGTGGTGCGGGGATCGGCAAGTTCAGCAACGCGTCGCTGATCGCCTGCGGGAACGTCGAGGGCTGTGCGGGCGACGACAGCGTCGTGCCGCTCACGGCGGGCGCCGCGTACTGGTTCTCGAAGTGGCTGGCCGCTGAAGTGAGCTACATGAAGCCCGGTGAGGCCACGGCCACGGTGAACTCCGACGCCCTCAACTTCACTACGACTCTCGATGCCGAGATCGTCAACATCGCGGCGAAGGTCGGCGTGCCCTTCGGGCCGAGCCGGTTCTACGGCAACGTCGGCACGAGCTACCACCGCGCGCTGGCGCGGACGACCCAGACGACGGGCTCGATCACCGACTCCTTCGAGCTGCAGACGGAAGGCTGGTCGTGGTCGTGGGCGGGCGGCTTCGAGATCTGGCTCGCCTCGTCGTTCGCCCTCTACGGGGAGGGCGGCAGCATCGGCCTGAAGGGCGACGCCATCAACGTGGACGAGGGGGTGATCGACGATCGGTTCACCTACGCCCTGGGCGGCGTGCGCGTCCGCATCGGCTGGTAGCACGACAGAACTGTCAGCACGTATCAACCGTGTAATCGTTCCCCCGCTGTTCCGCCATGGGGCTTCACGCCGGGCGCGCTATTTCCCGGTTTTTCGGCGTCCCCTCGTCGCCGCTCCGCCGGGAACGGATCATGCGTTCGCGTCGGCGCACCCTGCGTATCCGACAGCGATCATTCCCATGAGCTTCATGTCCATGTTCGCGACCGACGTCGCGATCGACCTCGGCACCGCCAACACCTGCGTCTTTGCGCGCGGGCGCGGCATCGTCCTCAACGAACCGTCGATCGTCGCCTTCAACACCGCCCGGGGGCAGATCGAGGCGGTTGGCACCGAGGCGCACGAGATGCTCGGCCGCACGCCGCCGAACATCACGGCGATCCGGCCGATGCGCGACGGGGTGATCGCCGACTTCGACGCCTGCGAGAAGATGCTGATGCACTTCGTGCGCAAGGCGCACGGCCGGCGGCCGTTCGTGCGGCCGCGGATGCTCATCGGCGTGCCGCCGGAGATCACGCAGGTCGAGCGCCGGGCGGTCAAGGACAGCGGGTTCCGTGTCAAGGCGAGCGAGGTCCACCTCGTGGACGAGCCGATGGCGGCGGCCATCGGGTCCGGCCTGCCCGTCACCGACCCGGCCGGGAACATGATCATCGACATCGGCGGCGGCACCACCGACATCGCGGTGATCTCGATGTCCGGGACCGTCTACGGCCGCTCGCTGCGGGTCGCCGGCGACGCCATGGACGAGGCGATCTCCCAGTACATGCGCAAGGTCTGCAACCTGCACGTCGGGGAGCGGACCGCCCAGCAGATCAAGTTCGAGATCGGATCGGCTTCGCCGCTGGAGCGGCCGCTGGCCATGCAGGTGAAGGGGCGCCACGTGGTCGAGGGCGTCCCCCGCATCGTGACGGTGACCGACGCCGAGATCCGCGAGGCGCTCGCCGAGCCGCTGCGGCAGATCGTGCAGGCGGTGCGCGGCGCCCTCGAGCGGATTCCGCCGGAGCTGAGCGGCGATATCTACGACCGCGGCGTCGTCCTGACCGGCGGCGGCGCGCTGCTCAGGAACCTCGACAAACTGCTTCGCGACGAAACCGGGCTGCCGGTGCTCGTGGCCGAGAACCCGCTGACCTCCGTCGTCCTGGGCGCGGGGAAGATCCTGTCCGACCTGCCGCTCCTGAAGAAGGTCGCGCTCGACTGACTGCCGTCAGTTGATCTGTCCGGTTCCGGGATCGCGCTCGCCATTTCCGAACGCTCACCGTCCCGCCTGGAGCTGAAAAACAGCGCGCAGGCGGGAGGCACGCCGAGTGCTACGATCCGTCGCTGCCTATGTGGGCGCTCGACCGCCTGGCGCACGACCTGCGATATGCCGCGCGGTCGCTCCGCCGCAGCCCCGCCTTCACGCTGTCGGCGGTCGCCGTACTGGCGATGGGCATCGGCGCGAACACGGCAATCTTCTCGGTGGCCGCAGGCGTGCTGTTCCGGCCGCTGCCGTACCCCGAGCCGGATCGCCTCGTCCAGTACATCGGCCGGACGCAAACCGGCAGGGTGGCGCTCGCATCGGTCCCCAGGTTCAACGCCTGGCGCGAGCAGCTCCGGATCCACGAGGGCATCGCGGCGTATTACGGCGGCGGGCCGGACGTCACGCTCACGCTCGGCGATCGTCGTGAGCACGTGGCGGCGATGTACGTCTCCTGGACCTACTTTCGCGTGTTCCAGGCACCGCTGCTGGCCGGGCGATGGTTCCAGGTCGCGGACGATCGACCGAATGGTCCACGCGTGGCGGTGATCAGCCATGCGCTCGCCCGGCGATTGTTTGGCGAGCACGAGAATCCGGTCGGCCGGCTCGTCACGCTCGGCACCGGAGCTCACGAGATCGTGGGCGTGGTCGGCGCCGGCTTCCGCTCCTTCCCTCACGCGGATGTGTTCCTGCCGCTGCAGGCGCCGCGCGTCAGCTTCGACCACACGAACTATCTCACCGTGGTCGCGCGGCTGAAGCGCGGCATCCCGCTCGCGAAGGCTGACCGCGAACTGGGCGCGACGACGGCCGCGTTCCGGCAGGTGTTTCCGCTGGCGACGGCGCCGTACGAAGAGTTCGGCGCCGAGCCGCTCGCGCACATGCTCGCCGGCGATGCCCGGCCGGCGCTGCAGCTCCTCACGGGAGCGGTGTTCCTCGTCCTGCTCGTCGCGTGCGCGAACGCGGCGAACCTGTTGATCGCCCGGAGCACGCGGCGCAAGGCGGATGTCGCGACGCGTGCCGCGCTGGGCGCGGGGCGGCCGCGCCTGGCGAGGCAACTGTTCGCGGAGTGCCTGCTGCTGGCCCTCGCCGGTGGGGCCGGCGGGCTCGTCATCGGCCATGCCGGCATCCGCGCGCTGCTTGCCGCCGTTCCCGGCGCACTGGCGGGCACGGAGGTCGCGGCGCACGCGCCGGTGCTCGTCTTCACGCTCTCGCTGTCGTTGCTGACGGCCGTCGCCTTCGGCTTGCTGCCGGCGCTGCGCGCATCGCGGGTCGATCTCGCCGCGGTGCTCAAAGACAGCAGCGTCGACGTGGCCGGCGGGCGTGGCCAGCGCCGGCGGCAGGCGCTTCTCGTCATCGTGGAACTGGCGCTGGCGATCGTGCTGCTGGTCGGCGCCGGCGTCCTGTCGCGCACGTTCGTCGGGCTGCGGACCGTCGATCGCGGGTTCCGCTCCTCGGGCGTGACGACCTTCGAGATGCCGCTGAACACCGCCGAGTTCCAGAGCGCCGAGGCGGTGGACGGCCTGGTCCGCGAAGTTGCGCTCCGGCTTGGCGACCTCGGCGCGCGAGGTGTCGCCGCGACCTACTCCCTCCCGTTCGAACCGTCGGTCTCCCTGCCGTTTCTGCTGCTCGACCGGCCCCTGCAGTCGGCCCGCTACCACGGCATGGGCCACTGGCGCACGGTGTCGGCCGGGTACTTCGACGTGTTCGGCATCGGGCTGGTTCGCGGTCGCGCGTTCACCGTGCACGACGACGCGCGCGCGCCGCGGGTCGCGATCATCAGTCGCTCGATGGCACGACGGTACTGGCAGGATGCCGATCCGGTCGGCGCGAAGCTCGTCATCAGCCAGCCGGCCGGCAGCGGGACCGGCGATCCGGCGTGGCAGATCATCGGGGTTGCTGCGGACGTTCGCGACGTCGGCGCCAACCGGCACCCCGAGCCGACGGTTTACGTGCCGATCGCTCAGGCGGGCGAGCCGATCGTGACGCGGAGGAATCGCGTGTCCGCGCTGACATGGCTGGTCCGCACCGACGTCGTCGGCGCGGCGTTCCGCACCACCGTCGAACAGGTGCTCCGCGACGCTGCAGGCGGCTTACCGCTCGCGCGCGTCCGGCGGATAGAGGACATCGTCCGCGCCGCCACGGCGCAGCTGGAGTTCACCACGATCCTCCTCGTCGTCTTCGCCGGTGCCTCGCTCGTGCTGGCCGCTGTCGGCTTGTCCGCGCTGATGGCGTACTCGGTGGAGCAGCGACGCCAGGAGATCGCGGTTCGCCTCGCGCTCGGCGCGGATCCTGCCAGCCTTCGGGACATGGTCCTCCTCGAAGGGGCACAGCTCACGGTCGCCGGAGTCGGTCTTGGCCTGGGCGCGTCCATCGCGCTTACCCGGGTGCTGGCCGGCCTCGTGCCCGGCCTGTCGGCGTGGGACCCGGCGGTGTTCGCGTCGGTTGCGGCGCTGCTCGCACTGGCGTCGATGGTGTCGGCGTACGTTCCTGCCCGGGGCGCCACCCGCACGGATCCGCTGCGCGCGCTGCGCCGCGCGTAGTCCGGCGGCCGCGATACCGAGCGGCTGTCTACCTTCACCGTGTGCCCGCGTATTCAGGTGCAAGCGCCTCACGCGCCGGGAGGCTGAATGCTCATGCAGCGAGCCGGTCTGTTCGTCGTCACGTATCTCGTTGCGATCGCCGGCAAGGGTCCGGCGACCCCGCCGGCATTCACGACGGTCGTCCCGCTGGTCCCGCTGGAAGCCACGTCGGAGGATTCCGCCAACGTCAGCATGGGCGACCTCGATGGCGACGGCGACATCGATCTCGTCTCGCCAAGGGACGCCACAAAGCGATTGTCGACCGCGTCCTGCTGAACGATGGTCGGTGTCTTCACGGCCCTCGATCTCGGGCCCGCGGATCGCACCTACACCGCCGCGCTTGCCGATCTCGACGGCTACGGCGACCTGGATGTGATCGAGATCCGGCGCCCCATATCAACGTCCTGTTCCTCGGCGGCACGTAGCCGTGGCTGCCACAGGGTTGCAGAAACACCCAGAGGAGGCTTGCCCTTTTCGGGAAGGGTGGTTGCCCCCTACTTGCGGAGGTCGAACGCGGCCATCTCGGCGATGTTGCGGATGACCAGGTACCCGCCGGCCAGCGCCGGATGGTTCCACGTTTTTCCCTCGAGCGCGGGGAAGCGGACGATCTCCTCGTGCCGCTCGGGCGTGGCGCGCACCAGCGCCAGGTCGCCGTTCTCGGCCAGCACGATCACGTGGCCGCTGGCCAGCACCGTCTGGCCGTACCCGTAGCGGCCGCCCTTCCACTTCAGATCCCCGGTCGCGGCATCGACGCAGGCGAGGATCGACTCGTCGAGGCCGTAGATGGACCCCTGGTGCAACAGCGAGCTGCTGAACTGGTTCTTCATGCGGATGTTGCGCCACACCTCGCGGACGCTGAACCGCCCGTCGGCACGCGACACCTCGATCACCGCCGCGCCCGTGCCGTAGCCGGATGACAGGAACAGGCGGTTCTCGCCGATCGCGAGCGGCTGCGACGCGTTCACGTCGAACTGCGTCTTCCAGGGGTATTCCCACAGCAGCTCGCCGCGATCGGGCGTCAGCCCCATCAGCCGCGACGCGCTGAACACGAGGATCTGGCGCACCCCGGCGAGCGTCACCAGCATCGGCGACGAGTACGCCTGCTGGTCGTCCTGCGCCGCCCACACCCGCGCCCCCGTATTCCTGTCGTAAGCGACGACCGACGTCCCGTTGCGGCCGCCCGGCAGGACGACGACCGTGTTGTCGACCACCAGTGGCGAGGCGGCCATGCCCCACTGCAGGTTCGATGCGCCGGCATCCCGGAGGATGTTCGTGCGCCACAGCGTCCGGCCGCTCTCGGCGTCGAGCCCGCGGAACTCGCCCAGCGCGCCGAGCGCGTAGACCCGGCCTTCCGACCAGGTCGGCGTCGCGCGCGGACCGTCACCGCCCATGTACTCCTCGAATCGTGCGTTCCACCTCGTCGTCCACACCTCGTGGCCGGTCGCTACGTCGTACGCGGCAACGACCTCTTCCGCTCCGCGCTGCTCGATTGTGAACGCCCGCCCACGGGCGATGACGAAGGACGCATATCCGGCACCCGCCGGCTGCTTCCAGAGAGGTTTGAGGCCGCCGCCCGGCCAGTCGGTGCGGATCGACTGCTCGCGGTAGTGGCCGTCGCGCCGCGGCCCGCGGAAGTCGGTCCAGTACGCCCCCGTGGCGCCAGGACCGGGCGGGATCGGCACGGTCGGCAGTGCCACCGCGGAGGCGGGCGTGTCCTCGCCGGCCGGCGCCGGTGCCGGTGGAGGCGCCGGTGCCGCAGGCGGGGGAGCGTCGTGCCGTTGTGCCTCGCGGTGCTGTGCGATGCGCTCCGCCTGTTCATCTGCGGACTCGAGAAAGCGCAGGTGTGGTGATCCGCCGCCGTCGAGGATGATGCGCAGGCCGAGCAGGTAGAGGAGGCCGGCGACGACGATCAACGCGACGAGCGCGAACGCCGCGAACCTGAGGATGCGTCGAATCATCGGGTTGGGCCGGCGCGACGCCGGGCTAGGTCGCAGGCTGCACGATCTCGATCAGCTCCACCTCGAACAGGAGCGTCGCGTTCGGCGGAATCGGGCCGTTCCGCACGCCGCCGTACGCCAGCGACGGTGGGACGATCAGGCGGCGGATGCCGCCCACCTTCATGCCCACGAGGCCCTGGTCCCACCCGGTGATCACCTGTCCGGCACCGAGCACGAATGCGAACGGCTCGCGGCCCTCGGTCAGCGACGAGTCGAACACCGCGCCCTTCTGATCCGGCTGGGACGCGTTGTACAGCCAGCCCGTGTAGTTGACGCTCAGCGTCTTCCCGGCGGCCGCATCCTCTCCCGTCCCGACCAGGAGGTCACGCTGACTGAACGGGGCGCTGTTGGACGGCGAGGCGGGCGATTCGGTGCAGGCGGCGAGCGAGCACAACACAAGCGCGGCCGCGGCTGTCATTGCACAACGCCGGTTCATCATAGGCGGTCCAGAGGAAGCGATTATCCCCCGAAATGCCCGGGCGCCGCGAGCCCGCGCGCGCCTCACCTGATGCCCTTGCCTTCGACACACTCGTAGGCCTTCCCGGTTGCGAGCTTCGCGAACTCCTCCGTGCGGCCGCTCGGCCACGCGACGACCATCCGGTCGATGGTGTCCCGACGGCCGGTGCCGAACGTCAGCGGCAGCTCCGACTGCGAGAGATAGCTGGATCCGCTCTTCACCACCTGAACCTGCGCCGTCCCGCCGTGTTCGAGGCGGATGACGGCACCGATCCCGTCGCGGTTCGACCTGGTGCCGACGAGGCGGACGCGAATGGAGCGGTTGCCGGCGTGCTGGTCGTTGCGGTACAGACGCGCCGGACCGTTGTTGGTCGTGAGGAGGATGTCGAGGTCGCCGTCGCGATCGAAGTCGCCTACCGCGAGGCCCCGCCCGACCTTCGGTTCGGCGAACTCGTCGCCCGCCTCGGCGGCGGCATCGCGGAACCTGCCGCTGCCGAGGTTGAGAAAAAGGTGCGGTGGCTGCGCGTATCCGACGTTGCCGCGGATGTTGCGCACCGTCTCGTCGATGTGGCCGTTGGCGACGACCAGGTCGGGCGCGCCGTCGAGATCGAGGTCGGCAAACGTGCACCCGAACCCCAGCGTGTTGCGCGACGCTTCGCCGATGCCGTTGCGCCCCGCCGCGTCGTCATACACGCCCGGCCGCGCCGGGACGTAGAGCCCGACCATCTCGTTGTCGAAGTTGGTGACCGCCAGGGCGGGAAGTCCCGAAGCGTCCAGCACGGCGGCGTCGGCCCCCATTCCCGCCCGCGCGCGTCCATCGCGGCTGAACGCGACACCCGCCTCCACCGCGATCTCGCGGAACGTCCCGTTCCGCGCGTTGCGATACAGCTTGTTGGGCTGCGTGTCGTTGGCGACGAACAGGTCGGGCCACCCGTCCTGATCGACGTCGAGCATCGTCACGCCGAGCGACTTGGAGCTGGTGTCGAAGACGCCACTCGTCGCGGTGACGTCCTCGAACGTGCCGTTCCCCCGGTTGCGGAACAGCCAGCAGGTGTCGCCGCGGTAGGCCTCCGGCGTGCAGTACGATTTCTCCTTGCCGTCGAGGCTGCAGAACACGTCGTGCTCGGCGGACCACTTCACGTAGTTGCAGACGAACAGATCGAGGTGGCCGTCCCGATCGAAGTCGAACCACATCGCCGAGGTACTGAGCGCCGAGCGCCCGGCCAGGCCGGCCGCGCGCGTCACGTCCACGAACGTGCCCTTGCCGGTGTTGCGGAAGAGCCGGTTCTGCCCGACGCAGGTCACCAGGAAGTCGGGAAAGCCGTCGTTGTTCCAGTCGCCGACGGCGACGCCCATCCCGTACATCTCGACGTCGAGGCCGGCAGCCGTGGTCACGTCGGTGAACGTGCCGTTGCGATTGTTTCGATACAGCTTGAGCGTGGAGCGCCGCCCGGCCGCCTGGCGCTGGCCCTGCGGCTTGCTCTGAGCGCCGGCCGCCGCGGCGCGGCGGCCGGAGTCGAAGGGCCAGTCCATCCCGTTGATCAGCAGCATGTCCGGCCAGCCGTCCGCGTCGTAGTCGATGAACGCGCAGCCGGCGCCGAGCGTCTCCGGCAGCAGCTTGCCGCCGTATGCGCCGCTGTTGTGACGGAAGGCGAGCCCCGCGGCTGCCGTGACGTCGACGAGGCGCAAGCCGAGCGGCCGCGCGGCCTGTCCGCGCGCGGGCATCGGTGCGACCGCCGGCCCCGCCGCGGCGATGGCACAGGCCTGCAGGAATTCGCGCCGGGTCACGACAGGTGGACGAGCCCGCGCTGGATCGCGTAGACCACGAGCTCCGCGGTCTTGTGGACGCCGAGCGCCTGCATGATGTTCGCGCGATGGACGGCGATGGTGTTGGCCGACAGGTCCAGGCGGGCAGCGATCTCCTTGTTCGAGAGGCCCTCGCAAATCAGCTGCAGCACTTCCAGCTCGCGCGCCGTCAGCGCAGCCGCGCGCTCACCCTTGAGGGTCTCGCGGCCGCGCAGCGTCGGGTCGAGCACCGTCTCGCCGCTCGCCGCCGCCTTCACCGCGGAGGTCAGGTCCAGGTCGAGCGCGTTCTTGAGGATGTAGCCGCGCGCCCCGGCATCGAGCGCCTGCCGCACGAACGTCTCCTCGGCGTGCATGCTCAACATGACCACCCTGATATCGGGCGCATCGGCGAGGATCCGCCTGATCGCCACGAGGCCGTTGGCCCCGGGCATCGCGCAGTCCATGACGACGACGTCCGGATTGAGCTCGGCCGCGAGCCGCACCGCCTCGTCGCCGTTGCTCGCCTCGCCGACCACGGCGATGTCCGGATCGTCCTCGAGCAGGCGGCGGAACCCGCGCCGGACGAGCGCGTGGTCGTCGGCGAGCAGCACGGTGATCTTCCTGTCGGATCGGGTCATGGTCCGCCCCCGGAAATGGCGGCGCTCAACCGCTTCCCTCCAGCGCCGCTGGCAGTGTCGCGTGCCCCCGCGGGATGTTCAGTCGTACCAGTGTTCCCCCGTCGGGCACCCGATCGAGCTCGATCGTCCCGCCCACGAGTTCCGCCCGCTCGCGCATCGTGACGATCCCGAGGCCGCGCCGGTAGCGCGAGCTGGCGATGCCGGTGCCGTGGTCCTCGACCTCGAGCCGGAGGCCGTCTTCGTCGAGTCGCAGCCGCACCCACGCATGGTGTGCACCGGAGTGGCGGGCGACGTTGTTCAGCGCCTCCTGGAGCACCCTGTACACGTGAATGCCTATCGTATCGCTAACCGGCGGGCCGGAGCCGGTGCGGTCGTACTCCACCTTCAGGCCGAGCTGCCGCTCGACGGTGGACAGGTACCACTCGATCGTCTTCTCGAGCCCCGCCTCTTCGAGCATCGACGGGTGGAGCGCCTGCGAGAGCGCCCGCACCTTTTCGAGCGTGGTCTGCGCGATCTCGCGGACCTCCTGCAGGTCGGCCCGCAGCGGCGAATGCTCGGGTACCTGCCGGCCGATGCGGCCGACCATCGACCCCATGGCGGTCAGCACCTGACCGAGCTCGTCGTGCAGTTCGCGTGAGACCTGCTGCAGCGTCGCTTCACGCGTGGCAATCAGCTCCTGCGCGACTTCGCGGCGCCGCTCGGAGAGCAGTTCCAGCTCCGCGAAGATGCGGCGGTTCGAGCGGATCAGATACAGGCTGGTCAGCAGGATGACGGTCAGCGTTCCGCCGAGGAACCACTGCACCTGCCGCTGCACGTCGTCGTAGATGTCCTGGATGCGGCGCGCCGTCTGCTCTTCCCGCTCGTTGTTCTCCACGAGCAGGCGGGCGACCGCAGTGCTCAGCGCCGCCTGCCGCGCCTGCAGCGACAGCCGGATCTGCGCGCGCGCTTCCTCCTCCTGCCCGCGCGCCGCGAGCGCGAACATCCGGTTCACCGCGTCCCAGAACTGCTCCGTCGAGGTAATCAGGTAGCGGCTCTGCTCCGGCGTGCGCCTGGCCACGGCGACCTGCTCCTCGAGACGCAGCGCATCCTCCAGGTCGGCGCGGATGCGATCGAACTGCGTCCGCCAGGCCGTGAGCGGGTAGCCGGAGTCGTCGTCGAGCATGTCGCGCATCGCCAGGGCGAGCGAGTTCAGATCGTTCTGGATGCGCAGCAGCTGCAGCGAGTCCTTCCGGTTTCGTTCCGCGAGGTCGATCTGCAGCGTGCGGAGGCCGTCGATCTGCCGGCTGACGTACCACGAGACCGCGACGACGGCGCCCAGCGTGACCAGCAGGCCCAGCAGGAGTGCCGGGGTGGGAGAGCGCCTGGTCGGGCGTGCGCGGCGCACAGCCGGAAGCATACCCGAACACCCTGCAACGAGCGGGCGCGCCCGCGAGCGTCGATACACATGCGCGTGCACGGCTCAGCGCCGCGCCGTCCGGCGCTGGCGCTCCGCCGTTGAGGGGGCCGTGCAGATCCCTGACGTTGAACGGGAGACGGAATGGCGCTACTTTAGGGCCCCGCCCGCGGCGCGCGGGGTCTTCCGAAGGTGCGTTCATGGACCGGCCGGGTGTGTTCCTGCTCTTCGCGGTGAGTCTCACCGCATCTCGATCATGAGGCGCGCCAGGCTCTGGCCGCGGTTCGCGAGTGCGTTCCTGCTCGGCCTCGCGTCGGCGGTGACCGCGGGCGTGGACGCGCCATCGGCTCAACGGCAGCCTGAGGCGCAGGCGACTGCGCCGGACCGGCCGAGGCGGCCGAACATCGTCTGGATCTCCACCGAGGACATGAGCCCACGGCTCGGCGCCTATGGCGATGCGCTCGCGCGCACGCCGGCCATCGACCGGCTCGCGAGGCAGGGCATCCGCTTCACTCGCGCGTTCACCACGGCGCCGGTGTGCGCCCCCAGCCGCGCCGCGATCATCACCGGCATGCACCAGAACGCCATCGGTGCGCAACATATGCGGACGACGGAGGATCGGGTGCCGGAACTGCCCGGCCCGTACCTGGCAGTGCCACCGTTCTACGTCAAGGCGTTCCCGGAATACCTGCGCGGGGCGGGGTATTTCACGTCCAACCGCTCGAAGACCGACTACCAATTCGGCGAGCCCTTCACGATCTGGGACGATTTGGGGGCGAAGGCGCACTGGCGCAACCGGCCCGATCCGGGCCAGCCGTTCTTCTCCGTGTTCAACATCACCGTCACCCACGAGAGCCAGAGCTTCCCGTCGAGCCCGGCGCGCAAGGGCAAGCCGCTGGTGACGGATCCGGCGCAGGTGCAGCTGCCGCCGTACTACCCTGACACGCCGCTGGTCCGCCGGGAGCTGGCACGGCTCTACGACAACATCGCCGAGATGGACGCGCAGGTCGCGCAGATCCTCGGGCAGCTCGAGACTGACGGCCTGCTTTCGAACACGATCGTCTTCTTCTGGAGCGATCACGGCGACGGCGTGCCCCGGGCGAAGCGCTCGCTTTACGACTCGGGCCTGCACGTGCCGCTGATCGTCCTGGGCAACGGCTTCGGGCGCGGCGTCGTGGACGACAGCCTGGTCAGCTTCGTCGATCTCGCGCCCACGGTGCTGGCGCTCGCCGGGGTCGAGATCCCGGGGCACATGCACGGCCGCGTCTTCCTCGGGCCGCGCAGGGCGCCCGAGCCCGCGTACGTCTTCGCGGCGCGCGACCGCATGGATATCGAGTACGACATGATGCGCTCCGCGCGCGACACGCGGTTCCTCTACCTGCGCAACTTCCAGCCCGAGCTGCCTTACGCAGGGCACATCATCTATCGCAATCAGAGCGACATCATGCAGGAGTGGTTCCGGCTGCAGGCCGCCGGCCAGCTCTCCGGCCCCCCGGCACTGTGGATGCGCATCTCGCGGCCGGTCGAGGAGCTCTACGACACGCACGCCGATCCGCACCAGATCCAGAACCTCGCCGGGCAGCCGGAGCACGGGACGACGCTCGAGCGCCTGCGGCAGGCGGTCGCCGGCTGGATGGCGGGCATCGGCGACCAGGGCGTGATGAACGAGGCGGAGATGATCCAGCGCATGTGGCCAGGCGGCATGCAACCCGAGACCGCGCGCCCCTATATCGTGCCGCGGCGATCGACCGACGCCCCTGACCGGCCCGAGAGCCGCGCCTTCAAGGAGCCGACGGAGGTCGTGGTCTACGTCCCCACACAAGGCGCATCGATCGGCTACACCACCGACGAAGGGCCCAGCCCGCGCTGGCGGCTCTACACCGGACCGATCCTCGTGGACCGGCCGATGACCATCCGCGCGAAGGCGATTCGCTACGGTTACAAGGAAAGCGTCGAGACACGCACCCGGTTCACGCGGGAGGGCAGCCAATGACCCGTTTCACGCGCTCGATCGGCTTCGCCGCGCTCCTGCTGTCCGCGGCACCCGCCGGCGCACAGGTCACGCCAGGGGGACGCGGCGACGCCGCTCGACGGCCGAACGTGCTCCTGATCATGGCCGACGATCTCAACAACGACATGGGGATGTACGGCCACCCGCTGGTGAAAACGCCGAACCTGGATCGACTCGCGGCGCGAGGCGTGCGCTTCGATCGCACCTACAACCAGTTCCCGCTGTGCAGTCCGAGCCGCGTCTCGATGCTGACCGGCCTGCGGCCGGATACCACCCGCATCTACGATCTGCAGACCCACTTCCGGACGACCGTGCCGGACGTCGTCACGCTGCCGCAACTCTTCAAGCGGAACGGTTACGTCGCGGCGCGGGTCGGCAAGATCTACCACTACGGCAATCCCGGGCAGATTGGCACGAGCGGGCTCGACGACCCGGCGTCGTGGGACGCGGTCGTCAACCCGCGAGGCATCGACAAGGACGAGGAAGCGGTGCTCACGAACCTGCTTCCCAAGCGGGGGTTGGGCAGCACGCTCGCCTTCTACGCGTCGCCGGCACCGGACGAGCAGCACACCGACGGTAAGGTCGCCACCGAGACGATCGCGCTGCTGGAGCAGCACAAGGACCGGCCCTTCTTCATCGCCGCCGGGTTCTACCGGCCGCACTGTCCGTACATCGCACCGCTGAAGTACTTCGGCATGTACCCGCTGGAGGCCATCACCGTTCCGCGTTTCACGGACGAGCAGATTGCCGCCGTGCCGGCGGCGGCGCTGTGGACGCGGCCGCCCAACTGGGGGGTCGCCGAGGAGGGGCTGCGCCGCTCGATCCAGGCGTATTACGCGTCGATCACCTTCCTCGACGCGCAGGCGGGCCGCATCCTCGACACGCTCGACCGTCTCGGCCTCTCCAGCACCACGATCGTCGTGTTCGCCAGCGACCACGGCTACCATCTCGGCGAGCTCGGGCAGTGGATGAAGATGTCGCTGTTCGAGCGCTCCGCGCGGACGCCGCTCGTCATCGCCGGGCCCGGCGTCGGGCGCGGCGTGTCGCCGCGGACCGTCGAACTGCTGGACCTGTACCCGACGCTTGCCGCGCTCGCCAGCCTCTCGCCACCCGCAGGCCTCGAGGGCCGCTCATTGACGCCGCTGCTGAAGGACCCGAAGGCGGCATGGGATCGCCCGGCGTTCACGCAGGTTACCCGGGGAACCCCGGAGACACGGTTCATGGGCTACAGCGTGCGGACCGAGGAGTGGCGGTATGTCGAATGGGACGATGGGAAGCGCGGACGCCAGCTGTACAACGAGCGGGACGACCCGGCCGAGCTGCACAACCTGGCGGACGACCCGAAACACGACCGGATCGTGATGGAGATGCGGAAGCTGCTGCAGACGCTGCGTTCGACGGCGGCCACCCGCTGACGCGCCCGCCGATTGAGCCGAACGGGGCATTACCCGAACACATTATTGCCCCGTCAATATCGTGACACCTACAATGCGCGACCGGTGCCGACGGCTGCGGCGGCCGGTGACCCCTCTCCCCGCAGCACCGGACGCGCGGCCGTCGGGTCACGGAGTCTTGGAATCATGAAGCGTCCCTCGCTCGAGGCAGCCGTCGGTGGCGGATTCGTCCTCCTGCTGCTGAACACCGGATACATCTCCGCCTTTGCCTCGCCGACGATCTTCTACATGATGAACGTCCTCGCCCACCTGGTCCTCGGCCTGGTGCTGGCGGTGGGGTTCGCCGTCCTGCTCACGCGCGCGCCCGCGCTTCGCCGGCCGCTGTTGCCCGCCACCGTGCTCTTCGCCATGTCCATCGCCTTCGCGCTCTACCTGGTGGCGGTCGGCAACCTGCTCGAGTACCGCTGGCTCCTGTGGGCGCACATCGCCACCGCGGCGCTCGGCGTCGTGGCGTTGTTGCCGTTCGCGATTCGTCTGGCGCGCAGCGCCGGTGTTCCGCGCCGCTTCGGGGTCGGCGTACAGGGCGCGGCAGCATTTGCGGCGGTGCTGCCGCTCGCAGCTGCGATCTACGTCAGGGCACATCCCGATCCGCACCACCGCATCGTCAACCCGCCGACGGCGCCGCTCTCGATGGCCGAGGAGGGCGGCGGGCCGAGCTCGCCGTTCTTCCCCTCCTCGGCGAAGACCAACGTCGGCGGAATCATCCCCTCCAACTTCTTCATGGACTCGGAGACCTGCGGCGAGTGCCACAAGGACATCTTCGACCAGTGGAACAGCTCGGCGCACCACTTCGCGTCGTTCAACAACCAGTTCTACCGGAAGTCGGTTGAGTACATGCAGGAGGTGGCGGGCACGCAGCCGAGCAAGTGGTGCGCGGGCTGCCACGATCACGCGGTGTTCTTCAACGGGCGGTTCGAGCGGCCGATCAAGGAGCAGATCGACACGCCGGAGGCGCGCGCCGGGCTGGCGTGCACGTCGTGCCACTCGATCACGCACGTCCAGGGGAGCATGGGGCAGGGCGGTTTCACCATCGAGTACCCGCCGCTGCACGAGCTGGCGACGAGCAGGAACCCGTTCGTCCGCACCATGGACCGGTTCCTGACCTACCTGAATCCCGAGCCGCACCGCCGTACGTTCATGAAACCGTTCATGCGCCTCGACTCGGCGGAGTACTGCTCGGCGTGCCACAAGGTCCACCTCGACGTCCCGGTGAACGATTACCGATGGTTCCGCGGCTTCAACGACTACGACAACTGGCAGGCGAGCGGCATCTCCGGCCAGGGTGCGCGCTCGTTCTACTACCCGCCGAAGCCGCTGACCTGCGTCGACTGCCACATGCCGCTCGTCGACTCGAACGACCCGGGACGGCACGCCGACGGCAAGGTCCACAACCACCGCTTCCCGGCGGCCAACACCGCGCTGCCGTTCGTCAACAAGGACGAGGCGCAGATGAAGATCACCCGGGACTTCCTGCAGTCCGGCTTCATCCGCGTGGACATCTTCGCCGCCTCGCCGATCGACGAGAAGTCCGAGAGGACGCCGATGATCCGGCGCGCGCAGGACGGGCCGCAGCTCATGACCGGGTTCGCGGTCGGCGAGGAGGCGGAGCAGCACGGGCCGATCGTCATCCGCGACGTCGGCCAGGTGGCTGCGCCGCTCGACAAGGCGCAACCAGTCCTCGCGCCCGGCTCGACGGTGCGGCTCGACGTGGTCGTGCGCACGGTGCGCATCGGCCACTTCTTCCCCGGCGGCACCGTCGATGCATTCGACGTGTGGCTCGAGCTCCAGGGGAAGGACGCCGACGGCCGCGTGATCTTCTGGAGCGGGATGGTGGAAGACGGCGGGAAGGGGCCCGTGGAGGAGGGGGCCCACTTCTATCGCGCGCTGCAGCTGGACGGGAAGGGCAATCCGATCAACAAGCGCAATGCGTGGCAGGCGCGCAGCGTGCAGTATGTGCGGCTCATCCCGCCCGGCGCCGCCGACGTCGCCCACTACCGCTTGCGCATCCCCAAGGACGCGCGCGGGCCGATCACGTTCACGGCAAAGCTGAACTACCGCAAGTTCTCGCACTACTACACGCAGTTCGCCTACGCCGGCGTGCCGAAGCCTGGCCAGGCCCCGTCGCTCGTCGGCAAGGCCTGGAACAGCCTCGAGTACTCGTTCGACAGGAGGGACGTCCCGGCGAACGTGTCCGGCGAGATCAAGGGCGAGATCCCGACCCTGCCGATCATCGAGCTGGCCACCGCCACCGTGTCGCTGCCGGTCGGCGACGCAACGACGCCGACGAAGTGGACGCCGGTTGCGAGCAAGGCGGATCGCGAGCGCTGGAACGACTGGGGCATCGGTCTGCTCCTGCAGGGCGATCTCAAGGGCGCCGAGTACGCCTTCAAGACCGTCACGCACGCGGAGCCGGGCTACGCCGACGGGTGGCTCAACGTCGCGCGCGCGCTGATCCAGGAGGGGGAGACCGAGGCGGCCAAGCCGTACATCCAGAAGGCGCTGGACATCGATCCCACGCTCGGGCGCGTCCATTTCTTCAAGGCGATGATCGAGAAGGCCGACGGCGACTATCCCGCGGCCATCGCCTCGCTGCGCCGCGTGGTCCAGCAGTACCCGCGTGACCGCGTGGCGCTCAACCAGCTCGCACGCATTCTGTTCCTGTCGCGGGAGTACCAGGAATCGCTGCAGGTGCTGGACGAGGTCTACACGATCGACCCCGAGGACGTGCAGCTGCACTACACGGCGATGCTGGCGCACCGTGGCCTGGGGAACGTGCAGGCGGCCGCGCGCGAGGAACAGCTGTTCCAGCGCTTCAAGGCCGAGGAAGCGGCGCAGGCCATCACCGGCGAGCGGCGGCTGGCCCGGCCGGAAGAGAACAACGAGCGGCAGCAGATCCACGAGCACGAGAGCGTGCCGCTGCCTGGGGACGATCGCGCCGGCGCGATCCTGACGAAGAGACACACGAACTCCAACACCCGTATCGGCGGAAACGACTAGGTCATGAACAGACTCGCGATCCTGGCGCTCGTGTCGGCCGTGGTCTCCGGTTCGCCGGCCGCGCAATCCGGCGGCGTGACGTTCACCGACGCGACCGCGGCGGCGGGCGTCAAGTTCACGCACAACAGCGGGCGCGCCGGAAAGAAGTGGCTGCCGGAAACGCTCGGATCCGGCGGCGCCTTCTTCGACTTCGACGGTGACGGCTGGCTCGACATCTTCCTGGTCAACAGCCGCGACTGGACGGCCCGGCCGGGACGGCGGTCGCTCAGCGCGTTGTACCGGAACACCGGCACCGGCAAGTTCGCGAACGTCACGCCGGGCAGCGGGCTGGACGTCGAGCTGTACGGCATGGGCGTTGCCGCCGGCGATTACGACAACGACGGGAAGCAGGACCTCTACGTGACCGCGCTCGAAGGCGATCGCCTGTTCCAGAATCTCGGGGGCGGGAAGTTCAGGGACGTGACGAAGGCGGCGGGCATGGCCAACGCGGACTTCGGCACCAGCGCCGCGTGGCTGGATTACGACAAGGACGGCCGGCTCGATCTCTTCGTCGCCAATTACGTCCAGTGGACGCCGAAGACCGACCTCTGGTGCTCGCTCGACGGCGTCAGCAAGTCGTACTGTACGCCCGAGTCCTACAAGGGGACCTCGTCGAAGCTGTATCGCAACGTCGGGGGCGGGAAGTTCGAGGACGCGAGCCAGAAGGCGGGGATCGCCGATCCGACGAGCAAGTCGCTGGGCGTCGCGGTGCTCGACTACGACGTGGACGGCTGGCCCGACCTCTTCGTCGCCAACGACACGCAGCCGAACAAGCTGTATCGCAACAACCAGAACGGCACCTTCACGGAAGGCGGGCTGCGCGCCGGCGTCGCCTACAGCGAGGAAGGCACCGCCCGCGGAGCGATGGGCGTGGATGCCGCCGACTACGATCGGTCCGGCCGGCCGCACCTGCTCGTCGGCAACTTCTCGAACCAGATGCTCGGGCTCTACCACAACGAGGGGAAAGGCCTGTTTGTCGACGAGGCGCCGCGCTCCACGGTTGGCCGCGTCTCGCTGCTGTATCTGGCCTTCGGAGTGTTCTTCTTCGACTACGACCTCGACGGCTGGCAGGACATCCTCGCGGCCAACGGTCACATCGAGGAGGAAATCGGGCGGGTTCAGCCCAAGGTGCAGTACCGGCAGTCGCCGCTCGTCTTCCGAAACCTTGGCGCGGGCCGCTTCGAGCACGTCACCGCCACGCTTGGCGCCGACTTCTCTCGTCCCGTCGTCGCCCGTGGCGCGGCCTACGCCGACTACGACAGGGACGGCGACCTTGATGTCGTCCTCACCACCAACCACGGCCCCGCCTACCTGTTTCGCAACGACGGCGGCAATCGCAACCAGTGGATCACGATCCGGACGCGCGGCACGAAATCGAACCGC
>JBMDXQ010000010.1:0-2316 GCA_048594975.1 Vicinamibacterales bacterium | reverse complement strand
CGCGAGAACGCGCTCGTCCGCGGGCGGGTTCGCGGTCGAACGCTGGTGGCCGGTGTCCGCGGAGATGGAGTCCAGCGTGCCGCTGCGAGCCGAGAGCAAGCGGGGCCACCTCGACATCGTCTTCGCCGCAGAGCACGAAGGCCCTGTTTCCAGGGCCTTCGTGGAGGTAGCGGGGGCAGGATTTGAACCTGGGACCTCCGGGTTATGAGCCGCCTCGATCGCGTACACGCGTTCCGCGTGTTCCGCAGAAATGCAGGCTCCGAGCCAGTTTCGGCCGTGGCCGTGCATTTGGGCGGAACACGGTGACATCGCCGCGGAAGCCTGATGCTTGCAGAACGCTTGCAGCTCAAGACCGTGTCGCGCGCCGACGACTGGTGGACGACGTGGCATCAGCTCTAGTTCTCGCGCCCGTGTAGAGCGACTCACCGATCGAGGCGTGTGTTGCGACGGCGAGGTGGTAGAGATGACTCGTGCCGCCCAGGATGCCAGCGCCCACGTAGTCGTTGAAGTCGCGCGTCAGTGAGCGGATCTCCAGTCCGAGTTCGACAATCGTGCGCTGTACCTCGAAATGCACGCCCGGCCGGCGCGAGCCGAACGAGAGGAAGACGCTCGAGCTCTCGCCGCGCAGAGCCTCGACGACCCGCGCCAGGAACAGGCGCGCGCCCGCCGCCGTGTACGGCGGATCGGTGAAAACCGTGTCAAAGCGGCCGGCGAGCGACGACGGGAGCGGCCGGCGGGCGTCCCAGCGCAAGCGTCGATGCGGAAACGGCGCATCGTCGAGCTCGGCGCCGATGAAGTCGAGCAGCCGCTGGTCGATGTCTAGGACGGCGAGCTCCTCGATGACCACGCGGAACTGGCGGGCGAACCGGAGGAGCGCGACGGACATCAGATCGTCGTCACCGAGCAGCAAGATCCGGCGGCCGCCGATCGCACCGGCCCCGTGCATCGCCAGCGCGCGGCGCAGCTTCGTCTTCGGGGTGCAGTGGCACTGGTCGAGCTCAACGAGCGGCGCCGGCGCTTTATCCGCGAGGGATGTGAGGCCACGCCGCAGCCGTGCGACGGCATGTGGGAGCGCCACACCGCGGCCGCCGCATGCCGGGCAAGCCGTCTCGATTGGCGCTCCGCCTGTCGCAAATCGTCGTCGTCCTTCGAGCGTGAACTGAACGGGACGTGTCTCCGAGACCTGGCCGCGTTGGCGTAGCTCCCCGCAGACAGCCGCGACGATTGGGACGGGCAGGTCCGCCGCGCGGCTCAGCGCACGTACGGAGACCGGCTCGAGGCGCGCGAGCGCAGCAAGCACGGCCTCGACGCCGCGAGGGCCCTCGGCCAGGGCGACTGCGCGCGCGACCTCGTCGACGACCGGATCAGCCAACGGCGCGAGGGACGCAGGTCACGTCGGCACGCTGGACCGCGAGGCGTTCGCGAATCTCACTGAGCACCGCCTCGCCCTGCACGTCGCCATACGAGAGCAGGTCGACGTTCGCCAGTGAGAGCTCCGGCCACGTGTGGAGGCTGAGATGCGATTGTGCGAGCACGAGCACGCCGGTGACGGCGCCGTTCGAGAAGACGTAGAAGGTCTCGTCGAGAACCGTCGCACCGCCCGCCCGCGCGCCGGCGCGAAGCGCGTTGCGCAACCGAGATTCGTCTGTCAGGACGTCGGGGTCGGAGACCCAGGCGTCCATTGCGTACAGGCGCATCGTCCGCGCCTGGACCAGTAGTTCGGGCACTTCGGACTCCTTCTCGCGGAAAAAGCAGGATCGGCGCCGCGAGGCGGAGCGCAGTGGTTAGTGCTGCTCGGTCAGGCGGCGTCGAGGAGTGGCGTGGAAACGACAGTCATCAAGTCACCCCTCCTTCAAGTAGTCGCTGACTCACTGGACGGTACCAGGTCACGCGAAGCCGATCCAGACGCCCCCGCCGGCCCGTGACCGCGGTCGGCTTTCGCTAGGCCGACAGTGCCGATGACACGTGGTCAAGTTCGCAGGAAAAGCCCCGTTTCCGGGGCCCTTCCAGTAGCGGAGGCACGATATGGACCCATTAGCGACGTCTGGATTCCGCTTGAATCCTGGGTCGGATGGCCAAGCTCGACAGCCGAGTGGTCTCTCTCATGTCATGGGAACGCGACACGGTGTTGCGGTCCATGTTCATCCGCCCTGAGGCCGCCCCATCGCGCAGACCGCGGGGACCGGGCGCAGGTCCTCGACCAGCACCCTGTCGACGGAGAATCCGCCCTCGCGTAGCCGGTCGGCCAGCTCGTTCCCGAGGTCCCGGGCTCGCTCCGGCGCGGAGTGGCGCGCGTCCCAGAAGAGGTAGACGGCC
>JBMDXQ010000001.1:0-2002 GCA_048594975.1 Vicinamibacterales bacterium | reverse complement strand
TAGGAGGCCGCTGAAAAACCGGTGATCATGGCCGTCTCTGCCTCGTTCATGTCGTCGAATCAAGTCTTCAGCCGATCGCTGTTGGCCGTGGCACGGCTGTGCGAGGACGCCGAACGGCCGAGCGGAGATACGTCGCCCTCGTCATGCGGCTCGCACCAGCAGTTTGGGCAATCGAATCAGATTGAAGGCCGCGCTCGCGAAGACGAAGAGCCAATCGACCTTCGGGAGGCCGCGTAACTTGACTTTACGCATCCAGGCGATTGTCTTCAGCCACCCGAAGGCCGGTTCGATGCGGGGGCGCGCGTGCTGACTCATCGCATAGCCCTCATGACGGGTGGTGCGGCCGTCAACGCCGCTGCCCCCCGATCGCGCCAGGTTCTGTGTGACATGCGGCGTAGTGTTCAACTCCCGCATCAAATCCACGAAGTCGAAGGTGTCGTACGCCTTGTCGGCCCCCAGCGTGCGGCGGCGCCACGGCGCGCGCTGCCACTGCTCGTGCACCATCAATGTTGCGGCCTCGCGCTCCGCGGTGCCGTCCGCAGTCGTCGCCATCGCGTCGGCAATCAGGCCGTGGCGATTCTCGATCAAGAGGTGGCCCAAATACGCGAGCCGCGATTCGGCGCCGTTCGACTTGCGATACAACCGCGCGTCGGGGTCAGTCTTCGAGGCATGCGTGTCGTTCTTCCGTTGCTGCCCGCGGAAGTCGCTGCCGTCCCCGTCCGTGTCGCCATCCTTCCGCTGAAAGCTCTTCTGGCTCGCCCAGGCTTCGATCAGCGTCCCGTCGACGGTGAAATGTTCGTCCGACATCAAGCCCTGGGCCCGCTCGACGACACGACGGAAGAAGCTGCGCGCGATCTCCTGATTCAGGAGCCGGTCGCGGTTCTTGGTGAAGACCGTCGGGTCCCAGATCGGCTCGTCCATGTCCATCCCAACGAACCAGCGGAACAGCAGGTTGTAATCCAACTGCTCCATCAACAGACGCTCGCTGCGAATCGAATAGAAGATCTGGAGCAGTTGGGCCCGCAGGAGGCGCTCAGGAGGAATCGACGGCCGACCGACCCGGGCATACAGCCCATCGAACTCGCGCGACATGTCGCGCAGCACGTCATCGACCAAGGCGCGAATCGCCCGCAGCGGGTGGTCCGGCGGCACGCGCTGTTCGGCAGATACATAACTGAACATCGCATCGGGCTGGCGGTCGTCTCCTCGCATGCCCGACATGGTAGTACGCGATCGACGATCTGTCGATCCCTAAAGTGATATCTCTTTAGCAGCCTTCTAGTCGTGCTGCGCCGGCTTCACTGTGACGCAGCTCCATCATCTGCGCGATCCTTCGCATCCCGGGCTCCAGGTTCGGTTCGAACGCCGATTTGATCTCGTCGACGTAGGTGGCGGCATTCTCGCCGAGCAACTCCAACCGCTGCGTGAGTCTCGCCGTGCGCTCCGATAGCGGGTCGAATCGCCAGTGCACTAGGAGCACCGCTCGTTCCAGGAACGAGCCGCCCTCGATCGTGTACGCACGGCCTGGCTCCACATCACGAATGGTCCACAATGCCGGTGGCCGTCCGGGCATCTGGGTTATGCCCCGAGTGCCCTCGATGAATGGCCCCTCGAGAGTAAACTCAGCGGGCGGGTCGTTCCAGTTGCGGATGTCCGTCATGTACGCCCAGGCAAACGAGACCGGCACGTTGACATCGACCGAACATTGACATTGCCATTTTGGTGCGCCGCTCATGCTCACCTCACAGTCGATGAGAGAGCTCGAACGATGCGCTGGCGACGTCATCCGCGTCAAACCTTACTTCTGAGCGGTTCGCGCAGTACAATTGATGTGCAAGCCGAACCTCTGTCGCCTGGCTTCGTCGAAGACCCAGAAAACACAATTCGCTCGGCACCCAACTGAATGCCACTCTGAGCCAAGGGGTCGCCGCCTCACAGGCCGTCCATCGGCGCACACCGAAACCTATCAATTGCCCCCAACGAAGAGTTTTTCAGCAAGCTC